>NZ_JBQFRB010000007.1:0-264196 GCF_056537185.1 Ruegeria sp. CG4 | reverse complement strand
GCTTCGGCTTCGGCTTCGGCTTCGGCTTCGGCTTCGGCTTCGGCTTCGGCTTCGGCTTCGGCTTCGGCTTCGGCTTCGGCTTCGGCTTCGGCTTCGGAAACTACGTCGTTCGGCTGGTCAGCCGCGTCAAGGGGCTTACTATCCGGTTGATCCGTGGCTTCAGTTTCGACGTTGTCGGCAATATCTTCCGACTTAGGGTCTTTCTCCGGCTCCTGATCGGATTTCTTTTTACCAGCCACCGTCACATTCCCCTTATCGATTCCAAAAAATCCTGAACAACAGACCTGACCAAGTTAATCCGTGCTCTCTTTTCCCTCAACCCGCATCGCGTGTTTCACAAGCTTTTTCACGGCTTTCCGCATTTTCCCGGGCGTCGGTTGTTTCGCAACCTTCAGCCGGGCATAGTCCAATGCATAAAGCGGTTCAGCCGTCGCTTCGCTGATTGCCGCTAGCCATAAAGGGGCAGAACCGGACCAGATATCGGCAAATTGTCGCGCCGAGCGGGGGGAAAACAACGGCGCAATGACCGGATCATCGTTGTGCGCAATTTCCTCGGCCTCGGACGACAGCGGCAGCAGCTTTTGCTGATAGACCGGCTGCTCATGCACGGTCAGGCCGGATTCGGTCAGCCGCTCGGCGATATTGCCCCGGCTGTGTTCGCCCCGAATGTGCAGCAATGGGGTCTGCGGCCTGATTTGCAGCAGATTTCCCATCAATTCCTCTGCCGTCTGCCCCGCCATCCGGGCAGTCCATCCTGCGGACAGGGCCGCGGACGTTGTTGCGGGACCGACGCAAAAGGCGGGAAGGTTCCGCGTTACGCCCAGCGACGCCGCTGCATTGACCCCGTTTGCGGAGGTGAAGATCAACCCGCGCATTCCCTTTGTGTCAACCTGAACGGCAAGCGGCCTGATATCCAGAATCGGGGAGTAAATCACTTGAACCCGCGATCTGACGCGGTTTGGCAACTGCGCAACAAACCTTTCGGATGCGGCATGAGGGCGGGTCATCAACAAATACAACTATCGGCGCCTTCGGCCTTGGGATTGTTTGCGTCCGCGCAGGGTGATACCCCGCTTTGCAATCATGATGCAACGGATCAGGCCAATGGTGCAAACACTTACCGTTCTGGGGCTGGAAAGCAGCTGCGACGATACGGCCGCCGCCGTGGTGCGCCAGACGGAGGGTGCGCGCGCCGAAATCCTGTCCTCTGTCGTGCATGGCCAGACAGAGCTTCACAGCGCCTTTGGCGGCGTCGTGCCGGAAATCGCCGCGCGGGCCCATGCTGAAAAGCTGGATGTTTGCGTGGCGCAGGCCCTGAACGAATCCGGCCTGAACCTTCGCGATATGGACGCGATTGCGGTGACCGCCGGCCCGGGACTGATTGGCGGGGTAATCTCAGGTGTCATGTGCGCCAAGGGGTTGAGTGCTGCAACAGGCATACCCCTGATTGGGGTCAACCACCTTGCCGGGCATGCCCTGACACCGCGCCTGACGGACAGCATTGCATTTCCTTACCTGATGCTTCTGGTGTCGGGCGGGCATTGCCAATATTTGATCGCCCATGGCACGGAGCATTTCACCCGTCTGGGCGGCACGATCGATGACGCGCCAGGGGAAGCGTTCGACAAGACCGCCCGATTGCTGGGACTGCCGCAACCCGGCGGCCCCTCGGTCGAGGCTGAAGCCCGTATGGGCAACCCGGACCGGTTCCGCTTTCCCCGGCCCTTGCTGGATCGTCCGGGCTGTGATCTGTCATTCTCGGGCCTGAAAACCGCATTGATGCGCATGCGGGACCAGATCGTAAGTGAAAAAGGCGGCTTGACCCGTCAGGACCGCGCCGACCTGTGCGCGGGCTTCCAACAGGCCGTCGTCGATACTCTGGCGGAAAAGACCCGTCGGGCGATTACCCACTATCTCGGCGAAAAGCCATCTGAACCTGTCATTGCAGTGGCAGGGGGTGTGGCGGCCAACAGGGCAATTCGAGCAGCGTTAGAGACTGTTTCCGCGGAAACCGGCGCCCGGTTCACGGCACCCCCAATGAACCTGTGCACGGACAACGCGGCCATGATCGCCTATGCCGGGCTGGAACGGTTCCGCAGTGGCGCACTTGACGGAATGGACCTGACCGCCCGCCCGCGGTGGCCATTGGACCAAACCAGCCCGGCCATGCTGGGAAGCGGCAAGAAAGGCGCCAAAGCATGAGCGTTTCGGTCCTAGGCTCCGGCGCGTTTGGTACAGCGCTGGCCGTGTCACTTGCCGGGAATGGGCCTGTGACGCTCTGGTCGCACTCGCAGGATCAGGCGCGGGCCATGCAGGACGGGCGCGAGAACGCGAAACGCCTTCCCGGCATTCAGCTCGGCCCGAATATCGCCGTGACGTCGGATATCAAAGTCGCTGCCGGCAACGATGTTCTGTTGCTGGCCGTACCCATGCAGCAGCTTCGCGCAGTCATCACGGAACATGCACCTTTGTTGCGGCACAAGACGCTTGTGGCCTGCTGCAAGGGGATTGAACTGACATCCGGGCTTGGACCGGTTTCGGTCATCCGCCAGACCGCCCGCGATGCAAGACCCGCTTTGCTGACCGGTCCCAGCTTTGCCGACGACATCGCGCGCGGCTTGCCCACTGCCCTGACACTGGCCTGCGATGAGGATGAACCGGGCCAGCACCTGCAACACGCGCTTACAACGACCAACCTGCGCCTGTATCGGACAACTGATCTGATCGGCGCCGAATTGGGTGGGGCGCTAAAGAACGTGATGGCCATCGGTTGCGGGGCCTGTATCGGCGCCGGTCTTGGCGACAGTGCTCGCGCGGCGCTGATGACACGGGGGTTCGCGGAAATGCAGCGCTTCGCGGCCATGCGCGGCGCACGGCCCGAGACCTTGATGGGCCTGTCGGGATTGGGGGATCTGGTCCTGACATGTTCATCCGAGTTGTCGCGAAACTATCGTTTTGGCCTTAGTTTGGGTCGAAACGAAAGTTTCGACCCCGGAACAACAGTGGAAGGTGTGGCCACCGCAAAAGCCATGTCCGACATTGCCCGGGCCGAGGGACTGGACATGCCCATCAGTACAACAGTGGCGGAACTCAGCCATGGTGAATACAGTGTAACCAAGGCGATTCAATCGCTGCTCAATCGCCCTTTGAAGGAGGAATAATATGCTGATCGCTCTGATCGCCCGCGACAAGGACGGGGCGCTGCAAACGCGGCTGGACAATCGTAGTGCGCACCTGGCCTATATCGAAGAAACCGGCGTTGTGGCACAGGCCGGTCCGCTTCTGAACGGCGACGCGATGATTGGTTCGCTGATCATTCTGGAAGTTGAAGATCTGGCGGCCGCGCAAAGCTGGGCCGACAACGACCCCTATGCCAAAGCCGGGTTGTTCAAATCGGTCGAACTGGTTCCCTGGAAGAAGGTCATTGGCTGATGGCGTATTGGCTGTTCAAATCCGAACCTTCCACCTGGAGCTGGGATCAACAGGTCGCCAAGGGCGAGACGGGCGAGGAATGGGACGGCGTGCGCAACTACCAGGCCCGCAATTTCATGCGTCAGATGGCCTTAGGCGATCGCGGCTTTTTCTATCATTCACAGAAGGAAAAGGCCATTGTCGGCATCGTCGAAGTCTGTGCCGAGGCGCACCCCGATAGCACGACGGATGACGACCGGTGGGAATGCGTAGATATCAAAACCGTTCGCCCTTTCGAGACTGCAGTCACTCTGGAACGGATCAAGTCGGATGAGCGTCTGGCCGAAATGGTTTTGGTCAAAAACTCCCGACTTTCCGTGCAACCGGTCACGGAATCGGAATGGGACGCCATTTGCGCGTTGGGGCAAACCCGCCCTGATTGAAACGCGTCTTGGGCCTAAACCTTCTCAAGCGACCTCTAAAATGCTATAACCCAATGGAATTCGCCTGTTGGGGGCATCTCGGTTGTGGTTTTGGCGATACCTTAATTTCTGGTGTTGTTTGTTCATAGTTTGATCTTGTTCGAAAGTCTGAGCCCATGTCTGACGCCAGAGGCAGTACTGGGAAGTCCAAGCCGCGAAACCCAAAAAATTGGGAGGCGCGACTTGAAGAGGCGCGAAAGCAGCGGCGAAAGGCGCTGGCGCGTACGAATGGGTCAGCCCCCGGGAATGGCGTAGCCAAAATTCCAGCTGTCGCACGATCAAAGGATACTGTGCAGGCGATCCCGGAACCTGCGCCCGATCCAGCGGTTCCTGAACCTGTTCATCCTGAAATTCGACCAAATAAGAAACGCAATCGCGGCACGACAAGGCTCCTGCTTGTTGTGCTTATCGCAATGACATGCGGCGCGGCCCTGCAATGGGGCGGCGCCAAGGTCACCACCAAATGGTCTCAGGCCGCTGAAGATGAAGCCATTCTGGACGCGGCGCTGGGCGATCCTGAACTACCTGCTGAGGTTGCTGCCCGCGAGAATGAGCCTCCGGTCAGGATTGCCGCACCGGACACTATTGCAACTGAACCGCCGGCCTCCCGAAAAAAGGTGTACCCGCGAAGCCAAGTGGCCAGCATCAACCTTCCCGGGGCGGAACTGATGCCCCTTCAACGAGGGAGCCCTGCCTTTTCCAACAGTGTTGCACAGCCGGATCCCAAGTTGTCTGCCCTGTCTGAAGAAGCGCAAAGCGTGCCTGCGCCTCAGGAAGACCAGAGTCCCCCGACCGATCAAGTCGAAGCAGTCGTGGTCGAAACCCCGGTCGTCGAAGACGCCATTGTAGATGCCGCAGTTATCCAAGACGCAGTTGTTGAAGACCCAGTGGTTCAAGATGCAGTTGCAGAAGATGCAGCAGCCCCAGACGCAGTTATCGATGATGCGGAAGTCGCAAAAGCAGAGGTTGAAAACCTGCCCGATGAACCGCAGGTCAGCTTGGTGGCGTTGAACCCTGATCCGCCAGTCAGCACGATTGCCGAGCCTGCATTGCCCGATGAAGTACTGCCTGATTCAAGACCTGAACTGGATATCGAGGTCGCGCTGATTGTGCCGACCCGAGTGTCAGAGGATGCGCGAAACGTGGCGCTGAAAGTTCTGGCCGACGGTGAAGCCAATGTGGTGGCGTCAGCCCGGGTGGGATATTCGGTCAAGGAAACCCAGGTTCGGTTCTATCACCCGAACGATGCGGAAATGGCGGCACTGACTGCGAAAGCCTTGGGTGCAATTTCCCGAGACTTTACGGATTCCAACGTGAAAACCAGGCCCGGACGCATTGAGGTGTATCTGGCTGGACGTGGCGGCGGTAGCAGCAAAAGCGACGGCGACGAAAAACAAACCAGATTTGACCAGTTCATCGCCCGTCTGTTAGGCGGCGCAAACTGAAATATGCGGGAAGGTTCCGACGATGCAGAACCTTCCCTACCCCACGTGCTCCCAACTCACCACACGTGTATAGAATTCTTGGCTCTGACCGTCCTGGTCCTGAACTGAACCTACCCGGTTTCTTGCAGGTCGTTCAACAATCAAGTGTTTAGAATATAAGTAAAACTATGCACACCCGCCGTAAGATCAGCGGGTGTCGATTCCCGTTCAGGCGCAATCAGATTCGGAATCCGGGATCAGCCGTAGACCGACTCTTTGCCGAAATGCTTGGTCAGCATGTAATAGACGACAGCACGGTATTTGTTGCGCTCGGACATGCCATAGGTTTCCATGGCCTTGTTGATCGCTTCCATCAGTTCCGGACCATCGGGCAGGCCAAGTTTCTTGATCAGGAAATTGTTTTTGACTGTTTCCAGCTCGCTTTCCTGGCTGGCAGCCACGGTCGCGGCGTCTGCGTCATAAATGGCGGGACCACATCCAATCGTAACCTTGGTCAGCAGGTCCATGTCCGGGTCCATGCCGCATTTGGATTTCAGGTCATCGGCATACTTGGCGATCAGGTCGTCGCGTTTTCCCATTTTCGTCTCCTGTTAGATGTTCATGTCCTGTCCATTCAGCACAGCACATACGGTAGCGGGCGTGGAGATTTGCACAAAGGGAAAAAAACCGCGCTTTCCCCCCTAAGGTAAACGCCATTGGATGAGCAGGGGTTGATCGAAATGCAGCTTTAATTTAACATATATGTTAAATAATGAAAGCGGAGGTAACAATGACCGTATCCCTGCCAAACGAAAGTCCCGAATATCGCAATGCCAGGAATGCTTTGTTGATGGCTGAAACCGAGCTAAGAGCGCAAATCGAATCCGTCGCAGCCATGCGTCGCAGCCTGCCAAAAGGCGGGCAAGTACCAGACGACTATGCGTTCAGGTCGCTGGACGGTGAAGCCGCGAAGATGTCTTCATTGTTTGGGGAACATGACACACTTGCCATCTATTCTCTGATGTACGGGCCGAATGCCACCAGCCCTTGCCCGATGTGTTCGGCATTTCTGGATGGGCTGAACGGGCAAGTCACCCATATCCGAAGGAAAATATCGATTCTGGTCGTAGCCGAGAATACGCCTCAGAAGCTGGCAGCGTTAAAGACGCAGATGGGCTGGAATGACCTGCCCTTGTTTTCAGCGCTTGGTACGGGATACCAGCGTGACTATCTGGCTGAAACGGAAGACGGTAATCAACTGCCGATCCTGAACGTGTTTCAACGGGATCAGGACGGAATTCATCATTTTTGGGGATCCGAGCTGTTCTTTGAGCCCAGCGACTGGCATCCGCGGCACATAGATGCGGCATGGCCGCTTTGGAACATCCTGGATTTCACACCGCAGGGTCGCGGAGATTTCATGCCGCCACTACGCTGAAACAAAAGACGGCGGCCGGATCGACCGCCGTTTTCCTGAGTTTCGCCGCAATCAGTAGCGGTAATGCTCGGGCTTGTAGGGGCCTTCCGGCTTTACGCCGATATACGCCGCCTGCTCGCTGTCCATCTGGGTCAGCTTCACACCGATCCGGTCCAGATGCAGGCGCGCAACTTTCTCGTCCAGATGCTTGGGCAGGATGTAGACTTCGTTTTTGTATTGGTCACCCTTGGTGAACAGTTCGATCTGCGCCAGAACCTGGTTGGTGAACGAGGCCGACATCACGAAAGACGGGTGGCCGGTGGCATTGCCGAGGTTCAGCAGGCGACCTTCGGACAGCAGGATGAGACGGTTGCCCGAGGGCATCTCGATCATGTCCACCTGTTCTTTGATGTTGGTCCACTTGTGGTTTTTCAGGCTGGCCACCTGAATTTCGTTGTCGAAGTGGCCGATGTTGCCGACGATGGCCATGTCCTTCATCTCGCGCATATGCTCGATGCGGATCACGTCCTTGTTGCCGGTGGTGGTGATGAAGATATCTGCCGATGCAACTTCGTCTTCCAGCAGGGTCACTTCAAACCCGTCCATGGCGGCCTGCAGCGCGCAGATCGGATCAACTTCGGTGACTTTCACTCGGGCGCCTGCACCGCGCAGCGAAGCCGCCGAACCTTTGCCTACGTCGCCATATCCGCAGACCACGGCGACCTTGCCGGCCATCATGGTGTCGGTGGCGCGGCGAATGCCGTCGACCAGCGATTCCTTGCAGCCATATTTGTTGTCGAACTTCGACTTGGTGACCGAGTCGTTCACGTTGATCGCCGGG
Organism: Ruegeria sp. CG4; assembly: GCF_056537185.1. NCBI lineage: Bacteria > Pseudomonadati > Pseudomonadota > Alphaproteobacteria > Rhodobacterales > Roseobacteraceae > Ruegeria > Ruegeria sp. CG4. The sequence goes on along the minus strand of NZ_JBQFRB010000007.1, from coordinate 256,621 downwards.
AACGGCAGATGGCCGTCTTTCACCAGCTGATACAGGCGATTCACGCCGGTGGTGGTTTCTTCGGACACGCCCTGGATCTGGTCGCGCATCTTGGTAAACCAGCCCGGGCTTGCGGCCATGCGCTTGGCGATCTGCTTCTTGATCACCTCTTCCTCTTCGGAAGACGGCACAGGGATGATGTCCTCACCCGCTTCGGCACGGGCACCCAGCAGGATGTACAGCGTCGCATCGCCGCCATCGTCCAGGATCATGTTGGGGCCATCTTCGAACAGGAAGGATTTGTCCAGATAATCCCAGTGCTCTTCCAGTGTCTGCCCCTTGATGGCGAAGACGGGTATACCCGCCTCGGCAATCGCGGCGGCTGCGTGATCCTGGGTCGAGAAGATGTTGCACGATGCCCAGCGCACATCGGCGCCCAGCGCAACCAACGTTTCGATCAAAACGCCGGTCTGAATGGTCATGTGCAGCGAACCGACAATGCGCGCACCGTTCAGCGGCTTGGCTTCGCCATATTCCGCACGCAAGGCCATCAGGCCCGGCATCTCGGTTTCGGCAATATCCAGCTCCTTGCGGCCAAACCCGGCCAATGAAATGTCTTTGACGATATAGTCCCCGGCCATCAGGTACTCCACTCCGGTAAATCACGAACCGGAGTGCCCTAGCATTCCTTTATGCAGGTGGCAACTTGGATAGCCGGAAACAGGGAGTTATGCCGTCAAAATCAGCTTGGCGTACCCTCAGGCTTGATAATCGGGATCGCCTCGAAGAAATCTGTGCCAACGGCGACAATACAGGTAATGCCATTGGCCTGTGTCACCAGAACGGTATAGCTGCCTGTTTCCTTTGAGGTCCAGACCTCCATGACCGATTGCGCACCGCGCGATTTCTGCAAACCGCCAAAGGCGAGTTCCTCGGCATATTTGTCCTGCAGATTGGAAATCACGTGTTCGCGCACTGCGCAGCTTTGGGCCAACACCGGCGGCGCTGTCGCGGCCATGCCGAATGTCAGGGCTATTGAGAACAATCGCTTGAACATGACAACCTCCTTTCGTTACGGGTTTCGCTACGAGAGGGGCACACCGGGAGGAGCGCGTGCCCCCCTCAGTTCTTTATGTCGGGATTGACTGTCATTCCTTCAAAGCACGAATGCTCAAGAAAACGTTGGCAGCCAGTGATCCAGACAGGTACATCATACCCTAAAAATGAGGCGCAATCGCGGCGGGTCGCGAGAGGTATGGTATTATGGCAACACAACCCCGGGCATGGCAGAGAATGCTGTCAGGTCGGCGTCTGGATCTGCTGGATCCGACGCCCGTGGACATCGAAATCGAAGATATCGCCCACGGACTTGCGTTTGTGGCCCGCTGGAACGGGCAGACGGACGGAGATTTCGCCTATTCCGTGGCCGAACATTCGCTGTTGGTCGAAGAGCTTTTTGGCCGGATTGTCCCCAAGGCACCGGCAAAATGGCGGCTGGCTGCTTTGTTACATGATGCGCCCGAATATGTGATCGGAGACATGATTTCCCCGGTGAAATCCGCCGTGGGTCCGGATTACGGCGCGCTGGATGATCGACTGGCTGCGGCCATCCACATCCGGTTCGGCCTGCCTGCCGAGGTGCCGAAAACAGTGAAACGGCAGATCAAAAAGGCCGACAAGATCAGCGCCTGGATGGAGGCAACCCAGATCGCGGGGTTTTCCGAGGCTGAGGCGACCAAGTTCTTTGGGCGACCGGATAGGGCGGTCATAGAAGGTTTGGAAATCCGGTTGCGCCCGGCGGTTGAGGTTCGGCGGGCGTATTCTGCGCGTCACGAGGAACTTTTAAAGAAACTGTAGCCCAAATCCCCGTATTCCACCTGGAACTTCAAGGGAAAGTGTCAGGTTCTCCAAACTGGTTTAAACCACTCTCGCTTGGCTGAATGTAGAAGTAGATCAAAACCAAGGTTCCGATCAGCGGAATGAAGGCAATCAATAACCACCAAGCGGTTCGCCCGATGTCGTGCAAACGTCTGGCCCCGATCGCCACATTGGGAAGCAACAGCCCAAGTGACACCAAAACTGAGAGCGGCTGGCCCGCGCTCGGTTCAAACGCGCCAAATCCAAGCATCGGCGCGATCAATGCACCATCGACAATTCGCGTCACCAAAAGAACAAGAAATACGGCCAGGACCCACCACCAAAAGGTCGCGCGCGAAGCGCGACCGTGGAAGTTGGCGTAATTTGACAGTGCCCGCCGAAATGCCGTCGAAAGATTATTCATGCCGCCCTCCGCAATTGGGCGGTATTCACATATCACTTTTTCTTGTTATTTGATATGCAGCCGTCTGTGCGGCCGCCGACAAACCTATACGTACGCGCCCGCCGAATAAGTCAGTTCGTACGAGTGGCTATAAAGTTCAAATACGTTCCCAAACGGGTCTTCCATGTAGACCATTCGATAAGGCTTTTCGCCAGGATAGTATTTTCGGATCTGGCTCATGCGTTGTTTTCCGCCTAACTCTTCTATGATCTTAACCCGCTCTTCCAGATTGGCGTCTTGCACGCAGAAATGAAAAAGACCGCGACGCCAATACTCAAACGGCCGTTCCTCTTCGATCGTGTTCGGAAACTCAAAGAGTTCAATGCCGGTTCCATCCCCCATCGACAGGTGGGCAATGCGGAATGAACCCCAGCCTTCACCAAAAACATCGTCACACATCTGGCCTATGGCGCTGTCGTCATGCAGCACTTCGGTGGGTTCCATGAGGACATAAAGCCCAAAGGCCTTGGAGTAGAACTCGACCGCTTTTTCAAGGTCCGGAACGGTTATTCCGATGTGGGAAAATGTTAGTGCAGACATCTTTGGAAACTCCTCGTTCAACAGCAAACAAGAGGAAGGGTATCAGCAGCCCTTGCCAATACCTTCCGAAATAGTGCGCTTGTTTGAGTTTCCACATCCAGAGAAGGGAGAATGCCAGCTTAGGTTCGATCTTAACGCGGGCTGCGCTTCGCCAAAATCCGCTGCAATGTGCGGCGGTGCATGTTCAGCCGCCGTGCGGTCTCGGAAACGTTCCGGTCGCACAGTTCATACACCCGCTGGATATGCTCCCAGCGGACGCGGTCCGCGCTCATGGGGTTTTCCGGGGGCGGGGGCAGTTCGTCGCCCTTGGCCAGCAACGCGTTGGTGATGTCGGTAGCATCGGCAGGTTTCGACAGGTAATCGGTCGCGCCGATCTTCACAGCGGCCACTGCAGTCGCGATCGCACCATATCCGGTCAGCACCACGACCCGGCTGTCGGGGCGCTTTTCACGCAGCACTTCGACCACATCCAGGCCGTTGCCATCCTCAAGCCGCAGATCGACAACCGCATAGGCGGGGGGCCGAGCGGTGGAAATGGCGCGCCCTGCCGCGACCGAGCCTGCGGTTTCAACCTCGAACCCGCGTTTTTCCATGGCTTTGGCCAGACGTCTCAGGAACGGCTCGTCATCATCGACCAGAAGCAGTGATTTATCGGGCCCGATATCATACTGAGGACTGTCCGCCATATTCCGCTCTTTCCGCTGTTTCCTGCCTTCGGCCTAGCACTAAGTCATAGCAGCGCCATGACAAAGGTCAAACCGATCACGTCTGATCCAGAAAGCAGCCGACCTTGTCAGCAATCTGCTCCGCAGTGTCGTCACGTTTGAAAAACTCAAGGAACCCGTCCTCGGGCGTGACCAGATAGGTGAAGGTCGAGTGGTCGACCAGGTAATACTCGTCACTTTTGTCCTGCGCCTTGTAATAGGTCTTGTAGGCCTTGCTGGCGGCCTTGACCTGTTCGGGCGAGCCGGTCAGCGCGATCATCCGTTCATGCAGGTTAAAGGCATAATCCCCGACCACTTCGGGCGTGTCGCGGTCCGGGTCGATCGAGATGAACAGGGGTGTCACGGACTGCCCGCGCTCGGCCAGGATGTCGATCGCTTCGGCATTGCGTGACATGTCAAAGGGGCAGACATCGGGGCAGAACGTATAACCGAAATAGACCAGTGTCGGTTCGGTGATCACGTCCTTGTCGGTGACAGTAGCGCCATGCGCGTTCACCAGTTCAAACGGTCCGCCAATGGCTGCTGCGCCGCCGGCGATCTGGCTGGACCGGCATTGGGCAAACTTGTCGCCCGACCCTGAACCCTGCACCAGCAGCCAGACGGTGCCCAATCCAACGGCAAGAATGACGGTAGCGAGAATGGCGTAAAGGCGGATCATGACGTTATCCTGATACCAGAGGGGTTGTTGATCGTTTCGGTCGGGACACCTATCAACATGGGGAACCGGTGCAATAGGACATAATTGACCCATGGCAGATTCCAACATCACATTTTGGCATGGTCAGGAACGCAGCAGCTGGATCCGGTTGCGCACCCTGATCCTGTTGCGCTGGGTCGCCATCGTCGGGCAGATCACGGCAATCACCGTGGCGCAGCAAACCTATCATGTGCAGCTCGAGGCCGGTTTGTGCTACCTGGCCATAGGCGTTTCGGTCATGGGCAACCTGACCGCCATTCTTCTGTTTCCCCGCAGCAAACGCCTGTCGGAGTTTGAGAACTTTCTGATGGTGCTGTTCGATCTGCTGCAACTGGCCTTCCTGTTGTACCTGACCGGCGGTCTGAACAATCCGTTCGCCTTGCTACTGGTCGGCCCGGTGACGATCTCGGCCAGCGTTATGAGTACCCGTTCCACCCTGATTGTCGGGGCCGTGGCAATCGTCCTGACCACGCTGCTGGCCGAGTTTCACCTGCCCTTGCGCACCAATCTGGGGCTCGAATTGCGAATCCCCGATATCCTGCTGTTCGGCAACTGGGCGGCGATCGTGATCGCCATCGTTTTTCTTGGCGCGTATTCGCACCGGGTCAGTTCCGAGGTGCAGTCCATGTCCGAGGCGCTTTCGGCCACGCATATGGCCCTGGCGCGTGAACAAAAACTGACGGATCTGGGGGGTGTCGTGGCTGCCGCGGCGCATGAGCTGGGTACGCCGCTTGCCACGATCAAACTGACCAGTTCCGAGCTTTTTGAAGAGCTGGACGACAGGCCGGATCTCAAAGAAGACGCGGCCCTGATCCGCGAACAGGCCAACCGGTGCCGCGATATTCTTCGCAATATGGGTCGGGCAGGCAAAGACGACCTGCATCTGCGCCAAGCGCCGCTTTCAACCGTCACTTTTGAAGCGGCAGAGCCGCATATCAACCGGGGCAAACAAGTGCATTTTGCCGAAGGTCCTGCACAGGGTGGCGATGTCCAGCAGCCCTCGATCCTGCGAAAGCCCGAGATCATCCACGGATTGCGCAACCTAATTCAGAACGCAGTGGATTTCGCCCGCGCCAATGTCTGGGTCGAGGCCGAGTGGACCGAAGACAGGATTACCGTCAACATCATGGATGACGGGCGCGGATACCCCTCGCAGATGATCGGACGCATCGGTGATCCGTTCATGCGGCGGCGCAGGACCGAAACCGATCAGCGGACCCGCCCGGAATACGAGGGGATGGGCCTGGGTCTGTTCATCGCGAAAACCCTGCTCGAGCGCAGCGGGGCAGAGCTGGAATTTGCCAACGGTTCCGACCCCTACCAGTCACTGACCGACAATCCCGAACGGCGGGGTGCCATCGTCAAAGTATCGTGGCCGCGCAACCTGATTGACGCGCAGACCGGGGATACGCCGGTACCGTCCGGGCTCAACCAGCCGATCGAGGTGTGAGTTAAGAAACCGTTAACCAATCAAGACCATAGTCCGGCCCAACTTTACTGGTGTCGGAGATCATATGGCCGACTGGATCATCCTTGTCGCAATCAGTCTGGTTTCATCCTGTTTCGCAGTGCAGTGGCTGTTGCCCCGCAAGGCGCAATACGATGCCAGTTTCGGACTGGCTTCGCCTTCGTCTTTGTTCGACACCGTCTTCCTGTTTGACGAATGTCGCCTGATCAGCCACTCGGACATCGCTTTGACAGGGTTCGACAAAGTCGCCGAGTGGGGCGATCTGCGCCGGTTGCTGCATCGGGATTTCCCAACCTTTCCCGAAACGCCGGATTGCGTCCGAAGCGCCGGGACGCTGGTGGTCCCGGCGATCGATTGCACGGTCGGGCGCGAGGTGGTGTGTGAATGGATCGACGGCGTTGTGCGGGTTCAGTTGCGGGAACAGTGCAATGGCCCCACCCATGTAAGACGCGACGCCAATGACCCGATCCGACTTGCCATGGATCAGGCCCCCTATCCGGTTTGGCTGCTGGATCATCAGGCCAGCGTCCGGTGGTGCAACGCAGCCTATGTTTCACTGGTTCGAAAAGTGCGCGGACAGGACGCCGATTTAACAGACCCTCTGTTTCAAACGCTGGCCGATGATATGCGCCTGAATACCAGGATCCGGGTTTCTGCAGACGTCAAAGAAAGTGACAGCAAACTTTGGTTCGATCTGACGCTGGTCGATCACGCCGAAGGGCGGCTGTGCTATGCCGTTGACATAAACGCCATTGTCGCCGCCGAAAACACGCAGCGCAAATTCGTTCAGACGATGACCAAGACCTTTGCCCAGCTGTCCATCGGTCTGGTCATCTTCGACCGCAACCGGCAACTGGCCCTGTTCAATCCGGCCCTGATCGACCTGACCACCCTGCCCCCGGATTTCCTGAGTTGCCGCCCCAGCCTGTCAAGTTTCTTTGACCGACTGCGCGATCAACACATGATGCCCGAACCCAAGAATTACCGCAGCTGGCGCCGCCAGATGAATGATCTTCTGGAAGCCGCCGAGGACGGGAATTATCAGGAAACATGGTCTCTGCCCTCCGGGTCCGTCTATTCGGTCAGCGGGCGGCCTCATCCTGACGGGGCGGTTGCGTTTCTGTTCGAGGATATCACCGCGGAAATCACGTTGACCCGAAGGTTCCGTTCGGAAATGGACCTGATGCAATCGATCCTGGACAAGCTCGCAGATGCAATTGCGGTGTTTGCCGATGACGGGACGCTGGCCTGCACGAATGATGCCTATCGCGTGTTGTGGAAGGACACAGGCCAGACCGGATTCGAACCGGAATCGGTTCTTGAGGTCACACGGCGATGGCAACAACGCTGTGCTGCAACGCCCTTGCTGGGCGAGATCCGTGATTTTGTTGAAATGCGAGACAATCGGGCCGAATGGTCCGGCGAGCTGTTCATGCGCGACGGAACGCACATCCTTTGCACCGTCAGTCCGATGCAGAATGGCGCAACCATCGTGCGCTTTGCGGACGGGAAAACCGTCAGCAAGCCTATGGTGCGACAACAGATCAGCGCCTGAACCGGGTTGCAGCCGAACGGGCGCAGGTTCATTGTGGCGCCATGACACGAACCCCACTCTCGATCACCTTGAATTCGCCGGAAGAAACTGCGGGCTTCGCAACCCGGGTCGCAGCCGGCTTGGCGCCGGGCGACACCCTGTTGCTGGAAGGTGAGATTGGCGGCGGCAAGACTCATTTTGCCCGCAGTCTGATCCAGTCCTTGATGGATGTACCCGAAGACGTACCCTCGCCGACTTTCACGCTGGTTCAGGCCTATGACACCCCGGCCGGAGAAATCTGGCATTGCGATCTGTACCGGTTAAGTGCCGTGGAAGAGATCGAGGAGCTGGGCCTGACCGAGGCATTCGACACTGCAATCTGCCTGATCGAATGGCCCGAGAAACTGGGTCCGCTTATGCCTGACGCGGCCCTTGCGTTGAAATTTCGCACCGACCCTGATTTACCCGACACAAGACACCTGACCCTGTCCTGGTCCGACCCGAAATGGGCACCCAAACTGGAGACCGCCGCATGACCAACCGCGCAGTGCTGGCCAAAGCGCTGATTGAGCAAACACCCTGGGCCAACGCCTCACGCGCAGCATTGGCAGGTGATGCGTCCAATCGCCGTTATGAACGCCTGACAGACCCGGATACCGGGCGCACGGCCGTATTCATGGACGCCCCGCCGGACAAGGCCGAGGATGTCGCGCAATTCGTGCGTGTCGCGGAATATCTGCGGTCAAACGGTCTGAACGCACCCGAAATCTATGCCGAAGACATGGAATTCGGATTTCTGCTGCTCGAGGATCTGGGCGACGATCTGTTCGCCCGTGTTCTGGAAAAGAACCCCAAACAGGAACTTGCCTTGTACGAGGCCGCAACCGACGTTCTGATCCATCTTCACAACGCGCCGACACTGTCTTTGCCGTCTTACGGGCCTTCGCTGATGACCGAGCTGGCCGCATTGTCCTTTACCAAATATGCACAAGGTATTCTGGGTTCGCATGACGAAGACGCGCGCGACCTGTTTGAACGCCGGTTCCAGGATATCCTGCACCGCGAAACTTCGGGCGCGAAAGTGGTTGTGTTGCGGGACTATCATGCAGAAAACCTGATCTGGATGCCCGATCGGGACGGTTTGCACAAAGTGGGTTTGCTGGATTTCCAGACCGCCATGCTGGGCCATCCCGCCTACGATCTGATGTCGCTGTTGCAGGATGTGCGCCGTTCAGTCTCGCCGGGCACTGAAATGCGCATGGTCAACCGGTACATCGCCGCAACCGGAATGGATGATCACGATTTCCGCACCGCGTACAGCGTTCTGGGGGCGCAGCGGAACCTGCGCATTCTGGGCGGGTTCGCGCGTCTGGCGACCGAATATGGAAAACCGCACTATGTCGATCTGATCCCGGCCACGTGGTCGCATCTGATGCGGGACCTCGAGCACCCGGCGCTGGTATCAGTGGCTGATCTGCTGCGCGAATCCCTGCCCGCGCCGACACCCGAAAACCTGGCCAGGCTAAGACCGCAATGACCCGACCGCCCGAAGCTGTCATGCTGTTCGCCGCCGGGTTTGGTACCCGTATGGGGGCATTGACCAAAGACCGGCCCAAACCGCTGATCGAAGTTGCCGGCAAACCGCTGATCGATCACGCACTGGATCTGGTTAACGATCTTGGCCCTCAGCGTGTCGTTGCCAATCTGCACTATCATGCGGATCAGCTCGCGGCGCACCTGGCTCCTCGGGGGGTATTATTGTCGCGGGAATCGCCAGAAATACTGGAAACCGGTGGCGGATTGCGGGCGGCTTTGCCTTTGTTAGGGTCTGATCCGGTCTTTACTCTGAACACCGATGCAATCTGGTCGGGGCCGAACCCGCTGACATTGCTGCGCGCAGCATGGGACCCTGACCGAATGGACGCTCTTTTGATGTGTATTCCGATCGCGCAGACAATCAGACATTCTGGATCGGGCGATTTTGCGGCAGACGAAACAGGACGCATCACGCGCGGCGGAGGGCTGGTATATGGGGGTGCTCAGATCCTTCGTACGGACGGTTTGCACGGGTTTCAGCAACCGGCCTTTTCGCTGAACCTGTTGTGGGATCAGATGCAACAGCAGGATCGTCTGTTCGCCCTGACCTATCCTGGTCGCTGGTGCGACGTTGGCCGCCCCGAAGGCATCGCAATGGCCGAAGGGTTGCTGGACAATGTTTGAACCCGGCATCCTGCCCCGTGTTTTTGCGGTTCCGCCCGGGGCAGACTTTCCAAAAGTTCTGGTGCAGGGGTTAAGGGCGCGCAGTGCGGATCTTCCGCCCGAAGCGCTGGCGCGGGTGCAACTGGTGGTGAATACCCGCCGCATGGCCCGCCGCGTGAGGGACTTGTTCGATCAGGGACCGCCCTGCCTGTTGCCAAGAATCTCGCTGGTGACAGATCTGGGGGAATCGGTTGATCTGGCGCAGGTGCCTCCGGCCATTCCAGCGCTGCGTCGGCGACTGGAACTGACCCAGCTGGTGGCGAAACTGCTGGACCAACAACCCGATCTGGCGGCAAGGTCTTCCATCTTCGATCTGGCGGACAGTCTGGCCAGCCTGATCGACGAAATGCAGGGCGAAGGCGTTTCGCCCGACGCCATCCGGCAACTGGATGTCAGCGACATGTCCGGCCATTGGGCCCGCGCACAGCAATTCTTTGGCATCGCCGATCGATTCATCAACACCGGCGAAGACACCCTGGACGCGCAGGCACGGCAACGGCGCGTCGTCAATAACCTGATTGACCGCTGGCGGAACGACCCGCCCGAACACCCCATCATTCTTGCCGGGTCAACCGGATCGCGTGGCACGACCCTGATGCTGATGGAAGCCGTCGCAAGGCTGCCACAAGGCGCGCTGATCCTTCCGGGCTTCGATTTCGATCAACCGAATGAAGTCTGGGAAGGACTGGATGAGGCGCTGACCTCGGAAGATCACCCCCAGTTTCGGTTTCGAAAGCTGATGACCCTGCTGGGTTTGACACCCGGCCAAATCACCAGTTGGACCGCCGACCAGCCACCCTCACCCGCGCGCAACAAGCTGATTTCACTGGCATTACGCCCGGCACCCATCACCGACGCGTGGATGACAGAGGGCCCGCGACTGACCGATCTGGCCGGTGCAACACGGGATTTGACCCTTGTCGAGGCCGCATCCCCCCGGTGCGAAGCATTGGCCATCGCGCTGCGGTTGCGCGAGGCGGCGGAAACCGGCCAGACCGCCGCCCTGATCACACCTGACCGAATGCTGACCCGTCAGGTCAGTGCCGCGCTGGACCGCTGGAACATCCTGCCGGATGACAGCGCCGGCCTGCCCCTGCAACTGTCGCCGCCCGGTCGGTTTCTACGCCACGTTGCCGGATTGTTCGTCCGACGACTTGAGGGTGAGGCCCTCCTGACCCTGCTCAAACACCCGCTGTGTCATGACGGCGCCGAGCGAGGGGCGCATTTGCTTCATACCCGCGATCTGGAACTGGATCTGCGGCGGTACGGCCCGCCGTTCCCCGACAGTACAAGTCTGAGCGCATTTGCGATCCGCAAGGATGTTTCGGACGACTGGGTGCTCTGGGTCACCACTCATTTCTGCGATCAGGTGGTTGCAGGTGAGCGTCTGTTGGCGGAATGGGTGGAAAACCTGCGCGCACTTGCCGAAGCGATTTCTGCGGGCAGTAAGGGCGACCCAGGCACATTATGGGACAAGAACGCTGGCCAAAAGGCCTTGTCCGTTTTGACCGCGCTGGAGAACGAGGCCCCATATGGCGGCCAGATGAACGCCCATGATTTCGCCGATCTTCTGGGCGCGTTGCTGGCAACGGAAGAGGTGCGCGACCGGGACGCGCCGCACCCTCATATCATGATCTGGGGCACCCTGGAGGCACGCGTGCAAGGCGCTGACCTGCTGATCCTTGGCGGGTTGAACGAAGGCAGCTGGCCCGAGGCCGCCGCCCCTGATCCGTGGTTAAACCGGCAAATGCGTAGTCAGGCCGGTCTGCTGCTGCCCGAGCGTCGCATTGGACTGTCAGCCCATGATTTCCAGCAGGCCGTCGGCGCGCCCGAAGTGTGGCTGACCCGGGCAACCCGGTCGGATGACGCGGAAACCGTCCCGTCGCGCTGGCTGAACCGTCTGACCAACCTGTTGCAGGGCCTGCCGGATCAGGGTGGGCCCGATGCCCTGTCCGAAATGCGGGCGCGCGGCCAAAGCTATCTGCGTTGGAGCGAAACGCTGGAACGCGCGCCCGATATCGCTTCGGCGCATCGCCCCTCGCCACGCCCCCCGGTTGCCGCACGTCCGCGCCGTTTGAGCGTCACCGAAATCAAGCGGCTGATCCGCGATCCTTATGCCGTGTACGCCAAACACGTGCTGCGGCTGAGGCCGCTGGACCCACTGGTACAGGCTCCGGACGCGTTGTTGCGCGGCATTGTCATTCACGAAATCCTGGAGCATTTCATCGAAGACAGTGTTCTGGATTCCGCCTTGCTGACGCGCGAGAATTTCCTCAAACGCGCAGCGACGTTGCTGGACCGGCACGTCGCGTGGCCGACTGCGCGGAAACTTTGGCTGGCGCGTCTGGAAAGGATCGCCGACGCATTCCTGCTTGCCGAAACCGGGCGGCGAAGCGATGGCGGACCAGTGGCCTTCGAAACGGCAATGAAGCTGGTTCTTGCACCGCTGGACTTCACGATCGCCGGGCGCGCCGACAGGATTGATCGCAACAGCCGCGGCGCCCTGCGCATCATCGACTACAAAACCGGTGTGCCGCCGACCGAAAGCCAACAGGCCAAATTCGACAAACAGCTTCTCATCGAGGCCGCAATGGCCGAGCAGGGCGGCATCGAAGGATTCGACCCCTTGCCAGTGGCCGAGGCGGCGTTCATCGGTATGGGCGGCACCTACAAAGAGGTGCCCGCGCCGCTGGCCAAGGAACCTGCCGACAAGGTTCTGGCCGAGCTGAAAGAGCTCATTTCAGCTTATTTAGAGCCTGATCAGGGCTTCTCGTCGCGCCGGATGCTGCACAAGGACACTGATATTGGCGACTATGATCATCTGGCGCGGTTCGGGGAATGGGATCGCACTGACGAAACGGTGCCCGAGGACCTGACATGAAAGCCCGCAACAATGCAACCGAACGGCAGGTGCAGGCCGCGCGACCCGATGCCTCGACCTGGCTTGCGGCCAACGCGGGGTCCGGCAAGACGCGGGTTTTGACCGACCGGGTGGCGCGGTTGCTGCTAGGCGGCGTGCAGCCGCAGCATATCCTGTGCCTGACCTACACCAAGGCCGCCGCCAGCGAGATGCAGAACCGGTTGTTCAAACGCCTTGGCGAATGGGCGATGTTGGGCGATTCGCAGTTGTTGGCGCAACTGACCGAACTGGGGGTTCCGGGCATCATTGACCCCGGGCGGCTGGCGCAGGCCAGAACCCTGTTCGCGCGTGCCATCGAAACACCTGGCGGGTTGAAGATACAGACGATCCACTCATTCTGCGCATCGCTTCTGCGGCGCTTCCCGCTTGAGGCTGGCGTCAGCCCCCAGTTTGCCGAAATGGAAGACCGCGCAGCCGCCCTTTTGCGGGAAGAAATCATCGAGGACTTCGCAGAAGGTCCACAATCCGGGTTGGTCGAAGACATTGCCCGGTTTGTCACGGATACTGGTTTCGACAAGTTGACGGCCGCCATCACGCAAAAGAGGAACCTGTTTTCTCATCCTCTGAATTGGGACGCGCTGCTGAAACGCTTTGACCTGCCGCCTGGTTTCGACGACGACGCCCTGTCGCGCAGCGTCTTTCTGGGCGGTGAGGTCGAGCTGATCCAGTCACTACTGCCTGCGTTGATCGAAAGTGGCGGCAACAATGCCAAGGCGGCGGCCAAGCTTACAGGATTCACCGAGGCGCGGATTGGGCATCTGCCGCTACTGGAATCCGTTTTGCTGACGGGAAAAGGCGCAAAAGAGCCCTTTACCGCCAAAACCAACAGCTTCCCGACCAAGGCCCTGCGCGAGGGCGCCCTTGCGGACCGGACGCCACAGCTTGAGGCGCTGATGCTGCGTGTCGAAGCCGCGCGGGAAAAGCGGCTGGCATTGACGGCGGCGCAGAAATCGCGGGTTCTGCATCGTTTCGCAGCCGCGTTTCTGCCGGAGTACGAAAGACGCAAGCAATTGCGCGGCTGGCTGGACTTTGATGACCTGATCCTGCGCGCGCGCCAAGTGCTGAACGATCCTGCCGTGGCGGAATGGGTGTTGTATCGATTGGATGGCGGCATCGACCATATCCTTGTGGACGAGGCACAGGACACAAGCCCGGATCAATGGGATGTGGTTGAAAAACTGGCACAGGAATTCACCAGCGGGGAAGGGGCCCGGTCCGGGGTCGAACGTACGATTTTTGTAGTCGGTGACAAGAAACAGTCGATCTATTCCTTTCAGGGCGCCGACCCGCAGGCCTTTGACCGGATGCAGGCAGAATTTGGGCGAAAACTCCAGGAATCAGGCTCTAAACTGTGGGATTCCACACTTGAATTCTCGTTCCGGTCCTCCAGCGCCATTCTGACGCTGGTCGATATCCTGTTTAAAAACAAGACAGATGCAGGGTTTCACAAGGACTCGCTGCACCGCGCCTTCAAGACAGATCTTCCCGGTCGCGTCGATCTGTGGCCGGTCGTGGAAAAGGTCGAGGATGAAGAGGACGGCGACTGGACCGATCCGGTCGACCGGCCCGGCGCACGCCATCACACAGTCATTCTGGCGGAACAGGTGGCACATTCGATCAAGGGCATGATCGAAAGTGGTGAAACCATTCCGGAAGATGGCGAAGACCCAGGCAGCTTTGTACGTCGACGGATTGAACCGGGCGATTTCCTGATCCTGGTGCAGCGCCGCTCGGACCTGTTTGCCGAAATTATCCGCGCCTGCAAGGCACAGGGCTTGCCCATCGCCGGAGCAGATCGGCTGAAGGTCGGGGCGGAACTGGCGGTCAGGGACCTTGCCGCGTTGCTGAGTTTTTTGGCCACGCCCGAAGACAGCCTGTCACTGGCCACGGTTCTGAAATCTCCGTTGTTTGGATGGTCGGAACAGCAGCTTTTTGATCTGGCGCACCGCCGGTCCGAGGAGTTTCTGTGGGCAGCGCTTCGCAGGCGGGCAGATGAGTTTCCTGAAACCAGTGCGGTTCTGAACGATCTTCGGGCTCAGATCGACTTTCTGCGCCCCTATGACCTGATAGAGCGTATCCTTACGCGCCATGATGGACGGCGCAAACTGCTGGGCCGTCTGGGGGCCGAAGCCGAGGACGGTATCAACGCGCTGTTGTCGCAGGCGCTGGCCTATGAGCGGACGGACATTCCCAGCCTGACCGGATTTCTGGTCTGGATGCAGACCGACGATCTGGAAATCAAGCGCCAGATGAGCGGTGTGGGCAACATGATCCGCGTTATGACCGTTCATGGCTCAAAAGGGCTGGAAGCCCCAATCGTGATCCTGCCGGACACCGGCAAGCGACAGCCGCCGCGCGATGCCGAGATCATGGTCTCGGATGATTTGCCCTTGTGGAAAGTCCCCTCGGACGCCTCGCCTGTGCTGATCTCGCAGGCGCGAAACACGGCGCGGGAACGGGAAGAAAATGAACGGCTGAGATTGCTCTATGTGGCTCTGACTCGGGCCGAAAAGTGGCTGATAGTGGCTGCGGCGGGCGATGTGGGACCGGCGGACGGCAGTTGGTATCAGATGGTCAAGGGCGCAATGGAACAGGCGGGCGCCACCCGGCTGCCGGGAACAGACACACTCAGGCTGGCGCATGGCGACTGGGACGGACTGGCTCTGACGGAACCGGAGCAGTACGTGGCAAGCACGACGGACTTGCCGCAGATGTTTCTGCAGCCCGCCGGGGAAGCACCCAAAACAGCGGAGACAATAAGCCCTTCTGAACTGGGCGGTGCCAAGGCTTTACCCGGCGATGCTGGTCTGGACGAAGACGCCGCCAAGCTGCGCGGGACGCAATTGCATCTGCTGCTCGAACACCTTCCATCCGTTTCTCAGGAACGCTGGGCTCAGCTTTGCGCACGCCTACTGCCTGATATGCACGAAGCGGAGAGGCTGGAGTTGATGGCAGAGGCAACGCGCGTGCTGACCTGCGACCAGCTATCCTTGGTGTTTGCGCCAGATACATTGGCCGAAGTTCCGATCTCGGGCGCATTGAACGGCCAACGGATGCACGGTGTCATTGACCGCCTGATCGTGACGGAAGCCGAAGTTCAGGCGATTGATTTCAAATCGAATTTCACTGTCCCTGACACTGCAGAGCAATGCCCCGAAGGCCTGTTGCGCCAAATGGGCGCCTATGCCTGCGCGCTGTCGCAGATTTATCCCGGGCGCACCATCCGTACCGCGATCCTTTGGACCCGGACCGCCCGGCTCATGTGGCTGCCACACGATCTTGTTACAGATGCTCTGACCCGCTCCCGCGTATCTTGACGTTGCCTGCATCGGCCCCTACGTTCTCAGCCCGAGTTTACCCCATTCAGGAGACAGAATATGTCGACCGTTGCCGTTACTGACGAGACCTTTGACGCCGAAGTCAAGAATTCGGATATCCCCGTTGTAGTAGATTTCTGGGCAGAATGGTGCGGACCCTGCAAGCAGATCGGTCCGGCCCTGGAAGAACTGGCTGCAGAATATGGCGGCAAGGTAAAAATTGCCAAAGTTGACGTGGACAGCAACCCGAACGCTGCCGCCGCCATGGGCGTGCGTGGTATTCCGGCCCTGTTCATTTTCAAGGACGGTCAGGTGGTATCCAACCGCGCTGGTGCGGCACCGAAGGCGGCGCTGCAAAGCTGGATCGACGAATCCATCTGACCCTGTGAATTTCGGCAGAAGACGCCCCGTTTCCGCGGGGCGTTTTTTTTGGCCATCTGGTCAGGAGGGGCTGCGATATTGTCAGCGCTTCCTGGACTGCCCGACATCGCACGACTGGATATTTGACCGATGCCCCGCAACTGTCACCAAAGGGCCATTGCACAGAACCGGCATCACTTGTCCTTACCTGAAAGGGCGTATTTCAATGCGTTAGCGCATCCGGTTTTCAGGGTGCCCTGGCCAAAAGTCTGACAGGAGGGTCGTCAAATATGGCAAAAACTCGGGTTCTGGTTGAATTCGGCATGGGGACGTCTTTGCGGCGCGAGGACTATACCGAGGCTGCGTTGCGGGCCATCAAGGATGCACTGTGGCACAACTCCGTCAATATGGCCGAGCTGTTTGATTTCCCAAAGCAAGCAATGATCATCGATGCGCAAATTGGTGTGCAGCAGCCGGACAAGGTCGACACCCAGATTCTGAAAGACGTGTTCCCTTACGGGCAGCCCAATATCACGGTGACGCATGGCGGTCTGGACATCGACAAACCGCATTCCGATGGCTGCACGGTCATCGCCAACGCGGCCGTCATCGTTTCCTTCGATATGGAGCCTGCGCAATGACCGAAAAACGCATCATTCTGGAAATGGGAACCGGAAATGACCTGTACGGTCAGGATTACACCAAGGCTGCGCGCCGGGCGGTTCAGGACGCGCTGCATCATTCTTCGATCACGCTGTTTTCGAAGCTGGATATCGATCACTCGGAAATGAGGGTCCAGGTGACAATCGGTGTTCAGAACCCAGATTTTGTGGATTGCGATCTGGTCGCCGCCGATCTGCCCCGGGGGCGGGCGCAGGTGCGCGCCGTCAAGGGCGGACTGGATATCGAAGACAGCGACGCCGGCACCCGGCACGTTGTTGCGACCGCCGCCATCGAGGCCTTTTTACCGGATCAGTCGGGGAAGTTCGTGCAGTCCTGAAAAAGAAAAAAGCCGCTCGGTCGAGCGGCTCATCTCATGGTCTGACTTGCCTTGAAATCAGAGGTTTTTGATGTCGGCGCGGGTCAGGCCGATATCATCCAGCTGGGCGTCGGACAGAACTGACAGCGCCTTGCGGGTCTTGCGGGATTCGTTCCACTGTGCGGCAGCTTCGAAAGCTCCGGTGAATGCGTCCACTACGTGCAGGATGGTAGCTGCTCCGAGCGGCGCATGGATGTTTGCGGTGGTTGCCATTTGCGCATTCCTTCTAACAGAAACAGCCGACCCGTTGTCGGTTGTGATCCTCATCTAGTATGCCCGGCCCGGACTCACAAATGCTGGTCTGGTAAACCCGCAATGCATTTTGTGCATATCAATTAGGCACTTCGGGAAGCGGTTGCGCATAACATCAGCGCAGCCCATATATGAGCCCGGACAACAAACGGAGACTTTCATGGCGGACAGCGACTTTCCCGGATGGCACGGCACAACGATCATCGGCGTCAAAAAGGGCGGAAAGGTTGTCATTGCCGGTGACGGGCAGGTCAGCCTGGGGCAGACCGTGATCAAGGGTACGGCCCGCAAGGTACGCCGTCTGTCGCCCGGCGGGTTCGAGATTGTGGCAGGCTTTGCCGGTTCCACCGCAGATGCCTTTACCCTGCTCGAGCGGCTGGAGACCAAGCTTGAGGCGACGCCGGGCCAGCTGGCGCGCGCCTCGGTCGAGCTTGCCAAGGACTGGCGGACAGACAAATATCTGCAAAAGCTCGAGGCGATGCTGATTGTCACCGACGGCAAGGATCTGTTCGTGATCACCGGGGCAGGGGATGTGCTTGAGCCTGAACACAACGTGGCAGCCATTGGATCAGGCGGAAATTTCGCTCTGGCCGCTGCGCGCGCGATGATGGACAGCGACAGGTCGGCGGAAGACATCGCCCGGCAATCCATGGCGATTGCGGCGGACATTTGTGTGTACACCAACGGCAAGCTGACTGTTGAAACGATCTCAGGCTAACAGGGCTGAGATCTCTTTCCCCTTCCAGCGGCGGTGCATTCCGATCAGGCCCAGTATCGCAGCAATGACCACGATGTAATAGGGCACGCGGATGTCGATGCTCATCAAGCCGCCGCCGACCAGCGACATGATCCCTCCGGCCAGGCAGAATACTGCGGTGGTCACGCCCATGACCCAGCCCTGATCCGTTTCGCTGACCGATGAAGAGAATAGGCCCAGCATGGTCGGATAGGCCACGCCGAACAGGAAGTAGAAGAAGAACACTGGCACATAGCTGAATACACCGCTTGGGCTGAACGCAAAGGCAATGCCGCAGATGATCATGACCACAAGCGATGTGTAGATAATGCTGTGTTTGCTGAATCTCTCCTGTGCTGGTTTCACAAGGAACGTGCTTGAGAACGCCAGTGCAAAGCCGATAACCACCATCGCCATACTGCCGCCAATCACGCCGTAGCCGAAAGCGCTGGTCAGGAAATTATCCACGAACACATAAAACGTGACGTTGGCGATCATGAAGAACGAATAGACAGGCAGGATCTTCAACACCATGGGATGCCCACGGACTGCGATCAGGCTGTCGGTGACGTCACGGGGACGGAAGACAAAGGCCGTGCGTTCGGTTCTTGTGTCCTTGAAATAGAACAGCACCAGGAAAATCGCGATCAACACCAGAACGAAGGCTCCATAGAACGGCGTTTTGAGTGTGGCCGCACCACCCAACAGAGCAGCATCCGACAGGACCGCACCAATGATCGGGCCGCCCACCAGACCAAAGCTGACGCCGGTCACGATATAGCCCATGTTTCGGTCCCGATCCGCCGCATCCGTACTGCCATCAATCATTGCCGCCTGTGCAATGGGTTGGTTTCCGGCGGTAAAGCCGGTGATTGACCGGCCGGCAATCAGCAGCAGCAAACTGTTGAGGTAAAGCGCCGCGATGGTGATGGCGTACCCCGCAAGCGCTCCGCTCAGACAAACCAGCAAAGCGTTCTTGCGCCCGATCGAATCCGAGACTTTGGACACGTAGACAACGCCCAGAAACCAGGACAGGAAAAAGCAACCAATCACTAGGCCATAGTAGAAATGCCGCCGACCGACCGGCGTATTTTCCGGCAGAAACCCGGACTTCGTCTCCATGATCAGTGAGTTGATGATGGGAAAGACCAGTCCCTGTCCGATCAGATCTACAAATACAACAAACAACAAAGTGATTTTGGCAATCTTCGTCATGCAACCCGCCCCGTTTCTTCAAATGGGGTGAGTGTAGCAGACAGGTGTTCTGACACCTAACACCATGCAAAAGGCCGGGTTTTACCAGGCCCCCGGCAGTCCTGATCGCGTGTGGATCAGTTCAGCGACGCCACGCCCAACGGCACGCCCGCGACCTCGCACCAGATGTAAACTTCGTTGTAGCCGGAAACGTCCATGGTCGGCGGAACGGCATAGGATTGTTTGCCGGTCAGGTTCAGCAGCGCACCCAGCTTGCTGTCAGGATCATATGATCCGTCCTTGCCGAAAGCGACACGCGGGTCGGGCCCGCCATCCAGTGAGAAATCGTCGCCCAGTTCGACAATGTAGCGGTCTCCATTCTTGACCAGCTTCACCGAACCCGAGGTGATGTGCTTCGAACGGCCCTCGAACGTGCCTTTCTTCTTGGCACCGCCAGCAACGGCGGCATTGGCACTGGTCAATGTCAGTGCCGCGCCGGCTGCAGCGGCTTTCACAAAGAGCGAGCGACGAGTCATCATGATGAGTTTTCTCCATTGGTAGACACGGACTGGTTTGCCCGATGTTGTCCGTTATGCCGCAGGCCTCGCCGCATACTCCAATCACTTCGGGACGAATTTCTGTGTGCGCGCCGTGTGTTGGCGTGATGTTTTCGTGATCGGCTTGTGTTTTCGCGCCTTATGATTAGGTTCCGCTTCGAAACAAACGGATTGAGTGCATATGACCGACCTGACCCCGCGCGAGATTGTCTCGGAACTGGACCGCTTCATCATTGGCCAGAAGGATGCCAAACGCGCGGTTGCCGTCGCGCTGCGAAACCGCTGGCGGCGCAAGCAGTTGCCTGACGACATCCGGGACGAGGTCTATCCGAAGAACATCCTGATGATCGGCCCCACCGGCGTCGGCAAGACCGAGATCAGCCGTCGTCTGGCCAAACTGGCCCGCGCGCCTTTCATCAAGGTCGAAGCCACCAAGTTCACCGAGGTTGGCTATGTCGGGCGCGACGTAGAACAGATCGTGCGGGATCTGGCGGACGCCGCCATCCTGCAGACCCGCGAGTTCATGCGCGAAGACGTCAAGGCGCGCGCCCATCAGGCTGCCGAAGACCGGGTCATCGCCGCCATAGCCGGGGAAGACGCCCGCGAAGGCACGCGCGAGATGTTTCGCAAAAAACTGAAATCCGGTGAGCTGGACGATACGGTGATCGAGCTGGAACTCTCGGACACCTCGAGCCCGATGCCGATGTTCGACATTCCCGGCCAACCCGGCAGCCAGATGGGGATGATGAACCTGGGAGATATCTTCGGCAAGGCCTTTGGCGGGCGCACGGTCAAACGCAAGATGACTGTCGCAGAAAGCTATGACGCTCTGATCGGGGAAGAGGCCGACAAGCTGCTGGATGATGAAACCGTCAACCGCGTGGCGCTGGAATCCGTCGAACAGAACGGCATCGTGTTTCTGGATGAGATCGACAAGGTTTGCGCCCGCTCTGACGCACGCGGCGCTGATGTCAGCCGGGAGGGGGTTCAGCGGGACCTCTTGCCCTTGATCGAAGGCACAACCGTGTCCACCAAGCATGGCCCTGTCAAAACAGACCACATCCTGTTTATCGCCTCCGGGGCGTTCCACATCGCCAAGCCCTCGGACCTGTTGCCGGAACTTCAGGGGCGTCTGCCGATCAGGGTCGAACTGCGCGCCCTGACGGAAGAAGACTTTGTGCGCATCCTGACGGAAACAGACAACGCCCTGACCCTTCAGTATACCGCGCTGATGGGGACCGAGGATGTTACTGTCCAGTTCAGCGAAGATGGCATCGCGGCGCTTGCCCGCATTGCAGCGGACGTGAACCAGAGCGTCGAAAACATCGGTGCGCGGCGGCTCTACACCGTGATGGAACGCGTGTTCGAAGAATTGTCTTTCGCCGCCCCCGACAAAGCCGGAACGGAAATCACGGTCGACGCGGAATTTGTCAGCAGCAATCTGGGTGAACTGACCAAATCCACCGATCTCAGCCGTTACGTTTTGTAACACGCTCAGCCGGATTTTGCCTTTCTTCTACCCCGCGCCGCTGGACGTGGGGCGAGAATTCGATAGCTTGGCGCAAACCTGATCCGGGGATTGTCCGTGTTGCGCCATCTGATCCTGCTGCTTGCCTGTCTTTCACTCAGCGCCTGTGTCGACAGGACGGTGTCTGAAATCGTGCCTTCGGCTGCGGTTGTCGGTACGCCCAAAACGATCCTGGCAACCACGACCCGCGCCAAAGAGGCGAACGGATCATACGGGTTCCGTCGCGGTGAATCCTTGCGCTATCTGGAAACCACGGTTTCGATTCCGCCAAATCACACCCCGGGAACCCTGAAGTTCTCCTACGCCAACCCAAATCCGAAGAAAGAGTTCGTGTTGGCGAACGTCAGCGAACTGGATGGGCCGCAGGACCTGAAAACCCATTTGCGCGGCAAAGAAGACGTCACAATTTTTGTGCACGGATACAACTCGACCCAGACCGAGACCTTGTTTCGGGCCGCACAACTGTCCCACGATATCGGCCTGCCCGGAAACACTCTGGTCTATTCATGGCCCAGCCGTGCGACAGGCTTTGGCTATGCCTACGATCTGGACAGCATGCTGTTCGCCCGTGACGGGCTGGAACAGACCATTCGCTCTTTGAAATCAATGGGGGTCAAGCGGGTCATTCTGGTCGCGCATTCCATGGGCAGCGCCCTGACAATGGAGATGATGCGCCAGGCCGAGTTGCAGGAACCCGGCTGGGCCAAAAGGAACCTGGAAGGCGTGGTTCTGATTTCACCGGATCTGGACGTGGATCTGTTCCGCTCGCAGATGGAGCGGATCAAGTCCCCGCCAGATCCGTTTCTCGTCATGGTTTCGCAAAAGGACAGGATTCTGAACATCTCGGCCCGTTTGCGCGGAACGGATGAGGGTGAGCGGTTGGGCAACATCAGCTCGATCGACAGTCTTGAAGAATTTCCGATCAGCGTGATCGACACCACCGCATTTAACAGCGATGCAGAATCATCGCATTTCGTGGCTGCGACTTCTCCTGCGTTGCTGGCGATCCTCAGTTCGCTCAGACGCGTCAATAACACGTTCGGGCCGGAAGATAGGCCGGCTATCGACATCCTTGTCCCGCCAAGCCAGCGGAACCCGGACGGTGCAACCGAAATAGTCCTGACAGAAACAGGGCAGGCCGAGGTTACGACTCCGTGAACCCGGGCGGCCTGCGTCGGTATCTTGTCCAGAACGCAAGCTGGCTGGGCGCGGGGGTGCTGCTGACCTTTCTGTCGAGTTTCGGGCAGACCTTCTTTATCTCGATTTTCTCGGGCCAGATCCGGTCCGAATTCGGCCTGAGCCACGGTGCATGGGGAAGCCTCTATTCGCTGGGCACGCTGATGTCTGCGGTGGTGATGGTCTGGGCCGGAGAGCTGACCGATATCTTTCGTGTGCGGGTGCTGGGCCCGGCGGTTCTGACGGGACTGGCGGTGGCGACAGCGGCGATGGCGCTGAACCAGTTGGTTGTTCTGCTGCCGTTGGTCGTTTTCCTTCTCCGCCTGTTTGGACAGGGGATGAGCACCCATCTGGCGCTGGTCGCCATGGCACGATGGTTTACCGCAACGCGGGGCAGGGCGCTTGCCATCGCCTCGGTCGGGTTTTCCATCGGCGAGGCGCTTTTGCCCCTGATCTTTGTCGCCGCAATGGCCCATTTCGACTGGCGAACACTGTGGTTGGTTTGCGCTGCCGTCTCTGCGCTGGGAATACCGATCCTGATCCGACTGCTACGCCAGGAACGAACACCTCAAAGTCTGGCCAGTGAATATACCGCCACCGGCATGCAAAGCCGCCACTGGACCCGCCGGGACGCGCTTTTGCATCCGCTGTTCTGGTTCATGGCACCTGCATTGTTGGGTCCGTCCGCCTTCATCACGGCCTTCTTTTTTCATCAGGTTCATCTGGCCGAGGTCAAAGGCTGGCTTCATATCGAACTGGTGGCCCTGTTCCCGGTCTTCACCGCAGTCGGCGTGCTGTCTATGTTTGCGGCGGGCTGGGCGTTGGACAAATGGGGTACGACGCGCATTATGCCGTTTTACCAGTTGCCCATGGCGCTGGGGTTTCTTGTTCTGTCCTTCACCGGTTCGATTGGTGGCGCCCTGACCGGTCTGGTCCTTCTGGCGCTGACCGTCGGGGCCAACAGCACGCTGCCCAGCGCATTCTGGGCCGAGTTTTACGGAACGCGCCACATCGGTGCGATCAAGGCATTGGCAACAGCGATCATGGTGCTTGGGTCGGCCATCGGCCCCGGACTGACGGGCGTTCTGATTGATACCGGCATTCCGCTTGCGACCCAGTTTCTCTGGATCGGAGGGTTTTTTGTTGTGGTCTGCGGGGTGACTTGGGTCGGTATAACACAAGCCGCACGCAAACTTTAACGTGTTCGCCGCAGATACACGTAATAGGCTCCGTCGCCCCCGTGGCTGATATGGGCGGGTGTTATCTGAAGGACGGCCTGCGCCAGTGGCGGCAAAGACAGCCATTGCGGAACCTGATTGCGCAGGACACCCCGCGGCGTCGGGATCGGTCCGGGCTCATCCCTGTCCTTGCCTTTGCCGGTGACAACCAGAACCAGACGCTTGCCAGAAGCCTGCGCGGTCAGAACAAACCGCACCAGAGCCGGATGTGCCGCGTCCACGCGCATTCCGTGCAGGTCCAGCTTGCCTTCCGGCTTCAGCTTGCCGCGCTTCATTCGCGCAAAGGCCTTGGTGTCCATCTGCACCGGACTTGCCCGCAGACTGTCTCCAATTGCGGGCTTCAGGGCGTGTTGCGCAGGCTTTGTCGGTGCTTTCTGCCCCAGTTCAAACTCGTCAAATCTCGGTTTTGGCTGCCGGTTCGGCTTGGGTTTCGGCAAAACGGCCGGGTGGACCGTCTGCGGAATCTCGGGGTGCAAACGCTCGGCCCGTTTCGCGACCTTTCGCCACAATTCCACCTCTTCTGCGGTGAGCTTTCGGCGGGACATCAGAACTCATCCGGCGACATGGCATAAGCGCGCTGAATCGGCAGCAACACAACCATGCGGCCCGGATCCTTCAGCCGCCCGGCGGCCTGCCCGGCGGTGTCACCGGTTCCGAAAAAGATATCGGCGCGCTGCGCCCCTTTGATGGCCGCACCAGTGTCCTGCGCGATCATCAGGCGGCGCAACGGGTTTGACCCATCCTTTTCCAACCAGACTGGTGCCCCCAGCGGCGTATAGGCCGGGTCTGTCGCAATGCTGCGCAAGGTCGTGACCGATCGGTTCATGGCACCCAGCGGCCCCCGGTCAGGAGCGACCCGTGTGACTTCGCGGAAGAACACATAAGACGGGTTGTGGAACAGCAGTTCCGCACCGGCCTCGGGGTTCTTGCGTACCCAAGCCCGGATCATCTGGGCGCTGACCTCGTGTGCGCCAAGAACACCGCGCCTGATCAGTTCGACCCCGATCGACCGATAGGGATGGCCGTTCGCGCCGCCATATCCGACGCGCAAGGCGCTGCCATCGGGCAGGCGAATTCGCCCCGAGCCCTGAATCTGAAGAAAGAACAGTTCAACCGGATCGTCGACCCACGCAATCTCAAGCCCGCGCCCCGCCATGGCCTCGCCGGTCAGGATTTCGCGGCGGCTCAGCCATTTGTCGGCAGCGCGTGCCTCGGGCGGAATTTTATACAGCGGATATCTGAACCGATCCGATCGGGTTCTGGACCCGTCCAGTTCCGGCTCGAAATATCCGGTGAACAAAGCCTCCTTGCCGTCTTCGACAAGAACCGGGCGAAAGAAGAGTTCAAAGAAGGCCCGGGCTGCGTCTGGGGAATAAGTCTGGGCCACGCCGCACAGCGCCCTCCAGTCCGGGTCATTCAGATCGTTGCAGGTGTTCAGAAAAACCGAAAGGGCCGCCCCGTGATCGTCGGCGGCCCAGCCATCCAGATCGTCGAATGACAGGATGGATCGCGTCGCCTCGGCTCCGGCGGCGCTGGCGGCGGTCATCGCGCCCACCAGTAAGAGCGACCGGAGCGTGGCAATCATGCGTCCGTGGCGACAAGCAGCCAGTTCGGATCATCCGAGCCCATGACACGAGCAAAAGTCCAGCTGTCCTTCTGGCGTTTGACGGTGTTGGGGCTACCTTCGATGATGTCCCCGCCACGATCCCGCACGACCGAGGTCAGTTCACCCACAAACTTCATGGTGATCTCGGCCTGATTGGTGTCCTTGTCGAAATGGGCATCGGCCAGCGCGGTTTCACGCACACCGATGAATTCGGCTTCGATGGTCAGGCCCCGGTCTTCGCGGTCAGCCACAACGGAAACGAAAGTGTCAAAGACCTCTTCCGACAGGAAAGGCTGGATTTCGTCCAGGTTACCCTTTTCGAACCCCATTACGATCATCTCGTAAGCGCCGCGCGCGCCCTGCACGAATTCGGTGACGGAAAATCCGGGCTCGATCCGTTTCATCGCCGCCAGTGTCTGGGCCTGCTCGCTGTCTTCGGGAACGTGGTCGGTGATGTCATAATCCGGGCCGCCGTCGATCACTTCAAAATCGCGGCGCGCCTTGTTGGAACCGGGCTGCTGCAGAGGAGGTTTCTCGAAACCTTCACGCGTACCCAGAACGCTTTTCAGGCGCAGGATCAGGAAAACGGCAATTCCGGCCAGGACCAGCAGCTGGATCATGGGTTCGTTCATTTCATCCTCTTTTCAGAACCGCGACTTTGTATACGCGGCCTCATGTCACTATGTAGGTGACAGTTTAGGGCAAGTCCACTGCCCTGCACACGCGAAAGGATGACGAAAATGTATCTGTTTCTGGCATTTCTGTTGGTGCCGATCATCGAGATTGCCCTGTTCATTCAGGTTGGCGGTCTGATCGGACTTTGGCCGACACTTGCAATCGTTGTCCTGACAGCCTTTCTGGGCACCGCTTTGGTGCGGACGCAAGGCCGCATGGCGCTGGGTGAATTACAGAGAACATTCAACAATCTCGATGACCCGACCGAACCCCTGGCCCATGGCGCCATGATCATTCTGTCAGGCGTATTGTTGCTGACGCCGGGCTTTTTTACCGATGCCGTGGGCTTTGCGCTGCTTATCCCCGGCGTAAGGGTTGCCGTGTTCCGGTATCTGAAATCCAAAGTAACGGTGACGCATTTTCAGATGGGCACAGGTGCACAATTTCACCAGGGCAATGATCCCTTTGGTCAGGATGACGTGATCGATGGCGAATTTACCGAGGTTCACCCCCGCAAAGAACCAACAAAACCGTCGAAATGGGTGGATGGTCCGCACGAGCATTGAGGTGCCGCGCCCAACTTGATAAGCAGTGGCGAAATTCAATTTTGGAGTAGATCCATGGCCGAAGAAAAAGCCGCAGACAACGCTGCGGCACAAACCGCCCCGCAGGTTCAGATGCGGGTTCTGGGGCAATTCATCCGCGATATGTCCTTTGAAAACGTGATGGCGCAAAAGGGTGTATCCGGCGATGTGCAGCCCGAGATTGCCGTACAGGTCAATCTGGACGCGAAAAAGCGCCCGGCAGACCACCAGTTCGAGGTTTCGATCAAGCTGAACCTCACCTCGAAAGCCAAGGGCATGGAAGATATCCTGTTCCTGTGCGAAATCGACTATTGCGGACTGTTCCACGTGGAAGGTGTGCCCGAGGATCAATTGCACCCGTTCCTGATGATCGAATGTCCGCGGATGTTGTTCCCGTTCCTGCGCCGCGTTGTCAGCGACATCACCCGCGACGGTGGTTTCCCGCCGGTCAACCTGGACACAATCGACTTTGTCGGCCTCTACCGTAACGAGTTGATGCGCCGCCAGGCCGAAGCCCAGAAGGCCGAAGCCTGATCAATCTGACCCGCGCCGGACATTGGTTCAGGCGCGGGTCCAAAGGGCGTTTTCGCCCAGTTTTTCCACAAATTCCTGATGTGCGGCGCGTTCATCTTCGGTGATCCGCGGCGCAAGCGGTGTTGCGCGCGGCGTCGGACGCCAATCCTCGCTGCCGCCGGAGGCATTTGCGGTAGACGCCGACAGGCCGAAATCGGGTTGCCGCCCGCCGATCAGTTCCAGATACACCTCGGCCAGAATCTCCGAGTCGAGCAGAGCGCCGTGCAGAACACGGTTCGAGTTGTCGATGCCGAACCTGCGGCACAGTGCATCCAGCGAGGCGGGCGAGCCCGGAAACCGTTTTCGTGCAATGGCCAGCGTATCCAGAGCCTGATCCATCGGAATCGGGGCCAGGCCCATCCAGCCCAGTTCGGCGTTCAGGAATTTCATATCGAAGGATGCGTTGTGGATCACCAATCGCGCATCGCCCACAAAATCGCGGAATCCCTGGCCGACCTTGGCGAATACAGGTTTGTCCTTAAGCGTCACCTGGCCTTTTTCTGGCGGGCGGGGCGGTTCCAGCAAATCCGGACCGATCCCGTGCACACCAAATGCCTCCTCCGGCATCGAGCGCTGGGGGTTGATGTAGACATGATAGGTTTCGCCCGTCGCGACGTGATTCCACAGCTCCACCGCACCAATTTCAACGATCCGGTCGCCGCTTTCGGGATCAAAGCCCGTGGTTTCGGTGTCGAGAACGATCTCACGCATTTGCCAGTCCTGCCCTGATCTGCCTGACCACATCCTGCACCTGCGCGCGGGCATGGTCCAGCGTATCGGTGACAATCACGAAATCCGACCGCGCACATTTTTCCTCATTCGGCATCTGCTTGGCGCGAATTTGCTCGAACTGCGCTTCGGAAATCGTTCCGCGGGCCATCACGCGGTGTTTTTGTTCCTCGGCCGGTATCGAGACACAGGCAACGGCATCCATCGCGACGTTTCCGCCCGTTTCGAATAAAAGCGGGATGTCGAACACCAGAATATCCTCGGCCGCGGTTCCCCGGAACCTGGCTCGATCCGCAGCAACCAGCGGGTGCACTATGCTTTCTATGGTTTTCAGAGCGGAAGGATCAGAGGTGATGATCCGTTTCAACGCATCCCGGCTGACAGCGCCGTCGAGGACAGCCTCGGGAAACACAGCAGCCATCGGCGCAACTGCCGCCCCACCTGCGGAATAAAGCTGGTGGACTGCCGCGTCCGCGTCCCACAACCCGCAGCCTTCGGCCACGAACATCTGCGCCGTCGTGCTTTTGCCCATGCCGATCGAGCCGGTCAGGCCAAGGGCAAAACTCATGCCAGGGCCGCCGCGCGGGTTTCTGCGGTGACCTCGGGGCGCACTCCGAACCAGCGCTCAAACCCCGGAACCGCCTGATGCAACAACATGCCCAGACCGTCCACCGTTGTGCATCCGGCTTCTTCAGCCTGTTGCAGCAATCGGGTGCGCAGCGGGGCGTAGACCAGATCATTCACCACGGTGCCGGGCTGCAAGCCATCCAGCGGCACGCGCAGTTCGGGCTGACCCTGCATTCCCAGCGAAGTTGTGTTCACCACAAGCTCGGCCTCTTCAATGACATTTCCGGCCTGCACCCAGTCTATCACGGTAATGCGCTGGCCGAACTCTTCTTTCAGATGATCGGCACGAGTGCGGGTTCGGTTGGTCAGCAGGATCTCGGGGACGCCAGCATCCGCCAGGGCGGACAGAATGGCGCGTGCTGCACCACCAGCGCCAAAGACCACGGCCGGCCCGTCCTGCGGGTTCCAGTCGGACGCGCCTGCGCGCAGGTTCTCCATAAAGCCATACCCGTCTGTGTTATCGGCATGGATCGAGCCATCGTCGCGAAACACAAGCGTATTCGCTGCCCCGATGACCGAAGCCCGGTCAGACACATGATCGGCCAGGCGCAGTGCGGCTTCCTTATGCGGAACCGTTACATTCGCGCCCACAAACCCGGCTTTCGACAAACTCCGCAAAACTGTTTCCAGATCCGCGGGCGTGACATCCATGGGAACATAATGCCCGGCCAGACCATAGGTCTGTAGCCAATGACCGTGCAGCTTGGGCGACCGGGAATGCGCCACCGGGTGCCCGATCACCCCGGCCAGAGGAATACGATGTTCCGTCATTGATCGATCACCCCTTTTACGGCCAGATAATTGAGCAACTCCAACAGGGGCATACCCAAGACGTTAAAATAGTCGCCGTCAATGGTGGCGAACAGCCGCGGGCCTTCTTCTTCCAGCTTATAGGCACCTACGGCGTATCGGATACTGTCCCAATTGCGCGCCACATAATCCTTCAGATAGGCATCCGAACTGGCCCGCATCCGCAGACGAACCTGCCCCACATGTCGCCAGATCGGTTCCCCGTTTTGATAAATGACGGCAGCCGACAGCAACATGTGCCGTTTCCCCCGCATCGCCTTCAACTGGGCCAGTGCGTCTTCAGGCGTCTCCGGCTTGGACAACAAACGGCCTTCGAAGTCCAGAACCTGATCGCATCCCAGAACCATGGCCCCCGGATTCTTGTCGCTGATTTTTCGCGCCTTCATTTCGGCCAGCGCATCAGCAATATCGCGCGGTGATGCCTCTTCCGCCAGCAGCGCGCGTTTCATGCTGTCTTCATCTACGCGCGCGACCTGAACGGAAAACGGGACACCTGCGTTCTCCAGAAGTTGTGCCCGGATGGCCGAGCCCGAAGCGAGTATGATGGGGACAGGCATGTGGAAAACCCCGTGGGCAAAGCGTTGAGTGATCTGGGACGTTTTGTATGGTTTTCAGGTTGACACGCAACCCTGCGATTTCGGCGCGGATCTTCCCCGAGTCGCCCGAAAACTGTCAAAGCAGGACAAGAATAACTTTGGAAATCGGGAAAACCACGATGTCCCCAGTTGGTCATCGAGTTATCCACAGTGAAGATCGCGAAATAGTATACTAACCACATGAATTTAATTGATAAATTATTACACTAACAAGATCATCGGCATCGCGGTCAACTCTATCCACCTGGGGAAAAGTGGAGGGTAAAAAAGTAATCCACGGATTCTTCTCTCCCTACAAAACCATCATCCTTTCTCTTTTCTTATTTTTTTATTAGGGAGAGTTCCGAGCAACGCCCGGAGCCAAAATGACCGATCTTCTTTTCACGATTTACCCGTGGGTGAAGTCTTTACATATCATGGCCGTGATCTCTTGGATGGCAGGTTTGTTCTATTTGCCCAGACTGTTCGTCTATCACGTAGAAAAGGCGCAAATCGTCGAGGGAGCGGAACCCATTTTCTTTGAAATGGAAGACAAGCTGCTGCGTGTGATCATGCGTCCTGCGATGATCGTGGCGTGGGTTTGCGGGCTGATCATGGTGTTCACACCGGGCATCGTCGGCTGGGATTGGTCCTGGCCCTGGGTCAAAGGCGCAGCGGTGATCGGTATGACTTGGTTCCATCACTGGCTGATGGCACGTCGAAAGGACTTTCTTGAAGGCCGAAACAAGCTCACAGGGCGCCAGTATCGCATGATGAACGAGGTACCGACCGTTTTGATGGTTGCCATCGTTCTGGCGGTCATTCTGAAGTTCTGAAGGCCTGTTTGACTCCGCCAGCCGTCGCGCTTATGTAGGAAGCAACACGCCCGTCCGGGCGGCGTATCTTCCGTACTGAAATTCCACTTCGTGCCGCGATGCCAGCGGTGAAGGTATATATCATGACAACTGAAGCCCTGAATCTGGCCGACCTGAAAGCCAAAAGCCCCAAAGATCTTCTGGCGATGGCCGAAGAACTGGAGATTGAAAACGCCTCGACCATGCGGAAAGGCGAGATGATGTTCCAGATTCTGCGCGAACGCGCGGATGATGGCTGGACCGTTGGCGGTGATGGCGTGCTTGAAGTGCTGCAGGACGGATTCGGCTTCCTGCGCTCGCCCGAGGCGAACTATCTGCCGGGTCCGGACGATATCTATGTCTCGCCTGACATGATCCGCCTGCACTCACTGCGGACCGGGGACACGGTTGAAGGCGAGATCAAGGCACCAGATGAGAACGAACGTTATTTTGCGCTGACCAAGGTCACCAAGATCAACTTCGAAGATCCTGAGAAGGCCAAGCACAAAATCCTGTTCGACAACCTGACGCCGCTGTATCCGGATGAGCGTCTGAAGATGGAAATCGAAGATCCCACCATCAAGGACAAATCGGCGCGTGTCATCGACCTGGTTTCGCCAATTGGTAAAGGCCAGCGTTCGCTGATCGTAGCACCGCCGCGCACCGGTAAGACGGTGATCCTGCAGAACATTGCGCATTCGATCGAACAGAACCACCCGGAATGCTACCTGATCGTCCTGCTGATCGACGAACGCCCGGAAGAGGTGACCGATATGCAACGCTCGGTGAAGGGTGAGGTTGTGTCCTCGACCTTCGACGAACCGGCGACGCGCCACGTGGCTGTTTCGGAAATGGTGATCGAAAAAGCAAAGCGTCTGGTCGAACATAAACGAGATGTTGTTATTCTTCTCGACTCGATCACAAGACTTGGTAGGGCATTTAACACAGTAGTGCCATCCTCAGGTAAAGTTCTGACCGGTGGTGTGGATGCAAATGCTCTGCAACGTCCCAAGCGATTCTT
Source organism: Ruegeria sp. CG4 (assembly GCF_056537185.1). Taxonomy (NCBI): domain Bacteria; kingdom Pseudomonadati; phylum Pseudomonadota; class Alphaproteobacteria; order Rhodobacterales; family Roseobacteraceae; genus Ruegeria; species Ruegeria sp. CG4. Next base: position 224,728 of record NZ_JBQFRB010000007.1, on the reverse strand, counting down.
TGGTGCCGCGCGGAACATTGAAGAGGGTGGTTCGCTGACCATCATCGCAACCGCCCTGATCGATACCGGCAGCCGGATGGACGAGGTTATCTTTGAAGAATTCAAAGGTACAGGCAACTCCGAGATCGTTCTGGATCGCAAGATCGCAGACAAGCGCGTGTTCCCGGCGATCGACATCCTCAAGTCGGGTACTCGGAAAGAAGACCTGCTGGTCGACAAGGGTGATCTGGCGAAGACCTTCGTTCTGCGCCGAATCCTCAACCCGATGGGCACCACCGACGCGATCGAATTCCTGTTGTCGAAGTTGAAGCAGACCAAGACAAATGGCGAGTTCTTCGACTCGATGAATACCTGACACAGGTCTTAACCGACGCGAGGCCTTCGAATGGATACGATATTCGCCTTGGCCAGCGCGCAAGGCAAAGCAGGGGTGGCGGTTATCCGCCTCTCTGGTCCACGGGCGCACGAGGCCGCGGCAGAACTGACCCGCGGTACATTGCCTTCCCGCGGCATGCACCTCCGATCCCTGTATGCGCAGGACGGTGGGCGGTTGGATGATGGCCTTGTCCTGACCTTCGAAGGACCGGCCAGCTTTACCGGCGAAGATGTGGCTGAGCTGCAGATCCACGGCAGTACGGCTTCAGTGAACGCCGTTTTGCGCTGTCTGTCTGACATGGAAGATCTGCGGCTGGCTGAACCCGGAGAGTTTACGCGCAGAGCGTTGGAAAACGGCAAGATGGATTTGACGCAAGTCGAAGGTCTGGCCGATCTGATTGACGCGGAGACCGAAGCTCAGCGTAAACAGGCGCAAACGATTTTGGCCGGTGAATTGGGTGTTCTGGCCGAGCGCTGGCGTCGTGACCTTATCCGCGCCGCATCCTTGTTGGAGGCGGTGATCGATTTTGCCGATGAAGACGTTCCGACAGATGTTACGCCTGAGGTGCGGTCGCTTGTATCGGGTGTCATGGATGACTTACGCCGGGAAGCGGAAGGCGTAAAAATAGCCGAACGAATCCGAACAGGATTTGAGGTGGCCATCATTGGTTTGCCGAATGCAGGTAAATCCACTTTGCTGAATGCCTTGGCCGGGCGGGAAGCTGCAATAACCTCGGAATTTGCCGGAACAACCCGTGATGTGATCGAGGTTCGCATGGACCTTGCCGGGTTGCCGGTCACAATGCTGGACACGGCCGGGTTGCGCGAAACGGAGGATCACGTAGAAAACTTAGGGATCGAACTGGCGCGAAAACGCGCCGACGCTGCTGATTTGCGAGTGTTTTTGGCTGATTCTCCGCAGGATCTGGGTGTTCCGATGAGTGAAGGAGATATCCAGGTTTTTCCGAAATCCGACCTGCGTTCACATTCAAAAGGCGGAATATCAGGGAAAACCGGGGAAGGGATAGATCAGCTAATCTCCCAGATATCGTGTGTCTTGGCGCAGCGATCTACCAGCCATGGTATCGCCACGCGCGAACGGCACCGTGTATCGCTGAACAAAGCTCTGCAATCCTTGTCCGACGCAACAAGCGTTCTTGAATCAGGCCCGGATCTGTATGATATCGCAGCCGAGGAACTACGCTCAGCCATACGCGCCCTTGAATCACTGGTCGGCAGAATAGATGTAGAAAGCCTGTTGGATGAAATATTCTCCAGCTTCTGCCTTGGTAAGTAGGGAGTGTTTCACGTGAAACATTCAATGTTTGATGTCGTCGTAATTGGTGCCGGTCACGCCGGAACCGAAGCCGCACATGCCGCAGCCCGGTTGGGTGCCACCACCGCATTGGTCACCTTGTCTGAAACGGATATCGGGGTAATGTCCTGCAATCCGGCAATCGGCGGGCTGGGCAAGGGGCATCTGGTTCGGGAAATTGATGCCCTGGGCGGCGTCATGGGTCAGGTCGCCGATCAGGCTGGTATTCAATTTCGCCTGCTTAATCGCCGCAAGGGTCCGGCCGTGCAGGGCCCCCGAACACAGGCTGACCGCGCGTTGTATCGGTCCACCATGCAAGCGACGACGAAAAGACAGGAAAACCTGTCCGTGATTACCGGGGAAGTCGTCGACTTCCTGATGGATGGATCACGAGTTGCCGGAGTTCAACTGGCTGATTCATCAGAGATTCACGCGAAAACTGTTATTCTGACCTCAGGCACTTTCCTTCGGGGCGTGATACATATCGGAGATGTGTCAAAGCCCGGAGGTCGGATGGGGGACCGGCCATCGGTGAAACTGGCGGAGCGCCTGGACGGATTTGATCTTCCGATGTCACGTCTCAAAACCGGGACACCACCGCGATTGGACGGCAGAACCATCGATTGGTCGGGACTGGATGAGCAAAAGGGCGATGAGGATCCAACATTCTTTTCGTTCCTGACAAAAACAGCGGTCGCGCCACAAATTTCATGTGGGATCACCCATACCAACGAACGTACCCACGAGATAATTCAAAACAACCTGTCCCGATCGGCAATGTATGGCGGTCACATAGACGGTGTTGGGCCCAGATATTGCCCTTCGATCGAAGACAAAATCGTTAGGTTTGCGGACAAGGATTCCCATCAGATTTTCCTTGAACCAGAAGGTGTGAACGAACACACAATCTACCCGAATGGAATTTCGACATCTCTGCCTCAGGATGTTCAACTGGCCTATGTGCGGTCCATAAAGGGACTCGAGGCCGCTGAAATACTGCAACCTGGATACGCGATCGAATATGACTACGTGGATCCACGTGTTCTGACGAGCTCACTGTCTTTGCCTGATGTACCGGGTCTATATCTTGCGGGTCAGATCAACGGTACCACAGGATATGAGGAAGCGGCGGCACAAGGTATGGTCGCAGGTCTGAATGCGGCCTTGGAAGCGCAAGGGCGGGATCCGGTTCACTTTACAAGGGCCGACAGCTATATCGGTGTCATGATCGACGATCTGACAACGCGTGGTGTGGCAGAACCCTATCGAATGTTTACATCTCGGGCAGAATTCAGACTGTCCCTTCGTGCTGACAATGCAGATCAACGGTTGACGCCAATCGGAATAAAACTGGGCTGTATTGATGAACATCGAAAAAACCAGTTTGAAGAAAAGGTTAAAAAGCTGGATCAGGCTAAATCTCGCCTGAAAGAACAAAGCTTCACGCCAAAGGAAGTGCGGGCAGCAGGAATCAATGTCAACCAGGACGGAAACCGCAGGGATGGAATGGCAATCCTTGCCTTCCCAGATGTCAGTTTTCAGGATTTGATCCCGCTACTTCCGGATCTTGAACAGGTCGAAGATGAAATTCGGTTGCAGGTCGAGCGAGACGCGCTTTATGCGAATTATATCGCGCGCCAGCAAAGGGATGTCGAAGCTATGAAGCGGGATGAATCCTATGAAATCCCACGAGATTTCGATTATTTCGGGATGGATGGGCTTTCTTCCGAGATGAAGCAAAAACTCTCGTCAGCAAGGCCCGAAAATATTGCACAGGCCAGCCGGGTCGAAGGCGTTACTCCTGCCGCTCTGGCACTGGTTCTTGCAAAACTAAGGCGCGGCCTGAAAGCCCGGAAAGCATGAACTCAGAGTTTGCCTTGTTTGACGGGCTGAATGTTTCACGTGAAACATTTGCTCGGTTTGAGACCTACGTAGATTTGGTGAATCGCTGGAACCCTAAGATCAACCTTGTTTCGAAAAACAGTCTTTCGGAGATCTGGACACGCCACATCCTGGATTCCGTGCAGGTATTCCGTTGTGTCGAGAGCTTTGGGCATTGGGTGGATCTGGGCAGCGGAGGGGGCTTCCCGGGCATGGTTTGCGCACTTATGGCCATTGATGAAGCACCTGATACCAGATTTACTTTCCTGGAAAGCGATCAGCGAAAATCGGCTTTCTTGCGAAATGTAGCCCGGGAGTGCGGGGCAAATTGCACTGTAGTTTCCAAGCGGATTGAGTTGGCGGAACCTGCCGGGGCAGATGTACTATCCGCCAGGGCATTGGCCGATCTGAGCAAACTATTGTCGTTCTGCGACAGGCATTTAGCGGATTCCGGCGTAGCGCTGTTCCCAAAAGGCGCCAACTGGAAAAAAGAACTGGAAGAAGCGCGTGAGGAATGGAATTTTGATGTTGAGCCAATTAGAAGTTTAACCGAACCCCAAGCCGTTATCCTTAAGGTCAAAGGAGTATCACGTGGTTGATCTGTCTCGCCCGGAAGGGCCTCGGATAATTGCGGTTGCCAATCAGAAGGGTGGGGTAGGGAAAACCACAACAGCGATCAACTTAGCGGCAGGCCTCGCCGAAGCGGGGTGTAAAGTTCTGGTTGTGGACCTTGATCCGCAGGGGAACGCGTCAACCGGTCTGGGCGTCGAGGACCGCGACTGGACGACCTATGACCTGATTCTTGACGATGCTCCGCTGGAGGCGGTGATTCAGGAAACGGAGATTGACGGGCTGTTTGTTGTCCCAGCCACTGTCGATCTGAGTTCAGCCGACATTGAGCTTATTTCCAATGAAAAACGCAGCTATCTGCTTCACGATGCGCTACGTCAGACCGCAATTGACAAATTTGAGTTGGATTATGTGCTGATCGATTGCCCGCCGTCCCTGAATTTGCTGACGGTCAACGCCATGGTTGCGGCCCATTCGGTGCTGGTTCCGCTGCAAAGCGAGTTCTTCGCACTTGAGGGGCTGTCTCAGTTGATGCTGACTATTCGAGAGGTTCGCCAGACCGCAAATCCGGACCTGAGAATCGAAGGTGTTGTGTTGACCATGTATGACAACCGCAACAACTTGTCCCGCCAGGTCGAAAAAGACGCGCGTGACAATCTGGGTGAGATGGTATTTAAAACCAAGATACCCAGAAATGTTCGGGTCAGCGAAGCGCCGTCTTATGCGTTGCCGGTCTTGCAGTACGACTCGGGGTCTCTGGGGGCGATGGCCTACCGTCATCTGGCCCGGGAAGTCATGCAAAAAAATAACAGAGCCGCAGCCTAGGTAGCAGTGAGGAGGCCGACGTGAACGTCAAAAAAACAAAGTCCCGGGGATTGGGGCGGGGATTGTCGGCCCTTATGGCTGATGTCGCAACTGAAACAGATGGGCGCGGCTTTTCTGAATCCCGACGCCCTGATCTCAAGGTTCCGATCGAAAAACTGCGTGCGAACCCGAACCAGCCACGCCGGACTTTCTCAACCGATCAATTGGATGAACTTGCGGCGTCGGTAAAAGAAAAGGGCATCATCCAGCCGCTGATCGTGCGCCAGATCAATGGTAGCGAGTATGAGATCGTTGCGGGGGAGCGACGCTGGCGGGCCGCACAGATGGCGCAGCTGCACGACATCCCGGTCATTGTTCGGGACTTTGACGATACCGAGGTTCTGGAAGTTGCCATCATTGAAAACATCCAGCGCGCTGATCTGAACGCGGTGGAAGAGGCCGCCGGCTATAAACAGTTGATGGATCGCTTTGGTCACACGCAGGAAAAGCTTGCAGAAGCCTTGGGCAAAAGCCGCAGCCACATTGCCAACCTTCTACGCCTTCTGTCTCTGCCATCTGATGTACAAACCCTTGTTATTGAAGGGAAATTGTCAGCAGGACATGCGAGGGCGCTTATCACGGCCGAAAACCCGTCTGAATTGGCGAAAATTGTCGTCCGAGATGGGTTGTCTGTACGGGCAACCGAAGCTTTGGTCAAAAAGAAGCAGAACGGTCCGGCAACAACGACACCCAGAGCCAGAAATCTGGATGCGGGTAAGGATGCGGATACCAGAGCGCTGGAAAAGGATCTTTCGGCAATCCTTGCGATGAAGGTGTCCATCAATCACAAGGCCGGAACGGAATCGGGCCAGGTTGTCTTGACCTATGAAAACCTGGATCAGTTGGACGATTTGTGCGCCAAGCTCAGCCGTTAGGCCGGGTCCAGATAAAACCCATTACGCCGCCCAGAACGAGGGCCTGAATGATCAGGACGTGGGCTGGCAGGGAAAGCAGAACAGACAATCCAAACACGGCGGCAACTGACAAGGTTGCCGCCTTTTTTGCGGCCGGGCGGATCGCACCGGAACTTTGCCAATCCAGAATCATCGGGCCAAAGGTCCTGTGGGTGATCAGCCAATTGTGCAACCGGGATGAGGAGCGCGCGAAGAAAAACGCCGCAAGCAGCAAGAACGGCACCGTTGGAAGCAACGGCAGGACAATCCCCACAACCGCCAGTGCCACGCATAGCAACCCCAGTCCGGCCCAAAGAAACTGCATGCGCTACTCCAACAATTCGCGGATCACGGCGTTCAGCACCGCGCGACCGTCTTTGGTTGCAAAAAGTCGGTTTTGATCACGTCTGATCATCCCGTAGGACTCGAGCTCATCCAATTTGTCCGGATTCAACGGGGCTTTGGAAAGGGTTGCGAACCGGTCCATGTCCAGCCCCTCGGCAATGCGCATCCCCATCAAAAGGTATTCATTTGCCTGATCTTTTGATGACAGGGCGGTTCGGGACTTTTCGCCATTGCCGCTCAAAGCAGCCGTCAGCCACGTGGTCGGAGACAAATAGGTTTCTGTCGCCATCTTTTGCCCAGATAGCGTCAGGCGCCCATGTGCACCGGGGCCAATGCCGACGTAATCTCCGTACCGCCAGTATATAAGGTTGTGTCGGGATTCCGCGTCTGTGCGGGCATGATTTGAAATCTCGTATGCCGGCAGACCATGAGCTTCGCAAATCTCCTGCGTGGCCAGATACATGTCTGCCGCACTGTCATCGTCCGGAAGCCCGCGCAGTTTGCCGACCGCATAGCGGTCACCGAAAGCCGTGCCTTCTTCAATTGTCAGCTGATAAAGCGACAGGTGGTCCACCGCCAAGCCCAGTGCTTCGGTCAACTCTGTTTTCCACGCCTCCAGCGTTTGGTGCTGGCGGGCATAGATCAGGTCGAAGCTGACACGGTCAAAACAATGACGGGCAATGTCGAAGGCCGCTTGCGCTTCGGCCGCTGTGTGAATGCGTCCCAAACGGCGCAGATCATCATCGTTCAGGGCCTGAATGCCCATCGAAATGCGATTGACCCCGGCGTCACGATAGGCGGCAAAGCGTCCGGCCTCGACCGAACCGGGATTGGCTTCCAGTGTAATTTCAAGGCTGTTAGATGGGCGCCACAGGCTGCGGGCCTGCTCGATCACACCAGCAACGGTTTCCGGCGCCATCAAAGATGGTGTTCCGCCGCCAAAGAAGATCGTGTTCAGAACCCGGCCTGGCGTTTCGGCGGCCGAGCGGGTCAGCTCAGCAAGAAACGCTTCAAGCCATTGTTTTTGATCGATATTTCTGGAAACATGGCTGTTGAAGTCACAATAGGGGCATTTGGCCTCGCAAAAAGGCCAATGCACATACAGGCCAAAGCCCCCGTTGCGCCAATCATCCGCCAAAGCAGCCTTTCACGAACATCTCCACCGCGCGCCCACGATGGCTGATCTTGTTCTTTTCCCAGCGATCCATCTCGGCAAAGGTAATGTCGTATCCGTCAGGGACAAACATCGGGTCATAGCCAAAACCACCTTCACCCCGAATGGGCCAGACAAGGTGGCCCGGCGCGATGCCTTCGAATACCTCATCATGCCCATCGGGCCAGGCCAGAACCAGCGTGCTGCGGAATTGCGCGGTGCGGGGGTGGGGCGCGTTTTTTTCCTCCAGCTCGTTATGCGCGCGGGTCATCGCCATAAGGAAGTCGCGTCCGTTGCCGGTTTCGGCCCAATCGGCGGTGTAGACGCCTGGCGCGCCGTCCAGCGCGTCTATGGTAATTCCGGAATCGTCCGACAGAGCAGGCAGGCCGGTGGCCTTGGCAGCGGCATGAGCCTTGATCCGGGCGTTGCCGACGAACGTGTCCTCGGTTTCTTCCGGTTCGGGAAGATCCATTTCACCGGCGCCCACAACGGACACTCCAAAGGGTTCGAGAAGATGCGCCATCTCCTCAAGCTTGCCTTTGTTATGCGTGGCCACCAGCAGCCTGTCGCCGTCGAACTTGCGGGTCATGCGGCGGCGGCCTTTTGTGCTGCAGCCAATTCCGCCACGCCCTTTTCCGCCAAATCCATAAGCTGGTCCATCTGAGTGCGGCTAAAGACAGACCCTTCAGCGCTCATCTGTACCTCGATCAGCTTGCCCGATCCGGTCATGATGAAGTTGCCATCGACGCCGGCTTCGCTGTCCTCGGGGTAGTCCAGATCCAATACCGGCTGGCCTGCATAAATACCGCAAGAAACTGCTGCAACAGGGTCCACCAAGGGGTCCGAGATCACATCGCCAGTTTTCATCAGTTTGTTGACTGCCAAACGTAAGGCAACCCATCCGCCGGTGATCGAAGCGCAACGGGTACCGCCATCGGCCTGGATCACATCACAGTCCACGGTGATCTGACGCTCGCCCAGAGCAACCCGATCCACACCGGCGCGCAGGGCGCGGCCGATCAGGCGCTGAATTTCCACGGTGCGCCCGCCTTGCTTGCCCGATGCCGCCTCGCGCCGCATTCTTGTATTGGTAGCACGGGGCAGCATACCGTATTCGGCTGTGACCCAACCCAGTCCGGAACCTTTGATAAAGGGCGGCACACGATCCTCGATCGTGGCGGTACACAACACATGGGTATCGCCCATCTTGATCAGACAGGAACCTTCGGCATGTTTGGTAAAGCCCGTTTCAATTGAAACCGGGCGCATTTCGTTTAGATCACGTCCAGAGGGTCGCATTGAAAATCCTTTGTTTGCTGGCTTGGGGATAACGCCCCCTTGGCTTACGATGCAACCCCGATTGACCTTTCAATTGCCTGCGATTTAATGACGACCCAGCAGGGGACCGCCGATGAGCGAAGCAAGTAAAATTCTGAACGAGATGAATGACCGGTCGCGCGAGGTTTTCCGGCTGATCGTTGAGAGTTATCTGGACAGCGGTGAGCCAGTAGGAAGCCGAACCCTGACTCGCACCCTGTCGGAAAAAGTCAGCGCCGCGACCGTGCGCAACGTGATGCAGGATCTGGAGTTTTTGGGCTTGCTCGACAGCCCGCATATCAGTGCGGGTCGGGTGCCGACGCAAATGGGCCTGCGGATGTTTGTCGATGGTCTGCTTGAGGTTGGCGATCTGAGAGCGGATGACCGGCAAAAGCTGGATGAGACATTAGGCTCTAACGCGGGTGATGTAGGGGGAATGCTGGACCGGGTCGGTTCGGCCTTGTCACACGTGACACATGGCGCATCACTGGTTCTGACCCCAAAACACGAATCCGAGATCAAGCATATCGAGTTTGTATCGCTGGCTCATGACCGGGCCCTGGTGGTTCTGGTTTTTGCGGACGGACATGTTGAGAACCGGCTGTTCACACCACCGCCCGGCCAGACACCCAGTTCGATGCGGGAGGCTGCAAATTTCCTGAATGCGCTGATCGAGGGCCGGACGCTGAGCGAAGTGCGGCGCCAGATGCAGACCCAGATCGATGCGCGGAAGCAGGAAATCGATGTGCTGGCGCGCGGGATGGTCGAAAGCGGCATGGCCGCCTGGGACGGCGATGCGGGCGACTCGGCCCGTTTGATCGTGCGGGGGCGGGCGAATCTGTTGGGGGAGACCGGCGCGACCGAGGAACTGGACCGCATTCGAACGCTGTTTGATGACCTGGAACGCAAGCGGGACATCGCGGAATTTCTGGAACTGACCGAAGAAGGCGAGGGTGTGCGCATTTTTATCGGCTCAGAGAACAAACTTTTCTCACTTTCGGGTTCCTCTTTGGTGGTGTCTCCATATATGAACGCTGATCGTAAGATAATTGGTGCGGTCGGGGTCATCGGGCCCACGCGTCTGAATTATGGACGGATCGTGCCGATCGTGGATTATACGGCGCAACTGGTCGGCAAGCTGATATCCGACCGGAGCTAGAGGGTAAGAGATGGCAGAGCCCAAGAACGAAGAATTTCTGGATGATATCGCAACCGCCGAGGCGGAAGAACTTGCTGAGGAGCTGATGGATATCAGCGAAGAGGCGCTGGAGATCGATGCGCTGCGCGCTGAGCGAGACGATTTCAAGGACAAGTTCATGCGCGCCCTGGCGGATGCGGAAAACGCGCGCAAGCGGGGCGACAAGGCGCGCCGCGATGCGGAACAGTATGGCGGATCGAAACTGGCCCGAGACATGCTGCCGGTCTACGACAACATGAAGCGCGCGCTCGAGACTGTGACGGATGAACAGAAAGAGGTTGCCGCCGGTCTGATCGAAGGCGTTGAACTGACCATGCGGGCCTTGAAGGACGTGTTCCAGAAGCACGGAATCGAAGTGATCACGCCCGAGGTTGGCGACCGGTTCGATCCGAATGTGCATGAAGCGATGTTCGAAGCCCCGGTGCCGGGGACTCGTGCGGGTGATATCATTCAGGTTTCGGCCGAGGGGTTCATGCTGCATGACCGCCTGCTGCGTCCGGCGCAGGTCGGGGTATCGTCGATGCCTGCGAACTGATTGGCTTCTTTGAAGCCAAGCCTTCGGCGAGAGTATTTTTGAAAAGATGAAGGGGCGGTCAGGATCTGGCCGCCTCTTTCAGTTTGTAGATCAGGTCGAGTGCGTCCCGCGGGGTCAGTTCGTCCGGCAGAACTTGATCTAGCAGGTCGGTGACGGGCGAGGCTTTTGGTGCCGGCGGCGGTGGAGGTGGCGCAGCCGAAAACAAAGGCAGGTCGTCGATCAGGGCCTTTTGTTTGCCACCTTCGCGTTCGGTTTTTTCCAGCTGGTCCAGAACAATGCGGGCTCGTTCGACCACAGATGCCGGCAATCCGGCGAGCTGCGCGACCTGAACTCCGTAGGATCTGTCGGCTGCACCCTTGTGAACTTCGTGAAGGAAGATGACTTCACCCTCCCATTCCTTGACGGCGACAGTCGCGTTTTCGACGCCTTCCAGTTGTCCGGCAAGAGCGGTCAGTTCGTGGTAGTGCGTGGCAAACAAGGCGCGGCACTGGTTGGCGGCGTGCAGATGTTCCAGCGTGGCCCATGCGATGGACAGACCGTCATAGGTGGCGGTGCCGCGGCCAATCTCGTCGAGGATGACCAGCGCGCGGTCGTCGGCCTGATTGAGAATGGCGGCGGTTTCGACCATTTCCACCATAAAAGTTGAGCGGCCCCTTGCTAGATCGTCCGAGGCTCCGACGCGGCTGAACAACTGGCTGACGATGCCGATGTGGGCCTGTTCCGCCGGAACATAGCTGCCCATCTGCGCCAGCAGGGCGATCAGAGCGTTCTGGCGCAGGAAGGTTGATTTACCAGCCATGTTCGGGCCGGTCAGCAGCCAGATCGCAGCACCCTTGTCGGCCGTTAAATCGCAGTCATTGGCGATGAAGGCATCGCCCGATTGCTGACGCAGGGCGTGTTCGACTACCGGATGTCTGCCGCCCCGGACGTCGAAGGCGCGCGAATTGTCGACCTGTGGGCGACACCAGTTTTCTCCACGTGCCAGATCGGCGAGGGCGTTTGTTAAATCCAGTTCGGCCAAACCGCGCGCGGCCTGGTTGAGACGGGCGGCGAGGGTCAGAATCTCGCCAGAAAGCCTTTGATAGAGTCGCTTTTCGATTTCAAGCGCCAGATTACCAGCATTCAGGATACGGGTTTCGATCTCGGAGAGTTCCACAGTCGTGAATCGGACCTGATTGGCGGTGGTCTGGCGGTGGATATAGGTTTCCGAGAACGGCGGGTTCAGCATTTTCTCGGCATGGGTGGCCGTGGTTTCGATGAAATAGCCCAGCACGTTGTTGTGCTTGATCTTCAGTGACGTGATGCCGGTATGTTCAGCGTATTTCTGTTGAAAGCCTGCGATGACGGAACGGCCTTCGTCGCGCAGCGTACGGGCCTCGTCCAGCTCTGTGTCATACCCCGGGGCGATGAAACCACCGTCGCGGGCCAGCAGCGGGGGTTCTGCGACAAGGGCTTCATCAAGCAGGTTCAACAGGTCGTCGAAACCAACCAGATTTTGCAACGACGTTGCCAGAAGGACAGGCAGGTCCCGGTCCGCACAAAGCTCGGCAATTGCCGCTGCCTGTGTCAGGCCGTTGCGAATGGCCGCGAGATCGCGCGGACCGCCGCGATCCAGTGACAGGCGAGACAGGGCCCGATCCAGATCAGGGGTTTTCCTCAGCGCCTCGCGCAGGTCCGAAGCGATCAGGCTGTCTTCGGTCGCAAAACTCACCGCATCCAACCGCCCGTGGATGACATTCAGATTGCGGGAGGGGCTGGAGAGGCGCTGCTCCAAAAGACGCGCGCCGCCCGGTGTGACGGTTCGGTCGACCACAGACAGCAGTGAACCGGCGCGGCCTCCAGACAGGGATCGGGTGAGTTCCAGATTGCGCCGAGTTGCGCTGTCGATCTGAACAACGCGGTCTTCGGATTCCTTGAGCGGGGTTTGCAGCAGCGGCAGTTTGCCCTTTTGTGTGATTTCCAGATAGGCGATCAGCGCGCCCATTGCTGAAATCTCAGCGCGTCCAAAACTGCCAAATGCGTCTAGGGCGCTTACGTGAAACAATCCGCAGATGCGCTTTTCCGCCGCGGTGCTGTCAAAGCTGGCGCGCCCGATCGGGGTGAGCGAGACACCCAGATCCATGACGGGTTCATTCAGCTTGTCTTGCACCCCATCGGCCACGATCAATTCGGACGGTGCCAGACGGGCAAGCTCGGGACTTAGCCGGACAGAGGTCAAAGGCATCACGTGAAACGCCCCGGTCGAGATATCGGCCCAGGCCAAGGCGGCTTCATCCCGGACCTCGGCATAAGCGGCCAGAAAGTTGTGGCGGCGAGCCTCCAACAACGCGTCTTCGGTCAGCGTGCCGGGTGTCACAAGACGCACAACATCGCGCTTTACGACCGATTTAGAGCCTCTTTTCTTCGCTTCCGCCGGGCTTTCCATCTGCTCGCAGACGGCGACTCGGAAACCTTTTCGGATCAGTGTCAGCAGATACCCTTCGGCGGAATGCACGGGCACGCCGCACATGGGGATGTCGGCTCCGTTGTGCTTGCCACGCTTGGTCAGCGCGATATCCAGCGCCTCGGCGGCGTTGACGGCGTCTTCAAAGAACATCTCGTAAAAATCGCCCATGCGATAAAACAGCAGGGCGTTGGCATAGGCCTCTTTGATTTCGAGATATTGCGCCATCATCGGCGTGACTGTGGACAAGGCTGATCCCTTCTGGCGTATTCCGGACGCGACCTTACAAATCCCGCATCTTCTGTAAAAGCCGAAAACTCATTCCCGTTGAGGCGCGCGTTCTCCTGCGCTATGAGGCAATCGTCCCGCAGATGTAAAGAAACGACCCATCACATGCCCAAAGCGAAGATCACCAACGAAGAGGCGCTGGCCTTTCACCTGGAACCAACCCCCGGAAAATGGGAGGTGCAGGCCACCGTTCCCATGACCACGCAGCGGGACCTGTCGCTGGCCTACAGCCCCGGTGTGGCCGTTCCCTGTGAAGCCATCGCTGAATCGCCCGAAACGGCCTATGACTACACCAACAAGGGCAACCTGGTGGCCGTGATTTCGAACGGGACCGCTGTGCTGGGTCTGGGAAATCTGGGCGCGCTGGGCTCGAAACCGGTGATGGAAGGCAAATCGGTCCTGTTCAAACGGTTCGCCGATGTGAACTCGATCGACATCGAACTGGATACCGAGGACCCGGATGAGTTCTGCCGCGCCGTGCGTCTGATGGGGCCGACTTTTGGCGGCATCAATCTTGAGGATATCAAAGCGCCCGAATGCTTCATCATCGAACAGCGTCTGAAGGAAGAAATGGACATTCCGGTCTTCCACGACGACCAGCACGGCACTGCGGTGATCTGTGCGGCGGGTCTGCTGAACGCGCTGCATATCTCGGGCAAGAAGATCGAGGACGTAAAGATCGTCCTGAACGGCGCGGGTGCTGCAGGGATCGCCTGTATCGAACTGCTCAAGGCGATGGGCGCGCGGCATGACAACTGTATTGTCTGCGACACCAAGGGTGTGATCTATCAGGGCCGGACCGAGGGTATGAACCAGTGGAAGTCGGCCCACGCGATTTCGACCGAGCTGCGTACGCTGGACGAGGCCATGAAGGGTGCCGACGTCTTCCTGGGCGTGTCGGTCAAGGGTGCGGTCACGCAGGACATGGTGGCCAGCATGGCCGACAATCCGGTGATCTTTGCGATGGCGAACCCCGACCCCGAGATCACTCCGGAAGAAGCGCACGAGGTTCGGGTAGATGCCATCGTTGCAACCGGTCGCAGCGACTATCCGAACCAGGTGAACAACGTTCTGGGTTTTCCCTACCTGTTCCGCGGGGCGCTGGACATCCATGCCCGTGCCATCAATGACGAGATGAAGATCGCTTGTGCCCATGCTTTGGCCAATCTGGCACGCGAGGACGTGCCGGATGAGGTTGCGATGGCCTATGGCAAATCTCTGACATTCGGACGGGATTACATCATTCCGACACCGTTTGACCCGCGCCTGATCCATCGTATCCCGCCTGCCGTGGCCAAGGCTGGGATGGATACCGGTGCGGCCCGCCGTCCGATCATCGACATGGACGCCTATGAGCTGAGCCTGAAGTCCCGCATGGACCCGACGGCCAGCATCCTGCGCGGTCTGAACGCCCGCGCCCGCGCCGCGCAAAGCCGGATGATCTTTGCCGAGGGTGACGATCCCCGTGTGTTGCGCGCAGCCGTGATGTATCAGCGTTCGGGCTTCGGCAAGGCCCTGGTCGTTGGCCGACCCGATGACGTCAAGAAAAAGCTTGAGGACGCCGGCCTCGGGGACGCAGTGCGTGAGTTGGAGGTCGTGAATGCAGCAAACACCACGCATCTCGAGACTTACAAATCTTTCCTGTACAATCGGCTTCAGCGTAAAGGCTTTGATTCCAAGGATATTCACCGCCTTGCCGCGCGGGACAGGCATGTGTTTTCATCCCTGATGCTGGCCCACGGCCACGCAGACGGGCTTGTGACCGGTGCGACGCGCAAATCCGCGCATGTTCTGGATCGTATCAATCACGTGTTCGATGCCGACGCCACCCATGGAGCGGCCGGGGTTACGGCGCTGCTGCATAAGGGGCGCATCGTTCTGATCGGCGACACGCTTGTCCATGAATGGCCGGACGAGAACGACCTGGCCACAATCGCCGAACGCTCGGCCGCCGTGGCGCGCCATATGGGGATCGAGCCGCGGGTCGCCTTTGTCAGCTTCTCGACCTTCGGGTATCCGGTCTCGGAACGTGCGGAAAAGATGCACCGCGCGCCAGCGGTTCTGGACCAGCGCGGCGTCAACTTCGAATACGAAGGCGAGATGACCGTGGATGTTGCGCTGAACGTGGATCAGCAGGCGGCCTATCCGTTTTCGCGCCTGACCGGCCCGGCCAATATCCTGATCGTGCCTGCGCGTCACTCAGCGTCGATTTCAACCAAGCTGATGCAGGAAATGGGCGGCGCGACGGTGATTGGCCCGATCCTGTCCGGGGTCGACAAGCCGATCCAGATCTGCTCGACCGTATCGACGGCGAATGACATTCTGAATATGGCCATCCTGGCCTCTTGCGATATCGGGTAAGTCATGACGATCTGGAACCTCGGTTCAATCAACGCGGATATGGTTTACGCACTGCCGCACCTGCCTGCGCCGGGGGAAACTCTGGCCGCAAATGGGCTGGAGCGTTTTTTGGGCGGCAAAGGGGCGAACATGTCCGTCGCCGCTGCGCGGGCCGGGTCGCATGTCTGCCATATCGGGGCGGTTGGTCCAGATGGGCGCTGGGCAAAGGACCGGCTGACAGAATACGGCGTGGACACCCGCCACATTGCCGAAGTTGACACACCTACAGGCCATGCGATCATCGCGGTGGATGCGCAGGGCGAGAACCTGATCGTCCTGTACCCTGGCGCCAATCATGCATTGCAGGCGGATCAGTTGGGCCAAGCACTGTCCGCGACCGATACCGGCGATCTGCTGGTGATGCAGAACGAAACCAACGCGCAGGTCGAAGCGGCCCGGCTGGGGCACGAACTGGGTCTGACCGTCTGTTACGCCGCAGCCCCGTTTCAGGCCGATGCGGTCAAGGCGGTTTTACCTTACCTCGATTTCCTGATCCTGAACGAGGTGGAGGCCGAGCAGCTACAGCAGGAAACCGGTCTGAACGCCAATGATCTGCCCGTCCGGCATGTCATCGTAACCCTCGGATCAAAAGGCGCGCGCTACTATCAACGGGGTGCCGAACCACAGGACTTTCCAGCCCATGCGGTCAAGGCTGTTGATACAACGGGCGCGGGGGATACATTCACCGGCTACGTACTGGCTGGAATGGACCGGGGGCTGCCGATGGAGCAGGCCATCGCACAGGCGACCCGCGCCGGCGCACTGATGGTCATGCGGCACGGTACGGCTGACGTTATTCCCGATCTGAAGGAAGTGCGGGCAGCTCGGTTCGACTAGGACCCGGCGAAGGGTGCATCTCTGCCCCACAGTTGTTTGACCCGCGCATCGCGTCCGCATGCTTTGCGGTAGGCCTTGTAAGCGCTGCTCTGACGTTTGGGGCCAAAGCGGGTTAAGACCAGTTTGTCGCCTTTGTAATAATCCTGATGGTATTTTTCGGCCGGGTAGAACGTGGATGCGTTCAGAATGGGCGTGACCACCGTTTGCCCCAATGCGGATTGCGCGCTGGACTTGGCTTTTTCCGCCAACGCCTTTTCCCCTGTGTTAGAGACGAAAATGGCCGTCCGATAGCTGTCGCCCCGGTCGCAGAACTGCCCACCGGCATCGGTTGGGTCGACCGAGCGGAAAAACATGTTCAGCAGCGTTTCACGTGACACACGCGACGGATCGAATGTGATCTGAACGGCTTCGTAGTGCCCTGTTCCTCCACGTGTCACCTGTTTGTAGGTCGGATTGTCCACCGTGCCGCCCGTATAACCCGAAACGGCGCCGGTCACGCCGGGGACGGATTCAAAATCGGATTCAACACACCAGAAACAGCCACCCGCAACCGTCAGTGTCTCGGTCCCGGCGGCAGGCGCGGGCAGTGCGCGCAGCAGCGCGGCCAGAACGATCAGAATGAAAAGCAGGGTCGGTTTGAAACAAACGGCATTTGCAGTCCGGGTCATGGCAGGTCTCCTTCCAGAGACAGGCTGCCCCGTGTTCCCCGATCATGCAATCCGCTGACATCGTTTGTCACATGCTGGTGAAACGAAGTTATCGCGCGCTAACCCAGCAACTGCCCCAGCTTCATCGCCACGCCCATGTTGCCCGAGATTTTCAGCTTGCCCATCGCGATGCCTGTCATCGGGTTCAGCTTGCCGGTCAACAGCTTTGTCAGGTTGTCCCTGGAAATCCGAATGGTGCAGTCAGTGTCCTGATCCGTCGTCGACGCCATGTTGTCCGCCAGAACGATGACGCCATCCGCGCCGCAATCGAATTTGAGCGATCCGTCAAAGCTTTTGCCGTTCAGACCTTTCTGAATTCCGTCGGCGATCTCTTGCAGCATGTGTTGTCCTTTCCCCAATTGACCTTTGCGTAAGGACAAACGGGGGCCGCGGGCAAGGGTGACGCAACAGGAACCAGAGCACGCAACAAAAAAACCCCGGCACCGGATTGCGGGCCGGGGTTTCAGAATTCGGTCGAGCAGGGCTTATTTTGAAAGCCGCTTGTCCCGCGCCGCCAGTAGTTTCAGGCGCAGGGCGTTCAGCTGGATGAATCCGGCTGCGTCCTTCTGATCATAGGCACCGGCGTCTTCCTCGAAGGTCACATGCGCCTCGGAATACAGCGAATGATCCGACCAGCGGCCCACGGTCGAGGCCAGGCCTTTGTACAGTTTCACACGCACGGTGCCGGTGACGTGGTCCTGAGACCTGTCAATTGCGGCCTGCAGCATTTCCCGCTCGGGCGAGTACCAAAAGCCGTTGTAGATCAGCTCGGCATATTGCGGCATCAGCTGGTCTTTCAGATGCATCGCGCCGCGGTCCATTGTAATGGACTCGATCCCGCGATGCGCCTCCAGCAGGATGGTGCCGCCTGGCGTTTCATAGATGCCGCGCGATTTCATGCCCACGAACCGGCCTTCGACCAGGTCCAGACGGCCGATACCGTGCTTGCCGCCATATTCGTTCAGCTTGGTCAGGATGGTCGCGGGGCTCATTGCCTCACCATTGATGCTGACCGCATCGCCTTTTTCAAAGCCGATTTCGATGTATTCCGGCTCGTTCGGCGCATCCTCGGGGTGGACGGTGCGCTGGTAGACATAGTCGGGCGCCATATCGGCGGGATCTTCCAGAACCTTGCCCTCGGACGAGGTGTGCAGCAGGTTGGCGTCGACAGAGAAGGGTGCCTCGCCACGCTTGTCTTTGGCAATCGGGATCTGGTTCGCCTCGGCGAATTCCAGCAGCTTGGTGCGGCTGGTCAGGTCCCACTCGCGCCACGGGGCGATGACCTTGATGTCGGGGTTCAGCGCGTAGGCCGCCAGTTCAAAGCGCACCTGATCGTTGCCCTTGCCGGTTGCGCCGTGGGCGACAGCATCGGCGCCGGTCGCTTCGGCAATTTCAACCAGACGTTTCGAGATCAGCGGACGCGCAATCGAGGTGCCCAGCAGGTACAGACCTTCGTACTGCGCATTGGCACGGAACATGGGGAAGACGAAATCGCGGACAAATTCCTCGCGGATGTCCTCGATATAGATGTTTTCGGGCTTGATCCCCAGCAGCTCAGCCTTTTTGCGGGCGGGTTCCAGTTCCTCACCCTGACCCAGGTCGGCGGTAAAGGTCACGACCTCACAGCCATACTCGGTCTGCAGCCATTTCAGAATGATCGAGGTATCAAGGCCACCGGAATAGGCCAGAACAACTTTCTTGGGCGCGGACATCTGACTTCCCCTTATGCGTAGAACGCTTGGCCCCTAGCGGGTTTTGGACCCGGGGGCAAGCTGTGTGGATTGACGCAGGGCGGGAATTGGGGTGAAACAGTTGGAAAGAGAACAAGGATTGGTTGAGAGGGCGGTTTTCAGATGCTGGGTTGGGAGATTTTTGCGCATTCGGTGCGGATGGTATTCGGGAATTTCAGACAGGTTTTGCAGATCGCACTGGGACCGGCCGTGATCGCAACCGCCGTGATCGTCGGGCTGTTTCTGCTGCTGGGAATTCCACTCGAGTCGTTTGATGACACCGCCAATGCGTCGCCAGAAAACCTTGGTTCGATTACGGTCTTTACCTTTTTGGTTGTCGTCGTGGTGTTCATCGTGATGTTCTGGATCGCCGTGTCCTGGCACAGGTTCATATTGTTGGAGGAATACCCCAGCGGGCTGTTGCCCACATTCCGCTTCGACAGAATTCTCGCTTATCTGGGCCGCTTTGTTTTGTTGGGCCTGTTGATGGCAATCGGGCTCATACCGGTCGGACTAATTCTGTCTGTCCTGGGTGAAAGCGCCGGACTGATCGCGGTTGTCATAAGCTTCGGTGCCGCGCTAGTTCTGGTTGTTTGCTTCTACCGCTTGTCCATCATCCTGCCGGCTGCCGCGATCGGCAACCCGATTACACTGGGCGATGCATGGAACCGAACATCGGGTGTGGCTGGGGCGATTGTTGTTCTGCTAGTGGTCAGTTTTGTGTTTCAGATCCTGGTGCAGTTTGCGCTTGCGGCGCTTGCCATTATCCCGGTTCTGGGCGTTTTGCTGACCGTGTTTTTCGGATCTCTCATTCTGCCGATGATCAATGTCAGCATCCTGACCACGATGTATGGGATCTTTGTCGAAAAACGCGAACTCACCTGAGCCGCGTACACATATGTATTCCTTGCCCTTCTCGCACTGATGCGGCACTGAAACGGTCATGACTGATTTCATGACCCGCGCCCGTGCCGCCGAACAGGCGATGCGCACCGTGTTTCCGCCAACGCCGTTGCAGCGGAACGCCCATCTGTCCGACCGGTTTGGGGCTGATATCTGGCTCAAGCGTGAAGACCTCAGCCCTGTGCGGTCTTACAAGATCCGGGGCGCGTTCAACGCCATGCGCAAGCAACCGGGTCAGGATCTGTTTGTGTGCGCCAGTGCGGGCAATCACGCGCAGGGCGTGGCCTATATGTGCAAGCACATGGGTGTGAACGGTGTGATTTTCATGCCCGTGACCACCCCGCAGCAAAAAATTCAGAAAACCCGCATCTTTGGCGGCGACAATATCGAGATTCATCTGACCGGGGACTATTTCGACGACACGCTGAAGGCGGCGCAAAAATGGTGTGCGGAAAAAGGCGGGCATTTCCTGTCGCCGTTCGACGATGAGGATGTGATCGAAGGGCAGGCCTCCCTTGCGGTCGAGATCGAGGAACAGCTGGGCGGTGTGCCTGATCACCTGCTGTTGCCGGTGGGCGGTGGCGGGATGTCGGCGGGTGTGGCGACCTGGTTCGGGGATCGCACCCATTGCCTGTTCGTGGAACCGGCAGGCGGGGCCTGCCTGCGCGCGGCGCTGGCGGCGGGTCATCCGGTGGCGCTGGATCGCGTCGACACATTTGTCGATGGCGCCGCCGTCGGCCGGATTGGCGAAAAGCCCTTTGAACTGCTGCGCAATTGCCACCTGTCGGATGTCCTGGTGATGTCCGAAGATCGTATCTGCGCCACCATGATAGAGATGCTGAATGTCGAAGGCATCGTTCTGGAGCCCGCCGGCGCGCTGGCGGTCGAGGCGGTGACGGATGTTCAAAGCTTTGTGCGCAGCAAGACGGTGGTTTGCGTCACCTCGGGCGGCAACTTCGATTTCGAGCGTCTGCCCGAAGTGAAGGAGCGGGCGCAGCGCTATTCCGGCGTCAAAAAGTATTTCATCCTACGCCTGCCCCAGCGCCCCGGTGCGTTGAAAGAGTTTCTGGGCATTCTCGGCCCCGAGGATGACATCGCGCGCTTCGAATATATGAAGAAATCGGCGCGCAATTTCGGCTCGGTCCTGATCGGGATCGAAACCCGCAAGCCGGAAAACTTCATGCGGCTGTTTGCGCATCTGGACGAGGCCGGGTTCACCTATACCGACATAACTGAAGACGAAACACTGGCCCAGTTTGTGATCTGAGCGCAAAAAACAGCCTCTAACTAAGGCTCTCCGCCCGGTTTGCTAAAAATACTGCCCGGGATTCATCGTAGGCGGTCAGGATTGCGTTCAGATCCACATTGTCGCCTTCACCGGCTGCTGCCCGCCGTTCGCCATCCTGGCAAAGTTTGGAAAACTGATCGAATCCCAGGCTCAGCGCGCTGCCCTTCAGGAAATGCAGGTTTTGTTCCAGTTCTGCCCGCGTGGTATCATTGTGCAAACGCGCAAGAGCTTCCTGAACCTCGTCGAGAAAGATCTGCACCACCTCGTCAAACTCGTCGGCGCCAACCTCATCCCGCAATTGTCTGACCCTGTGCCAGTGGATCATGGTGCCCTTCCCGCCTCGTTCTGTTGGCCATGGAATTAACATCTGTGCGGTAAAGGTCCGGTTAAGCCGGTCGAAGAAACCTCGGATTGCACCTTCATCGGATGTTAAATCACCGCGCGCTAGGGTTGTGACATTCGAAAACGCGTGCGGTGCAGAGGGTGATGGTGTCAGGACCCGGACAGGCGGAAGCCAGCGCAGAGCTGGAGTTTGGTGCGATCCGCAGGGTGCTGGTCGTGGATGACAGCCGCCTGCAACGGCGCATTCTGGTCGCATCCCTCAGAAAATGGGGGTTCGAGGTGATCGAGGCGGACGGCGGTGAAGCCGCCATTGCCTTATGTGCCGAAAGCCTTCCGGATCTGGTTGTCAGCGATTGGGTCATGCCGGGGATGAGCGGGCTGGAATTCTGCCGCGCCTTCCGGGCGCTGGGCGGCGATCACTACAGCTATTTCATCCTTCTAACTTCCAAAAGCGAAAAGCAGGAGGTCGCGCGCGGGCTGGATGCCGGTGCAGACGATTTTCTGATCAAACCGCTCGAGGCGGATGAGTTGCGCGCCCGTATCTCGGCCGGTGCACGCATTCTGGATATGCAACGCGAACTGTCGGAAAAGAACCGTCTGATCGAAAACGCGCTGAACGAGTTGAAGCAGGCCCACGACGCCATCGACAAGGACCTGATGCAGGCCCGAAAGATCCAGCAGTCACTGGTGCCCGAGTTCAGCCGGGAATTCGGCAAATCCCGGGTCAGTCTGTTGCTCAAACCATGTGGCCACATTGGCGGTGACCTTGTTGGCATGTTTTCCCCCGGCATCAATCGCCTTGGGTTTTACAGCATTGATGTGTCCGGGCACGGCATCACTTCGGCGATGATGACGGCGCGTCTTGGCGGGTATCTGTCAAGCACACACTTCGATCAGAACGTGGCGATGGAGCGTCGGTTCGACAAGTTCTATGCCTTGCTTCCACCGGAACAGGTCGCTGCAACGCTCAACTCACGCCTGATGGCGGATGCCGGTGTCGAAGAATATTTCACGATGGTCTACGCCATTGTCGATTTGCGCAACGGTCATGTGAAAATGGTGCAAGCAGGGCATCCGCACCCGCTTCTGCTGCGCCAGGATGGCAGCGCTGAGTTTCTGGGTGAGGGCGGTCTGCCGATCGGCTTGCTGCCGGATGTTCACTTCCAACAGACCGAACTCTACCTCAAGCCCGGCGACAGGTTGATGCTGTATTCCGATGGGTTCACGGAATGCCGCCTGGCCGATGGCGGTTTGCTGGACGAATCCGGATTGCAGCAAATGGCGCTGGGCTGCGCGTCGGACCGGGCAGGAAGCGAGTTTCTGGACGACATGTTCTGGCAGCTCACCCAGACCGCTTCGCCCGGTGAAGGCATGGACGACGATGTCTCGGCAGTATTTTTTGAGTTTAATGTTTGTTAGAGCCTGTTCAAATGAAGTCTGGCAAAGTGCCGATCGCCGCCGTTGCCCAACATCTCAACCGCGTCCGCGCCATGCATCCACAATGCTTCGTGAAAGGGTTCGCTGGGCGGGCCCATGCGGCGCACAGGCCTTGCGCGATAGATCAGGCAAACCTTTTCGGCCCACAGATCGTATTCCGGCATGAACGTGAACCGTCGAAACGCGCCGATGCGCCGGGGCGCGGCGATTTGCCAACCTGTCTCCTCGTAAACCTCGCGGTGCAGCGCAGTGATCGGGGATTCGCCGGGATCGATACCGCCACCGGGTAACTGAAGGTCTGGCCCAGGTTCGGTCTGGCAGGTCAGCAACAGGTGCCGGCCTCGCGGCAGCAGACCGTAAACGCCCACCCTGCGTATGTACTTGCGCCCCGGTTCCGGGGTTTCACCGAACCGTCTGATCATGTATGGCCCCTTACAACCCAATCTGTTCGACCTATATGGTGGCGGTATGCCAACCCGTGGCGTGTAAGGAAACCCCATGTCTCTTGGAACGAAAATCGCGTGGGACGACACCGTCCTGCCCTTTCAACTCGATGTATCGGATATGCGCGGCCGCGTGGCCCGTCTGGATGGCGTTCTGGACGGCATCCTGAAACAGCACGACTATCCCGAAAAGGTCGAGGCATTGGTGGCCGAGATGGCCCTGCTGACCGCGCTGATCGGACAGACCGTCGCGTTGCGCTGGAAGCTTTCGCTGCAGGTACAGTCCAAGGGTGCGGTGCGGATGATCGCAACGGATTATTACGCGCCTCAAAAAGAGGGTGAGCTTGCCCGCATCCGCGCTTATGCAAGCTTTGACCGCGATCGGCTGACCGATGCCGCGCCGTTTGATCAGGTGGGCGAAGGCTATTTCGCGATTCTGATCGACCAGGGTAAAGGCACACAGCCCTATCAGGGCATCACACCGCTGGCCGGCGGCTCGATTAGCGCCTGCGCCGAAGCATATTTTGCGCAATCCGAACAATTGCCAACCCGGTTTTCACTGAGCTTTGGCAAATCGACTGAACCCGGCGTCGGCGAACACTGGCGCGCGGGCGGTGTCATGTTGCAGCATATGCCCAAGGCCTCGCCCTTTGTGGCGAGCAGTCAGGGCGAGGGCGAAATCCTGACGGCAACGGATTTGGTCGACGGCGAAGAAGGCGAAAACTGGGGCCGGGTCAATATCCTGCTGGATACGGTCGAAGATCTGGAGCTCATCGGGCCCTCGGTGGCACCCACGGACCTGCTGATCCGTCTGTTTCACGAGGAACAGCCCCGCGTTTATGACGCGCAAGCTGTGCAGTTCGGCTGTACCTGTTCCGAGGACCGTGTACGGCAGAGCCTGTCGATCTATTCCGCCAAGGACATCGAAAAGATGACCACTCCCGAAGGTCAGGTGACGGCTGACTGCCAGTTCTGTGGCGCACATTACGTGCTTGACCCCGAAACCGTGGGTTTCGATGCCAAAGAGTCCGGCGGTGCATGACCTGACTGAACAGCTCAGGGCGGCCCTGCGCCGACCGGGCGGTGGGTCCAGCGATTTTGACCTGAACCCCGATGCGGTTCTTCCGCCCGGGCGGAAACTGCGTCCTGCGGGTGTGCTGGTGCCGATTTCGCTGGTCGGGGAGCAGCCGCGCCTGATCCTGACCAAACGGTCGTCGGCCCTGAAACACCATCCCGGGCAGATCGCCTTTCCGGGTGGCAAGCAGGACGGTGACGATGCCGACGTCACCGCCACGGCCTTGCGCGAAGCCCGCGAAGAGATCGCGCTGCCACCTGAACTGCCCGAAATCCTGGGACACCTGCCCGCGCATGAGACCGTGACATCGTTCCAGGTGACACCGGTCGTCGCCATATTGCGGCGGCCTTTCACCCCGATCCCCGAGCCCGGTGAGGTGGAGGAAGTTTTCTCGGTTCCGCTTGCACATGTCCTCAACCCTGCGAATTATATCGTGGAATCGCGTCGTTGGAGGGGCCAAAGACGGCACTATTTCACAGTTCCGTTCGGTCCCTATTACATCTGGGGCGCAACGGCCCGCATGTTGCGGGGATTGGCAGCACGGTTGAATGAATGAAGCGGATTCTTGAACCCTGGGTTACGGAACCGGCAACGCAGAAGGTCTGTGCGGCCCTGACAGAAGCCGGGGCGCAGGCGCTGTTTGTCGGTGGTTGCGTGCGCAACGCTTTGTTGGGCGAACCGGTGTCGGATATCGACATCGCCACAGATGCGCCGCCGGAACGGGTCATGCAGCTTGCCCGGAAAGCGGGGCTCAAGGCTATCCCTACCGGGATTGATCACGGAACCATAACGGTTGTTTGTCACGGCATCGCGCATGAAATCACCACGTTCCGCCGGGACGTGCAAACGGACGGTCGCCGGGCCGTGGTGGCATTTTCGGATAAGGTGGAAGAAGACGCCGCCCGCCGTGATTTCACCATGAATGCTATCTATGCCGCGCCGGACGGGACGGTTCGTGACCCGTTGAACGGCCTGCCGGATCTGAAGGCGCGCCGGGTCCGTTTTATCGGAACCGCCGAACACCGCATTCGCGAGGATTACCTGCGATCCCTGCGCTTTTTCCGGTTTCACGCCTGGTATGGCGATCCGCAGGCCGGGTTCGATCAGGATGCGCTGGCGGCGATTGCGGCTAACCCGGACGGGCTGCGTCAACTGTCGCGCGAACGGGTCGGGGCCGAGTTGCTGAAGCTGCTGGCAGCCCCTGATCCAGCACCGTCGGTGGCGGGAATGCGAAGTACCGGCGTTCTGATGCAAGTGCTGCCCGGGGCGGATGACCGATCTCTGGCACCGCTGATTGCACTGGAACAGCAGGCTGGCGCCTCCCCTGACGCAGTGCGCAGGCTGGCGGCCATTGCAGCACCCGAAGACGCCGCGACCCTGCGCCTTAGCCGGGCGCAACTGCAGCGGCTGACCCGAATGCGGGAAGAGGCCTCGGGGACCGCAAGCGTGGCCGAGTTGGGTTATCGCTATGGCGAAGAGGGTGGATTGCATGAAACCCTGCTGCGCTGTGCGTTGCTGGAACAACCCTGGTCGGATGACCTGAAACAGCAGTTGAAAGCTGGCGCGGCGGCCCGTTTTCCAATCGGTGCAACGGACCTGATCCCCGATTTTTCCGGGCCCGCACTGGGCCAGAAACTTGCCGAACTGGAGCGCCGTTGGATCGAGTCGGGCTTCCGGCTAAGCCGCAAAGAGCTGCTTGCCGATTAGCGCGAGGTCTCAAAAAGGGATGACAAGTCAAATCGTTTGTGGTTACTTGCCCCTGTCACATGGATGGAGGAATGCGAATGTATTACGGGATCTGGTTCGGCTAAAGCCGGAACACTTTGACCCGTAAGGGTGGTGTTCTGGCGCCATCTTTCTTCGCACGCCCCTAGTTTATGCTCAATCGGAGCACTCTCCATGTTTCGCTATTTCGAAAACCTTGTTGACCCTTTTGTCGCCTATACCGAGACCGACACACCGCCGACGCGGCTGTGGCCGTTCATGCTGGACTATTCGAGCCCGTTCTACAGAATCTTCGTCTGGACGGCGCTGATTTCCGTCATCGTGGCCGGGGTCGAGATCGGTCTGATCTACTATATGGGGCGCGTCGTGGACCTGCTCAGCGGATCGCCCACCGAGGTTTGGCAGGCGCATGGAACGGAACTGATCCTGATGGCGGTCTTTGTCCTGTTCTTGCGGCCTTTGTTGCATGTGGTGGACGTGCTGTTGCTGAACAACGCGATCCTGCCGAATTTTGGCACCCTGATCCGGTGGCGCGCGCATAAACACGTGCTGCGCCAGTCTGTTGGCTGGTTTGAAAACGACTTTGCCGGACGTATCGCAAACCGGATCATGCAAACCCCTCCGGCTGCTGGCGAGGTGATTTTTCAGGTCTTCGACGCGATTTCCTTTTCGCTGGCCTATCTGATCGGTGCGGCAATCCTGCTTTATGCGGCAGACGCGCGTCTTCTGATCCCGCTGCTGATCTGGTTCGCGCTCTATGCAGCTCTGGTCCGGTGGACCGTGCGGCGAGTGCAACCGGCGTCAAAGGCGGCGTCTGATGCGCGCTCGAACGTGACCGGGCGGGTGGTGGACAGCTACACCAACATCCATTCGGTGAAGATGTTCGCGCACGATACGCAGGAGCTCGACTACGCCCGCGAAGCGATCGAGGAAACGCGGCGGACCTTTCAGATCGAGATGCGGATCTTCACCGTGATGGATGCCGTTCTGGTCACGCTGAACGGTCTGCTGATCGTCGGCGTTGTGGGCTGGGCCATTTCCCTGTGGATGCAGGGCAGCGCAACGGTCGGTGTGGTTGCCGCCGCCACCGCCCTGACCCTGCGGCTGAATGCCATGACCGGCTGGATCATGTGGGCGCTGACCAGTTTTTTCCGCCAGCTCGGTATCGTTGCCGAAGGGATGGAAACCATAGCGCAGCCGATTGACCTGCTGGACGCACCGAAGGCCGACGATTTGCAGCTGACCAAAGGCCAGATCGAAATCCGCGACCTGTCGCATCACTATGGCCGTGAAACCGGTGGTCTGGATCACGTCGATCTGACAATCCGTCCGGGTGAAAAAATCGGCCTGATCGGGCGATCGGGGGCCGGGAAATCGACCCTGGTCAAGCTGCTTTTGCGGTTTTACGACGTCGAGAGCGGTGCAATCCTGATCGACAATCAGAACATCGCCAACATCACGCAGGACAGTCTGCGCAGCCACATCGGCATGGTCCAGCAGGACAGTGCGCTGTTGCATCGATCGGTGCGGGACAACATCCTCTATGGTCGACCCGATGCCACGGAAGATCAGATGATCGCCGCCGCCAAACAGGCCGAGGCGCATGACTTCATCCTTGACCTGCAAGACCCGCAAGGGCGCACAGGTTACGATGCCCATGTGGGTGAACGCGGCGTGAAACTAAGCGGCGGTCAGCGGCAGCGGGTCACGCTGGCGCGGGTGATCCTGAAGGACGCCCCGATCTTGTTGTTGGACGAGGCGACTTCTGCTCTAGATTCCGAGGTCGAAGCCTCAATTCAGGAAACTCTATACGGCATGATGCAAGGTAAAACCGTAATCGCCATCGCCCACAGGCTCAGCACCATCGCGCAGATGGATCGCATTTTGGTGATGGATGGGGGCCGGATCGTGGAACAGGGCAGGCACTCTGAACTCCTGTCGCAAGGCGGGCTTTACTCGCAGTTCTGGGCGCGGCAGTCTGGCGGCTTCCTGAACCCTGAGGCTGCTGAATGAGGCTTGCAAACCTCATCGATCCTTTCAAAGGTGCTGAAACGCCCCCACCGCAGAAGTTGGGGGCGTTCATTCGCTGGTGCCTGGCGGGGTCCTGGCCGATCCTGTTTGTGGCGGCGCTCCTGTCCATGCTGGGCGGAGCAGCAGAAGTGGCCACCGCGTGGATACTGGGAAAGGTGATCGACATTGCCACCACCAGCGGGCCGGAGAACCTGTTCAATGAACGGAACCTGTGGGCCTTCGGTGGTGCCGCGATCTTTTTGATGCTGTTGCGGCCGATCATCGCGGCCTTGTCGTCCTTCTCGAACAATTACGTTGTGATGCCCAACATTACGCCGCTGGTTCTGGCCCGGTTGAATCGTTGGACGCTGGGCCAGTCGACGACCTATTTCGATGACGATTTTGCCGGCCGGATCGCCCAGAAACAGATGCAGACGTCGAATGCAATGGCGTCGGTGGTGTCGGATGTCATCAGTGCAATCGTATTTGCGCTGGCTTCGCTTGCAGGGTCTTTGCTTTTGTTAGGGTCGATTCACCCGCTGGTCATGCTGCCTTTTGCCGGATGGCTTGCGGTGTATCTGCTGTTGATCCGATGGTACTTACCGCGCATCCGGCTGCGTTCGGCCGCGCGGGCAGGAGCCCGGGCCATGGTGTCGGGGCAGGTGGTGGATACCATCACGAACATCAAGACGGTCAAACTGTTCGCCCATTCCGACAACGAAGATCAGGCCGCGCGTGACGCCATGATGACCCTGCGCGAAAAGTCGCTGGATTTCGGTTGGCTCTCGGCCAGTTTCCGATCCATCCTGATGGCGTTGGCAGGCGTGTTGCCTGTGCTTTTGCTGGGAGCCACACTTTGGTTGTGGCAGGCAGGCATTGCCACGGCGGGCGACATCGTCGCGGCAGGCGCGGTGTCGATCCGGATCGCGCAGATGACAGGCTGGGTCAGTTTCACGCTGATGGGCCTTTATGCCAATGTCGGCGAGATCGAGAATGGCATGAAGACACTGACCAGGCGGGACCGGATCGAAGACCGCAGCGGCGCAACGCATCTGAGCGTCACCGAAGGTCGCATCTCTTTTGAAAATGTCAGTTTCGCCTATGGTCGGGATATCGGTGGGGTTGCTGATCTGAACCTGGCCGTCGCGCCCGGCGAAAAGCTGGGTGTGGTTGGTGCCTCGGGGGCCGGAAAATCGACTTTGGTTTCCCTGCTGCTACGGCTTTATGATCGGGAAGAGGGCGCGATCCTGATTGATGGACAGGACGTTTCTAAGGTGACGCAGGACAGCCTGCGCAGCCAGATCGGGATGGTCACGCAGGAAACGGCGATGTTCAACCGCTCGGCCCGTGAAAATATTCTGTATGGCCGACCCGACGCCACGGAACCCGAACTGATCGCCGCCGCGCGGAAGGCCGAAGCGCATGAATTCATCCTCGGGCTTGAGGATGCGCAGGGTCGAACCGGTTATGAAGCGCATTTGGGGGAGCGGGGCGTCAAGCTTAGCGGTGGTCAGCGCCAGCGAATCGCACTGGCCCGCGCCATTCTGAAGGATGCGCCGATACTGGTTCTGGACGAGGCAACCTCGGCGCTGGATTCCGAGGTTGAGGCATCGATCCAGGCCGCCTTGCATCGCGTCATGCAGGGCAAAACCGTTCTGGCCATCGCCCATCGCCTGTCGACCCTGATCGAGATGGACCGGATTATCGTGCTGGATCATGGACGCATCGTGGAAAGCGGCACCCACGAGGCGCTGCTGGAACAGGGTGGGCTTTATGCCCGGTTCTGGCACCGGCAGTCGGGTGGCTTCATTCAGGCCGAAGCGGCGGAATAAGGCGCAAAGCGTTCGGTCAGGGGTTTTGTTGCGTGCGCAGCCCCGGTATCAGGCCACGCATGACGCAGCAATTCATCATCACCCGTCTTGGCCATCAAGGCGACGGCATCGCCGAAGGCCCGGTCTATGCGCCGCGTACCCTGCCGGGAGAAGCGGTCAGCGGGACGTTGCAGGGCCAGATTCTCGGCGATATCCGCGTGGACGCCCCATCGGAAAACAGGGTCAAGGCGCCGTGCCGCCACTACAAAGCTTGTGGCGGATGCCAGTTGCAACATGCGGCCGACAGTTTTGTCGCGGACTGGAAGGTCGAAGTGGTGCGCAACGCACTGGCAGCACAGGACCTGAGCGCGCCCATGCGTCCGATCCATACGTCGCCGGAACGGTCGCGCCGTCGGGCAACAATCGCGGTGCGTCGAACGAAAAAGGGAACGTTGGCCGGGTTTCACGGGCGCGCTTCGGACACGATCACCGAGATCCCCGATTGCCAGTTGCTCGACCCGGCGCTGGTCGCTGCCATCCCCGTTGCCGAGGCGTTGGCCGTTCTGGGCGGCAGCCGAAAAGGCGTGCTGGCCGTGACGCTGACATTGTCCGAGGCCGGCCTGGATGTATCCGTTCAGGGCGGCAAGCCGCTGGACGGACCGCTGGAACTGGCACTGGCGCAGGCGACTGAGGCAAACGGGCTGGCAAGGCTGGCCTGGGATGGCGAGGTGATCGCCATGCGCACGCCTCCGTTCCAGAGGTTTGGCGAGGCCGAAGTCACCCCGCCGCCCGGCGCATTCCTGCAGGCCACGAAGGACGGAGAACAGGCTCTGATACAGGCAGTTTTGCAGGCCACGCAGGGCGCGAAGCGCGTCGCTGATCTGTTTGCGGGTTGCGGTACGTTCTCGTTACCGCTTGCGGAACAGGCCGAGGTTCACGCTGTCGAAGGCGAAGCGGCGATGACCAAGGCGCTGGACCAGGGCTGGCGCAAGTCCAAAGGTCTGAAACGGATCACGACCGAGGCCCGCGATCTGTTTCGCCGACCCTTGATGCCGGATGAGCTCAAGTCCTTTGACGCCATTGTGCTGGACCCGCCTCGTGCGGGCGCTCAGGCGCAGGTGGCCGAACTGGCGCAGGCGCTGCGTCCGGTCGTGGCCTATGCGTCCTGCAACCCCGTGACCTTTGCGCGGGATGCAAAAATTCTGGTTGATGCCGGATATGCCCTTGAATGGGTACAGGTCGTTGACCAATTTCGGTGGTCGTCACACACCGAACTTGCCGCGCGGTTCACTTTAGGCCCAGCACAATGATCAGACCGGAGATATTCACAATGGGGATCACCCAGCGCCTTTCGACTGTTATCGAAGCCCCGGCATTTGGGCGTTTCATCACCGGTGTCATCATCTTTAACGCCATCTTGCTGGGCATGGAAACTTCGCCGAGTCTGATGGAACGCGCAGGCCCCCTGATCGTGATGCTGGACAGCCTGTGCCTGACAGTCTTTGTGGCCGAGATTGCCATGAAGCTTGTGGCAACCGGTCGGCGGTTCTTTCAAAGCGGCTGGAATATTTTCGATTTTCTGATTGTGGGTATCGCCCTCATTCCGGGAGGTGCGGGCCTGTCAGTGCTGCGGGCGCTGCGTATCCTGCGGGTTCTGCGTGTCATTTCGGTGGCCCCGCGCCTGCGCCGCGTTGTCGAAGGGTTCATCTCGGCGCTTCCCGGCATGGCCAGTGTGTTTCTGCTGATGGCGATCCTGTTCTATATCGGCGCCGTCATCGCGACCAAGCTGTTCTCGCAGTCTTTCCCGGACTGGTTCGGTGATCTGGGCTTGTCCGCCTATACGCTGTTTCAGATCATGACGCTGGAGAGCTGGTCGATGGGCATTGTCCGCCCGGTAATGGAGGTTTATCCCTACGCGTGGATTTTCTTTGTGCCCTTCATCATGGTCACGACCTTTGCCGTGGTGAACCTGCTGGTCGGTCTGATCGTCAACTCGATGCAGGATGCCCACCATGCCGAGGATGAGGTCAAAACCGATGCCTACCGCGATGAGGTTCTGGAGCGTCTGGAAACCATCGAGCGCCACCTGACCAGGCAGTTGAACAGCAAAAAGTGATTTCAAATTTTGCGTTTTCTGGCATAATCATCGCAAAAAAGCAGAAGCAGGCAGTGAACATATGGATCGTCGAGTATTTGGATTAGGGGCGATGGCGACGCTGGCCCTTTCGGCATGTGCATCCGCCAACCCGAAATTTCTGACATATCGCGGACCCGAGGTGACGTCGCTTGTCGTCAACAAGGGCGCGCGCAAGCTGTATCTGTTGCACAACGAACGGATACTGAAAGAATACGATGTCGCGCTGGGCTTTGCGCCTCAAGGCACCAAGACCAAACGCGGTGATGGCCGCACGCCTGAAGGGTCGTACCTGATTGACCGCCGTAACCCGCGCAGCCGCTATCACCTGTCGATCGGGATTTCCTACCCGAATTCGGAAGACATTGCGCAGGCCAAGGCCGCAGGCGTCGATCCGGGCGGTGACATCTTCATTCATGGTGAGCCCAGCCTCAGGTCAGAAATCCGCCGCTCCCGTAAGACGCCCGACTGGACGGCAGGCTGTATCGCCGTAAAAAACAAAGAAATCGAAGAGATTTACGCGATGGTGAACAAAGGCACGCTGATCACCCTGCGCCCCTGATCCTAGACCGGTTTCCAGTCTCCAAACCCGAATTGCTGATAGTCGCGCTGGTAGGTTTCAACCGCCAGCGGCTCCAGTTCTGTGTCATAAATCTGATCCAGCGCGTAGGGAGTGTCCGGCGCACATGTTGCCGGTTGGGGGGGTGACGGATGGCCCGTTTTACGCGCCAGTTCCGGCAGGGCGGCGGCCAGTTCATCTTCCCGCAGAATCAGATCTGGCAGCGCAAAGGCCGACATCCCCTCCAGCGCCTGCGCCTGACTGCACCAAACGCCGTCCACCCGAATTGACGTTTGCCCGGACAGATTGTGGTGCAGGAACTTCAGAAAGGCCGCAAACGCCTGATAGTGCTGTTCCAAGGGGTAATTACCGTCACGGATCTGGCCGGGAATGGGCAGTTTGAAACGGTTGCGCAGGGTATTTCGGATGGAAGCATAGGCGCCTGGATCGGTACTCAGAATCTTTGAACAGAACGCGGTATGGGCCCGCGCCAGCGGGTGGCGCACGACACTGAATTTCCGGTGTCCGGGATTGGCCTCCAGCCATCGCCGGATTTGCCGGCGATTGCGGTTCGTGACCGGCGCGCTGCCATCAAGATCGGCCATCCATGCCGTCACCGCGTCATCGTTTCCGCCGCGCAAGGGAAGATACATCAAAGGTGTCCGGGCGGCAGTGACGTATTGGCCTACTGCTGGCCCGCGGCGCGGCTCGAAACCCGGATTGCGATGCAGGTTGAACGTGTCCATTCCGGACAACGCCTGTTCCAATTCCTCCGGGTTTGTGACTTTGGAAAGGGCGGGGCCGGGATTCTGGGGTTTGAGCGTGTCGTCCAGCGCCGTCAGCCGCGCCTGTACCCCCAACCACGATGCCAGCCCGTTCAGAATATCCAGTCGGTTAAGGTCGTCATAGGCCAGGAAAAATGCGGTCTGCCCGGTTTTCTGCAGCCGGTTCAGCAGCAACAGTTGAAATTCCTGCTGCTGATCCAGGTAGTCCGAGAACTCTTCAGCCTGAAACGTGACCAGAGCATCGCGGCGGCGCTTTATGTTTTTCAGTTGCCATTGCATGGTCTCCCGCGCAATTTTCAGTGAGATGTAGCTGTCCAGCGGATTCCGCGTCAGAACAATCTTGGCACAGCGCGGGTCGTTCAGCGCAGGCTCCAGCACGCGGGGATCGTGCCCCTGAAAATAGCGAAACCCGTTCAGTGCGCCGGGGGCTGCTTTGATGGCGTCCAGTAACAGGTCGGGATTTTGGTCGCGTTCGGTCAGCGAAACACCCAGCAATTCCTCGGACTTCAATCGGCCGATGAAATGCGGATTGAACGCTTCTCCGTGGCAGGTCACGCCCTCCAGTGCGTTCAGATTGGCTTCCAGCAGGTTGGATCCCGTGCGCATGGCGCCAAGAACGATGAAGTAATCCCAGGGACCGGACATGGCGACTTATTGAACCAAATAGGGTTTTCGGAACGGTTTGGTCTGGCTGCCAAACACGTCGTCTACCGGGAAATCGCCCATCAGATACGGGTGCATTCCCTGGTTCTTCAGGTTTTGCAGGAATTGACCGAAGCCGGACAGATCAACCATCTTCGGCGCCTCAATCAGGTGGCTCGGTTGCTGGGTCCCGATCTCGTCTATCACCTCGTGCAGCGCCTCGATCGGAGATTCGACAAACTCTGCCAGACACCAGGTGCGCACCCGCGCCTTGGTCCAGACCGAGGTCAGAACCTCAAGCTGTTTGCTTTCGATCTGTTGCAGGCGCGCGGCCTCGTTGCGGATGTCGGCGAAGTTCCGGTTCGACCGGAACAGCGGAATTGCCCAGGCACCGGTGATCACTGAAATCTGTGCGTTCTTGTCGCGCGCCAGAAACCAGTTGATATCCTGCGTGTCCGCCGGGCCGAACTGGAAACACTGTCTTTCGCCGCGAGTATTCCAGATCAGGTTCGACAGGAAAGCCTTCGAGTTGTAGTCGCGCAATGTGGCGCAATCGCTGAGTGCGCCGTTCGTAATTGTCTGGTCACCCGCAAACTCTGCCCGTTCAGGGCTGAACACATGACCATGTACGCGTGTGTTTGTTGTGTTTTCCAGCCAGGTTTCGAAATCTTCAAAAAGGTCGGAAAAGCCCTGAAATACCGAATATGGAAACGACGTCAGGCCGTTTTCGCTGCCATGTCGGGGAAACCGGCTTTGCATGTACAGCCCGTCGCGCCCGCGCATGCGCCGCTCGACCGCTTTGGAAAACACCCGGTCGATCTTGCCCGGATTTGGCTCGGCCGGTTTCATCGCCCCAGCCTGATCGGTCAAAAACGACTGATACAGCCGGTCGGCCTTCCACCAGATCTTGCGGGCCACAAAACAGTCCGAACGGCGCAGCAATTGCAGGTGGTCATCATAGAATATGTGCGGCCGACCCTGATAGTCGAACTTGGACAAGGTCAGCGAGCGGCTTTCGATATGCGTTGAATAGAGCCTTGCCAGCGTCTGGAAATAGCTTTCATCGGGTATCCAGACGCGGCGGAAATAGCGGTCATACACGGGGCGTTTGGGGTCTTGCAGGATGGCCGACAGGGTCTGCCGGGTCAGGCACCACCACTGGCTGCCCATATGCGGGACCAGCCCGTCCGGGATACGCCGCCGCAAGCCCAGAGCGCGTTGAAATTTGACGTAAGTATCAAACAATTTGCGGCGCTTGCGCCAGGAAAACGGGAACCGCAGGGTGAACCGTTCATGATCCAGACCGCCGATGGTCCAGCTGACATCGGCGGTGGTCGCGCTTTCGATGAAATCGACGCGCGGGCGGTCCGACAGATAGTCGATCAGTTCCTGCACGGGCCGCAGGGGCAGACAGGCCCCGGACGACAAAAATACGTGGCGCACATCCGGGAACTGTTCAAGCATCAGCGTCGCCGCGCATTGCGAGGCTGCGACGATGCCCCAGCCGCCCCATTCGCAGGCATGCCGGTCCGAGAATACAATCAGGGGATTGTCGGCGCAGGCCTCGGAAAACTCGGCAAATGCCTGGTCGGAAACCTTGCGATCCACGTGGATCACTACCGGGCAGCCGGACGTTGTCCAGTGGCGCGCGACCTGCTCGGCACGGTCCAGTGCTGTATGCACCAGCATGACGACGCCCAGACCGCTCATGCCCAGTTTCCTTTCGACATAAGGCCCAGAATCTCAAGCTGTCTCCAGTTGATGTATTTCTCGGACCAGTCGCACCAGAAAACCGGTTTGCCTTCCAGCCGCTGGGCATAGGCCCGGTACTCGTCCGAGCCGCGATAATGCTGGCCGCGGTGCAGTTCTTCGCGCGCCTTGTCGCCCAGAGTGTTGATCAGCTTGGCATGAAGCAACGCGCCGCTGGCCTTTTCACCGCCCCATTCGTCGTAGACTTGGTTCAGCCCGCGCGGCAGCAGGGAATGGGTCGAGCTGACATAGACATAGCGCTTGTCCCATTTGACCAGCGGTATTTTGTTCAGCGCCGGAGCTTTTGAGGGATTGTCCTGAAAGAACACCCGCGCGCGGGGACCGCCCTGAATCCACAGATTTCCATAATCGGGGTTCCGGGTAATCATGTAGTTGCCCGAGTCGAACCAGTTCGCGATTTCGAACGGATTCTGCCCTTCTTGATATGGCGCCTCTTCGACCGGACCCTGCGGATACATGTCGATCAGCATGGTGCCAAAGCTGCGTACGGCGCAGCCATCCAGCCAGTCCGTCAACGCGCGGATCGGGCGGGTGTCACAAAACGGGTAAATGAAGAACTCATCCGGGTCGACCGTCAGGACCCAGTGATCGGGCGCGTATTTGCGCAGCAGATAGTTGGACCAGTCCAGACCAAAGGATGCGCGCTTATAGCTGGCCTCGGCCTGCCAGACGGACACATCCGGCTGCGCCTCAAGAAAGGCGCAGGTTCCGTCATCGCTGTCGTTATCGACAAACAGGAAGTGATTGATGCCCAGGTTGCGATAATAGTCCAGAAAGAACGGCAGCCTGATCTTTTCGTTGCGTACAACGCTCATCAGCAAGACATCGCCACGCTGTATTTGCGCGGTGTTGTTCGAAACCGCGCGCAGCTCGCTTCGTTTGCGCACACAGCGCACCAGACGGCGCTTGCGCCGAAGCCTCATTCTATATGAATCCAACAGGCTCACGCGACTGCCCAACCCTTATTATTACGCGAGCAGGCCCGGGGCCTGTTCAAGCCTGAGTGGATCCGAGCCATTGCCGTTTTATGCCACCTATGCATCTTGCGAGGCAACGGGTTTAAAAGTTGTTAGCCGGGGGCGTTGCAATTCTGTCGGGAAGGCGGCAATTCAGTTCCAGCCCCCGTCATTCATCAGCCCCAGCGCGCGCAATTGCTGCCATCCGGCGTAGTGCTCTGATCGCTCTGTCCACATGACAGGCTGCGCAATTATGCCATCGTAATATGGCCCGAATTGGTCCGGATCATGAAAATGCTGACGCCTGGTCTTCTCGGTTTCGGACCTGTCGACGACATCCGGCAGGAATTTGGTGTGCAGCAGGATACCCGAGGCCGCAGTCCCCCCCGGGCCGTCATAGGTGGTGTTCAACCGGCGCGGCAGCGCGGAATGGCACGAGTTTACAAAGGCATAATGCCGGGACCAGCGTACCAGAGGGATCTTGTTCAGCGTGGGCGACCGACGCGGGGCATTTGAGAAAAACATCCTCTCGCGGGCTCCGCCCTGCACCCAAAGATTACCCAGCGGGCTTTGACGCTGCACCCGGTAGGGACCGCTGTCGAACCCGTCCAGTACCCGGGTCGGGTCGGTCTCGGGGTCATAGCCTTGATCCCCCAGCGGCCCTTGCGGATACAGATCCAGCATCAGCGCACCAAAGGCATCCTGCCCGTGCGACTCCAGCCATGCGGTCAGATCATGTAGCGATCTGGTCTCGTGATGGGCGTAAATCAGCAACTCGTCCGCATCAGCCATCAGGGTCCAGTGCCCGTGCCCGTATCTCATCTGCAGCCAGGTCAGCCAGTCCAGGCCAAACCGCGCGGCACGGTAGCTGGCCGTCGTGTTCCAGACCGAAACATCTGGTTGTTCCAACAGATATTCGGTCGATCCGTCGTCGCTGCCGTTATCCACGATCAGAAAATGATCCACGCCGTGGGTTCGGTAGTGTTCAAAAAACCACGGCAGCCGCATCATCTCGTTGCGCAGTGTGATAAAGGCCAGAATATCTCCCTTACCGATTTTCTCCGTCCGGTCCTCAAGACAGGACAGCTGGCGGCGGCTTCGGAATGAGCGCCACAAGAGCCCGCGGCGTTTCAGACGCAACCGGTACATCTGCGCCCAGCCAATGGATGGCAGATCCTGTACCGGGTGCGCGGTCACATGACCCTCATTTCTCGTAGTGTCCGGTCTGGTGCCAGCGCCACGCGTCCCTGACAATTGTCTCTAACGTTGATCTTTTCGGCCGCCAGCCCAGTTCCTGTTCCGCCCGGTCCGAGCCCGAAACCAGCCGCGTACAATCCCCGGCGCGACGGGGTCCGATCGTATAGGGCACTGTTCGGTTGGTGACCGCGCCGGATTGCTCGATCACTTCCATCACCGAAAACCCGGACCCGGTGCCCAAGTTGAACACCCGGTTGCCTTTGCCGTTTTCCAGCCATTTCAGTCCCAGAACATGGGCATCGACCAGATCGCAGACATGAACGTAATCGCGGATACAGGTGCCGTCCGGCGTATCGTAATCGGTTCCGAACACGGTCAGACCATCCCGGTTGCCGTCGATGGCATCCAGCATCAGCGGCACCAGATGGGTTTCGGGCCGGTGAAACTCGCCAACTTCTGCTTCAGGATCAGCTCCTGCAACGTTGAAATAGCGGAAAATGACGTGATTCAGCCCGTGCGCGGCCCCGAAATCATGCAGAATATCCTCAATCGCGCGTTTCGAGGAGCTGTAGGCATTCACCGGATTCTGTGGCGCGTTTTCGTCCAGCACCACGTTGTCCTGATCGCCGTAAGTGGCACAGGTCGACGAAAAGACGAAATCCAGACATCCGGCTTCGACGGCTGCTTCGATCAGGTTCAGCGAACCGGTGACATTGTTCGCCCAGTATCGGCCGGGTTGCGCCATCGCTTCGCCCACCTGGCTGAGAGCAGCGAAGTGCATCACCGCAACGGGACGGTATTTGGCAAACACCTGATCCAGCCTGTTTCGGTCCAGCAGATCACCATGTTCGAACGGCCCGAATTTCACCGCGTCCTGCCAGCCGGTAACCAGATTGTCATATGTCACAGGCGTATAGCCTGCGGCAGCAAGGGCCTTGCAGGCATGCGACCCGATATATCCGGCACCGCCGGTGACAAGAACAACTGTCATGGATGATCCAATTTCCGAACGTCAAAAAACACTAGGCCATGAAAGGAGACGGTGAAATGGGTAAAAACGTTCAATCCAACCCCATCGCGGCCATCATTTCTTCGATCTTGGGCACGTCCTGCGGGTTGTTCAGTTCCCAGAACTGGCGGCCCTTGGCCTCAACCTCGACGCACAAAACCTTGCGGCCGTTCTCCATGAACCGAAGCTGCTCCAGTCCTTCCAGTTTCTCCAGCGGCCCCACCGGCCAGTCGGGATAAGCGGCCAGCGCATCCGGTCGATAGGCATAAACACCCACGTGATGGAACACCGGGGTTGGCTCGTCACCCGCATAAGTGGCCGTGGTAAAGGGGACCACCTCTTTCGAGAAGTACATTGCGCTGTGATCCGCACCGAACACGGCGGTTGTGCCGCCGACCCGTCCGTTCCTGCGATCATTCAGCAGGCTGTTCAGCGCATCACCGTCACAGCGCAGGACCGGCGTGGCCACACCTGCGTCAGGGGCCGTGCGCAACCCCGCGATCAGATCTTCGACGAACCAATGCGGTGTCAGCGGTGCGTCTCCCTGCAGATTGACGACGATCTCGTAGCCCGAACCCAGATTGGCATGGGTTTCGGCGCAGCGTTCCGTGCCGTTACCACAGGTCTCGGAGGTCATGACCACTTCCGCCCCAAACCCTTCGCACACGTCACGAATGCGGTCATCGTCTGTGGCCACTACAACGCGGTCCACGCCGGATACCGAACACGCAGCGCGCCAGGATCTTTCGATCAGGGTCATGGACACGCCATTTGCACCGGTCAGCGGCACCAGCGGTTTGCCCGGATAGCGGGTCGACGCGTAACGGGCGGGGATTGCGATCAGTACAGACATCAGGCTTCCTTCAGTTCCACACCCGGAGCGTAGGCAATGAAGAACGGATTTGCATAGTCTTCCTTGCCATAGGTCAGCGGTGAATGATCGTCGAAGCGAACGACCTTGCCCCCGGCGCCGGCCAGAACCGCGTGTCCGGCGGCGGTGTCCCACTCCATCGTGCGGCCAACCCGTGGATAGATGTCGGCCTCGCCAGTGGCCACAAGGCAGAACTTGAGCGACGAGCCGGCGCTTTTGCTGTCCTTCACCTGATATTTGTTGATGTAATCCTCGGTCGCCTGGTCCCGATGCGATTTCGAGGCCACGACCAAAAGGGCGGAATTGTCCGGTTCAGACACTGAAATTGGCGTAACGTCCCCGATAATGTCCATCTCAAGCGCACCTGTTTCTTCGACCGACCGGCCATCGGCCTGCGTGTAGAACATGCGGCCCCGGGCAGGTGCATAAACAACGCCGCGCGTGGGAACGCCGTTTTCGACCAGCGCGATATTGACGGTGAAATCGCCGCGCCGATTGATGAATTCCTTAGTGCCGTCCAGCGGATCGACGATCAGGAACGTATCACCCTTCTGCGTGTGCGAGGCCGCCTGTTCCTCGGTCACCAGAAGGGTATCGGGAAAGGCTTCGCGCAGACCGGCCGAGATCAGGGCATCTGCTGCCTCGTCCGCTTCGGTCACGGGGCTGCTATCGGATTTGACCTTCACGTCGAAATCATCCGCCTCATATATCTGCATGATCTTGTTCCCTGCTTGCAGGGCAAGGCGTCTGATGACGGGAATTAACGCGTCGTAGGTCACAAAAATGCTCCGTTCCTGGGATTTGTTGATCCAATGTCCTGTTGGACTTATGATGTGACGGTTACGGAACGGCAAGAATTTCGTGCCAGTTTTTGGGCAAAGAAGCAGGAAAGACGCGTCGGGTGTTTTATTACAAGCGCAACCAAACGCTTTTGGGCGGTGCCTTCACCACGGCGGAACTGGTGTTTCACGCCGTCGTGCGGCAGATACGCTCGCAACATTCGAATGCTGTTATCGCGATTTTCATCAACATCATGCAGATCGTCATTCTGGCCACTGTCTTCTACCTGATCCTGTCATTTATGGGGGGACGGATTGCCAAAATCCGCGGCAACTTCGTGCTTTACATGCTGTCGGGCGTTTTCATGTTCATCATGCATGTAAAGTCGGTATCCGCGATTGCCGGTATTGCGCCGGGGAACAATCCGATGATGCTGCATTCGCCGATGAATCCGATGATCATGCTGCTGGCGGCGGCCTTCGGCGCGCTTTACACGCAGCTCGTTTCGATTCTGGTGATCCTGTTCGTGTATCATGTCGCGGTTGAACCTTTGGATATTCTGGACCCAGGCGGCGCCTTCGGAATGCTGATCCTGTCGTGGTTTGTGGGATGCACGGTGGGTTTGAACCTGATGGCCCTGAAGCCGTGGTTTCCAAGAACGGCGGAGATGTTGAAAAACATCTATCGGCGTCTGAACATGGTGTTCTCGGGCAAGATGTTCGTCGCCAATGCGCTGGGCGGCTATATCCTGATGATGTTCGCCTGGAACCCGCTGTTTCACATCATCGACCAGGCCCGGGGCTTCATTTTCCGCAACTATTTTCCACGGAACACAAACTGGGAATATGCCTTATGGGTCGGCATAGCGCTGTTGATGATCGGGCTGTTGGGTGAGTTCTTTACACGCAAACACGTGTCTCAAAGCTGGGACGCACGCCGCTAACGGGCCACCCGCAGCGTCAGGTTGATCCGCCCGCCTTTTGGCAAGAGTTTGGAAGATCCGAAGCGGATGCGATCGATCCCGTGATAAGTCAGCCGTGCCGGCCCGCCCATGATGACAACGTCGCCCGAGTTCAGCCAGATCGACTCGGTCTTGCCGCCTCGGGTGGTGTTGCCGATCCGAAAAAGCGCATCATCCCCCAGCGAAACCGAAAGAACCGGCCAGGAAAAATCGGCCTCGTCCTTGTCCTGATGCAGACCCATCCGGGCGCCTTCCCCGTAATAATTGATCAGACAGCAATCGGGGTCGCGTTCGCGGCTGGCAAGGTCGTGCCACAGGTTCAGGATCGGTTCGGGAATGTCAGGCCAGGCCTTCCCTTGCGGGTGCAGTGTTTGATACCGGTAGCCATCCCGGTCCGTGACCCAGCCAACGGCCCCGGCCGAGGTCATGCGCACCGACATCGCCTTGCCTTGCGGCGTCACTGGCAGCACCAGTGGCGCTGCTTTCAGAATCGGGCGCAGCGTTTCGATCAGTTGCGTCTGGGCCGATGCATCCAGCCAGCCCTTTCTGATGTCAAATCCGCGCAAAATCAGCCGGGCCATCCCAGAATCCTCAATCCTTGCCAAAACCTTGCCGAAAAAGGCCACAAAATCCCGAAAACCTGCGTTTTACACCGCTTGCAGGCCTTTCGTCGCGCCCTTATATACGCCGGGACGCGCAATGGTGTAGGGCCATTACGCAATGCAGATCGGGGCAGGGATGCCATAACGGGTCCCGGCCTCGGGACATCGCCTTGAAGAGAAAGGGATTGAAAATATGGGTAAAGTAATCGGGATTGACCTTGGTACCACAAACTCGTGCGTGGCCATCATGGACGGCTCGCAGCCGAAAGTCATCGAAAACGCCGAAGGGGCGCGGACCACGCCCTCGATCGTCGCCTTCACCGAAGATGAGCGACTGGTCGGTCAGCCTGCAAAACGTCAGGCGGTCACCAACCCCGACAACACGATCTTTGGCGTCAAGCGTCTGATCGGTCGTCGTGTGGATGATGCCGAAGTCGAAAAAGACAAGAAAATGGTGCCGTACGCCATCGTTGATGGCGGCAATGGCGACGCGTGGGTCCAAGCCCGCGGCGAAAAGTACTCCCCAAGCCAGATCTCGGCCTTCACTCTGGGTAAGATGAAGGAAACCGCCGAGAGCTATCTGGGTGAGGAAGTCACGCAGGCGGTTATCACCGTTCCGGCATACTTCAACGACGCACAGCGTCAGGCCACCAAAGACGCCGGTAAAATCGCCGGTCTGGAAGTGCTGCGGATCATCAACGAACCGACAGCTGCCGCGCTGGCCTATGGTCTGGACAAGAAAGACACTCAAACCATCGCAGTCTATGACCTTGGCGGCGGTACTTTCGACGTGACCATCCTGGAAATCGACGACGGCCTGTTCGAGGTCAAATCGACCAACGGTGACACCTTCCTGGGTGGTGAAGACTTTGACATGCGCATCGTCAACTACCTGGCGGACGAGTTCAAAAAGGAACACGGCGTCGACCTGTCTGCCGACAAGATGGCGCTGCAGCGTCTGAAAGAAGCTGCTGAAAAAGCCAAGATCGAGCTGTCCTCGACCTCGCAGACCGAAATCAACCAGCCGTTCATCTCGATGGGTTCGAACGGCCAGCCGCTGCACATGGTCATGAAACTGACCCGCGCCAAGCTGGAATCGCTGGTTGGCGACCTGATTAAGAAGTCGATGAAGCCCTGCGCCGCCGCTCTGAAAGACGCCGGTCTGTCGGCTGCTGACGTGGACGAGGTTGTTCTGGTCGGTGGTATGACCCGGATGCCGAAAGTGATCGAAGAGGTCACCAAATTCTTCGGTAAAGAGCCGCACAAAGGTGTGAACCCGGACGAAGTTGTTGCCATGGGTGCCGCCATTCAGGCCGGTGTTCTGCAGGGCGACGTCAAAGACGTGGTTCTGCTGGACGTGACCCCGCTGTCGCTGGGCATCGAAACCCTGGGTGGCGTGTTCACCCGTCTGATCGACCGCAACACCACGATCCCGACCAAGAAGTCCCAGGTTTTCTCGACCGCCGAAGACAACCAGAACGCCGTAACCATCCGCGTGTTCCAGGGTGAGCGTGAGATGGCTTCGGACAACAAGATCCTGGGTCAGTTCAACCTCGAAGACATCCCGCCCGCACCGCGCGGCATGCCGCAGATCGAGGTGACCTTCGACATCGACGCCAACGGCATTGTCTCGGTTTCGGCCAAGGACAAAGGCACAGGCAAAGAGCAGAAGATCACCATCCAGGCCTCGGGCGGTCTGTCCGACGAGGACATCGAAAAGATGGTCAAGGACGCGGAAGAGAACGCGGAAGCCGACAAGGAACGCCGCGAGCTGGTCGACGCCAAGAACCAGGCGGAAAGCCTCATTCACTCGACCGAGAAGTCGATGGAAGAGCATTCCGACAAGGTCGACCCGACCACCATCGAAGCCATCGAGCTGGCGA
Organism: Ruegeria sp. CG4; assembly: GCF_056537185.1. Taxonomy (NCBI): domain Bacteria; kingdom Pseudomonadati; phylum Pseudomonadota; class Alphaproteobacteria; order Rhodobacterales; family Roseobacteraceae; genus Ruegeria; species Ruegeria sp. CG4. The sequence goes on along the minus strand of NZ_JBQFRB010000007.1, from coordinate 180,694 downwards.
TTGCCGCGCTGAAAGACGAGCTGGAAACCGAAAATGCCGACAAGATCAAGTCGGGCATCCAGAACGTCACCGAAGCGGCCATGAAACTGGGCGAGGCCATCTACAAGGCGCAGTCCGAAGAGGCCGAGGATGAACCGGCAGCTGCGGACGCCGCTCCGGGTGATGACGATATTGTCGACGCCGAGTTCGAAGATCTGGACGACGACAAGCGTAACTAACGGGTAACCGGGCCAATTCGGGCCGGTCCGGATACCGGGCCGGCCCGTTTACGTTGAGGCAGAAGGAAACACTGATGTCAAAACGCGACTATTACGATGTACTCGGCGTGTCCAAGGGTGCATCGGCGGACGAGATCAAGAAAGGTTTTCGCAGGAAAGCCAAAGAGTTGCATCCCGACCGCAACAAGGACAACCCGGAAGCCGAGGCGCAGTTCAAGGAAGCGAACGAAGCCTATGACGTTCTGAAAGACGCAGAACGCAAGGCTGCCTATGACCGTTTTGGCCATGCCGCGTTTGAAAACGGCATGGGCGGCGGGGGCCGGCCCGGCGGCGGCTTTGGTCAGGGCGATTTCTCCAGCGCGTTCTCGGATGTGTTCGACGACCTGTTCGGCGATTTCATGGGTGGCCAGCGCGGTGGCGGTGGCCGTCGTGCCGCACGCGGTTCCGACCTGCGTTACAACCTGCGCGTCTCGCTGGAAGAGGCGTTTGCGGGCTTGCAAAAAACCATCAACGTGCCCGCTGCCGTGGCCTGTTCGGCCTGTGATGGATCGGGCGCTGAAAGCGGCGTTGAACCGACCACCTGTCCGACCTGTTCGGGTATGGGTAAGGTCCGCGCGCAACAGGGCTTTTTCACCGTTGAACGCACCTGTCCGACCTGCTCGGGATTGGGTCAGATCATCAAGAATCCCTGCAAATCCTGCGGCGGCGCGGGTCGGGTGGAAAAAGAACGGGCGCTGTCCGTCAATATTCCAGCCGGTGTCGAAACCGGAACCCGCATCCGTCTGGCGGGTGAGGGTGAGGCCGGAATGCGTGGTGGCCCCCCGGGAGATTTGTATATCTTTGTCGAAGTGTCCGATCACAAGCTGTTTGAGCGCGACAGCATAAACCTCTATTGCCGCGTGCCGGTCAGCATGGCCAAGGCCGCTCTGGGTGGTTCGATCGAAGTGCCCACCATCGATGGCGGTCGTGGCCGGGTGCAGATCCCGGCAGGCAGCCAGTCGGGCCGCCAGATGCGTTTGCGTGGCAAAGGAATGCCCGCCCTGCGTGGCGGTGGCGTGGGTGACATGTTCATCGAACTGGCTGTGGAAACACCGGTCAACCTGACCAGTCGCCAGAAAGAACTGCTGCGTGAGTTTGACGATCTGGGAGAGGACAACCACCCGGAATCAAAAAGCTTTTTCTCGTCGGTCAAGTCCTTCTGGGATGGGATGAAAAGCTAAGGGAACCGCTTTCCCGACCAAAGCCGCCCGGTTTCGGGCGGCTTATTTGTTGCAGGGGGCGCTGCCCCCGCCGCCCTGTGGGCGCCTCCCTCGGGATATTTGGGCCAGATGAACAAGGGATCTTTCCTTCATCTGGCCAAAAATATCCCGGAGCGCGAGGCAGAGCCTCGCAAATACCATTGGCCTTACCCAAGGGATCAGGGTGGCCATAAAACAGATCAAATTCAGTCTTGTGTTTTTCCGATGTGCCTGTGATTGTCCGGTCAACCGTTGGGGTGCCCTGATCGAAGGGCTGAGAGGCGTGAATTCGCTAACCCATCGAACCTGATCCGGGCAATACCGGCGTAGGGAACGGTCTCATATTGTCAGACGTTTTCCATGCGCGCGTTGCCCAATTTTGATGGAGCAACGATATGACGCCTATTGCGCTCACAATTGCAGGCTCGGACAGTGGCGGTGGTGCCGGAATTCAGGCTGACATCAAGGCAATGTCTGCCTTGGGGGTTTATGGTGCCAGCGTGATCACCGCCGTGACCGCGCAAAACACACGGGCCGTTACCGCCGTTCACGGGATCCCGCTGAATACTGTCACCGCACAGATCGATGCCGTTCTGTCTGATCTGAGCGTGGGCGCCGTCAAGATTGGCATGCTGGCGACGCCGGAGATCATCCGATGTGTTGCAGACAGCCTTGCAGCGTTTCGTGGTTCCATCGTTCTGGATCCTGTGATGATTGCCAAATCCGGCGATGCCTTGCTGACAGAAGACGCGGTTGAGACATTGCGGGCGGTGCTCGTGCCCATAGCCACGCTATTGACGCCGAACTTGCCCGAGGCCGGACGCCTTCTGGATTGCCCGGCTGCGGAGACGCCGGATCAGATGGTAGAACAGGGGCTTGCCTTGTGTGACATGGGCGCAGGTTCCGTTCTGATGAAGGGCGGGCATGGATCCGGCGACATTTGCCGTGATCTCTTGATCGACGCTTCGGGCTTGGTGGCAGAGTTCACGGCACCGCGCCGAAATACCAAAAACACGCATGGCACCGGTTGTACATTGTCCGCGTCAATTGCTGCCGGGCTGGCGCTGGGAAAAACGCTGATGACGGCCGTTGCAGATGCGCACAGCTATCTGCAAGGCGCGATAGCCCGGTCCGATGATCTGGACATTGGTCGCGGGCATGGGCCGGTTCATCATTTTCATCAGCTTTGGCCCGCATGACCGTCTGGTCGGTCATAGGTGCCGGAGTAGCCGGTCTGACTGTTGCCACCGAGCTGGTATCGCGCGGCGCTGACGTGCAGATATTCGACTCGGCAGGCCCGCCAGGCCCACATGGCTGTTCCTGGTGGGCGGGTGGCATGCTTGCCCCCTGGTGTGAATATGAAAATGCCGAGGAACCGGTTCTGCGGCTTGGACAAACAGCGATTGACTGGTGGGCCGCCAGAACGCGGGTGCATCGGTGCGGAACGCTGGTTGTTGCGCATTCGCGCGACCTGCCGGATCTGCGCCGCTTTGCACGCCGAACGGATGGGCATTCAGAAGTCGGAAGTGCGAATATCGCCCATTTAGAGCCTGATCTAGACAGTTTCAGTAACGGTCTCTTCTTCCGGGCAGAGGCCCATCTTGATCCCCGGCAAGCGTTGCGGGACCTCTGCAGCCACCTCAGGGACCGAGGTGTGCCCTTTCACCGTACACTGGCCCCTTCCCGGTTGGAGAATGCGATCGATTGCCGGGGGTTGCACGCGCGCGAGATCTTGCATGATCTGCGTGGCGTCAAAGGCGAGATGCTGGTGATCCGCTGCCCAGATGTCACTCTCTCTCGCCCTGTGCGACTGCTGCATCCGCGCATGCCGCTTTATGTCGTCCCGCGGGGTGACGGGGTCTACATGCTGGGCGCAACGATGATCGAATCCGAGGACAGCGGCCGGATTACTGCCCGCTCGATGTTGGAGCTTCTCAGTGCGGCTTATGCGCTGAACCCGGCTTTTGGTGAGGCTGAGATCCTGGAAATCGGTGTCGATCTTCGCCCCGCTTTTCCCGACAACCTGCCTCGCATCCGCCGGTTGGGTCGAACGATCTATGCCAATGGCCTGTATCGCCATGGCTACTTGCTTGCGCCCGCGTTGGCACAGGGCGTCGCCGATCTGGCGCTGGAAAACAAACATTCGGAGATGGTCGATGAAGATCGTGCTTAATGGCGAGGCGCGCGAAAGCCGCGCAGAAACCCTGTCAGATTTGCTGGCGGAATGTGGATTCTCGGGCTGCGTAGCTACAGCTGTGAATGAACAGTTCGTCCCTTCAAGCCTTCGACTGGCACTAAAACTCGAAGATGGTGACCGGGTCGAAGTTGTCGCCCCGATGCAGGGGGGCTGACGTGAAGACCTTTTACGGCACAGAACTGCCCAATCCGCTGATGCTGGGCACGGCGCAGTATCCCAGTCCGGCCATTCTGGAACAAGCGTTTCGCCTCAGCGGGGCGGGTGTTGCCACGGTATCCCTGCGCCGTGAAGGCGCGGGTGGGGCTGGGCAGAGCTTTTGGCGGATGATCCGCGACCTGGGTGTCATTGTCCTGCCCAACACCGCCGGATGCCACACGGTGAAAGAGGCTGTGACAACCGCCCAGATGGCGCGCGAGGCTTTTCAGACCAATTGGATCAAGCTGGAACTGATCGGTCATACCGACAGCCTGCAACCGGATGTGTTTCAACTGGTCGAAGCCGCCCGCATCCTGACGGAAGATGGATTTCAGGTCTTTCCCTACACAACGGACGATCTGATCGTCGGCGAACGCCTGTTGCAGGCGGGTTGCGAGGTTCTGATGCCGTGGGGCGCGCCCATCGGGTCCGGGCGCGGTCTGAACAACGAATATGCGCTGCGGGCGCTGCGGGCTGCGTTTCCCGATGTGCCGCTTGTCATTGATGCCGGCATCGGCAGACCAAGCCACGCCGCGCATGCGATGGAGCTGGGCTATGATGCTGTTCTTCTGAACACGGCGGTGGCCCGTGCCGGTGATCCGGTGGGGATGGCGCGTGCAATGGCATTGGCGATTCAGGCCGGCCAATTGGCCCATAAGGCCGACCCGATCGAGGCACGCGACATGGCCGAACCTTCAACGCCAGTGATCGGAAAGGCATTTCTGTCATGACGTTGGACCGGTTCTATCCGATCTTCGATCATTCAGACTGGCTGCACAGGATGCTGCCTCTGGGCGTCAAACTGGTGCAGTTGCGGATCAAGGACCAATCGGGTGATGCGGTGCGCGCCCAGATTATGATCTCGCTCGAACTGTGCCGCAGCCACGGCGTCCGACTGGTCGTGAACGACCATTGGCAGCAGGCAATAGAGGCGGGCTGCGACTGGGTCCACCTGGGGCAGGAGGATCTGGATGATGCCGATCTGCATGCCATCCGCCGGGCAGGCCTGAAACTTGGTGTTTCAACCCATGACGATGATGAGCTTGAGCGGGTTCTGTCGATGGACCCCGACTATGTGGCGCTCGGACCTGTCTATCCGACCATCCTGAAAAAGATGAAGTGGCGGCAGCAAGGTCTGCCCCGCGTGACCGAATGGAAGACGCGGGTGGGGCGTATCCCATTGGTCGGCATTGGCGGAATGTCGGTCGAGCGCGCGCCTGGCGTGTTCGAGGCCGGGGCCGATATTGTCGCGGCAGTGACCGACATCACGCTGAACCCTGACCCCGAAGCGCGGTTGCGCGAATGGATCGACATCACGCGATGAACCGTTACGGACGTCAGATGATCCTGCCCGAAGTGGGACCCGAAGGGCAGGCGGGCCTGTCCGCTGCACGAGTACTTGTCGTCGGGGCAGGAGGGTTGGCCGCGCCGGTTCTGCCGCTGTTGGCCGGGGCAGGGGTGGGTCACATCATGGTTGTTGATGGCGATGTCGTTGATCTGTCGAACCTGCACCGGCAAACGCTTTTCACGGAACGGGATGTCGGCCTGCCAAAGGCTGAAGTTGCGGCGCGGCGCTGTCGCGACCTCAACTCCAAGCTTGAAGTCACCAGACAAAGTCAGGCCCTGACATGCGAAAACGCGGCAGATCTGGTGTCGCGGTCGGATGTGGTCCTGGATTGTGCGGATAGTTATGCGGCCAGTTATGTCCTGTCGGACAGCTGTCTGGCACAGGGAAAGCCGCTGATCAGTGCCTCGGTGCTCGGGTTGTCAGGTTATGTGGGCGGTTTTTGCGGCGGCGCGCCGTCTTTACGTGCGCTGTTTCCAGACGCGCCCGACAGTGGTGCCAGCTGCGCCTCAGCAGGTGTTTTGGGTCCGGTTGTCGGTGTGATCGGCGCGACGCAGGCGCAAATGGCGCTGAGCGTGATCCTGGGCCTGCAACCATCGCCGCTGGGCCAAATGGTGAACTTTGATGCCCGCACCCTGCGCAGCAACAGTTTCCGTTTCGATGATGCGCCAGAACCCGCAAGTTGTTTCCGCTTCCTGTCTGCCAGCCAACTCACGGCCGAAGACCGGATCATCGAGCTTCGCGGCACGGATGAAGCGCTGGTCCCGATACACCCCGGCGCAGAACGACTAACGCCAGTCGAATTGTCCGGATTAGAGCCTAAACAAGCAAAAAGATTGGCCCTTTGCTGCGCCACTGGTCTACGGGCGTGGCGCGCAGCCGAACGGATTCAATCGGATTGGCCGGGCGAGATTGTCCTCGTCGCGGCCTCAACCTCGTGAACAGGAAGGAAACGCGAGATATGAAGAAACTGATCACAGCCTTATCGCTGCTGGCCGCTGCACCGGCCTGGGCTGACGACAAGATGACCATTTTGCTGGACTGGTTCATCAACCCCGATCACGGCCCCATTATCGTGGCGCAGGAAAACGGCTATTTCGCCGAACAGGGGCTTGAAGTTGAAATCATCCCGCCTGCTGACCCGTCCGCACCGCCGCGTCTGGTTGCTGCGGGGCAGGCCGATCTGGCTGTGTCCTACCAGCCGCAACTGCATCTGCAGATACACGAGGGTCTGCCCCTGAAACGTGTCGGCACGCTAGTCGCGACCCCGCTCAACTGCCTTCTGGTATTGGAAGATGGCCCGGTCAAAACCCCGGCGGACCTGAAAGGCAAGAAAATCGGCTTTTCTGTCGCTGGCGTGGAAGAGGCGGTTCTGGGCACCGTTCTGGGCAAGTATGACGTCGCACTGGCCGATGTCGAAATGATCAACGTCAACTTCTCGCTTTCACCGTCGCTGATGTCGGGGCAGGTAGATGCGGTGATCGGCGCCTACCGCAATTTCGAGCTGAACCAGATGGACATCGAAGACCATCCCGGCACCTGCTTCTATATCGAGGAAGAGGGCGTGCCGTCCTATGACGAACTGATCTATGTCGCGAACCCGGACACAATGGATACCGACAAGATCGCCCGTTTTCTGGCCGCGACGGAGAAGGCAACACAGTTCATCGTCAACAACCCCGAAAAAAGCTGGGAAATCTTCGCAGCAACCTCGCCCGAGCTGCAGGATGAGCTGAACGCCCGTGCCTGGGTCGACACGCTGCCGCGTTTTGCCCTGCGCCCGGCCGGGTTCGATGCCGGGCGGTACACCCGGTTCGAGGTTTTTCTGAAAGACAGCGGCATGATCGACAGCATCAACCCGGTCAGCGCCATCGCCATCGACGTGACTGCGCAATGAGCGGATATGGCACGGCCTTCGCGCTGATGCGCGATGCGGCGCAGGGGCCGTGGCGGGATTATACCCGCCACGCCTTTGTCGAAGAGTTGAAGGACGGAACGCTTCCGCGCGCAGCGTTTCTTCATTATCTGCGGCAGGACTATGTGTTTCTGATCCATTTTGCCCGTGCCTGGGCGCTTGCGGTGGTGAAATCGGAAACCCACGAAGAGATGCTGGCCGCCTCGCGCACAGTGAACGGTCTGATCAGCGAAGAGATGAAACTGCATATCGGTGTCTGCGAGGCTGCGGGCATTTCACAGCAGGACCTGTTTGCGACGCCCGAGCGTGCCGAGAACCTGGCCTATACGCGCTTTGTGCTCGAGGCAGGCTACAGCGGTGACTTGCTGGACCTGCTGGCAGCGCTTGCGCCTTGCGTCATGGGCTATGGCGAGATTGGCGCGCGTCTGGCAACCGAGGCCACGTCCGAAACCTATCGGGACTGGATCAACGCCTATGCCAGCGAAGACTATCAGGCTGCATGCAAGGCGGTTGGAGAGTTGCTTGATCAGGCTCTAACACGGAGGATTGGGCAAAATTTCGAGGCCTCCCCCCGCTGGGACCGCCTGAGCCGCACGTTCCGCACCGCGACCGAACTTGAAGTCAGTTTCTGGCAGATGGGCCTGACGCCATGATGTCTGCCCCCGCCCTGACCATCAGCGGACAGGCCACAATCGGCGGCGCGACCCTGTTCGCGCCGCTTTCGCTTACACTGGCGGCAGGGGAATGGACCTGTCTTCTGGGCGGTTCCGGCGTCGGAAAAACCACCATCCTGCGCCTGATTGCGGGATTGCAGACCGGGGCGGAGTTCTCGGGGCAAATCACGGCTGACGATGGCTTGCCGGTGCCAGAACGTGTCGCGTACATGGCGCAGGACGATCTGTTGCTGCCTTGGGCAAGTGTTGCCCGAAATACCACGCTGGGCGCACAGTTGAGGGGGGAAAAGGCCGATCTGAACCGGCGCGACCGTCTGGTCAAACGGATGCGCCTTTGGGATCACCTGACCAAGAAACCGTCGGAACTGTCAGGTGGTCAGCGCCAGCGCGTGGCTCTTGCCCGAACGCTGATGGAGGACCGCCCTTTCGTATTGCTGGACGAGCCGTTTTCGGCCCTCGATGCCCGAACCCGCGCCGATATGCAGGATCTCGCGGCCGAGGTGTTGCTGGGCCGCACCGTTTTGCTGGTCACCCACGATCCGGCCGAAGCCGCCCGGCTGGGGCAAACCATTATTGTCATGACCCGGCACGGGCTGACCAAATGCCAGCCGCCCCGGGCCCCCGTCCCCCGCAAAGTGGACGACCCGGACTCGTTGGCCACGCAAGGCGCATTGTTGCGCCTGCTGAGACAGGAGGCAGCATGAAACACCTGTCTCCGCTTGCGGCCGCGCTTTTTGGCCTTGTCGTCTGGCAGGGCATCGTCACCTTCACGGGCTGGCCGAAATTCATCTTGCCCGGCCCGGCCATTGTCGCCGAAACATGGTGGGACAACCGGTGGATCATCGCAAAGGACACCTGGGTGACGGCGGTCGAGGTACTGACCGGCTTCGTTTTTGGTGTAACCTTGGGCGTTGTCACAGCCGTCTCGCTGGCCAGTTCGCGCATGACCCGGATCCTGGTGCGACCCTTGCTGGTGTTCACGCAAGCCCTGCCGGTTTTTGCCCTGGCACCGCTTTTGACGCTTTGGCTGGGGTTTGATCTTTGGTCGAAAGTGGCAATGGCCATGCTGATCATCTATTTTCCGGTCACGTCATCCTTTTTTGACGGATTGATGCGCACTCCGGCCGGATATCTGGACCTTGCACGCACCATGCAGGCCAGCCCGCGCGCGGTTTTGTGGCATATCCGAATACCAGCCGCCCTGCCCTCGCTGGCTTCGGGGATGCGGCTGGCGGCTGTCTACGCACCCATCGGGGCCGTGATCGGAGAATGGGTCGGTGGTTCCTCCGGGGGTCTGGGGAACCTGATGCTGCTGGCCAACGGCCGGGCGAAGACGGACCTGATGTTCGCGGCCATGCTGACGCTGGGTGTATTTTCGATCCTGCTGCACATGGTGGTGCACCGCGCCACGGCCCGCATGGCGGGTGAGGTGCGTTAACGTTTCGGAAAGCAATTCTGCGCCAGTCTGCGCGTATGACCAACGACGCCTTTGCCGAAGCCCCGATGCTTTTTGAAAACGACGAAGCCCCGGTGCAGCCGCTGCCGGCAGGCCGGTTGCCGTCTTATATCAAGGACCATCGCAAAAGGCTGCGCGAACGGTTCATGTCTGGCGGTTCTGCAGCGATGCCGGATTATGAGCTGCTGGAGCTGGTCCTGTTCCGCTCGATCCCCCGGCAAGACGTAAAGCCTCTGGCCCGGTCCCTGATGGATGAACTGGGCGACTTCAACCGGGTGCTGACCGCGCCCGAAGAACGGTTACGACAGATCAAGGGTGTCGGCGAAAGCGTGATTACCGATCTGAAGATTCTGGAAGCCTGCGCCCATCGCATGGCCCGCGCACGGGTGATGCAACGGCATGTGATCTCGGGCTGGGACGCATTGCTGGATTATTGTCACACCACCATGGCCCATCGCGAGACGGAGCAGTTTCGCGTGTTCTACCTTGATCGCAAGAACGTCCTCATCGCAGATGAGGAACAGGCCAAGGGCACGGTGGACCATGTTCCCGTCTACCCGCGCGAGGTGGCGAAAAGGGCGCTGGAACTGAATGCCTCGGCTTTGATTCTGGTGCACAACCACCCCTCGGGTGACCCCACACCATCACAATCCGACATCGACATGACCAATCGCATTCAAGATGCCTGCACCGCGCTTGGCCTGGTGCTGCACGATCACCTTATCATCGGAAAATCGACAGAGCTGAGTTTCCGGTCGCAGGGCTATCTGTAGCTGTCGGTGGGATTCGAAGTCACTCGATCCAGACTTCGACCCGGCGGTTGATCTTGCGGCCCCATTCGGTGTCGTCGCAGGCCATGGGCATGGCTTCGCCGAACCCTTCGACCGAGATCTCGACACTGTCGGGTATCGCGGTCTCAACAGCGGCCAGAACCGCGTTGCGCACTGTTTTGGCCCGCAATAGCGCAATGCGGGCGTTCCCCGCCGCTGGCCCGTCACCATCGCTGAATCCCACGAAGGTCAGCTTTCGGGCCTCGTAGGCCCCGGCCTCAAGCGCCTGCGCCACGTGCAGGATGTTCGCGCGGGACTGGGCATCCGGGCGCGAAGACCCGGCCTCGAACCGGAAAGACAGCGACAGGCGTGACATCGGGCGCAGCGTTTCGATCATCTGTTTCAAGCTGTCCAGGCCAACTTCGTCCCCGCCGTTTGCGATGGCGTTGGCAAGGCGGTCCCCCTGCAATCCGATACGCATGGTCTCGGGTGCCTGATCCACGAAACCGGCCTGCCGTATCGCCATCTGAGCTTCCGGGCTTTGGGTATAGGCCAGAAACTGTCGTGCGATCCGGGGCAGGCGGTATGACGGCAGGTACAGGAACATAGGTGAGGTTAGCGGATAATCCTCGGTCTTGATCGATTGCCGGGTCGCCGTCAGCGCGTGGCCGCAGCCCCCGGCAAGCGCCAGCGCGCGGACATTGTCAGCTTCGGCCCGGCTGGCGATTCCGATGGCAAACGGATCCTCGGCCACTGCGTGAACCAAGTCGTTGCTGCGCCCATGCCGCAGGACCGTGTCGGACAGCGCCACGCCAGCGGGCGCAAGCAACTGATCCTCGAAGGCCTGGGACAAGCCCGATCCTATGTCCGGCAGATGCAGCGCAATCGGCGCATCGGCCCCGCCCAGTTCGGCCCAGTTCAGGATTTCGCCGGAATACACGCGTGCCAGATCCGTGGGCGAGATCTGCCGTATTGCGTTGACTGCGGACACCACAGGCACCATCGCATCCAGCGCCACAACCCGGGATCGCCGCGCTTTTGTCAGATCGCCCATCCCGGCGTCTTCCGCAGCCAGTCGCTCACCCGGACGGATTTCGCGCAAGGCCATGACGATATCGGTTTCATTGGCGCTCAGATCGGAAAATCCCCGACCGGTATCGCCCACGCGAAAGAAGAACCGCCCCAAAGGTGCGGGTCGCCCGGGTTGAAACAGATCGTAGGCAAAGGTTCCCGAGTCAATCCGTGATGGGGTCGCCGACAACCCTTCTTGTTGGGCAAAACCAAGAATCAGGGCAGGCATGACTTTCTCGGCCATGACGGACGACCCGGAGAACCGGACCTCTGCCACAAAATCGGTCAGATTGGGGCAGGCGGGGCCATCGCAGGTCACGCCGGACCCGTCCACCGTCAGTTCACCGAATTGGGTGTCGATGCGATAGAACTCGCCATCATATCCCAGCAGGTTTCCAGTTACTTCGACCTTGCCGTCATGCGAGGTCAGCGTGATGTCCTGCGCCTGGGCACCGGGCGCCAGCGTTGCCAGAAAAAGTGCAGCCACTGCTGCACGTAAGGATGTCATAGGAGTTTCGAGCCTGCCTGCGGTTTACTTTGCCGCGATTGTCAGGTCTTGGAACAGATTATTCAACACCAGAAACTCTCCGACCTGCGAACAGTCGGGCAGGTTCAGCACCAGATCGCGCGAGCGCAGGCGGCGGTCGGCGCGCAGTTCCAGCGACTGTACGCTCAGATCCGAGCCGCAATTGGCCTTGGTCACGTCAGCCTCGACCGTCAGGCCGATGGCACCCGATTGCGCAGACTGGCCGGAAGGGAAGGAATAAATCTCGATATTCTGCGCGGTGCCAAGACCCGGCTGGCCCATATGGACAACTTCGCCGAGACCCGTTGCCGAGCTGTCCGCCCAAACATGCCCGTCACCGCCATAACTGGCACCAAACTCCAGCGCGTGAATCTGCAGATCGGTCGTGCCCTTCCATTGCAGCGCGACGCGGTCGTACTGGCTGATATCCGGCACATGTGTTGTCGCCACCGTGCCTTTTTGATCGTCGAAGGAAATCAGAAATATCGCGTATTCCGACAGCACCGGCATCGTCAGATCCAAGGCGCCATTTTCATCCGTCTGTTGAGAAACGGCCAGCCCGCTGTGATGAACCTCGATCCGTTGGTTGGCGTGGCAGGGGGCCTTGACGATCAACCTTGCCGCGGCACCGGGCACCGCGGTGGCGCGCGCGCTCAGGTTGCAGTCGGCCGTTACTTCGGGGCCGGTTTGGCCAGGTTGCAGGCTGCGTTGCAAGGGTTCCGGAGCAGAAAGTGACGCGGTGCTGGCAGAAGACGAGGTAAGCGCGAACTGCTCGAGCCCGGCCAGCCCAACAGGCTGTCCTGCGGCAGAAGCCACAGAGATACCGGCCTGACTTCCATCAGGTTGCGCGGCAGATCCATTCTGCATCAGGTAACCGATGGCGAGCGCGCAGACGACAGTGCCACCCATGGTCACGTAGTTTCTTACAACGAACAAGACACCCTCCCCAGTTGAAGGAGCGAGTCACACTTTCCCGGTCAATCGCGGCCAATTTGTGACCGCGACGCGAAGTCATTGTGTTCGAATTTGGGTGACGTTAGGTCAGCCTGCCGTGACAGTGTTTGAACTTCTTTCCGGATCCACAGGGGCAGCGGTCGTTGCGCGACGGGTTACCCCAGGTCGCCGGATCGCTTTCGTCAAATCCGGGCCGGGCATCACCCGAGGCGTCGGCTTCTGCGACTGCTTCGGCCTGACCGGCGGCCTGTTCGACCGCCTGTTGCGCCTGAGCCTGCTGCGCCGCCATCTGGGCCAGCATCTCACGCTGCTCTTCCTCGGTCAGCGGGCGAACGCGCGACAATTGCTGGGTCACGGTTTCGCGCAGGCTGTCCAGCATCCCTTCGAACAGCTGGAAGCTTTCGTTCTTGTACTCGTTCAGCGGATCGCGCTGAGCATAGCTGCGGTAGCCCACGACCGAGCGCAGATGTTCCAGCGTCACCAGATGCTCGCGCCACTTGCCGTCGATGGTCTGCAGCAGCACCTGCTTTTCGATGTTGCGCATGTTCTCGGGGCCAAACGCGGCGGCCTTCTGGGCCATCATCTCGTCTGCGGCTTTGATCAGGCGCTCGCGCACCTGCTCGTCATCTACGCCTTCCTCGGCGGCCCAGTCCTGAACCGGGGCGTCGATGGTCAGCTTGTCCTTGATCGCCTCGTGCAGACCGTCGGTGTCCCACTGGTCGGCATAGGTTTTCGGCGGCATGTATTCGTCGATCAGATCGTCGATCACCTGTTCGCGCATGTCCGACACGATTTCCGACAGGTCACTGGTCGACATGATCTCGCGCCGCTGGCTGAAGATTACCCTGCGCTGGTCGTTCATTACGTCGTCGAACTTCAGAACGTTCTTGCGCATGTCAAAGTTGCGGCCTTCGACCTTGGATTGCGCGCGTTCCAGCGACTTGTTCACCCATGGGTGGATGATTGCCTCGCCTTCTTTCATACCCAGCGTTGTCAGCACCTTGTCCAGCCGTTCCGAGCCGAAGATGCGCATCAGATCGTCTTCGAGGCTGAGGTAGAACACGGTGCGGCCCGGGTCGCCCTGGCGGCCCGAACGGCCACGCAGCTGGTTGTCGATGCGGCGGCTTTCATGCCGTTCCGAGGCCATGACATACAGGCCACCGGCCTCAAGCACTTTCTGTTTTTCCTCGGCGTGACGCGCCTCTTCCGCCGCGCGCAGTTCGGCGGGGTCCGCTTCGGGGTTCTCGGCAAGTGCCTGCAGAACCTTCATTTCCACGTTGCCGCCCAATTGGATGTCGGTACCGCGTCCGGCCATGTTGGTGGCGATGGTCACCGCGCCCAGACGACCCGCTTCGGCGACGATTTGCGCTTCCTGCTCGTGCTGGCGGGCATTCAGCACGTTGTGCTGAATGCCTTCCTTGGTCAGCATCTGGCTCAGCACCTCTGATTTTTCAATCGAGGTGGTGCCCAGCAAAACCGGCTGGCCCTTCTCGACCGCCTTTTTGGTTTCCTTGATCATCGCGCCGTATTTTTCGGGGGCAGTGCGATAGACCTGATCGTCCTCGTCCAGACGGGCGATCGGCTTGTTGGTCGGAACTTCGACCACACCCAGCCCATAGATCTCGGCAAATTCCTCGGCTTCGGTCAGCGCGGTACCGGTCATGCCGCCCAGCTTGTCATAAAGACGGAAGTAATTCTGGAACGTCACGCTGGCCAGGGTCACGTTCTCAGGCTGAATCTGCACGCCTTCCTTGGCTTCGATGGCCTGATGCAGGCCTTCGGACAACCGGCGGCCCGGCATCATCCGGCCCGTAAATTCGTCGATCAGTACCACATTGCCGTCGCGGACGATGTAGTCCTTGTCGCGCTGAAACAGCTTGTGCGCGCGCAGGCCCTGGTTGACGTGGTGCACCACGGTCGTGCTTTCGGGGTCGTACAGCGAATGACCTTCGGGGATCAGGTCGTTTGCCAGCAACTGTTGCTCAAGATACTCGTTGCCTTCATCGGTAAAGGTGACCGTGCGCGACTTTTCGTCCAGCGAATAGTGATCGTCCTGCAGCAACGGGATCAGCGTATCGATGGCGGTATACAAGTCCGACCGGTCCTGCGATGGACCCGAGATGATCAGCGGTGTCCGCGCCTCGTCGATCAGGATCGAGTCGACCTCGTCCACGATCGCGAAATTGTGGTGCTTCTGATAGACGTCGTTCAGGTCCGCCCTCATGTTGTCGCGCAGGTAGTCGAAGCCCAGCTCATTGTTGGTGGCATAGGTGATGTCGCAGGCATAGGCCGCCTTTTTCTCTTCGTCCGGCTGACCGGACCAGATCACACCGGTCGTCATGCCTACGGCCGAGAAAACCTTGCCCATCCATTCCGCGTCGCGCTTGGCCAGGTATTCGTTCACCGTGACCACGTGCACACCTTTGCCGGTCAGCGCGTTCAGATAGGCCGGGAGGGTGGCGACCAGCGTCTTTCCCTCACCCGTTTTCATTTCCGAGATGTTGCCCTGATGCAGGAACGCGCCGCCCATCAGCTGCACGTCAAAGGCGCGCAGGCCCAGCGCCCGCTTAGCACCCTCGCGCACGTTGGCAAAGGCTTCGGGCAGCAAGGCATCCAAGCTCTCGCCATCCAGCGTGCGTTGGCGCAGCTCTTTGGTCTTCTCGATCAGACCCTCATCCGACAGTTTCTCAAACTCCGGCTCCAGCGCGTTGATCTTTTCGACCAGCGGGCGGGTCGCCTTGATCTTGCGGTCGTTCGGTGTTCCGAACACCTTTTTGGCAAGCGTTCCGAGTCCCAGCATGTTCACTCCAGCGGATCTGTTCTTGTCTTGGTTGCGACAGGCTTGCCCACCTTGCGCGCAACCCATAGATACGGGGGGTGAAAGGCGGCCCTGTCCAAGGCTTCAAAGCGATGTAAGCGGCAGGTTCCAGAGTGTCAACGCTGCGCCCTGTCGCGGCATGGAAATAGGATAATTCAATGCCCAAAGGCCTCACTTTTCTGCCATCGCTGGCCCTGACCGCCGTGATGGCCCTGCCACTGGCCGCCCAGACCCAGCCGGATGCGACCACTGTGGTTGCGCGCGTCAACGGGGACGAGATCACTTTGGGTCACGTGATCGCCACCGCCGCAAGCTTGCCGCAGCAATACCAGCAGATGGAAGACCAGGTCCTCTTTGACTTCATTGTCGAGCAGCTGGTCCAGCAGCAATTGCTCAGCCAGGAACAGGAAGGCCTTTCCACCTACAACGCCCTGACACTCAAGAACGAGGAACGTTCGCTGAGGGCCGTGCAGACGGTTGCCGAAATCACCGGCGGTCTGGTGACGGACGAGTCGATTCAGGCCGCCTATGACGCGCAGATCGCCGAGTTTGAAGGCGAGGACGAGTACGAGGCCAGCCACATTCTGGTGGAAACCGAGGATGAGGCCAAGGAGATCAAGACCCAGCTGGACGGTGGCGCGGATTTCGCGGAGCTCGCCAGGGAAAAGTCCACCGGCCCGTCAGGCCCCAATGGCGGCGTGCTGGGTTGGTTCGGCAAGGGCCGCATGGTGCCCGAGTTTGAGGCCGCCGTGCTGGAGCTGGAAGTAGGCCAGATCTCGGATCCTGTGCAGACCCAGTTCGGCTGGCACGTGATCATCCTGAACGATCAGCGCAAGTCCGAGGCCCCCGAACTTGCCGATGTTCGCAATGAACTGGCCCAATCCATCCAGCAGGAAGCCATTCAGGCCCGTATCGACGAACTGACCCAGAAAGCCCAGATCGAGCGTCCGGCGCTGGAAGGTGCCGGTCCGGAAATCATGCGGCAGCTGGATCTGATTCAGGAGTAAGCCCCTTGGCCAATATCACTAAAGTGTCGCCGCTGGCACCTGCGGCCTTCCCCGACCTTCCGGCCATCGATGGCGTGCGTTTCGCGACCGTCGAGGCCGGCGTGCGCTATCAGGGCCGTACCGATGTCATGCTGGCAGTGCTGGATCCGGGCACATCCGTGGCCGGAGTATTCACCCGCTCGGCGACCCGCGCGGCCCCGGTGCTGGATTGTCAGGACAAGATTGGCGGATCCAGCGAAGGACCGGCAGCGATCGTTGTGAACTCGGGCAATGCCAACGCCTTCACCGGCCATTATGGCCAGACCTCGGTGGCAGAAGTGACCCAGGCCGTCTCCAAGGCCACCGGCGTTCCGGTCGAACGGGTCTTTACCTCATCAACCGGCGTGATTGGTGAACCGCTGCCGCATGAACGCATCGTGGCCCAGCTTGAGACGCTGAAGGCGGGGCTCAGCCGTCATGCGATCGAGGATGCCGCCCGCGCCATCATGACCACCGACACATTCCCGAAAGGAGCCTCAGCGCAGGTTCAGATCGATGGTAAAACAGTCTCTATTGCAGGGATTGCCAAGGGCTCCGGCATGATCGCGCCGGACATGGCGACGATGCTGGTCTACATCTTCACGGATGCCCGGGTCGAGCAATCGGCACTGCAAGCGATGCTGGGCGCGCAGACGGACCGGACGTTCAACTGCATCACCGTGGACAGCGACACCTCGACTTCGGACAGCCTGCTGTTGTGCGCGACGGGGGCCTCGGGGGTGGACGCCACCGGCAATGCGGCGTTTGCCGAGGCGCTGGAAGGCGTCATGCTGGATCTGGCACAGCAGGTGGTGCGCGACGGTGAAGGCGCAACGAAATTCGTGGAAATTCGCGTGACTGGTGCGACCTCGGATGCGGATGCCAAGGTGCATGGGCTGGCTATCGCCAACTCTCCGCTGATCAAGACGGCCATCGCGGGCGAAGACCCCAACTGGGGCCGCGTGGTCATGGCTATCGGTAAGTCCGGTGCCGCCGCCGACCGCGACCTTCTGAGCATCTCTTTCGGTGACATTCTGGTGGCTGAAAAAGGCTGGGTCAGCCCGGATTACCGCGAAGAAGACGCGGCCGCCTATATGAAAGGTCAGGATCTGGTGATTGCCGTTGATCTGGGGCTGGGCGAGGGCACATCCACCGTCTGGACCTGCGATCTGACCCACGGCTATATCGAGATCAACGCGGACTATCGCTCGTGAAACCGGAGCAATTCCAGCAAAAGTGGAGCCCGGTTTTGCGTCCGGGATTGCGACCATGAAAACCGTGTTGGTGTCTGCGGTCGCCCTGATCGATATTGAGGGCCGGGTGCTGCTGGCGCAGCGCCCGGAAGGCAAATCCATGGCCGGTCTGTGGGAGTTCCCCGGCGGCAAGATCGAACCCGACGAAACCCCCGAGGCCGCCCTGATCCGCGAATTGCACGAAGAACTGGGTATCGACACCTGGGCGTCCTGCCTGGCCCCGCTGACCTTTGCCAGTCACAGCTATGATGACTTCCATCTGCTGATGCCGCTCTTTGCCTGCCGCAAATGGCAGGGCATCCCGCAGTCGAAAGAAGGGCAGGCGTTGAAATGGGTCCGCGCCAATGATTTGCGCAGCTACCCGATGCCTGCGGCGGATGTGCCGCTGATCCCGATCCTGCGGGATTGGTTGTAGAGTGGAGTGCATAAGACAGTTAGAGTGATCAGCCTGGACGCCGGGTATGTGGACCCAGAGACGGCTTGGAGCGCACTGCCGATGTTCGGAACACGGCCAAAAGCCAATGTCGCATTGATCGGACCCGAGTTTCCCGCAAAGAGCATGTTTCACGCCACGCGCCTTCTGCACCGGCCCATAACGTGGCAATGTCTTTGTGGTTCGGCAACAGAAGGAGGCCAAAATGGCACAGACATCGGATATCAACCGTCAAATTGTTCTCGCCGAGCGACCAAAAGGTCAACCAGACGACAACACACTGAAATTGCAGACAACCGATGTGCCAGTGCCGGGCGAAGGCGAAATGCTGGTGCGCACGGTTTACCTGTCCTTGGATCCCTACATGCGGGGGCGCGTGAATGATGCCAAGTCCTACGCCGAGCCTGTGGCGATCGGAGAAGTCATGACTGCCCAGGTCGTTGGGCAGGTGGTGACTTCCAATCTCGAGGGCTACGAAGAAGGCGACTTCGTGCTTTCCGGCAGTGGCTGGCAAGACTATGCGATCTCCGACGGAGTTCAGGTGATAAACCTGGGTAAGAACCCGCAGAACCCATCCTGGGCTTTGGGTATACTTGGGATGCCTGGCTACACCGCATACGCAGGACTTTTGAAAATTGGAGAGCCAAAACCGGGCGAAACCGTCGTTGTGGCAGCGGCAGCTGGGCCGGTCGGGGCAACAGTCGGGCAAATCGCAAAGCTGAAAGGATGCCGGGTCGTTGGTATTGCCGGAGGGCCCGAGAAATGCGCTCACGTGGTCGAAACCCTCGGGTTTGATGCCTGCATTGATCACCGGTCGGATGATTTGGCCACCGAATTGCGCGAAGCATGTCCGAACGGGATTGACGTGTATTTCGAAAACGTTGGGGGCAAAGTGCTTTACGCGGTTTTGCCGCTGCTTAACCCTTTTGCTCGTATCCCCGTGTGTGGTGTGGTGGCTTGGTATAATTTGCCTGGTCTTCCAGAGGGACCAGATATGGGACCGGCTATCATGGGCACCATACTGCGTATGAAGGTTAAGATGCAGGGCTTTATCATCTACGACAGTTTTCCGCTGTCGCTGTACAAAGAGTTTGCTCGGGACATGACCGCTTGGCTTCAAGATGGGTCTGTCAAATACAAAGAGCATGTCGTGGAAGGGCTCGAAAACGCTCCTGCGGCCTTTAACCAGCTGCTGGTTGGCGGGAACTTTGGAAAGATGGTTGTCAAAGTCGGGTCGTAGGCACCCGACTATTTCAATCGGAGCTGCCTTTTGCCGAAAGATGCTTCCACAGAAGTTATTGGGCTCAGTTGGCGGCGCAGGGTTAATGTCTTCATCCGCGACGATCCTAAGCATCAGTTTTCAAACGGCTTTGAACCTTGGCAAGCTGCGGCCATTCACTCGTGACCGCAGCCTAGAAACTGGGGCTGGCAATTCATCCAGATTAAGCTTCCTGTGCAAATTGGGCTACCGAGCAATCACTGTTGGTCATAGTTCGCAATACTTGCGCAGTTTCTGTTTCGGGACCGTTCAAATCACCCGCGCACCCCGCCTCCAGCCCGCCGCAATGTCAGTGACCATTTGAAGAACGGGCGGTCTTTTCTCCGCCTCGCTTTTGCCGGAAGCACTCTTTCTGTAAGTGCGCGCTTTGTACAAATCAGAAGATCACCACTCTACCCCTGTTACAATTCGTAAGAATTGAGAAAACATCAGGAAAAAGTTGACGCTGATTGTGCCACTGTCCCAAATCGGGGCATTGGCGTTCGGACCCTGTTCCGGACCCGCCATTTCCGCCCCCGGGGAGAGGGGTCGGATGGGGAGGAGAAAAGATTGGCTCAGACGCAGTCGGGCGCCGAAGGGATGCAGTCTCTTCCGGCGCTGTTACACCGCAATGTGACCCGGTTCGGGGATGCCCCGGCCTATCGGGAAAAAGAATTCGGGATCTGGCAGTGCTGGACCTGGGCAGAAGCGGCCCGGGAAATCCGCGCCATCGCGCTGGGTTTTTTGGAGCTTGGCGTCGAGAAGGGCGACCACATCGCGGTGATCGGCCGCAACCGCCCGGCGCATTACTGGTCCATGGTCGCGGCCCAGATGGTGGGCGCGGTTCCGGTGCCTCTCTATCAGGATTCGGTCGCCGAAGAGATGGCCTATGTTCTGGAACATTGCGGCGCGAAATACGTCGTCTGCGGTGATCAGGAGCAAGTCGACAAGGTCATCGAAATCCAGGAAAAAATGGATCAGGTCAAACACATCCTCTATACCGACAAGCGGGGGATGCGGAAATACGACCACAGTCAGATGAACGCTTTGGCCGATATCATGGCCGAGGGCAGCGCCGGCCATGCGAGGTTCGATGAGGAGTTGGACAAGCGCATCTCCGAGATCACCTATGACGACACATGCGTGATGCTTTACACCTCGGGCACCACGGGCAAGCCCAAGGGCGTGGTGCTGTCGAATCGCAACGTGATCGAAAGCGCCAAGAACTCGGCCGATTTCGATCATCTGACACGGAACGAAGACATTCTGTCCTATCTGCCGATGGCGTGGGTGGGGGATTTCATCTTTTCGATCGGTCAGGCCTATTGGTGCGGCTTCTGCGTGAATTGCCCTGAAAGCGCCGACACGATGATGACGGACCTGCGCGAGATCGGACCGACCTATTTCTTTGCCCCGCCGCGCGTGTTCGAGACCCAGCTGACCAACGTGATGATCCGGATGGAGGATGCGAGCAAACTGAAGCAGCGCATGTTCCACCACTTCATGGCGCATGCCAAGAAGGTCGGAGGCCTGCTGCTGGACGGCAAGCCGGTGGGTTTCGGCGACCGGATGAAATACGCGCTGGGCAATCTGCTGGTGTATGGTCCGCTGAAGGACACGCTTGGTTACGGTCGCTTTCGCGTCGGCTATACGGCGGGTGAGGCAATCGGGCCGGAGATTTTCGATTTCTACCGCTCGCTGTGCATCAATCTGAAACAGCTTTACGGCCAGACCGAAGCGACGGTCTTTATCACCGTTCAGCCGGACGGAGAGGTTCGGGCCGACACTGTTGGCGTCCCTGCGCCGGATGTCGAACTGAAGATCGACGACAAGGGCGAGATTCACTACCGTTCGCCCGGAGTGTTCGTCGAGTATTACAAAAACCCGGAATCGACGGCATCGACCAAGGATGCCGAAGGTTGGGTGGCGACCGGGGATGCCGGCTTTATCGAGGAAAGCAGCGGCCATCTGCGGATCATCGACCGCGCCAAGGATGTGGGCAAAATGGCCGACGGGTCCATGTTTGCGCCGAAATATGTCGAAAACAAACTGAAGTTCTTTCCTGACATTCTTGAAGTTGTCCTGTTCGGCAACGGCAAGGATCGCTGCGTGGCCTTCATCAATATCGACCTGACCGCTGTCGGCAACTGGGCCGAACGTAACAACGTGGCCTATGCGTCATATCAGGAACTGGCGGCGCATCCCCGTGTGTTAGAGACGATTCGCGGCCATGTGGAAGAGGTTAACAAGTCCGTTGCCGCTGATGAGATGCTGTCGGGCTGCCAGGTGCATCGCTTTGTGGTTCTGCACAAGGAACTGGATGCGGATGACGGTGAGATGACCCGGACCCGCAAGGTGCGGCGCGGCTTCGTCGAAGAGAAGTTCCACGACATCATCCAGGCACTTTATGACGGGTCCGAGAGCATTTCGACGACCACGGAAGTGACCTATGAGGATGGCCGCAAAGGCGCGATCAGCGCGACCTTGAAGATTGTCGATGCGCCGGTCGTGCCTGTCGCGCAGCACAAGGTGGCGGCAGAATGAGGGCCGGTCGTACGTCGCTCGACCTGCGGTCATCGCCCCGCCCGCCGTCCCGTTTTTCCAAACGTCAGGGAGCGACTGATGCTGGATAATTCCGAAGGATATGTCACCGAAGACGGCCGCAAGATCGGCGGTGTGGTGATGGAGATGAAGAACATCACCCTGCGCTTTGGTGGCGTCGTGGCGATCAAGGATATCTCGTTCGACATCCGTGAGGGTGAAATTCGCGCGATCATCGGCCCGAACGGGGCCGGTAAATCCTCGATGCTGAACGTGATTTCCGGGTTCTATGTTCCGCAGGAGGGTGAGGTCTGGTTCCACGGATCGAAACGCCCGGCGATGCGCCCCTACGAAGTGGCGCGCCAGGGCATTGCGCGCACGTTCCAGAACATCGCCCTGTTCGAGGGGATGAGCGTGCTGGACAACGTGATGACCGGCCGCTTGAACTTCATGAAGACCAACGTCCTGCAGCAGGCGTTCTGGAAGGGTAAGGCCGAGGCGGAAGAGGTCGAGAACCGCGAGGCAGTCGAGAAGATCATCGACTTTCTTGAAATTCAGCACATCCGAAAGACGCCCGTGGCGCGCTTGCCATACGGGTTGAAAAAACGCGTCGAGCTGGCCCGTGCGCTGGCTGCGGAACCCAAGCTGTTGCTGCTGGATGAACCGATGGCGGGCATGAATGTCGAAGAGAAAGAGGACATGAGCCGCTTTATCCTCGACGTGAATGACGAGTTCGGCACCACGATTGCCCTGATCGAACACGACATGGGCGTTGTGATGGACCTGAGCGACCGGGTGGTCGTGATGGATTACGGCAAGAAGATCGGCGACGGCACACCCGACGAGGTGCGCAACAATCAGGAAGTCATCGACGCCTATCTGGGGGTCAGCCATGACTGAAGCCTTGGCAGAATTGGGGAGGGGCTGACATGCCTGAACAACTCGTATTTGCGATGGAGGTCATCCTCAACGGTCTGATGGCCGGGGTGCTTTATGCACTGGTCGCGCTGGGCTTTGTGCTGATCTACAAGGCGTCCGGGATTTTCAATTACGCGCAAGGGGTTATGGCCCTGTTTGCGGCGATGACACTGGTCGGGATCATGAACGGTCAGGTGCCCTTTGCGCATCTGATCAACGCGATCTTCGGCACCCATGTCCACTATTTCGGCTGGAACGTGCCCGCGTTGCTGGCGATCATTCTGACAATGGCGGTGATGGTCTTGCTGGCCTGGGCGGTGCAGCGGTTCGTCATGCGCCATCTGGTCGGGCAGGAGCCAATCATTCTGTTCATGGCGACCATCGGTCTGGCCTATTTCCTTGAAGGCGTGGCCGACCTGATGTGGGGATCCGAGATCAAGACGCTGGATGTTGGCCTGCCGCAGGGTATCAACCTGTGGATTGACGAGACGACGTTCAACATCTTTGATTACGGCTTCTTCATTGACAATCTGGATATCGTGGCGACGGTCATTGCGGCGCTGCTGGTGGCGGCGCTGGTGGCCTTCAGCCAGTACACCAAACAGGGCCGGGCGATGCGCGCCGTGGCGGATGATCACCAGGCCGCGCTGTCGGTCGGCATTTCGCTGAACTTCATCTGGGTCATGGTCTGGTCGGTGGCCGGATTCGTGGCACTGGTCGCAGGGATCATGTGGGGCACCAAGTCCGGCGTGCAGTTCTCATTGTCGCTGATCGCGCTCAAGGCGCTGCCGGTGTTGATGCTGGGCGGGTTTACCTCGATCCCTGGTGCGATCGTGGGCGGGCTGATCATCGGTGTGGGAGAGAAGCTGTTCGAATTCGCGATCGGACCGATGGTGGGCGGCGCGACCGAGAACTGGTTCGCCTATGTTCTGGCGCTGATCTTCCTCGTGTTCCGGCCTCAGGGTCTGTTCGGTGAGAAGATCATCGAAAGGGTTTAGGTCGTGCAGAAGCTGATCGCCATCATTAACGTCATCGCCTGGGCCGGGTTCTGGGCCTTCGGCTACATCGCGATCACAGCCGAGGGGCTGACGGACGGCCAGTTGATGATCGCCGCGATCCTGGCGTTTGCCGGTCTGGTGACGGGCGTGCTGGCCTATATGAAACTGGTGCGCAACACCGAGCAGAGCGGTTACGCCAAGTCTTCAAAACAATTGGACGCTGCGACCCGGAACCGGGCGCAGGAAGAATGGGGAAAGTAAGACATGTTCTATCGTGAAGCCGGGGACTTCAAAGTCTCGTACGTGGATGACAGCCAGACTTTCCCGATCAAGTTTGATCGGTACCGCTACTACGTGGTGCTGGCGGTGGCGTTCGGGATCATTCCGTTCATCATCAACGATTATTGGGCCAACGCGCTGCTGTTGCCGTTCCTGATCTACGCAATCGCGGCCATCGGGCTGAACATTCTGGTGGGCTATTGCGGGCAGGTATCGCTGGGGACCGGCGGGTTCATGGCTGTGGGCGCATATGCCTGTTACAAGCTGATGACGGCCTTTCCCGATGTCAGCATGTTCATCCATGTCCTGCTTGCCGGAGGTATTACGGCCATCGTGGGTGTGCTGTTCGGTCTGCCTTCGCTGCGGATCAAAGGGTTCTATCTGGCGGTGGCCACGCTGGCGGCGCAGTTCTTTCTAGTCTGGCTGTTCAACCGGGTGCCGTGGTTCTACAACTATTCCGCTTCGGGTCAGATCAATGCGCCCGAACGTGACGTGTTCGGCATCATCATCACGGGGCCGAATGCTCCGGCCTGGGCGACCTATCTGTTCTGCCTGATCTTCCTGACGGTCAGCGCGCTGATTGCCCGCAACCTGACGCGCGGCACCACCGGGCGCACATGGATGGCGATCCGCGACATGGACATCGCAGCCGAGATCATCGGGGTGAACCCGCTGAAAGCCAAGATCAGCGCCTTCGCCGTCAGTTCGTTCTTTGTGGGCATCGCTGGTGCGTTGTTCTTTGCGGTCTATCTGGGCGCGGTCGAAGTGGGCGAGGTGTTCGGCATCCAGAAGTCGTTCCTGGTGCTGTTCATGGTGATTATCGGCGGATTAGGCTCTATTTTCGGATCCTTTGCCGGGGCTGCGTTTCTTGTGCTGTTGCCGGTGGTTCTGAAGGTTGTCGGGGTCGACGTTTTGGGCTGGCCCACCGATATCGTGGCGCATCTTCAGCTTGTGATCGTCGGTGCGCTGATCATCATGTTCCTGATCCTGGAACCACACGGGCTGGCGCAGCTGTGGCGCGTGGCCAAGGAAAAGCTCAGACTCTGGCCGTTCCCGCACTAAACGGAACCGGCCCAATCATAAGACGGGTGCAAAGCCCGAAACCGCATCGGAATAACCAAGGGAGGAAACACCCGATGAACAAGAAACTGGCAACTATGGCGCTGGGCGCTCTGATGGCCGCAGGGCCCGCTTTGGCGGATCTTGTGATCCCGGACCTCAGCTATCGCACAGGGCCTTATGCTGCGGGCGGTATTCCGTTCTCGGACGGCTACAACGACTATTTCACTCTGTTGAATGAGAGGGATGGCGGTATCGGCGGTGTTCCCGTTCGTGTTGTCGAATGCGAGACCGGCTACAACACCGAAAAAGGTGTGGAATGCTATGAATCGACCAAGGGCGAGGGCGCGCTGATCTATCAACCGCTGTCGACCGGCATCACCTATCAGCTCATCCCGAAAGTGACGGCCGATGACATCCCGCTTCACACCATGGGATATGGCCGGACTTCGGCCCGCAACGGCAAGGTGTTCAGCCATGTCTTCAACTATCCCGCCAATTACTGGGACGGCGCCTCGGGCGCGGTGAACTATCTGCTGGAAGAAAATGGCGGTGATCTGAACGGCAAGAAAATCGCGCTGGTCTATCACAACTCGGCCTACGGCAAAGAGCCGATCCGCACGCTGGAAGAGCTGTCCAAGAAGCACGGTTTTGAACTGTCCACGCTGCCGGTCGATCACCCCGGTCAGGAGCAGAAGTCGCAGTGGCTGCAAATCCGCCGCGAAAAGCCGGACTACGTTCTGATGTGGGGCTGGGGCGTGATGAACCAGGTCGCCATTCAGGAAGCCGCGAACATCCGTTTCCCGATGGAAAACTTCATCGGCGTCTGGTGGTCGGGTGCGCAGCATGACGTGCTGCCCGCAGGCGACAAGGCGAACGGGTACAAGGCCGTCACCTTCCACGCGGTCGGTAATGACTTCCCAGTATTCGATGACATCAAAACGCATGTTGTCGATGCCGGTAAGGCCGCAGGCGCAGGCGATCAGGTCGGTACCGTTCTGTACAACCGCGGTCTCTATTCCGCGATGCTGGCCGCCGAGGCGATCAAAGACGCGCAAGAGGCCAACGGAACCGGCGACGTCACACCGGGCATGGTGCGTGACGCGATGGAGAACCTCAATATCACCGAAGAGCGTATGGCCGCACTGGGCATGCCGAACTTTGGCCCGACCTTCCAGGTGTCGTGCGACAACCATGGTGGCCCAGGCCTGATCGGTGTGTCCCAATGGGATGCAGGCACCAAAACCTGGAGCCTCATTTCCGACTTCAAGCCAACCGATGGCGAAGTGATCGGCGCGCTGGTTGCGGAAGATTCGAACGCGTACGCGGCTGAAAACAACGTCGCAGCCCGCTGCGAATAAGAGAAGACTCCGCGCCCCGGAGCGATCCGGGGTCGCCAAACAATCGGAGCGGCGGCGCGCCTGCCGCTCCTGATGAACCGCCCCGGATGGGGCAGGCATGAGGAAACACGCTGATGCTGGATGCGGCACAAACCACTGACGTGCAGGCGGAAACCCTGCTTGAAGTCAACAATATCGAGGTGATCTACAACCATGTGATCCTCGTGCTGAAAGGCGTCAGCCTGACTGTGCCCAAGGGCGGCATCACGGCCTTGCTGGGCGGCAATGGTGCAGGCAAGACGACGACGCTCAAGGCGGTGTCGAACCTGCTGCATTCCGAACGGGGCGAGGTGACCAAAGGTTCCATCAAATATCGCGGAACCAGTGTTCACGAAAGCGATCCGGCCGATCTGGTGCAGAAAGGCGTGATCCAGGTGATGGAGGGTCGCCATTGCTTCGAACACCTGACGGTCGAGGAAAACCTGCTGACCGGTGCCTATACCCGCAAGGATGGCAAGGCCGCGATTCAGCAGGACCTTGAGCTGGTCTACACATATTTCCCCCGCCTCAAGGAACGCCGCCGAAGCCAGGCCGGTTATACCTCGGGTGGCGAGCAGCAGATGGTTGCGATGGGACGGGCGCTGATGTCCCGGCCCGAGACGATCCTGCTGGACGAACCGTCGATGGGACTGGCGCCGCAGCTGGTCGAAGAGATTTTCGGCATTGTGAAGGATCTGAACGAGAAAGAAGGCGTGTCCTTCCTGCTGGCCGAACAGAACACCAATGTCGCGCTTAGGTTTGCGCATTACGGATACATTCTGGAATCGGGTCGCGTCGTGATGGACGGCCCCGCCGCAGAATTGCGCGAAAACCCGGACGTAAAGGAATTCTATCTCGGCATGTCGGATGAAGGCCGCAAGAGCTTTCGGGACGTGCGCTCTTATCGCCGCCGCAAGCGGTGGCTATGAGCGGATGGAGGATTTGGCGATGACTTACTTCGATGCACTCGAAACCCGCTCGGCCGATCAGCGTTTGTCTGATCAGACCCAGGCATTGCGCGCGCAATTGCAGCGGTCGAAATCGGCACCGGGATTTGCGGCTCATTTTGCGGATGCGGATGTCGACGCGGTTGCCTCGATCGAAGATCTGGCGAAACTGCCGGTTTTGCGGAAGTCCGACCTGACACAGGGGCAGGCCGCACGTGCGCCATTTGGTGGGTTTACGGTAAAACCGGCGCGTCATTTCCACCATGTGTTTCAATCACCGGGTCCGATATACGAACCGGGCAGCACGGATCACGACTGGTGGCGCATGGGCCGGTTTCTGCACGCCGCCGGAGTCGGGCCCGGAGACATCGTGCAGAACTGTTTTGGGTATCATCTGACACCAGCCGGAATGATCTTTGAGAACGGCGCGCGGGCCGTCGGCGCTGCCGTGTTGCCAGCAGGCACCGGCCAGACCGAGCTTCAGGTCACTGCTGCCCGTGATATCGGATGCACCGCATATGCGGGAACGCCCGATTACCTGAAAGTGATCCTGGATAAGGCTGACGAGATGGGCGTTTCGCTGAATTTCTCGAAGGCGGTTGTGGGCGGGGGTGCGCTGTTTCCCTCATTGCGGCAGGACTATGCCGACCGGGGTATTTCCTGCCTGCAATGCTATGCCACGGCGGATTTGGGCAACATCGCCTATGAAAGTGCCGCGATGGAAGGGATGATCATCGACGAATATGTCATCGTCGAGATCGTCACCCCCGGCACCGGAATTCCGGTTGCACCCGGCGAGGTTGGTGAGGTTGTGGTCACGACCTTCAACCCGGATTACCCGCTGATCCGCTTCGCCACCGGTGACTTGTCGGCCATGATGCCTGGCCAGTCCCCTTGCGGGCGGACAAATACCCGCATCAAGGGCTGGATGGGCCGCGCCGATCAGACCACCAAGATCAAGGGCATGTTCGTGCGTCCGGAACAGGTTGCGGCGCTGGTGGACAAGCACGAGGAAATCGTCAAGGCGCGCGTGATTGCAGCCCGGCAGGGCGAGATGGACATGATGACGGTTCAGATCGAAAGCCCCTGCGAAAACGACGCGGCCTATGCCAAATCGGTCGTCGAGGTCCTGAAACTGAAGGGCGCAGTCGAAGTGGTGGCACCCGGCTCGCTTCCCAAGGATGGGCTGGTGATCGAGGATCAGCGCGTCTACGAATGACGCATCGGAACAATCTGCGGCAGTAAGTGCCGCAGAATTGTTGCCCCGCCTACTGGCTTTTCCGAGCGTTTTGGTCAATGAAAGACCAAACCTGCGCATTTGCCACTCGTTAGCCGGGACAATGGCCGAAATAGAGTATTCAGAACACGGATCCCGCAACCGCGGCGTATTGGGCACCAGGCTTGTTGGCGGGGTCGCTCTTTTTGTGGCTGCGGTCTGTCTGCTGCCGATGGTGGCGGTTGTTCTGGCGGCCGCAACCGGTGGTACGGCCACGATCTCGCATCTGATGTCCACGGTTCTGCCCGGATACGCGCTGACCACGGCGGTTCTGGTGGTTCTGGTTTCGGCGGGGACCTTTTCGATCGGTGTCGGTGCCGCGTGGCTTGTGACCATGACACGCTTTCCCGGTGTGCGACTTCTCGAGATCGCTCTGGTTCTGCCCCTGGCCTTTCCGGCCTATGTTCTGGCTTATGCATACACCTTCATTCTGGATCACCCCGGCATTGTTCAAACCAACCTGCGGCAGATAACGGGCTGGGGGCCGCGCGACTACTGGTTCCCCGAAATCCGCTCGACCGAAGGCGCGGCGGTCATGCTGATACTGGTACTGTATCCCTATGTATATCTGCTGGCGCGCGCGGCGTTCATACAGCAAAGCGGTTCAGCCTTTCTGGCGGCCCGGGCGTTGGGCAACAGCCCCTGGATGGCATTCTGGCGCGTGTCTCTGCCGATGGCGCGCCCGGCGATTGCGGGCGGTGTTCTGCTGGCAGTGATGGAGACCATTGCCGATTTTGGAACTGTGGCCTATTTCGGCGTTCAGACTTTTGCCACCGGGATCTATACAAGCTGGTTTTCCATAGGCGACCGCGCCGCAGCCGCTCAACTGGCCCTGTGCCTGCTAGGGTTCGCGCTGCTGATGGCCGTGGCCGAACGGACCCAGCGCGGCAAAGCCAAATACTATCAGGCCGGTAAAAGCCACGCCGCGCTGCCAACAGCAAATTTGAAAGGCTGGCAGTCGGTCGGGGCATTTGTTCTGTGCATCATACCGGTCGTCCTGGGTTTCCTTCTGCCGGTGATCATACTGGTGCAGATGGGGATGACCTCTGAACAGAACCTTCTGTCGCGGCGCTATATCGGGTTCATCCAGAACTCGCTGACTTTGGCCGGTGTGGCCGCAGTGGTGACCGTGTTCGCCGCCATTTGCGTGGGCTTTTATCAGCGCCTGAGACCGGGGCGCGTCTCGTCAGCGGCGGCTTATCTGGCGCGGCTGGGATACGCGGTTCCGGGCGGTGTCATTGCGGTCGGCCTGATCGTGCCCTTTGCCGGGTTCGACAACGCGCTGGACGCGTGGATGCGCAAGACCTTCGATATTTCGACCGGGTTGCTGATCACCGGTTCGATCTGGTTGCTGGTCGCGGCGTATATGGTGCGGTTTCTGGCCGCCGCGCTCAGCGCCTATGAGGGCGGGCAAAGCACGGTTCACGCAAATATGGATGCCGCGTCGCGGTCTTTGGGCCAAACGCCGCTGGCGACGCTGCGGCGGGTGCACCTGCCGATTCTGACGCCATCGCTGCTGACCGCGCTGCTGATCGTGTTTGTCGATGTCATGAAGGAACTGCCCGCGACGCTGATCATGCGGCCCTTCAACTTCGACACGCTGGCAGTGCAGGCTTACAGATTGGCGTCTGATGAGCGGCTGGAAGGGGCTGCCGTACCCTCGCTTGTGATACTGGCTGTTGGATTGTTGCCGGTTATCCTGATCTGCCGGCAGGTTGGCCGCAGGTAACAGGTTCAAGGCAAAATGAACCAGCGTGTCTGCCTCGGGGTTGATTAAAATAGAATTTCCGGCAAGGCTGAGAGTATGAACATGCAGCCACCCAGCGGGTTTTCTGCCAGCCCGGCTCAGATGCCAGTCGCTTTTGACCGGCGCGAGATGACCCAGATCCTGTCTGTTTATGGCCGAATGGTCGCCGCCGGAGAATGGCGCGACTATGGCATTTCAAACCTACGGGATACGGCAGTTTTTTCGATTTTCCGACGCACGGCCGAGCATCCGATTTATCGGGTGGAAAAACACCCCCGCCTTCGGCAGCGGCAAGGAATGTACTCGGTCATTGGCATGGACGGTCGCATTCTGAAACGCGGCCATGACCTGCGCACCGTGCTGCGCGTGCTTGAGCGGAAGCTGATCCGGGCGGTTGACCTGGATTAGAGCCTTTTATGTGACGTAACCGGCCCGTCGCCCTGTTCCCGGATACGGGCAATGGCCCGATCCATCGGTTCATATACGACCGCCATATCGTGGGCGTTGGCGTGCAGCAGCATGTCGTCGCCGCTGACCCAGGCCACATGTCCTTTCCAGAATAAAAGATCGCCCCGTTTTGCGGGTGCATCCTGCGGCACCAGGTGTCCCAACGCCTTTTCCTGATCGCCACTGTCACCGGGGCAGGCAATGCCACAGGCCAGCAACCCGGCCTGAACAAGCCCCGAGCAATCCAGGCCAAACCGGCTGTTGCCACCCCAAAGATAGGGCGTGCCCAAAAACAGTTCGGCTACGGCAACCGGGTCATTCACTGTGTCGGAAATTGTGGTGGCGTGGGTGGACGGAATGAACCCCAGCTCGGTTTCAAGAAACCCGTTTTGCTTGGAAAGAGCCTGAACCTTGCTGCCAAAACTCAGCGATGCCCGATCCGCGCTTTTGATGTCCGCCCACACATAGGTATGAGTCGACGGGGCCGTGATCCAGTGGGTCGGTGACGCCTCGGGCCCCAAACGGTCTGTCGCAACCCAGCCCTGATATCCGTCCTTGTCCGAAGTGACGCGGCTCCACCCTTCCCGGTTTTCACGGACCTCAACCGTATCACCAAACAGCAATTGACGGTCGCGCGGTCCGTCCGGTTGGCGCAGAAGGTCGACAACCGGTTCGATGACTCGAAGACGGCTCATAGGTCCAACAACTCCGGCAACGCGGCCAGCAAGGCCCGAGGGCCTTGTCCAAGGCCACCTTTGCTGCGTCCCGGCTCCTTGGCGCGTTGCCATGAATAGATGTCAAAATGCATGTAGCGACTTTGGCCTGCAAAGCGTCGCAGAAACAAGGCCGCAGTGATCGAACCTGCGAACCCGCCCGATGGGGCATTGTCCAGATCTGCTATGCCGGGTTCGATCAAGGCTTCATAAGGTTCGTGGAACGGCATCCTCCAGACAGGATCCGCCGCTAACCGCGCCGCGCCGGTCAGGATTTCCGCCGCGCCATCGTCATCGGTATAGAATGGAGCCAGATCCGCTCCGACCGCAACGCGCGCCGCGCCGGTGAGCGTGGCCATCGAGATCAGCAGGTCCGGCTGCCCCTCATCTGCCAGTGTCAGGGCATCGGCCAGAACCAGCCGCCCCTCTGCATCGGTGTTGTTGATCTCGACGGTCAACCCCTTGCGTGAGGTTAGGATGTCGCCGGGACGGAATGCACTACCCGAAACCGCGTTTTCCACGGCAGGGATCAAGACCCGAAGCTGTAGCGGAAGGTTCAGGGACATGATCATGCGGGCCAGACCCAGCACATTGGCCGCCCCGCCCATATCCTTTTTCATCAGTCCCATCGCCGCCGCCGGTTTCAGATCCAGCCCGCCGGTGTCGAAACAGACGCCTTTACCCACCAGTGTCAGTTTGGGGCCGCTGGTGCCCCAGTTCACTTCGATCAGCCGAGGTTCCTGCGCGGCGGCACGGCCAACGGCGTGGATCATTGGAAAGTTGTTTTCCAGCAGAGCGTTGCCTGCGATCACGTTGCAAGAGGCCCCAAAGTCCTGCGCGAGCGTTTCCGCGGCGGCTTGCAACTGATCCGGTCCCATGTCGGACGCGGGCGTATTGACCAGATCCCGGATCAGCGCCTCGGCGGTGGCGATCGCTTCAATCCGCGCGCTGTTCAACCCGTCGGGTGCAACCAGCCTGGCACCAACAGGAGACTGGCTGGCGTAGCGATCAAAAGTGTATCCGGTCAAAAGCCAGCCAAGGCTTTCTGTGTCCAGCGCATCCTCGGGAACACCTGACGCAATGCGGTAGTTGCCTTGGGGCAACGCTTCGGTCGCGGCCGCCAGAGGAAAACGTTTGCGCGCCCGCGTGGCGCCCGTTCCGTATCCCGCAACTGCGCAGCCCGGCACACCATCAGTGTCCGGTATCAACAGGGCCTGTCCCAAAGCACCGGTGAAACCGTTGACGGCAATCCATGATTGCACTTTCGCGCTCTGGTTTTTAAGCCAGTCCTCCAGCCGGGATTGTTCGATCACATGAAGCGGCAAGGACGGTTCAGAGGCAGGTGCAAAGGACAGGGTCATAGGGTTCTCGGCTGGCTCGGTTCGCGCCCAGACTAGCCACCGGACGCGCGCCTGCAACCCCCGTCAAACGGAAAGATCCTGCTGATCCCAAATTGCCGTCAGCGACCGCTCGCCCACACGGATCAGACGGCACAGCGTCGCCCCCGAGGCCACGGCGTCCCCGGCATCGACTGTCCTGGCTACATCACTTGCCACATGGGCCAGCGCCGTCATTCCGATCTGATCGGCAATCGCCACCAGTGATCTGGCGCATTTGCGCAGATCGGCCCAGTTGCGTTGCCGCCAGAAACGTTCGCAGTTCGAAAGCCGCACGGCCAGTTCTTCAACGGTTCGGCACATGACATCCAGCGCGTTCTTGTCACCAAGTTGACGGCACAAGCCGCCAATGCGATCCGGATCCAGCCGCACGGATTCCGTGTGCTCCAGCGTGATTACATTATCCACCACGTTCACCCCTATGTTCATGCCCCCACGGCACGGGCTGAGAATGCGCCCCATAATCTTTGCAAAACCTTGCAATGGGTCGGGAAAGTTCTTCGAATTTATGTTGAATTCCGTTTGCGTGGCGCGGCAAAGTCAAGCTGGCGCGGCTCTGGTCCAATCTGGCGCCGCCGGTTTTTAACATGAGATTATTCTGCTTGGAGTCGGAGACAGCCATGCGATGGATAAAACGAATTCTTCTGATTTTACTTGTATTGATACTGGTTCTGGTGGGCGCGTCCTATCTGCTGCCCGGTAAGGCCGAAGTCTCGCGAAGCGTCACCATCAACGCACCGGCTGCTGCCATCTTTCCTTTTGTGAACTCGATGCAGGCGACCGAGAAATGGTCGCCATGGCTGTCGCGCGATCCGGAAACCAAACTGGCCTACAGCGGCCCAGAAGCCGGCGTCGGGAATACCCTGAACTGGAGCTCTGAGCATCCTCAGGTCGGATCGGGATCACAAGAAATCATCGAAAGCGTTGAAAACCAGTTCGTCAGAACCGCGCTGGATTTCGGATCCATGGGGACGGCAAGTGCGTCGTTTACTCTGCAGCCCGAAGGCGATCAGACCGAGATTTCGTGGGGCTTTGAAAGTGATCTTGGTATGAACCCCATGTCGCGCTGGATGGGGCTCATGATGGATGAATGGGTCGGCGGGGATTACGAGCGCGGGCTTTCCAACCTCAAAGAACTGGTCGAATCCGGCCAGTAAGGCAAAAACAGGCTCTAAAAAGCTGAAAATATGAGTTCTCAGGGCAGGCTGATGCGGGCCCTGATTCCCATATGGTCGGATCCCATGAACGGGCGCAGTTCCGCCGTGCCCGTCGTGCCATTGGGCACCAAAAGATTGTCGATCGGCATCGGCATCATCCAGTTGCCAAGAATGTGCGTGTTCATAACTGCGCCAAACACGTGATTGCCGGCAGCCATACCGATACGGCGCACGCTGCTGCCCCAATGGGCCATGTTGAAGTCCCCGGCGATCAGAACAGGGCCGTCCAGTTGTTCGATTTGGTGGGCGATCTTTTTGCTCTGTTCGAACTGGCCATAAGGGTAGGGCCAGTTGAGGTGAACGGAGACAACCCAAACCGGCTGACCACCCGGACCGATGACCTGAAGACCCACCAGTCCAAGCCCCTGTAGGCAAAATTCTGAATCCTCAACAATGGCCAGTCTGGTCAGTATCGCAACGTTCTGCTCGGGCCTGAACTCACATATTGCCGATGTCGGGTAATTCCCGAACAGGTTTTCCATATATTGCCTGTTGTGGCTGGAAACTTCCTGAAGTGTCACGATGTCCGCGTCCGACGAGAGAATGTCATCGGCAAGGGAATACCGGGGCCATGCCACAGACATCAGGTTCTTTTGATACAAGGTCACACAAGGATCATCGCATTCGTCTGATACAGGTACGAGCCCGGCGGCAACAGACCCCACCGCAATCACTGCGA
Organism: Ruegeria sp. CG4; assembly: GCF_056537185.1. NCBI lineage: Bacteria > Pseudomonadati > Pseudomonadota > Alphaproteobacteria > Rhodobacterales > Roseobacteraceae > Ruegeria > Ruegeria sp. CG4. Next base: position 145,751 of record NZ_JBQFRB010000007.1, on the reverse strand, counting down.
AAACAAGGGAGGCCAACGCGAAACCCCTGGCACGCACGGCCATGAGGATCGCGGCAAAGACGATCAGCAGCACGCCAATCTGGGGTCTCATCAGGGCGACCGAGTCACCGGGTGCAAAATACCGTCCGGTGAATCCAAAGATCACCAAACCCATGAGAAGCGTTGCACAACCCAGAATAGCGGATCGGGCAAACCTGTTGTTGTTCAGGAAACGCACGTTCTGCCTCAATCGAAATGCTCAGGGCAAACACTGTGCATTTTGTGGTGTATACGTCCAGTTGAAACTGGTGTGAGGGTCTCGAACGTCCGGCCTATCACCGGGCCGGGGCCGAGAAAAAAGGGCCACTTCATGTGAAGCGGCCCCTTCGTACATTCGGATGGGAAGAATTCAGCCCTTTTTCAGAACCTCACGGCCCAGCAGCTCGGCAATCTGAACGGCGTTCAGGGCCGCACCCTTGCGCAGGTTGTCCGACACACACCACAGGTTCAGGCCGTTTTCGACGGTCGAGTCCTGACGAATACGGCTGATGAAAGTGGCGAAATCACCAACGCATTCAATGGGCGAGACGTAGCCACCCGCCTCACGCTTGTCGATCACCATGATGCCGGGTGCCTCGCGCAGGATGTCGCGGGCTTCGTCTTCGTCGAGGAATTCCTCGAACTCGATATTCACCGCCTCGGAATGGCCGACAAAGACCGGAACACGAACGCAAGTGGCCGTGACCTTGATCGACGGATCGACGATCTTCTTGGTTTCGACAACCATCTTCCACTCTTCCTTGGTCGAGCCGTCTTCCATGAAGACGTCGATCTGCGGAATGACGTTGAAAGCGATCTGCTTCTGGAACTTCTTCGGCTCAACCTCGTTGATCGGGTTGTACACGGCCTTGGTCTGATCCCACAGCTCGTCCATGCCTTCCTTGCCTGCGCCCGAAACCGACTGATAAGTCGACACGACAACGCGCTTGATCTTGGCGCGGTCATGCAGCGGTTTCAGCGCCACAACCATCTGCGCGGTCGAGCAGTTGGGGTTGGCGATGATGTTCTTGTTCTTGTAGTCGTGGATCGCCTGCGGGTTACATTCCGGCACGATCAGCGGAATGTCAGGGTCATAGCGATACAGCGACGAGTTATCGATCACCACGCAGCCGGCAGCCGCGGCTTTGGGCGCATAGTCCTTGGTTGCCGCTGAACCCACGGCAAACAGCGCGATGTCCCAACCGCTGAAATCGAACGTATCCAGATCCTTGGTCGTCAATGTCTTGTCGCCAAAGCTGACCTCGGTGCCCAGCGAACGGCGGCTTGCCAGCGCGGCAAGTTCGTCTACGGGGAACTGGCGTTCAGCCAGGATGTTCAGCATTTCGCGGCCCACATTGCCTGTGGCGCCAACGACGACGACGCGATAGCCCATATCATGTCTCCTGAAGTCTAAGGACGCGCGTTCATAGCCGCGTTGCGGCGAAGAAAAAAGACTAATCGAAGCGAATTTCGGCGCGGAACACCAATTTGACACCGTTGCGGCGGGTCAATGCGCCTCCAACAAGGATCGATAGACCCGAACGATGGCTTCTGCCTCGCCCTCGATTCGAAAATTCTTCTCGACATGGGCCCGTGCAGCCTGCCCGGCCAGCGCCAGTTTTTCGCGGTCTTCCAACATGTCCTGCAACGCGCCCGCCAGCGCCTTTGCATTGTCTTTCTCGACCAGACGGCCGGTCACACCATCTTTGATCTGCGCGCTGAATGCGCCAACACCGTGACAGGCGATGGCAGGCACACCCGACGCCATCGCCTCGAGCGGGGTCAGGCCGAAGCCTTCGTGCCGTGCCGGGGCCACGAACAGGTCCAGCGCGCGATAGGTTTCCACGATCTCTTCCCACGGACGCTCGCCCAGAAAATGCACCCGGTCCGCCAACCCGGCGGCCTTGAGCTTTTGTTCCTGTTCCTGCTGAAAGCCTTCGAACTCTTTGGTGGTCCGGCCGGTGAAGATAATCTGCGCATCAGGGTGGGACGGCAGAACCTCGATTGCGGCGTCCACCAGAAGGTCCACGCCCTTTTGCGGGCGGATACGGCCAAAACAGCCGATCAGAACGCCATCGGGCAGACCGAGCTTCTGGCGCAGGGCTTTCTTGGATTGTGCGGGATGAAACAGGTCCGTGTTCACTCCGTGCATGATGACAGTTGCTGGGTGTTTCAGAAACGAAGCCGCCTGCGGTGTGGTCGCGATCAGCGCATCCATCTTCGAGATCAGCCACTTGGTAAACCCCGAATGATCGCGCTGCGCGGCCGAAGTGAAGAGCAGACGGAAATTGCGCCGGAACAGATGTTTCAGCACCAGTCCTGCCAGCATCTCGGTGTTGCGCCGGGCATGCCAGACCCGTTGCACCCGGTTCGACAGAAACGGAACCTTCCAAAGCCGGATGTGCGGCAGATCGTCGGGCAGTCCGGGTCCTGTCGCGCGAATTTCGATCAGGTCGCGTTGGATCGGTAAAAGCCGAATGATCGTTGTGGTCACGCCTGACAGGCTGTGTTTCAGGTTGGGCGCGATGACCTCGATTTCCCGCACTGTGATCTCCTGTTCAGGGTTGATTGGCATCAGTCTATGCTGTCGCGGCTGAATAGGTAAATCAGGCAGCCAATCGCAACTGTTATGGCAAAGAACCCGAAAATGGCCGTATAAGGCGCAGCGGGCCCGGCGCCTCCAGTAGCGGCATGAAGCCGCCCGGTGGCAAACTGCGCCACGCCAACGCCGCCAATTCCAAACAGGTTCAGCAGGGTGACGCCCCGGCCGACCAGATGCGGGGGGATGAAGGCACGGCCATGCGCCATGATCACGGGAAATGTGGCGCCGGTAAATCCGATCAGGGCCAGTAGGATGACGGACACCCAGACCGCGTCGGCGACCCAGATACACAACAGGATCAGGGACACAGCGCTGAGCGCGTTGCCGCCGAAGATCACCCATTTGCGTGTGCCAAGAATCCGGTCAAGCGGGCCATAGACAAAGGTTCCCGCAATCATCGCTGCACCCATTACCAGGGTTGCCTGCCCGATTTGCGCGGTGCCCAGGCCAAAGACGTCCTGCAGGTACGGCCCGGCCCACAATCCTCGCAGCGCCCCGGAAGGCGCATAGGCCACCAGCATCAACGGAAGTATCGTCCAGAGCGCTGGTTCCCTGAGCAGATCCAGCAACGATCCTTTCTGTTCTGTTTCGATCTTATGCGGATCGTGGACCGTCAGCCAGATTCCAATCGCCACAAAGCCCGAGATCGCCGCCAGTCCGGCCAGCGTTGCGCGCCAGCCCATCAGTTCGACCGCCAGTGCCGTCGGGTACGAGGCCACCAGGTTACCGACGGAACCGACACCCAGCATGACGGCGGCCAGTGTGGCAAAACGGGCGGGAGGAAACTCGCGCGCGAAGATATAGTACGAGGCCATCAGCACCGGAGAACACCCGATGCCGATCAGGGCCATCGCGATACTGATATGCAACGGCGCAGTTGCCATCGCAAAAACAGCAGCCCCTCCTGCACCGCCAATCAGCAGCAACAAGGAAGCGGTCAGGCGGGGTCCGATCCGGTCAAGCGCCCAGCCGACCGGAATCTGCATCAGGGCGAATATGAAGAACCACAGGCCCGAGGCAAAGGCCAGGTCCTCGGGCGTGGCCCCCAGGTCCCGGCCCAGATCCACGCTGAGCACAGCCAGAAAAGCGCGAAAAAACTGGCTGAGCACATAGGCCAGACACAAAACCACCAATCCTGCCTGCATGATCTGCCCTCAACCTGAATACGGGCCATGCTTGGCATGTCGTGCCATCATGCACAAGCGCGTGTGCTATGCTGAATTTGGCGGACAGACATCACAATCGGGCTATTGTTCAAATCAGGAACCGACACAAGGCACCAACGCTGAGGGGACAATGAAAGACGTTCATTCCGATTTCTATGAATCCCTGCCGCTGTTGAGGGACTTTACCGAACTTGCAAAGCCTTCGCGATTTACACCAGTACCGGATGACTGGGTCGTCGGGGTTGCGGATATCGTCGATTCGACCGGTGAAATCGCGCGGGGCCGGTACAAAACCGTGAATATGGTCGGTGCGGCGGTGATTTCGGGCATGATCAACGCAGTGGGCGGCAAGCTGTTTCCCTATATCTTTGGCGGCGACGGCGCGGGTTTCGCTGTCCCGGCCAGCGCAGCGGATACAGCCCGCGCCACCCTGTCCGCTTTGCAGCGCTGGGCGCATGAAGAGTTTTCGGTTTCCCTGCGCGGCGCCGTGGTGCCGGTTGCGGATATCCGGAATGCGGGCCGGGATGTGCGCGTTGCCCGCTATGCGCCATCGTCGGGCGTGGACTACGCGATGTTCTCGGGCGGTGGGCTGGCCTGGGCCGAGACGCAGATGAAGTCGGGGCAATACACCGTGCCGGATGCGGTACCCGGCGCGCAACCGGATCTGACGGGCTTGTCCTGTCGGTGGTCCAACAGCCCGGCGAAACATGGCCAGATCGTATCGCTGGTTGTGCAACCGACCGCGACTGCGACAGAAATCGATTTTGCCGATCTGGCACAGTCGGTGCTGTCCGTGTCCGAGGCGCTGGATCGCGCGGGCCACCCGGTGCCGGTCAACGGGCCGCCAATCTCGTGGCCGCCGCCGGGTATTGCGATCAATGCGCGTGTCATGCGCGCCGGCGGCAACATTCTTTGGCACACTATGAAGATGTTGGGTGAAAACCTGTTCATCTTTCTGCTGTTTCTGTCCGGCAGGCGACTGGGCAGTTTCGAGCCCCAACATTACAAGGAAATGGTCAGCAAAAATGCGGACTTCCGCAAATTCGACGACGGCCTCAAGATGACGCTGGATTGCGATCAGGCCACGCTGGCACGCATCCGGCAGATGCTGGAACAGGCGCGCCAGCAGGGCAAGATCCGCTATGGCATCCATGCTCAGGACGAGGCGATGATGACCTGTTTTGTGCCCTCTGCCGTTCGCGATGATCACGTGCATTTTGTTGACGGTGCATCCGGCGGTTACGCCCAGGCCGCCGCCGGGATGAGGGCTTAGTCTCTAAGGAGTCAGGCCACGGGCAATGTCCGTTATGACGTCATAGGCCATCATCACGTCCTGTTCCGTGGTTTCGAATTGTCCGGCCTGGAACCGGATGACCAGATCGCCATCCACACGTGTTTGTGTCAGATAAATCCGTCCGTCATCATTGATGGCGTTGACCAGCCGCAAATTCAGATCATCCGGGTCGGCGCAGCCTTCGGGCATGTACCGAAAGGACCAGAGTGACCACATCGGCGCCGTCGTGATCTGAAAATCCGGTTCCGACGCAAGTTTGTCATGCAGCGCTTTGGACCAGTTGACGTGATTTCGCATCCGCTGGCGCAGGCCTTCCAGCCCGTAGGTGCGTATCACGAACCACAGTTTCAGCGCGCGGAAGCGACGCCCCAATGGAACGGACCATTCCGAGTAATTGACGATCCCGTCTTTACCATGTGTTTTCAGGTATTCCGGGCTGATAGCCAGCGTTTGGACCAGATCGTCGGGGTTCTTCAGGAAATGCGCGCAGCAGTCGAACTGTACCCCCAGCCACTTGTGGGGGTTGAAGACGATGCTGTCAGCCTGTTCGATCCCGGGCCAGTAGTGCCGGTATTCGGGGCAGATCATGGCCGACCCGGCCCAGGCTGCATCGACATGGGAATAGAGGTCGTATTTGGCGGCGATTTCTAAGCAACGATCCACAGGATCGGTTGCCCCGACGCCGGTTCCGCCGACGCACAAAATGACGCCCGCAGGCTGCAAACCAGAGTCTAAATCTGCCTGAATGGCCGCTTCCAGCGCGTCGGGATCCATTCCGCGCCAGTCGCCCTTGATGGGAACACGCACCAAGTTGTCTTCGCCAATTCCGGCAACCCAGATGGCCCTGTCGATTGAGGTGTGAACCTCGGATGAACAATAGATGCGCAGGGGTTTCTGCGCGAACAGCCCCTGTTTGTTGCCCTGCCAGGCCAGTGCCTTTTCCCGCATCGTCAACACGGCGGCCAGCGTCGCCGACGAGGCCGAGTCCTGAATCACACCGGCGAATCCGTCCGGCAAATCCAAAGCCTGCCGCAACCAATCCATCATCCGGGTTTCCATCTCGGTCGCGGCAGGCGAGGTTTGCCACAACATGCATTGCGGTGCGATGGCGCTGGCCAGAAACTCACCCAGAACCGACGGGGCCGAGGCGTTCGAATTGAAATAGGCAAAGAACCGGGGGTGCTGCCAATGGGTGATGCCGGGCAATACGATCTGCTCAAAATCCCGGAAGATGTCTTCCATGGGCTGGGCGGTTTCGGGCGGTTCAGACGGTAACGCATTCAAGACCTCACCCGGTTCGCACCGTGCCCGGACGGGCCTGTCGCCAACGGTTTCGTGATAGTTCTGCGTCCAGTCAGCGACTTTTCGGCCCCATTCCGCGAATTCGTTCCACTGCATGCTGTTCCCCGTGTTTCCGCCTGATCCGGGATGTCCCGGGTGTTTGAATTTCCGGGGCAGTGAGAGTTATCCGGAGCGAAAGGTCAATGCGTCTAAGAAACCCGAAGTCTTGAATGTCAGGTCAAAACAGTGTGCATCCCGGTCGCCAACGTCTTGCCAGTGATGGGAAGACACCTAAGATGCCGGCGATGTTTCAAACTGGGGGCTGTCATGCAGGACAAGCTGTTTTCTCTTCCCGAACCTGTTGCGATACCGGTTGTCGGCGAGCAGGCCGAATATCCGGTGGGCCGGATTTTTTGCGTCGGGCGGAACTATGCGGCCCATGCGGCTGAAATGGGAAATACTGTGGACCGCGAGGCGCCGTTCTATTTCACCAAGTCCGCACCCAACGCCATCCTGACCGGGGCGACCGTGCCATATCCGCCGGGTACCGAAAACTATCATCACGAAATGGAGCTGGCGATTGCAATCGGTAAGCCGGTGTTCCGCGTCAGTCGCGAGCAGGCTTTGGGCGCGGTGTTTGCCTATGGCTGCGCGCTGGACATGACCCGCCGCGATCTGCAAATCCGTGAACGGAACAAACAGCGCCCGTGGGATCTGGGCAAGGATCTGGAAAACGGTGCCGTTTTTGCGCCGCTGACCCGGTCGGAGAGCTGGTCGCCGGACAAAGACAAGCGCATTCATCTGAGCGTCAACGGTGAAGTCCGGCAGGATGCGACCCTGGATGAGCTGATCTGGAAAATAGATGAGATCGTCAGCCATCTTTCAAATTACTATCACCTTCGTCCGGGCGATCTGATCATGACAGGCACCCCGGCCGGTGTCGGTGCGGTACAGGCCGGTGATGTGATTGATGGCGGAATTGACGGTCTTGAATCGATCCACCTAACCCTGTCACAGGCTGAATAGAACCTATTTAGGGTCTTTCAGCCAGCCGTCGGCAAGCTCAACACGATCAAGGCCGGCAAACCTGCGCACCCGGTCCAGCTCGGCCTCCAGACGCCGGGTGCGCGCCTCTGACCAGCGCAACTTTCGCTCGGGCCAGACGGATTGTACCCGCAATTCGCCGCTATCCCTGTGGGCCTTCATGTCGATCCGGCCGATCATCCGATCACCTTCGAGCAAGGGGAAGACATAATAGCCGTAGGTTCTTTTGGGCGCGGGCACAAACACCTCGATCCTGTAGTGAAACCCGAACAGGCGTTCGGCGCGGTTTCGATCCCGCAGCATCGGGTCAAACGGGCTGAGCACGCGAATTCTGCCCGGTGGCGCGGGCAGTTCAGGGGCCTCTTCAACCAAACCCGGGCGGGAAAACACTTTCCTCATACGCCCATCCGCGCAGCTGATTTCGATTTCTTCAATCGCACCGTCTTTCTGGGCCGCGGCGCACCAGTCTTTCGCCTCCGCCGCGCTGACCGTATCCCAGAACGCAGCCAGTTCGCCCGATGTTGCAAACCCCAACCTGTCCAGGGCGGCGTTGCACAGCCAGTCCACCGTTCCTTCGGCATCGCATGGTGCATGACCGGGGCACAGATGAGTTTCTATCACCCGTTCGGTCAGGTCGTAGCGTTTCTGAAAGCCGTCCCGGCCAATGACGGTCAGCGCGCCCGAGCGCCACAAGAACTCCAGCGCGGTTTTTGACGGATGCCAGTCCCACCAGCCGCCCGATCCTTTCTTTTCGTCCTTTCCCACGTCGGACGAGGATACCGGACCGTGATCGCGGATGTGCAGCAGGACCGACGCGAACTGTTGTTCAAACCCATCCCGCCGCCAATTCTTCCAGCGGGCCTTCAACAAATCGGCGTCGCGCTGAAAGCGCAGGTGCCAATGCCGGTAAAACTCCATCGGAATGACGGCGGCGTCATGTGTCCAATGTTCGAACAGCGCCCTGTCCCGTTCATACAGGCGCTTCAGATGTGTGCTGCGATAGGTGGGCCTGCGCGAAAACAGGATCATGTCATGGGCGCGGGCCACGGTGTTGATACTGTCCAGCTGAACAAAACCAAGCCGTCGGATCAGGTCCAGAAGATCCGCGCCCTTTGCGCTGCCCGACGGGGTCTCGGACAGCAAGTGACGATCCATGAACACCGCACGCGCTGTCCGGTTGTCCAGTTTCGGCAGTGCCAAGACTCTAACGCCGCTTCAGTGTGTCGCCGTAGCTGATTTTTGGCGTCAGGGTCACGCGGGTTTCAATCTCGGCTTCCGGGTCGGCCAGCTGTGCCGCGATGATCCCCGCGGCCTGACGGCCGATTTCCAGCCGGCAGGCATCCATGGTTGCCAGTTTGCGGGGCAGACCTTGCAGCAATTCGACATTGTTGAACCCCGCCAGCCCGATTTGACCAGGGATGTCTATCCCCTGATCCAGCAGGTACAACAGTCCGCCAGCGCCGATCATATCATTGGAATAATACAGAAAATCCAGTTCCGGCGACCGTTCCAGCATCGCCTGCGTCATCTCGCGCCCCTTGGCCAGTGCTGAGCCGCCGGAATAGAACTCGCGATCCTCGATCTCGATCCCGTGTTTGCCCAGAACTTCGGTAAAGCCTTCGAAACGTTTGCGCGCGCGGTGGTCCAAAGGCATCTTGGTCCCCATGAAGCCGATATGCTGGTATCCGGCCTTCAGAATGGCCTGCGCCATTTCGCGGCCGGCACGGCGGTGCGAAATGCCGACCATCGCATCCACGGGTTTGCCGTCGGTATCCATGATTTCGACCACCGGAATGCCCGCGGAATCCAGCATCGCCCGGGCCGCTTCCGTGTGTTCCAGACCCGCGATGATCACGCCCGAAGGCCGCCACGAGAGCATCTCGTAAAGGACTTTTTCCTCTTTTTCCGGCAAATAATCGGTTACGCCGACCACTGGCTGCAATTCGGTGTCTTCCAGCACCTGATTGATGCCGGTCAGGACCTCGGGGAAGACCATGTTGGACAGTGACGGGATGATGACAGCGACCAGATTAACCCGGCTGGATGCCAGCGCACCCGCAATTTTGTTGGGCACGTATCCCAGCTCTTTCGCGGCGGCCAGAACCCGTGTTCGGGTCGCATCCGATACATCACCCCGATTGCGCAGGACCCTGCTGACCGTCATTTCGGATACCCCCGACGCTTCCGAGACATCGCGAAGGGTAAGCGGGCGTTTTGTTTCTGTGGTCACGAGGCACCTGCACTGTTGTTTTGTCCGATGGTAGCGTGAACACGGCGGCAAATACAACAACTCTGCTTCTGCATCGAGCGCTGGGCCGGTCGGACCTTTTGTGCATCGGAGCGACCCTACATATTTGCGGCGAGTTCAATTTTACACGCGAGTCAACGCCCGCAGTTTCAGGCCTAAAAATCTCAAGTCCGCGAACTGAACCGACGACTATTGAACGCGGAAAGATATCTAGGAAAATACACACACTCGCGGTGGCGCATACCAAACCGCGTAGCAAGCGCGAACATGCAATTTCTGATTTCGCAAATGGCCCATGCAACGCCGCAATCAATTGTTGACCGTGTCTTACATATTCTGGCATGAACGCGCCATGTTCGGTTCCGGGGACATCCTCGGAAGCAATAGGGAATGCAGTGCGGCACATTTCGCCAACTCTGCAACTGCCCCCGCAACTGTAGGCGGCGAGCGCGGCTGATAATGCCACTGGGATATCCCGGGAAGGTTAGTTTAGCGCTTTGACCCGCAAGTCAGGAGACCTGCCGAACATGCGCCCTTGGAAGGGGCGTTCATCATCGGCGACGGGGTGTGCGCCGGATCTGTTTGCCCGACAAGGCAGATGGCTTCGCGTTCCCCATCGTCAAAGCAGAATTGTGCCGGGGAAGGCGCGACGTGAGAAGGACTCGATTTGTGAAAAAACTGCTGGTGGCTGCAACGGCTGCTTTGGCGATGCCTGCATTGGCGCAGGCCCATTTCCTGCTGGAATATACCGACGACACGATGATCGAACGCCCCGGTGACGTTCCGGTCAAACTGGTTTTCTGGCACCCGTTTGAAGCTGGTCACGTGATGACCCTGGAAAGACCGGAAGAATTCTTTGTAATCCACAACGGTGAAAAAACCGATCTGATGGATACGCTGGAAGAAACCACTTTTGAAGGACCGGACAACATCGCCAAAGCGTTCCTGGGTTCAGTGCCGGTGAAACGCTCGGGTGACTATGTGGTGGTTACAGTTCCTGCGCCTTACTACGAAGAATCAGAGGATATCTATATCCAGCAGATCACCAAGGCTTACCTCAACCGAAACGAACTGCCGACCGACTGGGATCAGCCGCAGGGGCTGGCCACCGAGATTCTGCCGCTGAACAAGCCTTACAACATCATCGCCGGGTCAACCTTTACCGGTCGCGTGTTGAGCGAGGGACAGCCCGTCGCCGGCGCAGAAATCGAAATCGAGTACATCGCCGCAGCACCGGACATGACCGGCACCGGCGCGAAGGACGCCACCGTGTCCCCATTGCCGGGCGGCGCGTTGGTCGCGATTTCGGATGACAACGGATATTTCACTTTTGGTGTGCCAAAAGCCGGGTACTGGGGCTTCGCCGCTTTGGGCGTGGGTCCGGAAACCAAGCATGAAGGCAAAGAGCTGAGCCAGGATGCGGTCATCTGGATCCGCGCCTGGGATCTGGAGTAAGCCTGAATGCACATCGTCGACGGAGCCCTTTCAAACCCTGTCGTGATCGGCGGTGCGGTCGCCGCGGCTGGCGGGATCGCATTGGGCCTGAAATCGCTGGATCTGGATCGCATTCCCACGGCGGGCGTGTTGTCGGCCAGCTTTTTTGTCGCCTCGCTGATCCATGTGCCGATTGGCCCGTCGTCTGTGCATTTGATTCTGAACGGTCTGGCCGGGCTTCTGCTCGGCTGGGCCGCCTTTCCGGCCCTTTTTGTCGGCTTGCTGCTGCAAGCCGTGTTCTTCGGTTTTGGCGGATTGACCGTGCTGGGGATCAACACGGTGAATATCGCCCTTCCGGCGGTGTTGACCTGGATGATCTTTGGTCGTCTGATCGCACGTGGCTCACCTGTTCAGGGGGCGATCTGGGGCGGCATCGGCGGCGCGTTTTCGATCGCCGCCACGACGGCTTTTGTCGCGGTCTCGCTGGCGCTGTCCGGCGATGAGTTCCTGCCCGCTGCCAAGCTTGTCTTTTTCGCCCACATTCCCGTCATGGCTATCGAGGCCGTGCTGACAGGTTTTGCCGTTCTTCTGGCCCGCAAGGTCAAACCGGAACTTTTTGTAAAGGTTGCGTCCACATGAAACAGTTGATCCTTGTTTGTACGCTTGCTCTCGCCCCGCTCCCGGCTCTTGCGCATAAGGTTATTGCAGGCGTTTTTCCGGCAGGCGACGCAATCGAAGGCGAGCTGGGGTTTTCCAATGGCGATATGGCCGCAGACCAGGAGGTCATCGTCTATGGCCCCGACGGCTCTGAACTGGGACGCACAGTAACCGATACGGACGGTTTCTTTCTCTACAGCCCGACCAGAGCGGTGACTCATACATTCAAGGCAGATCTGGGTGCAGGGCACGTCGCCGAAGTTGCCATGCCGGCCGACGAAGTGGCCGAAATCATGGGGGTCGAAGCCGAGCTTTCTGAAACAGCCACGCCGGTCGCATCTGCGGATGGCGCGGCAGCGGTGACTGTGGCCTCGCTCTCGGATGAGGAACGCGCCGCCATCGCCAAAGCGGTGCGCGACGAAACCCGCCCACTGCGGCGCGAGATCGCCGCCTACCGCGAGCACAATGATCTGCAGAACATCTTGGGTGGTATTGGCTATATCATTGGTCTGTTCGGCATCGGCTTTTACCTGGCCGCGCGAAAAAAGATGGCCACCTGATGGCACATGCGCTGGAACCACAGGCCAAAACACTGGCCGAGGCAGGCAAAGCCGCCCATTTCGGGATGATCGGAGACTACGATCCCCGTATGCGCATCGTTTTGGCCTGCATCTTTGCCATCGTCACGGTTGCCCTCAACAGCATTCCGGCGCTGATCGGCGCTTTGTTCGTCTCGCTTGGGTTACTGGTGATGTCACGCTTGCCAGTCGGCCGGACCCTCAAGCGTATGGCCATGATGGACAGCTTCATCATCTTCATGCTGGTGTTGCTGCCATTCTCAATGCCCGGTGACGCGATGTTCACGGTTTTTGGCTTTCCGGCCAGTTGGCAGGGCCTTTGGAAAGCTGTCGAGATTGCACTGACGGCCAACGCGGTCATCCTTGCGCTGATGGTTCTGGTCGGAACGATGGAACCTGTGACGCTTGGACACGCTTTGCACAAGCTGCGCTGCCCCGAGGCGCTTGTGCACCTTTTGATGTTCACCATCCGCTACATCGAGGTGTTGCGGGAAGAATACCTGCGCCTGCGCGGCGCGATGAAGATCCGCGGATTTCGCCCCGGCACAAACTGGCACACCTACCGAAGCTTCGGGTATCTGGTCGGCATGATGCTGGTGCGCGCGATCGAACGGTCAGAGCGGATTCTGGCGGCGATGAAATGCCGGGGGTTTTCCGGGCGTCTTTTGTTGCTGCAGGACTTTAACATGACCCGACGCGATCACATGTTCGCCGCGATGCTGTGCACCGTTTGCCTTGGCCTGTTGTTCCTGGATTATCTATGACAATCCTCAAGCTTGAAGACATTTGTTTTGCGTACCCTGGCCAGCCACCAGTGCTGGACGGCGCTTCGCTGCAGCTTGAACCGGGGCAGCGCCTCTCGATTGCGGGCCCGAATGGCGCGGGAAAGTCTACCCTGTTTCGTATTGCCCTTGGCCTGCAAACACCAAGCGCCGGGCGCGTGACCGTCCTGGGAAAGGAAAGGCGCGTCGAGGCGGATTTTCACGAAGTCCGCCGTCAGGTCGGGCTGGTTTTTCAGGATCCTGATGATCAGCTGTTTTGTCCGACTGTGGCGGAAGACATCGCATTTGGTCCTCTCAACCTCGGGCGCAGCAAGTCCGAGGCGCTGGCCATCGTCGACAGAGTGCTTTCCGATCTGGATCTGTTAAACCTGCGTGATCGCATTACGCACAAGCTCTCTGGTGGAGAGAAGCGGCTTGTGACCCTTGCAACCGTTTTGGCGATGGAGCCGGAGGCGCTGCTTTTGGATGAGCCCACCAATGCGCTTGACGCCAAAAATGAAGCGCGACTTCTAGAGATTCTATGTGGCCTGCCGCAGGCAATTCTGCTGGTCAGCCACGCACCATCGTTTCGGGAAGCACTGGCACCAGACACGCTGGAACTGCGAAACGGGCGGATTATCAGCCCAAGTGAATGATCTGTTCGCACGAGGTATGCGAATGTCCGCGACGAAGTGCCGTCGTCAGGGAGCCTGCGCGTGCACGCGGTATGACCCGGGGGTCCGGCTGGTCCACTTTCGAAAGGCGCGGTGAAAATTCGCCGGAGCCGAAAACCCGGTGTCAAAGGCGATCTGTTCAATACTGAGCGTACTTTGCTGAAGCGCGCGGATGGCAATGTCGCGGCGCAGTGCATCCTTGATGTCCTGAAATGAAGTTCCTTCTTCTTTCAAACGCCTGTTCAAGGTCCGCGGCGTCATCTTCAGGGAACGCGCTGCATCGGGAAGCTGGCAGGTTTGCCATGTTGCGCCGTAGAGAAACGCGCGGACGCGAAGGCTGTTTGTATGTGCGCGCGAACCGGTAAAGATCCAGTCCAGCGGCGCGCGTTCAAGGAACACGGACGCCTCAGCCGAACTGCGGGTTACCGGGCGGGTGAACTGGCGCGGGTCGAAAAGGATACTCGTCTGCCGAGCGTCAAACTCGACCGCGCATGGGAAGACGACGGCGTAGTCGGCGGCAAATTCCGGGCGGGCAAAGGCAAAGCGAACGGCTTTTACCGGTGTTTCCGTTCCGCCAAGCCAGGACAAAAGCCCATGCGCCAGTTTCAGGATCAGCATGTGGCCGAAACGCTGCGGGCGGGTGTCGTCCGAATATGGGACCAACGCCAGTTCCACCGCGTCGGATTTGCTGTGCAAGTCCAGGTGGAAGTCATCCAGAAGCAGGTTCCAAAATGTCGAGAAACGATAAAGTGCCGAGGTCAGGCTGCTCGCTTCGCGTTGTACAGTCACCAGATGCTGCAGGGCGCGGGGCCGGATCGGACGGCTCCAGAGGCCCATCATTTCGTCCCCGGTTTCGGGCGCGGCAAGCTGATAAAGCCGGGCGATTTCATTCAGTGTGACGCGTTGAGAAGGTGCCATCGGGTTGGCCTGCAAGCCCGAACGCTCTAACAGCGATGTCATCTCAGCCGGAGTGCAACGGGACTTTAGCGCATCCAGCCAATCCTGGACAAATCCCGCCGATACAGTCGTCAGAGATATCGGGTCATGGCTGGTCATCTGAACCTCAGGTTGGCGTAATCGGATACCATTTTGTCAAGAAATGAGCTTATCGGCAAACCATTGGGCGGGTAGATGACGCGAAACCATAGTCGCCGCAGGGGAGCCTGGCATGTCCTATCAGCCGCCCGTACAGGATTTGATGTTTTGCATCGAACACTTGTCCCACTGGGAAAAGGTGTCCCGGGTGGAAGTGTATTCGGAATACGACCTGACGGATATTGGTGCCGCTCTCGAGGGATATGCCCGGTTCTGCAGCGAACAGATCGCGCCATTGTCACATATCGGGGACACGCTGGGCGCGCAGTTCGACAGTGGCCGCGTGTCGATGCCCGAAGGTGATGCGCAAGCTTACGCGCAGTTCGTCGAAATGGGGTGGCAGGCGCTGACCCATCCGGTGGAATATGGCGGGATGGGATTGCCGCGTGCCGTCGGCGCGGCTGCCGTTGAAATGCTGAATGCCGCTGATATGAGCTTTGGTCTTTGCCCGCTGCTGACCGACGGGGCGATTGAGGCGTTGCTGCTGACCGGTTCGGACGAACAGAAAGCCACCTATCTGGAACCGCTGATCGCAGGGCGCTGGTCCGGCACGATGAACCTGACCGAACCGCAGGCAGGCAGTGATCTGGGCCGCGTGGCGACCAGGGCGGCGCAGCGTGGGGATGGCAGCTACGGCGTCTCTGGCACCAAGATCTTCATCACATATGGCGCGCACGATCTGACCGAGAACATCATTCATCTGGTGCTGGCCCGCACACCTGACGCGCCTGCCGGGCCGAAGGGGCTGAGCCTGTTCATCGTTCCGCAAAAACTGGTGGGGCCGGATGGCACTCCGGGCGTCGAGAACACGGTCAATTGCATAAGCATCGAACACAAACTGGGCGTTCGTGCCAGCCCGACGGCGGTTCTGGAATACAAAGACGCCACCGGTTTCCTGATCGGCGAGGAAAACCGCGGACTGGAATACATGTTCATCATGATGAACGCCGCTCGGTTTTCTGTTGGGGTTCAGGGCATCGCGACCTCTGAACGGGCTTACCAACGCGCTCTGGCTTATGCGCGCGACCGGGTGCAGAGCCGTCCCGTGAATGGTCAGGCCAAAGACGCGGTCGCCATCATCGAACACCCGGACGTACGCCGTATGCTCATGCGGATGCGCGGCCTGACCGAAGGTGGCCGGGCTATGGCGGCCGCAACGGCAGGCCTGCTGGACATCGCGCATCTTCAGGACGATCCGGCAATCGCTGCGCTGGCCGAATTCATGGTCCCGCTGGTCAAAGGCTTCTGCTCGGAACGCGCGGTCGAGGTCGCCTCGCTGGGCGTGCAAATCCACGGCGGCATGGGCTTTATCGAAGAAACAGGAGCCGCGCAGCACTACCGCGACGCCCGCATTCTGCCGATTTACGAAGGCACCACAGCCATTCAGGCCAACGATCTTCTGGGCCGCAAGGTGATGCGCGACGGAGGAGAAACCGCCCGCCGGTTCGCCGCCCGAATAGCCGAGACTGAAGCGCAACTGGCAAAAGGAGATGCCAGCGCGCAGGCAATTGGCGCAAGTCTTGCTCAGGCGCGCGGCGCATTTGAGGCCGCGCTGGATTGGTTGCTGGAAAACAGCCGAAAGGATATCGACGCTGCCTTTGCAAGCTCTGTCCCGTTCCTTATGCTGGCCGGGACACTCGCGGCAGGGTGGAAACTGGCAAAGGGTGCCGTGGCTGCGCAAAGTGCACTGGACGCCGGGCAGGATACACAATTCATGACCCAGAAAATCGCCACTGCCCTGTTTTTTGCCCAGCATATTCTGCCTGAATGTGCAACCGAACACGCCCGCATCCTGCATGGCTCGCGCAGTCTGCTTGACGCGACTTTCCCCGAATAACGCCTGGATAGGATCTGACCCATGAACGACGTCGTGAACCCCGACACATATGAGAACCTTGCGATTTCCGAGCGTGAGAACGGTCTGTACGTCGTGACCCTGAACCGTCCCTCTAAACGCAACGCACTGGATGTGGCCACGATCGAGGAACTGATCCGCTTTTTCAGCGGCGCGCGTATGGCCGGTGTCAGAGCTGTGGTTCTGGCCGGCGAAGGAAACCACTTCTGCGCGGGCCTTGATCTGGTCGAGCATTGGAAGGCCGACCGCAGCCCGGATGACTTCATGCATGTCTGTCTGCGCTGGCATGAAGCGTTCAACAAGATGGAATATGGTGGTGTGCCGATCATCGCCGCGCTGAAGGGCGCGGTAGTGGGCGGAGGACTGGAACTGGCCAGCGCGGCGCATATCCGTGTGATCGACCCCGGCACCTATTTTGCCTTGCCTGAAGGCCAGCGTGGGATTTTTACTGGGGGCGGGGCAACCATCAGGGTTTCGGATATGATCGGCAAATACCGCATGATCGACATGATCCTGACCGGCCGTGTCTATCAGGGGCAAGAGGCCGTCGATCTGGGGTTGGCGCAATACATAACCGAAGAAGGCGGCAGCATGGCCAAGGCGATGGAGCTGGCGGGACAAATTGCGCAGAACCTGCCTTTGACCAATTTTGCAATCTGCTCGGCAATCAGCCACTTGAACAACATGTCCGGCATGGACGCGGCGTATGCAGAAGCTGTGGTGGGCGGAGTGGTCAATACCCAGCCCGCCGCCCGCGAACGGCTGGAAGCCTTCGCAAACAAGACCGCCGCCCGCGTGCGGCCTAACAGCTGATAAAGGCGGTACCGGGATGCGTCACCATTTCGAAGCTCTTCAGAAGACACGGGCCAACCATGTGCCCCTGTCGCCGTTGTCCTTTCTGCACCGCGCCGAAAACCTGCATGGAGCCCGCACGGCGGTAATCTATGGCGACGTCCGGCGAAGCTGGGCTGAGACCACTACCCGCATTCGCGCGGTGGCCGGTGGGTTGGCGGCACTTGGTGTGCAGAAAGGTGATACGGTTTCGGTGCTCAGCCCGAACATCCCAGAGCTGTTCGAGTTGCACTTTGCCGTACCGCTGACAGGCGGAGTGCTCAACACTCTGAATACACGCTTGGAGCCGGAAACCATCGCCTACATCCTGGATCACGCGGACACGAAACTGGTGATCGTGGACCGGGAGCTTGTGCCGCTTCTGTCCAAAGCGTTTGATCTGCTTGGTCGGACCTTGCCAGTTGTCGAGATCGTCGATCCCGCTGCAGCAGGCGAGAGCATTGGTGGCCAGACCTATGAGGCGCTGACCAAATCCGCCCCTGTGCCGATGGACCTGCCCGAAGATGAGTGGGATGCGATAGCGCTGAACTACACCTCTGGCACGTCCGGGCGCCCCAAGGGCGTCGTCTATCACCATCGCGGAGCTTATCTGATGGCGCTCGGCACCGGGACAGCGTGGCAGATGCCGCCCTATCCGGTCTATCTGTCGGTGGTGCCGATGTTCCACTGCAACGGTTGGGGGCACCCCTGGTTGATGGCCATGCTTGGGGCGACATTTGTATTCACACGCGTTCCGGCAGCAGACCGGATTTTGGATGCGATCCGCACCCATGGCGTGACCCATTTTGGTGCGGCGCCCATTGTGTTGCAGATGCTGGCCGAAGCCGAAAGCGGTGCGGCCCCCTTTGATCCCGCGATCCGCGTATTGACGGCCGGAGCGCCGCCGCCGCCGTCGGTTCTGGAAAAGACGCGATCCATGGGATTTGACGTCATGCAGGTCTATGGCCTGACCGAAACCTACGGACATATTTCACAGTGTCTCTGGCAGGATGAGTGGGACGATCTTAGCCCTGCAGAACAAGCCGAGTTACAGGCGCAGCAGGGCATTGCCTTTCCTATGGTCGAAGACGTTTCTGTTATCGACCGCACCGGCGGCACGCCGGTCTCGCGCGATGGGTCCACGCAGGGCGAGATTGCTATCCGGGGCAACACGGTCATGGCGGGGTATTACAAGGATGCCGAGGCCACCGCCAAAGCCTTCGAAGACGGTTGGTTCTGGTCTGGTGACGGTGCGGTCGTGCACGAAAACGGCTATATACAGATACGCGACCGCCTGAAGGACGTGATCATCTCGGGCGGAGAAAACATCTCATCCGTCGAGGTCGAAGCGGTGCTTTATCGTCATGACGCCGTGCAGGCCGCGGCCGTGGTGGCAATGCCGCACGAGAAATGGGGCGAAGTCCCCTGTGCGTTTGTCGAATTGCGTGAAGGCGCCAGGGCAACATCTGACGAGATCATTGCGTTCTGCCGAGATCACCTTGCCGGGTTCAAGGCCCCCAAGGCTGTTGTATTCGAAACCCTTCCCAAAACCTCCACCGGAAAGATCCAGAAGTTCCAGCTTCGGGATCGTATCAAATCAATGGACCTTTGATATGCGTCTGCTGTCCCAATCCCGCCGCCTGCGCCAGACGCCCTTTTCCGAAGGGGTCGAAGACAAGGGCGTCACCGCCTACACCGTCTACAACCGGATGCTGTTGCCCACGGTGTTTGAGAGCGTCGAGGCCGACTACCGGCACCTGAAATCTCATGTGCAAGTCTGGGATGTGTCCTGTGAACGGCAGATCGAGCTGAACGGTCCGGATGCTGGCCGGCTGATGCGTCGGCTGACCCCCCGCAACCTGGAGAAGATGCAGGAAGACCAGTGCTATTACGTGCCGATCGTTGATGAGAACGGCGGCATGTTGAACGACCCGGTAGCGATCAAGCACAGCGATGATCGCTGGTGGATTTCCATTGCGGACAGCGACCTGCTTTTGTGGGTCAAGGGGCTGGCTGTGGGTGCGGGCATGGATGTGCAGGTGTTCGAGCCCGACGTCTCACCCCTGGCCGTTCAGGGGCCAAAGTCGGATGACCTGATGGCGCGGGTCTTTGGAGACGAGGTGCGTGACATCCGCTTTTTCCGCTACAAGCGGCTGGCCTTTCAGGACACGTCCTTTGTGGTGGCGCGGTCCGGGTATTCCAAACAAGGCGGTTACGAGATCTATGTTGAAAATGGTGCCTATGGGATGCCTCTGTGGAACGCCTTGTTCGAGGCGGGCGAAGATCTGAATGTGCGCCCCGGCTGTCCGAACCTGATCGAACGGATCGAAGGCGGCCTGCTGAGCTATGGCAACGACATGACAATGGAGAACTCGCCATTGGAATGCGGATTGGGCAAATTCTGCAATCCGTCAGAGGGTAGCGACCATATCGGCAGGGAAGCGCTATCGCGAGAGGCCGCCGCAGGCCCGGCGCGGCAAATTCGCGCGATTTCCATCCCCGGTGATCCGGTGCCGCCGGCCCGGTCGGCCTGGCCGGTGTACAAAGACGGAAAGCGGGTTGGGCAGGTCACGTCCGCCGCCTGGTCGCCTGATTTCGAAACAAATGTCGCAATTGGCATGGTCGATGCCAGCCACTGGGACGCCGGGACGGTGCTTGAGGTTCAAACTCCAACCGGGGATCGGCGGGCCGAGGTGCAAAAGGCGTTCTGGGGATAGCCAAATCTCTTCCCGACTTTGGCAAGAACAGGCGGATTCAACATTGTGCTTGGGGGGAGCGGCCCTTTGATAGTATGTCAAATTGCCTAAGTGGTTCCGGCGTCAGTTGATGCCGATCCCGATGTCAAAGGCAACCGGTTGTGCGCCCGCGTTCACAACTTCAATGATATGTTCGCCCGACTGCCATAGCTGACCCTGATATGGCTTCTCCGAAGAAATCAAATCCAGCAGCAAAGTGCCGTCGGGATTGAAGATCCTGTAGTCCAGAGCGCCACCATGTGATCCGACGTCCACGTTCAGAAACTGACCGTCGTTTGCCCCCAGAACGTAACGCACCGACGTGCCGGCCTGAAGTGTGGCGCTTAGGGTCGTGCCACTTGTGCCGGCATCAAACTTGACGACCTGATCCCCTGAAACTGTCGGCGCAGTGTCAGAGGCACCATCCAATGCGCCGCCTCCATCATCAGCAGTGTCAGTGTTTTCACCCACGCGTCGTAAATCGGCGACTTCGGGTCCGGACCAAACGATGCACTCATACTCGACACCGGTGCCATCGCGAAGCCGGACCATGATGGCGGCTTCGCTGAATTCCTGGCCAAGGACCTCACCGCCCACATTGCCAAAGCGGGATATCAATTCATCAATGCAAGCGTTCGCCTCATCAGAGATGTCGGAAAATGCGGGCAAGGGGAAAAGCGCAAGCGCCCAAAAGAACTTCTTAAACATCACAATTCCCTTCTGTTTGGCAGACAGGTTGTCCTGGCGCGTTCAAGCGGCGAAGCGTGTCGCACCTGCGAGGCCGCAAAAGCGCTCGCTTCGTCTTTCCTGGGCTGGAAAGCCAAGAGCACGGTTTCATGTGGCTGGACCGAGCCTCGAGGTTGCGACAGTCACGCAAAAGATCAAAGCGCGCCTTCGTCGCTGAGCGATTCAATACCCGCCGTTGCACCATCAGTGTAAGCGATACAATTCCATGGCGCCCGATCCGGACCGACCCCAACTTTTACCAGTGTCCCGGCCTCGCTGAACTCGGACGAAAGCACAACAACTTGCGTGTTGTTGGTTGCGGCGGCCACGTCGCGCAAACAGGCTTGTTGCGCAGGAGTGACTTCGGTGGACCCGCTTGTGCCGCCGGTATCCTCACACGCAGAAAGCGCCAAAGTCGTTGCGCCCAGCAAAGTAAATATGCTGAATCTTGTCATTGAAAATTTCCTTCTGTAGCTCTGCAAAAAGCCCAGGATGCGGGCTCAACAAGTGAAAAAAACTTATTCAAAACTGTCAATGCGTTGATCTTGGCTGAGCAAGGCGCGTACACAAAACATGCAGCTGCGCCCGCATAACAGACGGTCCGCGTACCAAAATCGGGATCAGAAACGGCTCAGAGAAGACCCGGTTTTCGTCACGAGAACCAGGTTTCAGTTTCGCCTGAACTGATCAGGTTTGCGCGTGAACCGACAGTGACGCGCCCCCGAAATCCAGTATTTCTGCCATCGCTGTTATCGCGTTTGTATCGCTCTGCCGAGGAAACCTGATCAGTCCGGACCCGGGATCGAGAGCTTTCGAGAAATCCCGCTCGTAGTCCGAAAATTGCGCCTGCCTTCAAGCTCGAGGCAAAGTTAAATCGCCAGATACTCTTCACGAAGATTGGTGTCTTCAAGCACCTCTTTGGCGGTGCCGTCGAATACGATGGTTCCCGTATCCAGGATAATGGCCCGGTCCGCCAATTCCAAAGCACGAACTGCGTTCTGCTCGACAATGATCGTAGTCATTCCCTGCTGCTTGACGTGGATCAGCGTTTTTTCGATTTCGTCGACGATGACCGGGGCCAAACCTTCATAAGGTTCGTCCAGAAGCAGGACCTTGATGTCTCTGGCCAAGGCTCTGGCGATGGACAACATTTGCTGTTCACCGCCCGACAAGGTTATTCCCTCTTGTTTCCGGCGCTCGCCCAGTCGTGGGAACAACTCGTAAAGCCGGTCCAGTGACCAGCCGATTGGCGGCGCAATCTGCGCAAGCTGCAGGTTTTCCTCGACAGTCAGGCCTGGGATGATTCTTCTGTCTTCAGGCACCAGACCAAGGCCAGCCGCCGCGGCTTCGTAACTTGTCATTTTGTGGAGCGGTTGATGGTCCAGCCAGATTTCGCCATGCCGCACTTCCGGCTCGCCCACTCTGGCAATGGAACGGAGTGTCGAAGTTTTTCCTGCACCGTTGCGCCCGAGCAGGGCAAGAATCTCGCCTTCGTGCACGTTGAAGCTGACGCCCTGCACGATATAGCTTTCTCCGTAGTAGGAGTGCATGTCCCACACCGAGAGAAACGCAGGCGCAGTGCTGGCCAAATTGGCGTTTTTTGAAAAGTCAGGTTTCTCGTTCATAGCTTTTCCTTACGCAGCAGTCTCGCCCAAATAGGCCTCGCGGACCTTGGGATTACCGCGGATGTTTTCCGGAGTGTCTTCAACAAGGGGCGTGCCCTGCGCCAGCACTGTGATGCGCTCGGCCAGGCTAAAAACCACGTGCATATCGTGTTCGATGATGGCGATGGTGATGTCGCGCTCGTCCTTGATTTGCTTCAGCAGATCAATCGTGTTGTTGGTATCGGCCCGCGCCATGCCCGCCGTCGGTTCGTCCAAGAGCAACAGTCGGGGATTCTGGCTAAGGCACATGCCGATCTCCAACCGCCGTTTGTCGCCACGCGACAGTGCGGCAGCGTGCATCTCGCGCTTGTCGGCCATGTTCATCTCTTCCAGCATCGCCTCGGCCTGTTCGACTATGGCCTTTTCGTTGGCAATGGTCTCATAGGCGTGCATCCGGAACGCGCCGTCCCGCATTGCAAAGATCGGGATCAGCATGTTTTCCATCACCGTCAGTTCGCCGAAAATCTCCGGCGTCTGAAACACGCGGCTGATGCCCATCTGGTTGATCTGGAAGGGTTCAAGCCCCAGCACCGAGTTATTGTCGAACAGCACCGAACCAGTGTCCGGCATCAGTTTGCCCACCAGACAGTTCAGCAGGGTCGACTTGCCCGCCCCGTTGGGTCCGATGATTGCGTGAACCGTGTTCTCCTCGACATTGAGGTTCACATCCGTCAGCGCCTTGAGGCCACCGAAGCGTTTGCTGACATCTTTGACTCTTAGAATTGCCATGGTCCGCCCCTTACTCCGCCGGTTCCGTTTTGCCCGACGGCGCATCGTCGGTACCCGATTTCTTGCGCTTCAAGCGGTTCAGCAATCGTTGACCGCCTTCGACAAGGCCACCCGGCAGGTAGATCACCACCAGCATAAACAGGATGCCCAGCGTCAGGTGCCAGCCTTTGCCGATGAACGGGTGGATCAGGAACACCACCGCGTCCTCCAGCCCGTCGGGAAGGAAGGCGAACCAGCTATGCAGGACGTTGTCGTTGATCTTCGAGAAGATGTTCTCGAAATACTTGATGAATCCAGCGCCCAGAACCGGACCAATCAAGGTGCCGGTGCCGCCAAGAATGGTCATCAGAACAACCTCGCCCGAGGCGGTCCATTGCATCCGCTCGGCCCCTGCCAGCGGGTCCATTGCCGCCATCAGACCGCCGGCCAGGCCGGCATACATACCCGAAATGACAAAGGCCGCCAGGGTGTAGGGTTTGGAGTTCAGGCCGGTATAGTTCATCCGCTGCTGGTTCGATTTCACCGCGCGCAGCATCATTCCAAAAGGTGAGCGGAAAATGCGGATCGAAAGATAGAACACAACCATCATGACTATCGCGCAAAGGTAATAACCCGCGTTGAAGTCAAAGCTCCACGCTCCGACATCCATCGTGTAGGTCGCGCGCATCGGCAGGCCGAACAGGTGTGGCAGATCCGGCGAATTGGCCCCCTGCAGAATTTGGGGATCGTCGGCATAGACCTGCAGACCGGTTTCCCCGTTTGTCAGGTTGAATTTGGGGTTCGACAGCACCGAATAGGCCAGCGCAAAACTCATCTGTGCAAAGGCCAGCGTCAGGATCGAGAAATAGATGCCGGACCGGCGCAAGCTGACAAACCCGATCAGCAGCGAGAATAGCCCTGCCACCACAACGCTGAGCGCGATAGCCGGGATGATGTTGTAACTCAGCAGCTTGAACATCCACACGGCCGAATACGACCCCACGCCCAAAAAGGCCGCGTGACCGAAGGACAGGTATCCGGTCAGACCGAACAGGATGTTGAACCCGATGGCAAAGATGCCAAAGATAACAAAGCGCTGCATCAGGTCCGGATAGCCCGCGTTGAACTGCGCCATGGCGCTGCCTTCCGGGAACGGGTTCAGGATGAAGGGGGCCAGCAGGGTAAGAAGGCCGACGATGATCAGAAGGCTGGTGTCTTTCTTGTTCAGTCCCAACATCGATTATTCCTCCATCACGCCTTTGCGTCCCATCAACCCGCGCGGGCGTGTCAGCAGCACGATAATGGCAACAAGGTAGATGATGATTTGGTTGATTCCGGGGATTGTTGTGGTGGCCCAGGTCGTTGAGGCAAAGCTTTCAAGAATGCCCAGCAGAAAGCCAGCCAGCACCGCTCCGGGCAGCGAACCCATGCCGCCGACAACAACCACAACAAAGCTGAGGACCAGAAAGTCCATCCCCATGTGATAATTTGGCGGGTTGAGCGGCCCGTACATTACACCGGCCAGGCCAGCCACAGCGGCCGCGATGCCGAACATGATGGTAAAGCGGCGGTCGATATTGATACCCAGCAAGCCCACCGTCTCGCGGTCGGCCATTCCGGCGCGGACAACCATGCCAAAGGTCGTGAACTGCAGGAACGAGAAGACGGCACCGATGATGGCGACGGCAAATCCGAAGTAAACCAGGCGCCAGATCGGATAAATGATCGCGTTGGGATCGAAGCCGATCATTGTGCCAAGGTCGACAGAGCCGCTGAGTGCGTCGGGCGGCGGCGTCTGGATCGGGTTGGCGCCGAAGAAATACTTCACGATTTCCTGCAACACGATCGCCAAACCAAAGGTGACAAGGATCTGGTCCGCGTGGGGGCGCTTGTAGAAATGCTTGATCAGCCCGCGCTCCATCACATAGCCGACGAACAGCATGATCGGGATCGCGAACAGGATGGCCAGCGGAACAGACCAGTCGATGATCGTCGCGCCGAACTCGGGACCAAACCAGGCCTCGACATAGGGTGTTTCGACCTTCAGCGGGTTGCCCAGAAAGTCGGTTTGGGTTTCGTCGATGGTCACGAAGCTCAGGTTCATGAGCTTTTGCAGGGTTACGGCACAGAACGCACCGATCATGAACAGAGCCCCGTGGGCAAAGTTCACAACGCCCAGCGTTCCGAAAATAAGGGTCAGTCCCAAGGCAATCAGTGCATAGGCCGAGCCTTTGTCCAGACCGTTCAGGATTTGCAGTAGGATGGCGTCCATTGGCCCACCTCAGGCTTGGTCAGTGTGGAGTGTGGAGCGACAGGATCAGCCCTGCCGCGAATGTCTGGCCGCCGATGGGGCGGCCAGACTCAGACACAGGGACTTACGCGCCCGGGTTGCATTCTCCCAGCGCGCCACCGGCGAACATCGGATGCTCCGGATCGTACTCGACCTGCGCACGCGGCGTGATCTCGACGATTTCCAGCGTGTCGTAGGCGTTGGTCGGGTTCTCGTTGCCGCGAACGACCAGCACGTCCTTGAAGCACTGGTGGTCTGCACCGCGATACCAGGTTGGACCGTTGCCCAGACCGTCGAACTCGAAGTCTTCCAGAGCTTCAACAACACCGCACGGATTGAAGGTACCCGCACGCTCGCAGGCATCTGCATAGAGCAGAACCTGCGCATAGCAAGTCTGTGCCGAGTTGGACGGCGGTTTGCCGTACTTTTCGCCAAAGGACTTCACGAAGGCCTTGGTGCCTTCATCCTGCAGCTGCCAGTTCCAGTTCATCGAACCCAGCACGCCTTTGATGTTCTCGCCCGCACCGGCGGCCATCAGTTCCGAGTACAGCGGCACGACGATCTTGAAGTCCTTGCCGTTGGCCACCTTGTCCAGCAAGCCGAACTGGATCGCATTGGTGAGCGAGTTCACCATGTTGCCGCCGTAGTGGTTCAGGACCAGAACGTCTGCGCCCGAGTTCAGAACCGGCGTGATGTAGGACGAGAAGTCCGTTGACGCGAGTGGTGTCTTGACCGTGTTGACCGTTTCCCATCCCAAGGCTTCGGTCGATGCGACGATCGACTCTTCCTGGGTCCAGCCCCAGTTGTAGTCGGCCGTCAGGTGGTAGGCGCGGCGTTCCTTGCCCATTTCCGCTGCCAGCACGGGTGCAAGTGCTGCGCCCGACATGTATGCGTTGAAGAAATGGCGGAAACCGTTGGCTTTCTTGTCCTTGCCTGTCGTGTCGTTGGCGTGGGTCAGACCCGCCATGAAAATCACGCCTGCCTCCTGGCACAGACCCTGAACGGCAACGGCCACGCCCGAGGACGAACCACCGTTAATCATGATCGCGCCGTCTTTTTCGATCATCGACTTTGCCGATGCGCGTGCGGCGTCTGACTTGGTCTGCGTGTCGCCGGTGACGAACTCGACCTTCTTGCCCAGGATGCCGTTCCCTTTCAGTGCCTTGGACGTAAAGGTGTTCAGGCAGCCGCCATCACCCTCACCGTTCAGATGCTCGACCGCAAGCTGTTGCGCCAGCAGTTCGTCATTGCCTTCCTCGGCATAAGGCCCGGTTTGTGGGACATTGAAGCCCAAAGTGACGGATGACCCCGTCGGTTCGTTGGTAAAAGCAGCAGCCGACGAAGCCGTGAAGATCGTAGGCAGGGCCAGACCGGTACCTGCAACGGCACCAGACTTCAGCACGCCGCGGCGTGTGACAGATTTGTTGGTCATTAATTCCTCCCATTTCCCTTTCTTTCGCCGTCTGGCTCCTCTTCCAGCAGACGAAAGCGCACTTATGTGCATTTCAATAATGGAAAGCGGGTGGAAAATTTCACAATAAATAACTGGATTTGAAACAAAATTTTGTAAACAAATTTACGAATAATTGGCGATCTTGAAAAATTTCAGAAGCGCACTGTCACAGTAACTATGAACTTCAGATGTTTAGATGTGAATTCCCGCAGTGACAGCCGTCTGACGCGGACTCTTACAAATTCAGAGAGCCATTACTGAGGGAAAATGCCAATTGAACTGATGTCATCATGGCTGAATTCTGAGAGAGGTGCTGGCACACCCCCGCCGGATGATGACAAAAACTTGGGGTCAATCGAAGAAGATCGGTATCACACAGCATTCAAATTCGCGGCGGATTATATGGTTCGGATGCCGTTCAAATCGAAAGGAAAGCTGGGCACTACGAGTTCGGTGTTTGGGAAACAGCGCTTGATCAAGACCAAAGGCGTGAACTTTCGGAAGCTGACTTTCACGACACGGAGCGCCCGGGTTTCAACTTCACCTCAGCCATCTGCGTGCTGGCATGATTTTGAAAAAGTGGTGAGCCGTGCAGGATTCGAACCTGCGACCCACTGATTAAAAGTCAGAGGTACATGGTTGTCGAATTGAAGTCGCTCGTAATCTCACCTTGTCGCACATCATCTCAGAGTAACTAAAAAATTTAATATTTTATAAATCTTATCGATTGTCCCCTGAGTAAAACGTATCTAATCTAGTCTCAATCTGTATCACTCAATCTTGGTGACTTTGTCCCCCTTGAGTCCCCCAGAGGTGCAATCTTGAAGAAAGAGCTTACCAACGCCTTCCTTATGAAGCTCAAGCCACCGACTGAGGGGCGGGACGAGATATCGGACACAAAGCGTACCGGGCTGAGGTTGAGGGTGTATCCTGCCCGCGCTGTCTGGATGTACGAAAAACGCGTGAAAAGTGGAGCGAAACGTAAGCACACTTTTGGCACCTATTGCACTTGGTCTCAGACTGGTAAGCGCGAAGATGGAGCGCTTGGGCTGGCTGAGGCGCGCGCACTGGCTCTTGAGATAGAAGCTGAGGCCGCGCGTGGCTTCGACCGTGTCTTACAGGCGCTGCAGACGCGCAGAGAGCAGGAAAGAGCCGCCGCCACTGCGCAAGCGCTGCAGGACGTGTTGGACGTGTACGACGAACTGCACCTTTCCACGCTGAAAAGGCAGGGTGAGCGAAAGCGCCAGCTTGAAGACGCGTTGCGCAGGCACCTTGCTCAACCCATTGGCGACCTGACACGCGCCAGCCTGCAAAAGCCGATAGATGACAAGGCCAAGGAAGGTAAGCTGTTCATGGCTAACCGCATCCGGGCCGCACTCAAGCACTTCACGCGCTGGGCTTGGCGTCGGGAATATCTGGAACAAGATATCGGGGATCGACTAGAACGAGCGACTAAAGAGCAAATCCGGGATCGTGTTCTCAGCCTAGATGAAATCCGAGCCATATGGAGCAAAACCCACGAACTCGGGGATTTATGGGGTCCGCCAGTTCGGCTCTTGATGCTGACGGTTCAGCGACGCACTTCGATAAACAACTTGCGCAAAAGCGAATTGGAGCTTTCAAAAGCACGCTTCAAAAAGGCTGTTTCTCAGGAAAAGAACGACCGGGGGCACATAACGCACCTTTCGGCCCCGGCGCTGACCGAAATAAATGAGGTTTTGCACCGCCAAGAGAATGCAAAGGCCGAGGCCAAAAGAGGTAAAATGCCGGGTAAACCCCCTGCTACATCTGACCTCTTGTTCACCACCACGGGCCGTACTCCAATTTCTGGGTGGAGCAAGATGAAAGCACGTCTTGATGTGCTTCTTGGCGATGATTTCGAGCCTTGGCGGCTGCATGATTTCAGGACTGCATTCGCAACGCACATGGCCGAGCGCGGTATATCGGAATCTGTGGTGGATCGTGTTTTGAATCACGCCGCCTCGGCATCAAAAGCCAGCGCCGTTGCCCGTGTTTACAATCAAGCTGAATTGCTGTCACAGCGCGCTGTGGTGTTAGATCAGTGGGCGGATTTGGTGACGGAAGCATCTAATTCGAAGGAGACTTCAAAGACATGACTTCTGATTTCGAATCAGCGGTCAAGTGGCTAGATAAGCAACTTGACCATGTTGTAGTTGACGGTCGCTTAGACTTTCCGCCTACCACTTTTGCCGACATAGCTGTTTCTTGGGCTACTAACGCCAAAACGGCGAGAGGTCCCGATGGCGCTATCCGCTACGAGATTTCCGATGAGGTCGCAGAAGTACTCCTTTCGCTGTCCGGAGAACACTATCAGTTTTACGACACATGCATTCAAATCTGTGCCTTGCACGTTTCAAACGGCTACCCGCTTCCCCATGCGTTACGCTTATTCGCTGGAACAGCTTTGGCTGGCAGAACTCCCCGTCCTACGCCACCCCATCGAGAGCGGAAACGGAATTGGCTGGAACAAAAGTACCTTCACACTCTGTGCCACCAAACTTCCAAGGATTTTGACCTATTTTTGACCAACAATGATTTCACAGCCAGAGAGGGAGCCTGTGATGCTGTAGCGTTGGCCTTGCGTCAAAAAGGGGTGAAAAAAAATTCCAAAGAATTGAGAGATTTACTGACCCACAAAAGCAAAGAACGACTACGTTCTGAATTTGATGCTGCAGATAGATTGTATTCTCTGTCATCGCCCAAAATTTTGAATGCCCTAAATCCAGAGTTTGTAGATGAGCAAGAGCGCTACGCTGACAAGGTCGAAGCACTTATTCTAAGTACAATTCCAAACAACTGAAAACAAAAGGTGGGGGCTTCTTACGAACCACATTTCTTAGAACTTATTGTTTTCGCACTGTAATAT
Organism: Ruegeria sp. CG4; assembly: GCF_056537185.1. Classification (NCBI taxonomy): domain Bacteria; kingdom Pseudomonadati; phylum Pseudomonadota; class Alphaproteobacteria; order Rhodobacterales; family Roseobacteraceae; genus Ruegeria; species Ruegeria sp. CG4. The sequence continues at coordinate 115,750 of NZ_JBQFRB010000007.1, read as the reverse complement.
CAACACGTCGCAAACAACCGCGAGGTGTTGAAAATGAACGCTGACACAGTAGACCGCCTTCTTTCGGTGAAAGATACCGCAGCCATTCTTGGTTGCAGCGTAGCCACTGTTTGGCGCAGAGCCGCAGCAGGCAAAGTCCCACAGCCGGTCAAGATGGAAGGAACCACGCGTTGGTCCGAATCCGAAATCAACAGTTTTGTTGAGGAAGCCAAGGCAAAACGATTCACCGCCTAAAAGAAGCCCCCAACCCGAGGCACGGGCGGAGGCAAAATCTTTTAGGTGGTACTGAGAGAATAGCCGAAAGCCCGATGTCTTTCAACAAAAGAAGGACAATAAATGGTTACTTTTGAGCAATGCCAAACAATCAAAACCGAACTCCCACCGTCAAACGCATTGCGCGTCTATCGCTGGGCAGACCTTCCCAACTTGACGGCCCCAGCGCTGTACCGGGTGACGGATCCTGGTCAGGAACCGCGTGAAATCTACGCGTCCAAGCACAAGCGCCAGGTCCTTGAGGGCTTAATGCGCTCGCCATTGTACGCAGCGAGCTATTGCCGCCTGTCAGACAAAGTGCTGCCCCTCCGTCGTGACGACGGCGTAAACATCGAATGCAAGCTGTATGCCAATGACCCAGAAACGGGCCGCGAGCGCTTCGGGATTTATTTCCTCGTCAGCAAAGTTGAGAGGATCGAGACGCAGGGAGCAGCGGCATGAGGACCATTGAACTGCAAACCCGTACCATTCGCCGCAAACACGGTCTGTCAGAGGCTGCAGCTCGGCTAATTGCAACATTGCACTTTGGGGAGGGCCGCTAATGGCCCTCATTTCCCAAATCCACAAAAACAGCCGCGAGGAATACCGTGTCAGCCGGGATGACTTCCGGGGGAACGCCCTCAATAACATCCGCGTCTACTTCATCTCCGAGGACGGCGAGATGCGCCCTGGCAAACAAGGTTTAGCCTTCAAGGCTGAGTTGTTGCCCGACTTCATTGACGCGCTCAGCCAGGCGGAGGCTGCTTAGATGGGGCGCGACAAGAAAAACGAGCGCCGTGGTGAACACTGGACCAAGATGGCGCGAAACATGATGGAGGAGCCCGCTTGGCGGGCCCTCTCATCAACCGCGCAGGCCCTGTACCCGTGGCTCAAGCTGGAATGGAAAGGCCCGGACAGTAACAACAACGGTAGGATCAGCTTGAGTGTCCGGCAGGCCGCAGAGTGCCTTGGTGTGACACGCAACACAACTTCGAACGCCTTCCGCGAGTTACAGGCCAAGGGCTTTATCGCAGTCACCCAACCACCCAAACTGGGCGATAGTGGAGTGGCGTCTTCACCGCTGTTCGAACTGACCGAAATCTCATTACCAACCGCACGAGGTGAAGCTGGACGCAGGCTATACAAGCAATGGTCAGACGGTTCGGATTTCCCGGTCGTTAAGGCTCCTACTCACAACCCCAAAGGGACCAACGGAAAAGAAAAACCCCGTCATCAAAACCGTGACGGGACCGTCGTAAAATTTGTGACGGGAACAGCAGAGGCGGCACAAAAATGATGACGGCCCGTCCCAAAAACTGTGCCGAGAACACCCCATTTTGGCGGGTCTCCCGTCCCAATAATGATGACATCCTTAGTCTACCAGGGGGTCTGGGGGAAACGGACACCTTCTGCACCAACAATCCAACAAGCGAGGCATGAGCATGACGGATGAATCTGACCGTAACAACGGCATGACAACGGACGAGCGAAACCCGGACGGCACCTTTGCCCCCGGCAACTCTGGACGACCCAGAGGGGCAAGGCATCGTATCACAAGGGCAGTTGAGGAGCTGCTGGAGGGCCAATCTGAGCAAATCACCCAGAAAGCGGTTGAATTGGCGCTGGAGGGCGACAGCACAGCCCTGCGTCTCTGCCTGGAGCGGATAGCACCGACCAGAAAGGACGCACCGGTTAGCTTTGATCTTCCACCAATCAGATCCGCCGAGGATGCCTCAGAGGCCGCTCAGGCGGTGCTACAGGCTGTTTCTCAGGGTGAGGTAACGCCACTGGAGGGGGCGACGGTCATGGGCCTGGTGGAACAATTCCGGCGGGTGCTGGAGACGACTGAACTTGAGCGTCGGATCACGGCATTGGAGGCAGCAAAATGAATATCCGGAACAGACTGGCGGCTTTGGAAAGCAGGGAAGCTGTAAGCGCCGTAACGACGTCGGGCGCGTCGGACCACCTAACCAAGCAACTGCAAAACACCGCAGAACGGATGCGAGACATTCCATTGGTACAATTGACGGCTAAGGCATCCCCCGTCGAGGTTGCAGCCCTCATTCTGGATGGCCGGGTGGACGACGAAGTAGCACGCCAATGCGTCCAACTTTCTAAGCAATCAAACTCCAGTGCCATTCTTTTCAAAGCAATTCTGGAGGCAGCCGGTTGTTCCGGCACAACGTCAGTTGAGGAGGCGTAATATGAGTATCAGGCGTCGATTGAACAAACTGGAAGCGAAATCGCCCAGCATTCCGGATCACCCCATAGTTTTCTATGAGATTTCCGGCATCAAGAAAGGCACCGAGGAAAGCTCTCGAGTGGTGGAACGAGCGCCCGGACCTGCAAGGGTCTGCGGACTTGGCCTTGGTCATATCTATCCCAAAGACGGCGAAACCCGAACAGAGTTCAGACGGCGTGTCTATGCTGTTAGAGCAGGTGGTAAACTCATTGAATACATGACCGATGAGGAGCGACTAAAGGCATTCGCTGCTGCGGAACTTGAATTTGATAGTGGCAGTCGAGAGCATAAGTAGGCGTATCAGCAAACCCGAGCATGTCGCGGTATACAGCGCACGAGTTGGGGTGAAGCCGTGAGCATCAACTAACAAATTGAATAATTGAGCAAGGCCAACAACCAAGGTGGTTGTTTGATTTACCGTGCTACTCCGGTTCCGAACGTGCTGAATTCAACGGTCATGTTTAACTCAAAGATTGAAGGCGGAATTTTGATGGCAACGCTATCCGAGAAGTTCCCCAACTCCACGAAACCGGGTTCCGAGACGTATACGTCTGAGGACAGGTCGCCGTTAATCAACGCCTCCTGGCCCTGCGGGGCGTAAGCGCTTGTCGCGAAAATCACACCTAACTGCGGGCTGGAGACAATAATCTCGTAACCGGCACCGCCAACCGTTTCAGGAACGTCTGTCGTCGATAGTTTAAGTCCTTCGATGTAGATATCGAACTCCAGAGTTGATGTTTCTTCGGAGCTATCCGACACCGGCCTTATGAACCTGAACTGGGACCTTCGGGTAGTCCGGAAGGATAGAGATTTTACCTCTTCCTCCGTCACGTTCGCGTGGTAGTTCACGTTCTCGTATCTCAGTTCAACTCTTTTGCCATCTTCCGCAGATTCAAAGCTGACGGTTTCCGTCATATCGAGGCCGTCTGGAAACTCGTGTGTCGGCCTTACGTCATCAGGGATGTTAATTGAGAACGTACAGAGTTCGCCCGCACCACAGTTCTCCTCGTCTTCTCCCCACTTCAAGCAGGTATCCCAGCACGAAGGCAGTTGTGGCTTATCATCATCGTCATCGCCGGATATTTTATCATATATCCAGGCACCAACTATGCTAGTACCCAAGCCAATGGCGATTGAGGTTATTATTGGTTCGTCAGCACGCGACTTGCTTGCTCCCGAAGCCATCAGTGCCGGTAGTAGAATTGCGCTTATGATAACTGAACTAAGTTTCATTTTGGTCGCTCCTTTGAATCAATCCATTCGGCCTAATTGAGCAGCCCACCAATGCCCCATTGTAACACAAAACAAATTTGAATGTTGTCGCCCGTGAATCCCCCCAGTCGCCGAAAAACGTCTGGATTGGACCAATATCACGAAAGCTACACTCGATACCCGGCAAGATCCCATGTCGCCTTAATGGCGGCCCGTCGACCGGCATTAGAGCGAAAGATGGCCGCCAGCTCATTGAAGAGGCGCAAAGCGCCACTGGGCCGTGTATCGCAGTCGGAATGACTAGGTCTGGCTACCTCAAGGTTGCCCTAGGTATTAGGCGTCCTTGGTGGCTACCAGTTTAAAGGGAAGCATCGCGAACCCTCGTTCATTTCGCTCAAGCCTGACATTGAAACCGTGCGCAGTCATGGATGCATGAAATCGCTGTTCCTGCGCTAGTGATAGTCCCTCCGTCACCCCGCTTCGGGTGCACCTACGGCATATCGCAATGCCCCATTCGTTTCGCCCGAACCATGGGGAATTCTCTGAAATCGCGCAGTCACACAGATGGCATCTACTGTAACTAGTCATAGTGGTCTCCTTGATACTTCAAGGACCACAGTTTCAGAGTCGGATTGAACGCCAAATGCACTAGTGGGGCATGTTGCGACGCGCCGAACTCGTACCCCCTCATTGAAATCGTAAATCCCCATCAAGGCGCGCCGCACCTCACTTCTATCTTTTCCGTTTGTTCAGATTGCGTCCATGGGGTGAAAGGTCCAGTTGCATTATGACATTCAAAAAACGCAATTCAGTTTTCCAGCGGATTTTTGAAGGGCTCGTGGGGCAGCACGCCGAACTCAACAACCCCCTCATATCCGGCTGGAGAAACCGGAACGCGCTAAAATCAACACGTGCCGCCCACGGTGAGAGGATTGCATTGTGGCGAAATTGTGTCCACCACTCGTTGCGAAACTTACTGTTTACTCTTTGGAAACAAACTATTTCTTCGAAGCTTTCTGGTCTACGGGAATTCCCCAATTTCGAAGGTTGGGTGCCCAAGGTAATTTGCTTTCAACGGATCAATACTACCACTCCGGAAATACCCCTTGTGAGAGAGGGGCTGGCTTTTACCCCCTCGTCCAGCCCCTCGCTCCACCCTCACTTTCTATCATTTGTGAAACGGCGGGAAACGCCCTTGAAGCCACTATGGGCGCGGTTTCATTGTACCACACTTCTCAGATTAGTTCTAATCGCCTTACCTCAAGAACTTACTGACAACAGCCAAAAGCTTTGTAGAAACTAGCCTATGGTAAACGGCTGTCGTTTGGTCGTTTCAAGGTTACTCGTTACGATGAGGCCAACCCCCTCACAGTAGGCTAAGCCTGAGATGTTCGAGGTCGTCCATGTCGCCGATGACTTATGTCATTTTAGTTCCGCCCACCCGGGCAGCTTTTCTGGAATTGGAACATCATGCTGTTCCAACCATTCTTTGAAGGCTGCCCAATGGTCTTGTGGTCCTGGCACATAGCGTCGTGAATGAAGGTCATGAATTTGGCTCTCAAGACGTGCCCACCATTGCGACTTAAGACTTAGCTTGTGAGCTATCGCCCATGCGCGTAATGCCTCATGCCAATCTTCGATCCGGCGGGCTTCTAGTTCCTTGTAAAGGTCGAAGGGGATTCTTGTCGGCCATTCACCCATAGGGAACAAATATCGAACATACGCGACTTGTCCAAACATATTTTCACGCCTACCGTCGTCAATATGTGCAACCTGTATTCGAACACCATTCCGGCAGACGCCATGCGCCAGTTATTCGATGTGGCAATCGAGCGCGACCGGCTGGGGAACGCTGAGCCGCTCCCTGCCATTTATCCAAAACACATGGCACCGGTTGTTAGGAGCGCTGAGGATGGCGGGCGAGAACTGGTTCTTCTGAGTTGGGGCTTTCGCACCACCAAGAAGTCAAAGAAGACTGGGGCCGTTATCCAGCCCAATGCCTGGAACAACGCTCGAGACGACAAGGTGCGTTCAAGCGGGCTTTGGAAAGGAAGCTTCGAAGAAAGGCGTTGCCTGATTCCTGCCACCTCCTTTTGCGAGGCCAAGGGACGCAATCCTGCGACCTACCACTGGTTTGCCCTCAAAGGGGATCAGAGCCGCCCTCCTTTCGCTTTTGCTGGAATGTGGCAAACGTCTCGTTATCAAGGCAAGGAAGGGCCAGAAGAGGTGGCCACCTACACCGTCATTACGACTTCAGCGAATGAAATTGTTAAGCCAGTGCACCCGCAAAGAATGCCGGTGATCCTAAAGCCAGATGACTATGAACAATGGATGACGGGAAACCCAGAAGAAGCATTTGAGCTACTGCAACCTTACAGTGCAGATGACATGCGCATCGTTCGCACAGGTGAGAGTGAGAAGTCAGATCCGCTGGCCTAAACGCCTCCGTTTCGAAAGGTTGCCGACGGCCTTTCGCCTGACAACACGTTGCCTATGAACTCTCAAGTTCTGAATGCAATCCGTCCAGTTGGTCTACGTGGTCTGTCATTTCTTGGTCTTGATGGTCATCATCGACCCTTCTTGCTATCGCCTCATCCTTCAAGCCAATCGTAGCCGCAAAAAAGCTGGAAGCTGCCAGTGTGGGAACGACCCAAACCATTTTGTCGCTCAAATAGGCCGCTGTGTACGACGGAACCAAAACGACAATAGCCTTCAATACAGCAGATTTAAGGTGTGTTACTTCCAAATTGCTTCCCTCATCGCGGACTCACTTTTCCGCCCTGCACAAACTTTGCGGCTTGTCCAGGAACTGACTTGTCTCGCTTTTTCTTGATTTTTAACTTCTTACCCTTGCGGACCATCTTCCGTTCGTCGGAAGTCAGCCACTTTTCTTCCATTCTCTTAACTTCAGCTATTCGTTCAGCCTTGCTTTTGTTTTTATTCATCTTGTCTTCACTATCGCGCCCGGCAGTAGCTAGCCCTTCTGAGCCGTGATTTAGCCGCTGAGGTCTCCAAATGCCTGTATCGGCCCCCAGAGTACCTAGCACAGTCTAGCGCGTGTCCTGCAGCGATTACAGCGGCACCTATGTCCTGCCCATCGGCATAACAAACCCCAACCCATCGGTCATGGGTGCGTTCACCGTTCAGTTTGCATGAAATGGATTTGCCGCGAAGATAATTGACCATCCAGCGCTTGGCATCCTGACCGGATCGTGTACTGAGTTCCGGGGCATCAACGCCGTTCAGCCTAACCGGGGTGCCGTCAACAACGATGGTGTCTGCATCGCGAACGTGAAGGGAACTGGCTTGAGCGCTTATGGCTTGCAAGGAAAAGACTAAGGCGGTCAGGGCGTATTTCATAATGCTAGATGTGGAGGGTTTTGCCAATAAATCAGTCGTCTAGAGAAATCTTCGGTGCTTTCTTGTAGCTAGCTTGCATGAGAATAGTGACGTCTGTTATCGACGCTCGACGAAACAGATTTCTTCCGCACCATCAGGACCTTCCGACTTTTCATAAATAAGTATCCATCCCTCTTTTTGACTGCCATTGTGCCAATAACGGACTTTTGCAAATTCTCCAGCTTGTGCAAGAAGAATTGCTTTATTGTCATTTACTAGGCCGCCAACTGGCTCCAAGCCCCGTACCGGTTCGGGAAGAACCTTGAGTCCCTTCGTTGTACCCACGATTTTTATTGGAACCGGAGCGGGGTCCAGTTTATCGAATAGGCCTATATCCGGGCATATCGCAGTTTCGACTGTCTCGCCGGTCGAGCCTAAGCCTGGGTCGTAACGATCCAAAAGGTCAAATGTGCCATTTAGGGCCGTTACGGCTGTAGCATACGCCATTCCCACTGCTGCGAGTATTCCCATTAAAGCTTTTAATTGGCTTCTCGTCGGCTTTGCTTCCGTCTCAGCCTTCGATCCGCTGCCCGCGTTGAAGTTGTAATTTTCTAAAAATCTAAGAGCGCGCTCATGACTTTCCTGATAGTTCCGCACTGGTGATTTTTCAAAGTCGCCGGTGAAATATGTTTGCATCAGCGGGCCAACTGAATGCAGTTGTTGGATAGCCGCTAAATCATCATAGATTTCAAGAGAGTATCTGAAAGGGGCTGAGTAGGGATCTTCTTTAGCTTCACGGACTGTGAACTCGGGAGGTTGACCGCCGCCCGCATCACCATCTGCCCCAACACCAGCGGGAATTTTTTGGGACGCATATTCAAGGGCATATTGCCGAACGACTTTTTGGATGGCTCGAGCTGGCTGAACTAGTGGCTCGATAATCGTTTTACGCATTCGCACCGACAAAGGAACGGTGTGTGTTTTTGGAATGCTTGACGCGTCCCATGCCTGAGCAAGGCCGGACATAAGTAAATTCTCTGTCTGCTCAGAGAGAACAGGCAGTCTTGCTAACGCCGGAACATCGGGAAAGGCACGCAGCATATCCGCGCGAAATGACTTGAGGGAAACGCTCATACGAATAACCCATTAAAAATTCGTCGTATTCGTATCATATCACAATTGGTTCAGGCTGTCAGATTGAGACCGCTGCACCCTCTTAGCGTCCACAAGAACTGCAACGAATTGGCTCTGCTTTGCGCTTTCCGTTTGGCTAGAAATCCTGCGCTATCGACAAGGCGAATTCTCAATCTGGCATGAGGCACTAAAGCAACTCAGTTCACGTCAGAGTTCCAGTTTTGTTCTTGCGTCGCGTGGGGTAATATGTTACCCCTATGGTAGCAAATTGAGGCCGTCGAAAGAAGCGCAAATGAGCGTCGAAATAAGAGAAATGATAGCCGCAGCAGATAAGGCAGGCCAGGAATCCCAAGAGGTCTATCGGTGGCTAAACAGCGACCGTTCGAAACCCCTGTCACCCGAGTTGAAATCCCGGCTTGTGAGCATGGCAGCGGACAAGCTCGGTGATGAACTTGCCGCCAAAACAATGGACGAAATAGCAACTCAAAGGACGCCGGAGGCGATGCAATGAGCAGAATGCAAGCGAGTATTATCCTAGCAGGCCGTCAGCCCGACACAATCAACGCCTTTGCACAAGGACAGGCCGCGCGCGCCGCATCGGACGAATACGCCAGCCGGAACGCAATGCGGAACCTGTTTCAGACGCAGGGCCAGAACATCATGGCAGGCGACCCAGGCGCACTGAATGCACTGGCGCAGCACAATCCTGCATTGGCCTTGGAGATCCAGGGGCAGAAGCAAATTCAGACGCAGCGCAAGCAAGTCCAGGATCGGCTCAGCGAAGAAGAGCGCAGGAATGCAGAGGCTCACGTGGCGGAGTTGGACGCGGCAGAACGAGTTGCCAAAGCAGAGCGCATAGAGGCGGGTCTTAAAGCCGCGTATGGGGCGCAAACTCCCGAACAATGGGACACGATAGTTCGGCAGTTCGGCGCTCCTGAGCTTGTGGGTGAGTTTGCGAACAAAGAGGCTCACGTTCGGCGTCATATGGAGTTTGCGGAGATTTTGAATGCGGGTTCGGGGGAACAGGATTTCAGCAACTTCAAGGTGGTTGGTAATCAGCTTTATGACCTCAGCGCAGAAGGTGGCCCTGCCGTTGTCGGCAGCAGTCGGCAAGAACCGGGTTTCAGCGTTACGACACCTGACGGGACAGTTGTGCAGCATGGCTGGCAAGGCGACACGCCTCCGGGCCAAAACCCCGATGCCACCGGCACCCCGCGCAACCCGACCCAGTTGGGCAAAGAGCTTTCCAAAAAAGACGCTGCGGCCCTTGAGGAAATCAATGCAGCAGGGCGAACGGCAACCGACCTTGAAAGCCTCGCAACCCAGCTTGAAACCGTAGCGCCGCAAGTTGGCTACACCGGACCCGGAGGTCAAGCTTATGGTTTCGTTGATGATGTTGTCGGCATCCTGCCCGGTGACAGTGGCGCAAGAGGTGCGTTCAAGTCGCTGGCGATGGAAGCGCAGTTGACCTTTACGGAAAAAACCAAGGGGGCAATTACGGATCGGGAAATGGGCATGTTCCGCGCAGCCGTTCCCAACCTCGGCCAGACTGCCGAAGGCAATGCGGCCATTGCTCAAATCATGAAAGCCGGGGCTGCCCGGGCGCAATCCCGCGCCGCGTTCTTCGAGAATTGGGCGCGCAAACATGGCAGCCTCGAAGGCGCGCAAGAGGTGTGGTCGGAATACATGCGGGACAATCCGCTTATCGCTGAGGACGGTAATGGTATCAAAGCCAACCCAGAGGGCGATTGGAAAAGCTATCTGAGCCGCCAGCCCGCCATGAGCTATACGCCAGAAAACATAATGCGGATGGACGCCACAGGGCTGGCGCAGATCCCGATTGAGAAACTGACCGGGCCGCAACTTGACGCCATGGAACGCCGTTTTCAGGAGTTGAACCGATGAACGGCGACATTCAGCAGCGCATTGCCAACCGTCGCGCCGAATTGGCCCAGCAGGGCAACATGGCGAACATTCAGGAGCGGATTGCCAAGCGCAGGCAGGAGTTAACCGGCGAAGTCGTGGCCACGACTGATGACGGTGGGCAAGTGTTCAAACTTGAGGATGGCTCGCTTTCGTTTAAATCCCCCGGCTACGCCACCAATGACCAAGCCCGCATTGCGGAAATCATGGAAGGTGCAAAGCCGGTGGACCTGGTGCAGCGTGACCTTGACCATGAGCGCATCTCCAAAAATCCAATCGCCGCTCGTGCGCAAGAATTTATTCAGGGCACCCCGCTAGTCGGGGAATGGGCGGATGAGGCTGTCGGGGTGGTTAGCCCGCAGGCAGCGGAAAACATGCGTCTCACCTCTGATGCAATGGAACGCAAATATCCCGGCCAGTCTCTGGCACTAAACGTTGCTGGCGGCGTTGCCACCGCGATTCCGCTAGCCGTTGGTGCGGGTGGTGCCAAAGCCGCAGATTTCATTGCACAAGGCGCAAATTGGCTCACACGTGGCGCTCGGGCTGGCATGATTGCCGCCCCAGCCGGTGCTGTCGAAGGGGCCGCAAGCTTTGCCGGTCGCGGGGATCAGGGCGAACGATTGCAAAACGCCGCTAAGGGGGCAGCAATCGGCGGCACTCTCGCGGCGTTCCTCGGACCGGTGGCCTCCGCCACAGGTGAGCAGGTTGTGAAAATCGCTAAGCGGGTCAAGAAACTGGACATCCGTACAATCGCGGACGAATTCGGAATTTCACCAGCAGCGGCACGTATCGTTAAGCAGGGCATTATCAGCGATAATCTGGACGAAGCACAGGCCAGACTTGCCCAATTGGGTGAAGATGCGCTGTTAGCCGATGCAGGGCCGTCTACGGGCGCTCTGCTGGACGCAGCGGCCGCCACAGGCGGAAAGGCCCTAAACGCCGCCAGAAACGCCGCAGACGGGCGCGCGGCGCGTGTTGGAAAGCGCCTGCCTCAAGTCCTGGACGGTGTGTTCGGCAAATCCAAGGGCATCAAGACCGCTGCCAGGGAAATCTCACAGGGCACTGCCTCCGCTAGACAGAGGGCCTATAGCGCGGCCTATTCCCAACCGATTGACTATTCAGGCACCCACGGGCGGCAGATTGAATCCGTTCTTTCACGCATTCCGCCCCGCACGCTCAGATCCGCGATTTCCGAAGCGAATGAAGCCATGACGGCCAACGGCCAACGCAATCTGCAAATCATGGCTGAGATTGCCGACGATGGCAGCGTGACCTTCCGGGGGATGCCCAACGTTCAACAACTGGATGAAATCAAGAAGGCTTTGGATAACATGGCGCGGGAGACCGTTGACCAGTTCGGCAGGCTCACCTCAGCGGGTCTGAGAGCGCGTAAGCTGGCCGGAGAGCTACGGGAGGCCACAAAGCAAGCCGTTCCACTCTACGGGCGCGCTCTGCGCCTGGGCGGTGATAAGGTTCAGCAGGACGAAGGCTTGGCGCTTGGTAAGAAACTCCTGTTCAAGGGAACCACGGTGGAAGATGTTAAGGCCTTTCTGAACCAGGGCGTGTCCAATGAAGCGCGTCAGGCCGTAAGGCAGGGCGTGAGGGAGAGCATTGAGCACAATCTTTCCAATGTGCGCCGCACCATCACCGACCCCAACACAGATGCCCGAGAGGCAATGCAATTGGTCAAGGAAATGTCAAGCCGCGCCAATATCGAGAAACTGCGGCTGGTTCTTGGCGGACCCCGTGCGGATCGGCTGTTGAACGAACTGGACCGCTCAGCAACTGCGCTGGAGCTTAGGGCGGCAGTCGCACAGAACTCCAAGACGGCAATTCGTCAATCCATTCAGGAACAGGTAGCAGACGAAACCGCACCCGGACTTATTCGGAGGACGACCGGCAATTTGGGCAACCCACTGGATGCGGCGCGGGAAGTTACACAATCCATTGCAGCGATTGACCCGCGCAGTATGAGCGCGAGAGAACGGGGCATGTTTGCGGAAATCGCCAAGGCCCTGACGGGGATCAAGGGCAAGGACGCGCAGGACGCGCTTAAGGCCGTCAGAGAGGCACTAAACGGGCAACCGCTCAAAGACGCTCAGGCCCAGCTTATCGGGCGTGCGGTTGCCGGTGCTGGCGCTATTGGTCTGTATCAGAGCGCCAAGCAGCCCCTAGCACGCACACCGTTCCGCTGAGACAGGCGACAACAAAGGGGACCATGCCGAACTGATGATAAATCTGCATGTATCCCCAGCCAATGGCGAGGACAGTAATTGGGCTGCAAAGCAGAATGAGGATGACGGCAAAATTCACAAACAATCTACGCATAGAAACAAGATAGGGGCATGCAGTTTCCCAGTCCAGACAGGAGCCACAACATGACCAGCCAAACCAAGATTTGCGGAGCCAGGGCCAAGGGCGGCGTATGTATGGAAACGCCTGTCTCGGGCAAGTCGCGCTGTCGCTTGCACGGAGGGCTATCAACCGGAGCGAAAACCGCAGAGGGCCGCAGACGCATCTCTGAGGCCAATGTAGCCGCTTGGGCAGAGCGAAACCGATTGATTGAACTGGCGCGGTCTCTTGAGCAAACAGCAAGTTAAATCGGATTTCCCAACAATATCAAAGGCTGTTCCCGGATAAGGTACAGAGATGACCGACCGTGATAACGCGACAATTTGGATTGAAGAACTGAACCCACCACAAGTGCGGCTCAGCTTCACCCACTTCCCTTGGCAGAACGCGCACCGCATTGCAGAGCGAGCCACAAAGCTGGCCCAGAACTATTCCAAGGGCTGGCACTGCGCCTACTGCGGCAATCTCATGCCGGTGTGGAAGCGGATCGATGCCAAGTATTGCAAGGAAGGTTGCCGCAAGATGGCGGCGCGGAAAAAACGCCTAAAGTAGGCGAAGATAGATAATTGCTTTCCATTATGCCTGACAAAATTGCGCTAGCAAATCGGGCCGGTGTTCCGCCTCCCGCTCTAGCGGTTAGCCGCCGTTAGGTTGGGGTTGGCCCCCAGGAGCAGCCATGTCTGAAACTAGGTATCAAGCTCTATTGCTACTCTCCATTGTTACAGAACAACTCGCGCAGAACATCTACCGCCGCTGACATGCGCTTGTCGGCAATTCTGTAGTATATTCTCCTTCCTTCACGCCTTGACGAAATCATTCCTTCCAACCGCAGTCGAGCAAGGTGTTGTGATACGTACCCTTGGCGCATTATGAGTGCTTCTTGGATTTCAAGTACTGATTTTTCACCCAGAGTTAAGAGACAAAGTATCTCAAACCTTCCCTCGTGAGACATCGCCTTAAAAATGCGGCAGGCATCAGCAGTATAGCTTTCCGTCTTAGCATCCATAGCTTCCGTCCTTGCTGCGAGCAGTAAACCTTCGCTCGTCTAAAAATGGACTTTGAAGCGGGAGTCTTTAGATGTCTATAGTGACCGCTTACTCAGAATTAAAAGCAGTACCACGCTTCTGAAATCGAAGATGCAGCTAAGACACACGACTCAATATTGTCTTTCTCCGAAACCGCGTCTTCGTAATCAGAAACTGCACGCTCATATTCTGAGAACAAGTTTTGATAGTTTTCGCTGAGTTCGTCAGCATTCTTCCGAAGCGAGTTATACCTGTCTACCAGGTCGTTGTGTTTGTCTCCTAGTTCACTATGACTGTCTGCTAAGCTGTTGTAATCATAAACTAAGTCATCATACTCTTCGGCAAGGTCGGTTAAGTTGGACTTACAAGTAAACCCCTCATAGTTGCAGGCATATTGGTCAAAGCAAACTGAGAACTGGTCAACGCACTTCCCTTGCGAAGTGCATACTTTGTCTCCGTAGTCCAGGCATGCAGGTTGACCAAAACTGCAAGAAAAACTCTGTGCATAAGCGAATCCGGAAGATACCAACCCAACCTTGAGTGATAGCATTGCGATTGCAAGAAATGCAGGTCGCTTCATCATTGACCATTCTTCCTGACCAAAACCACACCAACGCCATTGGCCGTGTCCCCTTCGTCCAGAAACTGAATGCCCTTTGACGCTAAGGCTTCTTGAATTGTCACTATTGCATTGTCCGAGGGGAATGGTGAGCCAGATCCTTCCGCCCGTTTGACAGTCATCGAAGAGACCCCCGCAGCCTCGGCAAGAGTTGCTTGGGAGATGTCCAGTAGCCCTCTTGCGGCTCGAATTTGGCCGGAGATAAATTTTTGCTCTTGTTCCAATTTAGAACATATCCTATGTTACTTTTTGGAACATTAACACAACCGGAAAGTATAGCAATGACCGAACAACGCATTCACACGAACGAAGCTGGCGTGTGCCACAATGAGTTCGACACGGCGCAAGCCCGCGCGGAATTCTTCGCTGGAACAATCGGGAAAGAGGCTCCCGCTCGCCTACTGAGTGAGGATGGCGCGCCATCGCCCGAGTTGATGTCGTTCTGCATGGAAACTGGCATGTCACTGGATTGGGTCTTTCTGGGCGACCTTAAAGCCATGATTCGTGCGACTTATCGACACCAATGCTCGGGTGCGCGGTCAACTTTGCCTGAGCGGATTTGACTTAAAAGGACTTCAAGAGGCGGTTGCATAGCTTCACTTATTTCACCGCTAGGCGCGGCTTCATCTGCGCCTTTTTTCATTCAGGGGTTTGATATGAACTATTATAGCGCAAACCGGCAATGGTCGGACCAGTTCCTGCCTGAGATAAAGAGCATCATCGGCAATCACATCCTACAGGCCGCACCCGATCCATTGGACCATTTCCAGGCCACGGATTTGTTGATGCTCGATGCAAAGGACATGCGTATCGCTGCCAGGGTGAGGCGGCACGGCTACGCGGCAAGATACCCGCATCATTTTACCATCAGAGCCAAGCTGCCAACAGGCGCTGAGACGGAGCTATCCAAGATTGTGAACGGCCATGGAGACTGGATGTTCTACGGCCACGCAGGACCTGACGGGCAGGTTATTGAAAGTTGGTGGCTAATCGACCTACGGGCGTTCAGGGCGGCACTGATCCGGCACAGGACGACAGGAACGAACCTGCGTTTGGGGGACAAGCGCAACTCGGACGGCACTTGCTTCAAGTGGTTCGATATCAGGTCGTTTCCGAAGGATCCGCCGTTGGTGGTCGCTCGGGGGTAAAGCATCACATTCTTATTCCAGTTGAGATTCACATGGCACCAATCTGTACTCCATACTCAAGTGTCACTTGATTATAGGCATCAATGCTGGCAGCTAGTGAATCCAAACTTGATTAAAACAATCTTGCTAAGAAAGAACCGTCGAAGATGTCGCGACAGTCTGGGCGTTATATACAACAAATTGAAGGTTACTCAGCATTTGTACCATTTGACCTACCTCCTGAACCACCAGTTGAATTCGATGATGAGATGCAGGGGCTGCTCTCTCGAGCAGATAGGGCGTTAGGAAGACTAGACGGTTCAATTCAATCACTGCCGAATCCAGATTTGTTTGTTTTTATGTATGTCCGAAAGGAGGCTGTGCTTTCATCCCAGATTGAAGGCACCCAGGCGTCCTTGGGGGACATTCTAGAAGTAGAAGCAGAAATTTTTGACCCTACTAGACCCAACGATACCGAGGAGATTCTAAACTACGTAAGGGCAATGAATTACGGTCTAAAGCGTCTAGATGAACTGCCAATGTCTCTCCGTCTCATACGAGAAATCCACGCGCGGTTAATGCAAGGAGTGCGAGGGCAGCACGCTACGCCAGGGGATTTCAGAAAGACGCAGAATTGGATCGGCCCTGAAGGAGCGACGCTCAAAAACGCAACGTTTGTTCCTCCACCCCCCTCAGAACTCTCCCGACTACTCGGCAACTTGGAGACTTACTTCCACGAAAGAAGCTCTACTCCACTTCTAATCCGTGTTGGACTGATCCACGCTCATTTCGAAACTCTTCACCCCTTTCTCGATGGCAACGGAAGGATGGGGCGTTTGCTAATTGCTTTCACTCTGTGCGAGCAGGAAGTTCTCTTACGTCCTGTACTGTACTTGTCTCACTACTTGAAAAGGAACAGAGCTGAGTATTACGACCGGTTACAAGCCGTTCGAACTGCAGGTGACTGGGAGGGTTGGCTGAAGTTCTTTTTGAAAGGCGTGGCTCAAGTAGCGAACGAAGCTACAGAAACAGCTCGTGACATTGTTCAAATGCGAGAAGCCCATCGGCAGATGATTATCGACGACCTTGGACGTGGTGCTGCTAACGGTCTAAAGCTTTTGGAGTCACTTTATCTCCGCCCGATTTTCATGGTCACCAATGTCGCCGAACTCCTAGAAATATCACCGCAGGCGGCAAACAACATTACGGACCGTTTCCTTGGAATGGGATTAGTTACAGAGACAACAGGCCAAAAAAGAAATCGCGTTTTCAGGTACGATCCCTACGTGGCTCTCTTTGCGGATTAGAACGTAACTCGAAAACTAGTAAGGTAGTTCGCATTTGGTGGAAACGCTTATCATTTGTCCCCCATTTGTCCCCCAGCAGCGCGACGCGACGCATCCCAGGCTGAACTAAACGAGCGATGCGTCCGACAAGTCATTGATTTGTATTATAAAAAGTGGTGAGCCGTGCAGGATTCGAACCTGCGACCCACTGATTAAAAGTCAGTTGCTCTACCAACTGAGCTAACGGCCCACTCTTTTTTGGATCTTGCCGATCCGTGGCGCTCTTTAAGTCAAGTTCCCGGTTGGGTTCAAGACCTTTTTTGCACCTCGTTCCGCTTGAAAAATCAGTGTTTCAGGCGACCCGATAGGCGGCTTAATTAGGCAGGTGGCGCAGGGGGGTCAACCCCTTTTTTCACGAATCTTCCCGTCAGACTGGATTCATGTCCTGTGCGGGGTTATATGCGCGCCATGCAGCTGAGACTCGATACCGGATTGCCCTTCATGAAGATGCACGGGCTGGGAAATGACTTCGTCATTCTCGACGCACGTGCGGTGTCGGTGGAGATGACGCCCGCCCTGGCGCGGGGAATCGGGCATCGTCAGATGGGCGTGGGTTTCGACCAGCTTGCCGTCATTCAGCAAGGTGAAGAAGACGCGCATCTGGTGTTTTACAATGCAGATGGGTCGACGTCTGCGGCTTGCGGGAATGCCACCCGCTGCATTGCCCGGTTTCTGATGGAGGAGACCGGAAAATCCAACCTGACCCTGACAACCGAACGCGGTACGCTTGTTGCGCGTGAAGTGGGCGGCGGGCTGACTGCAGTGAACATGGGGCCTCCGCAATTGGACTGGCATGAGATTCCGCTCGCAGAAGAGGTCGATACGCTGGAACTGCCGATCGAGGGCAGCCCAAGCGCGACCGGTATGGGCAACCCGCATTGCACCTTCTTTGTCGAGGACGCCGAGGCGATTCCCCTGACGGAGTTCGGCGCGCGATACGAACATCATCCCCTTTACCCCGAACGCACCAATGTACAGGTGGTGCAGGTCATCGGTCCGGATCACTTGCGTATGCGCGTGTGGGAGCGTGGCGTGGGTATCACTTTGGCTTCGGGCTCGTCCTCATGTGCGACGGCGGTTTCGGCCGCGCGCCGGGGCCTTACGGGGCGCAAGGTTCAGATCGAACTGGACGGCGGAACAATCTGGATCGACTGGCGCGAGGATGGTGTCTGGATGACCGGGCCGACCTGCCATGTCTTCTCGGGTACGCTGACGCCTGAATTCCTGGGGTCGCTGGGATGAACCCGCCCAAGTTCACTACACTGGGCTGCCGCCTGAACGCCTATGAAACGGAGGCGATGAAAGAACTGTCGCGGGAGGCGGGGCTGACAGATGCTGTTGTCGTGAACACATGTGCTGTCACGGCCGAGGCGGTGCGCAAGGCCCGGCAGGAAATCCGCAAGCTTCGGCGGGAAAACCCCAATGCGCGTCTGATTGTCACCGGTTGTGCGGCCCAGACCGAGCCCGAGACATTTGCCAGTATGGACGAGGTCGACGCGGTGATCGGGAATACCGAAAAAATGCAGCCCGCTACATGGAAAAGCATGGCTGCCGACTTCATCGGCGAGACCGAATCCGTGCAGGTCGACGACATCATGTCCGTGACCGAAACCGCGGGGCACCTGATCGACGGGTTCGGCACACGCTCGCGCGCTTATGTGCAGGTCCAGAATGGCTGTGACCATCGGTGCACTTTCTGCATCATCCCTTATGGCCGTGGCAATTCGCGTAGCGTGCCAGCGGGCGTCGTAGTCGATCAGATCAAGCGGCTGGTGGAGCGGGGGTATAACGAAGTTGTCTTGACGGGTGTTGACCTGACCTCGTGGGGGGCAGACCTGCCGGCGCAGCCCAAGCTGGGCGATCTGGTGATGCGCATCCTGAAGCTGGTACCGGACCTGCCGCGCCTGCGGATCAGTTCGATTGATTCCATCGAGGTGGATGAGAACCTGATGCAAGCGATCGCGACCGAGCCGCGCCTGATGCCGCATCTGCACCTGTCGTTGCAGCATGGCGACGATCTGATTCTCAAACGCATGAAACGTCGCCACCTGCGCGATGATGCAATTCGCTTCACGGAAGAGGCCCGCAAACTGCGCCCCGATATGACTTTTGGCGCCGATATAATCGCGGGTTTCCCAACCGAATCCGAAGCGCATTTCGAGAACTCGCTGAAGCTGGTCAAAGATTGCGACCTGACCTGGCTGCACGTCTTCCCGTATTCCAAACGCGATGGCACTCCGGCGGCCCGAATACCGCAGCAGATCAACGGCAATGTCATCAAAGACCGCGCCGCCCGTTTACGCGCGGCAGGAGCGGTTCAGGTCTCCAAACACCTGACCGCCCAGATCGGCAGAACCCATCAAATCCTGATGGAGACCCCGAACATGGGCCGGACCGAGCAGTTCACCGAAGTGACGTTTTCCACACCGCAAACCGAAGGCAAGATCGTGACCGCCACCATTAGGGGCAACACGGACACTCAACTGACAGCCTGATCCGCTTTTCATCTGGCCAGAAATATCCCGGGGTTGAATTGGCCGCAGGCCAAGAAGGGCTGGCCCCTTCCCTCAGGCCACAACAAAAAACCCCCGCTGCCAATGTCGCGGGGGTTTCTTCGTTCTTTGCGGGTCAGCGCTTAGTGCAGCTTCTTGCCTTTGTGGGGTGCCCACAGCCGCTTGTTGACCAGATACAGCAGGACCGACAGTACGGACAGGAACAGAACGCCGACGAAACCGGCATTCTTGCGATCCATCATCTTGGGCTCGGCGGTCCACATCAGGAAGGCGGCGATGTCCTCGGACATGGCTTCGACGGTGGCAGGGTGGCCATCGGCGAATTCCACCTGATCTTCGGCCAGCGGCGGTGCCATCGAAATCCAGCCACCCGGGAAGGCGGTGTTTTCGTACAGAACCGCACCT
The DNA here is from genome assembly GCF_056537185.1 of Ruegeria sp. CG4. NCBI lineage: Bacteria > Pseudomonadati > Pseudomonadota > Alphaproteobacteria > Rhodobacterales > Roseobacteraceae > Ruegeria > Ruegeria sp. CG4. Next base: position 96,261 of record NZ_JBQFRB010000007.1, on the reverse strand, counting down.
GCCTCTTCCTTTTCCTTACCGGTATAGCCATCCAGCAGCGAGGCGATGTATTCCGCACCACCCATGCCTTTGACCAGCTGGTTGATGCCCAACCCGTAAGGGCCGTGGAAGCCGGCACGGGCCTTAGCCATCAGGCTCAGGTCCGGTGCGCCAACGCCGTCATTGGCCGGGAAGTGGTCCGTCGGGATCGCTGGACGGAAATCGTCAAGCTCGGGATCGAACACTTCAAAGTTGCCAGCCGCATAGGCGATGACTTCTTCTTCCGAATATCCCAGCGCCTCAAGGTCGCGCAGGGGTACGTATCTCAGGCCGTGGCAGGCCGCACAGACTTCAGTGTAGACCTGAAGACCACGCTGCAGCTGGTTTTGATCCCAGGTGCCAAAGGGGCCTTCGAACGAGAAGTCGAAGTCTTCGATGTGCTGCTCGCCGCCACCTGCCGCGAAAGACGCAGCAGGGGTAAGGGCGATGGCAAACGCGGCACCGATTGCAAGTTTCTTGAACATGTTTCCGGTCCCTCTTCTTACTCGGCCGGCGTGGCGTCGGCGTCAGCCTTGCCATAATGCGCGTTGAAGTCTTCTTCGATGGTTTCCGGCTGCGCCTCGGGTTTTTCGATAACACCCAGGATGGGCAGGATCACGAAGAAATAGGCGAACCAGTAGGCGGACGCGATCAGCGAGAAGGTTGCGTAAGGCTCTTCCGCGGGCATCGCACCCAGCCACATCAGGGCGAAGAAGTCGATGATCAGCAGGTAGAACCACCACTTGAACATCGGGCGGTACTTGCCCGAACGCACGGTCGACGTGTCCAGCCAGGGCGCCAGAGCCATTGCCAGGATCGCACCGAACATCGCAATCACACCAAAGAACTTGGCGTCGACGATACCGCCGGTGATGAAGCTTGCGAACTGAACAACCCAGACCTCACCAGTGAACGCACGCAGGATCGCGTAGAACGGCAGGAAGTACCATTCGGGAACGATGTGCGCAGGCGTAACCAGCGGGTTGGCTTCGATGTAGTTGTCCGGGTGGCCTAGGTAGTTCGGCATGAAACCGACAATCGCCCAGAAGATTACCAGGATCACGGCCAGCGCAAACAGGTCCTTGATCACGAAGTAGGGCCAGAACGGCAGCGTGTCTTTCTCTGCCTCGGCCTTCGAGCCACGACGCACCTCAACACCCGTGGGGTTGTTGTTGCCGGTGGTGTGGAAGGCCCAGATGTGCACGATGACCAGCGCCGCGATGATGAATGGCAGCAGGTAGTGCAGCGAGAAGAAGCGGTTCAGCGTGGCGTTGTCTACGGCGGGTCCGCCCAGCAGCCAGGTCTGGATCGCATCGCCTATGAACGGGATCGCGCCAAACAGGCCGGTGATCACGGTCGCACCCCAGAAGGACATCTGACCCCAGGGCAGAACGTAGCCCATGAAGGCAGTACCCATCATCATCAGGTAGATCAGCATACCGATGATCCACGTGATCTCACGCGGGGCTTTGTACGAGCCATAGAACAGGCCGCGGAACATGTGAATGTAGACCGCAACAAAGAACAGCGACGCGCCGTTCATGTGCAGATAGCGGATAAAGTAGCCGCCATTCACGTTGCGCATGATGTGTTCGACGCTGGCAAAGGCCAGATCGACATGCGGAGTATAGTGCATCACCAGGATGATGCCGGTGACGATTTGCAGCGCCAGGCAGAACGCCAGAACGATGCCCCAGATCCACCACCAGTTCAGGTTCTTGGGGGTCGGGATCATGAGGGTGTCATACAGCAGGCCGACGATGGGAAGGCGGCTGTTCAGCCACTTTTCGCCGTTTGTCTTCGGCTCGTAATGATCGTGGGGAATTCCGGACATCTGGGTCTCCCTTAGCCGAGTCTGATGGTGGAGTTATCCGTCCACTCCGCAGGCGGAACGGGCAGGTTTTCAGGCGCGGGGCCTTTGCGGATACGACCGGCAAGGTCATAGTGCGAACCGTGGCAGGGGCAGAACCAGCCGCCAAAATCGCCGGCATCACCCAAAGGTACGCAACCCAGATGGGTGCAGACGCCCATCTGAACGATCCATGCGCCCGGTGCTTCGCCTTCGGGCGAAGGCATGACGCGGTTGGCGTCGGTTGCCGGCGCATCAGCGTTCAGGTTGAAGTTGCGGGCCAGCGGATCCGGCAGAGCGTCAACGCCTTCGGCGTCCTGCTCCTGCGCTTCCTGGATCTCGGCACCGGTGCGGTGACGGATGAACACGGGCTTGCCCAGCCACTTGACTGTCAGCTGCGTACCCGGCTCAACCCCGCTGACATCCACGCGGATCGAGGACAGCGCCTGAACGTCTGCCGATGGGTTCATTTGGTTGACCAGGGGCCAGACGGCCGCCCCCGTTGCAACGACACCTGCGCCGCCAGCGACGTAGTAGAGGAAATCTCTGCGGGTGCCTTCGTGGTCTTCTGCGTGGGACACGAGGTTTTCTCCGATTCCGACGCCCGGGTGGACCGGGCAAACATGCATCAGCACCGCATCAAATACGGCGTCTCATCGCGGCTATCTATCCGGGAGAAAACGGTTCGTCCAGCGGTCATAGGCGCGCACTACGCCGCATCTGGGCATTCATGTCACAACGAAGGGGCATTTTTTCAAGATAGCGGTGGGGTTAAGCGGGGAAATTTGCCGATCACCGCAGATCGGGCGCAACGTGATTCGGGGTCACATATCGAAACGGGGAACCTGTCCTGATGCTGACACCGGACGTGCCACAAGGTCCCCGGTCTGCATACTCCTGACCAGATTTCGCCGCACAAATTTCCACTTTAAGGGCCTCCACCGTCACGTAAATTTTGAGTTGAAAATACATATTTTTCAACCGCATAGATGTGGCTGTTTTCGATTGCACTTTTAACGGGAATCCCGGAAGGGCAGGGGAAACCTCACCCGCAACAGGACGTTCTCTATGTCAAAGCTCTTTGCAACCGTCGTGACCCTGGCGCTGGCCGCTGCATCTCAGGCCACTGCCGCCGGCGATCCGGAAAAAGGCGAAAAACTCTACAACCGCTGTTCTTCTTGCCACGCAATCATCAAAGATGGCGAGGTTTTGGTCAAAGGCGGCATAACCGGTCCGAATCTCTTTGGTGTCGTCGGTCGCGTTGCCGGAGCCGAAAATGATTATCGCTATGGCAGCGAGCGTCTGCCGATCGGCATGTTTACCGACGACATGATCCGGGCGGGCGAAGAAGGGCTGGTCTGGACCGAAGAGAACATTTCTGCCTACTCCCAAGATCCGATTGGCTTTATCAGGGAATATCTTAATGACGAAACCGCGCGTCCGAACATGAGCGTCAGGCTGAAAAAGGGCGCCGACGATATCGCGGCCTATCTGGCGACCTTCAGCGAATGACCGATCCGGCTGGTCATGTTCCCCGCATCAATGTGGCCAGCAATCCAGTCTCGCTGCCAAAACCATCCGCTTCAACGTAATCGGCCGCAGAATGCCGCATCTTGTCGGCTTTGTTCTGATTCAGCTTCCAGGTGCCCTGAATGTCGTCCACCTGCAGTCTGCACGGGACAATCATCCGCATCATGCGCTCCAACGCGTCCGAGTTCATCTTTCCGGCGGTCCAGGTCGGCTTGGGCCGCAGGCGCTCTTCGTAGAAAGCGGATTGGCGATCCAGCAAATCCCGCAATTCAGAATGTGGCAGTACCCTGATCCGGCCTGTCAGGTGCACGGCGACATAGTTCCATGTTGGCACCTGGTCCTCCGCCCCGTACCAATCGGGTGAGATGTACCCGTCCGGCCCGGACACGGCGATCCGGGCAACACGCGGTTCTTTCAGTGCGGGCACAATCGGGTTCGATCGCACCAGATGCAGGTCGGCAACGGCGCCATCTTCGCTGATTAAGAAAGGCACATGGCTGAGCAACGGCGCCTGATCCGTGGAAAGGGCCAGAACCCCGAACGCCCGTTCTCGGGCAAAGGCGATATGGCGCGCGGTGTCTTCAGCGCGGAAGGCAGGGTTCGGGTGCATCTCTTTCCTCCTGCGAAATCTCTTGCAGAACCGCCCGCACCTTGGCAAGGTCCGCGCGTTCTCAGGGCGGGGCGGAATTCCCCACCGGCGGTATGCGGGCCACGACCCGCAAGCCCGCGAGCGGCCCCGGCGACCGGGGTGTCAGCAGATCTGGTGAGAGGCCAGAGCCGACGGTTACAGTCCGGATGAAAGAGAACGTGCTGGCGCGCCGCCAAACGGCGCGGCGGCTCGTGATCGCCTTGGGTGACGTGTCATGCCGGGCTGGCAGCGAAAAGTGGGAACCGGTTCTCGCGACAGCCAGTTGGCAACCAAACCGAAAGGAGATCTTGATGACACACACCCGCTATGCATTCGTCAAAGCCAACTGGCATTCGGACATCGTTGACCGTGCGCTCGATGGTTTTCTGGAACTGATCCCTGCCTATCAGGTCGATGTTTTCGACGTGCCGGGCGCGTTCGAGATGCCTCTGCTGGCCCGCGATCTGGCCCAAACCGGGCGCTACGCCGCTGTTGCCTGCGCCGCCTTTGTCGTGGATGGCGGCATCTACCGGCATGATTTCGTGGCACAGGCCGTGGTCGACGGGCTGATGCGCGCCGGAATGGACACGGGCGTTCCGGTCCTGTCGGTTTCGCTCACGCCGCACCAGTATCAGGAAACCGATCACCACAACGCCATCTATCGTGCGCATTTCGTTCAAAAAGGGCGCGAAGCCGCACAGGCCGCTCTCAAGATCACCGAATCCCGTGCAGAGATTGCGCAAGTCGCCTGAACTTCATCTTTTCAAAAATACTCAAAACGCGCTGCCCATCGGGCAGCGCCCCCCGGACCAATCAGCAAATCCGCTTGAGGCCGGGCCCCGCGACCGCTAATCACATCGCGCAAAGGAGCACGCCTCATGTCGATGAACAGCTTTGGCCATCTTTTCCGCGTCACCACCTGGGGTGAAAGCCACGGACCCGCTTTGGGTGCGACCGTCGATGGCTGCCCGCCGGGCGTCGCGATTGACGAGGCGATGATCCAGCACTGGCTGGACAAGCGCAAGCCGGGGCAGAACAAGTTCACCACTCAGCGGCGTGAACCGGATCAGGTGAAAATCCTCTCGGGTGTGTTCGAAGGCCAGACCACCGGGACCCCCGTGCAGCTGATGATCGAAAACACTGATCAGCGCTCGAAAGATTACGGCGACATCATGGACAAGTTCCGCCCGGGCCACGCCGATATTACCTACTGGCAGAAATACGGCATCCGCGATTATCGCGGTGGCGGGCGCAGTTCGGCCCGCGAAACGGCCTCTCGTGTTGCGGCCGGAGGTCTGGCGCGTGAGGCGATCAAACAGATTGCCCCCAATGTTCAGATCACCGGTTACATGACGCAGATCGGACCCCACAAGATTAATCGCGACAATTTCGACTGGTCCCAGATCGAACAAAATCCGTTCTGGACCCCGGATGCGCACGCGGCCGAGGGTTGGGCGGCTTTTCTGGACGATCTGCGCAAATCCGGAAACTCGGTTGGTGCGGTGGTCGAAGTGGTCGCGCGCGGCGTTCCTGCCGGTCTTGGAGCGCCGGTTTACGCCAAGTTAGACACTGATCTGGCCGCCGCGATGATGTCGATCAACGCGGTCAAGGGCGTCGAGATCGGCGAGGGTATGGCCGCGGCGGAACTGACCGGAGAGGCCAATGCAGATGAGATCTTCATGGGCCAGAACGGCCCGCAATACAGTTCGAACCACGCCGGCGGTATTCTCGGCGGTATCTCGACCGGACAGGACATTGTGGTCCGTTTCGCGGTCAAGCCGACCTCGTCCATCCTGACCACTCGCAAAACGATCACCAAATCCGGGGAAGAGACCGAAATCATCACAAAAGGCCGCCATGACCCCTGCGTCGGCATTCGCGCTGTCCCGGTAGGCGAGGCGATGATGGCATGCGTGATCCTCGACCACCTGCTGCTGCACCGCGGCCAGATCGGAGAGAACCGTGGACGGATCGGCTGATCTGCGGACACGCCTGCGCGGCATCGTTGCGCAGCGGATGGAGACCGACCCTGCCCATGATCTGGCCCACCTAGACCGGGTCTGGGTGAATGCGCAGGCCATCGCGGATCGCGAAACGGATATGGCCGTGCTTCTGGCCGCAAGCTATCTGCATGATCTGGTGAACCTGCCAAAAGATGACCCTTGCCGGCATCTGGCCTCGCGCCGGTCCGCGACGGAATCAGAGACTGTTCTGAGGGAATTGGGCTATCGCCCGGATCAGATCCGCGCCATTCAGCACGCAATTGAATCCCACAGCTTTTCTGCCAACATCACGCCTGAAACAGATGAGGCCCGTATTCTGCGGGATGCCGACCGGCTGGATGCGTTGGGCGCGATCGGCGTAGCCCGCAACTTTTCCGTTTCGGGCGCGTTGGGGCGGTCCCTTTATGACCCGGCCGACCCGTTTGCAGAACACCGGCCTCTGGATGACCTGCACTTCTCGGTCGACCATTGGAAAGTCAAGCTTCTCAGCCTGCCGAACGACATGCTGACCGAGACCGGAAAACAGATCGCACAGCAGCGGATCGGCCGGATGATCCGTTTTCTTGAAGAATTCGCGGAAGAGATCGGCAGTACCTTGCCACCAAGCTGGACAGACCGCTGATTCCAGCCGTTGATCTTTGCGCCGCAAAGGCGCAGGGTCGCGCCGATGGCAAAACCCTTAACATCGCATCGACCCGTACTGGCCGTGGCGCTGAAACTCAGCGCCCTTTTTCTGTTCACCTCGATGTCGGCGCTAGTCAAGGCATTGTCCGAAGATTTTCCTCCGGGTGAGCTGGTTTTTTTTCGGTCGCTCTTTGCCATTCCGGTCATCATCATCTGGCTGGTATCGCGTGGGGAACTGGCGCAGGGCTTCGTGGTCAAAAAGCCGATGGGTCATTTCTGGCGCGGAGTTCTGGGCACGACCGCAATGGGTTTGACTTTCACCGGGCTCAGCCTGCTGCCGCTGCCCGAAGTGACCGCCATTGGCTACGCGACCCCGATCTTCACCCTCGTTCTCGCAGCGATCATGTTGGGCGAACGTATCCGTTTGATCCGTATTGGTGCCGTCGTTCTGGGCCTTTTGGGTGTTCTGATCATGCTGTGGCCGCGGCTTGGCAGCACCGATCTGGAACTGGCAGCCACAATTGGTGCGCTTTGCGTGCTGGGCGCAACAATCGCGCGGGCCTTTGTGCAGATTCACATCCGGCAATTGGTTCAGGTCGACCATCCGGCTGCGATCGTTTTCTACTTTTCGGTTACGGCGACCGCCCTGTCCGGGCTGACGGTATTCTGGGGCTGGGCTGTGCCGACATGGGAGCAGCTGGCGATACTGATTGCGATGGGACTGACCGGGGGGGTCGCGCAAATCCTGGTGACGTCCTCGTACCGGTTTGGACAGGCTTCGATGCTGGCCCCATATGACTATACCACCATGTTGTTTGCCATCGGCATCGGCTATGTCTGGTTCGATGAGTTGCCAACGCTGGCCATTCTGCTTGGGGCAGTTCTGGTCATCGCCGGCAATGCGGTGGTGATCTGGCGCGAGCATCAGCTGGGGCTGGAGCGCGGCAAGGCCAGATCTGTCACGGACCCCAAAGCGTGACTTTACCTTTCGCCATCTTTCCCTAGTTTGGGCGCGACAAACAACGAGGTTTCCCGATGAGTGACGCACAGGATCACAAGGAAAAGATGCAAAAGGTGCAGGCTGAGCACCGTAAGAAGGTTTCCGAGGCGGTCGATCCCGAACGCGGCCTGGTTCTGATCAACACAGGCAAGGGCAAAGGCAAATCCTCGGCCGCATTTGGTGTCGTGATCAGGGCGCTGGGCTGGGGTCAGCAGGTTGCCGTTGTACAGTTCATCAAGGGCAAATGGAAAACCGGTGAACGGCGCTTTTTCGAAGAGCGCGATCTGGTGACGTGGCACACCATGGGCGAAGGTTTTACCTGGGATACACAGGACAAGGAACGCGATATCGCCGCCGCAAACGCCGCTTTCGACAAAGCGTGCAAGCTGATGAGCAGCGGAGATTATGATCTGGTCGTGCTGGACGAGATCAACATCGCATTGCGCTACGAGTACCTTTCGGTCGAACAGGTGATCGACGGGCTGAAGAACCGGTCAGAGCGTACCAGCGTCTTTCTGACAGGTCGCGACGCGCCTCAAGCGCTGCGGGACTACGCCGATCTGGTCACGGAAATGACCGTGGAAAAACACCCGTTTCAGGCCGGTATCAAAGCCCAACGCGGCGTCGATTTCTGATACCGGGCTGATTCATTGATCGTTCATCGGGCCGCTTCGTGCGGCTCGGGATTCAAACACACGGCGCACTGACTCGCGTAGGCGGGCTGACTCTTCTTCGGAAACTCGGGTGTCTGTATCTTTACTGATTGGCCCGTTCTGATCGAGATAGGCGGCATAATCTTCATTGCAGCCACACCCGCAGGAGGTCGCGGCCTCGTGTTTGGACATGAGTTCATCAAACGGGCGACACATCCCAAACCTCTCATAGTCGTTTTCGGGGCGGTGGCGTGCCGTCACCTTGTGCTGCGCTAAGCTCGCAAACCGCCCCGAAACCTGATGCCGAAACAGATGCATCCGGCCCCTCTTGATAATCTGACTTTTTTAGTCGGAATACTCAAGTCTGAATTTGCACTCAGGCGGTGACGCGTTGTTCGGGCGCGCTGAGTGAAATGACAACAACCACGGCCGCACCGTTCAGCCAGTAAAAGACCGCGTCCAGCCCGGTGAAACCAAAAAGGCTGGGTGCCAGCAGAAAGGTGATCCCGACAATCAGGTCCACCGTGAGATGGAGCTTGTAGGGCAGGACCCGCCAGATCCCAAGGTGATGATCGGTCAGAACGGTCAGAACAAATGCGGCGACGCCCGTTGTGACGGACAGCCACAAGGCCATCGGGTTTGATTGACCCAATCCCAGAACAAAAGGCAGGATCATGAGGGCCAGGGCGACCGGGTAATCAAGATAGGCGTGCACGGTGCGCGTTACGAAACGAAGAGACATGATGTTTCCTTTCCTTGCTTGGAGTAGCCCCAAGATAAGAGTGCAAGTCAGGACGTATTAGCTCTTTTCATTCGCAATTCTTTGCAGATCGTTCAACAGATCGAGGTATTAGTTCATCGCCCGATAGGCCGCGGGGGACAGGCCGATCTGTTTTTTGAAAACGCGGGAAAACGCAGCCTCCGAGGCGTAACCCACTTCTGCGGCGGCATCAGCGACGTTCCAGCGGCTTTCGGTCAGGCCATGGCAGGCAATCTGCATGCGCCAGTTGGTCAGATATTGCATGGGCGTCGTTCCCATCTTCTCGGCAAACAACTGTGCGAATGCCGTGCGCGACATTCCTGCCTCGCGGGCCAGTGTCTCCACGCTCCACTCCTGTGCGGGGGCGCGGTGAAACGCGGTAAGCGCGCGCGAAACCCGCTGGTCGGCAAATCCCGCCAGAGCGGCGTTACTGGGGCTTTGGTGTTCCAGATAGGCACGGATTGCCTGTGCAAACAGGACCTCGGATAGTTTCAGCGCGATCAGGTCGCCCCCGATCCGGGCCCCGCTCACTTCTGACCCGATCATGCGCAGGGTAGCCTCGATCCAGGCGCCCGCCTCTTCGCCGTAATTTTCGATCAGAATGTAGGGCGGCAGCCGATCAATCAGCATATGTCCTGTTCCGCGTCGCCCCGGTGGCCCGGTGAAAGAGAAATGCCCGCAGATCAGCTGCGTGTCGCGATCCTTGTCCTCGCCCCCATAGACCAGAACACCGTCACCCTGATAGCCGGACTGCTGCAGCACCTGCTCCAGTGGCAGCGCATCGAATGGTCTGACCTCGTTGCACAACAACGCATGGGCCGCACCATGCGGAACTAGGATCAGATCCCCTTGTTTGAGACGCAATGTGTCTCCGGTTGAAGACACATGAACCTTCAATTCCCCGCGTTGCACGAAATGGAAACGGGCCACGTTTTCAAAGGCCGGAACCTGAATGCCAAAGGGGGGCGTAAAGGATGTCCGGAAATAGAACGTCCCGCGCAGGGACAGGCGCGTGAGGATATCGCTGAGCAGGTCCAACATGACAGCACTGTACACGTCCTTGCGCAATCGTCCATCCGGCTGAACGTTCAGCAAGGAAATCCGGACAACCTGCAAAGAAAAACCCCCGCCAAAAGCGAGGGTTTCAATGGTTCTCAGGCTCGGGATTAGGCGCGGACGAGGGCTTCGTAGTCTGCCGCGATTTCACGGGTAAGGTCGCCAACTTCGAACGTATAATCGCCTATCTGCCCAACCGGGGTGACTTCAGCAGCGGTGCCGGTCAGCCAGCATTGCTCGAAGTCGGCCATTTCTTCCGGTTTGATCCGCCGCTCATGCACGGTTATGCCTTTGTCCTTCAGCATCTGAATGACCGTTTGGCGGGTGATGCCGTTCAGGAAGCAGTCGGCCAACGGAGTGTGGACCTCGCCATCCTTGACGAAGAACACGTTGGCGCCGGTTGCCTCGGCCACAAACCCACGCCAATCCATGAACAGAGCGTCCGAGCAGCCTTTGGCTTCGGCTTTGTGTTTCGAGATCGTGCAGATCATGTAGAGGCCCGCCGCCTTGGCGTGAACCGGAATGGTCTCCGGGCTGGGCCGCTTCCATTCGGCGATGTCCAGCTTGGCGCCCTGCATCTTGGCGTCACCATAATATGCGCCCCAGGGCCAGACCGCGACAGCCATCCGCACCGGGTTTCTGGCCGAAGCCACACCCATATCGTCACCCGAACCGCGCCAGACCAGTGCGCGTACATAGGCATCCTGAAGACCGCTGGCTTTCAGCGCCTCTTCCTTGGCGGCTTCGATTTGATCGACGTCATAAGGCATGGGCATATCCAGCGCCTCGGCCGAGGCGATCAGACGTTTCGAATGCTCGCGACTTTTGAAAATTTTGCCGTTATACGCCCGTTCGCCTTCGAATACGGACGAGGCATAATGCATCGCGTGGGTCAGAATATGCACATTGGCCTCGCGCCAGGGTACAAGTTTGCCATCCAACCAGATGACACCGTCACGATCGTCATATCCCGCCATGCGAACCTCCTGAGCCGGTAAATGTTTCCGATTGTTGCGCAAGTTTTGCCTGATATGGACATGAAATTGCGCAAAAACTGGGAATCGATTCCTGTGTGCACTTGGAATGTCAATATCACTGACATAAAGTCAACCCGAGTAACGAATGAGGCGCAATATGTCCGACACCCGCCCGGCTCAGGTCTTTGTTGGAGAAAGCCTGCTGTTTCTGACTGACGAGCAGTTGCGGCAGGGGATCGAGGCGATGTTCTTTGCGTATCGCGGCTTTACCGCCGATCCGGATCGCATTCTGGCGCAGATGGCCTATGGCCGTGCGCATCACAGGGCCATCCATTTCATCAACCGCGCGCCGGGGACAACGGTCAATAATCTGCTGGCCATTCTGGGGGTGACAAAACAGTCTCTGAACAGGGTCTTACGCACTTTGATCGAAGACGGCTTGGTGGAAAGCCGGGTCGGAACAGTGGACAAACGGGAACGACACCTATTTCTGACAGAGAATGGCAGGGCACTGGAGGCGACGCTGTCCGAGGCGCAGCGCGTTCGGATGCGCGCGGCTTACAAGGAAGCCGGACCCGAGGCGGTCTCGGGTTTTCGCAAAGTGCTTGAAGCGATGATGGATGCTGATATGCGTCATGCATATACGAAATTGCGGGATACGACTTCATGAGCGAAATGGACGCCCATCTGCTGATCGTCGATGATGACGAGCGCATTCGTGATCTCCTCAAGAAATTCCTGATGCGTAGCGGATTTCTGGTCACAGCGGCCCGGGATGCGGCGCACGCCCGGCGGGTGCTGTCCGGACTGGACTTTGACCTGATCGTTCTGGATGTGATGATGCCCGGCGAGGACGGCGTCAGCCTGACGCGGTCCCTGCGCGAAACTCATGCGACACCGATCCTGCTGTTGACGGCAAAGGGTGAGACCGAGCATCGGATTTCCGGGCTGGAAGCGGGCGCGGACGACTACCTGTCCAAACCATTTGAGCCCAAGGAACTGCTGCTGCGGATCAATGCGATCCTGAGACGGATGCCAGACACGCCTGCACAGGACAGCGCAGCCAAGATTTTGCAACTTGGACCCATTCGGTACGATATTGAGCGCGGAGAGATGTGGCAGGGCGAGAACCCGGTACGGCTGACGGCGACGGAAAGCCAGTTGATGAAGATTTTTTCGGCCCAGCCGGGTGAACCGATCAGCCGCGCCAAACTTGTCGAGGATTTGGGCCGGGACAAAGGCCAGGCACAGGAGCGGGCGGTGGATGTGCAGATCACCCGCCTGCGCCGCAAGATCGAACAGGACCCGAAGCAACCGCGCTATCTTCAGACAGTGCGCGGGGCCGGGTACATGCTGGCGCCGGACTGAGAGGTGCCGCTGCGCGGCGACTTCAAGCCTTCGGCGAGGATATTTTTAGCCAGATGAAGAAGGGATCCCCATGAAAACAGCCCTTTTGACCCACGCGGATTGCCTTGGGCATGTAACACCCGACGGGCACCCCGAACGTGTCGCACGGCTGGAGCATATTCTGCATGCGCTTGAACCCCTGGACCTGAATCGGGTGACCGCCCCCTTGGCGGCGGATGACGATCTTTTGCGCATACACCCGCAAAGCTACATCAGCGACCTGCGCAAAATGCGCCCCGTCGACGGGTTTGCCCAGATTGACGGGGACACGTTTCTGTCTCCGGGTTCGATCGACGCTGCCTATCGCGCCGCCGGTGCGGTTGTTCGGGCCGTGGACATGGTTTTGGAGGGAGACGCCGGCAATGCCTTCTGCGCCATCCGGCCCCCGGGGCATCATGCCGAAACTGACACGGCCATGGGGTTCTGCCTGTTCGGCAACGCGGCGCTGGCGGCCAAACATGCGCTGGACCATCATGGTCTTGGCCGGGTGGCGGTGGTGGATTTTGATGTACATCACGGCAACGGTACGCAGGATTTGCTTTGGGACGAGCGGCGCGCGTTGCTGATCACCTGCCAACAGATGCCATTGTGGCCCGGATCGGGTCGTCCGGATGAGACCGGCGCCTTCGAGACAATCCTGAATATTCCGCTGGCGCCCGGTACGGGTGGCCCTGAAATGCGCAGGGCCTACGAAACGCAGGCCTTTCCGCGTTTGCGTGCATTCAAGCCGGAACTGATCATTATCTCGGCCGGGTTCGACGCGCATCAGAACGATCCCCTGGCCAATCTCAATTGGTCGACCGGCGACTTCGCCTGGATCACGGCCGAACTGTGCAGGATCGCCGATGAGGTTTGCGGCGGCCGCATCGTCTCGACTCTGGAAGGCGGATATGATCTGAACGCACTGGCCGAGGCGACACGCGCCCATGTGGAAGAACTGATGAAGGCAGCACGATGACCGATACCCCAGTTGAGCAGATGACTTTCGAACAGGCGATGAAAGAGCTTGAGGCCGTGGTCGGCCAGCTGGAGCGCGGCGACGTGGCGCTGGACCAATCCATCGCGCTGTATGAGCGTGGCGCGCAGCTGAAGAAGCGCTGCGAGGACGAGCTGAAGCGGGCCGAGGAAAAGGTGGCTGCGATCACTCTGGACGCCGACGGGCAGCCGACCGGGACGACCTCTGTCGAAGGTCTGTAGATGTTTCAGGACATTCTGGCGCAGGATGCCGCGCGGATTCAGCACCAGTTCGATCTGGTGCTGGGGGCGCTGGACGATCTGGATGTGACCCGGGCGATGGCCTATGCCACCGAGGGCGGAAAGCGCCTGCGCGGGTTCCTGGTACTGGAAAGCGCACGGTTACATGGAATTGACGCCGCGCAGGCGATCTGGCCCGCAACCGGGATCGAGGCGTTGCATGCTTATTCACTCGTCCATGACGATCTGCCCTGCATGGACGACGATGATATGCGCCGAGGTCGCCCGACAGTGCACGTGAAATGGGACGAAGGCACTGCCCTTTTGACCGGCGATTCCCTGCAGACACTGGCCTTTGAATTGTGCACCCGGCCCGAGGTTGGAACCGCCGAGGTGCGCGCGGAGCTTGCCGTGACATTGGCCAAGGCGAGTGGCGCGCAGGGGATGGTTCTGGGTCAGGCAATGGATATTGCGGCGGAAACGGCGGAAACCCCGCTGACACTGGATGAAATCACGCGCCTGCAGGCGGGCAAAACCGGCGCACTGATCGAATGGTCCGCCTGTGCGGGTGCGCGCCTGGCGCAGATCGACCCAGAGCCGATGCGCCAATATGCCCGTGCCCTTGGACTTGCCTTCCAGATTGCTGATGACATCTTGGATGTAGAAGGTGACGCCGAAAAAGCCGGCAAGCGTTTGCAAAAGGATGCGGCGGCCGGAAAGGCGACCTTTGTCTCGCTGCTGGGTCTGGACGCGGCCAAGGCTCGTGCCGTGGACCTGGCAAATCAGGCCTGTGCCGCGCTGGATGGGTATGGTCCGCAGGCAGAAACCTTGAAGGACGCCGCCCGCTTCGTTATTGCCCGGGACAGCTAAGCCAGGAACGCGCCAAATGTCTGACCGCCCGAATACGCCCCTGCTGGACCTTGTGAACCGCCCTGCGGACCTCAGGCGGTTCTCGGACGCGCAGTTGCATCAGGTGGCGCAGGAGCTGCGGGCCGAGACGATTTCGGCGGTTTCCGTCACCGGCGGGCATCTGGGTGCGGGATTGGGCGTGGTCGAACTGACCACGGCGTTGCATGCGGTTTTCGAAACACCGCGCGACAAGATCATCTGGGACGTCGGCCATCAGTGCTATCCGCACAAGATTTTGACCGAACGCCGCGACCGAATCCGGACCCTGCGCCAGAAAGATGGCCTGAGCGGGTTCACCAAGCGCAGCGAAAGCCCATATGACCCCTTTGGCGCGGCGCATTCCAGTACATCGATCAGTGCGGCGCTGGGCTTTGCCGTGGCGCGCGATCTGGGCGGAGTAACACCCGAAGGTCTGGGTGACGCGATTGCCGTGATCGGCGACGGTTCGATGTCTGCGGGCATGGCCTTTGAGGCGATGAACAACGCCGGCCATCTGAAGAAACGCCTGATCGTCATTCTGAACGACAATGAGATGAGCATTGCGCCACCGGTTGGTGCGCTCTCCAACTATCTGTCGCGAATTTACGCCGAAGAACCGTTCCACGATCTGAAAGCTGCCGCCAAAGGCGCGGTCTCGCTGCTGCCGGAACCGTTCCGTGAAGGCGCAAAGCGCGCCAAGGAGATGCTGAAGGGGATGGCCGTAGGGGGCACGCTGTTCGAAGAACTGGGCTTTTCCTATGTGGGACCGATCGACGGGCATGACATGGACCAGTTGCTGCCGGTGCTGCGCACCGTCAAGGCGCGGGCAACCGGGCCGATCCTGATCCATGTGTTGACCAAGAAGGGCAAAGGTTTCGCCCCGGCCGAACAAGCCCGCGACAGGGGGCACGCGACGGCGAAATTCGACGTGGTGACGGGCGAACAGAAAAAAGCACCATCCAACGCGCCGTCTTACACTTCGGTTTTCGGCAAAACGCTTGTGGAAGAGGCTGCGCGTGACGACAAGATCGTCGCGGTCACAGCTGCAATGCCCGACGGTACGGGCCTGAACCTGTTTGCCGAACGCTACCCATCGCGCTGTTTTGACGTGGCGATTGCCGAACAGCACGGCGTAACCTTCGCCGCTGCGCTGGCGGCCGGTGGGATGAAGCCGTTCTGCGCGATGTACTCGACCTTTTTGCAGCGCGGGTATGATCAGGTTGTTCATGATGTTGCCATACAGCGGTTGCCGGTGCGATTTGCAATCGATCGCGCCGGGCTGGTGGGCGCGGATGGCGCGACACATGCCGGTTCGTTTGACATCGCTTATCTGGCCAATCTGCCGGGCATGGTGGTGATGGCCGCCGCTGACGAGGCAGAACTGATGCATATGGTTGCGACTGCCGCAGCCCATGACGACGGCCCCATCGCGTTCCGCTATCCGCGTGGCGAAGGTGTTGGCGTTGAACTGCCGGAACGCGGTGAAATTCTGGAAATCGGCAAGGGACGCATGATCCGGAAGGGCGCGCGCGTGGCGTTGCTGTCATTTGGCACGCGCCTGGCCGAGGTAGAGAAGGCTGCAGAATCCCTGACAGCCAAGGGGATTTCGCCGACCATTGCCGATGCCCGCTTTGCCAAACCGCTGGATCGGGACCTGATCCTGTCGCTGGCTGAGGATCACGAGGCCCTGATAACCATCGAAGAAGGCGCAGTCGGCGGGTTCGGCAGCCACGTTGCGCAACTGCTTTCGGACGAAGGGGTGTTCGACCTCGGCCTCAGGTATCGCTCGATGGTTTTGCCTGACACGTTCATCGATCAGGCCAACCCGGCGGATATGTATGCCGAGGCCGGAATGAATGCCGAGCATATCGAAGCAAAAGTACTGGATGTGCTGGGTATCGCGACAATCGGCGAAAAACGCGCCTGATTTCAGTGGGCGGTTTTTAGGCCAGATCCCGGGTTTTTTACGCTTACTGCAAAATGGCCGCAGTCATCTGTTTGACGGCGGCCATTCTTTTTTGTTTTGCAATCAGATCTCTGATCAGATCAGGAATGCATCTTCTTCCAGAGGGTCAAAGACTTCCAGCTCATCCTCCGAATGGTGTTCGAGGCTATCACCGTGCTCTGGCTGAGTTTCCGAAATGTTTCGTGCGGCAAGTTCGCCATCTGTCTCGAAGAAGGGCTCCGTTTCTTCGGCGTCTTCCAGTTCCGCGACGAAGATCAGATTGTCCGTATCTTCCTCATCGACGGCCAGAAGCAGATCGGCGACAAATTGGTTTGCAACAGGCTCCAGAGCATCGGGGTGGGCCAGTTTCGGTTGGGCAAATCCGACCGTTCCGCTGCCATCGATATCCCACTGATAAAAGAGTTCGACGGCGACAACATCAGGAACCAGGGCACCGCCCGCATATTGACCTGAACCATCCAGATACCATTCTGCATAGCTGCCATCGGTGTTTTTCCACAAAAGCCTGTAACCGCCACCAGAGGCTTCGACATGAATGGCGTTCCATCCGCTCAAGCTGCCGGGGCCGATATTCGCGCCGTTCAACGACACCGCAATGGTTCCGTTGATCATGTACATACCGTGTGTCGAAGCCCCCAAATCCGTCGAACCGGCTGTTTCGATGGAGTTTATCGTGTGCCCTGTGGTGCCATCACCGTTAATGTCAGCCCCATAGAAGGTCTCAAGGTCAACGACGTTGCCTACCGCGGCACCGCCGGTGAACTGGCCCGCACTGTCCAATGTCCATTCGGCGTAACTGCCGTCGCTATTCTTCCACAGCAAACGATACCCGCCAGTTGACGCTTCGACCTGAACGGCATCCCAGCCAGCCAGACTACCAGGTGCAATTGTCGTGCCGTTCAGGGATACCGGGATACTTCCATTGATAAGGTAAGAGCCCTGGGTCCAGAGGGACAGTGTTGTCGACCCGTTACTCTCAATAGGTATCGCCACGTGTCCTGTGGTGCCATCACCGTTGATATCGGCCCCATATACGATCTCAAGACTGTAGATGTTGCTGACTATCGACCCATTGAGAAAATGCCCCTGTCCGTTGGTGATCCATTCGGCGTAACTGCCGTCTGTGTTCTGCCAAAGTACGCGATAGCCACCACCGCTGGCCTCGGCGTGAATGGCCTGCCAGCCGCCCAGCGTGTTCTGGCCGACCGCTTGTCCGTTGTAAGTCAGCGCGACATTCGACGATCCACCGTCCAACACGTATATCCCTTGATTTGCATGCTGAAGCACCGTGCCGACCGTTTCAACGTTCACGACACCCATGGCCGCTACAACCCCGGCGCTATCAAACGATTGCGCGCCATCCGAAAATTGAAACTGTTCCACGTCCGACGAAACAGAGAATGTTGCTCCGTTCGCGACGCTTTTGAATTGGTAGGTGCTGCCGTTCTGAATTAGCAGATAACCGCTTGTTGCGCTGACAAATCGAACGGTATCGGTACCCGCCCCTCCTGAGAACGTGCCGTTGTTGCTGGTGACGATGGCCATATCATTTCCATCGCCGCCCTGGACGGTGTCTGTTCCGGTTCCGGGGGTGACAAAAATAGCATCGTTACCGCCGCCGCCGATAATCGTGTTGTTGCCGCCTGTACCAATCAGAACATTGTTCGCACTGTTCCCGATAAGCGTATCGTTGCCCCATCCGCCCGTGGCGTTTTCGATCACGGTGCCCTGAGCAATTGTGAAACCGCCCATAACGCCACCGACGTTGGAGACAATCCCGCCACCGGTCGCTGAGTAGTCTATCGTAGCTGCACGCAGATCGATCAGCGCGCCTGTGCTACCGAGATGCTGGATCGTATCGATGCCACCTGTGTCCCAGATCGACTGATAGCCTGTCCCGCTGACGTTGGCTGATGGCAGAGTATAAACGGTGTTACCCGAATTGTGCGTTGTATTCGCACCATAAAGGGCTTGCAGGGCCGCAATATCCAACGCGCCCAACCCGGTCGATCCGCCAAACTGCGCGTATGGGGACAGATTGCCGTTCACTTGCGTCCAGCCGTCATTGTAGGACATGACGGTGTAAACGCCCTGATTCAGATTGTTTGCACCGTAGTCATTGAAGGGCGACGTCACCCCGCTCATGACAGTTGTGGACAACCCCGTGTCATGCGGATGCCCAAGACCAAGCGCATGACCGATTTCATGCAGGATCGTCGTGAAAAAATACGCCCCGGGTGTTCCGTTGCCCCCCGGCCCGGCCGCCCACCAGTTGGTGTTGAAGGCACCTTCAGACGGGCCGTAGTTGGGGAAGTAATGATATCCCAGCGTATAGGGGGAAAACCCCTGGCCAGTAAAGAAACTGCTCGGGGCGATATACTCGACAAGATCAGCGGCAAAGACGTTGGCTGTTTCAACGAATCGGATATTTGCGACCGATTCTATGACCGCAAGGGCCTGCTTGAACTCGTTCTTATATGCGTCTGTCCAAAACGAAGTGCCGAATTTATCGTAGAAATCTCCAAAATGATAAGTAATCGTCGTGACGGTCGCCGGGTTGCCATCACCGTAAGCTCTGTCACCTTGAATTGCGCTGAGGGGAGAGGATGACGGGGGTTGCGGCGGGAACGTAAGCATCTGAGGACCTCAAAGAAAATTCGTTTCAAAGCTGAATTCAGTTTCAAATTGTCATTTTCATGGCAACTGAAGATTGCGGATTCAAAAATATCTGAACAAATCGTTAAGTCCAGAACCTCCAAACGATGTGGGATTGAATCGCACGTTCTGAACCCGGTATCCGAGAGCCCTGGAACTACCTAGTTTTCAGGAATTACCTTGTCTTTCATCGACTTGGTCAACCGCGTTGTGTCCGAAGACTGGCCTGCTTATATTATTTGTCATCCGGCGCTTTTTTTGTGCACCTGTTCAATACTGCGACTTCAGCTTTCTGCGCGCTGTTGAACCGAAACGCGCGTCCTGTTGGCAAAAGCAACCAGTGACAGCATCACCGGAACTTCGACCAGAACCCCGACCACAGTCGCCAGAGCGGCACCGGAATTGAGGCCGAACAGGCTGATGGCGACGGCAACCGCCAGTTCGAAAAAATTCGAGGTTCCGATCATGGCGCAGGGTGCGGCGATGCGATGCGGAACTTTCAGCGCATAGGCCGCGCCATAGGCAAGCGCGAAGATACCATAGCTCTGAATCAGGATTGGAACAGCGATCAGCAAGATGACAAGCGGTTTCGAGAGGATTGTCTCTCCTTGCAGGCCGAAAAGGATGACGACGGTTGCGATCAGGCCCATGACCGACCACGGCTTGACACGCGCTGAAAAGGCGTCAATCGCCGCTTGCGAGCCCAATTTGCGACGGGTGATCAGCCCGGCAATCAGGGGCAGGACCACGTACAGCACGGTTGCCAGAACCAGGGTTTGCCACGGCACCGAGATGTCCGTTACGCCCAGCAGAAAGGCAACAATTGGCGCGAAAGCCACGACCATGATGAGGTCATTCACTGACACCTGAACCAGCGTATAGGTCGCATCGCCCCGGGTCAGTTGAGACCAGACGAACACCATCGCCGTGCAGGGCGCAGCGCCAAGCAGGATAAGGCCCGCTGTGTATTGGGCAGCATCCTCGGGTTCGATCCACGGGGCAAAAACGTAATCGAAGAACAGGACCGCCAGCAGCGCCATGGTAAAGGGTTTAATCAGCCAGTTGACCGTCAGGGTAACGATCAGTCCGCGGGGCTGGCGTGCCACGCCCGCCACCGCGCCGAAATCGACGCCGACCATCATCGGATAAACCATCGCCCAGATCAGTACAGCCACCACAAGGTTGACACTGGCCACCTCGGCCGAGGCAATCAGCCCGACCAGTCCAGGCGCGGCAAGCCCGATCAAAACACCTGCGACCATGGCTATAGCAACCCAGACGGACAGGAAGCGTTCAAAAACAGTCATGAGAGGGCCTCGGACGTCTGGTCGATGAGTTTGCCGGATGTCAGAGCAGCAGCGGCGACCATCACCGCCGCCGTTCCCAGAACCAGCGGCAGGCCCCCGACCTGATAGGTGAGGCCGGACAGGACGGTGCCGATCAGGCGGCCCGTCGCGTTGGCCATGTAATAAAACCCCACATCCATCGTGACCCGCTCCGAATGGGTGAAGGCCAGGATGAGGTAGGAGTGCAATGCGGAATTGACGGCGAAGATCGCGCCGAACGCCAGCAAGCCCAGAACCAGCGTCGCGGTCAGCCATGTCTCGGGACCCGAAGACAGCAGAACCGCCAGCGTTAGAGCCGCAGGAACACAGAACAGGGTCGCGGCCCAATTGCGTGCGGCCTGGATCAGGTCGCCCTCGCTGCGCTCTGCCGCGTGCAGGATTTTCGGCGCACTGGCCTGTACCGCCCCGTACAGGATCACCCACACAGCCATGAAGGTTCCGATCATGAAGAACGCGGCGCGGTTGCCTTCGTCAGTTCCGTCCGACAAAACGGCATAGAAATAGATCGGGATACCGACCACAAACCAGACGTCCCGCGCGCCGAAAAGAAAGACGCGTGCCAAGGACAGCCAGTTCACATTGGCGGACTTCGAGAAGACCTCGGAGAATTTTGCGCCTTTGCGTCCTTTGGGCAGGCCGGGCGGCATCAGAACGAAGACTGCGATCAGAATGATTGCAAGCACAATGGCCATGGCCAGCGTGGCCCACATAAAGCCTAGCGTCGCCAGCAACCCGGCCCCCAGCAGAAAACCCAACCCCTTCACCGCATTCTTCGATCCGGTGAGGATGGCGACCCAACGAAACAGCCCGTCGCCTTCGGCCGGGGCCAGCAGCTTCACTGCGGATTTTGAAGACATTTTGGCCAGATCCTTGGCGATCCCGCTCGCCCCCTGAACGATCATCACAAAGGCTACTTTGGCCGGAATGTCCCAGTTAGGATCTAATTGCGTCAGGGCAAGCAGCGCCGCGACCTGCAAGCAAAGCCCCGCGTAAAGCGTTGATGCCAACCCGAACCGCGCCGCGATCCAGCCGGCCGCCAGGTTCGTGCCCATCCCGGCGACTTCATACAGGACGAACAGATATGCCAACTGCACCGGCGAGAACCCCATGGTATGAAAGTGCAGCAACACCAGCATACGCAAGGCTCCGTCGGTCAGCATAAAGGCCCAATAGGCCGCCGTGACCGCGATATAGGCCGACAGTCCTTCGGGCCGCTGGGTCACAGCGCGTTTCCAACCATCATTGCGACGTCCACCAGACGGTGTGCGTAACCCATTTCATTGTCGTACCACGCGTAGACCTTCACCTGCGTCCCGTTCACCACCATGGTCGACGGCGCATCGATGATCGAAGACCGTTCGTCATTGGTGTAGTCGGTCGAAACCAGCGGCCGGGTTTCATAACCCAGAATACCTTTCAGCTGACCTTCGGCTGCAGATTTGAAGAAGGCGTTGACCTCCTCGGCGGTGGTTTCACGTTCCACTTCGAACACGCAATCGGTCAGCGAGGCGTTCAGCAGCGGCACCCGCACTGCATGGCCATTCAACCGCCCTTTCAGTTCCGGATAGATCAGCGTGATCGCCGTGGCCGATCCGGTGGTGGTTGGAATCAGCGAGTTCAGCGCGGACCGGGCGCGGCGCAGGTCTTTGGCGGGGCGGTCTACAATGGTCTGTGTGTTGGTCACGTCATGGATTGTCGTCATTGAACCGTGGCGGATGCCGAGGTTTTCGTGAATGACCTTCACAACTGGCGCCAGACAATTGGTGGTGCAGGAGGCCGCCGTCACGATGTGATGCGTGGCGGGGTCATAGGTGTCTTCGTTCACGCCCATGACGATATTGGCGGTGGGGCCGTCCTTGACCGGGGCCGAAACAACGACCTTCTTCACGCCCGCCTCAAAATACGGAGCCAGCTTGGCTTCGGTTTTGAATACGCCGGTGCAGTCGATCACCACATCGACACCGTCCAGTGGCAAGGCGTTCAGGTCTTTGGTTCCGATGAAGGGCAGGCGCGTCCCGTTGACCGTGACGCTGTCCGCATCATGCGCAAATGTTGCGTCCCAGCGCCCGTGCACAGTGTCGAACTCCAGCAGATGCGCATGCATCGCCGGGTCGCCAACTGCGTCATTGATCCAGGCGATCCTGGCGCCCTTGTCCAGCAAAGGCTTCAGCGCCAGTTTTCCCATCCGGCCCAGGCCGTTCACAGCATATGTCGTCATTTCATGTCCCCGGCGACATTCCTGCCGATGTCATCGACAGCAGATTGCAATGCGATCCGGTCGAGGCTTTCGACCGGCAACGATATAAAGGTTTCGATGCGCCGTTTGAGCGCGCCGTAAGCGTTCTGAAAGGCCAGCGCTTTTTCCGCGTCGGTACCCTGCGCCTTGACAGGGTCGACCATGCCCCAATGGCCGCTGATCGGCTGGCCCTCCCAGGCCGGGCATTCCTCGTTGGCTGCCTGATTGCAGACGGTAAAGACAAAATCCATTTCCGGGGCGTCGGCCTCGAAAAACTCGGACATATGTTTGGAACGCAGGACCGAAACGTCATGTCCCTTGTCCTTCAGAACCTGAACGGCAAACGGGTTCAGTTCAGAGGTGGGCTGGGTTCCTGCGGAATAGACATTGAAACGATCCGGTCCAAGGGACCGCAGCAACGACTCCGCAAATATCGAGCGGGCGGAATTGCCGACACACAGAAACAATACGTTGTACTTGCGCTCGGTCTTGGCACCATCTCCTTTTGTGAAGGGCATGCAGATATCCGGCCGGCCACGGCAGCAATCGACGATCAAAAAGTCGAGCATGCGCTGCACGTTCGTCATTTCAACCGAATAGAGCAAAGAGGTTCCGGACCGCGTCTGCGACACCAGGCCCGACCGCTGCAGAGCGTTGAGGTAGTTGGACATCGTGCTGGGCTTGATGCCCAGTTCGGTTGCCAACTCTCCTGCGGGCACAGTATCGGGAAACCGCCGCATCAACATGCGGAAAACGGTTATCCGCTGCGGGTGTCCCAGGATTGACAACTGTTCTGTGATTCTTTCTATCATATTTCATGAAATATTGAATTAATAGTAACGTGTCAATCTGTATGACAAAGGTGGGCATTAAAATCGGAACCCGTTGATTCCGGTTTGACCTCATGATCCACGGTTCAAAACGAGCATTGGAGATGTCTGATCTATTCCGTCTGGCGGGTGCCAAGATCGTGGATTTTAAGGATTGCTTCCCCACATCTCATGGAATGCCTCACTTCAGTGAAAGGCGGGTCTGGAGTGGAAAGACCTTCGATGGTGCCAAGGCAAAACAGCGCGATTCACCGGCGAAGTGGAAACCGCAATGATCAACGTACCTTTTACAGAAGCAAGCAACACCCACTCGACCAGTTCATGTCCGCTGGACAAGTCTGCGCGAAGGCATTCCCGAACAGCGCGCCCAACATCGACTGACCACTTGATAAATAAGGCCATTAAATCGGCCGGTTCCAAGAAGGTTTGAAAGGCCAAGGGATACGGAGGTTCATCCTTGGACCAAAGTAAGGCAAGTAAGCCGTGAAACTTGACAAGCATCGATGTACTCGGCGCAACAGTTTCCGGACCATGTTCGGCTGGCTCAATAACACGCGACGCGTCGCGACCCGATCCGGCAGTCAACCGAAAGTCTACATTTCCACCATCGCCCTCGCGGCAACCATCATCTAACGGCGTTGAAAGTCAACGAGTCATAACTCTGCAATTAGGCTCGGACTTGACCTTGCGGAGGACATTGCTGAGTTGTTTCTAGGGCAATCCGCCAAGTGAGATGGTCCGCAAAGCAGTCGAAGCCAACGGTTCGTTCGCGCGTTTTGCCGATCTGTGCTACCAAGAGACAAACAGGGTGGTAACGGAAATGGAAAAGAGCGACGAACTGCGAAAAATCCAAACCCAGGGAGTTCACCATATCACGCTTGTCGGAGCGGATCGGCAAACCTCGATCGACTTTTGGGAAGGTGTGTTGGGTATGCCGTTTGTCTTCGATCAACCGAACCTCGACAATCCGAATGAGGGGCATCTTTACTTCGATCCCGGTGACGGTCGATTGATTACCGTCTTCACAAATGAGGACCGCAAGCCTGACCCAACCGTTGTTCCCGAAGACACCGGGTCACTGCACCACCTTGCCCTGAACGTCAGCCAAGCGACATTCTGGCAGGTCCCGGCCAGGCTTGATGCACGCGGCGTCGTGCATACCGGTCCTGTCGATCGCGGATTCATGGATTCGATTTACTTTCGTGATCCGCTCGGGCTGCGGATCGAATTGGCCTCGTACCGATTTGAGCCACCCGAAGGCTGCCGGCACGCCGACGTTATGATAGAAGCGCACCGCATCCGGGTGGCTCGCGGAGATCACCATATCGACAAGGAACATCTTGCTGACGCCATTGAGCTTCTGGTGCGAAGGGATCAGCAGAGCCTGTCCGCAGACCGCTCGGCCAGAAACCCCTACTCCTGATCGATGCAGGGGATCTTTGCGAGAACGCCTGAATCATATTGACCGTGTTCCAACAGATTGAAGTGGGCAGGCTGAAACAATGGAAGTCTTGATACGAATGGCATCGACTGAGGCCGAATTCGAACAAGTCCGCGACTTGTGCCAACAGTGGTTGGACTGGCATTGGAAAAACTACCCAACCGACTGGCCAACCAAAGGAAACCCAATGGACCCGGTCCGGTTTCAGGCGATACTGGACGATCTCCCCTCTCTACATGCCAGACCACATGGCGGCATTCTTCTCGCGTTGCTCGATGATCAGCCGGTTGGATGCGTGATGTACAACGAGGCGCGTCCCGGAGTTGCCGAGTTTAACCGCATGTTCGTGAACGACAATGGTCGTGGTTTTGGAATTGGTCGTCAGCTATTGAGCCACATGTTCGAGCAATTGATCAAAGACGGATATCAACGTGTGCGCTTTTCTTCAGCGAAGTTTCTCACGCACGCCCGATCAATGTATGAAGCTGCCGGCTTCGTGGACGCACCACATTCCGAGGGATTTCCTAGCGAATGGCAGCCGTACGTCTATTTCATGGAGCGTCCTCTTACCGAAGGCTAGCAGCTTTCCGGCTCAAGAAGGTCGGCTCGGGCTCAGGGGGACATCAACCGCATCGGCGGTGTGATGCGAGGTTCGAATTACGGAGGCTGGTTGCGTCCGTCTCAGCCGTATTTTCAGTCACCAACAGCAACAGTTGAGTTCTGATGGTTAAGGAATGTCTCGTCTGGAAGCGATCCGGCCAAACAGTATTGTGGAGCAAACCTGTAATCGCTGGAAGAAGAAATGCGGCGGAATGGGCGTTGATGACTTGAAGGAACCTCAGCGCTTCCGGAACGAAAACGAACCGCCAAAAAGGGCAGTTCTTTTGACGATAGACAAGCTGATTCCGACCGAAGCAGAAACATTATTCCTTCGCTGAACTATCCAATACTGACTGAGCGGTTATGTCATCAACCACCAAGGTATTGACGTGTTCGCCATTCAATGCCGCCAGGATTGGCTCAACCTTTTCTTTTCCACTTGCCACGCCAATACGGATGGGAACCAACTTGGCATCTGAAAGCGGCAGGCTGACCAGTCTGGAATTTAGTTCACTGCTGCATAGCTCACCTGCGGAATTGACCAGATGTCCCAGCAGTTCGGCCCTGACGCCGCTGTCATACAGCTGAATCCGTTCCTCTTCTGACAGGGGGTGAGCTTGGTAGTAGGTTGCATCCTCTCCGGTCACGGCGCCCAATCCCAAAAGCGAGACATTTGCGTTTCGCGCGTGATTCAGCACATCCCGTACCGCTCGGACCGACATAAGCATGTCACGCTCTTCTTTGGTATCGGCGTGCAGGGGGATGTGTATGAGGGTAGCCACACCGCCAAGCCCGTCCGCAATGCGCGTCGCAATATGGTTTACATCCGTATAGTGTTGCCCCTGAACGCCGCCGGTCATTGGAATGACCCTGTTTGATGTGGACCTCTTGGGCCGCAGGTGGTTGGCCACGACGCTCAGCGCCTTGCCGCCCGAGATTGCGATGACGTCGTCTTCTTGCACGATTTCCTGAAAGTATTGGGCCGCAGCCTTGCCGACCAGATCCAGTGTGGTGCCTGCATTTTCGGTGACCGTATCGACGACCAGAAATTCGACACCGGACCATCGCTGCTTCAGTTGGTTTTCCAGATCAAATAACCGTTGGAATGGGCTGTGGATCCGAAACTCGACCATACCCATCTCGCGGCCTTGCTTGATGAGTCGGTTCACCTTGGCGGTCGATAGCCTAAGGTTCTTCGCAATCTCGGCTTGCAGCTGACCTTCCTGAAAATGCAAGGTCAGGACGCGGGCAATCAGGCGCAGGGTATCGGGATCGGGTCCGCTGGCGTTCAACTCTCGTTGTCCTTTCTGCTCACCAAATGGTTTGACGCGGCCGCCAGCAACAACACGGTGCCCACGACCAGAGTTTGGAAATAGGCGGGCACAAGTGTCAACATGCCAACTGTCAGGGACATGATGATCAACGCGCCGATGAAGGATTTCAAAACGCGCCCCTCACCGCCGCTGAAGGCTGTACCACCCAACAGAACCACAAGTATAGCGGTTAATTCCATGCCGTCGCCTGACAGCGGATCACCCAGCGACATAAAGCTGGACCGGGCAATCCCGGCCAGCGCAGCGCAGATGCCGACCAGCACATAAAGGATGATCACCGTGCGGGCTGTATTGATGCCCGAGAGCTTCGCCGCCGTTGGGTTGCCCCCGGTTGCCGCCGCGTATTTACCCAGCTTCATCCGATCCTGCGCAATGATCATTGCAATCGTCACCAGAACGGCCACCCAGAAGGCCCAGGGCAGGCCAAACAGAACACCATCGCGCCCGTAGTCGTTGAACCAACTCGGCATTTTCAGCCCGCCGCCGGATTTGATGGCCGAGACGCCATCTTCGACCAGCAGCAGCGCAATGCCCTTATAGAGGCTCAGTGTGATCAGCGTTGCAATGACCGGTGTGATCTTCAGCCGGATTACCAGAAACCCGTTGATCGCGCCCAACAGAACCCCCACCAGAACCGTCGCAAGAAAGGCGGGCAGGAAGGGTATCCCGTTGATGGCCAGAAGGGCGTAGACGACCGCGCTCAGGCTCATGGCGCTGCCCACGGACAGGTCGATATAACCCGAGATCATCAGCAGTGTGAAAGCTCCTGCCAGTGTCAGGATCGGGGCAGAGATGCGCAGGATGTTGATGATATTTCGCTCGCTCAGGAAGTTGCCACGCTCGAACAGCGGGAACTTGTCCAGGTTGGCGGTGCTCAGCAACACGACGACGAGGATGAGGACCAGATAGATGTAGTAGTCTTTCAGGAACCGTTTCACACGATCTCCGACCCTCGGGCTTTGGGTAAGGTCGGTCATCACGCGTGCCTCCGTGCCAAAGCCCATGTCTGGGCCATGATCGCGATGAACACCGCGATGGCCTTGAGGGTGAACTGCCAGTCGGGTGACAGCACCAACCCCGTCGCGGCCGAGGTCACGGTGGCCAGAACGATCGCCCCAAAGAACATGCCGATGATCGACCCGAACCCGCCGGCAATCGCAACCCCGCCCAGCAGAGAGATGACCAGGGCGTCGAATTCCATCAGTGTGCCGCGGTTGGAAAAGCCCGATTTGAACTCGGATGCCAGCAGAATCCCCACGGCCCCGGCAACAAAGGCGCTGAACAGGTAGAGCTTCACCACATGCCGCGCGTTGTCGACGCCAGACAAACGTGAGGCCACGGGGTTCGCGCCGATCAGATAGGTCAGCCGTCCGAACACCGTCTTACGCTCAACAAAAACGGCCACGAGGATCAGAATCGCCATCAGCACCACCGGCAATTTGATCGAGGTGCCGAACATGGTCATGTTCCCCAGCGTTCCGAAATCCGAGGGCAGGTTGGTGTTGCGTTGCGAGCCTTGGGTGATCACCTGTGCAATTCCGCGCGCCAGCATCATGGTGCCCAACGTGACGATGATCGACGGCACCCGCAGCACAACCACGAAGACCGCGTTGATGGCCCCGATCAGCATGGCCCCGATCAGCGCGCAGACCATCGCCAGCGATGTCGGCATCCCCCAGCCTGAAGAAAGTGCATTCGCCCCATCCGTAGACTGCGCGAACCACACCGCTAATACGCCCGAAAGCGCCACGATACCGCCCACCGACAGGTCGAAGTTTCCCGAAACCAGCAAGAACGTGACCCCAACGCCCAGCGAAATCACCGCCCAGTTATTCGTCACCAGGTTCACGACGTTCTGAAACTGGAAGAAGTTGGGCACCAAAACGGAGGCGAGCGCGAAAAGTGCCATGGCGGCCCCCGCTACCAGAGAGGTGATGAACATCTCGTCACTCAGACTGTTGTCCCGCTCAGCCAGCCTTCGGCCCTGAATTGCCTGATCGGTCATGAGTTTTCACCGCCCCCACCGGTAACGACATTCAGGATGCGTGGAATGTCGACGTCTGCCCCGTTTTTGATCTCGGCCTCGATGCGGCCGTCATACATCAGAAAGACCCGGTCGCAGATGCCCAGCACCTCTTCCAGTTCTGACGAAAAGATGCAGATCGCGCGGCCGTTGTTCGCCAGGTCGCGGATCAAATCGTAGATTTCGGATTTTGCGCCCACGTCGACGCCGCGCGTGGGTTCATCCAGCAACAACAGATCTGCATCAGCGAACAGGCATTTGGACAGAACAACCTTTTGCTGGTTTCCGCCCGAAAGTTTCTCGGCGTATTTCTCGATGGAATTCGTCGCGATCCCCAACTTACCGACATACTCGCGAGCGACTTCTTTTTCGCGCTCATCCTGAAAGATGCCGAACCGGGCCAGCTTGCGGATGTTCATGATCGGAATATTGCGACGGATCGTAAGTTCGGTGAACAGGCCCTGCGTGCGCCGTTCCTCGGGAACCAGGGCGATCCCTGCCGCGATGGCTTCCTTGGGCGAGGCCGCGCGTTTGCGGTTCTTGAAATCTATCTGCCCTTCGGCCTTGTCAGCCCCATATATCGCCCGGGCGACCTCGGTCTTGCCTGCACCGACCAGACCGTAAAAGCCAACGATCTCTCCCTCATTTACATGAAAAGACACGTCTTTCAGCAGGTGATTGCTCAGACCTTTGACTGTCAGCAGCGGACTATCCGCAATTTCGCCGCGCGGCTCATAATCATGAGTGATCGCGCGTCCCACCATCATCTCGATCAGTTCAGGGCGGCCGTTCACTTCGGTCAGTGGTTTGGTGGCGATGTGTTTGCCATCGCGCAAAACGGTGACATTGTCACCCAGTTCAAAAATCTCATCCAGCTTGTGCGAGATATAGATGACCGTCACGTCCGCGTCCCGCAGCCGCCTGATCACACCGAACAGGCGCTCCACTTCACGCTCGGACAGCGCTGCAGTCGGTTCGTCCATGATGATGATGCTCGCACCCGAGGACGCGGCACGGGCGATCTCGACGATTTGTTTCTGCGCGACGCTCAGCGAGGACACACGCGCTTTGGGGTCAATTGTCGGCTCAATCGCTGCTAGAGTTTTGATCACGCGGTCTTCAAGGTCCGAATTGACCAGAAAACCAAAGCGACTGGCTTCCATCCCCAGTGTCAGGTTTTGCTCGACGGTCAGTTGATCAACTACATGCAATTCCTGAAACAGCGTCCCTACACCGCTTTCACGGGCATCCTGGGTGCTGTTTGGCTCATAGGCCTGGCCCTGGATGGCCATCGACCCGCTGGTCGGGGCCAGTGCCCCGGTCAACATCTTCACGATCGTCGATTTTCCGGCACCGTTCTCTCCGACCAGGCAATGCACCGTGTTGCGATCAATATCGAATGACACGGTGTCCACGGCCCTCACGCCGGGGTAGTCCTTGGTCAAATCCCTGACGGACAGCGCTTTTTCGGCAAAAGCAATCTGCACGATCATCCCCTTTTAATCCGCAAGCCACCGACCGGCGCATAGGGCCGCGTCCCTGGATCAAGCTTATCCGAGTTTGGATGCGTTGCCACCAGCGCCGGGACCCCGAGCGGGTTCGAGGTGTTGGAGCAGGCAGCATTGAAAGAACCGGCTGGGCAGATCAGGCCCGTTGTCGACCAACGGACCTGTTTGCCAAAGCCTGATTCAGTCAACGTCCATCAGCCACCGAACTGGTCCTTCAGCCACTGCTCGGCCTCTTCCTTCGGCATGGACCAGTAGGAAACAGTGTAGGCCTTGTAGAAAAACTCTTCCGCCGTGTCCGAGGTCCGTTCGATCTTACCGTCCAGCACATCCATGATCAGGTCAATCCGGCCCTGCGCGGTTTCCACAGGCGGCAGACCCATCGAAACTTTTAGGCTGGAAGCAGGATCATAAACCTGTTCGAACTCGACCGAGTCAAAGTCGACACTGGCCACAATCTCGGTCAACGGCTTGCCATTGTCGAACTTGCCGCGCCCCAACTGCGCGAGCCCGGCCATCGTTCCCACGGTAAGGTTCGATGCTTCGGAATAGATCAGGTTCACTTCGGGGCGCTGTGTCAGCAGGTCGACGATGATCTGCTTGGCTGCTTCCTGGCCCTTGCTGGAATCCAGCGCGCCCAGATTTTCGGCGTCGGGATCAACCGACAGGACACCTTCGGCAAATGGCGCGGTCCGGCCCGAGTTGACTTCGGTATGGTTTGGCCAACCCAGTTGCACCATGACGATAGGTTTATCGGGATGTGCCTCTTTCCAGGCCTTGGCCATTTGCGCGCCCATCTCGAACGACACTGCGGCTTCATCGCTGCGCGCGGTCGGAATGCCGGTATCCGTGATCGGGCTGAAGAACGAGGTCATGACGATATCATCTGCCAAAGCATCCTCGACACCGGGTGTGGCGGCCTCGGCATCCCAGATGTGCAGTGTGGCAGCATCGAATCCACCTGCTGCAATTTGGTCAACGTTCTGAGTCATGACGGCTGAATCCGCCCGGCCATCAAACACCACCACCTCAGCGCCGTACTTTTCTTTTGCGTAACGCTCGGCCTCGGCGGCCTGAGACTGGTGAAACACGTTCGACAAGTCAGATACAAAGAACGCGATCCGCTTGCTATCATCGGCAAAAGCTCCGGCGCCTCCAACAAGCGTTAGTGTTGTTGCCAGCAGGCCGGCCTTGAATACATTCCTCCGCTGCATTTTCTTCTCTTCCCTTTTGTTTTCTCCAGAGTGCGGTCGATCCGGGACAGAGCGCTCCGGAGCCGCGATCTCAGCCAATGCCCCTCCTCAGGAATTGAAACTGAAATATATTGCAGTGATTGTTATTATTATCATTTTGAGGTGCACAGTCAACGTTTTTGGCGGTTCTGCGGCTAAGATGTTCCGTGAGATCGGCCAGTACATTTTTCGCGTATATTGTTGTTTTTATTGTATATTTTTTACACCCATGTCTTGCACACTCCACATGCGAATTGCCCCTCTGTCACCTGAACTATGACAGAGAAAATAATATTGCGGAAACTCAGCAAAAAATCAGAAAAACGAATCCCTTGGCCCTTAGGTTTTGGCCAGTTTTTGAACCGAAATCTGGGCCTTTCCCTTTACGATTTCTTTGAACCTGGCCATGTGCGGCATGCGCCCGTGATTGGCAATCGCCTCGGCATCTGACCAGATTTCATGGATCAGAAACTCAGCCGGTCGGCTGGCTGGAACAAACACGTCATAGCCTTTGTTTCCCGCCTCTTCGCGGCTGGCAGCGGCCAGATCATCTATGGCAGCGCGCAACAATTCCCACTGGCCGTCTTCCGGCACGATCCGCGCGATGATCACGACTTCCGACACTTGTCAGACTCCCTTGCGGATCATATCCGCCGCCTTTTCCGCGATCATCACAACAGGTGACGCGGTGTTTCCCGAAACGATTTTCGGCATGATCGACGCGTCGACCACCCGCAATCCCTTCAGCCCATGCACCCTGAGATCCGCGCCCACCACGGCTGAGGCGTCCGACCCCATCTTGCAGGTGCCGACGGGGTGGAAAATCGTGGTGGCGATATCCCCGACGCCTTTCACCAAGTCGTCTTCGGACTCCATCACCGGACCGGGCAGGATTTCCTGCGGCTGATAGGGTTTCAGAGCGTTCGCCGTCATGATCATCCGCGCCTGCCGCACGGATTTCACGGCGACCTGTTTGTCATTATCGGTCGACAGGTAGTTCAGGCGAATGTCAGGCTGCGCCTTGGTATCCGCCGCCTGAATATGGCAGGTGCCCGTGCTTTCAGGGCGCAGGTTGCAGACCGATACGGTGATCGCCGGGAACGGGTGCAACGGGTCGCCCAGCTTGTCCGTGGACAGGGGCTGCACGTGGTATTCCAGATCTGGCGTGGCCAGGTCCGGGTTGGATTTGGTGAACATGCCGAACTGGCTGGGAGCCATCGACATCGGCCCGGATTGCGTCAGACCGTATTGCAGCGCGATCTTCGCCTTTCCAACCAGGGAATTCGCCATCGTGTTCAGAGTTTTTGCGTTCTGGACTTTGAACACCGTCCGGATCTGCAAATGGTCCTGCAGGTTCTCGCCGACACCTTGGCTTTCGTGGTGCAGAGCGATTCCGTGATCAGCCAGAACATCGCCTCGCCCGACACCCGACAATTCCAGAATCTTGGGCGAGTTGACCGCTCCGGCCGCCAGCAACACCTCGGCCTGGGCAAAAGCTTCGCATCGCTCGCCTTTGTGCTGATAGCGCACGCCCGTTACCTGTTTGCCGTCGAACAACAGCGTCTCGGTCTCGGCGTGGGTTAAAACACGCAGGTTGGGGCGTTTCATCGCCGGGCGCAGAAAGCCCTTGGTCGTGTTCCAACGCACACCTTTACGCTGATTGACCTCGAAAAAACCCGTACCTTCGTTATTGCCATCGTTGAAATCGGCGCGCGGCAGAATGCCGAACTCCTTGGCGCCTTCCTGCACGGCTCTAAGGATGTCCCATTCCAAACGCTGTTTCGAGACCTTCCATTCACCGCCATGCCCATGCATGTCGGTCCGCCCGGCATGGTGATCCTCGGATTTCAGGAAATAGGGCAGCACGTCATCCCAACCCCAGCCAGTATTTCCCAGCTGCCGCCAGTGATCGTAGTCCGCCGCCTGGCCCCGCATGTAGATCATGCCGTTGACCGACGTGCATCCCCCCAGCACCTTACCGCGCGGATAGGCCAGAGAACGCCCGTTCAGCCCCGGTTCGGGCGCGGTTTTCATCATCCAGTCGGTACGTGGATTGCCGATGCAATAGAGATAGCCAACCGGAATATGCACCCAGTGATAGTTGTCTGACCCGCCTGCCTCGAGCAGCAGAACTCGTGTTTTGGGGTCTTCGGTCAATCGGTTCGCCAGAACACATCCGGCCGTGCCTGCGCCGACGATGATATAGTCGTAGTCCCCATCAAGTTGCCGGGCGTCTGTCATGAATTTCTGGTCTTTCTGATTAATACGCGACGACAAGTTTGCCGATCATGCGGCCGGTTTCAATGATCCCATGAGCTTCTTTCAGCGTGCCCGCCGACAAGCCCCGCAGCGTCTTGGTTTCAGTTGTCCGAATGATCCCGTCATCAACAAGTCTGGCAACCCGCGCCAGTATCTGCCCCTGACGCACCATATCCGCGGTGCCAAACAGAGATCGCGTGAACATCAGCTCCCACATCAACGCGGCGGATTTGCCTTGCAGGGCTGAGATGTCCAGCTTTTCATCCGTCTCGACGATGGTCCCGATCCGTCCCTGTGGCGCGATCAGTTCGCACATCGCGTCCCAATGCTGCGCGGTATCGGCGTATTGGGTGATATAGTCGACAGTGTCATGCCCGGCGGCCCGGAAATCGGCGACAAGATCGCGGTGGTTCACCACCTGATGCGCACCCATTTCCTTGCACCACTCGGTGG
Source organism: Ruegeria sp. CG4 (assembly GCF_056537185.1). Lineage (NCBI taxonomy): Bacteria > Pseudomonadati > Pseudomonadota > Alphaproteobacteria > Rhodobacterales > Roseobacteraceae > Ruegeria > Ruegeria sp. CG4. Next base: position 61,794 of record NZ_JBQFRB010000007.1, on the reverse strand, counting down.
TTTCCGGGCGCGAGGCGGTTGCGATAAGGTGCAGGCCAGTCAACTTGCGCGCCAGTTGCAAAGTGATCGATCCGACCCCTCCGGCCCCGCCTATGACCAGCAGACTGGCGGGCGTCTCATTGGCGGGCACTTGAAGACGGTCAAACAGCATTTCCCACGCGGTCAGCGACACCAGGGGAAGCGAAGCTGCTGCTTCGGGGCGGACCGAGGACGGTGCCACGGACGCAATCCGATGATCAACCGCCTGCAACTCTGCATATGATCCCGGACGATTGGCATCACCCGCGTACCAGACCCGGTCGCCTTTGGAAAAACCAGTGACCTCTGCGCCCATTTCGCGGACAATCCCAACCGCGTCGTATCCAAGAATGAACGGCTCCGCATGATCCTGATCGGCTGCTGTCCGGATGCGCCGTTTCGCATCTGCGGGGTTTACCGAGATCGCTTTGATTTCCACCAGAAGATCGTTTGGCAGCACGACCGGCCCCGGCAGGTCGACATCCAACAGGCTGTCCTGTGCTTCAATCGGCAGTGACTTCAGAAACCCTACAGCTTTCATTTTTCTACCTTTCGACTGTCGTTTGAGCGTCGTCCCAGAACCCGCGCATCGCTTCGATCAACCCGAGATATTTGGCGTAGCGAGTGTCGTAATGGCGCTGCATCGCCGCATTCGGCTGGAACTCAGAGTCGCAGCGGGTCATCTGACCAATCGCTTCTTCGTATGTTTCATAAGTTCCGGTCGCCACCGCTACTCCGATGGCCGCGCCCAAAGCGCCCGTTTCCTGCGCCTCGGCCACATAGATCGGCACGCCAAGGCAATCCGCGAACATCTTCGGCCAGACCGGGCTGCGTGACCCGCCGCCAGACAGAACCGCCTGGTCGAATCCGACGCCTGCGGTTTTCAGAACCTCGATATGGCGGCGATGCTCGAACAAAACGCCCTCGAACAGGGCCCGCAGCATGTGGCCTTCGCCATGCCAGCCCGCGACACCATAGAACCCACCCCGGAAAGACGCCCCCTGTCCCGAGCCGTAGAGAAAGGGGTGAAAAAACGGATCGTCTGGCGCGGGATCAACCTCCGCCACTTTGGCATTGCAGTGTCCGAACGGGTCGTCATGATGACCCCCGCGTTCGACGAACTCGCGCACATACCATTCCAGATTGGCCGCCGACGTGGCACTGGCCTCGATATTCACGAACCGGTTCGGACCAAAACCCGACACCATGAACAAGTCGTCATTGACCGCTGGCGCATCCGAGAAAACCTGATTGATGCTCCAGGTACCCGCGATGATCGAAGCCTCTCCGGCGCGCACGACCCCCGAACCCATCGCGCTGGAGACCACATCGAAATAGCCTCCGATCACCGGTGTGCCCTCGGCCAGACCCGTTGCGACGGCGGCCTCTTGACTGACGGTTCCGGCAATATCCGCCGGATCGATCAGGCGCGGAAGCATCTGGCGCGCATCGCTCAGGCCATAAAGTTCCAGCAGGCGGTCGTCATAGGTGCAATCCGGCATGCGGGTCATGCCGCAACCTGACATGTCCGAAATCTCGCTGACCCTTTCACCGGTCAGCTTGTAGGTGATGAAGTCCTTGCACAGCATTACCGTCCCGGTCCGCGCATAAAGCTCGGGTCGGTGCCGTTTGATCCAGGCCAGAAGAACCGGGGTCTGTGACGGCCACGGCTTTTGCAGGCACAACGCGTGCAAGGCGTCGCCGGCCACCTCGGAAAGCTCCTGAGCCAGAGATGCGGCACGCGTGTCCAGCGATTGGATGCCGATCAACGGCGCGCCCGCCTTGTCCAGCAGGTAAAGCCCGTTGCCATGCCCGGCACAGCCAACGCCGATGATCTGGTCAGGGGTTATCCCGGCCTTGTCGATACATCCGCCGATCACCTGCCGGGCATTCGCCCACAACTCGTTCAGGTCACGCTCGACATGCCCCGGCCGCGGCGTCGAGGACTGCCCGTCCAGCGCCTGCATCGCCACGGGGCGCCCCCGCAGGTCTAAAAGCACAGCCTTGATGACCGTGTTTCCTGCATCCAGCCCCAGAATATACCCGTTCTCAGCCACTGTTATAGATATCCCACGCTTCTTCACCGCTTGCGCCATTGTGGATCATCGCCATCAGAGCGGCCACAACTGCCTTGGGGTTGTCATGCTGATAGATATTGCGACCATAGACCATGCCCTGCGCGCCCTGTGCCATCAGCGCCGCCGACTTCATCAGAACATTCTTAAGGTCTTCCTTGCCACCACCACGCACCAGAACCGGCACGCGGGCGGCCTCGATCACGTGGTGGAAATCCTCGGGGTTCTCGGTTGGGTCCGCCTTGATGATGTCGGCCCCCATTTCCGAGGCCAGACGCACCAGTGTCACGATCTTCTCGGCATTGCCATCCACCTGGTAGCCTCCGCGCACATCGTTGGGCAGCATGACCAGGGGCTCGATCATCAGCGGCATCCCGTATTTGTGGCAGGCTGCGCGCACCTTGCTGATATTCTCGACGCATTGGCGGAACAGTTCAGGCTCATCCGGCAGCATGAACAGGTTCACAACGACGGCGGCGGCGTCCATTTCCAGCGCGCCGATGATCGGTTCGTCTGCGTTTTGCAGCATCGACCACATCACCCGGTGGCGCTGATCGTTGTAAGGGTTGCCCATGTCGATCCGCATCACCAGCGCGGGCTTGTCCTTTTCGGGGCGCGATTGCAGCAGATCGGCCTGCCCGTAGGCACATTGGATCGCGTCCGGCCTGGCCCCGATCAGCGTGTCCATAACACCCGCCATATCCTCCAGCCCGACCATAAAGCTGGGCTCGTTGCAAACGCCGTGGTCGATCGCCACATCCAGACATCCCCCGTTCGTGAACATCCGGTTCATCCGGGCCTTGGTGCTTACACGCATTCTGTTCTCCGTTCCTTGTTTCGTGCGGTCAGAGCCTCGGCGGACACGCCGTGAAACTCGGACAATTCGTGGATCAGGGCTTGGATCTGATTGGTAATCTCTTGTTGGCTGAGACCACGTTCATCGACAAAGATGCCACCCAGCCGGTCCAACAGCATTTCGGAAATCTGGCCTGTTATGGCCAGCGCGGTCCGGCGCAGGACAATGTCGGACAGGGTTTCGACAAATTCGGTGCGCATCAGCCAGATGATCTCGGCCCTGGTGTAAGAGCAGCCTTCCGCCAGAGGCGTGTCGTCAACCAACTGGCAGAACAGCGCAACATCATCCGCTTGACTGCCGTAGTGCCCGATCAGGTGTTGTGCGCGATCAGGTGTAACGTGGAATTCTTCTTCCAGCCGGCTTTCCAAGGTACGCGGATCGTCGGGGAACAGCGCGCCGCCGCCAATGGCGAGCCCCAGAGTCGAAGTTTGCCGGGGCTTGCCCAACTCGGCCAGAACTTCATCCCCGGTCTGTTCTCCAAAAGCGCGGAACGTGGTCCATTTGCCGCCGACCATGCAGAACTGGGGAACATCTCCGTCCAAACGTCGCGTGAAATGGCCGCGCGATATTCGACCGGTGAAATCGTGATCGCTGCGCGGCAACGGACGGATGCCGCTAAAGCTGAACACCACCTGGTCGGGCGTGACCTTGATCTTGGGAAAAACCAACCGAAGTGAGCCGAGGATGTAGTCGAGTTCCTCCGGCTCGCAGCGCACGCGCGCAGCTTTCTCGACGCGGATGTCAGTCGATCCGGCCAACACTTTGCCCTGATAGGGGAACACGATGCACACCCGCCCGTCCGTGTTCTCGAAATAGACCATATGACCACCAAGCGCCTGAAACAGAGCCGGGTTTTCGACGATCAGGTGCGAGCCCTTGGTGCCCGAGACCATATGCTCATCCAAGGTGCCACCCAGGACTTGCACGGTATCGTCCAGCCAAGCGCCGGTCGCGTTTACGATTACCCTTGGATCAAGTTGCAGGGTGTCGCCGCTGCGCCTGTCGATCACTGAATAGCCATCGCCATCTGTTGCCATCTCCGCGTAGTTGAGGGCAACGCATTCCGGGGCCGCCACCTGAACGTCGCGGATCATTTCAACGCATAGACGTTCGGGATGGGTGATCTGCGCGTCGTAGTACACCGCTGAACGTGTGGCTTTCGGTGTGAGCGCGGGCCAGTCCTTGCGTGTGCGACCAACGCTGTTGAAATGATGCCTGGGCAGAATTCGCCGCTTGCGCGTCACCCAGTCATAAAGCGACAGGCCAAGCTTGATCGGCACCGCCCCACGGCTGGAGGGTTTGCCATGCCGGCCGAAAAAGCTCGCCGCTGCATTGAACATTCCGGAAAAGACCGAGGTAATCGGGATCACCGTCGGCAAAGGCCGCACCATGTGTGGAGCATTCACCAAAAGCGCATCGCGTTCCTGAAGCGACTCCCGCACCAAATCGAACTCACCGTTTTCCAGATATCGCAGGCCACCATGGATCATCCGGGATGGCGCGGCACTACAGCCCGAGGCAAAGTCGTTGCGTTCGACCAGCAGCACCCGAAGCCCCTGCAGGGCAAGATCGCGGTAGACACCGATCCCGTTCACGCCCCCGCCAATCACCACCACGTCAAACGCGGCGTTCTCACGCAGTTTTGTCAGGTGTTGTTGTCGTTGTTCTGACATCATGGTCCTGTTTTTCGCGAAGGCTTCGATGGTTCAGCTGTCCAGATCGCTCAGATGCGCGCGGGCTTGGGTGTCGATCTCGGCGATCTCGGCTTCGGTCAGGCGCAGCCGCCCTGCCTTCGCATTCTCGACTGCCTGTGCTGCATCCCGCGCACCGCAAAGTGAGAAGGTGATCCCCGGCTGCTGTACCGTCCATGCGATGACAGTCTGTGCCAGCGTCGCGTCATGTCCTTCGGCAATCGGTGCGATGGTCGCCATCAGGTCCGCCACTTTCTGTCGGTTCGCCATGGAAAAGCGCGGGTTGTCCTTGCGCTGATCATCGCCGGTAAACTCACGATCCGGACCGATCTTGCCGCTGAGCAACCCAAGTGCCAGCGAGGAATAGCTGAGCACGGATACGCCATTCTCACGGCACACCGGCAGCAAAGTGCCTTCGATGTCGCGCTTGACCATCGAGTATTCTTCCTGGATGGCGTCCAACTGCCCCGCGGCCACATAGGCCCGTACCTCGTCGACCGAGGTATTGCTGGCCCCGATCGAGCGGATCTTGCCTTGCTGTTTCAGGGTTTCCAGCGCCTCCATCGTCTCGGCAATGGGTGTGGTCGGGTCCTGCCAGTGGGTGATGTAGTGGTCGATGTAGTCGGTGCCCAGGCGGGTCAGGCTCTGCTCGACCTCATGGATGATCGCGTCCTTGCCCAGATAGCGATGCACCGGCTTGCCGTCATAGTCGAAGAAGTGGTTGCCCTTTTGTGTATGCCAGACCAGCCCGCATTTCGTGGCCAGCACGACCTTGTCGCGCCGACCCTTAAGCGCCTTGCCAACAATGTCCTCAGCGACGCCCTGACCATAAGCGGGGGCCGTGTCGATCAGCGTCACCCCCGCATCGACCGAAGCCTGAATTGCCGCAATGGACTTCGCCTCGTCCGTGCCGCCCCACATCCAGCCACCGATGGCCCATGTGCCCAGCCCGATGACCGATGCTTCGATCCCAGACGTTCCGATTTCCCGTGTCAGCATCTCATGCGACATCCCGTGTTCCTTCCATTTCTTGTATGACTGCGGTCGCTGTATCTTCGTCCAGGATCAGCGAGTTGAGAAACTTTCCGTTCAGCACCGCCTTGATTGGCTGCACTTTCTGCGCCCCTGCACTGACCCCGATCACGCGCGAGCATTGCGCCAGATCGGATGGTGAAACCGACACCAATCGCGAGTTCAGTGCATAGTTCGACACAGACCCGTCGATATGGATGAGATGGGCCAGGAGCTCTCCGATCACGCCCATGCCCACCAACATCTTGCGATCCGCCTCGGGCACAGGGTGCAGGTCGTAATAGCTGGAGCCTTCCGGCTCGATCGATCCGACCCCGACCAGAGCGACATCTGCCCGGCGGGCCAGGTCCAGTACCTCGCGGATCGAGGAGACCTGTTCCAGCATGTCGCGCTGTTCACGGCTTTCGGCGAACAGCGGTGCGTGCAACAGCATGGTTTTGCCGCCCAACCGGTCTGCCATCTGCGTCGCCAGATGGTTAACGTCGGTGTAGTACTTGCCCTGAATACCCCCCGTCAGCGGTACAACGGTCACGTCAAAATCACGCTCGGGTTCCAGCGCCTCGACCGTTGCACTGACGGCCTTGCCGCCGGTGATTGCGATGACATCCCCATCCCGCAGGGTTTCAACCAGATGATTGGCGGCAGCGCGGCCGACCTGCTGCAGGGTCGTCTCGGCGCTGCCGGCGACCGACGGGGTGACGATGGCGTCGCTCAGACCGGTCGACCGGGCCAGATCACGTTCGATATCCATCAACGTCTCGAACGGGCTTTCGATGTCAATCTTTACCATGCCCATATTGCGGCCCTGTGTGATCAGACGGTTGACCTTCGAGTTCGACAGGTTCAGCGTCCGGGCAATATCGGCCTGCTTCTGACCTTCCAGGTAATGCAGGACCAGAACGGTGTGGATCTGCCGGATCAGTTCGAAGTCTTTCTTCTTGTCCACCATCACCCGCGCCTCTTGTTCAGGTAGTGGTCGATGGTGACCGCTGCCAGCAGGATCGACCCACGGATGATGTCCTGCCAGTAGACCGACACGTCCAGCAGCGCCAGCGAACTGGACACCAGCGACAACAGGATGACGCCGAGGATTGCGCCAAGGATCGACCCCGAGCCGCCATTCAGGCTGGCCCCGCCGATCACGGCAGCGGCGATGATGGTCAGTTCCAGCCCCAACCCGAACGTCGGCTGCGCCGAGCCGAACCGGGCCATGTAGATGATACCCGCCACGCCACAGAGCGTTGAACACAACGTGGTGGTCAGAAAGATCACCTTCTTCGTGCGGATGCCCGAATAGGCTGCGGCCTTTTCGTTGGAACCGGTATAGAACACTTTCCGGAACATGGTCGTGCGCCGCAGCATGAAATCAAAGGCGATTACGAAGACAAGGAAGATGATGATCACTATCGGGATCGGTCCGACAGATCCCTGTCCGATGAATTTGAACTCGGGCGGCAGGGTATACAACCCCAGCGGCCGTCCACCCGTGAACAACAGGCAAGCCCCCCGCGCAATTACCATGATCGCCAGCGATACGATGAAATGATGCAGCCCAACGCGGGTTACGAAGAACCCCATGAAGGCCCCGATGGCCGTACACAGCGCGATCGCCATGGCCGAGGCTACCCACGGGTTCACCCCGCTCAGGAAAAGCCACCCGGCGATCACCATGGCCAGCGCTGTGACCGAACCGACCGACAGGTCGATCCCCCCCGAGATCAGCAGGATTGTCATGCCGATCACCAGCAGTCCGTCCACCGCAAAGGCCATCGACATCGCCCGCATATTGGCCCAGGTCAGGAAATAGGGTGAGGCGAAGGACATGATCAAAAACAACGCCAGAATGATGACAATCAACCCCGTTTCGCGCATATGAAACAGGCGTTTCAGCGGCGGTATGCTTTCGGCGGTTCCCGCTTGGGTCAGGTTCACCGTGTTGTCCATATTCGTCCCTCCGCTCATGCGACCGAAGCCTGCACTTCCGCAATGGAAGCCAGATGCATGATGTTTTTTTCCGTCATTTCGTCGCCTGTGACCTGCCCGCTGATGCGCCCTTCACGCACAACCAGCACACGGTCGCAGACACCAATCAGTTCGGGCAGTTCCGAAGAAATCACGACGATCCCCACGCCCTCATTCGCGAGGTCACGCAGAATGCGGTGGATTTCAGACTTTGCGCCAACGTCGACACCGCGGGTCGGTTCATCCAGAAAGATCAGACGCGGGTTGACCGAAAGCATCTTGGCGAGCGCCACTTTTTGCTGATTTCCGCCCGAAAGCGAGGACACCGGGTCGCTCAACGATCCGCATTTCAGGTTCAGCTTTCGCCCGAGCGCTTCGGCCTGGCCCGTTTCCGCTGCGGGCTGGATCAGGCCAAGTCCGTTGGCAACCTGTTCAAGCTTCAGGGCCGAGACGTTGGCGGCGATTGGCAATTCAAGGAAAACCCCATCGCCTTTGCGGTCCTCGGACAGGTACACCATCCCCTTGGCGATACTGTCCTGATAGTTGCGCAACCTGAGTTCTTCGCCATTCAGCCAAACCTGCCCGGACGCATCCCCTTCCAGCTTGCAGATTGCCTTTGCGATCTCGCTGCGGCCTGCACCGATAAGCCCTGCAATGCCCAGGATTTCACCCTTGTTCAGAGTGAACGATATATCGCGGAACCGCGTCGCCTCGGTAAGGTTGCGCACGTCCAGGATCACCTCGTCTGACGGGGTGCCCTGTTTCTTGGGGTACAGGTCATCGATCACCCGTCCGACCATTGCATTCACGACGTCACCGGGCTGTATGTCGGCCACATTCCGCGTGACGATGTGCTGGCCATCCCGGAACACCGAAACCCGGTCGCAGTTGTCAAAGATCTCAACCATTCGATGCGAGATATAGATGATGGAAATCCCCTGATCCGCCAGATTGCGCATGATCCCGAACAGGGTCCGAGCCTCGGATTCCGTGAGTGCGGCTGTAGGCTCGTCAAGGATCAGAATGCGGCAATCCAGCGTCAGGGCCTTTGCAATCTCAACCAGTTGCTGGTTGGAGATCGAAAGGTTTTTAACCAGAACCGAAGGATCGATGTCGCTGAGTTGGCGGAACACATCGACCGCATCACGCTCCAGTTTCTTGTAATCCATCAGCCATGACCGGCTGATATTGGTTTTGGCCATGAAGATGTTCTCGGCCACCGACACATCCGGGCACAGAGCGATCTCCTGATGGACAAAGCCGATACCCAGTTGCTGCGCCATCGTGGGTGACGAGATTTTGGCCGGCTTGCCATCGAGAACGATCTGGCCGCTGTCCGGTTGCAAAATCCCGTCAATCACGTTCATCAGTGTCGATTTTCCTGCGCCGTTTTCCCCTGCAATCGCGTGGATTTCTCCTTTGCGGAGTTCAAAGTCGATCCCGCGCAGCGCCTTGACCGGGCCAAAGGACTTGCTGAGGTTCGATATCCGAAGGATCACATCGTCTTGCATTGCACCACCTGTTCGGGTGTCTCTTTTTTGATTGATGTCCTGAACCGCCCGCGAACTGATTTGGAACTGCGCGGGCGGCTCGTCGGGGAGCTCTCGGATCAGGCCGGATCACGACCTTCCATGTAGACGTTCAGGTCAAAGCTGTCCGCGTTGTCCTTGGTGATGACTGCAAAGCCATTGTCCACGAACGGTATCTGTACCGGGTTGAAACCGCTGGTCCGCCAATCGTTGAACGGATCGAAAATGTCCGACCGGTTTGCCAGATGCACCGCCATAAAGCCCATGAAGCCCTGTACACCCTGGTTTGGGTTCAGCGACATGTGGATGTTGCCCGCTCGGATGTGTTCCAACGTGGTGGGCGTCACATCCGCGTGCATGATCAGAAGGTCCGAGCCAGCTTCCAGCTTCGCCGCAACAGCACCTTCGGCAGAACCCGCTTCGGGAATCCAGATCGCCGCCACATTCGGATTGGCCTGAATGATCGAGGCTGTCGCGCGATAGGCCGCATTGCTGTCCTGGTTCGTGGCCTGACGTCCGACCAGTTTCATGTTCGGATAATTGTCTTCCATGTATGCAATCAGCGACGTGACGCGCAGATCGTGGTTTGACTGTCCCGGATTCTCGAGAACCGCGTATTCGGCGCTGTCACCTACTTGTTTGACGATCTCTTCAGCCGCGAACTTCGCCTCGGCATGGTTGTCCGAGGTGATATAGCCGGTGCGCTTTGAGCTTGGGCTGTCGGCGGCAAAGGTGACGATCTCGGTGCCATTGTCGACAGCGCGATTGATCGGCTCGATAAATGGATCGGACTGCATCGGGTGCAACAGAACACCTGCAGGCTGCTTCACCAGATCCTGCTCGAACGAGGCGATCTGCTTGGTGATGTCGTAATCCGGCGTGCCTGAGAACACGGTTTTGCAACCAAACGCCTCGGCAGCCTGTTTGAAGCCCTGGTATACCGGCACCCAATAGGGATGACCCGAGACCATCACGTTCATGATGTATGTCTCATCGGGTTCGCACATGATGCTTTCGGCCTGCGCTGGCGCGGCAGAAGCCCCGGCAACCGCCAACGCGGCGGACGCAATAATACTGTTTGCCTTCTTGATGTTCATTGGTTTCCTCCCTGCAGAATGCTCCTGCGACTGCGGCGCATTGTTCGTTCAGCACCAACTGTGCAAGAAATTTCTATATGTGATGTTTATTGCACATTCCCTGTCTAAGGGTGATGCACCGGTGGCGTCAATAATTTTTGACAAAAATTTTTGTCCTTGAAATTTATTTCGTCACCATACTCTGGATGGCTATCTTTGAAAGGGAACGTAGCGTACCGGACTGCAGTTATCCTCCGCCACTGAAGCGGTCCGCCCGTATTGTTGGAAACGGAGGGTCAAATATGGGCATCAAGCGGCACATACCGGAAGAGATCGTCCGGAAACTACGGCAGGTTGAGGTGCTATGCGGTCAAGGGATGCGACGTGTAGATGCCATTCGCCAAGTGCAAATAACCAAGCAGAAGGACTATCGCTGGCGGAAGTAATTTGGCGGTATGGGAACTGACCAACTGAAGGAACTAAAGCGCCTTCAGAAGGAAAATGAGCGTCTGTGCCAAGCAGTGTCCGATCCGACGCTGGATAAATTGAACCTTTCGGAGGCCGAGCGGGGAAACTACTAAGCCCTTAGCGTCGTCGTGCCTGCATTGAACATGTGCGAAGTCAGTTCCACAACTCAGAGCGTGGGCCTGTCGAGGGTTGCGTAAGAACCGTTCGACGCAGCGCACGGTTCCAAGAGGCCGTGCCGTTTAAGACCGGCTGGCTGCCGACATAATCGAACTCACCCGACAATAAGACTGCCAAGGTTGTCGCCGGATTGCGGTTTCGCTGAAAGATGCCGGCAGCGGAGTGAACGACAATCGTGTCGAATGTCTATTTGATGACCGACGCCTGATCCACGCGCCTGATTGATACGGGGTGCACGCGCTCAATAATTGACAAACAGTTGCAACAAAACGGATCATCGTCGAGATCTCGTCAACTTCAAAGAAGACCGATGCGACTGTTTTATATCCTACTTGTACCCGTCTTCGTTGTTGTTTTGGTTATTCTTCTTATCAGTAGCCTTGTTCCGCCCGAGACCATTCGGCTTGCCACTGGGCCAAAAGACGGCGGGTATTGGCGGATTGGCCTCGAGTATCAGTCCAAGCTTGCCAGGGACGACATATCGTTAGAGCTGGTGGAAACTGCTGGTTCCGTCGAGAACATTCAAAGGCTCATTGACGGAGATGTGGACGTTGCCTTTGTGCAGGGCGGCATTCCTCTTCCCAGAGGAGAGAATCTAGAGTCACTCGGGGCTCTCTTCCCTGAACCGCTGGTGATTTTCAGACGTTCCGCCGCGCAAGTTGGCCGATATCCCGGAGATTGGCGCGGGATTCGTTTGGCTGCTGGACAAGTCGGATCAGGCACACGTGCCGCAGCACTGGCACTCATAGAAGCCGCCGGCCTTCAGGACTCGGGCATCGAATTGCAGGAAATTGGGGGATTCGAGGCCATAGACGCGTTGCGTGCTGGCGAGGCAGATGCAGCCTTGTTTGTGTCGCCTCTGGATGCGCCATACCTGACAGAGGCCATAGTCGACCCCAAGCTGGATCTGATCCAAATGGCCTTGATCGACGCCCTGTCTTTCAGATTTGTCAGCGGCCATTCCGTTGTTGTTCCAGCCGGGTCAACCTCTTTGGCCCCGCCGCGACCCGCGCATGATGTCAAAATACTGACTTTGACTGCATCGATGATCGCGACAAACGAGCTGCACCCGGCTGTTGTCGACAGGCTTGTTCATAGCGCAAACAAGATCCACGCAGACCGAACCGTTCTGCGAGCGGCCAAGGAGTTTCCAAACACCAATTCGCCTCCGGCCCCAATTAATGACGTCGCTTGGCACATGATCAACTCTGGGCCCAACATTCTACACGATATCTTTCCTTTTTGGGTTGCGGCCCAGTTTGGTCGGGTGTTGCTTTTTCTCTTGCCGATTTTATTCCTTGCGCCGCTGCTGCGTCTCGTTCCGGCCCTTTACATCTGGTTCCAAAACCGAAGAGTTTGGCGACATTATCAACACATTGCATCGCTGGAAGCAGAAATTGAGGACGCTGCCACGGCAGAAGAGATTGAGACTGTAGCGAAGAAACTCGATGACGTATCTGTGACACTCGCGAATTTGAACTTGCCACTCGCTTACCGGCAGAAGGCCTACGACGCGCGGCTGCACATCGAGCTTATTGCTCAGGAAATCGAACGCCACCGCGCCAATAGGCGCCAAGAGCCCTAGTTTTTGTCGCAGTAAACCATCTCGTTTCGCTCCACGAGGTCTGGAGACAGAAATGCTGGTTGGGAGCACCTCGTGGCTGAGTTGTTATGTTGCACCGTCTAACGCGCCTCGAACAAAAGCCGGTTCGCCCGCAATTCGGATGTAGGACCTGTTCAAACCTATGTCCGGTTTCCGTATAGCGGTCAGTGGGACGTCAAGGCAGAGGTTTCCGCAGTGCTGACTGGAATTGAGCGTCCGGTTTCAGCCGCTTCTTGGGCATCAGACAGAAGCGCTCAGACGACCGCGTTGAACTCAATCCAAACCCAATAGACGTGGAGGAATTCTGAGGAACGCATGTATTGAGTATCTGTCTAGGTGACTCATTTGGGGTCTGGTATTAATACTTCTGTGCAGTTTGCACGCGCAAACCGATTTCTCGGTTCCTGACCTTTAGGGAGGAAAAAATGTACGCATTCAACAATCGTTTGATGGTCGTCTTTGCCAGCTTTTTGTTTGTCTTTGCCTTTGCGAATACGGCATCCGCTAAATTCACGGCAGAAGACGCTGCAAAGCTCGACGCTGAAGCAGACGCAACTTTAGCCCAGTTCAAAGCCGATGCAAAAGGTGCCGACGAGGTGCTGGCGAGTGCCAAGGGTGTTTTGGTTTGTCCGAGCATCACCAAAGCCGGCCTTGGTTTTGGCGCCGAAGGCGGTCGATGTGTGCTGGTCACCGGAGCCAATGAAAAGCTGTACTACAACACCTTCGGCGTAAAGGGAGGGTTCATCGCCGGAATACAGTCTCATTCCATGATTTTGGCGCTGAATACAGACGACGCGTTGGCAAAGTTCACCAGCAATGACCGCGAGTGGGAATTGGGTGTGGATGCATCAGTGGCCGTCGCCAAAGTCGGCGCTGGAGGCGACTTGGATACCACTAACCTCAAAAGCGATATTGTATCCTTCATTTTTGGCCAAAAGGGTTTGATGGCCGATGTGAGCTGGAAAGGGTCTCGTTTCAAAAAAATCGAAATCGAACAGTAATTCGGAACGTAACAAACGAAGTTTCGCGGAACCCAAAATCGATCTGAGTTCCGCGAAAACTTGTTGGTGCCGAGCATTCAAAAACTGGGAGGTCGGGTTCGATTCTTCGCAAGAACATCAGGGGCTTTCTCAGAGCCACACTTGACGGCTGCGACATTTCTCGTCCACGGCAGTGTCTTCAGACAGCCCGTTCAAGCCATTCCAGCGTCTTCCGGGCCGTCTGGGGCCATGTTTCGTCGAACTGTAGGTAGTGACAAGCCCCCTCTGCGACTAGAAAATCTGCAGTTTCATATAGGGAAGCCATGTTCCTTGCCGTGCTTGTTGCAACTGCCTTGTCTTCCGTTCCCGAAACAAAAAGCAAAGGACAGGTTACCTTTTCAGGATCGATCAGGGTCGTCTGGCGCGCATCGAACATCCAGAAGACAAGTTCAAACAGCACGCGACCGGACTCGGTGCCAAGACGTGCGTGAATGTCGCGCTGTAGATCGTCCGACAGTGTATTCAGCCCGTATTTTGAAAGAAGATCTAAGTCCTGTCCAAGCGCGTGTTCCCAGAAAGCACCGGACGAAATGAAAAGTTTTCCCAGATCACGTTCTCCGTCAGTCGTTGCCAAAACACCGTTCATCACGCTGCTGTTGAGAAGAACGCCAGCTTTCACCGCGCGTTCAGCCGCCAACAGTTGTGCAACGACGCCGCCAAGGGAGTGGCCTACGACAACCGGAGCCTCGCCGATTTCTTTGATGAACTGCCTCGCGTCATCTACGTAATTCGCGATACTCAACCCGACCAGTTTGTTATCGCGCTCTGGACCGGTTGGAAGGTCATGATAGCGGTAGGTCATGCTGTGGCAGGCATATCCCGATGCCTCATAGGACGCACGAACATTCTCCATCGTCCACGCGGCCGCGTTTGTACCTGTCAATAGTAGTACCGGAGGCCTGGCTTTTTTCGGCATTCAAAATCTCCACGGATGACTTTTGGAAGACGGACACGATGCCGTCGGATGGCCCATTTAGATTTTGCCAGATCTAATTTGGCGGCAAGGTGCCTTGATCCTCTACGTCTACAAGGCGGACCCAGGGCAAGTTTAACCGAACAACCGCTCTGCGGACAAAGCCGTTTTGTCATCAGCTTGGGCGGCTGTTTCGGGAAGCCCGCGATGTTTGAGGGTAGCGCCCTGGGAGGCCTGAAGGCATGGGCTGTGCTATCATTTCAAGAACCGGGTCCTCCCCGAGACTCGAATTCCTTCACCCGGCGTGGCGCTTATTATTGAATGAAGCAATGACCTTGCTCCCATGTCCTCGCCCTGAACGATTTCGATCTCGCCGTCATGAGGCCAGCCGATATCCCGAAGGTACCCCGACAGCGCAGCGGCAGCGGCCCCTGTCGCAGGATCTTCGAACACGCCACCGATTGCGAATGCATTGCGGCTGTGAAAACGGCGCGGCGTTTCCGACCAAATAAGGTTGATCGTGGTCAGATCATACTGCCGCATCAACCGCGCCCCCTCGGCCAAATCATAAGACATCTTTGCAAGCGTGCGCCTGTCTCGAAGCGCAATTAGCAAATGGTTGTTTCCCGCGTTGGCGAGCGCGGAAGGAAGGGCGGGGTCAAGATCAGTCTCTTTGAGATCAAATAGAGAAAGCGCAGCCTTCACTAGGGTCGGATCCGCCGCGGCGCTACGGGTGGCGGGCGATGTCAGAGTGGTGCTTCCGTCAGCATTTGTTTCGACGGTTATGCGGCCCGCGTTCATGTTGAGCTGTATCAAGCCCTGCCCATTGTGCTCGGCCAGCACGCTACCCAGTGCAATCGTGGCATGCCCGCAAAAAGCCACCTCTTCTTCCGGGGAGAAGAACCGCACCCGCCAACCGTCATTCTGAGGTGCGGCAAATACAGTTTCAGAATAACCGATTTCCTTTGCAAGACGTTGCATCTCGGACTCGGAGGGAAGCGATTCTCCGACCACGACACCCGCGGGATTGCCACCTTCGGAGCCATCGGAGAAGGCGGCAACACGGAAAACATGCTGGTTCGTTTTATCTTTCATGATCTTGGTCCTTTTCTGCCGTTGCAGCCTTGGAACAGTCAGCCAGGAGCCGCGAAGCCAATTCTGCTCGTGCGCATTGAAACCCCGGCGTAGTGACACGCCAGGGCCGGTTACGGTCATTCATTGATGCGTGCGAGGAAATCTTGCATCTCGACGGCAATGACATCGCCATATTCCTCGAGAGCGAAGTGCCCTGTATCAAGCAGATGGAACTCCACGTCATCTAGATCAGCCTTGTAGGGGTGGGCACCGTCAGCCGGGAAGATGTGGTCGTTCTTTCCCCACACAATCAGCGCCGGAGGCTGATGCTCTCTGAACAGGGCCTGCCACTTTGGGTATTCCGCGACGTTGGCGCCGTAGTCCAAGAACATCTCAAGCTGGATTTCTTGGTTTCCCGGGCGGTCAAGCAGATACTGGACGTGCCAGAAGTTGTCGGGATTTACCGTCGAGACGTCGCCAACACCGTGGGTAAATTGCCATTTGGTAGCGTCAAGGGTCAGGAAGCCGCGCAATGCATCGCCGTTCTCGGCGCTTGGGTCGGCCCAATATGTCTTGATTGGGTCCCAGAACTCGCGCAATCCCTCTTCGTAAGCATTGCCGTTCTGAATGATAAAGCCGGTAACACGTTCGGGGTGTTCGGCAAACATCCGGTAGCCGATGGGCGCGCCGTAATCCATCAGATAGACGGCGTAGCTATCGACCCCTTTTGCGTCGATCAGACGCGTGACTGTGTTTGCTGCATTGGCAAAGCTATAGTCATAACTTTCGGCGGAAGGCATGTCCGATGCACCGAAGCCAAGATAGTCTGGAGCAACCACGTGGTACTCTTCAGCCAAGATCGGGATCAGTTCGCGGAACATGTGCGATGAAGTGGGAAAGCCGTGAAGAAGCAGGACTGTAGGGTTCGAGGGGTCACCGGCCTCGCGATATGCAATGGTGTGCCCGTCGATATCCATCGACTTCATGTTGACGGCAAATGGGCTTTCAGCCGCGATAGCATTGTTGGGCAGGGCCGCTGGCAAAAGTGTTGTAGCAGCAAGAAGCGCCGCAAGTGCGGGAGGGTGCAACCGTTTTGTCATTGATCAGTTCCTTTCAGGGTTTGGTTGGAGAGCCGGGCGCTTTGAAGGCACGCATGGCAATGGATTCGGCCCTCAGGGCCTCGTTTTCACGGCGCAACGCCGCAATCTCTTCATGTGCCTCATCAACGGTGAGGCGACGCGGTATGTGGCTGGGGCAATTCCAGTCGAAGGCCTCAACGGTGATAAGGACTGCGCGCTCGGGACGCGCCGGATAGGATTGGTCGTGAAACTGACCCAGAACTTCGGGATTGTCGGCGCCTTCAATCAGGCGAGCACGTCCCCAGATTTTCAGTCGGCGGCGGTTGGGGTAGTCCACTAGGATCATCGATAACCGATCGTTGCCCGATAGGTTCCCGGTGCTGATGTACTGTCGGTTTCCGAGGAAGTCGGCGTAGCCGAGCGTTTGTGATGACAGCACCTTCAGAAAGCCGGTCGGGCCGCCGCGGAATTGGACGTATGGCCACCCAGTTTGGGACACCGAAGCCTGATAAAACCCGTCTCGTTCGGCGATGAAGCGGACCTCTTGGGGGCCGAGTTCATCGGGGTATGTCACGTCGTTGGCCAAGAATTTGCTGTATGTCTCCGCCGAACCCATTCGCGACTGCTGAAAGCGGACAGCGGGCGTAAAGGCGATGGTCGCGAAGGCTCGTGCCATAGCGTTTTCCTTTCGGACGTTAGTTAGTTTTTTTAAGTGGTCCGCCCGAGTGGGCCGTTTGTAGTGTCAAATTTGTGCGCCCCTGGGCGGTTTGACAAACGACTATATCTATCGCAGGATTAGAAAAACTTAGCCAAAGATATGATCCGGAAAAACTATCCCCTCAACGCGCTTCGCGCCTTTGAAGCCGCCGCACGCCATCTCAGTTTTGTCGCAGCAGCCGAAGAGTTGTCAGTGACGCCGGCCGCGATCAGTCACCAGATTAAGAAATTGGAAGGGTTTCTCGGTGTTTCTCTTTTTCGACGGCGAGCGCGAGGCCTGGTCCTTGTCGAGGCGGGGCAGCTCTTGGCCAAGGAGCTGCAAACAGTGTTTGCAAACCTCGATCAGGCGATGGAGCATGTGGCAGAAGCGGACAAGGGGGGCTCGTTGGCGTTGACCGTGGCGCCTACATTTGCCGCCATGTGGTTGATCCCAAGGCTGCAGAAATTCTATTCTCAGCATCCTGATATCGACGTGCGGATTTCGACGAGCCTTGGTCTTGTCGATTTCCAGCGCGACGATTTTGACGCCGCCATTCGGCTTGGGCATGGAGAATGGCCCGGTCTTGAAGCCATCAAGCTTTTTGATGAATCCGTGATCCCGATGTGCAGCCCGCGCCTGCTGGAAGGGCCAAATGCGATCAGAACGCCGTCTGATCTGAGGAAACATGTTCTGCTGCACAATCATTCAATGGACTTTGATCCCAACGCGCCAACTTGGCAGACTTGGCTGGACACCAGCGGTACGCAAGACGTGGACGCCACGCGTGGGATGCATTTCAGCCTTCCGGATCATGGGCTGCAAGCCGCCATCGATGGCGCTGGCGTTGTTCTGGGTTGGCGGTTTCTTTCTGCAAAAGATGTCCAGGCCGGGCGCGTGGTTGAACTTTTTGATCTGGCAATTCCTCTCGGGTCCACATTTCACCTTGTTTATCCAGAGGCGCATTCTCGACGTCCAAATATTGCCGCGCTTCGCGATTGGATGTTGCGAGAGCTCAAAGACCCCGAAATGGAAAGCGTGAGTTCGAGCAGATCTTAGAGCTTCCTTTTGTTGCGAATGGCTGGGATGCAGGCGACGAGGGCAGTATTGCGAGAACGCGGCAAATGTCAGTCTTCCGCCGTTCCTAACCACTACTGCGCAATTCAGCTTAGTCGCCTTTGGTCAAATGCTAACCAATGGTAAGAACGAGACTTACTTAACACCAGATTAACCAAGGCTAACCGCCTCTAACACATCGACGTGCACGCTGTAGCGCGAAAACACGCAAAGGGTCGCATTGGCAACTCCCAGTGTCTCCTGGAAAACGGAGACGTCGGTATCATGGTGGCTTGTCTGCCGGGGCAGCATCGTTCGACACTACGGTATCAGCCACGTGCAAGGGAAGACGAAGTTCGTCTCGTAGCTGACAAGATCGCACTGTCGCGGCAATACGGCAGCTACGGTTACCGTAGCGTTGCTGTTCTGCTGAGAGATGCGGGCTGGCAGGTCATTGTCGATCGTTTAGAACATATGGACACGGGAGGGATGAGGGTGTCTCGCGTGCCAGTCGCGCTCGAACCTAATCGGCCGGTCGTTAGTAGTTCCTAAATGACCGCTGCGCGGGCAAACCGGCCTCCATTGCAATGGCCAATTAAATCGCAACAAACATGTTCCACGTGATGCGTTTCAAGGATTAGTAGGCGCAATAATATACAGAGCTTTTAAAGCTTCGCTGGGCTCGATCCCCGGCAACGCGGTGCGAAAAATCTCTTCCATAGTGCCCCGGGCATACATTTCGGACAGAATAGTATCAACGATCAGTCGAAAGTCATCATCGCCCCTCGCGATGGCTAACCCTTGCTTTTCTATCGTCAGTATTTCTTGGGATAACTTGAATTTGCCTTTCAGTCCCGCAGCAATATAGTTGACTAGCAATATCGACTGATCCGCAAAATACGCGTCGATTTTACCGTCTCGGAGCGCCTTGATTCCGTCTGGATGTGAAGCAAACCGAACCATCCTGGCGTCGATGCCCGCGGCATCAAATGTATTCTGTACGGACGCTTCAGTTGTTGTGCTGCTTCTCATGCCAACCTTTTTCCCCGCGAGTGCGCTCATGGTGCCTTCAGCCTCGATTGGTAACAATATGGAAGTACCATCAACGAAGGTAGGGATTGAGAAATCAACGATTTCACGACGAGAAAGCGTGATAGTCGCTGCCCCGCAAAGTATATCGATCTCTCCGGAGGCAACTTTGTCGAAACGATCCTTGGAGTCGACCGGAATGAACCGAACATTTAAGTCCTTTAGATCCAGTTTCTTCGCAACAGCCTGCGCTACTTGATCGCAAATCAACGGCGACAAACCAAACGGCCGACCTTGGTCGTTCACGTAAGACAATGGAGCAGCATCTGTTCGAAAACCAAATCGGATTTCGTTGTTATTTGTTATTCTTTCGATTGTCTGAGCAACTGCGCCGGTTGTGAATAGAACCGAAACAATAAGTACTGAAAGCAAGCGCATGGGTTTTCCTTCTTTAGCCGGGGCTCGTTTTGAAACTTGCCTGCCCTAAGTTACGCAATACCGCCACCTACAAATCCAAGCAGCACAAATGTGACGTGTTTCGTTCCTAGGCGAGGACTGTGTAACCACCTTGCAGTATTTCTCTGCGAAAAGAACGTGGCAGAATTGAACTTGGAAATTGGGAGACAGGCTTCGCTCCCATAGTGTACTTTGTCGGTCATCGAAGCAAAACTCAAATCATTTGAATCCAGTTCGCCCAACTCCGGTTACGCACTTGGTCCGAAGATAGACCACCCTGTCGCGCGGACCAACTCTTGAAATGCGATGGTTGCCAAATGAGAATTGCCCTTTGGATCGAGCCCGGGGCTCCAGGCGACTACAGATGCGATACCAGGTACAATGCACAAGATGCCGCCGCCTACGCCGCTTTTCGCTGGAAGGCCAACACGGAAGGCGAACTCGCCCGATGCATCGTATGATCCACACATCATCATCAGTGCAGTAACTCTTCTTGCTCGTTGCGCGGACAATACTGCAGAGCCGTTGGCCGGATTTTGACCCGCTGCGGCAAGAAATCGACCTGCCAAAGCCAGCTGTTCACAAGACATGGCGATGCTACACTGGCGAAAGTACAGAGACAGAACATCCTCTACCGGCGCCTTAAGATTCCCTTCCGCCTGCATAAAATGGGCAAGCGCACGGTTTCTGGATCCAGTTCGCATCTCAGATTCCGCAACTGACGCATCGACCTCAATCGAGTCGTCCTCTGAAAGCTCTCGGCACAACTTCAATAGGTCGTTGATGGCCTCGTCAGAAGAGCGGTTTTCGAGCAGAACATCGGCCACTACGATCGCACCGGGGTTGATAAACGGGTTCCTTGGGATTCCGCGCTCGTGTTCTAGCTGAACGATGGAATTGAATGGATCGCCAGATGGTTCCCGGCCCACTCTTTGCCACAAAGTGGCGCCAACCCGTTGAAGCGCCACTGTAAGCGAGAACACTTTTGAGATGCTCTGAATCGAAAAGAGTTTGCCAGCATCTCCAGCGGACACTAACGCACCGTTGACGGGTGCAACGGCAATACCGAATTGGTTCAGATCGACTGTGGCGAGTTCTGGAATATACTGCGCGACTTTCCCCCTGTCAGACATGCCGGCTATGCGATCTGCAATATCGTCCAAGACTTCCTGAAGCTTTTCGCCGTCAGTGTTTTTGAGTTTCGGCATGGATCTCCTCCGTCCAGACAGTGTGATCTACGCCTTTACTAAGCTCGGGAAATTTGCTGGCAACAAAGCGAGGCTCAAGGTTCTGCCGGCGTTGCGAGAAATAGTCTACCGTCAGTTTATAGACGGTGCCGGACAGCAGCAGTATCGCAACCAAATTGATGGTTGCCATTATTCCCATGGCCGCATCCGCGAAATTGAACACTGTGGCAACAGCTTGCACAGCGCCCCAGACAACCATTGCGAGACAGCCCAATCGCAGGACGTAAATTGGCAGCTTCCCTTCCAATTTTAGGAACGTCATCGCGTTTTCGGCATATGAGTAATTACCCAGGATGGATGTGAAACCGAAAAAGACGATAGCAACCGCGATAAAGTGGCGGCCGATTTCGCCAAGATGGACCGCCGCCGCGTCTTGAGTAAGTCGCATTCCGGTAGGCCCATCAATTTCGATTGCGCCTGATAGAAGTATTAGCAATGCAGTGGCCGTTGCGACCAAAATCGTATCCACGAAACACCCAAATGCCTGAACGAATCCTTGGCTGGAAGGGTGGTGAGGATCAGGTGTGGCGACTGCTGCAATGTTTGGTGCTGAACCCATGCCCGCTTCGTTTGAGAAAAGCCCCCGTTTGATGCCGTTAAGTGCTGCAGCCATGACACCTCCTGTCACGCCTCCGGCAGCTTCCTGAAGGCCAAATGCCCCGGCAACAATCGACCACAACATAGCGGGTACTTCAGAAAAATTCAGGACTACGACAACACAGGCAAGCAACAGGTAGAGACCCGCCATAAGCGGTACGACAATCTCTGCAAACTTTGCGATGGTTCTTATTCCACCGAATATTACAACCGCTGCGGCTGCAGCAAGCGCTATGCCAACGATCAACTTGTTCAACCCGAACGCGCCCTCGAAAGCCTCGGCAATCGAGTTGGATTGGACGGCGACAAAAACCAAACCAAAGCTGACTATCAGGCAGATCGAGAAAATGACTCCAGCCCAAGGCGCATTCAAGGCGTTGGCCATGTAGAACGCGGGGCCTCCCCTGAACCTTCCGTTGGACGATGTGACTTTATAGAGTTGGGCCAAAGTACTTTCAGAATAAGCCGTGGCCATTCCAACCAATGCCACGATCCACATCCAAAAGATGGCGCCTGGACCTCCCAAGGTCAGGGCCACGGCTACGCCAGCCAGATTACCAGTACCGACACGTGAAGCCAGGCTCACTGTCAGGGCTTGAAAAGGAGTAATACCTCTTTTGTCTGTACTCTTTGCAGACGTGAGCACGCGCACCATTTCCCCAAAATGGAGAAACTGAAGTGCGCCAAGACGAATTGTAAAAAAGATACCGGTCGCAAGAAGTCCGTAAATCAATACGTAGTTCCAAAGAACCGTGTTTATGCCGTTAACCAATATTTCCATTGTGCGCCTCTTGAGAATTCAAACACTTCCCGGAAGGCAAAAATAGTGTGCCTGTTTTTCATCATGCACGAAGATGCGACAATTGTCAGGAATATGCTGCGTAGTCTCCCGGCGGTTGGCGCGGGGATCACTGAAATTAAGCCACAAACTTATAGCGAAGTAGCCAGTGGGCAGTCCGCCTGGCAGTCGCTCAAACCAAGTGCAACGAACGGCCGCTTCGGGCCGGCGTGACAGATGCTGCGCGTCGTACCAATGTCTGCTTACTTGTAGGAGAAGGTGGAGGTCTTATTGCTAAGACCTCCTCCAAAAAGTTTACGCGTTGAAGAACTCAGCCACAGCGTCAGTCGATGCTTTCACTGCTTCAGGCTTATAGTAGAAGTCAACGTGGCTGAACTCGTCAAAGGCCAGTTCTTTGTGCTCGTTGGTCAGCTTCTCGACGAATGCGGTCGAGCAGATCGCGGTGAAGGCCGACTTGCTGTAAATGGTCAGCGAAGGCTGCACGATCTTGTCGGCATAGTGCTCGCCGATGGAGATCAGCGATTGCATGCCCTGATCACCGATATGCGCGTTGGTGAATGTCGGAACTGCCACCGGGCCTTTGACGCCGTCACGGCCGTAATAGTCATAGGTTTCTTCGGCCATCGGGTTCACATCGGACCCAACGAATTCTTCGCGGGACTGGCTATCATCCAGGCCAATCGTGTTCACGTAGTCGGGCTCACCGGTTTCATACATTTTCTGCATGGAGGCGTTTGCCGCCGCGATCTGAGCATTGACCAAGTCGCGGTCGGTCCACTGGAACGGATCCGCTGCCATCATGCCCGAAACCATGGCGATTTTCTTGATGCGGTGGTCGGTCACGGCGGCAGAGGCGATGATCGAGCCGCCCTGGCAGACGCCCAGGCCGTGGATTTCTTCGACGAAAGGCAGGGTGCCGAGGTAGGAGACCGCGTCCCAGGTATTTTCGATAAGGCGGAACATGTAACGCGACTGCTTGTGCTCGCCCGGAAGTGCCGGGGAAGAGCCCATGCCGATGTAGTCGAAACCAAGGTAAATAAAGCCGCGCGCCGCCATTTCCGGGCCGTAGGTCGCGGGGATCTGGTCCTTGACTTGCGGGAAGGGGCTGGCACCAACAATCGCCTTGTACTTCTTTGCCGGATCGAAGTCCTCGGGCAGATACAGATCGCCCACCAGATCGAGGCCGAAGGATTTGAAGGTGACGGGGTTTGTGCCGGGTTTGAAGGACATTTCAGAGTCTCCTGCGTTGATGGGAAGTGATGTCTGTTTTGCGGTTGCGCCCCAGCCCACAAGAGACATCAGGGAGGCAATCGAGGCGGTTTGGATGATCTGGCGTCGCGAAAGTTTGATCATTGTCATAGTCCGCTTTTTTCAGGCTCGGCGTTTTGCCTTGCTTAAGTAAACGATAGTGTTTACTTAAGGTGTTGGCCGGGAATTGTAAACAGCACCCTTTACTTTTGGGGTAAAAATCGTGAAGCGCACTGAAAAGAAACGAAAAGATATCATCGACGCAGCCATCGAGGAGTTCCGTGAACAGGGGTTTCTCGGGGCAACGACAACCTCAATCGCCAAAAAAGCGCAGGTTTCGAGTCGCACACTCTACAATCACTTCGAGAGCAAGGAGGCCCTGTTCGAAGCGATTTCGGAGATCATGTTGGAGCAGAACCGGAGTATGCAGCCGGTGGCCTATGACCCAAGTCGCGACTTCGTCGAGCAGCTACAGGACGCTTTGTGGCGGTACATCGCGGTGATTACCGAAGAGACGGCTATCGGATTAAATCGCATGGTCCTGTCAGAGCTGATCCGCGACCTCGACCGGTCCCGAAAGTTCTTCACGGAGACAGAAACCCACGATTACCCTATTACGAGGCTGATCGGCGAAGCCATGGACGCAGGCGTGATCCGAAAGGCTGATCCGATCTTCGCAACCAACCAGTTGCTGGCGCTCGTCAAAAGCTTTTTCTTCTGGCCAGAGTTTTTCCTCGGCGAGAACCCGACACCAAAAGACGTACTGAACGATTGCATCGAAATGTTTTTGGCGCACTACAAAGCGGAAATTTGATCGGTCATCACGAACGGCAGGAAAGTCCACAACTCGGTAGTTGCCGCATTTTACGCTAGTGTCTGCTCTGGGTCAGAGCTGCCGTGGAGGCCGGGACCGATTTATCGGTCCAGAGGGCTCTGTTGCACAAATCGGCTGATGGCCGGGTTTTCCCTTTCTCCGGACAGACTTATCCCACGGGCTCTGTGACAGGGATGCCGAGCGCGGTGTAGCCGTTCAGAACGGCGATACGGACCTGAAGCTCTGCGAGCTGTCGGTCGAAGTCCCGCGCCATGAGGCGCTGCCCCAGCAGTTTCACGCAGTGCATCTTTGTTTCGACGCGGCTTAGGCGGTGGTATCCGCTCCATCGTCGCCAGAGGGCACGCCCGAGGCATTTCGATGCCCGCAGTGCTTTGTTTCGTGCGACCGCGCCGGCGGTGACGGTCTTCCACGGTTTGGCGTTCTTGCGGGGCGGGATGACAGCCTGGGCGCCGCGGTCAGCGATTGCATCGTGGCATTTGCGGGTGTCATAGGCACCGTCGGCAGTGACGCTGCTGATCTGCTCGTACGCCGGGATCTGGTTGAGCAGGTCGGGTAACACCGGCGCATCGCCGATATGGTTCCCTGTGATCTCTACGGCCCGAACCTCCAGCGTTTCCTCATCAATCCCGAAGTGGATCTTGCGCCAGACGCGCCGCTTGGGACCACCATGCTTGCGGGCGTGCCACGCGCCTTCGCCCTCCACCTTGATCCCGGTGCTATCGATTAACAGGTGCAGCGGGCCCTTCGCGCCACGGTAGGGGATGTTTACGGCCAGGGTCTTGTTGCGGCGGGACAGGGTGCTGAAGTCGGGCACCGCCCAGTCGAGGCCGACCAGCCGCAGCAGGCTTTCGACGAAGCCTGTCGTCTGCCGAAGCGCCATGCCGAACAGCACCATCATCGAAAGGCATGTCTGGATGGCGGCATCGCTGCAGGTCTGCTGGCGGCCACGCCTGCCTGTCGGCGCGGCATCCCAGCTCATCTCGGGGTCAAACAAGATCGCCAGCGAGCCGCGGCGCTTGAGCGCTTCATTGTAGGCTGGCCAGTTCCTGGTCCTGTAGGCCGGGGGAGTAGGTCTGCTCATGCATCCCAGCTACCACACGGGATTTGTGCAACAGAGCCCTGCGCTACTATCGATGGGCTGAACACTAGGCTCAGGATGCATTGATTTCCGCCGCGCCGCGTGATTCAGGGCTCCGAAAACGGAGCGGTGACATGAGCGAACATTATTGGCTGACGGACGAGCAGTTGGTGAAGCTCGAGCCCTTTTTTCCCGAAGTCGCACGGCAAGCCTCGGGTTGATGATAAACGGGTGCTGAGTGGAATTATCTTCATCAACCGCAATGGGTTAAGGTAGCGCGATGCCCCTGCGGCCTACGGCCCGCACAAACGCTCTATAGTCGATGGAAGCGGTGGAGCGAGAAAGGCATCTTCGCACGTATGATGGCTGGTCTGGCCGTTGAGCACGGCGAACAGAAGACCGTCATGATCGACGCGACCTACCTGAAGGTACATCGAACAGCGACCAGCATGGCTGCCAAAAAAGGGGGCGCGTTCGCCTGATCGGCCGAACCAAAGGGGGCATGAACACCAAGCTGCACGCCATATGCGAGGGTCAGGGACGCCCACTCGACCTGTTCGTCACCGCCGGTCAGGTCAGCGACTACATCGGCGCGCGGGCTTTGCTCAGCAGCCTGCCCAGAGTTGACTGGCTGCTCGGGGATCGCGGCTATGACGCCGACTGGTTCCGGGAAGCGTTAAAAGACAAAGGGATACGCGCCTGCATCCCCGGGCGTAAGCAATGCAAGACACCGGTCAAATACGACAAGCGCAGGTACAAACGCCGCAACCGGATCGAGATCATGTTCGGCAGGCTCAAAGACTGGAGGCGCTTCGCTACCCGCTATGACAGATGCCCCAAAGTATTCCTTTCGGCCATCGCGCTCGCGGCAATCGTCATTTATTGGTTATGAATCCTGACTCTAGCCGTTTTTTGTACCGACGGGTCTCCGTCATTGGTCAGAGTCTTCTTGGCTGCATCTCGCAGTTTGCGTGCTTCGGCCAATGCAACATCCGGATACTGGCCGTGCGATCGAAGTCGTTCTTTACTTAGACGACGAAACTTTTGTTGCCATAACGTCGAACCGTTCGGCTTCACCTAAACAAACAAGCCGCCAGCTTCGGCTAACTTGTATGGCTTTTGTTTTGGTTGTGCTTTTCGAATCTTCAGGTCGGAAAGTGCCATTGGGGGTATCAACCTCGTACTGTGGGGGTGATACCCCCAACAATACCTTCACGTGCTGTGTTTTCTGGGGGTTTTGAGTTTTCTGCCATGTTCAGAATGATACCCGAACAACACTCAAAACCTCAATAAAATTGAGCGTTTATGAGTAGCTATGTTGGGAAGAAATGGTGCCCAGGAGAGGACTCGAACCTCCACGTCCATACGGACACTAGCACCTGAAGCTAGCGCGTCTACCAATTCCGCCACCTGGGCAGGTGTCGTGGAGGGGCGTTTAAGCCTACTGGTGGGGGGCGTCAACAGGATTCGGGAAGTTTTTTGAAAGTTTTTTGATGCGCGCATCTGAAGCGTGGGACAGGTGCCGGACTGAAACGGATTTATCGCCGGGGCGCGGCGTTATTGTGCCTTGTTTGCAGTGCTCTGGGGCGATAGATCGGATCAGGACCCATTTAGCAGGAGCCGTTTCATGTCCAAACTGGTCACGATTTATGGTGGATCGGGATTCGTAGGTCGCTACGTTGCGCGCCGTATGGCGGCTCAGGGGTGGCGTGTTCGGGTCGCGGTGCGGCGCCCGAACGAGGCGATGTTCGTCAAGCCTTATGGTGCAGTGGGGCAGGTCGAGCCGATCCTGTGCAATATTCGCGATGATGCCTCGGTGGCCCTGGCCATGAAAGGTGCCGATGCCGTCGTCAACTGCGTTGGGGTTCTGAACGAGCTGGGTAATAACACGTTCGACGAAGTGCAGGCTGAAGGCGCGGAACGGATCGCGCGGCTGGCTGCGGAACAGGGTGTGGCCCGGATGGTTCACATCTCGGCAATTGGTGCGGATGCGGAGGCGGACAGCGTCTATTCGAGAACCAAGGCCAAAGGCGAGGCGGCCGTTCTGGCCCATATGCCGGATGCCGTGATATTGCGCCCATCCGTTATTTTCGGGACCGAAGATCAGTTCTTCAACCGCTTTGCCGGCATGGCGCGCCTTGGGCCGTTTCTACCCCTGGCCGGTGCAGAAACTCGGTTTCAGCCGGTTTATGTCGATGACGTGGCCAAAGCCGCTGTTTTGGGCATTCTGGGTCAGGCAGACGCGGGTATTTACGAACTTGGCGGTCCCGAGGTCAAATCGTTCCGTGAGCTGATGCAACAGATGCTGGGGGTTATCCACCGGAAGCGCATCATTATCGGGTTGCCATTCTTTGCGGCGCGTATCATGGCCGGAGTGCTGGATATTGTGAAGTTTGTCAGTTTTCAGCTGTTTCCAAATACGATCCTGACACGTGATCAGCTGAAAAACCTGCGCCATGACAATGTTGTTTCGGATGGTGTGAAGTCTTTCCCGGACCTCGGGATTGAGCCTGCAACGCTTGAGTCGGTTCTTCCGGATTACCTGTGGAAATTCCGCCCGGCCGGTCAGTATGACGACATTCAGAATTCGGCCGGAAACCTGCGGATCTGATCAACTGTAGGCGATTGCCAGCAGTATCACGCCCAGAAAAACGCGATAGATGACGTATGGCGTAAAGCTGACGCTGCGCAAAAGGCGCATCATGAGGCTTAGGGCAAGGAGTGCGGAAAAAAACGCGAAGGCCGCTGCTATTGCGCCGTCTTTGGCCAGTTGCGCGTCCGCGTTTCGGACCACGTCAACGGACAACAGTGTCCCCGAAGCAAGGATCGTCGGGATCGACATCAGCATGGCGATCCGTGCGCCATCTTCCCGTGTGTAGCCAAGATGGCGTGCGCCCGTGATCGTGATCCCGGATCTTGATGTGCCCGGGATCAGGGCCAGCACCTGCCACAGCCCCATGATCGCCGCATCCCGCAGGCTCCAGTCACCGGCGTGTTTGGACTGAGGTCCTTTTTGGTCCATCCAGTACAGCAGTAGGCCAAATCCAAGCATGGTCCAGCCGATCACGGCGACGGACCGAAGGCTTTGGCTGAGACCGGTCAGGTAAAGGACGGCGCCAACCATGACCGTCGGGATCGTCGCAATGATCAACCCGGCGGCCAGCCTGGATTGCGGCGTATCAAGTCGGCCGCTTAGTGCTCGGGGAAGTCCGGCGAAGGCCTGTTTAACATCTGTCCAGAAATACAGAACAACAGCGCCCAATGTACCGACATGCACGGCCACATCGATGGCCAGGCCCTGATCATCCAGCCCGGTAAGGCTGGGCAGCAGGATCAGGTGCCCCGAAGAGGAAACCGGCAGAAATTCGGTTATTCCCTGAATAATCGCCGCAAGAATCAATTGAAAAATGCTCATCCGCCCGCCGTGACGCTGCCGTGTTTTCGTTATGAACAATGGGTATAAGCGTGATGAAGAAAAGAAAAGCAGGCAGATAGGTCCGAATCGGCTCTAAAATCTGACAAATTCCCAGAATTTTTTCGTCATTGCGTGTGAATTTCTTAAAATAGGTCAGTATAATTGACTTTTCATCCGACCTGCGATCTCTTAAAGAAAACCGACCTAGCCAATTCATGGAGTCCGACCCGTGGCCAAGCAACCGATGCTGAAATTTGTGCAGATCGACCGCGTCATGCCCAAAAAGCGTGCCGCTGATGACCGCAAGGAAGACTTTTCCGAGATTTATGCCGAGTTTGCTGCCGAAAAGGCGGTCGAGCAGGCCAGTCGCTGCAGCCAGTGCGGTGTTCCCTATTGTCAGTCGCATTGTCCGCTGCACAACAATATTCCGGATTGGCTGCACCTGACTGCAACCGGACGCCTGGAAGAAGCCTATCAGACCAGCCAGGCGACCAATACCTTCCCTGAAATCTGCGGCCGAATCTGCCCGCAGGACCGCCTGTGTGAAGGTAACTGCGTGATTGAACAATCCGGCCACGGAACGGTCACCATCGGGACGATCGAGAAATACATCACTGACACGGCCTGGGGCAAAGGTTGGGTGAAGCCGGTCGTGCCGGGCGCCGAGCGCGGCGAAAGTGTCGGAATCATTGGTGGTGGCCCCGGTGGCTTGGCTGCAGCCGACATGCTGCGCCGTGCAGGTGTTCAAGTGACGGTTTATGATCGTTATGACCGGGCCGGGGGCCTGTTGATGTACGGTATCCCGGGTTTCAAGCTGGAAAAGGACATCGTTCAGCGCCGCAACGATCTGCTGGCCGACGGTGGGGTCGCGTTCGAGCTGAACTGTGACGTTGATGCGGACAAATTCGAAGAAATACGCGCCAGGCATGACGCCGTGATCATCGCGACCGGCGTTTACAAGTCCCGCGATCTTTCCATGCCGGGCAGTGGTCTGGGCGGGATCGAGAAAGCCATCGACTTCCTGACTGCCTCGAACCGCAAGAGCTTTGGCGACGCGGTTGAGGATTTTGACAACGGTCGTCTGAACGCCGACGGCAAGAAAGTCGTGGTCATTGGCGGTGGGGATACCGCAATGGACTGTGTGCGCACATCGATCCGTCAGGGCGCGACCTCGGTCAAATGTCTCTATCGCCGCGACCGGGCCAATATGCCGGGATCGCAGCGTGAAACCCAGAACGCCGAGGAAGAAGGCGTCATCTTCGAGTGGCTCAGCGCACCCAAAGGCTTTACCGGTGACGACAAGGTCTCTGGAGTGATGGTGCAGAAGATGCGTCTGGGCCAACCCGATGCTTCGGGCCGTCAGGCCCCCGAAGTGATCGAAGGCGCAGACTATGTCGAAGAGGCCGATCTGGTCATCAAGGCGCTGGGTTTCGAACCTGAAGACCTGCCCACACTGTTTGGTCAGCCCGACCTGCCCGTAACCCGCTGGGGCACCGTCAAGGCCGCGTTCCAGACCGGTGAGACCGAGATGGACGGCGTCTATGCCATCGGAGACATCGTACGCGGTGCCTCGCTGGTCGTATGGGCGATCCGGGATGGCCGCGACTGCGCCGACGCGATTATCGAGCGTTTCAACAGCAGGGCTGCCGTCGCAGCCGAATAACCCGAAAGCCCAGCGACAGGAGGGTCAGAATGCCCGAATTGCAAGGCCAATGTATGTGCGGCGCGGTCACAGTGACCGCTACTCCGGCGAAGGAATCGCTGGGCGCATGCCACTGCGATCAATGCCGCCGTTGGACCAGTTCGATGCTGATGACTTTTCAGGCTGAATCCGGTTACGCGGCATTGGGGCCTGTAAAGACTTATGCATCGTCCGACTGGGCCGAGCGTGCCTTCTGCGCGGATTGCGGTTCGGCACTTTGGTACCGGATCACCCTGCCGGGCGAGTTGCACGGACATACACAGATGGCGGCGGGCCTGTTCGAAGATACGGGCCACAAGCTGCAACTGGAACTTTTTATCGACAAAAAGCCCGATGGGTACGCGTTTGCAGGCGAGCGCAAGCAAATGACCACAGCCGAGGTCGAAGCCATGTTTGCCCAGCCGGAAGAAGGAGACAATCAATGACCAAATATGATGCCGATTGGGTGCGGGCCGAAGAGGCCAAACGCAAATGGCTGGCGGAAAACGGTCTCTATTCCGAGGAAGAAGAGCATTCTTCCTGCGGTGTCGGCCTTGTTGTTTCCGTTGACGGCAAGAAAAGCCGCAAGGTTGTGGATGCTGGAATCGATGCGCTCAAGGCGATCTGGCACCGCGGCGCCGTGGATGCCGACGGCAAAACGGGTGACGGCGCGGGTATCCATGTGCAGATCCCGGTTCAATTCTTCTATGACCAAATTCGGCGCACCGGTCACGAGCCCAACCTGAGCGAACTTATCGCCGTTGGTCAGGTGTTTCTGCCCCGCACTGATTTCGGCGCGCAGGAGCGGTGCCGGACTATCGTGGAAACCGAAGTTCTGCGCATGGGCTATTACATCTATGGTTGGCGCCATGTTCCGGTCGATGTGACCTGCCTGGGCGAAAAGGCAAATGCGACCCGCCCCGAGATCGAGCAGATTCTGATCTCGAACTCCAAGGGCGTGGACGAAGAGACGTTCGAGCGTGAGCTGTACGTGATCCGTCGCCGCATCGAAAAGGCGGCAATGGCGGCCGGGATTTCCGGCCTGTACCTGGCCTCGCTGTCTTGCCGCTCGATCATATACAAGGGAATGATGCTGGCCGAACAGGTTGCAGTCTTCTATCCCGATCTCATGGATGAGCGCTTTGAATCGGCGTTCGCGATCTACCACCAGCGCTATTCCACCAACACCTTCCCGCAATGGTGGCTGGCCCAACCCTTCCGCATGCTGGCCCATAATGGCGAGATCAACACGCTGAAGGGCAACATCAACTGGATGAAAAGCCATGAGATCCGCATGGCCAGCGGCACCTTTGGCGACTATGCCGAAGACATCAAGCCGATCATTGCAGGCGGATCGTCGGATTCGGCTGCATTAGACTCTGTTTTTGAGGTTCTGGTGCGCGCGGGCCGCTCGGCCCCGATGGCGAAAACCATGCTGGTGCCTGAAAGCTGGTCCAAGCAGGCGGTCGAACTGCCGCAGGCATGGCGCGACATGTATTCCTACTGCAACTCGGTGATGGAGCCTTGGGACGGCCCTGCCGCGCTGGCCATGACTGATGGCCGCTGGGTCTGCGCCGGTCTCGATCGGAACGGGTTGCGCCCGATGCGCTATGTGGTGACGGGCGATGGTCTGGTCATCGCCGGATCAGAGGCTGGCATGGTGCCGATCAACGAGGCGACCGTGGTCGAAAAAGGTGCATTGGGTCCCGGGCAGATGCTGGCCGTGGACATGAAAAAGGGCAAACTGTTCCGCGACACTCAGATCAAGAACAAACTGGCCCGCGCGCTGCCGTTTGGCGAGTGGGTCGGCAAGATCAACGATCTTGATGCCACTTTGGCAGGCGTCACCGAACGTCCATTGTTCACCGGCGAGGAACTGCGCAAGCGGCAGATCGCGGCTGGGTACTCGGTCGAGGAACTGGAGCAGATTCTGGCACCAATGGCCGAGGATGGAAAAGAGGCGCTGGCCTCGATGGGTGACGACACACCCTCGGCAGTGCTGTCCAGGCAATACCGCCCGCTCAGCCATTTCTTCCGCCAGAATTTCAGCCAGGTGACCAACCCGCCCATCGACTCGCTTCGCGAATATCGCGTGATGTCGCTGAAAACGCGGTTTGGCAACCTCAAGAACGTGCTGGACGAAGACAGCAGCCAGACCGAGATCATTGTGCTGGAAAGCCCCTTTGTCGGGAACACGCAATGGGAGAAGCTGGCAGAAAATTTCAATGCGACCCTGGCCGAGATCGACTGTTCGTTTGAACCAGGCGAAGGTGCGCTGGGCGACGCTTTGGCCCGTGTCAGAGCCGAAGCTGAAGAAGCCGTGCGCTCGGGCGCCGGGCATCTGGTCCTGACGGATCAGTATTCCGGTCCGGGCAAGGTGGCGATGCCGATGATCCTGGCCACCAGCGCCGTGCACTCTCACCTGATCCGTCAAGGCTTGCGGACGTTCTGCTCGCTGAATGTGCGGTCGGCGGAATGCATCGACCCGCACTATTTTGCCGTGCTGATCGGATGTGGCGCCACCGTGGTCAATGCATATCTGGCCGAGGATTCGCTGGCCGACCGGATCGAACGTGGCTTGCTGGATGGCACGCTGACCGAAAATGTTGCGCGATTCCGCGAGGCAATTGACCAGGGCCTGCTCAAGATCATGGCCAAGATGGGCATTTCGGTGGTGTCGTCGTATCGTGGCGGTCTGAATTTCGAGGCGGTGGGACTGTCCCGCGCCATGGTGGCCGAATACTTCCCCGGCATGACCAGCCGCATCTCGGGCATCGGCGTGCATGGTATCCGGGTCAAGGCCGAGGAGATTCACGCCAAAGGCTGGGACAGCGGTCTGGATGTGTTGCCAATCGGCGGTTTCTACAAGGCGCGCAAGTCGGGTGAGACCCATGCTTGGGAAGCGACCTCGATGCATATGATGCAAATGGCCTGTAACAGAGCCTCATATGAGCTGTGGAAGCAGTATTCGGCCAAGATGCAGTCCAATCCGCCAATCCATCTGCGCGACCTGATGGATTTCAAACCACTCGGCAAGCCGATCCCGATTGAAGAGGTGGAATCGATCACTTCGATCCGCAAACGCTTTGTCACGCCGGGCATGTCGCTGGGCGCACTCAGCCCTGAGGCACACAAGACGCTGAACGTGGCGATGAATCGGATTGGCGCCAAGTCGGACTCGGGTGAAGGCGGCGAAGATCCGGCGCATTTCGTGCCGGAGCCCAATGGCGACAACCCGTCGGCCAAGATCAAACAGGTGGCCTCGGGCCGTTTTGGTGTGACCGCCGAATACCTGAACCAGTGTGAAGAATTGGAGATCAAAGTCGCCCAGGGTGCGAAACCCGGTGAGGGCGGTCAATTGCCAGGCATGAAGGTCACCGACCTGATTGCGCGCCTGCGTCATTCGACCAAGGGCGTGACGCTGATCTCGCCGCCGCCGCATCACGACATCTACTCGATCGAGGATCTGGCGCAATTGATCTATGACCTGAAACAGATCAACCCGCGCTGCAAGGTGACGGTCAAGCTGGTTGCGTCCTCGGGCGTGGGAACGATTGCCGCCGGTGTGGCCAAGGCAAAAGCGGATATCATCCTTATTTCGGGTCACAACGGCGGCACGGGTGCCTCACCTGCGACCAGCATCAAATATGCCGGTCTGCCGTGGGAGATGGGTCTGACCGAGGCGCATCAGGTTCTGGCGATGAACAACCTGCGCGACCGCGTCACGCTGCGGACCGATGGTGGCCTTAGAACCGGACGCGACATTGTCATGGCCGCGATGATGGGGGCCGAGGAATACGGCATCGGCACCGCCGCCCTGATCGCGATGGGCTGTATCATGGTGCGTCAGTGCCAGTCGAACACCTGCCCGGTTGGTGTGTGCACACAGGACGAAAGCCTGCGCGCCAAATTCACGGGCAACGCGGACAAGGTTGTGAATCTGATTACCTTCTACGCACAGGAAGTTCGCGAAATCCTCGCCAGCCTGGGCGCGCGGTCCGTGGATGACATCATTGGCCGGGCTGATCTGCTGGCGCAGGTCAGCCGTGGTTCGGCGCATCTGGACGATCTAGACCTCAATCCGCTGTTGATCACGGTCGATGGTGCGCATGACATCGTGTACAATCGCGACAAAGATCGGAACGCAGTGCCGGATACTCTGGACGCCGAAATTGTCCGCGATGCGGCGCGGTTCCTGAAAGACGGCGAGAAGATGCAGCTGTCCTACGCCATCCAGAACACGCACAGAACCGTGGGCACCCGTGTCTCCAGTCATATCGTGCAGAATTTCGGGATGCGAAACACTTTCCAGCCGGACCATCTTCACGTGAAATTGCAGGGATCGGCCGGTCAGTCCTTGGGGGCCTTTGCGGCTCCGGGTCTGAAGCTGGAAGTGTCGGGTGATGCC
The DNA here is from genome assembly GCF_056537185.1 of Ruegeria sp. CG4. Classification (NCBI taxonomy): domain Bacteria; kingdom Pseudomonadati; phylum Pseudomonadota; class Alphaproteobacteria; order Rhodobacterales; family Roseobacteraceae; genus Ruegeria; species Ruegeria sp. CG4. The sequence goes on along the minus strand of NZ_JBQFRB010000007.1, from coordinate 26,658 downwards.
AACGACTATGTAGGCAAAGGTCTGTCGGGCGGCACGATCGTGGTGCGTCCGCCGCAGATCAGCCCGCTGAAAGCGGATGACAACACCATTATCGGCAACACTGTCCTGTACGGCGCAACCGACGGTCACCTGTTTGCGGCCGGCCGCGCGGGTGAGCGGTTTGCGGTTCGGAACTCGGGTGCCAAGGTGGTCATCGAAGGGTGCGGGTCCAACGGCTGTGAATACATGACCGGCGGCGTTGCCGTGATCCTTGGTTCCATCGGTGCAAACTTTGGTGCCGGTATGACCGGAGGGATGGCTTATCTGTACGATCCTGACGGTAAGGCGCAGCTTCTGATGAACATGGAGACACTTGTCACCTGTCCGGTCACGGTGAGCCACTGGGTAGATCAGTTGCAAACGCTGATCAAACGTCACGCTGCCGAGACCGGAAGCCGCAAAGCCGCGGATATCCTGCAACACTGGGATGTCGAAAAAGCCAACTTCCTGCAGGTGTGCCCGAAGGAAATGCTGAACAAACTCAGCCATCCGCTGAGCGAAGAGATCGCAGCAGTTCCGGCGGAGTAAACAGACCCTAAACAAGGTCAAAACCCTGCGTGTTTTCACAAACGCGCAGGGTTTTCCTTTGCATGCATATGGCACAGGGACTGAAATTTAGCCCGTTCCAAACGCGCCTCATGCGTCGTATAGCAAGGGTATGGCAAAAAAAGCAGCGCGCGGAACGCGTGGTAAGAAATCAAAGGCAACAAAGTCAAAGAAGCTGTCGATATCGCGGATTCGCCGCTGGCTGACACGTGGGTTGTTGGCCTGTGTCGCATTTGTGGTCGGTCTTGTGCTGCTCTATTCGGTCGTCAACCCGCCGATCACGCATACAATCTGGTCCGAGTGGCGCCGGTTGGGCAAAGTTGAACGCGACTGGGTTCCGATCGAAGAGATTTCCCCGGTGATGGCGCGATCGGTCGTCGCTGCAGAAGACGCGAATTTCTGCCTGCACTGGGGCTTTGACATCGAGGCCATCCGAGATGCGCTGGAAGATGGTGGCGCACGCGGGGCGTCGACCATTTCGCAGCAGGTCGTCAAGAACGTGTTCCTTTGGCAAGGACGCAGTTGGGTGCGCAAGGCGCTTGAAACGTCGATCACGCCGGTTGTCGAACTGTTCTGGAGCAAGCAGCGCATTCTTGAGGTTTATCTGAACGTAGCTGAGACCGGAAACGGGGTTTTCGGGGTCGAGGCTGCCGCGCAAACGCATTTCAACGTATCCGCCGCTAATTTGACGCCGGTTCAGGCCGCGCGGATCGCTGCAATTCTGCCTTCGCCCAGGAACAGATCCGTTGCGGATCCGTCGGTTCGCACGCGCCGCCGGGCTGCCGCGATACGGGACGGAGCGGCCACCATCCGCGCAGATGGTCGCGCGGATTGTTTCGAGGATTGAAACCCAAGGCTGCTCAAGGCTAAAGCTTGGTTGTATTCACTGCTTTGATTGGAAGCTCATGGCGCGCCTGTTTCACGTTCCCCTGTCCCCTTATTGCCGCAAAGTTCGTCTGTCGCTGGCAGAGAAGAAAATCGAAGTGGAACTGGTTGAGGAACGGTACTGGGAGAAAGATCCGGATTTTCTGCGTCGAAACCCCGCAGGAAAGGTTCCCGTATTGCGCCTGGACGGGCAGGTGATGTCGGAAAGTGCGGCGATTTGCGAGTATATCGAGGAAACCCGCCCCGAACCCGCGCTGATGCCCAAAACGCCCGAAGCGCGCTATGAAGTAAGGCGTCTGGTCGGCTGGTTTGACGACAAGTTTCATCACGAGGTGACATCGAAACTGGTGTACGAGCGGGTCAACAAGAAAGTGACCGGGGAAGGCTATCCTGACAGCAAGCGCGTCAAGGAAGGCGCCCGCGCGATCAAGTACCATCTGGATTACATGACATGGTTGCTGGATCAACGCCGCTGGCTGGCCGGGGATCAGATGACTCTGGCGGATTTCGCCGCTGCCGCGCATCTGTCGGCACTGGACTATATCTCGGACGTGGACTGGAATCGCAGCCAGACGGTCCGGGACTGGTATGCCAAGATCAAATCGCGACCGGCGTTCCGGTCCATCCTGGCTGATCAGGTGCCGGGATTCCGGCCTCCGCCCCATTACGCCGATCTGGATTTCTGATAGGGTCGGGGCGCAGGGGGCCTTCCGCCCCCTCTTGGCCCGTCGGGCCAATTCACCCCCCGAGGATATTTTGGCCAGATGAAGAACGGATTGGGTTTGAAAGAAAAGCTGGTCGCCCAGGCGTTAAGCGAGGGCTTTGTGTCCTGTCGGATTTGCAGGCCCTGGGACGTGCCGCAGGTTCCGGACCGGTTGGAAGCGTTTCTGCAGGCCGGATATCATGGGCAGATGGGATGGATGGCAGAGCGCACTCATTGGCGTGGTGATCCGGCGATTTTGTGGCCCGAGGCCCGGTCGGTGATAATGCTGGCCGAAAGCTACGCGCCCGAACATGATCCGACCGAAATTCTGAACTATCCCGAAAAAGCGGCGATCTCGGTCTATGCTCAGAACAAGGACTATCATGATCTGGTCAAAAAGCGTCTGAAACGACTGGCGCGCTGGCTGATTGCCGAGGCCGGTGGCGAAGTGAAAGTGTTTGTCGATACAGCACCTGTGCCGGAAAAGGCACTTGGTCAGGCTGCGGGATTGGGTTGGCTGGGAAAACACACCAATCTGGTTAGTCGGGATTGGGGCAATTGGGCCTTCATAGGGTCTGTTTTCACGACTTTGGACTTGCCGGCCGATCCAGCGGAGTTTGACCGCTGCGGGTCGTGCCGGGCCTGTCTGGATAGTTGCCCGACCGACGCGTTTCCTGCACCGTACCTGTTGGATGCGCGGCGCTGTATCTCGTATCTGACAATCGAGCACAAAGGTCCGGTCGAGGAAGAGTTGCGCGGCAAATTGGGCAACAGGATCTATGGATGCGATGATTGTCTTGCGGCGTGTCCGTGGAACAAATTCGCGGTGGCGGCCAGTGATATGCGCTATGCGGCCCGGGATGACCTTAAGGCGCCTGCGTTAACTGATCTTGTGGCACTGGATGAAGCCGCGTTTCGGGAGAAGTTTTCCGGCTCGCCCATCAAGCGGATTGGTCGCGACCGGTTTGTGCGCAATGTGCTGTATGCCATCGGCAATTCGGGCAATGCAGAACTGTGTAGTGCCGCGCAGGCGCTGACGGACGACCCTGATCCGGCAGTGGCCGACGCGGCGCGCTGGGCGGTAAAACGGCTGTCGTAAATGCCGCAAACAGGCTGGACGTGACGGCGCAAACCGCTAGACCCTTTGTCAGCGAACAGATGGAGGACCCGATGGCGCTGGCTTTGGGGGTGGATACAGGCGGAACCTACACGGATGCGGTGCTGATCCGGGATGAGAAAGAGGTGATTGCCTCGGCCAAGTCCCTGACAACACGGGCGGATCTGGCGATTGGTGTGGGCAGGGCGATTTCGTCCGTGTTGCACGAGGCGCGGGTTTCACCCGACCAGATATCGATGGCGTCGCTGTCGACCACCTTGGCCACGAACGCCTTGGTCGAAGGGCAGGGCGGGCGTGTTGCGCTTGTGTATATCGGCTTCAAGGACAGTGATCTGGAAAAGCACGGGCTAAAGGATGCGCTTAAAGGCGACCCGGCGCTTGTGATTTCCGGTGGCCACAGCCATGCCGGTGGCGAAGCTGCGCCGCTGGATATTGCGGCGCTTGAGGCATTTTTAGACTCTCATAAAGGGATATCCGGCTTTGCCGTTGCTTCGCAATTCGCCACACGCAACCCGGCGCATGAGCTGGAAGCAGCGCGGATTATTGCGGAGAAGACAGGGGCACCGGTCACGTGTTCCCATCACCTGTCGGCCAGGCTGAACGGCCCGAAACGGGCGGTGACCGCCGTTCTGAACGCGCGATTGATTGGTATGATCGACCGCCTGATCGGTCGGGCACAGGACAGGTTGCACGAGCTGGGCATCACGGCCCCGATGATGGTGGTGCGCGGTGATGGTGCGCTGATGAGTGCCGAGCAGGCGCGTGAACGCCCGATCGAGACGATCCTCAGCGGCCCGGCGGCTTCGATTGTGGGGGCACGCTGGCTGACCGGGGTCGAGAATGCGCTTGTCTCTGATATTGGCGGGACCACGACGGATGTGGCTTTGATCCGGGACGGCAAGCCTGCGATTGACCCGGCCGGGGCGCAGGTGGGCGGTTTCCGCACCATGGTCGAGGCAGTGGCGATGCGGACCCATGGATTGGGCGGCGACAGCCAGGTTCACGTGGTTACTGAAGGCTTGGGCGGCGGCGTATTCCTGGGGCCGCGGCGGGTGCTGCCGGTTTCTCTGATCGCGTCGGAAGCGCCCGAAGTCGTGCATGCCGCGCTGGACGAGCAACTGCGGGCAACAACGGTGGGTGAGTTTGATACACGGTTCGCCCGAAGGGTTTCAGGGATGCGCGCTGATGAGGTCGGGCCGCGCGAGAATACCTTGCTGGAGCGGCTTGGTGACCAGGTTTTGCCGCTGAGCAGCCTGTTGCGGACCAGAATGGACAACGGCGCGCTGACGCGGTTGGTGGACCGCGGGCTTGTTCAGGTTTCGGGCGTCACGCCTTCGGATGCCAGCCATGTTCTGGGCCGGGTCGATGCCTGGGATTCAAGTGCTGCCCGCAAGGCGCTGGAACTTGTGTCCCGCAAGAGGGTGGGGTCGGGTGATGTTCTGGCGAAGTCTCCGGAACAGCTAGCCGGCATGATCGTGGATCAATTGACCGAACAGACCAGTTTGACCTTGTTAGAGACTGCTTTTGCGGAAGAAGGGCATGATTTTGGGGTTCCTCCTCAGGACCTGGCCCGTCATGTACTGACCCGGCGCGGCCTGGCAGGGCATCGTGGCCTGTTGTCTCTGGATACGGCTTTGAATGTCGATGTCGTGGGCCTTGGCGCTTCGGCACCCAGCTACTATCCGGCCGTCGGGGAGCGGTTGCGATGCCGTATGATCCTGCCCGAGCATACCGGCGTCGCAAATGCCATCGGTGCGGTTGTCGGGCGGCTGACTTTGCGGCGCTCGGGCACCGTAACCTCGCCTGCCGAGGGGCGATATCGCGTGCATCTGGACAGTGGGCCACAGGATTTTGCGGCGTCTGATCAGGCTTTGGCGCTGTTGGAAGCTGTTTTGAAGGAAGAAGCCGAATCCGCAGTCCGCGAAGCCGGGGCTGAAGATATCCGGGTCATTGTCGACAGGGACATCAAGACCGCGCGCATCGAGGCGCAGGATGTGTTTGTCGAAGCCCTTGTGACGGTCGAGGCAAGTGGCCGCCCACGAGTGGCCACTGGCTAGCCCCCCTTCGAATTCATAGAAGGTCAGGGCAGGTCGTCGTTTACTCGGCCGCATCCGCGCGTTTGGGCAGCACCCAGTCCTGGCGCGGAAAGTGGCAGGTATACCCGTTCGGGATGCGGACCAGATAGTCCTGATGCTCTGGCTCGGCCTCCCAGAAATCTCCGACGGGTTCAACCTCGGTCACGACTTTACCGGGCCATAGGCCACTGGCATTCACATCGGCAATCGTGTCCTGCGCGACCCGCTTCTGATTGTCGTCGGCATAGTAGATAGCCGAACGATAGCTCATCCCGAGGTCGTTGCCTTGACGGTTCACCGTCGTGGGATCGTGGATCTGGAAAAAGAACTCGAGCAAAGTGCGGTAAGATGTTTGTGCAGGATCGAACCAGATTTCGATCCCTTCGGCATGGGTGCCATGGTTGCGGTAGGTGGCGTTGGGCACGTCACCGCCCGTATATCCGACACGGGTGCGGGAAACGCCGGGAAGTTTGCGGATCAGATCCTGCATGCCCCAGAAGCATCCCCCGGCAAGTACGGCGCGTTCTTCAGTCATCAGATGTCCTCCACATGGATCAAATATTCGCCATAGCCTTCGGTCTCCATCTCGTCACGATGAATGAACCGCAGCGCGGCTGAGTTTATGCAATAGCGCAGCCCGCCATGTTCGCGCGGACCGTCAGGAAATACATGCCCCAGATGGCTATCACCGTGTTTCGAGCGCACCTCGGTACGGATCATGCCAAGGGTGGCGTCCCGAAACTCTTCCACGTGTTCGTGGATGATGGGCTTCGTGAAACTGGGCCAGCCGCAGCCGGATTCGTATTTGTGGGTCGAAGCGAACAATGGCTCTCCCGAGACGATATCAACGTAAATCCCGGGCTCCTTGTTGCCCAGATACTTGCCGGTGCCGGGGCGTTCGGTACCGCTGCGCTGCGTGACGTGGTATTCTTCGGGTGACAGAGCGGCGATGGCCTCGGGGTCTTTGGTATAGCGGGTCATGGCTCCTCCGGTTTTTGACGCGACTTGGCCTTCTATTTGGGCATAACGAGGCAAAAAGCAAAATCATATTTCAGCCATCTCGCGCGCTCGTGCATGTGATCCGGTTGCCAGGCGGGCACGTAGTTCTCAGTAAAGGAGGTGCCGCCATGTTCAGACTGCTTCTGCTATTCGCCCTGCTGTTGATCGCCCGCGCGGTGCAAGCTGCGCCTTTGACTGGCGAATTTGATTCGATCGACGGCGGCACGTTGTCTATCGAAGACTGGCGAGGCCAGCCGGTTCTGATCGTGAATACCGCGTCCCGATGCGGGTTCACAGGGCAGTATGCGGGCCTGCAAAAGATTCATGACGCTTACGCGGAACGGGGGCTGGTGGTTCTGGCCGTCCCGTCAGATTCGTTCAAACAGGAACTGGGCTCCACGGCAGAGGTAAAGCGGTTCTGCGAGTTGAACTATGACCTGACCCTGCCAATGACCGAGATAACGCCGGTCAAAGGGCCTGATGCGCATCCATTCTACAAGACTGTCGCCGAGCAGACGGGCTTTGTCCCCAGTTGGAACTTCAACAAGATCCTTATCGATCCGTCAGGCGAGGTCGTCGCCACGTTTGGGTCGAATGTGCGGCCTGACTCGCGGAAACTATTGAGTCAGGTCGAGGCTTTGCTGCGCTGAACCGGTTGTCTGGATAGCTGAACAGCTAAAATCCCCAGCGTGGTAATGCCTACTCCGACCGCATCCATGGGCCCGAGCTTTTCACCAAGCAACAGTGCAGCAATTGCGACACCGAACACCGGGTTCAGGAAGTGAAAGGTCGCGGCCCGGACAGCACCGATTCTGTTCAGCAACATGAACCAGATCAAGGTCGCCAGCAGCCCGGGGGCAAGGGTGGTGTAGGTGAACGCAAGAAGCAGGGGCAGAGTTGGATGGATATAGATCGTCTCAAAGAATGGCGCAGCCACAAACAGTACGGCTGAGCCGACAAACATCTGCAACCCGACGACCATCATGAAGTTCCCGCCCGATGTTGCACCGCGGACCGCCAGTGTCGCGAAGGTCAGGGCCAGGGCGCCGATCCCGCACAGCATCACGCCAAACATATCGACACCGGCGTTGATCCTGCTACTCATGATCAGGGCGACGCCGAAGAAGCCAGACAGCAACCCGACAATTCCCATTGGTCGCAGTTTTTCGCGGAAGAACAACCAACCCGCGACGGCAACCAGCAACGGCATTGTCGAGGCGATGATCGCGGCGACCGAGGCTTCGACCGTTTGCATGGCATAAAAATTCAGACCCAAATAAAGGGCATTTTGGCAAACGCCGAACAAAATGGTTGCCCGCAATTGGTCCCTTGTCAGATGCCAGCTTTGTCCCATGGCTCGCGCAATCGCCACTCCGATGATGCCAGATAACAGGAACCTCAGGGCCAGTGAAAACAGCGGTGAAGCATCGGCAACAATGATCCGCGCCGAGGAAAAGGCCGACGACCAGATCAGGGCAAATGTCAGCCCCATGGCTATGGCGCGCAGATCCATGAAACCTCCATCCCGGAACGCCGGGACTGTTGCCGAATTCCGATCAGGCCGCAAGCGCTGCGGGGGTTCAGCGTCAAAAAAGCCACATGTGCCGTGCAAGAATTCTTGGGTTTTCGTTTTTATTGATTGACCAGCCAATTAAGGATATTCGCGCCAAATCTGACCAATCAAGGGAGGTTTGTCGGTGTTCCTGGAATACATCTTGTCTTTTGGCGTCCTGCTGGCCCTGGGCCTGGTCGCTTTCTTCGTCGTGAAATGGTGGAACCTGCGCTGCGTCGGCGTGACGCCTGTCCACCTGTTCACGTTTATCGCGATCCTGTTCACATCCGGGCTGGATGTCGGCCTGATCATGTTCCCTCTGACCGAGTTCGGGGGCTATGCCGAAGACCCGGCCTATGCATTCGCCAACCCGCTGGCGATCGAATTCGGGTTCTGGGGCTTTCTGATCTGGGCGTTCTACTTCCTGACCGCGTTCTATTTCTGCGTCATCGAACCGCGTGTGAAGTTCTTTGAGATCCCGCTGGTCAAGCTGATCAACAACGTGGTCATCATCGGCACCTGTGCTTTCACCGCCAGCCTGTTCCTGATCTACCTGCCCGGCTACCTGCCCGAGGTCGGAGATGGCGAATCCGTGGTCACCACCTTCTACATCATCGTGTTCGTGGTGATTCTGGCGGCGGCCTATTCGTCGACCGATCTGAAATACGTGCGTATCCTGTCGGTGGGATCGACCTTCCTGTTCCTGGCTCTGATCCTGGGGATGTGGGCGGCGGCCGGTATGGGTATGACCGGGTTCGTTGATACTGGCAGCAACATCAGTGCGTATTTCGCTAACCTGCACAAGTTCGTCCTGCCGCTGACCGACTATCACGCCTTCTACCTGTTCTGGTGGTTCGCATGGTCGATCATGATTGGCCAGTTCACCTCGCGCTTTGTCGGCGGTCTGACCACGTGGCAACTGTTGGCCGCGCTGCTGATCTTTCCGTCGATCCCGTTGGCGATCTGGTTCACCGTTCTCTACTACTACCACCTGAACGGCATCAGCACCGCAGGCATCACCAACATCGCGATGGTGATCGTGGGCGTGACCTTCGTCATCAACTCGCTGGACTCGTTGATTAGACTCTATACCGACAATCTGAACATGACAGTCGAAAGGTTCGGCAAGGCGGCTTATGTGGCGGGCAACGTGGCGTTGCTGTTCGTCCTGACCCTGTTGTTCCAGAGCCAGTGGCTGCAGATCCAGTGGATCGGCGCGGTCGTGGTGGGTCTCTATCTGGCCTGTGTGGTCTATATCCTGCTCGCCAAGCGTAATGAGGTGCTGAGCATTGATTCCATGCCCGAAGATCGTGATCTGGACTTCCACAAAGTTGAGACAGTTCACTGATTGGTTTTCAACAACAAACAGGAAAAGGGCCCCGATTTCGGGGCCCTTTTTTGCAAAGGCAAAGTCTTTCCGCCTTCGAGCGCTAGCTTGCGTCGATATTGAGACGGTATTTGAGGAACTTCTCGCCACCGTAATCAACTTCGCCTACGGGACACGCGCCCAGTTTTCTAAGTGCGCCAAGTTTCTTGCGTGAGGGCGGCAGCAAAAATGTCACCGACGTTATCCGTTCGTCGGATTTTGCAAACTCCATGGCTCGCCTTGTTATTCTGGCCCCCAATCCAAATGCTCCGGGCATGAGGACCAGGCCGAAATCCCACTCTTCGCCCTCTTTTTGAAAGCCGCCCCATCCCACATAGTCGCCACCGTGCAGGAAGGCCCAATGGCCAAGCCCATCACGCGCCCAATAGGCCTCTTTCGCCTTCACGAACTCATTGACAGTTTCTTCATCCCAGTCCTGCGTCAGCAGGGGCATGTGTTCCGCAAGTCGCGGGTTCTTCATATGAGCCAGGATTTCCGAGGTCGAGATCTGGGTAAGCCGGGTGAAAGAAATTTCTTGTTTCATAAAACGGGATATAGGGAGGGTCTTGCGCACACAAAGAGGTCCACGCCAAAAACACCGGTCGCGATGATACCGCGCCGGTTCAAATCCGATGACTGCTTGGTGGTGAGCATGTGAGACCAGGACAGGTCTTGGACCTGGTGGGAGCTTACAGGTGCCTCGCACAAAAAAGGGCCGCGAAAACGCGACCCTTTTGAATCATCATCGGTGATCCGATCAGCCGTTCACGCTGTCCTTCAGCGCCTTCGCAATGGTCATTTTCACAACCTTGTCGGCCTCTTTGGTGAATGTCTCACCAGTGGCCGGGTTGCGGACCTGACGCTCGGGGCGCTCACGGCAGTAGATTTTGCCGACGCCGGGCAGGGTTACTGCGCCACCGGCCGAAACTTCGCGGGTAATCAGGCCTGTGATGGCCTCCAGCGCGGAGTTCGCGGATTTCTTATCGGTCCCCATTTCCTCAGCGAGAGCAGCAACCAGCTGAGTCTTTGTCATAGGCTTTGCCATTTCTTGGTCTCCTTAACGTGCCCGATCTCTTGGGCCTCACCGCGTAACTGTAACGGGATATTGTGTTGGAACACAACGAATAGTAGCGCGGAAAACCCTAAAAATATGGGGAAAACGTTGCTTTTTTGCGTCAGAGGAAGGCCGTTTCGTCAAAAGAACGCAATTTCCGGCTGTGCAGACGCTCCAACGGCATGCCGCGCAGGTGCTCCATCGCACGAATGCCAATGGCCAGATGGCGGCTTACCTGCGTTGTATAGAAGTCCGAAGCCATGCCGGGAAGCTTTAATTCTCCGTGCAGGGGTTTGTCTGACACGCACAGCAAAGTGCCGTAGGGAACCCGGAACCTATAGCCATTGGCGGCAATGGTGGCGCTTTCCATATCCAGCGCGATGGCCCGAGACTGGCTAAGACGCTGAACCGGTCCGGACTGGTCGCGCAGTTCCCAGTTTCGGTTGTCGACAGATGCAACGGTGCCGGTGCGCATGATGCGCTTTAGCTCGTACCCTTCCAATTCGGTGACCTCGGCGACAGCCCGCTCCAGCGCGACCTGCACTTCCGCCAGCGGCGGGATCGGCACCCAGACCGGGAGGTCGTCATCCAGCACCTTGTCCTCACGCAGGTAGGCATGTGCCAGCACGAAATCCCCCAACGCCTGCGTATTCCGCAATCCGGCGCAGTGACCGACCATAAGCCATGCATGGGGCCGCAGAACCGCGATGTGGTCGGTGGCGGTCTTGGCATTGGAAGGGCCGACACCGATATTGACCAGAGTGATGCCGGAACCGTCTGCGCGCTTCAGGTGGTAGGTCGGCATCTGGGGCAGCTTCAGCGGTTGCTCCAGGGCTGAATCGGGTGTGGTGATCTCGACATTGCCGGTCGAGACAAAGCTTGTGTAACCGCTTTCCGGATCGGCCAGTTGTTCGCGCGCGTAGTTCTCGAACTCGGACACGTAGAACTGGTAGTTTGTAAACAGGACGTGGTTCTGAAAGTGGCTGGGGTCGGTCGCTGTATAATGGGACAGCCGCGCCAGCGAGTAGTCCACACGTTGCGCGGTAAAGAGCGACAACGGACCTGCCAGATCTTCGTGATCATGCACCCCGTTGACGATATCGTCATTGGTGGTGGTCAGATCAGGAACGTCAAACACATCCCTGAGCGTGAATCCGGCAGCACCCTGCTGCGGCACCACCAGTTCCGGGTTGTTGGCCACGGCGAAGTGTACCGGGATCGGCGTATCCGAAGGCCCGATAGTCACAGGCTGGTCATGGTTTCGGATCAGCAGCGCGATCTGTTGTGTCAGGTAAGACCGGAACAGATCGGGACGGGTCACCGTGGTGGCGTGAACACCCGGTTCCGAAACATGACCGAAACTCAGTCGGCTGTCGACATGTGCATAGGACGAGGTCTTGATGCGAATTTCCGGGTAATAGGCTCTGAATCGCTCGGTCGGAGCGCCGTGTCCCATGGTTTTGGCAAAGCTGTCGCACAGAAACCTTGTGGCCTGATTGTACAACTCCTCCAGCCGCGCAACTGCGGCCTCGGGGTCGGTGAAGCTTTGCGGATCAGGTGCATCCGGTGTTTTTATGATTGTCATGCAAGTGGTTCCAAAAGGTCGATTTTCTCAAACGTCCGCACATCCACCAGCCCAAGGTCGGAAATCCGCAGTTCCGGGATCACCACCAGGGCCAACAGTGAATGCTGCATGTACGCGTTGTTCAGCTTACAGCCGCAGGCTTCCATCGCCGCGACCATTTTTTGCGCCTTGTCGGCCACTTCCGAGGCCGGCCGGTCCGACATCAGGCCGGCGATGGGCAACTCAACCAGTGCCAGCTCCTCGCCCTCGCGGAAAATGGTGATACCACCGCCCACCTCGGCCAGGCGGTTGGCGGCCAGCGCCATCTGCTCGCGGCTGGTGCCGACGACGATCATGTGGTGGCTGTCATGGGCCACGGTCGACGCCATTGCCATGTTGCCCTGGTATCCAAACCCGGACACAAAGGCATTAGTTACCCCGCCAGTGGCCTTGTGCCTTTCAACCAGCGCGATCTGACAGACATCATCTTCGCCTTCGACCAGCCCGCCGATGATTGGCAACTCGGCCTTCAGCGCTTTGGTCGGAGCCTGGTTTTCGACCACTCCGATCACATTGGCACGTACCCTGTTTGCGCCTGCCGGGGCTGCGATCTCAAAATCGGCATCCGTCAGAGTGTGTCCCAGGTGAACGGTGTTACGGGCCTTGTCCGGCCAGTTAAGGTGCGGGCATTCCACTGTGGCTTTACCGGCTTCGGCCACGACTTGCCCGCGCGCGATGACCATCTCGACAGGCAATTCGGTCAGATCCGAACTCAGAATAATGTCGGCCCGCCGTCCGGGGGTTACGGACCCTATTTCCCGCTCAAGCCCGAAATGGGTTGCGGTGTTGATTGTTGCCATTTGCAGCGCGATCAGCGGATCGCATCCGCAGGCAATGGCGTGACGGACAACGCGGTTCATATGCCCGTCGTTGACCAGCGTGCCCGAATGGCAATCATCCGTGCACAGAATGAAATTGCGGGGGTCCAGACCTTTCTGCGTCAGGGCAGTGATCTGACTTTCGACATCATACCAGGCTGAACCCAGCCGCATCATGGATCGCATCCCCTGGCGCACGCGGGCAATGGCATCCGCTTCGCATGTGCCCTCATGATCATCTGCCGGGCCGCCTGCGACATAGGCCGCAAAATCAGACCCTAAATCGGGCGAAGCGTAGTGCCCGCCGACGGTTTTGCCCGCCCGCTGCGTGGCGGCGATTTCAGCCAGCATCTTGGGGTCGCCATGGATCACGCCGGGAAAGTTCATCATTTCACCCAACCCGATAATGCCTGGCCAGGACATCGCCTCGGCTACATCATCGGGGGTGATTTCATAGCCGGTGGTCTCCAGCCCTGGTGCGGACGGTGCGCAGGACGGCATCTGCGTAAAGATGTTCACCGGCTGCATCATCGCCTCGTCATGCATCATACGCACGCCGTCCAGACCCAGAACATTGGCAATCTCATGCGGGTCGGTGAACATCGAGGTGGTGCCGTGCGGAATCACGGCCCGGGCAAATTCGGCCGGGGTCAGCATCCCCGATTCGATATGCATATGCGCGTCGCACAGGCCCGGAACGATATATCGCCCGTTTGCTTCGATGATTCGCGTCTTGGGGCCGATGCAGTGTGACGCGTCTGTCCCGACATAAGCCACGCGCCCGTCGGCTACGGCGACGGAATGATTGGGGAGCAGTTCGCGGCTGTGTACGTTCACCCAGATACCATCGCGGATGACCATGTCCGCAGCTTCGCGCCCGGCGGCAACTGAGATCAAACGGGGGGCGACATCGGGCCAGCTTGGGAAAGGTGTGTATTCCATGGCTCAACTTTCCCGAATGCGCGGTCAGGTGCAACCCCCGGCGGTCGGGTATCATGAAACCATCACAATTTGCCGGATGGGGCTGAGCACTTGCAATGCGCCGCGGTTCGGGTTTTGCATGGTGCCATGGATTATGACGCAATAAATGCAGACAGTTTTGGACGCAGCCTCAGTGGGATCGGTCTGAACTTGCTGGTTCGCGATGTACCGGCGGAATGCGCTTTCTTAGAGGCTGTTTTTAACATGACCAGCCACCAAGTGACCGCAGATTTTGCGATCGTCACCTACGGAACGCACGTCTTTCAGTTGCACTCTGACGGGACATACCACTCAAATCCCCTGCTTGGATTGCTGCCCGAGAATCCCCCGCGCGGGGCCGGTGTTGAAATTCGCTTGTACGAAACAGACCCGGACGATGCATCCGCCCGTGCAGAAGGGGCCGGGGGCACCGTTCTGCAGGCCCCAACGGATAAACCGCATGGATTGCGCGAGGCCTATATCCTCTGTGAAAACGGATATGCCTGGGTTCCCAGCCGCCCGAAAGACGTAAATCAGGACTGAGCTGCCAGCAGTGCGCAGCGCTGCCTGGCCCAACCTAAGGAGATGTCCAACGGGCATAGACGATGGGCGGGAGATCTACTCGCCGGGATCAGCTCGGAACGGGTTCGGCAATTTCCTTTCGCAGCCATTCAGCAAACGCAACTGCCCCTGAATTCTCTTCGGCCTGTGGTGACAGCAACAGGTAGTACGCCTCGGGCATCGCGGCACGGTGGGCGAAGGGGGCGATCAGGCTTCCTTTCTCAATCAGATGTTTGGCAATGGCGTCATGGGCCAGGCACAACCCGCCGCCAGCCATCGCGACGGACAGGCCAAACAGATAGGTGGTGGCATAAGTTATGGGCGGATTTTCCCAATTTAGGCTCTGATCTTCAGCCCAGCTGGCCCAGTTTGACATAAGGTTCGAACAGTCGAACAGGGGCTGCTGTTGCAGGGTCTTCAAAGTGACCGGATAATTCGGAGCACATACCGGATAATAGGCGTCGGAACATAGAAACTCGGTCCTCACGGTATCTGCCGGACGCAAGGAATAACGGATCTCGACCGCCGCGCCCTCGGCCATTTCCCGGGGTTCCCAAAGTTCGGTGAAGATATTCAGTTGGACATCAGGGTGCACAGCGCGGAACCGGGGCAGACGGGGGGCCAGCCAGTTTACCGCAAAGGTGATATTGCATTGCACCTGCACCGCGTTCTGCTGTGCACCCGTAACGGCCTGGGTGCCCCGGACAAGGGTGCGAAAAGCGTCACGAACGACAGGCAAATAGGTTATTCCGGCCTCGGTCAGCTCCAGCGCTCGGTGACGACGCAGAAACAGGGGCTGCCCCAGGTGACCTTCCAGCGCCTTGATTTGTTGGCTGACAGCACTTTGCGTCATGTTCAGGTCACGTGCGGCCCCGGTAAAGGAAAGATGGCGGGCCGCCGCTTCAAAAGTGCGCAGCCAGCCCAAAGGTGGAAGCAGTTTTTGCATTGCATAACTCTGGCATTAGCTGAGCTAATGGATTAACCGCGAATTTTTCGTTGGTCAAACCCGTTTGCAAAAGGCACGGTTCCACGCAGACCCGAAATACAGGAGTTTCTGACATGACCGTTGCCAGCCTGCGCCCTAATATTGACCACTGGCCCGAACGTGTGGACATGGCCGCCGCATTCCGCTGGACCGAACGGCTGAACATGCACGAAGCGGTCGCGAACCACTTCAGCCTGGCGGTGAACGAAGACGGCACGCAGTTTCTGATGAATCCCAATCAGATGCACTTTTCCCGTATACGGGCCTCGGATCTGTTGTTTCTGGACGCAGATGACCCGAATGTGATGGACCAGCCCGGTGCACCGGACCCGACCGCGTGGGGTCTGCACGGATCGATTCATCGACATTGCCCACATGCGCGTTGCGTGATGCATGTGCATTCGATCTTTGCCACCGTACTGGCCTCGCTGGCGGACAGCACGATGCCTGCGATCGACCAGAACACCGCCACGTTCTACAACCGCTACGTTGTTGACGAGGAATTTGGCGGCCTGGCATTTGAGAGTGAAGGCGAACGCTGTGCCTCGATGCTGGCAGACCCGAAAAAGAAAGTCATGATCATGGGCAATCATGGTGTTCTGGTGATCGGAAGCGATCCTGCGGACGCGTTCAACAGGCTCTATTACTTCGAAAGAGCTGCGGAAACCTACATACGCGCGCTGCAGACCGGACAGAAGTTGCGAGTTCTTCCGGACGAGATCGCCGAGAAAACGGCGCAAGAGCTTGATGATTACCCCGGGCAGGCCGAAGCGCATATGCGCGAAATCAAGGCCGTGCTGGACGCCGAAGGCTCGGACTACGCCACCTGAACCAGACCCTCCTGACGGGCAGAGCAACCGGACGTGTCTGCACGGTGCCGGAGCCCTGAATATTGCCGATCCCAACCACAGGATACATCGACGTGACAGACAATTCTCAGATGCAGGACATGAGCCGCGAGTGGAATTACCACCCTGATCTGCCCTTGCAGAATCCTTCGGTATTTCGCTGGCCACCTGATCCGGCGTATTTGGCGGGCTGGCTCGCCCGGAACTGGCTGACCCTTAGCGAACGGGTTCTGATGCTGGGATTGGCTGTTGCGCTGTGGGCGTTTTTCTACCCATCGCTCGAAACCGCCAAGACATTTGCTTTTGGCTGGATTTTTCAGATCTGGCTGGTGAATTTTGCCATGATTTTCATCGTCGCCGGAGGGTTGCACTGGTACTTCTATATGCGCAAGGCGCAGGGCAAAAAACTGAAGTTCGAACGGCGCGAGCAGGGCAAGAACAACAAGCTGTGGAATTTCAGCGATCAGGTGCTGGACAACATGTTCTGGTCGCTCGGCTCCGGCGTGCTGCAACTGACCGGGTTTCAGGCGGTCACCATGTGGCTGATGGCCAACGGATACGCGCCGGTAATCAAATTCGTGGATAGCCCCGTCTGGTTCATCCTGTGGCTGATTATCCTGCCGATGTGGTCGGCCTTTCATTTCTATTGGGTGCATCGACTTCTGCATCAGCCGTTTTTGTACAAAAAGGTACACAGCCTGCACCACCGGAACGTCAATATCGGTCCCTGGTCCGGGTTCTCGATGCATCCGGTCGAGCATTTCTTCTACCTCAGCACCCTGTGCATTCACTGGATTGTTCCGTCCCATCCGATCCATCTGTACTTTCACATCGTGTTTCAGGGTCCGGGCGCAGCGATGACCCATACCGGCTACGAAGACTTGCTGATCAAGGATAAGAAGCGGTTGGCGCTGGGTACGTTCTATCACCAGCTGCATCACCGGTATTATGAGTGCAACTACGGCAATCAGGAAATGCCATGGGACCGGTGGTTCGGAACTTTCCATGACGGCTCGCCCGAGGCGACCGAAGTTACCCGGGCGCGCAAGAAAAAGATGTTCGGCTGACTGGCGGCGGTTTCAGGTTCCGCGCGTCCGGAGGGCGCGCGGTGTCTCACCGAACTCGGCCCTGAACGCGCGCGTCAGGGCGCTGGGATCATCATAGCCCGTGCGCAAGGCGATCTCGGCGATGCTCAGATCGGTTTCGGAAACCAGTTTGCGCGCCAGATTCAGGCGCAGCCGCCGATAAACCTGTGCCGGCCCCGCGCCGAGTTCAGAGTTCATGCGGATTGAAAGCGCCTTTTGCGAACGTCCCACGCGCCGGGCAATATCAGACACTAACAAGGGTGATTCTAGGTTTTCCTGCATCAGGCCCAAAGCCTTGTTCACATATCCGCTGGTTGCACCGGCCCCACCGGTATGAGAGCGCGCGGAGTCGCGGGTCATGAACAATTGGGACACTTCCAGGGCCAGGGCCTGCCCGTGATCCCGCCCGATCAGAAACAGGACCAAATCGAAAGCTGCCATGGCGCCTGAACAGGTAATGCGGTTGCGGTCGATGACATATCGCTCACGCAGCGCCGTGACTTCGGGGAAGCGTTCGGTAAAACCTGTCAGTTCCTCCCAGTGGATGGTGGCGCGATGTCCGTCCAGCAAGCCGGCCCGCGCCAGCAGCCAGCTACCGGTGTCCAGGCCTGCCAGTGTTTGGAACCTTTCTGCAGCCGATCTTAGTCCGGCCAGCGTACGCCAGCCGCCATGGGCCTGAAATCCGTATGACGGCATAACCCACAACATGTCGCCATGAGATTTTTGCAGCGTTTCATGCGGTGCGACCTGCAGGCCGGACGAGGATGTAACGGGCCCAGGATCCAGCGACAGGAATGTCCATTCATAAAGGGTTCGCCCCGACAGGGTGTTCGCCGCGCGCAGCGGTTCGACCGAATTGGCAAGGCAATGGTTGGAAAACCCGTCGAACAGCAGAACGCCCAGTCGCTGCGTTGCAGGAGGAGATTTTTTCCACTTTTGCATGATGATCGTCTAATTCTGTATGATCGTGATTTCAAGCCACGTCAGGATAACGACAAGTCCAAATGTGGAGTGAACCGATGCAATATGGCCTGTCCGACGAACAGGAGATGATCGTCTCAACCGTTCGCAGCTTTGTCGAGAACGAGATCTACCCGCACGAAGAACTGGTCGAACGGACCGGTGAAGTTCCGCACGAGATCGCCGAGGACATCAAACGCAAGACTCTGGAACTGGGCTTTTATGCCTGCAACTTTCCCGAAAGTGTCGGTTGCGCCGGGCTAAACCATCTGGAATTTGCCCTGGTCGAGCGCGAACTGGGGCGGGGTTCGATGGCGCTGAACCATTTCTTCGGGCGGCCGCAGAATATTCTTATGGCCTGTGAAGGGGACCAGATCGAACGCTACCTGATGCCTGCCGTGCGTGGTGAGCGGATGGATGCGTTGGCGATGACCGAACCCGGCGCGGGTTCGGATGTGCGTGGCATGAAATGTGCAGCTGTGCGTGACGGCGGTGACTGGGTTGTCAACGGGACCAAGCATTTCATCTCGGGCGCCGAGCATGCCGACTTTATCATCGTCTTCATCGCTACAGGCGAAGATCAGACGCCAAAAGGCCCTAAAAAGCGGATTACGGCGTTTTTGGTGGATCGTGGGACTCCGGGTTTCACGATTCGGGACGGCTACAAGTCGGTCAGTCACCGCGGTTACAAGAACATGGTTCTGGACTTTGACGATTGTCGACTGCCCGATGCTCAGGTTCTGGGTGAGGTCGATGGCGGTTTCGAGGTCATGAACACATGGCTCTATGCCACCCGTATCACCGTTGCGGCCATGTCCGTGGGGCGCGCCCGCCGCGCCTTTGATTATGCGCTGGATTATGCCGCGACGCGCGAACAGTTCGGGCAGAAGATCGGCAAGTTTCAGGGCGTTTCGTTCCAGATCGCCGACATGATCACCGAGATTGACGCAGCCGATTTGTTGACGCTGGCCGCCGCCGACCGGCTGGACCAGGGTTTGCCAAGCAACCGCGAGATCGCCTCGGCCAAGCTTTATGCGTCGGAGATGCTGGCGCGGGTGACCGACGCCGCGATTCAGGTTCATGGTGGTATGGGGCTGATGGACGACTACCCGCTTGAACGGTTCTGGCGCGATGCCCGCGTTGAACGCATCTGGGACGGCACCAGCGAAATTCAGCGCCACATCATCAGCCGCGATCTGTTGCGGGCGCTGGGCGCATGACGCCGGAGCTCGTGTGATGGGTGCTTTGGCGCGCGTTCTGAACCCTTCGACACTGGCGGTCATCGGTGGCGGCGCGTGGTGCGCCGAAGTGATTTCGCAGGCCCGCAAGTTCGGATTTGAGGGAGAAATCTGGCCGGTTCATCCCAAGGCTTCGCAAGTCGCGGGTTTACAGGCTTATGCGTCGATTGAGGATCTGCCCCGCCCCCCCGATCTGGCTTTCGTGGGGATCAACCGTCATGCAACCGTATCCGCGGTTGCAGCCCTTTCTGCAAGCGGCGCGGGCGGAGCGGTCTGCTTCGCCTCGGGCTTCACCGAAGCGCGGGCCGAAGACGATCAGGCTGCCGATCTGCAATCGCAACTGGTCTCTGCCGCCGGAGATATGCCGATACTCGGGCCCAATTGCTATGGCTTTGTGAATGGCCTGAACCGAACGGCGGTCTGGCCGGATCAGCATGGAATGCAGCCTGTTGATCGTGGTGTGGCGATCCTGACGCAAAGCTCGAATATGGCCATCAACATGACGATGCAGCGCCGTGCCCTGCCGTTGGCCTTTATCCTGACCTGCGGGAATCAGGCTCAGACGCATCAGGCCGATATCGCGTCGGCCCTTTTGGACGATGACCGGATCACCGCCATCGGCGTGCATATCGAAGGCTTTGGCGATCTGCGCAAATGGGAGGCGCTGGCCACCAAGGCGCACGTGCGCGGGGTGCCGATCGTCGCTCTAAAGATGGGGCGTTCCGCGCATGCACAGGCGGCGACGATCTCGCATACCGCGTCCCTGGCAGGAGGCGACGCCGGAGCACAGGCTTTTCTGGACCGCCTTGGGATTGCCCGGCTGGGTGACATTCCGAGCTTTCTGGAATGCCTGAAACTGCTGCATGTCACCGGACGTCTGGATGGCAACGGTCTGGGCATGATCAGCTGCTCTGGTGGCGAGGCGAGCCTGGGCGCGGATATGGCCGAGGGGCGCGATCTGCATTTCCCGCCGCTGACAGACCGGCAAAAGACCGATCTGCGCGCCGCGTTGGGGCCGATGGTGGCTTTGGCAAACCCGCTGGACTATCACACCTATATCTGGCGCGACACCGACGCGATGACCCGCGCCTGGACCGGATTGACCGGGCCGGACAAGGCGCTGACGATGTCGATTGTCGACTATCCCCATACCGATGCGACCGACTGGGCCTGCGCCACGCAGGCGGCGCTGAACTGCGTCGCGCACACGGGTCGCCCCTTTGCGGTAACAGCGACCCTGCCCGAACTGATGCCGCAGGACGTGGCGCAACAACTGGTCGACGGTGGTGTTGTCCCTTTTGCCGGCCTGCACGAGGCGCTGGCGGCAATCGAGGCGGCGGCGCGCGTCGTACCTGAACCGGCCGAACCGGTTTTGTTGCCCTCAAACTCTGACCCGGATCAGGTTCTGACCGAAGCGCAAGCCAAAGAGGCTTTGGCAGGTCACGGCGTGAAGGTGCCGCGGCGTGTTGTAGCTTGCAAAAGCAGCGTGGCCGAGGCCGCAGTCGGTTTGTGTGGCCCCTTTGCGGTCAAAGGCATTGGCCTGGCACACAAGTCCGAACATGGTGCGGTTCATCTCGGTGTAAGTTCCGATGCTCTGACCGCCGTGGCAAAGAAGATCGGCACGGACGACATACTGATCGAGGAGATGGCGGATGGCGGTGTTGCCGAGTTGCTGATCGGCGTCACGCGTGATCCGGCGCATGGATTTGTCCTGACTTTGGGGGCGGGCGGGGTACTGGCTGAAATTCTGCGTGATACCGTCTCAATGCTCGTGCCTTCGTCCCGGCAGGCCGTGCAGAACGCGCTGGGCCGGTTGGCCTGTGCGCCGCTGCTGGAAGGATACCGGGGCAAACCTGCAGCGGATATCGATGCAATTCTGGACGCGGTCGAAGCCGTACAGGCGTATGTCATTGCCAATGCGGCAACTGTCAGCGAAGTTGAAATCAATCCTCTCATCTGCACCAAGGAAGGTGCGGTTGCGGTGGATGCCCTGATCCGAAAGGCAAGCTCATGAATCCGGTCAAAACCAAACGCGATGGTGCAATTCTGCAAGTTACACTGGACCGACCCAAGGCCAATGCCATCGATCTGGCGACAAGCCGCGTCATGGGGGACGTATTTCGCGATTTCCGCGATGACCCCGATCTGCGTGTGGCCATTCTGACCGGCGGAGGGGACAAGTTTTTTTGCCCCGGCTGGGATCTGAAAGCCGCGGCTGACGGCGACGCGGTTGACGGCGATTATGGTGTTGGTGGTTTTGGCGGGCTTCAGGAACTGCGCGACATGAACAAGCCTGTGATCGCTGCCGTGAACGGAATCGCCTGTGGGGGCGGTCTGGAACTGGCACTGAGCGCTGACATCATTGTTGCCGCCGATCATGCCAGCTTTGCCCTGCCCGAAATTCGTTCGGGCACGATTGCCGATGCCGCCAGCGTCAAACTGCCCAAGCGCATTCCCTATCATGTTGCCATGGAACTGTTGCTGACGGGACGTTGGTTTGATGCGGACGAGGCGCACCGCTGGGGTCTGGTCAATGAAATCGTTCCCGCCGATCAGCTGATGAACCGCGCGTGGGAGCTTGCGCGGCTTCTGGCAAGCGGCCCGCCTCTGGTCTATGCGGCAATCAAGGAAGTTGTGCGTGAGGCCGAGGATTCGAAGTTTCAGGACATCATGAACCGGATCACGCGGCGCCAATTGTCGACGATCGATACCTTGTACGGCTCAGATGATAATCTGGAAGGCGCGCGGGCTTTCGCCGAAAAACGCGACCCGGTCTGGAAAGGGCGCTGAACGGCGCGGCTATTCAAATGCGTTCGAACAGCGCGATGAACGCGGTGTCATCCTTGTTGTCGCCTGCTGCAAGATCTCCGTAGATGCGAACTTCGGTCAGGGTCAGATTGCGGATCTGATCCTGTTCCAACTCCCTTAGCGCCTCGGCAAAGCCGAGCTTTTCAAAGTGCCTGGCGTTGATGGACAGCGCGAACTGCGCCCCGGCACGCGCAATGCGCAACAAAGCGGGCAGAACATCCGGCCCCAGATGGCCATGCGTGAATGTGCCTGACGAAACGATGCCGGCATAACTGTCTTGGGGAACCGGGATTCCGTGGTTCAGATCGGCCTCGATCGCATCCCGGTATATGTCCTTTCGCATTGCCTGACTCAGCATTTCACTACTGATGTCGGTGGCATCTATGGGTCCGACTCCGAGCCCTGCCAGCACCGCGCCGCACAGTCCGGTGCCGGCACCCACATCCAGAACCGGCCCTTGGCCGCCTGCACCGACAAAGGCGCGGGCGGTGTGAACATGAAGCTGATAGTCTTCGAGGGCCGCAAAGCCTTCGTCGTAATCTCCGGCCCATTCGGCATAGAGGCGTTTGTTGTCCTCTGGCGTTTTCAGCGCATAGGCGGCTTTCAGATCGGGGTTCTTGTCGCTCATGACACAATCAAAGGCGCATCAGGGGATTCGAATCAAGTATCCTCGGGCAGGTGCTTGCATCTGGCGCTTTAGCGGATCATCTAAGGGGCCATGACTGGATCACTTTTTTCGTTTGGACACGGGTATTCGGCGCAGGCACTGTCGCGGCTGCTGATGCATGATGGATGGCAGATTGTCGGGACAACCCGGGATGCGGACGGGGCCGATGCAATCCGGGCCTCAGGTGCCGACCCTCTGATCTGGCCGGGTCAGGCACCTTCACTGGATGGGGTGACGCATTTGTTGATCTCGATCGCGCCGACGGCAAAGGGCGATCCGGTTCTGGCCGCCCTGCGGACCGAGATCGAGGCGCGGGCCAATCAGTTTTCCTGGGTGGGATATCTGTCGACAACCGCGGTTTACGGCGATCATCAGGGCGACTGGGTCGACGAATCGACGCCGCCTGCACCAACGGCTGACCGGGGCCAGTGGCGCTTGCACGCGGAACAGGAATGGGCGGGAATTCCGGGCCTGCCGACGCATATCTTCCGACTGGCGGGCATCTATGGTCCTGGGCGGGGACCATTTTCCAAACTCAAACGCGGCGGGCTGCGGCGGATCATCAAGCCTGGGCAGGTTTTCTCGCGCATTCACGTTGCCGATGTTGCGCAGGTACTGCGGGCGTCCATGGCACGGCCCAATCCCGGTTCTGTGTACAATGTTTGTGATGACGAGCCTGTTCCGCCTCAGGACGTCATCGGTTACGCGGCCGAGCTTCAAGGGCTTCCGCTGCCGCCAGCCGTGGCATTTGAGGACGCTGACATGACTCCGATGGCGCGCAGTTTCTACAATGAGAACAAGCGCGTCAGAAACGACCGTATCAAGGAAGAGCTGGGCGTGCGGCTTCTTTATCCCGACTATCGTGTCGGGCTGGAATCCCTGATGAAGCGGTAGCGGTTAAGAAACGCCATTTCTGACTGGATCTTTTACTGTTGAATCCCCTGGTCAGGCGACCTGAGGGGATGAGTGTGGTGTGCATGTCGGGTGTTGGTCCGGCCCGACCAGGTTTCGCTGTCTGAGGTGAATTCCAAGTAATAGCTAAAAGCTATGAAACTGATCGGAAAACAAAACTTTTTTGCATGGTTTGAATTTGCTACTTCTGCCGGTGAGTGATGTGGACGACTCGGCACGATGAGTGCTGTTCGAACCACTATACTTATCTGAGATTTGCACACGCGAACCTGCCGGACTTAGCCAGGATTGGAGATCGATATGGACGGAAGTGATAACCCCAAAACAGGCGGATGCCCTGTCATGCATGGTGCGGGTACCCGGTCGAACCGGGACTGGTGGCCGAACCAGTTGAACCTGTCGATTCTGCACCAGAAAACGCCTGCATCAAATCCGCTGGGTGCGGATTTTGATTACGCCGAAGAATTCAAGAAGCTGGACATGAAAGCGCTTAAGGAAGACCTTTATGCGCTGATGACGGATTCGCAGGACTGGTGGCCGGCGGACTATGGCCACTACGGTGGCCTGTTTATCCGGATGGCCTGGCACAGCGCCGGGACGTACCGGACGGCGGATGGCCGCGGCGGGGCCTCGACGGGAAACCAGCGGTTCGCACCGTTGAACAGCTGGCCGGACAACGGCAACCTCGACAAGGCCCGCCGTCTTCTGTGGCCGATCAAACAGAAATACGGCAACCAGATCTCATGGGCCGATCTGATGATTCTGGCCGGTAACTGCGCCATCGAGTCGATGGGGGGCAAGACCTTTGGTTTCGCCGGAGGCCGCGAAGATATCTGGGCACCCGAGGAAGACATCTATTGGGGTGCCGAGACGGACTGGCTGGCTCCGACAGACAACCCGCACAGCCGCTATTCGGGCGAGCGCGATCTGGAAAACCCGCTGGCCGCCGTGCAGATGGGTCTGATCTATGTGAACCCGGAAGGCCCGGATGGTGAACCCAACGTTCTGGCCTCGGGCCGCGATATTCGCGATACTTTTGGCCGGATGGCGATGAACGACGAGGAAACCGTTGCGCTGGTTGCGGGTGGTCATACTTTCGGCAAAGCACACGGTGCGGGCGACCCCGAACTGGTCGGTCCGGAACCAGAAGCCGCCCCGATCGAGGAAATGGGCTTTGGCTGGATCAACAAGTTTGGTTCTGGCAAGGGGGATGACACCACGACCTCGGGGATCGAAGGCGCATGGACCGCGAACCCGATCAAATGGGACAACGGCTATTTTGACCTGCTGTTCGGCTATGACTGGAACCTGACCAAAAGCCCCTCGGGCGCGTATATCTGGGAGCCGGTCGGCGTGAAAGAGGAAGACATGGCCCCGGCGGCGCATGATCCGTCCAAGAAGGTGAAGACCATGATGACAACCGCCGACATGGCGATGCGCATGGACCCGATCTACGGCCCGATCTCGAAGCATTTCCATGAGAACCCGGAAGAGTTCGCAGATGCCTTCGCACGGGCCTGGTTCAAACTGACCCACCGCGACATGGGTCCGCGTTCGGCCTATATTGGTCCGGAAGCCCCGACCGAAGAGTTGATCTGGCAGGACAACGTTCCGGCCGTGGATCACGATCTGGTCGATGATGCGGATGTGGCAGACCTTAAGGCCAAGATTGCTGCGGCAGGATTGTCGGTGTCTCAGCTGGTTTCGACCGCCTGGGCCTCTGCTTCGACCTTCCGCGGATCTGACAAACGCGGAGGTGCCAATGGTGCACGTATCCGGCTTGCGCCGCAGAAAGACTGGGACGTCAACGAGCCTTTGAAACTGTCCAAGGCGCTGGATGCCCTGTCGGGAGTTCAGAAGGCGTTTAATGGCGGACAGTCGGGTGGCAAGAAAGTATCGCTGGCGGATGTGATCGTTCTTGCGGGTGCGGTTGGAATCGAGCAGGCGGCCAAAGCCGGTGGTCAGGATGTCGAAGTGCCTTTCACCCCGGGCCGCGCGGATGCAACGCAGGAACAGACCGATGTCGAGAGCTTCTCGGTGATGGAACCCATTGCCGACGGTTTCCGCAACTACCAGAAGGCCGACTACACCGTCTCACCCGAGGAGTTGCTGGTTGACCGGGCGCAGTTGTTGAACCTGTCGGCACCCGAGATGACAGCACTTGTTGGTGGCCTGCGCGTTCTGGGCGCCAACTTCGGCGACAGCAAGCATGGCGTCTTCACTGATCGTGTCGGAGCACTGACCAACGACTTCTTCACCAACATTCTGGACATGAGCACCGAATGGAAGCCCGCAGGCAAGGGCGTCTACGAAGGGCGCGACCGGTCCAGCGGAGAGGTCAAATGGACCGGCACCCGAGTCGATCTGGTCTTTGGTTCGAACTCGCAGCTGCGGGCACTGGCCGAGGTCTATGGTCAGGCCGACGCCGAGGGCAAATTCGTCTGTGACTTTGTCTCGGCCTGGAACAAGGTGATGAACGCGGATCGTTTCGATCTGCACTAAACCAGCGACCATTACTGTGATTGCGCCGCCCTAGGAGACTCGGGCGGCGTTTTCTTTGGTTAGGACCTAGGTGCATACCAAACACTGGGTACGATTCCGCCGAAAGGTCGACTTCTTACCCGGTTTCTGCAGCGCACAAGCCGCTCAAACGCGCGAATTATTAAGATAACCTGTTGTTTTCATTAACCCGCGTCAGTTTCTGCAGTGAAATGTGAAGTTTTTTGAAAATGGGGGTTGCAGGTCCCAGACCTAATCCGTAAATACCCCTTCACCGGCGCTGCTGAGGCGGTGCTGACGGGTCGGGGAGACGGCCTGACGGACTGGAAAGACGGTTGAGACGCTCGGGAGAGACCG
>NZ_JBQFRB010000006.1:0-288585 GCF_056537185.1 Ruegeria sp. CG4 | reverse complement strand
AACCACTTTTACCGAACCAGCCGCCGCAAGGCGGCTTTTGTCGTTCTGGACCAACCCTATCAGCGCCGCCAAGGCACCCTCCAACTCAATCTGCACGCCATCCCGGTCATGTTGGATCGTAACACGTTCGATCAAGCCCCGGATAATCTCCAAGGCCCCCGTGCGGATCGCCGGGTCTGATAGTGCCTGTGCCAGATCGGCGACCTTGGAGCGATAGAGTTCCGACAGGTTCGGGTGAAGGCGCACCGGTGAGGGCACAGGCTCAGACAGCTTCGCATCAAGACCGGCGATCTGCGCTTCAAGCTCTTCGAGCCGCGTTTGAAGGCCGGGGGTACGAATGCCCTCTGCGATTGCATCATAGAACCCATTCAGTTTGCGCGCCGCTTTGTCCCGCTCGGATTGCAGACGGGTCCGGGCTACTTCCGCTGTGCTGGCTTCTGCGTTGGCGGCTTCGCTGAAGGACTTGATAAAAGCGGCCACTGCGTCGGGCTGCATCAGGCGCCGACGAAGCAAATCCAGAACGGCGTCTTCCAGGACATTGCGCCGAATGGATTGCCTGTGCGTGCAGGTGCCGAGCTTGCGGGCAGCAGAGCAGGCGAGATAGTCGCGCCCGACTGTCGCGAGCGGCCCTCCGCAGGTGCCGCAGAATGCAAGACCGGTCAGAAGGTGCTTCTTGCGACGCTTCTCCCAAAACTTGGTTTCCTTGATGGCTTTGACGCGGGGATCAGCCTCGATCTCGCCTTGTCGCTGTTTGACCGCTTTCCAAAGTTCATCCCCGACAATCCGCAACTCGGGGACCTCCGTGATGATCCATTTGGAGGGATCGTTGAGACGAGAAACGCGTTTACCGGTCTCGGGGTCCTTGATATAGCGCAGCCGGTTCCAGACCAGGCGGCCAATGTAAAGCTCATTGTTTAGAAGGCCTGTTCCACGCATTCGGTGCCCCCGGATCGCGGTGTCACGCCACAACTTGCCACGGGGACCGGGAATACCCTCGGTGTTGAGGCGGCGCGCAATGGCTTTGGGATAATGCCCCTCTGAGAACTCTCGAAGCACCCGCCGGACAATCTCAGATTCTGCTGCGTTGATCATTCGTTCTCCTGTGACGGGTTGGCCGTCCGGCCCGAGACGCCGGACGACGTCGTAGCCATAGCTGCTGCCGCCACCGGAGCGTCCAAGCTCCACCCGCCCGCGCAGACCGCGCCGGGTTTTGTCGGCCAGATCTTTGAGGAACAGTTGGTTCATGGTCCCCTTGAGACCCACATGCAACTCACTGATCTCGCCTTCGGTCAGAGTCATGATGCCGACCCCTGCAAAGCTCAGGCGTTTGAAAATCGCAGCGATGTCTGCCTGGTCCCGGCTCAACCGATCCAGCGCCTCTGCCAAGATCAGATCAACTCGTCCTTCCTGGGTTGCATTGAAGAGCGCTTGCAGCCCGGGACGCAACATGGACGCGCCAGAGACCGCTCGATCCGAATAGGCGTCAACAACAGTCCAGCCCTCGCGTTCTGCCCGCTCCCGGCACAGTCGCATCTGGTCTTCGATGGATGCGTCTCTCTGCATCTGGCTGGAGAAACGGGCATAGATTGCGACTCGGGTCATCGACAGACCTTTTTCTTCTGGTTGATCAGATCCGCGTAGTCGCGGCCTGCTTCAATGGTTTGGGCGTGAATGTAGTGATGCTCTGCCGTTCCGAAGCTCGTATGAGCCAATATTGGTCGGATCAGCTTTGCGTGTTCCGGAGAGGAGCGCGCCAATGTCGTTGCGGCAGCATCCCGAAAGAAATGCGGTGGAATACGGCGACCCGTCAGCTTCAGGGTCTGCTCCGCGATCCGGGGGCTCAGCGCATCTTGCTTTAATGGTGCGCCTGTCCTGCCGACCCACAAGACATCGTGTTGTTGTTGGCCACGCTCCATAAAAAAGGGACGGGCTTCGTTGACATAACGACGCAAGAGCGGCTCAACGCATCTAGGAACGTCAGCCTCCCAGGGCTGCCCTGATTTGGTCAGATCCCCCGGGAGTGCGACGGTCATGGTGTCTGCTGTGACATGCAAGGATATGCCAATCCGAAGGCCTGCAAAGGCGCGTCGCCGCATCGGCATCAAGGCCAGCATGGCAATCATGGTGCCATCCCGCAGGCACATCATACGGCGCAGCGGTGTTGGTGCTTCTTCTGCATGATCCGTCGCCAGAGACATTCCCGCCTTTAATAGAACCTCGCTGGACAACACACGCCCAAGTCTGCGATCCCGATCACCCCGTCCTGCGGTGCGCTTCAATCCCGCTTTCAATCTCCGCTGAGCGGACCAGTCCTGTGTCGGGTCAGCCGCGGAGAGGATACGCAAAACGCCGTCAATGAACATCAACCGGGTCATTGGCCGGGTGTGTGAGAGGTCCCGAAGCCAAGCGGACATGCGCGGCAGAGTCGCGCGTCGAGCCGGAGGCAGTGTGATCGCCTTCGCATCGCTGGTAATCAGCCATTGCAGCCATCGGGCATAGCGCAGTTCTAACGTCTTCAACGAGGTCGCGCGTAGATGTGACAGCGCGCCGCAATCGTCGAGTGGGCCACCTTCTATCTGAAGGTTGAGCCACATCTCCCGGTCTTGCACGGGCCAATCAGACAGAGGCAGAACAAGGCTCATCAGCGACGCCCTTTCTTGGCTTCTATCAGGTCAGCAAAGGCGCGTGTTGCCGACCGTGCCTCAAGACCGGAATACATGTTGATCGTGTGGCTGACCTCCGAATGCCCGAGCAACCGGCGCGCAACCTCGTAGCCGCCGGGATTGGCTTCGAGCCAGTTCATGACCGCAAAATGCCGAAACAGGTGGGCATTCATCTCCAACCCTGTTTCTTTCCGGATCCGTTTGGAGATGCGCGCAGACAGAACGCCGGGATCAACCGAATGCTGACCATCTCTGCGGGGAAACAGCCAAGGCGTTCCAGCGGGGCAGAGTTCCGGACAGCGAGATTTGAGATGTACGTCGATCATGCGCAATACATCACGCGGGATCTCGAACTCGACAGGTCGCTCATTTTTTGTCTCGCCGTCTTCCAGAACCAGGTAGGCTCGACCATCACCGGGACGGTGCAGGTGGCGTTCCAGGTGGATGTCAGCCGGGTTCTTCACGCGAACCGGGCAGACCAGAAGGATGGCGATGGCGAGCGCATCTTCGCGGGCCAGAGCCCAGCCATACGGCTTGGAGGTGCCGCGTGGTCGCGCGAAAATCCGTTCAGGCAGAAGCAGCAGGCGCTGCTGATGCCGGTCCTCCTGCAACACCCGCAGCCGGCTTCGGTTCTTTTGGGTCATGCCATTCTGAGGTTTGACGGCCAGACGCGCTGCAAGCCCAGCCAGTGATTCCCGAGTGTGTTCGGGTGCATTGAGTATCCGGGCCAGGTTGCGGAGCAGCGCGGCGATCTCACTGATCATCTTTGAGGTCTGGTTGTTGGTGCGCGATAACATCTGGCGCAAACCCCGTTCAGCCATCGTCGGATTGATCAGGACGTCCAATCCGCCAATCTCTGCGGTCGGGATACCAGAGTGAACGAGTTCGGAGGCAAACCGAACCAACTGTCTTTGGTATTGGGACAGGGTCGCGGGTCGGAGTGCCCTGTTCTGACCGTCATCTACTAGCGGGTCCGGATTGGACAGACGATGCATCAGCTTTGCAAGAGCAGTTTGAAAAGGCGCTGGAAAATCAGTCGCTGGAAAGGTGATGACCTTTTGACGCGAATCCAGGGGCAGGGTGATCTTGGGCCATTGTGAAACACGGCGTGCCGCCAGGTTCCAGCCGTTGACCGCAGCCCGATATGCAACATCAGACGATTTGCTGATCTCATTATGCTCAAGGGCTTCTCGATAGGCTTGAGCATGCTCTTCACACACAGTGGCAGGTTTGACGCCCTGCCGGTTTAGAAAGTGCACGAAGCGGCAGAGCGCGGGTTGCAATGTCTTGTCGCCCGACGCCAGAACAGCTGCCCAGAGCGCGTGCCAATCGGGAGACAGATCATCGATCCGGTTGAAGCGCCGTTCCACCAGCCCGAAATGCGAGAGCGCAGCCCGCGCATCACTGACCGCGTTTTGCCAACTCTTTGGTGTGAGACCGAGTGTGGCTGGGGCGATTTTGGCCAAACGAGGTTGCAACCAGCGGCTATCGCAGGGCGCATCCTCTGGCGGCAGCCCAAGGGCTTTGGCCACACGGCGCAGGCCGGAGATCAAGTCGCGGCGGCGCGCGTCAGACAGAGAGGTGTCGGAGTGCAGCTGTTCGATAAGGTCGGCAAACATCGGTGTGTCGGCTTTGACGAAGGCCAATGTCAATGGAACGGGTCTCTGCTTAGTCATCGGGTTTGCGTTCCTTTGGACATGTCAGGTCTCGGGTGGACGGGTGTGGACAGGGGGTCCGATTCGGGAAAAGCGTAGCACAGAAAGTCCGAAACTTACGGGGAGGCCCTCTTCCCGAAATACACATAACACATTGACATTAATGGGCATTAATAGTCGTGAGCTCCTACCAGCACTGTGCCTGCCGGTAGGCGGCATGAGCTGCCGGATCAATGCGGATGAGGCGTCCGCCGGGGCCGACCCGGATGACCTCAAGCAAGCCTGCCGCAATCGCACGGCGCACCGTCTTCTCCGAGCAATTGTCCAGTTCAGCGACGTCTTTCACCGACAGAAGTTTGCGGATTTGTTTATTCTTTGCTTTGATCTGTGGCATCCTGATGCGCCTCCTTTTGGTCAGAGGCGTTCCGGCCCAGTTCCCGTACTGTCTGGGCAGCCAGCAATCGGACCAACTGGCCTATCGCTGTCTCGACCTGCCGGTGCGCGTGGTTGTCTGAAGGGGGTATGGCAGGAACGCGTGTCATGCCATGACCATGACAACGCAGGCTTGCTCATTCTAAGTGTATTGATTGCCCGATTCCGGCGACGCCCAACGCTCCTTCTCTTCGAGCTCAAGCTTGTCGCGAAAATAGTCAATATCCACGCGGATCGTCTAACCGCTCAGGATTTGCTCCGGTTCGGTGATGAACCTCACGACAGACTGAATGAAGTCGACGAGCGGACCTTGCCGTTGTCCTCCGGGGCGACCGTCTGAGTAAGTCGTATAGGTCAAAGGGCGACCGGCATCTTTCCAGATATAGCAGCAACTCTCGACGATGTACTGACGGCGTTTGTCGCGCGAGAACCGCTTGTCTCGTGGCGACATCTCTGCAACCGCGCCGGGTGTCTCGATGATGCGTCGAATGTCATCCATCACGTCCTGAGCAAGCGTTTTTGCGGTCTCAAGCTTTTTGAGGAGCTGTGGAAGTAGGTCTGCATCTTCTGGCGTCGATGCGAAATAAGTCGAAAGCGAGCCCAATGCGTTCCGGAGTTCTTGGGGGTCAATGGAACCCCGTTTGGCTTTCCGCAAAAGTTGCTTGAGGTGTTTTTGACCTCGTTCAATCGCTTGCGAGCGTCGGACCTCAGTCAGGTTGATTGCGATGTCTTCATCGTTATTGAGGCAGTTCCCAAGAAGCACAGAGAGTTCGCGTACGAGTTTAGTTGGCAGGTCAAACCGTTCAGCCAAGCTCTCGATCATGTCATCAGAGAGAGCACCGTGTTCGCCATAACTGCCGAGCTTCCATGACATCGAGCATTTGATCCCATCCATGTGCGGGTAGACCGAATAGTCACCATCACCATCTTCAACGTTGCCATGATCGTTCAGGCCACCGTCCAAGTTAGCGTTCATCTTATTCTCCGTTTGGCACACTTCAAGGTCAGGCCGCTCGTCCAAAAGCTTACGTTCATCAAGGCAGTACTGATTGCTCAGAAAGCGCTGGTTGAGACAAGGCGGCCCCTTCAAAGGTTGCACATAAACAAAAGAACAGGAAGAGAACAGCTTGCAAACAGGTTCTGTCTTTAATCGCTGATCCAAGACGCCCGCGCTTTCGATGGCCTACAGCGCTTCCAGACAGCTGCGGCCTCTAATGTTGGCGGCCGTGCGAAATACAAGGAACAAAAAAAGCAGATCAATACACTTGGTCAGCAAGAACGCAAAATCGGACGTTCCGAGTCGGGACGGGTCTACTCGTCTCCGTTGCGCCCGGTTTATGCTTGCTGCTTTCCCTCGCAAACGATCAAAAAAAGCGGTGACCACGGTACGTTCACGACCGGCCTCCAATTGTGAACTATGGTTCGGGGACTACCCCATCCCGCACCGACGCGGCTCCTTCTGGCCCGGGGCAGAAACGCGACTACGGAACCCACCGGCCGACCGACGTCTTCAGACACTCGTCGGACCGGGGACCGCCAAGACCGTGCGGGGTCAGAGCGGGGCAGGTGAGAAGCCTGCGGGGAAGCGGCTGGCCTCCGATAAAAGGCATCGCGCGGATACGAACCTGAAAGCGAAGGGCCTTCTCCCGCAAGACCGGGGGGAAGGAGCGGGGGCCGGATATTGTCTGGCGCAAAGGCAGGGTGAAAGTTTGCCAAAGTATGAGATCGGCAGAAGCGCAGCTCTGGCGGGTTCTCTAGCACATAACCTCAAGTCTATAGCCGCTTTTAGTAACCAACTAATCGTTCCGACAACATGTAGTGAACGACCATAATAAGCCCATTAGTACCGCCTTGGTGATTTTGCGAGCACGGTAGATACGGTGCGCGTCTTTCTACTTCTTGTGATCGCGATTGCGGTCAGCACTAAGGCACATGCCAAAGCTTGAGGTAAAGAGACGGCTTCTCCAAAAGCAAGAAAACCCACGGCAAACATCGTGGGTAGCTCGATACTTCCGACCACCGCAGTTTGGGAGGCTCCAATGACAGGCGAGCAAATCGTGTAGATAAGCTGGGGCACGAACGCGGTGACCAGTCCAATACCAGCAATGAGAAGCCAATCGGATTGTTCTCTAGGAAGAAGCTCTCCAACCTCAGTACCAAGGATGAGCGGTGTGAGGCCCAGTACAGACCCCAGAGAAACTGACGCGATTCGTGCCAACGGCGCAATCCGTGCCAACTTGTGTACGAGGACGCAAATTCCGAAGCCAAACCCAAATGGAGCGGCGAGAGATATCAACAGCGTTGGCAGATGCTCCGCAGGCACTGACGCGGGCGAACCAGCAATGACAGCCGCCACCACAATCAGACCAGCGGCCAATATGGCGCGTCGCGTGGGTGCATCGCCAAACACAGCCCAAGCAATAACTAGGGTGAACACCGGATAGGTCATGTAAAGCACACCCACTGTCGATGCGGGCAACTTCTCCAGCGCCGTTACATATCCGATCCAACCAATCCCCATTACTGCTCCGGCTGAAAGGCCCCAAGTGATCTCTCGCCATTCTTTTCGGTGCAAGATGAGAACTGGAAGCAAAAGAACTGCCGCAACAATGTAGCGATAGAATGCGACCGCATAGGGTGCGACGCCTTGCTCGGTCAGGCTGCGGCTGAAATAGGGAACCAGTCCGAAACAGATTGAAGCAAAAAGGACACCAACAACCGCAAATGCATAAGGTATGGGCGGTCGATTTCGCGCAGATGTCGTTGCCATAATCTGGAGCTACCACGCATTTGCATTTTCGTCTTTAAAGATTCTTCGAACGACAGCTTTGCCCACATAAATGCGGTAGAAAAGCGCATTGTGTCCAACGCACCCGTCAGGTCGTTTGCAGCAGTTGCTATCGCAGTGAAAATAAGTTGGAACACGAAACGCCGAACTTAGAGATGGCGATCACTTACAAAAGGTGTTGTCTCCTTGGTCGTGCTACCAGAGTGTGCTACTTAGGTTGTTTGGCGCGGCTGATCCCAAGGTGTGACTCTTGCCCTTAGAAGTGAGTAGAGAAGAGGTCTTGGAAGAGCTGGAACGTATTGTTGGTTCGAGTGACTTCGCGGTCAGCGAACGCAACAGA
This sequence comes from Ruegeria sp. CG4, assembly GCF_056537185.1. Classification (NCBI taxonomy): domain Bacteria; kingdom Pseudomonadati; phylum Pseudomonadota; class Alphaproteobacteria; order Rhodobacterales; family Roseobacteraceae; genus Ruegeria; species Ruegeria sp. CG4. The sequence continues at coordinate 280,707 of NZ_JBQFRB010000006.1, read as the reverse complement.
ATTTTTTTTGAACACCTCGTCAGAAGTGAAATCGACGGCAGGGGTAAAGAACTTCATGGCACTGCGTTGGCAATGGATGTGTTTGGACGAGGCGCAGACTTTGATCCCAACACTGATCCCGTTGTGCGAACTGAAGCGGTAAAACTGAGAAAGGCATTAAGTTATTACTATTTGACCTCAGGTCGACAAAACAGGGTAGAAATATCGGTTCCAAAAGGTCGGTATCGACCCACCTTTCGCATTCGAGAATTTCAGGCAAGCGACGCGAGTTTGACTGATGAGCAAACGCCAAGGTTGCCCACGCTAGGCATTAGATCGTTCTCAGGGTCAGAGACTGCGCGTGCAATTTTTTTCCGCGATGGTTTGCCAGAAGAGATTGCATTGGAACTCGCCCGTTTCGGTTATGTCCGGGTACTTACAGGTTTTAGGGCCGAAAACTCTAAGTCACAAACCCAGGAAGAACATAACTCGCTTGAGCGCTGCGATTATGTTCTGGGAGGAACGGTTCGCGAAGATGGCGAGTGTTTGCGCATAGTTGTTCAATTGAAACGTAGAGACACCGGTGACCTAGTTTGGTCGGAGCGCAAAGACATCTTTTTGAGCAACGCCAATATTTTCGAAGCTCAAGAAGACGTCGCAAAGCGCTGCGCCGTCTGCATTGCGGATGCATATGGGTTTGTTGCAACCGACGCTGCGAGAAACGCTCAAACGCGACCAGCTTCGGACTCAAACGTGTATGAAGCTCTGTTGGCGTTCCACACCCACCTTCGCGCAAATAAAGTCAGCAGCTTGGCGCGAATGTTGGAGCTGTCGCAAGCCGCTGTCAGGGAGAACCCAACCAGTGGCTTGGCGCATGCACTTTTGGCGTTTGGATATGTTGAACAGGTAGGTGTCGGACAAAAAAGACTGAAGTCCGTTGTCGAAGATGGCCGAACTCACGCAGATAAAGCACTGGCTTTTGAGCCAAATTGCCAGGAGGCTCTGATCGCAGCAGCCGTCTATGCCCAATTGGATGGAGATAAACCTAGTTTTCTGCAATTAATTGATGCCGCAATTCGCGCCAATCCGAATGGCAATCTTCTGCTCGCTGTGGCTGGAGGATGGATTGCATTTGTCGGCGACCCCAATAAAGGCGCAGAATTGGTACGACAAGCGACGGATGCGAATCCCATGTTGCCAACTTGGACCCAGATTACACTTTGCTTGGAAGACGTTGAGAAAGGAGACTTCAAGGCCGCTGTCGAAAAAGTACGCCAAATAGATGTGCGAGACTATTTCATTGATCGTTTGATTATTTCCGCGGTGCATAGCCTCGCCGGTGAAACAGGGCTGGCCAGAGCACAATTGCCTCAAGTAAACGGCGACTTCACAATTGACGAATACATAAACGATCTACCCTTCGCGCGCGGCCTGGTTGAAATGATCCGTGCAGGGTTGGAGCGCCTTTGAATCGGTAGATTCTGGCAAGTGATGGAAGGAGACAAAACTGCTGTTTTGATTTTCGCAAAGTCGCAGGCAATTGAAAAATTCGTTGTTCTTACTCATACACAGCGCGATTTTCGAAGGTTCAACCGTTTTTTCTTGAATCGTCCAACAATCTGCAGCCAATCGTGATATTTTTGGCGTCTCTTGCGTCCGGTTGAAGACCAGTCTCGTGTTACCTGGTAGAACCTTCGCAATCCTTTGAATCACCGCCGAAAAGAGTCCGGTTGGGTCCCAGTGAGTCTTTGAACACGCAGTACATAGGCTTGCTGCTCAGCTGCATCTGAGTAAAAGAAAAACTCATGGTGCACGCAAGCAAACCGACCGTTGACCAGAAACTCTTCATAAATTTTTTGGTGTAGATCACTTAGGTCGTCAGTCTTTTGGTAGAACTTCAATATGTCATTGGGCGTTATCGAAAGAACTATGTCCCAAGCTTGTGAATCAAGGTCTTTCATTTTCTTCTCCATTCAATGTGTTTACTGTCGCTACCCTAAAACACCGGGTGCCTCTTCTTGCGGCGACCCGGTTAAAGTCGAAAGCGGCTCACTGTTGTTTGCTCGTCCGGTTCGATGGGTTCTCGCGCCCGATGCCAAACATTATGGATTGTTCTCTTTTGACCTGGTCGACAGCGTCAGTAAGCAAGGACTTTTCTGCGCTGCTTGCTGCAATCAAGTAATCTGTGACTTCGGGCAGGACGTTATTCCACGTTGGACATGCCAATGCGAACTGAGCGAAGAAGTTTGCTGTGAATTTGAACAGCCGCTCTGCGCTTGTCGCATTGGATTCTCGGGCGGCCCAAAGTAAGGTTTCCCAAAGGCCGTTTTCGAAGGCGATCAGCGCCCGAGGAGTCTTGTCAACGTAAATCTGAACTTTGTGCTTTCTGGCAACTGAAAGCTCAGACGTACGTAAGACCAAATTGTGTGCCGCAGCTGTAGTCGCCGGGTATTGGTTTCGCAGCGTCGTTAGCAGATCAAATTGTGACATCTTTTCTCTCCACCTTTCCAGTTTGTGCAAAATGAGAATGGCGGTGAGAAAGTCGACCACGGTAGCGGCGGGATGACCCTGCTGCGGGCGGCGTAAAAGTCGTCCATCTTTGCCCTTTCTTTTGACGGAGGGAGGGTGGGAGGATCTTCACCGTGGACTTGTATCGTAAAGTTCGTCTGGCTTGTGCCGAGGGCATGAGCCAACGAGAAGCGGCCCGTCATTTTGGGATATCTCGTGACAGCGTTCGCAAGATCTTGGCGTTCTCGGTCCCACCTGGATACCGGCGGTCAGCACCGATCCGGCGGCCCAAGCTGGATGGTTTTACCGGGATCATCGACCAATGGTTGTCAGAAGATCGGCAACGACCGCGCAAACAGCGGCATACGGCCAAGCGGATCTTCGAGCGACTGCGCGATGAGCATGGCTTCGAGGGTGGTTACACCATCATCAAGGATTATGTTCGGGAGCATGGTCGACGGCATCGTGAGATGTTCGTACCGCTTAACCATGCACCGGGCCATGCTCAGGCCGACTTCGGCGAAGCAGTGGTGGTGATCGGTGGCATTGAGCAGAAGGCTCACTTCTTTGCCTTGGATCTGCCGCACAGCGATGCCTGTTACGTTCGAGCCTATCCAGCGGCGACGGCCGAGGCCTGGATGGATGGGCACGTCCATGCGTTTGGGTTCTTCGGTGCGGTTCCGCAGTCGATCCTGTACGACAACGACCGGTGCCTTGTGGCGAAGATCGAGCCCGACGGAACTCGCAGACGCGCGCGGCTGTTCAGCGAGATGCTGTCTCATTACGTGATCCGGGACCGCTACGGGCGTCCTGGCAAGGGCAACGACAAGGGGTCCGTCGAAGGGCTGGTTGGCTATTCCCGGCGCAACTTCATGGTGCCGGTCCCGAGTTTTCCGACTTGGGATGCCTTCAACAACTGGCTCAAAGAGCAGTGCCGGAAGCGCCAATACGATAAGCTGCGCGGGCACAATGAGACGATTGGAGAGCGGCTTCAACGCGATCTGGAGATCATGACGCCGCTTCCCGCCCGTTCCTTCGAGGCCTGTGACCAGGCCACGGGCCGTGTCAGCTCTCTTGCCCTCGTGCGCTATAAGACCAACGACTATTCCGTGCCGGTTGCCTACGGCCATCGCGATGTCTGGATCCGCGCCTATGTTGACCGGGTGGTCATCGGGTGTGGTGGTGAGGCCATCGCGCGGCATGTTCGCAGCTACAACCGCGAGGACATGGTCTTCGATCCGGTTCATTACCTGCCGCTGATTGAGAAGAAGATAAACGCTTTCGAACAGGCGGCTCCTCTGACTGGATGGGAACTGCCCAAGGCATTCACCACCCTTCAGAAGTTGATGGAAGCGCGCATGCTGAAAGCCGGACGGCGCGAATACGTGCAGGTCCTACGGCTGCTCGAAAGCTTCGAGATGGAAGAGGTTCATGCTGCCGTGAAGACGGCTCTCCAGCTGGGAGCAATCAGCTTTGATGCCGTGAAGCATCTGGTGCTGTGTCGGGTGGAGCGGCGGCCGCCGAGGCTCGATCTGGATGTCTATCCGTATCTGCCACGGGCCAAGGTGGCGACGACGTCACCCTCCAGCTACATGTGCTTGACAACAGGTGCCTCGACATGACGGAGACACCACAGATCCTGCTGAACCACCAACTCAAAAAGCTGAAGCTGCCGACCATCCTGCGTGAATACGACAAACAGGCTCGGCTCTGTGCCGCCGAGGGCCGCGACCATGTCCAGTTCCTGGCCCGTCTGATCGAGCTCGAACTCATCGACCGGGAACGGCGGATGATCGAACGCCGGATCAAGGCAGCGCGGTTCCCTGCCACCAAAAGTCTCGACAGCTTCGACTTCACGGCGATCCCAAGCCTCAACAAGATGCAGGTGCTGGAACTGGCGCGCGGTGAATGGATCGACCGCTGCGAAAACGTCATCGCTCTCGGTCCCAGCGGCACTGGTAAAACCCACGTGGCGCTCGGCCTCGGTCTGGCCGCCTGCCAGAAAGGCCTGGCGGTTCGCTTCACGACCGCTGCCGCAATCGTCCACGAGTTGATGGAGGCCCGCGACGAGCGCCAACTCTTGAGGCTTCAAAAGCAACTCGTGAAACAGAAGCTCCTGATCATCGACGAGTTGGGCTTCGTGCCCCTCAGTAAGACCGGCGCTGAGTTGCTGTTCGAGTTGATCTCCCAACGATACGAGCGCGGCTCGATCCTGATCACCTCGAACCTGCCCTTCGACGAATGGACGGAAACCTTCGGCTCCGAGCGCCTCACCGGTGCCTTGCTCGACCGGCTGACCCACCACGTCAGCATTCTGGAGATGAACGGAGAAAGCTATCGCCTGGCACAGAGCAGGGCTCGGCAGAACTCCTAATACACAGAAAAGATTGGTCCTAACGGACCAAGACGCCTTGGCAACCGCCAGCTATTTGGGAGCGCGTTTGCCAAGGCGTCGGCCACCCAAGCAATGGACGACTTTTGCTCCGCCCCGTGGCCGACTTTCTCACCGCCGTTGACACACCAACTTAAGGCAGTATTGGAAAATGAAGAACCTGATCCACTGACGCGGTTCGTCATTCAAACCAAGATTGCACCAACCGATTGAAAATAGACGCCTTCAGTATCCAAACGACAGTAAGCATGATGGTTTCGGCAAAACTCAGGCCTTCAAGGTTCACTTTGGTACTTCACCAAAGTAGCCTCCAAAGAATGCGACCATTGCCAGCAATACGCCGACCAGTATTGCGATGACCCAAAGTGCTCCGCTGCCCTTGGCAAAATATCCCATCGAAAGCAGGCCAACTACGAATATTCCAACCAAGAAATACAATATTGTATTGTCCACCTTATCCCCCCAAACGCTAAATCAATCGCGCAAACATCTATCTCGCTCGGAAGAAACTGATCCGACTGTGGTTCGAAAGGCCATGTTAAACGGCCTGTGGTGATTGTCGGATACCATTCAGCGTGGCGAACAAAACCGGGACGAGGATCATTGTGAGCATCGTGCCCACCGTCAATCCGCCCATGATCGTGACAGCAAGACCCACCCAAAACACGTCCGGCAGCAGCGGTATGACACCTAGAACCGTGGTTGCTGCGGCCAATACGACGGGGCGCAGTCTTGAGGCGCCGGCATTCAAACCTCGGTTCGGTGAAAGTAAGTCAGACGAGGGCAACACAGCTTCAGGCATGTTAAGTTCGCGCTGGCCTTGAGGCGGCGCTAAGACGGCTTAATACAAATTGACGGTATGCTTCTATAATTGCGCTTTGGCTTTTTCGCAAATGCAGAAAATGGCATTTTTCTGAAGGTTTTTCGCTGCCTGCAGAGGTACAAGTTTGCCGTTGGGCGCCGATGGCGGCCTGCGTTGACAAACTTCGTAAGGAGGAAGCCGCGGGGTTCAGGATCAGGTCATGGGGATAGAGTGCGGACCTTAGGCAATTGGTGAGCGCAGAGTTTGCTGTCAGTCCAACTTCGTTTTCATACCTCTCTACTCATCGACTGACCTTCTCTGCCTTATACGGGTCTAGGCTTTCCCTAAACTGTTCGATGAATTCCAAAGTCACCAGTGACGGTTGCTTTAAAATCGGGCGCACCAGCGAAAGGGTGTGCGGCAACAGTGGTTTGAATGGCCGATAGCTTAAGCCCCGAGATGTGTATTGGACGGCGTCAAGTTCACTCACGACAGATACGCCAACGCCTTTGACGGCCAACTCGCAGGCCGCCGTGAACTGCCTGACTTCAATATGGGAACTCAATTCGACATTGGCATTTTGAAACGCTTTCGAAAGCCGACCGAAAAAGTCGCTGTCGCGTCGCGTGTGGATGATTTTGCTATCTTCAAGGTCCGCAGGCGTAACTTCGGAGAGGTTTTCCAGGTCATGTCCGGTCGGGAATACGCAAACTGTCCGGACGTCGATATTTGTGCTTTCGACCGCCGGGTGACCATTAAAGCTGTCTGTGATTCCGAAATCATACTGCTCGCCGATCATCCATTCGAGAATGCGTTCTGGTCTGTCTGGTTCGATCGTCAGGGTGACACCAGGCCGATTTTCCAGAAATCTGGAGACGACATCGGGTAGGTGGCTGGTGGCAAATCCGGGCAGGCAAGCGACTCGGATGTGCCCTGCTTTGCGTTTTGTGATGTCCTGACTGACATCCGAGATTTGCCTCATAAGCTCGAGAACACGTTCGACGCTGGGCAAGAGGTAACGAACCTCCTGTGTTGGCACCAATCTGCCTTCCCGGCGATCAAAAAGTTGGAACCCAAGTGACTTTTCAAGATCCGACAGCAATCTGCTGACAGCAGGCTGGCTTACCCCTAAATCGTTTGCGGCCGCTGTGACAGAGCCATTGGTGGTCACTGCCATGAGGGCTTCCATTTGCCGGACTCTCAGAATTTGACTCATTTCCGATCCTAGTCTGCTGCCTTTGTGCATAACATTGTGTTATTTTTTTATCCAGCAGATAAAGCTTGAATTATATTTCTGTAACGCTAACGTCGTGAAATCGTCATGTGTGCCGTTTACGCGTAGCGGTCGGTATTCAACGAAGCATCGAACCTGATGCATGGGAGGAATCATGAATAAGAATCTGCTAGGCGCTCTTGCCTTAACAACTGCCTTGTCCCCGGTGGCGGCAATGTCGCAAACCGAAGTTCAGTTCTGGCATGCCTTCACCGGTCGACTGGGTGAACTTGTGAAAGCGCAGGTCGAGGAGTTCAACGCCAGCCAGGATGAGTTTGTCGTGGTCGAAAGCCACAAGGGCAACTACTCGGAAACCTTGAATGCGGGGATCGCCGCATTCCGTGCCGGCGAACAGCCGCATATCCTGATGGTGTTCGAAGTGGGCACGGCAACGATGATGTCGGCCGAAGGTGCAATCAAACCGGTCTATGAAGTTATGGCTGAAAGCGGCGCTTCCTTCGATCCCGACGCATATATTGGCGCGGTCAAAGGATACTACACGACAACTGACGGTGACATGCTGTCGTTGCCGTTCAACTCTTCCACGCCGGTTCTGTGGGTCAATCGCGACGCCATGGAAGCGGCCGGTGTCGACCCGGATACGGATCTGTCCACCTGGGAAAAAGTTGGCGACGTTCTCGAGCAGCTCAAGGCTGGTGGTGAAGACTGCCCGCTGGTGACTGCATGGCAAAGCTGGATCCATCTTGAGAACCTGTCAGCCTATCACGACGTTCCGTTCGCCTCGAAGGACAACGGTTTTGCCGGTCTGGATACCGAGCTGATGCTGAACGGCCCGGCGCAGGTCGCGCACCTGACGGCAATGGGCGACTGGGCCAAGGATGGCAAGTTCATCTACACCGGGCGCAGGAACGAAGGTGGGGCAAACTTCCGGGCTGGCGAATGCGCGTTGTTTACGGAAAGCTCGGCCGGTTACGCTGGCATCAGTTCCGAGGCTGAGTTCGATTTCGATGTGCGCCCGCTGCCCTATTGGGAAGCTGTCACGAGCGAGCCGCAGAACACCATTATCGGTGGCGCATCGCTTTGGGTGATGGAAGGTCATGACCCTGAAGAATACAAGGGCGTCGGCGAATTCCTGAGCTTCTTGTCGTCGTCCGACGTGCAGGCCGCCTGGCACCAGGACACCGGCTATCTTCCGATCACGGCTGAAGCTGGCGAAGCCACCCGCGCTGCGGGTTTCTATGACGAAAACCCGGGAACCGACATCGCGGTGATCCAGATGACTGCGAAGGAGCCGACCGCAAATTCGAAAGGTCTGCGTCTGGGGTCGTTCGACCAGATTCGCGGGATCATCGACGAAGAGCTTGAGGCTGTCTGGTCCGGTGAAAAGACCGCTCAGGAAGCGATGGACAGCGCAAAAGAACGCGGTGACGCGCTGCTGCGCCGGTTCGAATCCGCCAATCAATAAACCACAATCCGATGCGGGCTCTACAGAGCCCGCATTCTCTTTCTTCGGTGGACCATCAGGATGGAAAAACGCGTCACCTTTCGCGGCTGGCTGTTGCCATTGGCGCTGATCGCCCCTCAGGTCATCATTTCCGCAGTATTCTTTTTTTACCCTGCCGGTCAGGCTGTTTGGCAATCTCTGTTCATACCTGATCCGTTTGGGCTGTCGTCCCAGTTCGTGGGGCTCGGCAATTTTGAGTTCCTGCTGAGCGACAAGTTCTACCGCGCCTCTTTCGTGACAACAGCCGTGTTTTCGACGCTCGTCACGCTGTGTTCGATGATCCCGGCCTTGTTTCTGGCGGTTATCGCAGACCGCCTGATCAAGGGGTCGGGTGTTTATCGGACGCTGCTGATCTGGCCCTACGCCGTTGCGCCTGCGGTGGCAGGTGTGCTGTGGCTGTTCATGTTCAACACGCGCGTTGGGGTCGTGTCGTGGTACCTCGGCCAGCTTGGTTATGACTGGAACCACGTTCTGAATGGCACCGAGGCCATGGGGCTTGTGGTCGTCGCCTCTGCCTGGGGGCGCATCAGCTATAACTTCCTGTTCTTTTTCGCAGCGTTGCAGTCGGTCCCAAGGTCGGTGATCGAGGCTGCCGCAATTGACGGCGCACGCTTCTGGCGCCGGTTTTTCACAATTGTTCTGCCGTTGCTTTCGCCGACGGCGTTCTTCCTGCTGGTGGTGAATGTCGTCTATGCCTTCTTTGAAACATTCGGCGTCATTCACACAATCACTGGCGGCGGGCCACAGCAGTCGACGACTATTCTGGTTTACAAAGTCTTTTCGGATGGGTTCGTCGGACAGGATCTTGGTTCGTCTTCGGCACAATCTGTCATTCTGCTGATCGTCGTTGGCCTGCTGACCGTCATCCAGTTCAAATACGTGGAAAAAAGGGTGCACTACTGATGGCAGCCCAACAACACGGAATGGTCGAAAAACGCGGCATGGGGATCTGGTTGACTCATGGCCTGATGATCCTTGGCGTCTTGATCATTTTCTTCCCGATCTGGCTGGCATTTGTCGCCTCTACTGTCACCCAGCCTGAGATCGTGTCACCGCCCATGCCGTTGGTGCCGGGTGATCAGTTCTGGGAGAACTACAAGGCCGCGCTGTTTTCCGGCGTGAATGTCCCGGTTGCGACGATGCTGTTCAACAGCCTCGTGATGGCCATTGGGATCGCAGTGGGCAAAATCGTGATTTCACTGCTCTCTGCATTTGCGATTGTATATTTCCGCTTTCCCGGACGGACGACTTTCTTTTGGCTGATCTTCCTGACGCTTATGCTTCCGGTCGAGGTTCGTATCGTGCCGACTTTTGAGGTCGTCGCAGGGTTCGGAATGCTCAACAGCTACTATGGGCTGATCTTCCCCTTGATCGCCTCGGCCACCGCAACCTTCCTGTTCCGCCAGTTCTTTCTGACAATCCCGGATGAACTGGCCGAAGCCGCCCGCGTAGATGGGGCCCGACCGATGCGGTTCTTCATCGATATCGTGGTGCCCATGAGCCGCACCAACATCGCGGCGCTGTTCGTGATCCTGTTTATCTATGGCTGGAACCAATACCTGTGGCCGCTACTGATCACGACTGATCCAGAGATGAATACCATCGTGATGGGCATCAAGCAGATGTTCCCGTCCGGCGATGATGTGGCCGAATGGCCGGTCATCATGGCGACGTCCATTCTGGCGATGATCCCGCCGGTCATCGTGGTGGTGTCGATGCAAAAGCTCTTTGTCCGCGGCCTTGTCGATAGCGAGAAGTAAGAAATGGCAACAGTATCCCTAGAGAATGTCAAAAAGAGCTTTGGCCCGACGGATGTGATCCACGGTATTGATGTCGATATCGCCGATGGTGAGTTCATTGTGATCGTCGGCCCCTCTGGCTGTGGTAAATCCACACTGTTGCGGATGGTGGCGGGGCTGGAAACTGTCACGTCAGGAGAAATCCGGATCGGTGATGAACGGGCCAACGAAAAAGAGCCTATGGACCGGGACATTGCCATGGTGTTCCAGAACTATGCGCTCTATCCGCATATGTCGGTGCGTCAGAACATGGGTTATGGCCTGAAAATTGCCGGGTTGCCCAAAGATCAGATCGATCAAAAAGTGACTGACGCCGCAAAGCTGCTGCAGTTGGAACCCTTGCTGGACCGTAAGCCCAGACAGTTGTCAGGCGGACAGCGTCAGAGGGTGGCGATGGGGCGGGCCATCGTCCGCGAGCCGGCGGTTTTCCTGTTTGATGAGCCGCTCTCGAACCTTGACGCCAAGCTTCGAGTTCAGATGCGTCTTGAAATCCGCGAACTTCAGGAAAAACTCGGTATTACCTCACTTTACGTTACACATGACCAGGTCGAAGCCATGACAATGGCGGACAGAATGATCGTAATGAATGGAGGCATCGCCGAGCAAATAGGAACGCCGCTGGAGGTCTACGAGACCCCTAAGACGCTGTTCGCGGCGCAATTCATCGGCAGCCCGGCGATGAATGTTTTTGAAGCGCGGCGCGAAAACGGGACAATCCGGATCGGCGACATCGCGGTTGGCCCGTCTACAGGTCCAGATGCCGCCGTAAAGCTGGGCATAAGGCCAGAGCACCTGCTGCTGGATGAAAGCGGTCCGCTGGAAGCTGCGATTCAGATGGCGGAACCGCTTGGGGCAAATACGCTGTTGCACGGCCACCTTACGGGTTCTGGCGACACGATCACGATCAGCCTTCCAGGTGTTCACCCGATCGAGGGTCGTCATCCGAATATACGGTTCTCGGTTGCACCAGAGAATATGCATTTGTTTGACCACGCAACGGGCAAAAGACTGGAAAACTAATGGTGTTCCCTCAGGTCGAAGCATTTCGCGGCGGCAAGGATTTGATCCGGGTCGTAGGTCATCGGGGTGCGCGGGGCGTTTTGCCTGAAAACAGCATGATCGGTTTTGACTTCACACTTTCCATTGGCGTCCCGCTTCTTGAGTTTGATGTCGTTCTTACGGCTGACGATGTCCCCGTCATCACACATAACCACCGGCTTCACGCTCCGACTTTTCGGGACGCCAGTGGCCGTTTCTTGGTAGGAGAAGAGCCAAAGGTTTCTTCGCTGACCGTCGAGCAGATCCAGCAATTCGACGTCGGACGGTTGAACGGGCAATCGGCTTATGGTCGTCGGTTCCCTGATCAAGCCCAACTGGACGGCATTCGCGTTCCCACGCTGTTGGACTTGCTGAAACTTGTTGGTGAACCGAGATACGGTGATGCCAATCTTATGCTGGAATTAAAATCTGACCCCGATTTGGCCCACGATTCATCTTACAGGCGGAAATTCGTTAAACGTGTGCTGCAGGAGCTTCGTGCCACAGGCTTGGCATCGCGGGCTGTTTTGCACAGTTTCGATTGGAACCTGTTGGAAGAATGTCAGCGTCAGGCGCCTGATCTGCCGTCTTCCTACCTGACTCAGCTCCCGGAAAATGCCGACGATGTCGGTGAGGATTCCTCGAAAGCTGTTTGCCCGGATTTTCGGGGTCGACGGGATGAAATTCCAAAACTGGTCAAGCAGGCCGGGGGTGCGCTTTGGTGCCCCTATTTTGCGGATGTGACCGCAGAAAACGTGTCGCTTGCGAAAGAACTGGGCCTTTGTGTTGCTGTGTGGACGGTCAATGACCCTGAAGAAATAAGCAGAATGATCGATCTGCGCGTGGATGCAATTGTGTCAGATTATCCAGGCCGGGTTCAAAGGCATCTGTTGGATGCGGGCATGGGATGGCACGTCGATACGCAAGCACAACTTGACCGGACACAGACGTCGTAGACATCTGGCAATTCTTAGTTTTCAGAAAGACGATCTGAATGGATTGGTTAGATCACCAGTTTAAATCGCCTTAGGGGCGAAACCCATATAGGCTGGGCAAACGAAACGAGCCTCAGCTTTGACCGTGCAACTTTTTTGTGAAGGCCTCGAAGCCCCCTTCATCGCGTCTCGTGCTACGGAGCGCTAGATCATACCGTAGGCTTGCCCATCATTGGGTGGAAAAGGGGCATCTTTTTTGCATTTTCAGATGATTAAGCTGGACCCAAAGCAGAAAGCCTTGCCGGAAAAAGACGTAAATACAGCGCTCTAGATCAGCTTCAGGATGCGACATTCCGCCGCGCCCTTTGATTCAAGCAGGTATATCTATGGTAGTAACATTGCCGTGAGCGTTTTCATCTTAGGCGAGCGAGATAGATATGACAGATCAATCCATCAGCAGCTCGAAAGACGCAGCCAAGCGTGAATGGCTGTCCTTCTTGTTTATTACGTTGGTGTTTCTGCCCGGAATTACAGTCCTTGGGGTCGGGGCTTACGGGTTCACCGTATGGATCCTTCAAATCATTTACGGCCCGCCAACTGGATCTCTTTAAACCCAGAAAATGAACCGAGGAGCACGTTCTTATGTCTCTGAAGTCTACATTGTCATCCTTCTGGAATACGGTGTCCCGACCTGCCACAACGATCAGTCTGGGCGTGATCAGTCTGGGTGGCTTTATTACCGGGATAATTTTCTGGGGCGGCTTCAATACCGCGATGGAGTTTACCAACACGGAAAAGTTCTGCGTTTCCTGCCACGAGATGCGTGACAATGTCTATGTAGAGCTTCAGTCCACGGTCCATTGGGAAAACCGAACCGGGGTCCGTGCCACATGTCCGGATTGTCATGTACCGCATGAGTGGACCAACAAGGTTGCCAGAAAAATGCAAGCGTCGAAGGAAGTCTGGGCGGCTGTATTCGGCACCATAAATACCCGCGAAAAGTTCGAGGCACGCCGCGCGGAATTGGCAAGACACGAATGGGCCCGGCTGGAGGCAAACAACTCGCTCGAATGTCGGAACTGTCATGATTACGACAGCATGGATTGGGACGCGATGTCGGCCGAAGCGCGGTTCTATATGAAACCGGCAGCCGCGCTGAATACAGGCTGCATCGAGTGTCACAAGGGCATAGCTCATCACCTGCCTGACAATGTGGCCGTGGGCAGCCCGGCCATGGCCAAGCTTGAAAACAAAGCCAATTCAGGCAGCGTCTCGGTCGGCGAAGACTATTTCGCCATTCGTGACATCCCTGTTTATGACAGCGCCGAGGGTTCGGAGCCGGTGGGTAACCTGACACTCGGTGCTGCCGTCGAAGTTTTGGATGAAAGTGGGGACCGTGTTCAAGTCGCACTTAAGGCGTGGCGCAAGGATAAAGGGTTTGGGCGCGTCATATTTGATGAATTTGGGCACAATATTCGGGTTGCCGTTTTGTCGAAGGACACGGCTCAGAACGCCGAACTGGTCGAAGCTTCCGCACCTCAGACGGATGATGCGACGGGGCTAGATTGGGCACCTGTCACGGTAACGCTTTGGTCGGACAAACAGGGGTATGTGGATGAGATTGACGAACTTTGGACGGTGGCTGAGGAAAGCTACACCGCCAACTGCTCCACTTGCCACGCACAGCCGGATCCGGATCACTTCGGGACCAACTCCTGGCCTGCGCAGTTTAACGGTATGGTCGGGTTTACCAACATGGACGAAGCCCAGGCCAATTTGGTGCTGACCTACCTGCAAAAACATTCCGCTGACTATGGCGGCTCTCACTGAGGAGAAAACCATGTCAACGCGTCGTGATTTTCTGAAAGGCACAGGAGCAACAGGGTTGTCCGCACTATTGGGACCCAGCCTGCTTCAACCAGCGACCGCTCGTGCAGAGCAACTGACATCTGCCGGTATCTGGAAAACATCAGGCTCACACTGGGGTGCGATCGAGGCCCTTGTCAAAGGTGGTCAGGTGACCGAGGTTCGCCCGCTTGCCGACGATCCGCACCCGACCGATATGGTGAACGGCATCCAGGGCCTGATTTATTCACCGTCCCGTGTCCGCTACCCGATGGCCCGTGCAGAATGGCTGGATAACCGAAAAGACGCGGACCGAACCACAAGGGGCGACAACCGCTTTGTTCGTCTGACCTGGGATGAGGCTTTGGACCTGTTCTTCGAGGAAATGGAGCGTGTTCAAACTACGCACGGACCTTCCGGGCTTTACGCTGGGGCGACGGGCTGGCGGCAGACCGGCCAGTTCCATTCCTGCATCAATCACATGAACCGTGCCGTTTCGATGTACGGCGGCTATGTGAAAAAGGCGGGCGACTATTCAACTGGCGCAGGCCAAACCATCCTTCCTTACGTGCTTGGGTCCACCGAAGTTTATTCGCAGGGAACCAGTTGGCCACTGATCCTGGATAACGCCAAGACTATCGTTTTCTGGGCGAATGACCCGCTGAAAAACCTGCAAGTCGGCTGGACCTGCGAAACACACGAACCATTTGAGTATTTTGACCAGCTGCGGGACAAAATCGTGGCAGGCAACATCCGGGCCATCAGTGTGGACCCGGTGCGAACCAAAACCCAAAAGCACATTGGGGCCGAGCAACTCTACATCAACCCGATGACAGATGTGGCTTTCATGCTGGCACTGGCGCACACGCTCTATACCGAAGGTTTGCACGACGAAGAGTTTCTGAATGTCTACACGCTCGGGTTCGAGCCTTTCATGACCTACGTCATGGGCGAGGCTGAAGATGGTGTCGAAAAGACGCCCGAGTGGGCAGCGCCGATTTGCGGTGTCCCGGTTGATACGATCAAAGAGTTTGCCCGATTGCTTGCATCGGACCGAACGCAGCTCGTCTTCGGTTGGTCCGTGCAGCGGCAACAGCATGGCGAACAGCCGTATTGGATGGGTGCGATCATCGCGGCCATGTTGGGCCAAATCGGACTGCCCGGGGGCGGCATCAGCTACTCTCATCACTATAGCGGTATTGGCGTGGCGCCATCGGGCGCCAGCATGCCCGGGGCTTTTCCTCTGAATTTGGATATTGGCGTTGATCCTGTGCGGTCCGACGACAATTTCCTGGGTGCCAGCAGTACAATTCCTGTCGCCAGATGGATCGACTGCCTGATGAACCCTGGTGGAACAGTCGAACACAACGGGCACACAGTTACGTATCCGGACATCCGAATGGCAATTTTCACCGGATGCAATCCGTTCCATCATCATCAGGACCACAACAAAATGCGCGTGGCTATCCAAAAGCTGGAGACCATTGTTGCGATTGACTATGCGTGGACCGCTACGTGCAGACACGCCGACTTGGTCCTGCCTGCCTGCACCCAATTTGAGCGGAACGACATAGACAGCTACGGCTCATATTCTCGTTCCGGCGTAATCGCCATGAAGAAGCTGGTCGATCCGCTGTTCCATTCCAAAACCGACTTTGAGATTTTTTCGCTGTTCTGCCAACGCTTCGGTCGCGAGCAAGAATACACCCGCGGCTGGGACGAAATGGAGTGGGTTGAGAGCCTTTATGAGACGACCCGTAGCGCAAACGAGGGTAGCTATGAGATGCCACCTTTCGAAGAGTTCTGGGAAAAGGGCATGGTTCGGTTTGAACGGGGCGAACCTTGGGTCAGGCACGCCGATTTCCGCGAAGACCCTGAAATAAATGCGCTCGGAACGCCTTCAGGATTTATCGAAATCTCCAGCCGGACGATCGGCAACTATGGCTATGACGATTGCGGAGAACACCCCAAGTGGATGGAAAAAGTCGAACGGTCTCATGGTGGTCCTGGGTCTGACAAGTTTCCGCTATGGCTGCAATCCTGTCATCCGGATCAGCGCCTTCATTCGCAAATGTGCGAGAGCGACCCGTACCGCGCAACATATGCGGTAAAGGATCGAGAGCCTGTGTATGTAAACCCCGAAGACGCGGCCGACCGAGGAATTGAAGACGGCGATATCGTGCGGGTTTTCAATGATCGCGGTCAATTGTTGGCCGGCGCTGTTCTGAGCGATGACTATCCAAGAGGCGTAATCCGCATTCATGAAGGTGCCTGGTATGGACCGGTCGATGCCACACCCAACGCTCTCGACACGTATGGCGACCCAAACACGGTCACTTTGGATGTGGGCGCCTCGAAACTGTCACAAGCGACATCTGCAAATACCTGCATCGTAGAGATGGAGAAGTTTGAAGGAGAAGTTCCACCGGTAACAGCCTTTGGCGGACCCATCACCGTATGAAGGAAGTTTCTCCGGATCTGATGCGCTTTCTGTCGACGGGATTCGCGCGCGAACTTGACGTGGCAACCATCAATGCATGCCATGGCGGGGTCGCTGACGAGCTTTTGAGTGATGTCGTTGAATCAGATCAACTGATCCGGGAAATGAAAAAGTGGTCTGACCCGCAGACCATCCAAAAAGAACTCGCAATCAGTTACGGAAGCGTATTTCTGGCCGGTGGCAGGGAAGCCGCCCCACTATATGCCTCTGCTTGGCAAGGGTCGGGGAGCCTCATGTCTGCCCCACATTGCAGAATGCAATCATTGCTAAAGCAAGCCGGAACAGAAGTGGCCAATGGCTTCTCTGAACCGGCCGATCATCTGGCCATAATGCTCGAATATCTAGCGATGTGTTTGGAAGGGCGCCCCGGCGCAATAGACGCCGCGCGATTTGCTGCTGAAGACATACTGCCTTGGTACAATGGCTTCGCGACAAGGGTCCAAGGGCATCATTTGTCTGCACCGTTTTACGTGTCGCTCGTTAGCCTCACCGAAGCGGTGGTTGAGGACTGCGCTTCTTAGTCCATCCAATAATTCGACGGATTACGTAGACCTCAAGGGCCTGGTCCAAGGGGTTACTTCCGTGAGGGCAGCAGAGTTGAAAAATCAAGAATTGGAATTTGAATATACATTATGTTGTAGTATCCTTCTCCCCAAGGGGTAAATATTGATGGACGCCACGGGAGGGGATGGTGAAGTATTTTAAGTCGATGCTCGCAACGACGCTAACTGCAATGCTGTTGGTATGTCCCAACCTGAGTATTGCAAATCAAGTCTCGAAACAGATTGAAGCGTTTCTGGTGTCAAGCGACAACGCTGGTAGCGCACTTCCCAACAGCAAAAGCCTGAATGCGAAGGTCCTGGTGCCGCGTTTCTACGAAGAACGGGGCTTTGCGCCGGTATGGACACGCGATGAACTGGTTGACGAACTTTTTGAAGAGTTGGATGGGGCCATTGATCAGGGGTTCAGACCCGATGACTTCAAACTAGACGAACTTCGAACTGCCTTAAAAACCTCACAGGGTGGGGATACCTCGGATCAGGCTTTCTTCGACATTCTGGCGACCGATGCCGCCGTTAAACTTGTGCACCATCTGGTGTTTGGGAAAGTTGACCCAAACGCACTGGACGACGACTGGAACTTCTCAAAACCGGTAGTTCAACAAGATCCAGCCACGGTATTGAACCAGTTTCTTCAGGGGGAGGGCTTTAGCGCATTAATTGAACGCATCGACATCGACAACGCCCAATATGCGATGCTTGTTGACGCACTGAGAAAATACAGAGCCATCGCATCTCAAGGGGGCTGGACCAAAGTTCCCGAAGACACTGTTCTGAAGCCGGAAGTGGTGGATCCGGCCGTTGCAAAACTGCGCGAAAGGCTTGTGGCAGAGGGTTATGCTGGAGCAGACGCTTCGTCGGAAACCAACCAAGATGGTGAAAACCCGGCTTGGGTTTACGACAATAACCTGGTCGAGTTGGTCAAGAGCTTTCAAAGTCGCCACGGGTTGGAAGCAGACGGGGTTATTGGCGGCAAGACGTTCGGGTCACTCAATAAACCCGTGGAAGACCGTGTAAACAAGCTGCGTCTCAGTCTGGAACGAGGCCGTTGGCTGATGCGGGAAATCGACGACGAGTTCGTGCTGGTGAACATTGCCGGCGCCCGCACATATATGGTCAAATCGGATGGCACGCTTTGGACCACCAGGTCGATTACGGGGTCAGCCTATAGAAAGACCCCGGTGTTCCGGGATGAAATCGAATACATGGAGTTCAACCCGACCTGGACCGTTCCCGCTTCGATTTTTCGCAAAGACAAGCTGTCTCGCATCCGCCAGGATCCGACCTATCTGTCGCGTAACAATTACGTGGTGCGGAACAAAGACGGGCGGACAATTCCTGCCAATCTTGTGAATTGGGGGGCAAAGAACCCCGGCGTCACGCTGGTTCAGCAACCGGGCCCGGACAATGCGCTGGGTTTGGTCAAGTTCATGTTTCCCAACAAGTACGCGGTGTATTTGCATGACACCAACGACCCCAGTCTTTTTGACCGAAACGAAAGGAACCTCAGTTCCGGCTGCGTTCGCCTTGAGTATCCGTTCGAATTCGCAAGCCTTCTGATGGAAGGGGAGCCAGACTGGAGCCGACAAAAAATGCAATCCATTCTGGATAGCGGAAAGACAACCCGCATCAACCTGCCCGAGCCGATGCCGGTTCTCCTGACTTATTGGACTGCGTGGGTTGAGGATGGGGTCGTTCACTTCCGCGAAGACCCATACGAACGGGATGCGCGCATCCTTGCGGCTTTGGACCGCTGAGTGCGCAAAGCGCGGCACAAGGAAACCTTGTTTTCGGGCCAAACAGCCAGAATGGTTGGAGATTTCCGTTTTCGAGGTGGACTGGCCTATGTGAGCGGCGACAAGGGAACGCATGAGGACTTGGCTATTTAGAATATTCGGCATTGTCGCGTTTCTCGTTTTCGCAGCAATCGCCTTTGTCTGGTTGTTGCTGGCTGCGCCGTTGTTTTCAGACATGCGGCGCGGCCTTGTTGAACAAGTTCTTTCGGAACAAATCGGGCGACCACTTTTGGTCAACGACGATGTGAGCGTCGCGCTTGGACGTATTACGCACATCTATGTCGGCGGCGTGGTTATCCCCAGCCTGACAATGGCAGATACATCACTTGCCGAGCTAAGTCGTCTGGAGCTGGAACTGGATGTTGCGGCTTTGGCCAACGGACGAATTCAGTTTGATAATCTCGTGGTGGACGGCCTTCAGGCCAATTTTCTTACTTCGTCTGACGGCACGACAAGCTGGCAAAAGGGTCAAACGCCACCAAAGCCAAAACCCGCAAGCGCTCAGTCAGAGGACAATCAGGACGCTTTGGCCGAGGTCGAGGAGCCCGCCGAGAGTGACGCGGAAGGCAGCGGAATCCTCGCATTTCTCAGCGACAAGAACGTGAGTTTCAGTTCGATAGGGCTGACCATTGATGACCAAGTCTCGGGCTTTTCGTTTGTGTTTGACCTTCAGTCGCTCGGCCTCGAACAGGTGGATGACGGACAAAGAACAAAGGTCTCAGGGGCAGGTGCCGTCAATGACCAAAGCTTCCAGATAGAGGGCGACTATCCGCACGGCGCGCCGTTTACGACCCGTGCCAATTTCGGGGGGATGACGGTCAACTACGACGGCGAGCCATTGTCGGAGAGCGAAGGCGGAGGCTATCGCGCTGTCCTGCAGATGGACACTGGTGAATTCGGTGATTTTCTTGAAGTCATCGGGTTGGAACGCGTTCTAGAGGGGAATGGCAAGCTTGAAGCCGAGCTTGTGTCGCAGGACACTCTGAAAATCGAGAGTTTCAAGACCACGATTAGCCTCGCGGAGGGACAGCAGCTTTCGGCTGAAGGGTCCATTGAAGACCTCTACGCAGCCCAAGGCGTCGATCTGCTTTTTGACGCGCGGCTTCATCCCGAAGGGCAGCCACCGCAAGCAGCCAAGAGTATCCGGGAACTGAAGTTCACGGCCTTTGAAATGCACATGGTTGGATCACTGGCGTCATTCGAGTTCGAAGAGCTTCTGTTTCAAACCAACGCATTTGACCAAGGACTGGACGTTATCGGGCCAGCCTCCATCGAACGCATACGCCGTATGCCAGATGGTCGGCTTGCGATGTTGGGCATTACCTTGCAAGCCGGGCCAGTCGAGGATCCGGTTCTCAAGGCGGAAGGCGAAATCCTTGACCTGCTTCAGCTTCAGGATGTGACATTTGAGGGAACCCTAAACGGACCTGCCAGATTGATTCTGCCAAATCTGGATGAAGATTTCGTCGACCAGTTTGGTGGTATAAACGCCGACTTCAGCCTGTCCAACAAGGGTGGGCCGGTTTCTCTCGACAGGTTCAACGCAACCACCTACGGTACCGATCTCTGGGCGCTCGATCTAGCGCTGTCTGTGAACGAGATCAAAGGGTTGGCAGGTCTCGATTTCGACGTTGAACTGGATGTGGGTGACGGCGCTGAGTTTCTGACCGCGCTCAATCTGGAACCTGTCCCAGTTGGTGCGCTGGCCATTGATGCAGAAACCTCGAAACAGGGCGACGATTTCGATGCCTCGATCGAGTTTGAAGCCGGGTCGTCACACCTTCTGGCCGCATTGGGCGCAAAGTTCCCCGAGGGCGCTTCTGTTGTTCGTGGCAACGTTACAAGCGAAAGGCTCGATCTTGGCGACCTGAAGAACCTGACTGCGACGCTGAACCAACTTAAGAGCCTGGTGGGCGAGGCCGCGAAAGAAGTTGAAACCGACGTACAGCCCCTGGTTCTGCCGAAGGAAACGGATGTCCAGCCGTTGGTCTTGCCCAAGGAGAAAGGCAAGCCTGCCGATCTTCTGGATGTGCAGCGGGTGCTGCAAGAGGCTGATCTTGAGGTGCAGATCGAATTCAAAGAGATTGTAGGCCAAAAAGGGGTAACATCTGTTTCAAGCCAGTTGTCCGCAAAGGAAGGGACGGTCGATTTTGGCCCGCTCCAGATGGCCTATGGTGGTGGAAACTTCAGCCTGCGGGCGGTGATGGACCTGATTGACTCACCTGATTGGCTTTCCCTGTCCGGTTCCACGTCAGGATGGGAATTCGGTGAGATCCTTGATGAACTGGGTATCGGAATCGATGCCTATGGGCGTTTGAGCGGGGAGTTCAATGTTTCGGGCAGTACGGCGTCCGGCAAAGCCTTCATCAATTCCATGCGCGGCGACGCCTCTTTGTCGATGTCGCAAGGCTATGTCAGCACCAGCCTGCTGGAACTGGCAGGGCTTGGTATTTTCCCGTGGCTGTTCTCCGAGGAGTTTCGTCAAGGGTACACCGACATCACCTGCGTGGTGGCACCGGTACGCATTGAAGCCGGGCAGGTAAGCTCGAACTCCATAGTGGTTGAGACGGGCTCGGTCCAATTGGTGGCCAGGGGGCAGGTAGACTGGTTGAACGATACAATCGCGATCAGGGCGGAGCCGCGCCGGGTTGGCAAACCTTTGTCCCGAAGCGCATGGCCGTTCGACGTGACCGGTCAGCTTTCGTCGCCAAAATTCAAACTGGATGTGGGTGGATCAAGAAGTGAAGCACCTGATGGTGCAGACGAAATGCCGGCGGACAGGCAACCTTGCGTTCCGGATATTTCCCAATTGGAATAGCTTGGCGTGGTCTTATTCGTTTAGCGGTTGCGGCTGTTCGGCCTGACACGCCAGAACGGCCTCGATGGCTTTTGCGGACCCACTCAAATCGAGCTCTACCTCGGTTCCACTTTCTCCAATGATCGTGACGCTTTGGCGCTTTCCGAATTCACCTACAAATGCAGGGTTATCGAAATAGGCGTAACCTCCGGGGACGCCATTCTTGAAAACACCGACCGCTTCGCCTTCGAACTTCGCGTCACCGAAATCGAACTTCACAATCCCCGTCGCCCCATCCTCGATCTGATCCCAGGCCGGATTGTAGGCTGCGAAAAAGCCGCCACCCTGCTTGGGGGCGGCCCCTATTTCGACCGTCATATCGTTTTCAAAGGGTTTCCAGGCGAGACACCCGTTGCCTTTCTCAGGATCAATCAGGATTTTCCAGTCTCCGGACTCACCCCATTGTTCCATACCGGCAGCAAAAGCATAGCTTCCACTAAGCACGAAAGCTGCGGACAGTGCCCATTTTATCATCTGAAACCTCAAAACGCTCTGAAGACTACATCTGTAATTCTACCTGTTGCGCGGCCCCGATCCAACTGTTCCCAGAGGAGGCAAAGTCACTTGGTATGTTCGGCTGCATTCGCGAGTTTTCCATCCCATTCCTCTGTCGGGACTTTCGGTTCTGGCGGATCCGCAATGTAGGACGGCGTCATTATCTGCGTTCCGTTTTCATTGAACACGTCGACAATGTTCTCATGAAGATCGGACAGTATCTTGGGCAGGCTCGATCCACGAGACGTGTACGCATTGATTTCATAGTTGATTGAGTAGTCGGCCAACTGGGTCCAAAGCACAAATGGTTCAGGGTTCTTTTTCAGTCCTTGCGTGCGATGGGCTGCTTCCACAAGCATCGCCTTGATCTTCTTTGGTGGCTCTTCGTATCCAATTCCCACCGTCGTATGCACCAATATCCCGCGACCATCCACTTTTCGCGAGTAATTTATGACTTCGGAATTGAGAAGCTGCGCGTTTGGAATACTTATCATTTCGTTTTTGATAGATTTGATGAGAGTTTCCATCAGCTTTATCTCGGTGACGTCCCCGACCTTGTCGCCGACCTTAATGCGATCACCTACGTTTGTACTGCGCCTGTAGATAACGAACAGACCAGCCATCATGTTTGAAACCACGGTGTTCGAGCCAAGCGAAACCATGATGCCGGCCAGAATTGTCAGACCCTGAAAGGCACGGGAGTCAGATCCCGGAATATAGGGGTACGCAAACACAAGTGCGATCACGATGATCAATGCCCTGACCAACATGTTCGTGGGTGCAATCCAGTGATCTTCAAAGTCCTTGAGCTCGAACACGCCGCTCTCAAGGTTTTCAAAAAACAGGTCGATGCCGCGAATTGCCATCCGCGTCACAGCGGCAATGATCACAAGCATGATCAGGTTTGGGATGTACCCCACGATAGCCAACACGACACTGATGAGCGGCTCGCTGATGTATTTCAAAAGGATCTGGGCGATGTCCTGTGTTTCCGCGAAAGACAGCAGCACCAATGAAAGGTAGTAGTAAAAGAAGAACAGAAACAGGACCCACATCAATATGTGGATCGAGTAAACGATGATCGAGGCAATTGCCCTGCTTCTCAAGATCGACTTGGTGGCTTCCTCGACGCCTTCTGCTCTCTTCTCCAGGTTATTTCTGATATATCTCAACAGCTTTCGCCGCTTTGCAAAAAACCCATAAGACGCAAGGGCAAAGATCACCGTCCAAGCAAATGCAGCCATCGCGCTGTCGACTCTGCCCTCATTGGACCTGGCATCCCGATATTGCAGGATCGCAGCCTCGATCGCCTCTGCTTGCAGCCCGGCCAGGACTTCAATCGCCATCTGTTCATGCTCGGCATCGGCTTGGGTGGTTATCGTAACCATCTGCCCGTCGGCGCGGATCAGCTTCCCGAATTCAGCGTCCGAAATCAGCAATTGGACAGTTGATTTGTTGGAAGCATCGGCGACCTGGGCTATCCGTTCTTCGATTTTTCTGGCTCGTTCTGTGGCAGGCAAAGCGCTTGAGCCTCGAACCACGAACAACTCCTCACCGTCGACAACGACCGGAGCTACGAATTCAGGATCTTCTCTTTCTTCCTGTGGGGTAAGTGCTTCTTCTGACTGGGCAAATGCGACACCGCACACAAGTAGAAAGGACGCAACCCAAAGCGATACAGCTCTCATGACTTTGCTCCCTCTACGGGTATCAGATGAACATCCCGTTGTGGGAAGGGGATCGAAATGCCCTCTTGGTCGAACTTCTCTTTCGCTTGCCCAGTGAGGTCCCAATAGACTGTCCAATAGTCTTCGGACTTGGACCATGGGCGACAGAAGATATTGACCGAACTGTCTCCCAGCTCTCCTACGAAAACCTCGGGTTCTGGCGTCTTCAGACATAGCTTGTGCTGCGCCACCAGATCTTTGAGAACCTCAATTGCCCGGGCCGCGTTGTCCGAATACGCGATGCCGAAAACCAGATCGACCCGACGTTCTTCCGACGCGCTTACGTTGGTTATCACGTCGCCCCAAATCTTGCTGTTCGGAACCACGATAATCTGGTTGTCGAATGTTCTGATTTTCGTTGAAACCACGGACATCTCGTCCACAAAGCCCGATGAACCGCCGACCTGTATATAGTCGCCAGTGTCGAACGGTTTGAGGACCATGATCATCAGGCCGCTTGCCAGGTTGCCCAACGTTTCTTGCAATGCAAAGCCCAGGATGAAGGACAAACCGCCCAGTATGGCAAACAGGGGTGTAACGTTCACGCCAAACAGCGCCAAAACGACCAGTATGCCAAGGACAAAAACAGCCCAGTAAACGGTTGTGGCCACGAACCGTTTCAGCATCCTCGAAATCGTCGGAATTTTGTTTAGCCCGCGTTCGGTGACGCGTCGCACCATTCGGGCGATGAACATCATGGCCCAGACGGCCAGCAAGACGCCCAGACCAGCCGTCAGCAGACCGATGCCCCCGTCCCAGGAAATCAGCCAGGCCCAGGCGTTCTGGAAAAGTGTTTGAAGATCAGTTGTTTTTAGGGCGCCGGCTTTCAGAGCGAGAATATAGTCGGTGTGCGGTGTCAGATCTTCGGCCTTCGCACCTTTCAATGTCCATGCCTCGAGCACCACGCGATAGTTGTCCAAAATTTCGGATCCGGTGTCATTCAAGGATGACAACTGCGATCTCAAGCCATCCTCCTGAGCTTCGCTTGCTGACCGGAGTTTCAGATTAATCCGAGCAATGTCTTCGAGCTGAGAGCGCACATATCCCTGCCAAGTGTTTGCGACCTCGCTAAGCTCCTCAGCGGTCAAGGGGACAAGCAGGACTTCCAAGTCATCCGCCGATATTGACTGATCGACGACCTCATCCAGAAGATTACTATCTTCAACTTCAACGGTTTCCGGCTCGGCCGTCGTTTCTTGCGCGCTGGCAGGAAACGTAGTTGAAATCGCTGCGAACCAAAGGAATAGCCAAATAAGCCCGGCTCCGAGTGGTCGTCTCATTTATCTGTCCCCTCCCTCTTTAACGGTTAAAAAGAGCACACAGAGACGCAAGAAATCTACACTCATGTTCGAAATCGAATATTTTGGTGTGATGAACTTGTTGCACGAGGGCCCTGTCGAACCAAAACGATGCAACTCTGGAAAGCTCCACAAGATAGCACCATGTGACTTCAGTAGTGCTAGTTTTGGATGAGCTTCCTAGAAAGGCGTATCCGTTTGCTTTCAAACAGTAAAATTAACTGAAGATGAACGGGGCGTTTTCAGTGCGTTCAAAGCTGGTCAAGCATAGTCACCGTGAGGCTGTGAAGCTAAGTGAAATGCACGTGTTTTGAGGGGAGAAACAAAACGTTCGAAGAAGGCTGGGTTGTTGGTAAGATACGGTCTTCGACCTCTGCCTCGAACTTCCAGGGGGCTAACTAAAGGTTTGAACGTCAGAAGTTTCTCCGGGCCTCAATGGAAGCGAGTTCAACTGGCTAACAGAACGTTGGGCTATGAGGCTGAGCCGCGTGTCCGGTGCCATGTTTGAGTATTGAGTTTGTTGATAATGAGTAAAGTGGGCAATAAGAAACCTAAGTTCGAAAAGCTGCCCGAACGGATGTTCTGGGCTTGTCTGTTCATCACCGTTGTTTTTTCTTCGGTGCTTTTCGGGATAGTCGCGCAAAGAAAGAGCTGGCCGCCTGTTCCACAGCTCCGCTCAGTTTACACAGTCCTGTTCGTGGACAAATCCCTGACACGAGAGGCGCGGGCATACCATAAACATCTTCAGCCAACGCGCAAACAAGGCAGCGGTGTTGTAATCAATCGTCAGCCGGGCCGTCAGGACACCATTCTGCTGATGGGTTTCTTTGACGGTGAGAACCAGGCCAGGCTTGTGAACCGTGACGGCAGCGTCATCCGCAAGTGGTCGTTGAATTACACTGAGCATTTTCCCGATGCCGACACACGCCCTTGCGGTCATCTCAACAACCCTTTGATGACGGACGTTCATGGCGCATTGCTGACCGAGAAAGGCGAGCTTGTCTTCAGTTATGAGTATTGCGGGGCTGTCAAGCTGGACCGATGTTCCGGGGTTCTCTGGACGCTCAACGAAAAAACCCACCACTCGATAGTTACATCGGAAAACGGAGGATACCTGACGCTTGGCCGGGACGAATGGATGGCATCTGAAGTCGTTGATCGCTTTCCACCCTTTTCGACCCCCGCAACAAACGAGACGATACTGGAAGACACCATCCTGAGACTCGATCAACAGGGTCAGGTCCTTGAGCGCATTTCGATACCAGGCATCATTATCGACAGCGGGCTGTCCGCGTTGCTGACTGCCAACGGACGGGAGATTAAGCCATCGCATGTGGCGCGTAATGAGTTGGTTCATGCCAACAAAATTGACGAGCTGCCTTTGAAATTGGCGGACAAGTTTCCATCGTTCAGCGCAGGAGATTGGGTGATCTCTATGCGGGGGCTCAATCTTGTGATGGTGGTTGATGCGACCACCCGGAAAGTAAAGTGGCACCAGACGGGTCCCTGGGTCCGGCAGCACGATCCCGAGTTCCGCTCGGACGGGAAAATTTCGATCTTCAACAACAACGCTTACCTAACGTCCTACACGCCAACCGAGAAAACCCGGCTGGATGCGCCCCGCGAGACCAATATCATGGCGATTGATCCGGTAAGCCGCGAAACGGAAGTCGTATTCGGAAGCAAACCGGGGCAGGAGATGTTGTCGGTCGTGCGCGGGCAGCATGAAATTCTGGAAAACGGCGGCATGTTGATCACCGAGTTTGACGCCGGGCGGGTTCTGGAAGTGGACAGAACAGGCAAGGTGATCTGGGAATATGTAAATGAATATGATGACGAATTTGTTGGTGAGATCACCAATTCGAAACTCTATCCACCGGACTATTTTGAAGTCGATTGGAAGGAATGCACATAATGAACCGGCTTAGCAAACACACGCTCGTAGGCCGCATCGCCCAGCCTATGTTGGTTATCTGCACCGTCTTGTTACTGCTGCCGAGCCCGGCACAAGCCTATATCGGCCCCGGAGCAGGGTTGGGCGCGATAGCCGTTACGGTTGCTGTCATTCTGGGTGTGATTTTTCTGATAGTCGGTCTGGTCTGGTTCCCGCTCAAGCGGTGGGTCGGGGGGCGGAAGAAAAGGGCCGATTCCGCACCATGACGTCAGCGTTAGCCGTTTCTCTTTTGGCGGTTGCAGGGTTCATTCTGGCCCTGTGGCTAACAAACATTGCAGGCACGGCCCAAAACGTTGTGAGCACCTGCATGGCGGGTGTCACTGCACTGTTTGACAATCAGCTTTCGGACGACGCCAAGGAAAAGGCTGCAAGGCAGGCGGGGTTGAAGCTGTTGGCGGGTGGTCTGAATCTGACATGGCGCATCGCGCTGGCCCTGGCTGCGGCGGGTCTGCCGATTGCATCGGCGGATTGGGCGGGCGTTGTGGCAGGTGAAGCGGTACTTGGGCTCATGCTTCGCCTGGATTACATCGTTGTGGTATCGGTTGTTGCCTTTGCGGGCGTCAAGATTGTCAGCTGGCTACGTCGTGCCGATGCTTCGGAAGATACTGAAGGGGGTCAGTACTCGTCGATCGACCAGTTTGTGCATAATCTTGCATTTTCAGGCCCGGCCGTGCTGAAACTGGGCGCGCGGCTAGAAGATCGCCTGGTAAGGCGGTCTTCCACTTCGGATGGGCAGCGACCGGTATTCGTAACCTCTCTCGCTCGCGGCGGCACAACGGCGGTCCTTAACGCACTGCACGATGCGCCCGAAGTAGCTACGCATATGTACCGGGATATGCCATTTATTACGGCTCCTGTTATGTGGAACAAAATAGCCGGCGGTCAGCAGCGCGGCGTCCGGCGGCAGCAGCGCGCCCACGGCGACGGGATGGAGATCGACCTTGATAGCCCGGAAGCGTTCGAGGAAGTGCTTTGGAAAGCGTTCTGGCCAGAGCGCTACCGGGGGACTTCGATTCCACTTTGGGACGTTGACGCCACAGATCCTCTGGCAGACCAGTTTTTGCGACAGCACATGAACTGCATCATCAGAGCGCGAAACTGTCAGGCGGGTCCAAATGACGTGCCGAAAACGCGCTATTGCTCCAAGAATAACGCGAACATTGCCCGAATTCCCTATCTGCTCAGATCCTTCCCGGATTGCCGGATCGTGGTTCCGGTTCGGCGACCGGAATGCCATGCCGAGTCTCTGCTTCGCCAGCACAACAATTTCAGCAAGCTTCAGGCTCGGGACAGTTTCGTAACCCGATACATGGCCGATATCGGACATTTCGAGTTCGGGGATCTGCATAAACCCTTCTTGTTCAAGGACTTCGATCCGGTCGGCAAAGACACACATAGTCTGGACTATTGGCTGGACTACTGGATCTGCGCCTTCAAGGCGCTTCTGAAGCATAAGGATCAGTGCATTTTGTTGTTTCAGGACGACCTGCGCAGCGCCCCACAGGCAACCATGGAAACCTTGTATGACTTGCTTGGGCTGTCACCCGCCACCCAAAGCTTTGAACAGTATTTTCATTCAAAACCCGACCTGGTCAGGACCGATAACTTTGAACTTTCGCGACTGCGAGTTGCCCATGAAATCTATGCTGCTCTTAGAGATCACTCCATCACCACCGGATCGGCAGTTGCATCCAATCGAGCTTGAAGCAATTGGTCTAAGCACCAAGGGCTAACTAAGCAAATTCGAATTTTACCCGTTCCCGAAAGCTTGACCGCCATGCTTCAACTGGCGCCAGCATGAGAACCCAATGGGATCACGATGCTGCACCTCAGACCACCGAGTTCTTCCGACCTGCCCAGATCAAGACTGGCACCATATGCCGTGAGCAGATCCACTGCGATTGCCAGCCCCAAGCCGCTGCCGGTGACGGAGGTGTCGAGCCTCCCCCCGGAACGAAGCGCTTCGCGTCGGTCATTTTCGGGAATTCCCGGTCCGTCGTCTTCGATCCGAATTTCGATAAACTTGTCCTGCCGCGTCGTTGTCACCTGCACAATCTGCCGGCACCATTTCATTGAATTGTCCAGAAGGTTGCCCAGAACCTCTTCGATGTCCTGCTTGTCCATTCGAACCCACAGGCCGGGAATGGTCGCCACCTTTAATGTCTTCTGTTCCCGCTCGGCCATCAGGGAAAACAGCTTTGCAAGCCGGTCGATGGAATTTGACAGGTCTGTACGGGAATGGGTCAGTTCGGCAGTGTTCATCGCGCGCATTCGCGCCAGAGAGCGGCCAAGTTGCGCATCGATCCGATCCAGAGATTCCTGTGCGGTTTTGATGTCCACCCCGGCCTCGGACAAACTATCCAGTTCATTCTGCAAAATCGCGGCCGGTGTCTTCAGCGCATGTGCAAGATCAGCCGCCTGCCTGCGGGACCCGGAGACGATGTCGCGGTTGCGTTGCAATAGCTGGTTGAGGTCCTGGACAAGCGGCGACACTTCCTCGGGGTAGTCTTCCGGTCTGAGGTCTTCGTCCATGTCCCAACGCTGGGCCACATCTGACCGCAGTTTGCGAAGCGGCCCAAGAATGGCCGACATCAGCAACAGCGAACCGGCGATGCCTATCAGGCCAACCAGCCCAAAAACCGGGATTAGGCTGCGTTGTGCGGCCCGGCGTTCCGCGATGAGCTTGTCGCGGTTTTCAGCGACGCTGATGCCCCAGATCGTGCCATCTTCATAGGTGATCTTCTGATATATGCCGCGGACCGCTTCATTCTCCGGCCCATCGGTGTTCCACAGCATAACTGTGTCGGGTGCATCTTGCGGCTCGGCGAGGGTTTCATCGAAAAGGGAAGCCGAAGAGTAAACTTCGCCTGCCTCGCTTGTCACCTGCCAGTATCGCCCGGAATATGGAGTACTGTATGCCGGATCGAAAATCAGATCACGCAGTGCTTCGGGATTGTCGGTGGTGACACTCAGTCCAACGATCAGTTGTGTGTGCCGGTCCCGAAGCGTTGTATCGAACTGCTGGGAAACCCGGGAATCGATGTAGGAAAAAACCGCCAGCGTGCCCACACCCACAGACATCGCTCCGGACAATATTCCGCCCAGCAATGCCCGTTGTCGCAGCGAAAGCATCAGGCAGAATCGATCATGTATCCGCGACCCCGAACCGTTGTGATCAGGTCCGGTCCCAGCTTCTTGCGCAGGCGCGTAATAAATACGGCAATTGTGTTGGAATCCCGATCCTTGTCATACTCATAGATATGTTCCGACAATTCAGTGCGCGAGATCAGGCGCCCGGGGTTATGGGCAAGATAGGTGAGGACGGCGATTTCCTGTGCGGTCAGATCAACCGGAATTCCGTCCACGGAGACACGCCCGTTTCTTGTGTCCAAAAGGACGCTTCCCATTTCGATGACCGGGTTCAGCTGTCCGCTCTGTCGCCGTAAAATCGCACGGACGCGGGCCGCCAGTTCGGGCATGTGAAAAGGCTTGGTCATATAGTCATCTGCACCTGCATCCAGACCGTCCACCCGCTCGCTCCAGCCGTCTCGGGCGGTCAGGATCAGAACAGGCGTCTTTATTCCGGCACTGCGCCAATCTCGCAAAACGGAAATCCCGTCACGTTCCGGAAGGCCGATGTCCAAAATGATCATGTCGTAGGGTTCAGTCGACCCCATATGCAGCGCATCAACCCCGCTATGGACTACATCGACGATCCGACCTTCGGCGCTCAGTAGTTTTTTGATCTGCTCGCACAGGCGCGGTTCATCTTCTGCAAGTAGGATTCTCATGATTTGAAACTACAGGCGAATTGATGACGGATCATCAGTTATTTCTTGCCACCGCCATTGCCGTTGCCGCCGCCATTACCGCCGCCGTTGCCGCCGCCATTACCGCCGCCATTACCGCCGCCATTACCGCCACCGTTGCCGCCGCCATTACCGCCACTGTTGCCACCGGCGTTTCCATTCCCGTTGCCACCAGCGTTTCCATTGCCGCCGCGATTGTTGCCGGAATTACCTCTGCTGTCGCTGTTGGCACTTTTGCTATTGGTATTCTGCACGCTTCCGCTACCGGAATTGGCCGAATTGCCGGGTTTCGCCCGCGCTGCATTTGTAATCTCGCGGCTGACGCGAGACCGGTTGGACACGACGACACCCGTCTGGGCGTCCACGATGACGCTGATGATCTTCCCGTCAGGTTTCTTGACCAGGATACGATAGTAAACCTTATCGGATTCAAAGGCGCGGGCGTCGACGGGGGTTCCGCCGAAAACCTTTTCAACGCCTCTGATAACCCTCTTCAGGCGAATGGCACCACCTGATGTTGTGGCGTGCCGCAATTCGGATTGTTCAAGCTCGCGCACAGCAGCGTTGCCATCACCTGTCAAAAAACAGGTAATCAATCCCGCAGTTGCAAGCAGGTTCCCCAATCCTGAAAGTCTTAGCCGCACAAACATACTCAAACTCTACCGGCTTCAATGTGAACTGGTGATGAACCAGCAGTTAGGCGTGAGTTCAACCATAATATGGTCAAATGGGGTCAAATACATTTGCGTCCAACACGAAATGTTGACGCCTGAAGCAACACTGAGCCCGTGAGGTCCGTTATGAAAACCAAATTTTCCGGTCTGCTTAAAGCCTCGGCAGTCGCGATCTCCCTGATTGGGTCAACCGCGATCGTCGCGACGTTCACGTTTCCCGACATTGCTTATGCGAAAGAAGGAAAAGGTGGTGGAAATGGCGGCGGCAAAGGAGGAGGAAAAGGCGGCGGAAACGACGGCGGTAAAGGTGGTGGCAAAGGTGGCGGCAAGGGCAACGACAGCGCCGGAAAGGGGAACAAAGGTGCCGGAAAGGGTCAAGACGCCAAAGGCAAAGTGACTTCCAAAGGCGGCAGCAAGAAGTCCGCCGGGAAGACAGGTGGCAGAAAGTCCGCTTCGGGAAGCGGGAAATCGAACACGTCAAAGAGCAGCAATTTCTCTCTGAAAGATTTGTTCACGGGCAAGAAATCCAGCGACCGAACAGAAGAACCCAAGCGGAAATCGCAGCGCGTGGCGCGGAGCACCGAGTCTACCGTGCAGGTTGCAAAATCCGTTCGGCCTCTGTCCCGCAAAAAAGACGAGTCATGGGCTGAAATTCTGGGCGCACACCCCTCTGAACTGGGTGCGTTGAATGCTGCTCACGCCAGTGAGACCGCTCTGAAAAATGCCGCGCCCAACTCGCGTGTCGGTCGTATTGCAACATACCGCGATACGGTTCTGGAAGGAGACGAACTGCGCGACGACCTGCAAGACGCCCAAGATCTTCTGGACGGGCTGGAACCGCCTTCACGTCCCATAGGTGAAATCGAAGATGATCTCGAAGCGGCCGAAGCTGATGTGCGCGCGGATGAAGAGCGCGTGGCGGAATTGGAACAGGAACTTGCCGACGCCGGGGGTACAGACCCCCATATCGAAGCGCAGTTGGACGAGGCGAATGCCGAACTGCAGGAGTCCAGGGACACCGCTGCCGAGCTAGCAGCCGAACAGGAAGCTGCAAGCAATTTCGACGACGCTGTTTCTGAAGTTGAGGACCTGCAGGGCCAGCTGGAGGATCAGACGCTAAGGGAACGTGAGGCGTTGGAGAATGCGGCCAACAAGCCGGTCACAGATGAAGTCGAAGCGGCGGTCAAGGCGTTGCTGGGGTTGTAAATCAGGAGTTTCGCGCCTTTCCGAATTCGGAGGCGCGAGAGGTCGGGCCAGCCAAATCATTTCCAACCCCTTGGCTGGCCCATCACCTACTGAACGCCAAGACATAACTCGGATCACATCTGAATATGCAAAGAAAAAGCCCGCTCTGGCGCAGAGCGGGCTTTAGCTTCGTATTGTTCCCGGGGAAGACGACACCCAAGGGAACCGAGAGATCGTCTGCGGTAACTCAGACGTCCCTCATCGCCTCAATCAGTCGCTTGTTATTCACAATATTGATGAGTGCGTTTTCAATAGGAGGGAAGCGACCGCTGCTCGAATCTTTGTTTTTCGACACGCCGCTGCAGACGACAGCGCTGGATGATTGCTTTGCCGCGGGGGGGGTGTGCATCGCAATCGCTGTGGTAGTTTTTTCCATGCATGTTCCCTTCCATCAAACCGGACGCATTTCGTTCCGCCCGACTTAGTGAACCCACTATGGTCGAAAACGGTTGAACACATAGAGAATACATTGTTCACTTTCAGTTAATGTTGTTGTCAGGTTGTAAACAAAGAACCTGAGGTAGTCCTTTTCGCTCGCAATTTTGTTGTGCGCAGACGGTTTTCTTTGAGAAACTGAGTTCCATTACGACTGTTACAACCCGCCTGTTAATTACTCGTGAGGGTAATTGAAACACAGTCCAGCGCGAGGTCGCCTATGGTGAAGCTATCATCTCCGACCGTGTAGTCTCCGTTTCGATAGGGGTCCGACACAGGCGGAAAGTTCCGCCAGTGCTATTGCCAGAACCGTGCCTTGGACCGAGACTCTATTCTTGACGCGTTGCCCGACTGATCAAAACCGCAGGGACAGGCAAGACATGCCGCCGTCCAGCTTGGCGCAATCGGTGTTGTCGATCTGGAAAACCTCATATCCCGCTTTGTCCAACATCTCTGCCGTGCGCGGAAAACCAGCGGCCATAAGAACAAGGTTGTTGAAGCGGATAGCATTTGCGGCGGCTTCTTCACCATCGGCCACATGCAGGACTCTGTAGCCTTCGAAACAGCCTGACGCATCAAGGCGCCTGGTCGACAGGATCGTCTCGGCATCCATCAACGAACAATCCGTTTTGAAATGCAAGACGCCGTCCGGCGTGAAGACTTCGCGCAGGACGTGGCCCCATTCACTGGCGATCTCGGCCAGTTCTGCCACGCCTGCAGCATCTGTGCGGTCGGAGCGGCCGACAAGGATTTCCTGTCCGGTCACCAGAATATCGCCACCTTCGACGTGACCGGGGCCTTTGATTTCGCGGACATCGTCATAGCAGGTACGGATCGTTGGTGCCATTTCAGCCACCTCACCCAGCCGCGACGGCGCGCCGGGTCGCATCAGGATGGCACCTTGCGGCAGGCACAGCGCAGTGTCTTCGACAAACTGGGCATCCGGGAATGCGTCGAGCGGCTCAAGCTCAATCAACTCGGCCCCGGTGCTGCGCAGGGCTTCGACATAAGATGAATGGGCAGCCAGCATACCGTCAAGGCTGGGATTGCCGATGTCTTCGGCGCGCAGACCGTCGGCAATGGTCGAGGCGGGCCGACGGGTGATGGCACGGGTGAATTCAAAGGTCGGATTTCGCATTGGTCACTCCTGATCCGGATTGCTTCCGGCAATGTCAATTTCCAGAATGGAGGGGCAATTCTGTGCGCTGGCTACTGCCAGAGCAGTCGCAATGGCACTTGGGTCTGGTGATACGCGTGTGTAGGGTATGCCGAACGAGGCAGCCGCGGCGGAAAATTCAGGCGGGGTCGGGTCGCACCCGATCACCTTCACATCCACGGCTTCCATCGAGGTGGTGATTTCGCCGTATCCGTGATTGTTCCACAGAACAAAGGTGATGCGCAGGTTTTCGTCCACTGCGGCCATGACCTCGGGCAGCGAGAACTGAGCACCGCCATCGCCAGCGATACAAATGACATGGGCGTCCGGGGCGGCGATCGCAGCGCCGATGGCAGCAGGTATACCATAACCCAGCGCGCCATATCCGGTGGCCGCATTAAACCAGCCGCCGGGGCGGTCGTGGTCGTAGTAGAGGTTGCCCGCATAGATCGGCTGAGTGGAATCTCCAATCATCAGCGCGCCCGGCACTGCATTGCGCATTTCGTTCAGAATTTGGACCTGAGCACGATAGTTCGGACCGATCTCTTCATACGCGGCGGCGCGGGTCTTTTCGGCGCGGGCCACCCCTGCGTTTTGGTTTGATTTGCCGGGCAGGGCTTTCAACAACGCGGTCATAGCTTCGTCAGCGCGGCCTTGGATAGCAATCGCGGCATCGTGACGAGCCAACTGGTGTGGGCAAATGTCAACGCGTATAAGCCGAGACATGGCCGCCGTTTTCCCAGTTGCATACATATCATAATCGGTGGGGCCCAGCTCGGTCCCCACAGCGAGGACGCAATCGGCATCTTCGATCAGTGCTTGGACGGACTTCAGGCTGGGGCTGGCGGGTACGGTAAGCGGATGACCATGCATCAACCCGCGGGCATTCACGGTTTGCACGACCGGCGCATCGAGGCGTTCTGCCAGAGCCTGCAACTGTGATCCGGCCGTTTTTGCACCGCCGCCAGCAAGGATGACCACTTTCTTCGCCGCCGATAATTGGTCTGCCGCGTCTTGAATCCGTGTTGGGTCCAATGCTGGGCAGGCCTTGGCACTCGGGGCCACGGCGCTCTGCGCAGCGAGGCCTGCGACATCCAGCGGGATCTGGATGTGAGTTGGGCCGGGTCGACCTGTGGAGTAGGGGGCAAAAGTGCGGTCTAGAGCGGTGCCCAGGTCGTGAGCCTGCTCGACATGCTCGGAAACCAGCGCAACAGTTTTGGCCAGCGCGTGCTGATCGGGCAGTTCGTGCAGATGGCCAAGTCCCCGATTCAAAGTGCTGCGTTCGTTAACGCCTGAAACCACCAGCATTGGGACTGAGTCCGCCCGGGCCTGGGCCATTGGCGTCAGCGTATTTGTCAGGCCAGGACCCGTGATCACAAAGGCAACGCCCGGTTTCCCCGAGACACGGGCATAGCCGTCAGCCATGAAGCCAGCGCCCTGTTCGTGTCGTGGTGTCACGTGACGGATGCCAGAGGCTGCAAGACCGCGATAAAGCTCGACCGTATGCACGCCTGGAATGCCAAAAACACAGGAGACACCCCTTTGCTTCAACTCGGCGACCAGCGCTTCGCCGACAGTTTGGTTGGTCATGCAACGCTCCGTTTCTTGCGGTTTGCGTGGGCGACGATGCGGTCCAGTGCGGTGGCAAAGCTGTCGTCGTCAATGGTGAGAGCAACCCGAACCCAGTCCCTGAGGCTTTCGCCAAAGGCAGAGCCGGGCATGACCGAAACACCATGCTCCAGCAGGTCCCAGGCATAGGCGTCGCCGTCCAATCCGCTGGCCGAGACGTTGACCAAGGCAAACATGCCGGCATCGGGCCGGTGGACGGTCAGCCCGGTTTCGGTGTGCAGACGGCTTTCCAGCAGTGCAGCACGCGCCGCGAAGCGCGAAGCCATACCGGCAGCTACCGATGACCCCTTGCGCACGGCTTTTTCGGTCATGTCAGCAATGAAGGGCTGGTTGCCAAACAGCATAGTTTCCGAGACTGGCAGCAGCGCGGTGCAAAACTCGGCCGGGCCCACACACCAGCCGCTGCGAAAACCGGGGGCGGCGTGTGATTTGGAGATCGAAGAGACTGCAATGACCCGGTCTGCCAGCGCCGGATCAGAGAGGGGAGATGCAAACTCTGCACCCTCGAAGATCAGATGCTCGTAGACTTCGTCGGATATTATCCAGAGATCGTGTTCTATCGCGAGTTCACCAATCTTCCGAACGTCCTCGGGCGTCAGGATGGCGCCTGTCGGGTTGTGCGGAGTCGTGAGAAGAATGGCGCTGCTGCGGGGGGTAATGTGCGCGGCAAGGTCTTCTGCCTGCAACCGAAATCCGTTTTCGGGGCGTAGCGGCACCGGCACCGGCTCGGCACCTGACGCTCGGATCACGCCCTCATAGGTGGCATACATTGGATCGCCCACCAGAACCTCGGTGCCAACTTCTGCGACGCCCTGCATGACAGTGAAAAGGGCGGTCTGGGTGCCGGGAAAGCAAAGGACGTTCTCTGGCAGAAACCGGCGTCCGCGGCTTGCGGTGTAGGCCTCGGCCAGGGCTGCGCAAAGTCCGGCTTCGCCGCGTCCGTTGGAATACCCTGTGCGACCCGATTGCAGCGCGGCCGCTGCCGCGTCGCACAGTTCAGTTGGGGTTGGAACATCTGGTTCGCCAATGGTCATTTCCACGATATCGGCCCCGGCCTCGACCATAGCGCGTGCTTTCAGATGCACTTCCCATTTCCCGCCGCCCAAACCGGCCAGCCGTTCGGTAATTGCTGTCAGCCTCATTGGCGCTCAATCTCCTGCGTTAGATCCAAATCAATGATGGCGGAAACGGATTGCAGCCCGATTTCGACCAGTTCGCCCGGCGCAAAAGCATCGGGAAGCGCGCCGCCCTCAAGCCAGAGGCCGTCAATAACCGCGTTGCAGGCGATGGCCAGTTGACGCAGGCGGGCGGGAGAGGGGGCGCGGCCCGCTTCTTTCATCGAAGCGGCGATCAGCCCCTCCAGTTGGTCGCGAAAATAGGCGTATGTGCGTTCGTGCGTCGCCTTCATCTGTGGGTCGCGCTGCACCTTGTTCAGAAAGCTGGCCCACAGCGCGATTGCCCTTGAGTCGACAACCGGGGCTGTCAAAGACGCCGTCACAAAAGCAATCAACCGGGCGCGTGCGCTGGCCGCCGCGCCGTTTGCCGGGGCAAAGGTTTGATCCGTCATTGTGTTCATGTGGTGCTCGTAAGCGGCGACGATCAGTTCCTCTTTGGAACTGAAGTAATGCCGGATCAGTCCCTGGGTGACATCTGCGCGCTCGGCGATTCCCCGCACCGTCGCCCCGCGCACGCCTTGTTCGGCCACCAGCTCAAGCGTGGCCAGAATCAGCGCCTCCTGCCGGGATTCAGCCGATTCCCGCCTGAATTTTTTGCGCTCTTCGCTCACGACAGTTCCTTTTTTCTGGCGGTTGTAATTATACACTTGCATAATTACTAGGTTCACGGCTTACTGCAATCAGAATTTTGGGGTCACGGAAAATGGACACTGCCACTGCATCAGTTCAGCTGACGGACACGCGCCGCGAGGCGATCCGGGTCGAGGATTTGCACAAGTCCTTTGGAAATCTGGAGGTGCTGAAAGGCGTGGATCTGACCGCGCATCAAGGTGACGTCGTGGCGATCATCGGCGGCTCGGGGTCGGGCAAGTCGACCATGCTGCGCTGTATCAATTTTCTTGAGACGCCAAGCTCAGGCAAGATCGTGATTGGCGGTGAGGAAGTGGCGATGCGGGCTGATGGCAGCCCGGCCAGCCAGAAGCAAATTGAACGGATCCGAACCAAGCTGGCGATGGTGTTTCAACAGTTCAACCTGTGGACACATCGAACCCTTCTGGAAAACGTGATCGAGGTGCCGGTGCATGTCCTGAAGGTTCCGAAATCCGAGGCGATCGAACGCGCACACGAATTGTTGCGTCGGGTAGGGCTGGGCGGCAAGGAAGACACGTTTCCCGCCTACCTTTCTGGCGGGCAGCAGCAGAGGGCTGCAATTGCCCGGGCATTGGCGGTGGACCCTTCCGCCATGCTGTTTGATGAACCGACATCAGCGCTGGACCCTGAACTTGTGGGCGAAGTTCTGACAGTGATCCGCGACCTTGCCGCCGAAGGGCGCACCATGCTGCTGGTCACTCACGAAATGAAGTTCGCGCGCGAAGTCGCGAACCATGTCGTCTACCTTTATCAGGGCCGTATTGAAGAGCAGGGGAAGCCTGCCGAGATCTTTGGAAACCCGCAATCCGAACGACTGAAACAGTTCCTCAGTTCTGTCGGGTAGCACACAAAAAACCGAATAATATCAACAGGGAGAAACCTATGAAACTCAAAGCACTTCTGACCGCGGCCTCTGCCGTGGCCGTTCTGACTTCAGGCGCCGCTGCCGCTGAACAGGTCAAGATCGGCATCGCAGCCGAGCCTTATCCTCCGTTTGCCTCACCCGACAGTTCGGGCAATTGGGTCGGCTGGGAAATTGAGGTGATCGGTGCCGTCTGCGCTGCGGCGGAACTGGACTGCGTGATCACGCCTGTTGCGTGGGATGGCATCATCCCGTCGCTGACCGGCCAGCAGATCGACGCCATCATGGCTTCGATGTCGATCACCGAAGAGCGCCTTAAAACCATCGATTTCAGCGACCCCTACTACAACACCCCGGCGGTGATCGTGGCGGACAAGTCGATGGACATTGAACCGACCCCGGAGTCGCTGGCGGGCAAGATTGTCGGCATCCAGGCCTCGACCATTCATCAGGCTTACGCGCAGGAATACTTCAAGGACGCAGAGCTGAAGGTCTACCAAACGCAGGACGAGGCCAATCAGGACCTGTTCGCGGGCCGCATCGACGCGACCCAGGCGGACAGCATTGCCATGGCCGACTTCGTGAACTCGGACAATGGCAGCTGTTGCGAGATCAAGGGTGCCGTTGCGGATGACCCGGCGATCCTGGGCCGTGGTGTTGGTGCCGGTGTGCGCAAAGGCGATACCGAGCTATTGGAGGCGCTCAACAAAGGGATCGCGGCGATCCTGGCAGATGGAACCCACGAGAAAATCACCGCGGGCTATTTCACGACCAGCATCTACTAAGGCGCTGTTGTGACCGGACTGTTCGAGACACTGGGCCTCGGCGCCAGCGCCGAGTTGCTGTCGCTGTCAAGCTGGGGAGGCAACCTGCTGCGCGGGCTTGCCAATTCGCTGCAGATCGCCTTCGGCGCATTTGGGATGGGGCTGGTAATCGGGCTGTTCGGAGCCTATGGAAAGCTATACGGCGGGAAGGTCACACGCGACCTTCTCGCTATCTACACGACTGTGATCCGGGCGGTACCTGAGCTGGTGCTGATCCTGATCCTCTATTACGTCGGCAGTGATATCATCAACAAGATTTCTGAGGCGGTCGGCGGAGGCCGGGTTGAAATCAACGGTATCGCAGCAGGCATCTGGGTGTTGGGCGTGGTGCAGGGGGCCTATGCCACCGAAGTTCTGCGCGGTGCCATCAAGGCTGTTCCGGTGGGACAGATCGAAGCGGCAAAGTCTTACGGAATGCCAGCTTTCATGATCATGCGTCGGGTAACGATACCCGCGATGATGGGGTTTGCGGTGCCGGGGCTTGCCAATTTGTGGCTCATCGCGACCAAGGACACGGCGTTGCTGGCCGTTGTCGGATTTAGTGAATTGACCTTGGAAACAAGGCAGGCGGCAAGCAGCACCCGGGCCTATTTCACTTTCTTTCTGGCGGCGGGCTTCCTCTATCTTATGGTGACCCTGTTTTCGGGTGTGGTTTTTGCCCGAATTGAGAAATGGGCACGGCGCGGTCAACCTTCGCTGAAAGGGGACGCCGCATGACAACATTCAAAGCCCTGATGCAACCGCACCGCATCGTTATGATGCTTCTGTTTGCGGCATTGGTGATCTGGTGCGCGTTATCGCTGCGCTGGGACTGGATCCCAAAATATGCGCCCTTGGCACTGCAAGGTCTTTGGACCACGGTTTGGCTTCTGGTTGTTACAACTGTTCTGGGCTTTCTTTTGGCTGTGCCGCTTGGATTGGCGCAGGCGGTCGGGCCTTGGTATCTGGCCACTCCAGCTCGGGTATTCTGCACCATAATTCGCGGCACGCCGCTGCTGCTGCAGATTTGGTTGCTGTATTATGGGCTGGGCTCTCTGTTTCCCCAGTTTCCCTGGATCCGCGCATCGGAACTATGGCCGTACCTGCGCCAGGCGTGGCCCTATGCAGTGCTCGCGCTGACCTTGTCATTCGCGGGCTATGAGGGCGAAGTAATGCGCGGCGCGTTTTCCGGGGTGGCGAAAGGGCAGCTTGAGGCCGCAAAGTCATTTGGCATGCCACGTTTCACCATGTTCCGCCGGATCTGGTTGCCGCAGGCAGTCCGCAACGTGCTGCCGACTTTGGGTGGCGAAACAATTTTGCAACTCAAGGCAACCCCGCTGGTGGCGACCATAACAGTGGTCGAGATCTATGCAGTTTCTTCCCGGGTTCGGGCAGACACCTTTATCGTCTACGAACCACTGCTGCTGCTTGCGCTCGTTTATATGGCGATTGCGGGCCTGATTGCTCTGGCATTCCGGCGGTTCGAAGGGGTTTGAATCGCTTTGACGCTTTTCAGATAAACTCGACTTTAGGTTAGGTAAGTGTTTTGCCTGCTTCAGTTTTCTTGCCAAGACTTTTCCGTCAAAGATCTGCCAAAGAAAACAACCGCTCACCTCCAGGCAGCTGGAAAGAACCGAAGAATGGTCAACTCTTTGAAGAATGACGGTTGCTGACCCAGCGGCAACACGACATTCGAGTGAGCGTTTGGACGCAGAGCGTATCAGGGGCTTTTGTGTTTCGCGACCATTGCCGTATTGACACAACAGCCACCGCAAATTTTCTGGATTTCAGGGTCCCACATGGAACATTACGTGGCATCTGCGCTAAGGTAAGGTGTTAATTCAGTTGCTATGGATATGATCAAAATGACTATTCGCACCCAAGCCGTCGCCCTTGTCCTTGCTGCGATGTACCCGGCAGCTTCAATGGCGAGTGATTCAGAAGTTTCCCGTGTCATGGCACCGTTCCAAAAGCCAGCTGTACTCCCTGCATCCGGCGTCGACTGGACAGGTTTTTCCGTTGGTTTGGAACTTGGTTATGCCCCCGACGTGGAAGGCTCCAGCGGTCCGATCTACGGCGCGAAATTCGGCTGGGACTACGATTTCGGCAAGGTCATAATCGGGTATTTTCTGCAATACACCCGGACGAATCTGGACATTGACCCTGGTTTCGAACTGGGTTCGTACAAGCGTTTTGGCGCGCGCGGCGGCATCGACAGCGGGTTAAACATGTACTACGCCAGCGCCGGTTATGCTGAGCTCGACACGCACGCCAGCGGCGATATTAATCCTGGCGAAGGCGATGGTTATTTCGTGTCTCTTGGTTATGAACGTTTCATCCGCGAGGAGGTAACGCTCGGCGCCGAGTTGGTCTATTCTGAGTACTCGGATTTTGAACGTGACTTTAAAGACTTGGGTGTAACCACACTCTCGTTTTCCTTGAACTACAGGTTCTGAATCGGAACGGGCCACTGACCCATATTCAATTATGCGGCCCGGGCAGCGCGGCAAGGGCGTCGTGTGGATTTCCCATTAGATAGGCGCGGCACATGGTATCTGCATGATACCGATATGCTTTTCTTGCCACCCGTCGGAGTGTACCATTGGTCTTGCGCATGTTGCGCGAGTCCTTCGGAGCACTTGCGCCCCACGCGTTGTCTGCAAGGAGGCGTAGCAATTCGGTGCCAATCTATCCCACGCTAAAGACCGTATTCATTCATATTCCAAAAACTGCGGGATCGACGGTTTCAACAATTTTGCGCCGCCCGAACCTTTTGAATTTTACGAAACATGATCCTTCTCCTGCGATCGATAAGCACTCGTCATTATTTGTGCATCTCGAGCAATTGGGGCCAGAGGCGGCAGACTACTTCAAGTTCAGTTTTGTTCGGAATCCTTGGGACAGGTTGGTCTCAGCCTATCACTATATCATCGCGCGGCGTCAGGAACTGGAACTGGTGGCCAATCACCCCGATTTCGAGAGCTTCCTGTCTTCATTCACGGAAGAACCTTCAAAGTACCTCGACATACCCTATTTCAAACCCCAATCCAGTTTTCTCGTAAATGACGACGGTGAAATGCCGTTGGATTTCCTGGGCCGCTTCGAAACCCTCGATAAAGACCTAAAAGTCGTGCTTCGGGAAATTGGCAGCAGGCGTATGTTCTTCAAGCATCGAAAGAAATCGAAAAGGCGGGATTACCGGGAATACTATTCCGATGAAAGCAGCAAAGCGGTTGGCGAGGTTTACATCCGCGACATTGAGAATTTCGGGTATGATTTCAATGACGGCCTGGTTCGCAAAAAGAACTTCTCTCTCCGAAAGTTGTAGCCCCAAGGGGTGACTGAAGGTAATAATAGAATTAGTTTTTACCCGGGCATTGAGTTCGCGCAAAGCGCAAGAATCCTCCGACTCGATGCCTTAATTTAGGCAGGTTCAAACCCGACCGTAGTCAACACGATCAAACAAATGGCTCGGGAGAGCCTTGCGTCTTGAACCCGCCGTCATGGGAGCGCCACGAGATCAAGATGGGTCCAAACTGGTGCCATCAATTCGCTACACCCTGGAATTTGGTTGGCTTCAAACGATACCCTGCAAATCACCTTTGAAACAAATCCTTGCGCAACGTCGTAAGGGCTTCGGCGTCGATCTTGGCGTGAATAACAGTTGTTGCCCCGCTGGAAAATGCGCTGGTCAGGGCTGGCCCCAGATCCTCCGGCGACTCTATCCAGATTCCTTTGCCGCCACACAACTCAGCGAACCGGTCGAACCGGGGCGAGGCGATTTCGGCACCAAGCAGACGGCCTTCGAAAAACTCCTGTTGATAAGCTTTTTCCGCTCCCCATGCCTCGTTATCCAGGACCACGATCATTATCGGCAATCCATATGAGATTGCTGTCTGAATTTCGATCATCGTGTATCCGATCGCGCCGTCGCCCATGATTGCCACGACCGGTCGATCCGGGGCGGCGGCCTTGGCGCCAATAGCCGCCGGTAGACCAAAACCGACCAATCCGAAGTCCAGCGGTGTGATCAGTGACTTTGGTGCATAGTGTGCCAGCCGGTCAGCTGCTTGAAGACACGTGTTGCCGGTATCCAGCGTTACAATTGCATTCTCGGGAAGGACATTCCGAATTTCCGCCAAGGCGCGTCTGGGGTGCATTAGCCGCGTTGCGATTCTGCCTTCTTCGGCACGTTCGGCACGCAAGGTTTTCATGTCGTCTTGAAAAGATATACGCCATGGATCAGCGGCGGGCTTTGAACATTTTTCGATCAACGCGAAGGCCGTTTGGTAGGCGTCTGCCTGAACTGCGATCTCAGCCGGAAAATAGCGACCGACGGCGGACCCTTCGATATCGACATGGGCAATTCGGGTATCGGCCCCAACATAGTCATTGCTGTGAAAGGTCGAGTTGAACCCAAGCCGCGCGCCCAGAACGACCATAACGTCTGCCTCTTTGGTCAGGCGCGAGGCGACGCGATTGCCACGTGGCCCCGCCTGTCCGGCGAACCAGGGATGACCATGCCGCATGACATCCGCATGCCCGGTTGAAGCGACCACCGG
Source organism: Ruegeria sp. CG4 (assembly GCF_056537185.1). Taxonomy (NCBI): domain Bacteria; kingdom Pseudomonadati; phylum Pseudomonadota; class Alphaproteobacteria; order Rhodobacterales; family Roseobacteraceae; genus Ruegeria; species Ruegeria sp. CG4. The sequence goes on along the minus strand of NZ_JBQFRB010000006.1, from coordinate 236,483 downwards.
AACCTCAAGCGTTTCGGCAAGCCTTGTCAGCGTGTCACACCCGGCACTCCACTTAAACCCGGCACCTGCGAAAATCACCGGGCGCTTTGCGCCGGACAGCAGTCTGGCTATCGCGGTCACATCCTCGGATGAAGGCGGGCCGGGGCGGGCTATTTTGACGGGCCCCGGCGCAATGGGCGGAACCTGGGCCGCGAAAAGATCGCGTGGGACATGCAAGACCACCGGCCCGCGTCGACCCGAACTTGCAAAGCGGATCGCATCTTCGAGCATTGGCGCCAGTCGGCTAGGATCGGTCACCATCACCGAACGCTTGCAGATCGGAGCAAACAACGCGACCTGGTCGATTTCCTGAAACGTATCCTTGGCCTGATCGGACCGGCTGATCGCCCCCGCTATGACGACAAGCGGTGAATAGGCCAGATGAGCTTCGGCCACCGCCGTTACAATATTGACCACGCCGGGACCAGCCTGCGCGCCAAGGACGACCCCGGGTTTGCCCGTCATGCGTGCCCAGGCATCAGCCATGTGCCCGGCCGCGCGTTCATCCCGGGCGCCGACATAGGCGATATCGCCGCCGCGATACATTGCGTCGTAAAGTTCCAGCATCGAGCCGCCGAGTAATCCGAATACCGTGTCGATCCGGTTGGCCTTCAAAACGCGATAGACGGCCTCGCCGCCATTGATCGTGGTCATCATTTACTCCTCGGATCGGGGGCGCAGGTTCTTTGGGTCGAAAAGGGCTTCGTCATGGACTGTAACAGGTATGTCCTGGTTCAGAATTTGCACCGAAAGCCCAGTTCGCGCCGTACCCCTGCGCACGAACAGCCAGCCCAGAGATTTTCCGATCGTGTAACCATATCCACCCGACGTTGTCAGGCCGACAACAACGCTGTTATGCAGAACGGGTTCTCCGCCATGAATGTCGATACGATCTGAGTGCAGTTTGCAATAAAGCAGTTCCCATTCCGGTACGTGGGCCAACAAGGCATTCCGCCCAATGAAATCGCGCCCCACTGCACGAACGAAACGGTCCAAACCGACATCCAGCGGACCGACATCGGTGGTCAGTTCGCCCGACGCGCGATAGGCCTTCTCCATTCGCATGCCGTTGAAGGCGTAACTGCCAAGATCAATCAGGCCGTGCCCGGCACCTGCCGCGTGGAGCGCATCATAGATCTCCGCGATCCGGTGGAGTGGCGCGTGAATCTCCCAACCCAACTCTCCAACAAAAGATACTCGCAAGGCATAGACTGGCACATCCGCCACGGTGATTTCCTGTCCTGACAACCAGGGGAAGGCGGCATTCGACAGATCCGCGTCGGTAAGTTCAAGCAGGATTTTGCGCGAGTTCGGACCGGACAGGGCCAGCATCCCCCAGTTCGAAGTTCGGTTGATCATCCGCACGTCCTCGCCTGGCCGAATGTGCGATCGGATCCAATCAAAGTCCGGTTTGGCGCGGGCTATTGCGGAGCCTGTGAAATACCGATCCCGGGCAATGCGCCAGATCGTCATCTCGGTTTCGAACCGTCCATTGGGCGTTAACAGGTGGTTCAGGCTTATGCCTCCGTCGCGGGAGGGGATTGTGTTTGCAGACAACCTGCCCAGCAGATTGCAGGCATCCGGGCCGGTAATTTCGAACTGAGCAAATGCGCATAGATCAATTACGCCAGCAGACGCACGGGTTGCTTGCGCCTCGGCCATCGCGTTGGTGTGCCATGGCTGGTGCCCCCAGCCTATCTGCTCGACTTCACCCGGCATACCAAAATACCGTGGGCGTTCCCACCCTGCGATCTCGCCGAAAACCGCGCCCTTGGCGGCCAACCGATCATACAGCGGATGTCGCTTGATCGGGCGAAGGGACGTGAACTGCTTGCCTGGACAGGGCGTGTCATGGCGGCGCATGAATTCATCTTTGGTGCGTTCGACGATAAAGGTGTCACTGGCAAAATCGCCGTAGCGGCGCGGGTCCATCGACCTTGTGTTGATCTGCGTTTCGCCGTGAACCATCCAGTCGGCCAGCACCCTGCCCGCACCGCCGCCCCACGCGAGGCCGATAGACGACCCACAGGACAGCCAGACATTCGGCGCACCCGAGGGCCCAACCAGCATCCCCCCGTCGGGTGTGTGTGTGATTGCACCCCGAACCACTCGCTTGATGCCCAGATCAGCAAGGACAGGCATTTTTTCAAAGGCGATCATCAGGAAGTCGCCAATCGAGTCGTAATCGGCCTCGAACAGTTCATTTTCGGCCTTCCAGGGCGCACCCTGCGGCATTGTCCAGACGGTCGGGCAAACATGGCCTTCGTATATTCCGATCAGGCCGGACTTCTGTTCCTGTCGGATGTACCCGCCAAAGGCGTTGTCGCGCATAACCGGCAGTTCCGGGCGGTTTTCGAATTCAGGAACGGCATCAGTGACCAGATAGTGATGCAGGCACGAGACCGAGGGGATTTTCAAACCAAACCACTCTCCAACCTGATTGGCATAGCTGCCTGCGGCGATCACCACGTGTTCGGCCAGTACTTCACCACTTTCCGTGCGCAGCAGCCACATGTCCCCTCGTCGGCTTGCGCCCAGAACCTGATTGCGGCGGTCAATTTTGGCCCCACGCGTGCGGGATGCCGCCGCCAACGCCTGGGTCACGCCGGACGGGTCGATATGTCCGTCTTCGAACGTCCGGACTGCCGCCTTGACGTTGTCGACCTTGTAAAACGGATTGCCTTTTGCAACCTCATCCGGCCCGACCAGTTCCATCGGCAGATCGAGCATCTTGCCCACACCCATGATGGATTTCATCCAGTCAACCTCATCATCGGTGGTGGCAATGCGAAAACCGCCGACTTCATGCCAACCGATGCTTTGGCCCGTCTCTTTTTCAACCTGCTTGTATGTGGCGATCGAGGTCTTGTTGATCCATCCCGCGATACGGCTGCTCACGGCGTGGGCGATCTGCCCCGCGGCGTGCCAGGTCGAGCCACTTGTCAATTCCGCTTTCTCGAACAGAATCGTATCTGTCCAGCCGTTTTCGGTCAGCTGAAACTGCGCAGCGACCCCCATGATACCGCCGCCAATGATGGCGACACGGGTGGTGCGCGTCACGTCCGTCACGAAAATGCTTCCTTCGCGGGTTTCAAAGTGGCCTGCGCCGAAAACCGCACACAGGCGATTTCAACTTCAACAGGCAGCGTGCCATCCGCAGTCCAGGATTTTTCTTCGAAAGACCGCTGGATATCGTGCACAACTGCCAAGGCCACAGATCGGTTGAACCGATAACTCCAGGCCGAAGACGTTATCTGCCCGATGGCGCGCCCGTTCAGATAGATCGGCTCATCGTGGATCGGTATCGCGGCCGGATCATCAAACAGCAGCGAAACAATCCGTTTTTTTGTTTCCAGCTCGAGCAGCGCATCTTTACCCACAAAACCAGAGCCAAATGCGCAAAAGGCCGCAAGCCCGGCTTCGGCGGGTGTGGTGCCGGGGGTCAGTTCGTGGCCAAAGGCCCGAAAGCCGCTTTCAATCCGCAAAGAACCACTAGCAAAGAGACCAGCATGGGTCGCCCCAGCCCTCACCAGCGCCTCATGCGCGGCCATCGCCATTTCTGCTGGGATATAGAGTTCGAACCCTTCTTCGCCGGTAAAGCTCAGGCGCCCGACCCAGCCACGGGCGAGGCCGATTTCAGCGGGCCTGAATTGAAATCTCTTGAGATCGGGCAGGGGAGTGTTTGTGGTCGCTTGAAGAACATCGCAGGCCCTTTGTCCGGCGAGACCCAGGATGGCATATCCGCTTGTTACATCAGTAAACTCAACACGAAATACGCCCCGCGTTTCACGCATCCTTTTCAGGTTACGCACAACTTCACTTGCACCCGTGATCATCAGGAAGGTTTGCGGGCCGTGCCGCTGAACCGTCACGTCGCTCTCGATTCCGCCACGTTTGTTCAGGATTTGCGAGTACACAATCCGACCCTCGGCAACATCTATCTGCGCCGCACACAGCCGGTTCAGAAAGGCGCAGGCATCGGGGCCTTGGATCATGATCTTGCCGAACGCACTCTGGTCCAGAATGGCGGCACCCTCGCGGCAGGCGGCCACTTCGCGGCCGACCTGCTCGCGCCATGCGGGCACTCCGAAGGTCAGCGGCAAGTGGGCGGCTTCACCGCCGAAATGCACTGCACGTTCCCATCCGCCGCGGGATTCAAATCGTGCCCCTGCGGCCACCAGCCCCTCGTGAACAGGCGAGCGACGCTGCCCCCGCGCAGTCTCCATCGAGCGCCCGGGGTAGGGATTGTCGTAGTGGCGTCCCAGAACTTCGGGAATTCGTGCCTCCAGCGCGCCCAGTACGTTCATCTCGGGGCTAAACCGCCGGATATCGGCTTCGTTCAGTTCCATCGTCGGCTCGCCGGCAATGATCCATTCGGCCATTGCCATGCCCGCGCCCCCGGCCAGCGCGATACCGGTGGAGTTCATCCCACCGATCAGAAACAGTCCAGGAACATCCGGGCTTTCGCCCAACATGAACTGGCCGTCGAGGGTGAAACTCTCAGGACCGTTCAGCAGCATCCGCACTTCGGCACGTTCTAGCGCGGGAATGCGTCGCAGCGCGTTTTCCATCATTGGCATGAAATGATCCCAGTCTTCGTCCAGCAGGTCGAAGCTGAAATCAGCAGGCAGGCGATCCAGTGGCAGGCCCTTGGCATGGGGTTCGAATGAACCCACCAGAAGCCCTTCGACATCGTCGCGGGCGTACAGGAACGCATCCTGATCGTTGAGCGTCGGCAGATGTGCGCCCGGCCCAAGCGCCTGCACTTCGGGCAGCGGCTTGGTCAGCATGTAGAAGTGCTCGCAGGCGTAAAGGGGCATATGCGCGCCGGCCATGGCCGCCACTTCGCGGGACCACAGTCCACATGCGATCACCACCTCCTCAGCTTCGATCAGGTGGTCACCGACTTCGACGGCTGCAATCCGACCGGCTTTTTTTTGCAGACCCGTTACCTTGGTGTCCTCGAATATTTGCACACCACGCGCCCGGGCCCCTTTCGACAACGCCAGCGCTACATCGGTTGGATTGACCCTGCCGTCGGCGGGTGACCAGACTGCCCCCAGGACGTCGTCCACTTTGATCAGAGGCCATAGGTCCTGCGCGCGGGCCGTATCGACCACTTCGGCCTCAAGCCCGAACGCACGGCCCAGTGAAACCTGACGTTTGATGTTGATCAGGCGATCATCATTTGTGGCCAGCGTCAGCGACCCGGTTTGAACCCAGCCCGTCGCTTGCCCGGTTTCACGTTCGAGCGCCCCATATAGGTCAATCGAATAGTTGATCAGCTTTGTCAGAGTGGCCGACGGGCGCAAGCGACGCACCAGACCCGCCGCATGCCATGTGGTGCCCGAGGTCAGTTTGGAACGTTCGAGCACGATTATGTCTTTGCGACCCTCACGGGCCAGATGGTAGGCGACCGAGCACCCGATCACGCCGCCGCCTATCACGATGGTGCGGGCATGGTGGGGCAGAGTCATGCAGTAGCCCCATGGATTGTTCTTGTTTCGAGCGCGCTGAAAGCGCCGTCAGTGCGATCGGTCATGGCTCTCTCCCGATCCGGCGGCGGCTCAGTCGAATGTCGAATTGCTGTCGCACATCGCGATCGACCGCATCCGGAACATGTGAGGGGAAGTGATTTGCAAGCAACTCACGCGCCTTGGCTTTCGCAACTTCACCGACTGGACGCGCGCCGTCTTCCTGCCAGTCAACCGGTGTGCGCCTGTCGCCAACATGAGGATAGAAATAGTCCGATTTCATTCGGTCGTAGGTATGAACCTCACCCAGGTAGTGACCCGGACCCCGACACACATCGGCGATCACCTGCGCTGCAATGTTGTCGGTCGTAACTTCGATCCCACGGATTGTTCGAAGCACATTGCCCAAAAGGTCGTTGTCGCTGACATAGCCTTCCAATGAAACGCCCAGAAGACTGGCATGACTGCCAGCGGCCTGCGTGACAATGTTCGATCCCGCATGTGCCGCCATGGCGACTGCCAGGCATTTCTCAGCCCCGTATTGGGAATCCAGTGTCTTGGCGTCGGTAATCCCGGCTATGGACGAAGTCGGCAAGTTGAAATGCCGCCCCATCTGCGCCGCACCGGCCATCAGGATCGCCTGTTCCCCTCCGCCACCAGACATCGACCCGGTGCGCAGGTCGGCGACCAAAGGTTTGGGTGCAAAAACCGCGCGAACCTGCGGATCGACCAGGCGGGCAAAAACCAATCCGGCGAGCGTTTCAGCCACGGCCTGTACAAGTGACCCGGCCAAAGTCGCCGGGCTTGTGGCCCCGGCCTGTCCCGCGCTGATCAATTGTACCGGAAAACCCGCAAGAATAGCGGCCTCGAGCACTTCACAAGCCTCTTCTGCGAAGCGCATGGGCGGCACAACATGACAGACCATGACAGTCAGGAACGGTCGCGCGCGAAAGGCGGCTTCGTCACCTGCGATCCTGTAACAAAGGCGGGCAATGGCCGGGACGTTTTCGGGTTCGGTAATCGAGACGGAAACATGCTTGGACGTGCCCATCAGGCAGGCATAGGCAGTGTTGAGGTCCATTGCCGCAGCAGGGTCAACGTCGCGCGCAACGACCGGACGGCTGAAATGATGGATGTTCTCCATCCTGTCGACCAGTCGGGCGGCATCATACAGGTCGGCCAGGGTTGAAGGGCGGTAGTGGCCCGTATCGATGTCGAAGACACCCGGCGCGGCGCCGCCGGTTGACATATGGACCCGCGTGCCTTCGATCCGCAGATCGTTTTCAGGAAATTGCCCGCAAAGGACGAAATTCCGCCTTGCCTGCTTGATCGACTTGCGCACAAGGGCGCGCGGAAACAACAATCGTCCGTCATCGCCCAGCGTCCCGCCCGCTGCCGTCACCTTGTCGACCATGGATGGGGTCGGCTGACTTAGTCCGAGGGTCTCAAGCAGCAGCAATGCGGCTTCCTCGGTCTGAGCGACTTCATTCGGGGACAGCGGTTTCAGGCACCCGCCAACCACACCCGGCCATACCGCAGGGCTGGCCTCGTCGCTGTTATCTTGTGTCAGACGGTCCTTGCGACCGCGCCGGCGCGTAGACATGGGCCTAATATCATGAGCTCAGCTTCATTCAAAGTCAGCCTACACAGCCATAGGGCTTGTTTACAAAAGCCGTTTTCTCAGCAATTGATGAGTAAAACTTACATTAGGGAAATTCGTGACCGCCTCTCTTCCCGCCCTTCGCGCCTTCGATGCAGCCGCCCGCCAGGGCAGTTTTCGAATTGCGGCCGAGAAACTGTCAGTCACACCCACGGCGATCAGCCATCACATTCGAGGGCTGGAAGAGCAGCTGGGCGTCAAGCTGTTTGAACGGGCCGGGCGCGAGGTCGCGTTGACCGAAGATGGCAGGCGTCTGGCGGCAGCAACGGCTCAGGCATTTGAAATTCTGGATGACGCGGTGCGTTCGGTTCGCCGCGGCTCCCGCAAGGTGGTCCGACTTGCTGCGGGGCCGATTTTCACCGCCCGCTGGCTGATGCCCCGGATCGGTGATTTTTGGGACGACCACCCCGAGATCGAGCTGGAGGTGGTTCCGAGTTACCAACCCGGCATGCTGGACCGGGCAAACATCGACATCGTGATCCGCTGGGAACGAATGGCCGAGATGCCCGAAAATTCGATCAAGCTGATCGAGCTTGCCCCCGTTGCCATAGCGTCGGAGGCATTTGTCCTGAAGCACGGCCCGGTGAATGAGCCCCAAGACCTGTTGCACTGTCCGCTGTTGCATCAAAGGAACCACTGGGGTTGGCTCGACTGGTTCTGGGCGATGAATGTCTCGGTTGATGGCCCTTTGCGTGGTCCGATCTTTGAAGATGCCAATGTTCTGCTGCGGGGTGCCTCAGAAGGGCAGGGCGCGATTGTCGGCTGGCTGCCCTTGATCGATCAGGATCTGGCCGAAGGCCGCGTCGTGCGTCTGTTTGATGAAAAAATAACACCTACTCATGGTTATTTCGTCGAGAGCACAGGACTTGGCCGATCGCGACGCGAGACCCGGGCCGCGATTGAATGGCTGCAGGTTCAAAGCCTGGGCTCGCAGGCTGATCTGCCCTGATCCCGCCAGTTGAGAAGCATCCTTCATGCCAGTGAAGCGTGAAGGGCGAATTTGGTTGAAATTGTTTCGACATCACCCTAATCACGGCCTCACCTCGGGGTGCGCGGAATGCCGCGCTGAGACGCCCATTGCGAACCCGTTGAACCTGAACCGGCTAGAACCGGCGGAGGGAAAGGTGACGGTTTCATCCATCCTTGCCCTCTCGCCGCAATGGAGGATGACATGAAACATCTGCTGATTGCTGCGGGAATTCTGAGCGCGACTTCGGCTATCGCCGCCGACAAACCTCAGTTGACCGTTTATACTTATGACAGCTTCGTCTCGGATTGGGGTCCGGGTCCGCAGGTCAAAGAAGCATTCGAAGCGGTCTGCGACTGCGAACTGAACCTTGTTGGTGTGGAAGACGGTGCCGCCCTACTGTCGCGCATCCGTCTGGAAGGTGAAAACTCGGATGCAGACGTCGTCTTGGGTCTGGACACCAACCTGATTGCGGCAGCAAAGGAAACCGGCCTGTTTGCGCCCAGTTCGGTCAGCGCCGACTACACTTTGCCCGTAGAATGGAACGATGACGTATTTGCGCCTTACGACTGGGGGTATTTCGCGTTTGTCCATAATGCCGACGCAGCAGCACCGGCCAATTTCCGTGAGCTGGCCGACGGTGATACCAAAATCATCATTCAGGATCCGCGTTCATCCACGCCAGGGCTAGGCCTGTTGCTGTGGGTCAAAGCCGCCTATGGCGACGAAGCGCCCGAAATCTGGGCAGGACTGGCCGATAATATCGTGACCGTCACCAAGGGCTGGTCCGAGGCGTATGGACTGTTTCTTGAGGGTGAGGCTGACATGGTTCTCAGTTACACCACATCACCTGCCTATCACCTGATCGCTGAAGAAGATGCAAGCAAGGCGGCGGCCGCATTTGACGAAGGTCACTATATGCAGGTCGAAGTAGCCGGAAAACTGGCCGGAACCGATCAGCCTGAACTGGCGGACCAGTTTTTGCAGTTCATGGTTTCGGATGCCTTCCAGCAGATCATCCCGACAACAAACTGGATGTATCCGGCGGTAACGCCTGCGGCGGGCCTGCCCGAAGGGTTTGATACACTGACCGTACCGGAAAAATCTTTGCTGCTGGATTCTGATCAGGCGGCAGCCGTGCGGGACGAGGCGTTGGCGGAATGGCTGGGCGCGCTCAGCCAGTAAATCCGACGCCGGGTATTGGCGCGGCGACACTGGTTGCCGTGCTTATTCTTGGCACGCTGGCCGCAGTTGCCCTGCGCGCCGATTCCGCAAGTGGGTTCGGACCGGCCGATTGGTCAGCCCTTCGGTTCACGCTGGTTCAGGCGGTGTTGTCCGCCATTTTCAGTGCAGGGCTTGCCGTTCCTGTCGCCCGCGCGCTGGCCCGGCGGCGTTTTCGCGGGCGGGCGGTTCTGATCGCGCTGCTGGGGGCGCCGTTCATTCTGCCGGTCATCGTCGCCATCATCGGCTTGCTGCAGGTTTTCGGCCGAGCGGGCTGGATTTCAGACGTTCTAGCGGTTTTTGGGCTACCGCCGATCCGCATCTACGGGCTGCATGGCGTGGTTCTGGCGCATGTCTTTTTCAATCTCCCCTTGGCCACGCGTCTGATCTTGCAGGGGTGGCAGGAGATCCCGTCCGAAAGGTTTCGATTGGCCGCCCAGTTGGGTTGCAACGGATGGGCCATGTTCCGGCTGATCGAAATGCCTATGCTGGCGCGTATCCTGCCCGGTGTTCTGGCCGTTGTTTTCGCCATTTGCCTGACCAGTTTTGCCGTTGCCCTGACTTTGGGTGGTGGACCACGCGCGACCACGATAGAACTCGCGATTTACCAGGCCTTTACCTATGATTTCAACTTGGGTCGCGCCGCGCTTCTGTCCGGGGTGCAACTGGTTCTGACCGCGACTGCGGCCCTGGCAGCGCTCAGGTTCTCCAGGGGTGACGGGTTTGGTGCCGGGCTGGATCGTTCCATTCGACGCTGGGATGAAGGGACGCGGGCGTTTGATGCCTTCTGGATCAGCGCAGCGGCGGTCTTTCTCCTGCTGCCGTTGACCTCGGTCGTGATCTCCGGACTTTCGGGAGTGTTCGAGATGCCGGTGCTGGTGTACCGGGCGGCCTTGATATCCGTTTTGGTCGCGGCAGCCAGCACCGTCGTTCTGCTGCTTCTGGCCTTGCCGATGGCGATGACGGTTGCAACCGGGCGATACGGGATCGTCGAACTCTGCGGTGTTCTTGGATTGGCAGCGTCACCTCTGGTCGTCGGCACCGGGCTGTTCATCCTGATCCGCCCACTTGCCAACCCTACTGTTCTGGCTCTGCCTGTAACGGCTCTGGTGAATGCCGTCATGGCGTTGCCCTTTGCCCTGAGGATACTTGTTCCATCGACGCGCGAGGTTGTTGCGCAATACGGTCGCCTGGCACTGTCACTGGATATGAGCAGATGGAGTTTTGTGACACGCATTTTGCTGCCGCGTTTGCGACCGCAAATCGGATTTGCCGCGGGTCTGGCGGCGGCACTGTCCATGGGGGATCTGGGGGTCATCGCGCTATTTGCCGATGCACAAATCGCCACGCTTCCGCTTCAGATTTACCGGCTGATGGGAGCCTATCAGATGGAGGCTGCGGCCGGTGGCGCCCTGTTGCTGCTGGCGCTTTCGATGGGGGCATTCTGGCTTTTGGATCGAGGAGGGCGCTGGCATGCTGAAGCTTGATGGCTGTGCGATTTCAAATGGCGATTTCGTATTGCGCGCGAGCCTGCAAATCGAAACCGGATCACGCGTTGCGGTCATCGGTCCTTCTGGCGCGGGAAAGTCGACCCTTTTAGAGGCGGTTGCTGGGTTTCGCGATCTGGCCGCGGGGCAAATTTACTGGCGCGGCAGCGATATTACCGGATTACCGCCGGGGCAGCGCCCGCTGGCGATGCTGTTTCAGGATGGGAACTTGTTTCCTCATCTGACCGCTGGCCAGAACATCGCCCTGGGTTTGCATCCGAACGGCCGGTTGTCAGCCGATGAGCAGGCACAGGTGCATTCCGCGCTGGATCGTGTTGGCTTGCCCGATATGGCGGACCGGCGACCGGCACAATTGTCGGGCGGTCAACAAAGCCGTGTTGCCCTTGCCCGCGTGCTGGTACAACAGCGGCCTTTGCTTTTGCTGGACGAGCCGTTTGCCGCTCTGGGACCGGCGCTCAAGGCGGAAATGCTGGATCTTGTCTCTGCCCTGACGACCGAGGCCGGAACGACAATGATGATGGTCAGCCATGATCCACAGGATGCAAGACGAATCGCAAGTCATTCGGTTCTGGTGGCGGATGGGCTGGCGCACCCGGTCACAGAGACATCCACACTTTTTGATAACCCGCCGCCTGCGTTGCGAGACTATCTTGGGTGACACGTCCGCCGTCAGTTGGCTCCGGCGACCAGATTCCACAGGAACAGATCTAAGGAGCGTGAAATCTTGTTGCGGTCAAAATTATCCGAAAAACTTCGCACAAGGATTGAATCGTGACCCTTGTGAATCTCGATCGTGAGCTGCTGAAGAAACGCCAAGGCGAGTTGGTCCGAACTGTTCATCTGATCTGACAAGTGGACGAAAATGCCATAGCGCTCTTCGGAATAGACCTGAGCGTCCGCACGGGCCTGACAATCCGGGTTTCTTTCAATGTAGGACTTCAATGCCAGCGTCACGATCTCAAGATCGCCAACCGAGTAATAGATTTGCCCGTCGCACAGCGCTTGCGCCAGTTTTTCATGGTTTGGGTAACTGCGGACAACATAGGCAGCGTCAGGATCTGTATCGGCCGCATCGGCGCTGACATATTTAGCAAGCGAACCCACATCCCACGTCAACCCAGCTACGGCATCCGGGCAATCGGTCAGGCGTTTTTTCTCATCGTCGCTGAGAACAACCTTGTCTACATCCGGATGCATTCTGACGATTTCCGAGAATGTCTCGCCGAAACCGTATTGTTCTGCAATCAGCCTAATAGAACGCGGTGCCGTGGTGCCTTCCACGATCCCTGCGACCGGGCCGATACAGGGCCAGTGACCAGCCCACTGGTCACGCGTCGTCTCCGCCCTTCCGACACCAGACAGATAGACCGGCGGGGAAACAAGCACGCCGGGATAGGACAAACGCTCTTGGGTAATGGTGGCCGGATCGCAGAGAATGTTGATTTTGCCGCTTTGCAGGTCGGTGAACCGGTCCCGCGCCTCGATAGCCTTCCATTCGACGGTGAAATCGCGGGACTTCTGCAGTTCTTCAAGGACCGTGGCGCAGATATTGACCATGTAGCCGGTGAACACCTCACCCGACGCAAGAGGCGGCGTATCGCTGGTCAAACGTCCTTCGCGATCACGCACCGCGAGATACGAAAAAGGCGGGGCGTCCGTTCGCACGCCAACGATCAGGTCCGCTTCGGCCGTGACAGAAGAGGCAGTGCCTTGCCAGGCCAAAACCGCCAAGGCGAACGCCAAAACAGCAGGGCGTGTCATGAGCGACCATCCGATCTCTGGGGCTCGCGGATGCGGGTGCCGACAACTGACAGGATTTTCTTCATCGAACCGGTTTCAGCCAGTTCGGCGGCGATTGCGTAAAAGACCAGGAAAATGGAATAGGGAAGCGTTACCATGATTGCGATGTCCAGCAGGCCAAGGCCCGTCGCCGGGGGGACTATATTGAACAGGCTTGCGGCCAGATTTGCCACCATCAGAAGGAATGCCGATACCACCAGGGCGATACCAACCGTCACGAACCAGCGCATCCGGTCATGCTGATCCGCAACGAACAACAGGGCGCAGGCCGTCACGTAAGACAGCAAAAAGATACGCGGCAACTGTTCGATTTCATCCTTCAGGAAATTCAGGCCTGTTGTGATCATAGCGCTGCCGTCACCGTCCAGCGCGTGTCGAACGACACCATCCGCGCCGATGCAGGTTATCGCACCATAGAGAACCGTGGCCAGGAAGGCGGGCCAGAAAGCAAGCTTGGCATAGTCCCAGAACGGAATCTGTATATCGTCACTGCGGGGCCAGCTGCCCTGATCCATCCTGAGATGCCGCAGCAGTATGGTAAGAAACGCCAGCAGGATAAGTGACGGGATCAGGGGGATCAGCATGGCGGCGCAGATTTCGCGCAATTCGGTCGCATCGCTTACGTTGCTGCTGAACATGGCCACCTGTTCAACCAGGACATAGCTGAAAACCGCCCCGAAAATACTTGCAAGCGTGATGTCGTGCAGGGATTGCGCGGTGTCTTCACCAGTCACTTTTTCGATGATCTGTGCCGTTGGCGTGTTCATCAGCGCTTCGGGCACTTTGCGCGACCTGATCGAATAAAGCGCAAACAGACACTGCATCGAGTCCGCCAGTTTTGCGGTTTCATCCTGCAGGCTCTGCAAGGTGTCTTTTTCCAGCTTGAAGTTAGCAATGCGGCCCAGAATGCTGGCGTACCGTGATCGCAGGTCGTCGATCCGCGCCAGAGGGGTATCTTCGTTGAACAATTGCCGGAAGGCCGAGCTTTGCGGCCCGATGATTGGCGGTTGCAGCAAATCGATACAGCGCAACGAGCTTTCGATGCTTTGCACCATTCCATCCATGATCGGGTCAACTTTGCTTGCCGCGATCTTCTCACGAAAAGCTTTCCACAGCGGCAGGGTCTCGCCATCCCCATAGCTGCCGTAATTCAGATCTTCGAGAGATTGCAGCACCCGAAAAATGTTTCTGGGTACACCGGCAAAGAAATAGGCGATGGCGCGGATTTTGCGCTCGATAACCTGAAAGGTGGGCGAAGCGGCCCCAAAGGTGATGGCGATGGCCAGCCAAAACGGCAGAGTACGCGGATCAACGGCAGGCCCCGTACCAGCCTCGGGGTTAACGATGGATCGGGCCACAACGTTGGACCCGCCTGTCGCAGCCGTCGCTTCCTTGCTGCCCATCACAAAGGTCGCGATCAGTTCCGGCGACATCAGCATCACGAAGTAGATGCCGACAAAGAACACCATATATATCGCCAGACCTCGGCGGTTTTCGGCCTTGGTGGTCAGTGCCGACATTCGGACGTTTTCAAGCTCTTTACGAGATGCCTGGTTGTTGGATTTCAGATTGTCCACGGCGTCAGAGGTTGTGTATTCCTTGTACGCCTCGAACAGCAGTATCAGCCCACCCAGACCGATGGCCCAAACAGCATAGTTGCCCATGTTTTCGGTTCCCCGACTCTGTTGCGTCAATCAAAGAGTTTCGCGTAACCGCACTACCAGCCGCATTTTTCATATTTGGGATTGCAGGAAGTATTGGCGTAGGCCGCAGACTCTTTGATCACCGCGTTCGCGGCAACCAATATCAAAATGATAACAACAAGATACCGCATCAGTTACTCCACAAAAAACTAAAAAACGGCTGCGCCGATCAAATGTTTATACTAAATATCTAAAAACATAACATAAAACTTGCAATTACGCAACCTGAGGGGGAGCGTTCCGCCCGATTACACCGATGCCGTCTCAAGCCGCTATGGTTGTCCGCGTTCAATGGCACAGGTTGTGGAAGTGCCAAAAAAGCTATCCAGGTAGCCGGGTGGCGAATCCGGCGTGATCCCATATGGCCATAAAAATGGTCAGGAAGTACCCGGAAACCAAACAATATCAACTGCCTTGGCCGGGCGCAGGCTTCCACTGAAAACCCACGCGAATAATCCCATGATCCGTGGTTCCGCTTTCTTTATGATCGTCATGGTTCAGGTGGTCATTCTGCACAAGCATCTCGTCAAAGGCCCAAAGGCGTTTCTTCGAATTATCGTAGAACTCCTGACTGAACATGATGTGGTCCAAGCTTTCGCGCTGTCCTTTGAACACATGCGTGTAATATACGTCGCGCGTCGAACGGTATTCCTGCATGGTTTGCGCGGTATAAAGCGCGTTGTCGGCTCCTCCCGAAGACAGAGGCGACAGGTAGGTTGGCTGTTCTGACAGAATATTGAGCGTGTTGCTTTCCTTGCCGTCATTCATGTCGCCGATCAGAACCACAGGGGTATCCGTTTTCTTTGTCAGGTTGGTTATGATCACGCGCAAAGCGGCCGCTTCGGCGGTCCTGCGCACGGTCGAGATAGCATAGCCCAGTGACGTGATATGCGGGCCGTGAACGTCCTTGTCATACCAACCCCGCTCGCGCCAAATCTGGGCCGGGCGGCGGGATTTGAAATGACAGACGAACACATGAATAACCGGTGTCCGAGGATCGGGGCGGACCTGAAAATGCATGACAGGACGGGAAAAGCCATCCAGCGCCACAGAAATATCAGGTTGCTGCGGATCATCCCCTGTCGACTGCAAAACGCATTCCTCGGGAAAATCTTCGATCCATTCTGGTTGATCCACCAGTATGTCCGAACGCACAGCGGCCGCGCATACGATCTTCTTGTTATTGTGATCCTCGGGCACCAACAGTGTATGGGTTCCAGCCAAAGACGAGTTGTCCAGCGCCGCTTGCAGCGCGTCCTCGGCCCAAAGCTCCTGCACGCCGACCACGTCCGCATCAATTCTGCTCAGCGCCTTCGCGGTAAACGCTATCTTCTTTTCATAGGTGGCCTGATCCCATCCATCTGAGTCGCCATAGATGGCCTGACCAGACAGGTGAAGGTTCAACAAATTGAAACTGGCAAATGAAATATCTCGCGCGGTCATTACTCCCTCCAAGGTATTTAGATAGAAATTTCTTTGGAACAGATCCCTCTCGAATACTCATATTTCCGGGCAGTCGGGTCCTGGTGTTAACTCTGCGGCCAGCCGTCCGAAATTCGCGGGCTTCGGGTCAGTAGCGCGGTTACATTGTATCAGAAGTTCTCCAATATTTTGCTAGAAACGCTTTTCTGTGGCAGATTTTATGAATTGGTTAAAAGGAGTTCACAGGATGGCTTTGTTTTTCTCCCGGCGCAATTACAACGCTTCAAAAAAGAAGTTCACGATAAAACCTGCCGCGAAAACCCGGTACGTCTCGATCTCACATACAAGTTCCGACGGACGCATCCGGAAAGGAGGCATCATCAAGCAAAAGAAGTGGCTTGAGATGGTGCAGAAGGCAGGAGGTGACAAAGACGTCCTGATTTACGTTCACGGTTTCAACACGTCGCAGAAGGAAATGCTGGACCGGCTGGCCAAGATCGAAAAGGGTGTGAGATCAAAAGGATATAAGGGCGCGGTCGTTGCGTTCGACTGGCCAAGCGACGGTTCTGTTCTCAGCTATGACAAGGATCGTTCCGACGCCAAGGCAGTGGCCCCTCATCTTGTGGGCGACGGAATACTGCCGTTGCTGGCCATGTCGCCGCGCCCAAAAGTTCATCTTATCGCGCATTCCATGGGGGCATTTGTTGTTTTGCGCGCCTTCTCCGATTTTGGTGACTCGGCGGGTTCTGGAAGCGGCAACTGGGGCGTCGATCAAGTCATGTTTGCATCGGCCGATGTGGATTCCGCCTGGCTCGAGAAAGGCGCGTGGGGGGGGCTGGTTCTTGGCAATCGCAGTAAACGCTTCACGAATTACTACAGCGGTCGGGACAAGGTGTTGGCACTGGCCGGCGGGCTAGTCCACGGCGGACGCGACCGCGCAGGCCATGTTGGGATGCCAACGCTCACTACCAAAGGCCATTGGGACATTTACTGCAATGAACAATACAAGCGCGACGTTCCGAAGCCAAAACGAACCAAAGTCTATTCCCATCGCTGGTGGTTCGACAGTAAAGGGTTCTTCAAGGACCTCACGCTGACCATCGGCGGTAAGGACGCCGAGTCTATGGCCACGCGCAAAAAAACCACCGGCCATGACCTGGCGTTACTGGCTTGAGTGAGCAGGGCATGCCAAATAGGCACATTCGCGATACAGTTTCTACCGTCGCTGGTCGATAGAATGATGAATGGTTCCTTACCAGTCCCCCGCACATAACGTGAGTCAGTGCATCTGAATTTGTCAGTTATCAGTTTTGGGAAGGCGATCGAACCGGAATACTTGATTGAGGCAAGCCACACCCTTGGATTTGCAGGAAGGTTCGCCACGGATAGGAAAAACAGTCTGGGAACTCGGCGATTTCAGGATTTACCCTCAAAATTGTTGCGGGCATCAAGGCGGCATCGCCGAAGGACCGGGGGACCGCCTTCGACGATCCGGCTGATTTGCTCCGCCTCAACACGCATTTGGCTACCGAGGAAAATTCGCTCGCGCAAGTGCTTAGAACTTGGGTTGCAAAAACTGGAAGTTTTCAGGATCCGAGGCCGGCGGCCAAAAAAAGGCCATCGCATAAAACGTGATCAAACCCGCCAAGATGAACTCCGTCGGTTCACAAGCCCGGTTCACCTGGGTTCTGGCCCGAAAGGTCAAACACAAAATCACATGCCTCGGCAAACTCATGACGTGGAGTTGTGGTGTTCAACCCGTGCAGTCAGAGCTCAGGTTTTCTGGGCGACATAGGTATAGTAGTTGCACGCTCCGAAGAATGTCTCCTCGTTACTGGCCCGGTGCTGCGCGGACAACCAGTCGGCGGCCTCACCTTCGCTCATATCTCCATTTCGCACGACCAGCGGAATATAGCTATCGGCCAGGTTCAGAAAGAATGAACCATTCCGGGCTTCAGCGAAAACCTCGGGCAGGAAATGCGTCAGTTTCAAGCCATGCCGCGCAAGGACTGCGGGCATCCTGCGCAGGACCAGAGGATTGGCAACCACGGCATTAAGTATCATGTTGACGACTTCACTATTGCGCGCCGCATTTCCGGCTCCGAAGGTCAAGGAGGCGTAGTCGCCGTCGAAGACAGCGACCGCGCCGCCAGGGCGCACAACCCGGGCAGCTTCTGCGATCACCGCATCCGGATCGCTGACATGGCTGACAAGTGTGTGGGCGAGCACCACGTCATAGCTGTTATCAGGATCGGGCAGAGCGTGGGAATCGCCGGTCCGGAAATTGACCCGCCCTGCAAGGCCTTCTTCGGCGGCAAGGCGAGTCGCAGCCTCGACCAATTCCGGGCTGTAATCTATTCCAGTGATCTCAGTGACGAGCCCTTCACGTGCTGCCAACGCGCGGGCGACTACCCCGGTGCCGCAACCAAGATCAAGCAACGTCTTACAGAACCCGAGGTCGATGTGTTGTAGATATGCTTCGCGCATTCTGACAAAGACCGGGTCGCGGCCGCGAAATTCCAGCCGGTCGACAATTTTTTGGAACCCTTCAGGGCCGAGACTTCCGATCGACTGGAAGATATCGTTGCCGCTCATATTGCTTTTTTCATAGTCGATTTCTCCAAAAATGCACCCCAAGGCTGATTTTGGCAGGCTTGGAAAAGACCGATTTCCCAACGCCAGCCATGTCGGATCAAGGCGTTCGGTTGGCCCGGATTAAGACAGCGCCTTAACAGGTATGCGGCTTTGGGCTTCTGTACTGCTTGCCGCAGTGTTGACGGCCAATCACGTTACAGTCGAGTAGGGCCAAATTGTCCTGCCAAAAAGGTGCCTTTCGTGAAGCCCGGAAGCTGAACGGAAATTGTGGGGTTTGCCTGCGTACAGTTCGGCCGGTGCATAAGATGCGAGCCGGGATGATGGGTGCAAACTAACTTGTTCAGATACGCAATATCCATTACTTGGCCAAACCAACACTCGACGAGCGCCACTCACTAGGCTTTCACATACGCGCGATCAAAAAGGGAACACCCAGCATGACAGAGTCAATCAAACTACTTCTTGAAGGCAACAAAGACTGGGTAAATCGCATCAAAGATGAAGACCCTGGCTTTTTTGAGCGATTGGCCGAAGGTCAGTCACCGGAATATTTGTGGATCGGATGTTCCGACAGCAGAGTGCCCGCTACAGAGATTACTAATTCTCTTCCCGGATCAATTTTTGTTCAGCGCAACATTGCAAATCTTGTGGTTCACACCGACTCCAACCTGCTGAGCGTTGCCTATTTTGCGGTTCACTATCTGAAAGTGAAACACATTATTGTCTGCGGGCACTACGGATGCGGCGGAATCAAAGCAGCAATGAGCAATGAATCGTATGGTTACTTGGACAATTGGCTTTTGCATCTAAAGGATGTCTATTCGCGCAATCGATCTATTCTGGATGGGATTGAATCGGAAGAAGAACGCTTGGACCGTTTCACCGAACTCAACGTCAAAGAACAGGTTTCGAATCTGGCAAAGCTGTCATTCATTCAAAAGGCGCGGGAAGGTGGTGAGTACCCCCGGCTGCATGGATGGGTTTATTCGGTTGGTGATGGACTTATCAAAGACTTGAAGGTTAGCCCTGGAGCAATCGAAAGCCTCGAGCCAATTTACAAGTACAACAGAGACGCCTGAGTTTAGACACCCGCAACGTCAACGTTCACGCTGCAACAGCGGCGACTGATAGCCTGATCCTCGGCAATCAGGGTTTCACCGATCAGTATCATGACTTCGAAATCAAGGCGGGCACCGCAGGTCGCACCGCCATGCACGGATCTCGCGTCGGCAAGCGCGAAGACGGTTGGGGCGAAGCCTGTTTGACGCCCCTGCCGAGCTACCTGGGCGGCAATACAGGTGCGGTCTCAGCCCCCACGCTTCCAGTAGTATCGGTTGCCGCAGCCGTTACTGTGCCTTAAAGCGCCGAAAACCCAACAAACCCATAAGCCCGCCGATCAGCAACAACCCGCTGGCGGGCAGGGGTACGGCAGATACGCTGACATTCAGATTGTCTACCCAGAACTCAGAACACCATTCCTCACACCAGACCGTATCAGGCCCAACTTGGTCATAGTCGGTATATCGAAGGGCGCTCGGAATGTTCAGCGACAGCTTCAGGCTGTCAATGTTCGCAAATGAGCTTGTGAAATTCAACACGCTCCATAGGGTAGGTCCGACCGACTGAGTAGCCACTACCGCGCCGTTTCTGATCCCCTCAAATGTCAGGTATGGAAGTGGGGCAGTGCCAGCATAAGCCCAGGCTGTGTGGGCTCGGTAGTCATCTACAGGGGCAGGTCCAGAGCCGGACTTATTCAGCAGCGACCAGCCGCGAACGTCAATCTGATTGGGCGTAAAGGACGCGCCGTTAAGAGCGCTGATCGATGACGATAGGATCCCGCTGTCATCGTGCAAGGCGAGATGATTTCCGGTCAGGTAAACGGTGCTGTAATCATAGATGAACCCGTTTGAAGTTGCTTTGCTTCCGCCCGCACTTGGATAAGGCGGGTTATGGTCGAATGTGACGGTTAAAGCACTAGCCGCGTTTGCAAGGCACACGGCGACAGCCGCTAATACCAGTTTCATGAAATTTCCCCTAATAATGCAATTAGCCTAGCCGGGGTTGTCTCATTTCGCAACTTCTTGAGTATGCAGTCTGAATCCGGGGGTTTTCGTTAGGTGTAACAGAAACTCTGGATTTTCGAGAGGCGCAAAATCAACGCAAGTGTTTGATTGCATTGGTCGGAGTGAGAGGATTCGAACCTCCGACCCCTGCCTCCCGAAGATCGGTGCAGGTGGCCAAGCTATTGATTTTTGGTCAAAGGAGCGCTGTTTTACAGGCGGTTTCTCCAATCAAACCAAGCAAGTGCAGGTTCAACAGGTTCATTGAACCAAAGAGCACTGTCTACCATGCTGTCATCTTTGCATTGAGTGCGTGATGTGATCCCATTCAGGTTTTCGTCATCCCTGCAATGTCCCGTCTCTTTCAATTGTCAAAATGTGCCCTTCTGTTACTTTGTTTCACGTTCCGCGTTCGCCACATGGTAGCGGTAATGACTGAAGTGGGACAGCAGGCGGAACACGATGGCAGAGCATAAAATCAGGAACAACGCTAAAAGTCAGAACGCAGTGGTTGAATTGGTCTCCGACCGCGACCCTGAAGCACCTCCACCGACACTCTGGTTGCTCGGAAAGACTGGTGCTGGGAAGTCTAGTCTTATTGCTCGTGCCGCTGGTGAGGGTGTTGCCGAGATCGGGGACGGCATTGCCCCTTGCACTCGCGGCATCTCCGTTATTGAGTTGCCACCCAATGAGCCCGTTCTTCGATTTATGGACACCCGTGGTCTGGGAGAGGTCGGTTACGATGCAACCCAAGATGTCGCAGCTTGCTCAGAAACCTGCGATGCCGTCTTGATTGTCGCGCGACTAGATGATCCGGTGCAGGCTGTCGTGGCAGAAGCGTTGAGAGTGGCTCAACGACGACGCCCGTCGCCGCCTGTTATGGTGGCTTTTACGGCAAGTGACCTTGTGGATCAAAGTAGGCAGCCTGCGTCGTGCGCAGCCATATTATCCGCGCTTGGATTATCTGAATCTAAAACACCCATGGTGTCGCTTTCACTCAATCCTGATGCAGGATGGGAGGAGAGTGGCATGTCAAGCCTGCTGAGTAAGCTTGCAGAATTATTACCGGACTTATCTAGCAGTCTTGCTCAACGCAATGCACGTGAAGTTGAACGTGCGGCTTTTGATGTGCTTCATCCCATGGTCCTCAGGAGAGCTGGAATGGCTGCAGCAGCAGATGGAGTGCCGTTGCCTTTGGTAGGTCCAATAGTCGGAAGTATCGCTGTTATTCCGATCCAGGTGCTTCTTCTGCGTGACATTGCTCGGTCTTACGGCGTGCTTTGGACCAAAGCACGCATCATGCGCCTTGGAGCCGCTTTGGGGGCGGGCACAACTGCTCGCATAGGTCTGGGATTGCTGGCGAGACAAGCGGCAAAGTTGATTCCCATTGCCGGCCAGACCGTAGGCGCACTGGGTGCTGCAGCTATGTCTTTTGCGGTTACATATGCGCTTGGGAGAGTCGCTGCTCGGTTCTTACATGGGGAAGCGACCGGACAACCTCCATCATCGGAAGACTTGCGTGCTCTTTTCTTAAACGCGTTGGCTGAGATCGCTGATCGTATCAAACGTGGTGAGGTCAACATCCAAAGTAAAAAGGGACAGTGAGGGTGAGCTTCTTCGAACGTCTCCGTTTGCGTATGGGTTATTGGAGGAAGGTCGCCGCACTAACGACTGTTTTCCTGCCTCTGGTCGCGTTATGTGCACTAGGAGCTGTCTGGCTGACTCAGCATGAACATTGGGTGGCTTATTTGGCCGGTTGCGTCGCACTGGCAGCTGTCGCCGCACTGTTTGCTTGGGCATCGAAATGGCGGCGCTCGGGCGCAGTTTCGCCTGAAATATTCATTGCAAGTCGCGAACATGTTGCGCCAGACATTGAATGGAACGAAGCTGAAGCAATAGCATTCAAAAAATCCTGCGGCCGAATTCAAGATGCTACCACTGTGCCATTGGCTGTTGAGGATCTGCGTGTCCTCATTGAGCAAGAGATGGGTCAGATTTCTTGTGACCTAAATGGGCCAAAGGCAGATGCTTGGGATTTTTCTGTTCCGGAAGGCTTACTTCTGACTTCACGAATAACGGGAAAGTTTCGTGGTCACGTAATTGATCATGTGCCTTTTAGCAATACACTGACAGTGCGCCAGCTACGAATGGGTTGGGCATATTCAGGGTTGGCTGCCGATTATTGGCGGTGGGGAAAACGAGCCTACCGTGGAGGCCGAGTTTTCATAAATCCGGTTGGCGGTATCTTGGCGGAAGTGCGCGACTTTTTTGGAGGTGCTCTGGTTTCCGAGTTGGGGAGTGCTGGGGTCGCTAGCCTGCAAGCCCTTCTACTTGAGGAGGTCTCGCGAAATGCTGTTGACCTGTATTCGGGTCGCCTTAAGCAAACACACGCAGAGTTGGCCGACCGAGCCGCTCGATCTGTGACAAAGCGTGGCGATATTGACTCACCTGTTTTGGGTCCACTGGCCATTGTGGTGATGGGGCAAGTCAGTAGCGGAAAGACAGCACTGATTGATGCGCTTTTGGGCGAAAGTGTGGGATTGAGCGGAGCTGAGCCGATTACAGAAAAATTCCTGTGTCACAACTTGGATTTGCACGGAATGTCCTGTCAGTTGATCGACACTCCGGGCCTTGGTAAGTCAGAAAAAAACGATGCCGAGTTGGCCGATTGGGTTGCCAAAGCTGACATGCTTCTTTGGGTGGTAGCTGCGAACCGGCCAGCTAGAGCGCCTGACCATGCTTTTCTGCAGGGTATTTCTGAAAGTTTCTCAGAAAGTCCTGAACTCGTGCCTCCTCCAATCATTTTCGCGGCCACCCATGTCGACAGATTGGTTGAAAATGAGGTTTGGCCCTTTCCGGAACATGCTTTGACGCTCAAATTTATCGAAACGCTAGAAAGACTGAAGGCACAAATTGCTGCCGACCTTAAACCTACCGGACCGTTCGTTCCAGTTGTCGCATCCGATGCACCAGATGCTGTATGGAACATTGATGAGCTAACTGATCAAATCTATGCTAATATTGATGCCGCAGCGCAGACCCAGCGGAACCGAGCACGGTTTGCAAAAGACAGCATGGGTCGTGTCATCTCTCGAAATGTGGCGCGCTTGATGCGTTTAACTGCACAGGGGGGCAAAATGGCTACTGGGCCTACCCTTAAAAGAGTCTGGCAACGTTTGTGGCAAAGGGCAGGATAGCATATATTAATCAAAATATTTCAGGTTTTTCGGGCACCGAAAAAGTTGTGTGAGTTGGTTTTTAGCTCAGGAAGATCTTGGAAATAAGCATCTTGAGATAGTTGCCCATATGTTTCTCTTTCCCGCCACACATCCCCATGCACGTCGTCGCTATAACAAAGATGTGCAGCGCATGCTGCGTAATTCCAGAGAGGATAGCGATGACCAAAAAACCGTATGGAGACACACGTATGGCGAAGTATGTCGAGCGCCGGGTGCTCGAACTAAAACCGACCAGGAGCCAGGCTGAGATCGCGGCGCAAGCCGGTTATGTGAACCAGAATATGATCACGATGATCAAGCAGGGCAGCTCCAAGTTGGCTTTGGATCGCGTTCCGGCACTGGCTATTGCGTTAGAAGCCGACCCTGCTTTCGTTATGCAGCTAGCTCTGGAACAGGCGATTGGTAGGACAGCGGCCGAGGCGGTTGTGGAAGTATTTGGCGAACCCGTCACCACAAATGAAGTTGGTTGGCTGCAGGCGATCCGTGAGGCTTCAAACAATACCGACCCCAGGATGACCAGCAGGTCACACGCGTCGATCAAAGCGATTTTTGGGAGGTGAATTTCATGACTGACCATGAGGAAGCCCTAACACCTAATGAACGCGCTTGGCTGCGCTTCCTACGAGAGGTGAGTAATAAGCAAGATCCGCGACCGACTTTGCGACGGGTGCAACTCCTTCGGCGTCTATGTGAGCCTCGGAGAGCTATTAGGTAGTCAGTATCTGCCTCTTGGTAAGGAGTTGCTGGTTCATCTTACCGCACCGGTTCCCGCGACAATGTCTAGCGGTTGCATAAGGGTGACAAAGGTTTACATCCACAACTCGCGGGATCAACGGATGTAAACCTTTGAACCAAAAAAATCTTAAGAATAGCGGTTCTCGGAGAGCATACATCCGCAGAAGGGCTAGAAAAGCTCACAGAGTGACGAAGCACAGACCAGCCAACAGCTAACATCGAAGATCACGGACACAGCTTGGGTCAGAGCACAAAGCTCCAGAGACAAAACCTCATAGAAAGCAAACACACTGTTATAGGGCAGCAAAACTATTTGGCGTCAAATTAGACAAAATGCCGACGATTGCAGTGCGTGAAAAAACAGGCACTTCAAGAAAACGGCAAAACTATGCAGCTGCTCTTGGAGCGGTTTAAGAGACATCCTAAAGTGCGATTTTTATGGAGATCTCAGCGAAGGGGAGAGCGTAGGTGGGAGTGTCCGGAGCCGATAATCTGTCTGGAAGAGTTTTATCATTCCTGATTCAAAGCTCCTTGTGTTATCATTTTCGGACCTTGGGCGAACATTTGTTGGGCCGATTTTCTTCGGCTTATGCACAATGGTTTCACCAAATTTTTTTGGCTCGATGCCATAACGTTGTGACTTCGGTAGAATGATATATTTTTCTAGGGCTACTACTCTGACGTGCAAAAACACGCGTAGTCGAAGTGCGGTCAACGCACCAATCCTCCGACGCATTCCGCGAACGTAAACCACTGATGGCAAGCACCCAAATCCTTAATGGCATTAAGCTGATCGTCGCCCTTGGAGGTTTCGCATCCAAGCCAGATCTGCTTAATGCCCTCAAATCTAGCGTATCCATCCACAAAACGCTTGAGGAGATGCTGCGGAATGATTTGCCATCAGTTAATTCTCTGGCTGAGTTGCTGGCCGAGCAAGCTGAAAAAACTATGCGGGGCTTAGAATGCGATCTGCCTATAGACGCGCCAGTTCTTTATGAGCAAATGGTAATCGCATCGTTACCTGACGCCACCGATATTATCCGAAGTGACATGGACGCACACTTGATTACGACCAAGATGATGGATGCTCATGTTGATCCCGAACATCTAACGCCAAGCATGCAGAGCATATTTCGTGCAATAACAGAGCCGGTTCTCTCCAATCTGCTTGCCGATAAGAGTTTCATTGATGATTTGGTGCCGGCATATATGGTTCGGGTTCTTCGCCGACTCAAGGATCAAGCTGATTTAGTATCAAACGTTAGTGCCAAAGTAGATGCGCTTCCGGAGCGAATTTTTGAGGAGCTTAACAAGCAACCGCATTCGGACGACCAAGAAAGAACTTCGACCCAAGATAGGCCGAGCGTATCCGTTGGAAATTTCAATATGGCCGATAAAGTCGGGGCGCAGAATTCCGAACTTTCTACAGCCATTGAGCGTGAGTTTGTCAAGTTTTTGACTGGAAAAGGACTAAGAGTTTCATCAAGACACTCCGTGCATCGAACGCTCGCCGCTCAGTTCGAAATAAATGGCAAGCTCGTCCAACAAGAGGACAAAGCAGAATTTTTCCTCGAATTGGCTCGAGACGGAGTGCTTATCGGGGCTACGTCCGTAACCGGTAGCTTAGCTCACTTTCAAAATATGTCAGAGACATTGCCCGAGGCACTATTATGTTTTACTGGCCTGAGCACGGATACGTTTTCACCCATAAATCGAGTCCATCCTACAGGTTCTATTCTTGCATTTTGGATGTTTATAGAAGCGCAGAGGCTTGCAACTTTGCAAAGAACGGAAAGCGCTATCTCAATGTTAGAGGAAGCCTTGAAGGAAGACCCATCGTTCTTTAGCGCCTTGTGGGCCAAAGGTGATTTAATGCAAAAGTCTATGGCGGATGGTGGCAATGTAATAATGAGTGAAGCACTACGCCAAGACCCTGATCTACAACAAAAGTCAATTTTCCAAGTTCAACCTAATCCCTTACCTGCTCTGGTAAGGAACTACGCACCAAAAAAAAATTGGAAAAAGTTGGCCGCAGGATTGGAAATGGCCGCTACAACATCTGATGAATATGGAATTTCGGTTTATGCGTGGCGAGTTTGTTTGGACACTCTCGCAGTTCACGTGGTATCCGCTGACAGCGTTTTTGGCGAAAGTATTTCGGAAATAAGGGAGCGAGAGAAGGCGCTTTTTGCAATCAATGGCGCCCCTTGGAATCGTGATGCCTTTGATAGGCTTTCGCCCTCTGGATATCTAGTTTCTCGAGGGCAGACAATTCATACGAAGCGCAATAATGCGGGTTCCGGTATCTTTTTGATCGATCAGGATGGACCAAAAATCCAGTATCGTGAGGACGAAACTGGCTGTGAGATTATAGAGGGATTGCAGTCTGGGCCAATTGTTGTCGAACCAGATGGCACAGAAGGTATTAAGGTGGAAAACAACATTCGGGCTGCGAGGAGTGCTGTTGGCATAGTCGATGAGCACACTTTACTCTTCGTGCTTGCTAGGGGTGGGTTAAGTCTTCGCGAGCTTTCCACAATCCTGTCTCCAGAAGGGATTGATCTTGGCCTCAGTTGCACCGCCGCTTTGAACCTCGATGGTGGACCTTCTACGCAAGCGTCGTTTACGGAGGCCGGAGTCCCAAAAACGATAGAAGGTGTTTGGCCTGTTCAGTCTGCAATTATCGCGTGTGAGAAGTGAAAGAGGCCGACACAATGCGGTTTTGCCAAAACCTTGCGAAAGGCACCCGAGAATAGAAACGTCATAGAACAACACAGCAAAAACTGTCAGCCATCAAGAGAGCAGCTTCATTGAACCCTCGAGGCGTCGTTCCGCATTTTCTGCAATCGCCCTAAGTCTTTCGTGCCGAGTAGGCTCACTAGCAGCGGCGTTCACTGTTAACTGCATCGTCAAATTCCAACCCTTTTTTGCGGTGAACCTTTACAGGACTGAGCGGAGCGAAGGAACGACTGAGTGCGAAGCCCGAGTGTTTAGGTGCTTGTCCTGAGAATGAATATGAACAGGCCGATGGAGGGAAAGTCCCACCCACGCACAGGGGAACAAGCTGGAAAGGCACTCCAAAGAGGCGTGGGCAGGACTGTGTGCCCATGGAGGCAGGCACAAAGTAACAAGTAGAGCGGGGGACTGAGTAGACAAAGGGACGGAATGTCCTACCCAGATTGTCACCCGGACACGAAGAAACCCGCCAAGGAACTTAATCCAAGGCGGGCTAGGCTCACAATCAGAGCTTTCTCATTAATCTTCTTTAGGATCGAGCAGGCCAGATCATCAGCCTTGCCCTTGTCGGTGATGGTCTCGGAGGAATGGAGCTCCAGATGGACGCAGCTTTTACGTCACCCCTGCGTCGCTCGGGAAGCTTAGAATGAACCAGGAGTAACACAGCGGCGAGGAATGGCTGGTTCGTCCTACCTCGTCGGATCCCGCGACAACGTCAAAAGGTTGCATAAGGTTGACAAAGGTTTACTTCGCGCCGGCTGGGATCGACGGAATGTAAACCTTATACCTCTCAAAACAGCCGATTTCGGGCCAAAAGGTTTACACTAAATTTACATTAAGTTGACAGATCCGGGCCGAAATCAGGATTTTTCCGAAGATATGTAAACCTTTGAACCAGACAAACCCATAAAAGCAACGGTTCTCGGGAAACACATATCCGAAGACAGGCCAGAAAAGCGCGCACAGCGACGAAACACAGGCCATCTAACACCTGATACACAAACAAACACGGACGCTACTCAGGCCAGCGTAGAGAGCTCCTGAGAGAGAGCTTTATAGAGAGCAAACACACTAAAGCAGGCCAGGCAGTATTTCGAGCGTCACCGGAGAGAAGAAACCGACGATTGCTCATACTACGGAAATAGCTACACCTAGAGAGAACACACCCTAAGAGAACGGACAAACATAAGAGCACTCTAGAGAGAGAATGCCTCTATTGAGAGCGCATGTGCCTAGAGAGAACAGGCGAGAGTGTGTAGAGGGCTAATCGTAGGGAGGAGTGCTCAGGGGCGGCACCCAATTTGCGATTGTGTTTAGGAGACCTTCTGTATGCTCCGTTGCTTCTAAGTGCTCATTGGGAAGCTGGTAACTTGCGGTGAAGCGTATTGAAGGCTGCACCTTGATTGTATGTGCTGTTTTTCCTTTATAAGTTCGTATGACGACTTCAAGAGAGTAGCTTCATTGAACCCTTGAGGCGTCGTTCCGCATCTTCTGCAATCGCCTTAAGTCTTTCCTGCCGAGTTGGCTCATTAACAGCGTCGCTAACCGGTATGGGCCTGCTCTCGACAGGGCGATCGGACTCTTCATTGTTCGACCGGCTTGGAACGTTTTTCGGTGTAAGCGGATTCTTAGATTTTGCCATTGCCCCTAACTCCTAGCCTCATCGAAAATAGAGTGATGATTGTTTTCTGGCAACCGCCCGGAGATCAACACCAGCAACACAGGCGTGTCGCCCCTTCGCACCAGTCTCGCGGTCGTATAACTTGCAGTTCGTTACGCCCAACTGGGCGGGTCAAAAAACTACTCGGGGGCCAGGAGTTGGACAAACTGTCAGTCATGCAAGCTTTTCGCCGCATCGTTGAACGCGGCAGCTTTGCCCGCGCGGCGGAAGACCTTGGTGTTTCTCCCGCGCTTCTCAGCAGAGAAATCAAACTTCTGGAAGAAAGTCTGGGAACCGTCCTACTGACCAGAACGACCCGATCCATGTCACTGACCGACACCGGCAGCCTTTATTACCAGGACGCAATTGGAATCCTCGACGCAGTCGAAAAAACGGAGCAAACCATTAGGGAAGGTTCAAAAGCGATGCGTGGGCACCTTCGGGTGAATGCGTCAAGTTCCTTCGGCCAAACCGTTATCGCACCAATGCTTCCAGAGTTCTTGGAAACCTATCCAGATCTGCGATTTACTCTTTCGATGGACGACAAGGTGATCGATATGGTCGAGGGCGGGTTCGATTTATCGATACGTATCCGCGCTGCCATGCCGGATTCGGCACTTGTTGCTCGACGGATCGGCGTGATGCGGCAAAGAATATTTGCGTCTCCTGACTATTTGGAGCGATGCGGGACGCCGACCCAGCCGGCGGATCTGAAAAGCCACGCTATCATCGGCTTTTTGCTTGCTGATCATTTGACGAGCTGGAAGCTCTCGGCCGCCAACGGTGTCACAGCACTAGAGCTTGATCCGCGCGTGCGGGTCGGCAACAGCCTGGTTTTGCGGGATCTGCTGATAGCGGGGCAAGGTATCGGAACACTGCCCGAGTTCGTCTCTGATGCTCCCGAAGCCAGTGGGGCCTTAGTGCGAGTTCTTCCTGACCACGAACTGCCCGCGCCAGAAGTATTCGCCGTTACAGTATCTCGCTTGGGAGTGGATGCAAAGGTCAAAGCCTTTCTTGATCATCTGCGCTTGGCTCTCAGGTCGTGACATTGTTCAATCCAGGTAAAGAGTGATGTCAAAGAGCGCGACTTAATTGGCGGCGCAACAAATTCCATTCTCTCAGGGAACAAGTCACAGCCCTGAGAGGTTCCTTATGTCACGTATTCTCGTTCTCTACTATTCAAGCTATGGCCACGTCCGCGCATTGGCCGATGCCGAGGCTGAAGGCGCCAGAAGTGTTCCCGGCTCCGAAGTCGACATTCGACGTGTGCCCGAAACTGTCCCTGAGGAAATCCGCCAGCAGGCTGGCTATGTCGTCGATGATACGCTTATCGCCTTGCCGGCAGATCTGGAAAACTATGACGCAATAATTTTAGGAACGCCGACCCGATTTGGCATGATGGCCGGCCAAATGAAGTCGTTCCTGGATCAGGCGGGCGGGCTTTGGGCCAGGAATGCTCTGGTTGGTAAGGTCGGAGCGGTGTTTGCATCAACAGGTTCGCATCACGGTGGGCATGAAGCCACACTTCTGACAACGCAAGTCCCGCTTCAACATTTTGGGATGCTGATTGCCGGAATGCCCTACACATTTGCTGGCCAGACTACATCAGAAGATATCATTGGCGGCGCACCATATGGTGCCGGAACGATCGCCGGTGCTGATGGTTCCCGCACACCTACCGAAACCGACCTGGCAGGAGCGCGGTTCCAGGGCGCTCATGTTGCAAGGATTGCAGCGTGCCTCGCTGGATCAAACCTGCAAGCGGAAGCAGCTTAACCCGCGCGCCTCTGAAGTCTCACTCAAATTCTGAAACGCCTCAGCCGGGAGACATACAATGTCACGCTCGACCGATATTCTTCTCACTTCACTCGCCCCAGCGGTATGGGGAAGCACTTATCTGGTAACTACGGAAGCGCTCCCGGCTGGCTACCCGATTACCCTGGCGGCGTTACGAGCTCTGCCTGCTGGCTTGTTGTTGCTTGCAGTGACGCGCTGCGTTCCACCACGCGAATGGCTCGGTCGAGTTTTAGTCTTAGGCAGCCTCAATTTCGCTCTGTTCTGGGTGCTCCTCTTCGTTGCTGCGTATAGGTTACCCGGTGGTGTGGCCGCCACCCTGGGATCGTTGCAAGCAATGATCGTGATTTTGATGGCGTGGGGATGGTTGGGAACCCCAATCCGACTTGGTGCGCTCGGCGCCGCCGCGACTGGCGTAATGGGTGTGTCTCTGCTGCTGATCGGACCAGAAGCGCAACTTGATTGGATCGGTATTGCAGCGGGTTTGGGAGGAGCCGCGTCAATGGCTGCTGGCACTGTTCTCAGCCGAAAATGGCAACCTCCGGTTTCGGCGCTGAGTTTCACAGCGTGGCAATTAACAGCCGGTGGTTTGATACTGCTGCCAGTCGCACTGTTTCTTGAGCCGCCTCTCCCTGCGCTCAGCGCGACAAATGTCGCCGGCCTGATTTGGCTTGGGTTGATCGGTGCTGCAGCAACCTATGCTCTTTGGTTTCGTGGGATAGCGCGCCTGGAGCCCAGTGCAGTTTCGATGCTTGGCATGATGAGTCCTGCAACAGCTGTCGTGCTCGGCTGGGTATACTTGGGACAAACGCTTAGCCTCACTCAGTCGATAGGAGCAGCCATAGTTATTGGTTCTGTTGTGGTTGGCCAGAGCGTAAGTCGAAGGGACAATTCGGGTGTGAAAAAATGGAGACCAGCAACAGCTGGATCTGCTTGATGGGTTTGAGTCGCAAACAATGGGCCCGCTCACGCAAGTGGGCGAAGAATGGCTCAGCGCCTCGCTCAAGCCCGTTCGACGGATCCCAACAACATCGAAGTCCTAGGTTTTCCTGCGCATGACTAAGGGGATGGGTTCTGGCGCCGCAGCATCCGGGTGTTCCAAACCTCCTATTGGGCCATGCGGTAGCCAGAAGTCGAAGAAGGAGGTCGTAGTTATGAGGATACCTTACTCATTGCTATTTCCTTTGCTTTAGTAATGAACATATGTATAATACAATAAAATAAGGCACTTACGTCTGATCTAAAACACAAACACAAGAAGAAGTTACCTTGCAGGACGTTGTTGGTTACATACGCGTATCTACTCCTAGACAGGCACAAGAAGGTGGCAGTCTGGATGAGCAAGGTTATGTGGTTCGTGGTTATAGTGAAGAGAAGAACCTGAACCTGCTGACGATCGAAGAAGACGATTGCTCAGCTGCTGGTGCACAGGGTCATCTGTATCGTCCTGGCCTTCGAAGAGCTATTCAAATTGCTGCGGAGAAAGAGGCAGCGATCTTGGTGCCCAGTGTCGATCGTCTCGCGCGACATCCGGCCGTGCTTGAGGACCTCTTCGAGAGCAACGTTCAGGTGATCTCAATAACTGAGCGTCGCAGGGTTGGGCGTAATTGTCTGGAACGTCTTCTTCTAAAGGCTCAGCGTGATCGTGACGAAATAGCTGGGCGTGCACGTTATGGAATGGCAAACGCCAAGAAGCGCGGCGTCAAGATGGGGAACCGGACCAACCTCCCTGTCGCACAGCGCAAAGGATCGATCTCCAATGCTGCGCGAGCTGACCGTAAGGTGCAAGAGCTCGCTGACTTTATCGAACGCACGGCTGGCTGGGAGAAGATGACCCTCCGGGAGAAGTTGGAATTGGTGAACCGTTCTGGACTGCACAATCTCATCAGTGAGAAGCGTGACGAACGACGTCCTTGGACGGAAAGCAGCATTCGGAAACCCCTAAAGCGCGCAGAACAAGAGCTGTTGCTGCGCGAAGAGATTGAAGACGAGCCGGTCATCATTGCGCCGAATCGGTCTTGGGATGAGCCACAAGAGATACCGGCCGACGATATGGGTGTCGATGCTGTCCGCGAAGCAGCGCTCGACGAAGACACGACTATCGCGGACGCCTACAAGGATCATCCGGAATTCGGAAAGTTCTGACGCGTAATGGTTGTAATCGTGCTTGTGCTCCGCGCCTCATTATAACATCCTATAGTTGAAAAGAATTTAGGGCAGGCATGACTAACAACGATATTGGGAGTTCGGGCAGTTTTGTCTGGTCGATTGCAGAACTTCTCCGCGGTGATTTCAATCAATCCGAGCATGGTAAGCTCGTGTTGCCCTTCGTGGCGTTGCGCCGTCTCGATTGCATCCTGGCGCCGACCAACGATGATGTGCTCTCACTCGCTGAGACGTTCCCGGACGATATGGACGAGATCGCCCGGTCGCAGATTCTCTACGCGGCCAGCGGCGTGTCTGACTTCAGCGCCAATGGGACAGATTAGGAAAGAGTAACATCTTGGCATCTGACAGCCTCAATTCTCTTGAGAGGGAAATGCAGTCCATCTGGACTGCAAAGGACGCGACTCCATTCGTAGCTGACCTAAATCTACCCGAAGATCTTTACGCCTCCGCTTGCCGAGCCGCACGCCAATACTCCATAAACATGCTCTTGGCGAAGTTCCCGACCCTCGGTGTCTGGTCCGTGCTCTACCCTCTCTCAAAGAGCTACACCGCCCGAGATCGGGAGATCTACTCACACCTTGAGAAGTTCCTCGGCGAAGCGATCAGCGGCGAGAAGCGTGCAATCATGAAGGCGCGCTTTATCGCCGCCGCACAGCGCATCGGTATTCCGGTCAAGAACAGCACCGACCCTACCGTGGTCTTCTTCTCGCCCCTCGGCGCACCTGACCCGCAGCACCAAAATCTGGCCAGAGCCTTTTTGTGGACAGCATTTCAAAAAGGACCACCCGCGACCGAAGACACGGTTGCTTCAAGGCATTGGCAAAGACTTGCGGTAGCCAACTATTGCGCCGGTCAACCGCGCCTTGTCGCCCCAATTCGCTTCGATGAATCCGCTCACTATGCGCGCCGATTTGACGCTTGGCGCCGCGGAGAAGTCGGTGCAGGCCCAGGAGAAAGATCACTCTTCGAGGCGTATGACGCGTTTGCCCGGCGCATTGGAAAGAAACGATCTGATTTTGTCGGACCTCCGTCCGTCATCTGGCATCGAGATGGACTTGGCCTTTTGCCCGAGATTTCATCGAAATCGCAATCCATCAAAACTGGCCTGTTCCCAATACAGATCCCGGGAGGAAAGCGCGCCTCAATTGACGCCCCATGGCCAGAGACACTCAAGTGGAGTGCAGGCTCCGCAACTATCGACGTTGCCTTCGCTCCCACAGAAACAGAAGTCCTGATCTTCGATGCGGACAGTGGGGCGCTCCTGCATCGCATCGAAGAAACGACCCGTAAGATTGAAGTTGCTGCCACACGCCTGGTTATCTTGAGTAAGATGCATTTCAGCGCATCCGAATTTGGAGAAGCGATCCCGACCAAAGATCCGACGGTTTTCTCTGCTTGGGTAGATCTTGGCGAAACTCTTTCGTTTGGGGAGAGGTCGCCCTTGGAAATCGCATCTCCAATCGATACGGCCATCTGGTTTGATGGAACGGTCATCGGCAGGAACGGACAAAACGCGCTCTATGCAAACGACCTTACGATTTACGTCAGGCTTGATCCCGAAATCGGCGGAGCTGAACGAATCCTTAGAGCCAGGATCGGCGAGACCTCAAGATACAGTCGAATATCGATCGATGGCCAAAACGAGGCGCGCGTTTCTTTCTCAAGCCTCAATTTCGATCCTGCGGCCGATCCGGGAAAAGCTACTTTCGAAGTCTTGGTCCCGGGTGCCGCCGGCGACACCAACGCCCGCGCGGACCTAAAGGCGACCTCATGGGTTTGGCCTGCTGCGATGCCACCAATGGGAGATCTCGAGAACGTCAAGGTTCCATCGAATTACCTGCCAGCCAGAAGCTCTGGCTTGCATGTCAATTCCTTCGAACGGCTTTCCGTTGATCCGAGATCCGAAGCCGAAACTCCAATTCTTGGATTGTCGCTCGAAGAGCAGGCTTACGAATTCGACCTTACAGCAAGGTCCGAAAAGCTTTGGCATTTCCGGATCTCGACGAACGATCAAGTCTTCGTTCCGAAAGGGGGGACCGTGGCGCTCGGTTACGACAACCGCCACGATACGCTTCGACTTCGCTGCTTTGACAGAAATGCAGACTTGATCGTCCTCGGACGCCAAATAAATCGTCCGTTCATTCAGCGACAAATCTTCGAAATCGGAGCCGAGAAGCTCGAAGAGGATACAGGAGATGACCGGATCGCGATCCGGCGTGCCGATGGGACGCTGGATCTCCTTGCGCGCCTTCGACGCGTATCGGACGCGGGCTCCTTGAGCCTGCACGAGACGGAAGAGGAGATCGTGCTGACGCTGCGGCCGACTGCGGATGCAGACGCCTTGCGTGTTCATGTCGAGGCAGCCGGAAAAGATACTGATATCGGCGATTACGCCTTTGGGGTGAGGCCAGCCTCCCTTCCGCCTCTTCCTGCGGTCAAGGCTATGCGCGACCAGGGCACGAAAGTCATTACTGTTCGTGTCGACAAAGGTCGGATTACTGGACCCGCAAGAATTACCTTCGAAACCTTAGACCCAAACGGTGTCATTGAGCCTGTGAAAGATGGATCGCGCGCTCCGGTTGCAGTTGGCATCGCTGGATCAATCGCGAAACCTGACCGAAACACTGTCGTAAGACTTGCTCAAATGTTGACGCATCCGGAGCCTGATGCATTGGGTGGCCAGCTGTCGGCGTCGCTCTATTCCGTTTACGCTCATGCCTTCGAGACTTTCGCTCAAAACAAGATCGTGGGTGCCATCAAGCCCGTGTTGAATGTCACTCGACCCGAAGGTAGCATCGCTCGTCATGACATCGTCGGAGTGGCGCCTTGGGTATTCGAGGCTGGAACTCATGCCCTTTCAGGCCTTTCGGTAGGCACCGGCTTTTCAAGTCTCAATCTCATGATGACTATCGAGGCGCCCGATCCTCTCCCCGACCTCATGACTGAACATCCCTTGCTGGCGTGGCTTGAACGGTTGCAAAATGACCCTGACATTCCCGACGCTCTGTCAGCGAATGCGCTACGCACCGCATTTGTCGATCTACGTTTCCGCTTGAGGGAAACAGACATCGGGGATCTCGTAGGCGGCGGCGCCCTTGGAAATGCATGTAGGATCATCTGCGAAGCCCACGCAGAGAACCTGAATCATCTTAGGGCCTTCGACATCAATGGAGGCGGTGATCCGACTCCAGCCAAGATCGCAATCCAGATCGAGCGCTTTGCTCGCGCCTGCGCCGAGAAACGCTCTGAGGCATTCCTTCAGGATATGATTTCGAGAACAGGACTGTCGCGCCAAGACATTGGTTCCACTATGACCATGATGCTTCGCGCCGGTGTTCAATTCTTTGTCTATTTTCGCGCCCTGTGGGGCCATGCGACCACCCAGGGAGCGTCTGCCTAATGACCATTCTTGATCCGAACGCCTACCGCGAAGATCTCAACCGAACTCTTGCGCGCTTCGTGGCAACTTCATCTCCGATCAACGAGATCCGAGCCCCGAAACTCGCGGAACAGCTGCGCGAGAAGGTCAGTCGCCTCACCTTTGTCAAAGGTCCATACGTCGAAACGCTTCCGGACTTTGAAAAAGGTCGCAGCCTTGCGCAGCTTCACGGTGAAGGGCTCTTGGACCCCAGGTGGATCGAATTTGCCCAGAACGAGCCGTCTGTGTGGGATCGTCCACTTCATGCGCACCAAGAAGAAGCGCTATTGAGAGACGAAAACTATCTCGTCGCAACCGGCACAGGCTCGGGTAAAACGGAAAGCTTCCTTTACCCGATGATCAATGACATCCTCAAAGAGGGAGATCTTGAACGACCCGGCGTCCGTGCGATCCTCGTTTACCCACTCAACGCACTGGCTAATGACCAACTCGGTCGGATCGCCCAGCTCCTTTTCCGTGACCTCGGCAATCCGGGTATCACGCTCGGCCGCTATACCGGACAGGTGAAATCACATTCAACGCGGGAGCAAGAAGTCACGAAGCTTCGCGAAACACCCAGCTTCCAGCAGATCTTTGGAGAGGACGCTGATGTTCCACTGAATTGGAAGCTTTCGAGGCTGGAGATGCGCCAGTCACCTCCGCATATCCTCATCACGAACTATGCAATGCTGGAGCATATCCTTCTCCTTCCGACGAACCGACCGCTTCTTCAAAATGCGCGACTTAGCCGGATCGTTCTCGACGAAATCCACACCTATACGGGCGCTCAAGCCATCGAAGTCGCCTTTCTCTTGCGACGACTGAAGGCTCACCTTGAGATCCCGGACGGCCAAGTGAGATGCATCGGCACATCAGCATCTCTCAATCCCAAGAGAAAAGGGGAGCTTTCGGACTTTGCTGAGCGACTCTTTGGAGAGCCTTTTGCCGGCGAGCGGGCTGTGATCACTTCGCAAAGGAAGTTGCACCCGAAACTGTCAAAACCCGCCTCTCCCAGCGGCCTTAGCTTTGAAGACTGGGCACGAGCGTCAGACCTCGCCAGTATGGTTCGAGAAGTCGCACTTACAGACAGCCCTATGGACATAGAAGGCTGGAACGCCGAAGCCGAATTCCTCGGCTTAGACGCCTTGTCACTCGATCAGGCACAGCTATCACTCGGTGATGCGTTGATTGAGCGCCTCTCCGACTTCAATGAAGTGCACGAAATTGCGCGCCGCCTCGAGGGTGGCTCCATCCCCCTCACGCGGCTTGCCGAAGACGTTTTTCCAGATGCGGGCAAAGGCGCAATTTCTGCGCTGGTCGGCTTGATCTCCATCGGCGTTCTTGCTGTCAGTGAAAGCGCCGCCGTCTTTCCGCTTCTCCCTGCTCGATACCACCTGATATCGCGCGCACCAGACCGAACAGGTGTGTCCCTCAAGGCTAATGATAGCGAAAGCCTATCACAGGTCATTATCGGCGCAGAGAAAGATGACGAAGATCGACCCGTCTTTGAGCTCTTCGTTTGTCGAAACTGCGGTGAGCCTTACATTGAAGCTTGGGATGGTCCTACGCATGTCGAAGCAACCCCGGGCAGCGGCCCACGTCGGCTGTTAAGGCTGGTGCCTGGCGGGAAGGCCGTGGAGGAAGATGACGAGGACGACACCTCGACTGACGACGATACGCGGCACATGGTCTACTTTGATCCTGCTTCCGGCCTTCCGCTTGAAGAAGAGGCTGCTGGCGCAGTCGCGCTCGAGAATGTCGAACTGCATGAAGATCCCGACGATGGTCGCCGCTACATGCCGCGCTGCGTCGCTTGCCACCATCGTTCGTCTCGTTTTCCCGAGCCGATCACGACCGTCAGGCCGGGCGACGAAGCCCTCGCTGCTGTTGCTGCCCAGTCAATTCTTGAATCGATGCCGAGCCGAGACTTCGGCACCACCCCCCCGATGGGCGGGCGTAACCTGCTGGTCTTTTCAGACAACAGGCAGGACGCCGCGTTCTTCGCGCCGTTCTTTGAGCGCACATCTCGTGAACAAGCCCTTCGCAGCGCCATTCTGCGCGCCGTAGACGCCAACGGCGAAATTGATATAGATAACCTCGTCTCCGCTGTTCGAAACGAACTTCGAAAAGACGGGCTAAGACTGTATCGACCAGGCGTTCTACCCGAGCTTGAAACCGGAACAAATGAAATGCAGCGCCTTAAGGCCCTGATCGTGGCTGAGCTGACAACCCTCGGGCGCGGTCGACTCGGGCTTGAGGGGTTTGGACTCCTCGGCGTCAACTATGATCACCTCGATCGTGCTGTCTTCGCTGTAGAGAAGCACCTTCCGGAAAAAATGAAACCCTTCGCGGAAGCTTACGTCCGCTATCTCCTGAAAATGATCAGAGAGCATCGTGCCGTCTCCGATCAAGGGTCAGGCATGATTGATCTCGTCGATGAGTCGATCTGGACCCGAATTGCAGCGCAGCAAACACGCTGTTTTACCCGGGATAAGAACAGCAGAGCGACAACCGCGATAAATCTCATCCCTGCGGCAAACCGGCCAAACCGCTTTACTGCACTTCTGAAAAAAATGGCGACCGCAACAGGCGAAGCCATTGATGACAACCAAATACTCGATGTTCTGACGGCTTTCTGGAAAGTGATGGAAGGGCCCCGATCTATCGCTGCACGCCACGGAGTCGGTCGCGGCCTGAAATTTGGGCCCGGTATCAAGGTCGTTCCCGGCAGAGACGTCCACCTTTATCAATGCGTCAAATGTGGCAGTCGAACCCAATTCGACACCGCGGGCGTTTGTCAGTCTATGGGCTGTAAAGGAACTTTGACCGAAATCACCGCTGAAGATCGCGCTGATCTTTTTGAGCAAAACCACTATGTTGCGCGCTACCACGAGCACCCGATCATGGGGATCGCGCGCGAACACACTGCGGCAATTGCTGGCGAAATCCGAACCTCGATCGAAGAAGATTTCAAGATCGGAGAAGTGAATCTTCTTTCCTGCACCACGACGATGGAAATGGGCGTCGATCTTGGTGATCTGGAAAGTGTCCTTTGCAAGAACGTTCCACCGTCTATCGCAAGTTACCAGCAGCGAGCTGGTCGGGCAGGGCGCCGCGCACAGGTTGCCCCGATCGTTCTGACAACCTCACGGTCGGGCCGATACGACCGCGCGGTCTTCGAGCGGTTTGAAGAGTATCTCGCCGAGCAACCTCGTGTGCCATACCTCAGCTTGGACAACGCAAGCTTTTTTCAACGCCACCAGCTTTCAATGCTTTTGGCAAAGTTCCTCGAGCACCGGCTTGCGAACTACCAAAGGAGTGGATCTCCTCAACTTCGCGACGTCTTTGCTGCCTCACTCACCGACGACGCGCGAGTGGCGTTCGACGAAGACTTCAACTCTTGGCTCGAAAACGCAGATGAAGATGTTGAAGCGGCGGCAGCCTTGGGCAAACGACTTCCTTCCGCACATGCGGACATTGCGCTCGATGCCGAAGGCTGCCGAAAAGAGCTGCGCAAAAGAGTGATGCAATTCGCCGACGCTGTCTGGGGTCGCTGGGCCATTATGCAATCCGGCATCGACGATCTCGAGGAGGAGCGGGAACAACTCGACTCCAATGACTCGGCAGGCTTCACGCGCATTGGTCGATATCAGGAGGCGCTACGCACCCAGCAGCGCCTCTACATTGGGCAATTCATGATCGATCAGCTATCGCGACGCGCGGTTATCCCGACTTATTCATTCCCTGTTCACTCGGTCTCCTTGGAGGTCCTGAATGCGGCGGGGCAGACATCCGATACGTCCGTCCTCGAGCTCGATCGCGATGGTTCCATTGGAATCTCTGAATACGCTCCAGGCTCGGAAATTGTTGCGGGCGGTCGCGTTTGGATCTCTGACGGCATCTCCAAACGATCCAAGTTTACAGGCGACGATGCCTTTATCGAGAAAGCCCAATACCGCGTTTGCGACGTGTGCAGGTCGCCTCAGATTACCCCTCAGCGCGTAACCCCCGACGATCACTGCTCTCAATGTGGCGCGCAATTCTCGTCTACCAATAGAAAACGTGATTTCATTAAGCCACACGGATTCCTGACGTCTGTTCGCGATGGTCAGGGCCGAGATCCCGGCGCCAGTCGAATTCGGTCAACTGTGTCGGAAGAAGCTCTCCTCCTCACTGAAGCCCCGATCTCAAGCTACGTGCCAACGGACGTGCCGGGGATTCTGACCTTCCACGCGCCCGGTTCCAACCGGCCCGACGATCAACTGGGGCGCATCATCACGGTCAACAAAGGTCGGCATGGGGGCGGGTTTGCATGGTGCCCCAGCTGTGAACATGCTGTCCCAGCAATGAATGCAGGACCTAACAACGCATGGCAGCAACCCATGGTCCTCGAGGCGCACACCAACCCACGAACCGGCCGGGATTGCCGATATGATCCGTCTTTCCAAGTCTGGCCAATCGATCTTGCGCATGTCTTTGAAACAGATGTGCGCGCCATTCTGTTCCAGGGAACTCCCCATGATCCGAATGGGGATCTGATCAACTCGACGAAAATCGACCGCACACTGCAAGAGGCCCTTCGTCTCGGTGCTGCCGAACTACTCGAGACTGACGCGCGAGATCTGCGGGCTATCGTTCAAAGACTCGATGGCCATCTCGTAATCGTGCTCTACGACACTGTTTCCGGCGGTGCTGGATACTCAACTCGATTGACACAAGAGGATGGCTTCCAGTCTGTCGACCTCCTTCTCGCAGCCCGCGAGATCTTAAATTGCGAGAACCAAGACTGCGTGACAAGTTGCACGCGATGTCTCAACGATTACTCGAACCAAAGACTATGGTCTGAGTTCGAACGGCGCCCAGCCCTTGCATGGATTGAAGCAATCCTACTCGAAGCAGGCGTGCAGCTTACGCAAAGCTGGAACAAATAGGAGATCGAACATGCCAGAAGACACGCCGCAAAACAAACCATCGTTCGCTCTCACAACCGCGTCTGAAACCATTTCGTTTGCTGGTATCCCTGCTGCCGTTCAAACGATGAGCACATGGAGGCCGGAGCACTGGGTGTCGCCTGAGAGTTTCAGTGGTTTCCCAGTCCTTGAAATCTGCCCCGATGCACCGGAGTTTTTGGCAGAAGCGCGCCATTTCACCAACCAGGACCTGAAGACAATCGCGGCACTGATTGAGGCTGATTTCGACCCGAACGAGCCGGCAGATCTTTATGAAGAGTTGCTTTATCGTATCCAAAACCACCCTTGGGTTTTTCCCATCCTTGAAACGATAGTGATGCAAAAACGAGGCTCACAAAAAGGCCCAAGATCCAGGAAGAGTGGACCAAAAAAGGGCGTCATTCCGAAACTTCCGTTGTCAAAACTGCGCCTTGAAGCACATCCGGAGCTTCATAACCGTGTTCATGAGCTCCTTCTTGAGGACGTGCCTCCTGAAGTTGCAGTAGGGTCTTTCTGCGAATACGCGGTCATGAACTACTATCACGCGCTTACCGACCCCGGATCATTTGAGGAGCTATACGAAAAGGCCCTCAATATTATCACCTACCGCGGACCAACGGATTGGGTTGAAGAAAGACTGCCGAATGTCGAGGATGGATTGCATTGGCTCGGCTTTTCGGAGGAGCTTCTTGGTCTCCTTGAAGTCGAACCCGAAGCGCACTCCATCTTGATTCTTGGCCATCTTCACATAGCAATCCAAGGGTTGGCGGAGGAGATCCAAATCGGTTCCGTCATGAACACTGAAAGGCTCGAGGCCATTTCCGAGCTGTCCATCGCCGCTCGCGAAATGCAGGATGTCATCACCGACGAAATGTCGGAGGATGTTGAAGAACGCCTCAGGACGCTTGGAGCTATCAATGAAGGCGACGACGTCGCGAGGATCGCCCGCCCAATTGCCGGCATTCTCCTGTCCGACAGGTTCTATGACCTCATCCTCAGCCGCAAAGAAAAAATCTCGGCGACCAACGACCAACTCGAAGCTTTGGGTAAAGAAATATCCGAGGCAACGGCCGCTAAGAAATTTGCTCTGATCGGCGAGCTCGCCATTCAGGCTGAAGAGCTTGAAAAAAAGATCAACCGGATGAAAGATGCATATCAGGCCATCCTCGAAATCTTCCGGTCTCTCGGTGACGAAAAACCTGATCGGTTCATGTCCCTGTTGGAGGAATACGATCCGGCTATAGATGCTGACACATTCGATGAAGATTTCGATCCTTCAGATTATCCGGAAATCTTCGACAAGATCCGCGAACAAAGTCTGCTTCGGGCTAAGACTGAAGCCCAAGAGGATGGAAGCGAAGAAGACGGTGCAGGGCAAGAAAACCCAGAACCCATCGCCGACGACGACAGTGATCCTGAGGACAACGTAGACCAAACTGAAACCGAGTTGTCTGATGC
Source organism: Ruegeria sp. CG4 (assembly GCF_056537185.1). Classification (NCBI taxonomy): domain Bacteria; kingdom Pseudomonadati; phylum Pseudomonadota; class Alphaproteobacteria; order Rhodobacterales; family Roseobacteraceae; genus Ruegeria; species Ruegeria sp. CG4. The sequence goes on along the minus strand of NZ_JBQFRB010000006.1, from coordinate 193,876 downwards.
GAAGGAAGACGACCTACTCAGCGACACGATCGATGAAGATACACACTCGACTGAAGATCAGTTGACGACAGATGTCCCCTCGTTGGACGTTGACACAAAATCATCTCACCCCAATGCCGACGAGGAAGACGCAAGTTCCAGCTCCGTGTTGGTCGATATCACCGACGAAGTCAGCGCGCCTGACGAGCTTCCCGAAAAGCAATTCAAAGAACACCTCGACCAAGAGGAAGAGACGAACCCTCCGCTCCTTCAGCCTGCGCCCATTTCTAACGACGTGTTCGCATCTCTCATCGACCGCGATTTCATCGCAATCGCAGCACATGCCGCAGAAGCTTATGAGCAAGAGGGGATGGCTCTTCCGATCCCTGCTGTCGCCCTGCGTGTCGCCGCTGCAAGTCGCGCTCCCTACCGCGGGTTTGGCCCTGATCTCCAGAAGTTCAATGAGCACGTCGGGATGGCCACCTCGGCCTCACTCTCTGATCTTGCCTCCGTTCTTGTCCTCGGCTCTATTCTGCGGCCCGCAATTCTCTCGAAGGATACGACGCTTCGCACGCAAGTCTCCGATCTCTGCAAAGGGACCCTTGGGCAACACTTGGTCGAAGTAAACGAAACCGTCTCGAGGCTCAGCTTCGATTACCCTCCCAGCCCTGATGTTCTCGCCGAACTCTCCGGGCAGCCGGGGGCTCCCGAGAAACAGCGCCTCACCGATCGGCTGAAGAAAATTTGTGACGCTCTTCGTCAGAAAACATCGAGATGGCCTTTCGCCACCGAATTCATGCACTACGTCGTCTCCCAAAATGGTGAACTCGGAGCAGCCGTTCGGGCAATCGCAGAAAAAGACCCGGCGGCTCCAAACTTGGTCCGTATTGCCATCAAGGACCTTCGCGACGCCCAATCCATCGAAGCTCTCTCAGAGACATATGCATCTGAAAAGGGATACAACGACCTCGTTCTCTATTCGAAAGGGGTCGAATACCTCGCTCGTCAGTTCGACGAACCGGTGACACTATTAGAGCGCTGGAATGAAGCAACCCATTCCAGCGGAGAGCGCGGCCAGCAGTCGGAGGAACGCGCAAAGCTGACGACGGCCACACTCCGCACGCAGCTCAAAAAGGCCAAGGATGGTCTTGAGGCTGAAATTAGCAGCACCGATGATCCGCTGATTGCCGCCATAGCGACCTGGATCGGTGATCAGATAAACGAGACCCGCGAGGCGCTTCTTGGGCGAGATACTGGTCGGTTCTCAACGCTTGACGGTGCACTCAACGCCGAAATGGACCTGCTCCCTCCGGTTGACCGGGAAGCGCTATCCGAATTGGAAGCGCGCGCCGAAATCTACACACGGGTTCTGTCTGAGGATAAAATCCTTGGACAAGAGGATGCTATCAAGCGCGCCTGCTCAGAGGGTGCGTTCGATTCCGCATATCGCATGGTCGATCAATTCGATGTCTCGTCCGAAGGGGAAATCCTACAGACGGTAACCGAATTCGTCGAATTCTGGCGGCCTGAAGTTGAACTCCGGAACCGGATGCTCACTGCACTCGAGAAGGTCGATTTCAAAAACCAAGAACAAATCAGTCGACAGCTGACATGGTGTAAGCTCACCCTCGATAAAATCGACGGCCTGGCCGGTGGTAGTGAAGTCCATGACATCACTGGGCTCGGCGACCGCCTTGGGCTTCTCGATCAATCGATCGAAGACATCGAGAATAGCATCCGCGACGGTCAAATCGCTCGCATCAATGAATACCGAAAGCCTGACAACGAGGACGATGTCGAAACTCTTCTCGGGAAGCTCGACGAACTCACCATCGAGGCGGTAGAGGACCGGATCGCACAGCTTAGGGATGGCCGGTCAGCGGCAGTGTTTGAGACTGACCTGCAAGGCCTTATCGGTGAATTCTCGTCCAACCTTCTTCCCTACGCCAGTTCTGACCAATGGCCGACCGGAGGCAAGGCTTTTAAAGAAGCCACCGCAACGGAGGGAAACCTCCTGTTTGCGGAGGAAGATCGTCGCGCTGCCACGATCAGCTTCATCAAAATGTATCGCGACCTGATGTTGGGCATGCGCACGAAAAAGCCGACTCCGGGGCAGATCAAGGAGCTTTTCGAAGAGATTGGATTCGAACAGGTCAACATATCGAAGATTGAGGAACTTGGCCGCAAGGGTTCCTGGAAGGGGATTTTTCATGGCCGTATCGTCTCGGATGGATGGTTCTTGCCGCCTGTGTTTGGCTCCAATGCAACGAGCGGTTACAGCTTCATTGTCGCGTCTCAAGAGACTCTGCCGGAGACGATCATTAAGGCGATCACAGCCTCCAGTAAGCCGGCAGTCATTCTCCTTTCCGGTGTCGCCGACACCTCGCGGCGGCGCGATATTGCGGAGCGTTTGCGTAGCAAAGTGATTCCGGCGCTCCTGATCGACGAGGCTCTGATCGCCTTCGCAGCGACCCGTCGTGATACCCGGGCCCGCACTGTTTTCGAATGCGGACTTCCTTATGGTCGCATTGAACCCTACACGACCGACGCCGGTCAGCTTCCGCCTGAGATGTTCTTCGGCCGTGAAGACGAAGTGCGCAAAATCATCGACAAGACTGCTGATGGGTGCCTTGTCTATGGTGGCCGCCAACTCGGGAAATCTGCGCTTCTCGCGCATGTGGCCCAGACTCAGCACGATGAAGCCGAAAAACGGTTCATCGTGAATCGTGAAATCAAAGCGTTGGGTATCTCTGAAAAAACCAACGAAATCTGGCGCCACATCTCCACGATGCTGCCGGACGATGTCGTAAAGCCGGACCACACTTCTGCGGATCTCGTCTCACGCGATATCCAAGCATGGGTAAACCGGCACCCCAATGGGCGCATCATCTGCATGTTCGATGAAGCTGACAACTTCATGACTCAGGATACACGCGATGATTACCCGCAGCTGAGCAAGCTGAAGGAGCTCATGGAGAAAACGCAGCGCGCCTTCAAGGTCGTCTTCGCCGGGCTTCATAATGTCCAACGGATGAACAAGCAGCCAAATTCTCCGCTCTGGCACCTCGGGGAGCCGATTTGTATCGGCCCGCTCAATCGAAACATCGATGACAAGCGCGCAGCTTTCGATCTGGTTGTATCTCCCATGCGCGCCGCTGGCTTCGCGTTTGAGAACATGCAGGCCGTCGAGGAGATCCTGACCTGGGCCAACTACTATCCTTCCTTGGTCCAGGAATACATGAAGGGTCTTCTCTCGACCATGCACGGCCACGGTAGCGGAAAAACCTTCAAGCTCCCCGAGGGCGAGCCCCTCTGGACGATACCGTCAGAAGACCTTTTCGCTCACCGAAACTTCGAGCATATCGAAACCCGGATCCGAGAGAAGTTCCATCTTACCCTCAATCTCGACCCTCGCTACGCACTGGTCGCCTATACGCTGGCGCGCTTGATCTACGAGGGTGATGAGCGCCGTGCGCTCATCACAGGTCTTCCGACGCGTGTGTTGATGGACGAAGCTTCATTTTACTGGCCTAAGAACAGCGAAGCTCCGACACTTCCGTCTTTCGAGGCTCTCCTTGAAGAGCTCTTCGATCTTGGTGTTCTTGGTCGCGTCCCGGTTCCCGGCAGTGAAAACCGCTTCAATTATTTGCTTCGCACTCGGGAAGTTGCCGCGATGCTCGGCACAGGTAACGATATCTATCACGCTCTCGATGAAATCGAGAACAAGGACCCAACGATCAACTACGACAGCGCGACCCACCGGAGGCGCTACTCCGCCGCACCGAAACAGCCGGAAGATCAATGGCCATACTCGCCCCTCAGCGATTTTTTTATGGAGCGGCTCATCGACCCGAAAACTGCGGATCCGGTGCAGATCATTTGTGGCCTTGAAATTCTTGGAATCGGGAAGGTATCACAGGCACTGCGTCGTCTCGCCGAGGTTGGAACATTTCCTGGTGCCCGTGAGGACAAGATCATTGTCCATGAAGCGACTTCGATCAGTGATCTGCGCCGCATCGTCGAAAAAACGCGGGCGGAAAACGGCAAGCGCAAGATCCTCGTTTACAAAACCAACGATGCAACGGAAGCCAAAACGCTTCTCGACTTCCTCGAACGTCAGCCATCTGTCCTGAACCGCACCATCCGTCCAGTCATCATCATGAGTGCATCAGACGCTGAGCTGCGGTCTCTGGCCATTCGTCGACAAGAACAATCGCAATTCCTCACTCCGTGGGGCGCGGAAATGATCCGAGTTCACCTCGATAAACTTGAGCGGACCGATCTTGATATCGTCGATCTTCGCAACACCATCTTGAACAAGACTGGCGGAATTTCGACGGAGGTCACTCGCTTGGTTTCTGCCATGATCGTATCCGACCGGCCCGCAGAAGAAGCAAAAAACTGGGAGACAAAACCAAATTTACCCGACGGCTTCATGAGTAATTCGGTCGGGGTTGCTCTCTGGGTCCTGAGTGAGGATGGCGACTTTGCTACGAAGAACGAACTTCTAAAGGAATCGACAGGAACCGACTTTGAAACGCTCGGTCCCGACCTCCTGGCAACAGGATTGGTTGCTCGAAGTTACGACAAGAAGACACAATATCGTCTGACAGCGTTGGGACAGCTAATCGTCGCGTCGAACGACGACTAACCACTACCAAAACGTGAGCAGTGCGACGCTCTGTTTGCTGTAAGTCGGTGATCTGCTCCCCAGAGAGCCCGCGATTATTGGTTATCGCGCCTACCGCAATCGTCCGCTCAGCCAAAGCCAGCGGAAGGACATGGTGGTGCTTGCGCACATTCGCGAGCAGTTCGCCCTGTCTTAGGGCAGCTATGCCTGTTCACATTTTGATAGGGAGGGGCGAGCAAGCTACCTTTTTCAGCTTCGAAGAGCCCTCTGTTAAGGTCAATTTCATAAGCACCTTCCAGCGGATATCAAAGATCACGCTCTTGTGAAGTATGTTTCAGCCGTCCGAAGTGCTCGTCGCTATAACGCACTCACACGATCAGAAAGGAGTGCACGAATTGTCACCGCCCTACACCCCCAAGACCCTCGCAGAGCGCTGGAGTTGCAGTTCTGAAACTGTCCGCCAGCTCTGCAAATCCGGCCAGCTCGAACATTTCAGAGTTCAGCGTCAGTTCCGCATCCCGGCACACAAAGTGGAGGAGTTTGAGAAGTGCAGGAATACAGTATCGGTCGGCTCAACGATCGCTTCGTCGTCGTCTGGTATGAGAAAGATGGACGCCGGCGCCGGTATCGTCTTGACGCGGACACCGTCGAACGCGCCGAAGCCGAAGCCCGTGACGTCCTGCTCGCACAGACAGCCGGAAAGGATGAACTGACCGTGGAAAGGATCTGGAAAGCCTACAGCGCGACTGTTGAGGGGCGTCCGGTGCATGAAAGCATGAATTACACCGGTCGCTCCGTCCTGCCCTGGTTTGGGGCCTTCCGCCCCGATCAGATCAGCGTGCAGGACTGCAAGGCCTATATCGCGGATCGCAGGCAGGCACGTATTCAGGACGGCACGATCTGGACCCAGCTCGGCAAGTTGCGGACCTGCCTGAACTGGGCCGAGAAGACCGGACTGATCGATAGAGCGCCCTATATCGAGCGCCCCAGTAAGCCGGCACCCAAGGAGAGGTATCTGACGCGCCAGGAGATCGCACAGCTTCTGTCTGTCGATTGTGCACCGCACATCAAGCTCGCTACTCGGCTGATGTTGTCGACGGCGGCCAGGGTGACGGCGGTGCTGGAGCTCACCTGGGATCGGGTGGACTTCGAGCGCAGTCAGGTCAACCTCCGCACTGGTGAGGGGCAGAGGAAGGGCCGGGCCATCGTCCCCATGACCGGGAGCCTGCGTAGGGCGCTCCTGGAGGCGCGGAAGGCGGCTTTGTCCGACTACGTCGTGGAATGGGCCGGTAGGCCCGTGAAGTCCATCAAGAAGGGCTTCAAGGCCGCCGCGATCGAGGCAGGTCTGCCTGATGTGTCACCGCACGTTCTGCGCCACACAGCGGCAGTCCACATGGCGGAGGCCGGCGTCTCGATGGAGGAGATAGCCCAGTTTCTCGGCCATTCGAACTCACGGATCACCGAGTCTGTCTATGCGCGCTACAGCCCGGACCACCTGCGCAAAGCGGCCGACGCACTGGAGTTCGAGTAGTGTTCAGGTTCAATGAACCTCGGATCACTGTCTTACAAACAACAAAGGCGCCCTCAGGCGCCTTGTTTTATTGGTCGGAGTGAGAGGATTCGAACCTCCGACCCCTGCCTCCCGAAGACAGTGCTCTACCAGGCTGAGCTACACTCCGACCGTGGCGGGTGATCTATACCCGGTGAACTGGATGCGCAAGGGGGATTCTAAGGTGGTCGTTCGGAAAAATACTCGAAAAAACCGGTAAAAAACTTCGTCTGAACAATTCACCTGTCGGACAGATAGCATCAGGTCAGTGGATCCGTGCGATACAGGCGAACCTTTGTTCCGCCATGGTCCACTATGGGACCCGGCGGCAACAGTGGCAGCCGGGTTGCGCGAGCCAGCGACTGGCTGCTGGTTACAATGCCGACTCTCCAGCCGGCAAATCGTGACATCAGCACTTTTCCCATGCTGCCATAAAGGGACCGCAACCGCTTTTCATCGCCGATCCTGCCGCCATATGGCGGATTGACTATGACCAATCCCGACGGTCCTTCATGTGCTTTGATGTCGCTGATTGCGCGGTGCTGAAACCGCGTAATCTGCGCGACGCCAGCGCGTGATGCGTTGGTGGATGCAGCCTCGACCGCCCCAGCGTTTCGATCAGATCCGTGGAACGTCGGAACGGAATCGTGAGGAGGAGCGGGCTGGCGCAGTTTTTCCCATTCGTCGGTGCGGAAAGTTGCAAGCTTTTCAAAGGCAAAGTGCCGCGACCGCCCCGGTGCCAATCCCAAGGCCATTTCTGCTGCTTCGATGACAAAAGTGCCTGAGCCGCACATCGGGTCCAAAACGGGCTCCGTCCCGTCAAATCCGCATTCCCGCAGGAACATGGCCGCCATGGTTTCCCGCATGGGGGCCTTTGCAATCGCTGGCTTGTGGCCGCGCTTGTGCAGCGGATCGCCTGAACTGTCGATCGAGATTGTGCAAATGTCCCTTTCGATCCGCAGCAACACACGTATGTCCGCGTCCGAGGAGATCGGAGCCCCAAGAGTTTCCGAGATCGCTCTTTCGATGCGCTGTCGGGCCGCTCCGGCATGATAAATGCGTGACTTTCGGCTGGTAGCTTCAACCCGGACGGGGAGATCGGGCAGTAGGACGTCAGCCCAGGGAAATTTGCGGGCCCGTTTGTCGAGCTGCGCCAGGTGGATGGCCGGGAAGCTGCCGATCCGCACCAGAACTTTATTGGCGCCTCGAAGGACAAGATTGGCGCGCCATACCTCGGCCCAGTTGCCCCGGCAGCTGACGCCGCCCGGCACTTTGTGCGCGTCTGCGAATCCCTGTTCCAGCGCCTCGGCGCAAAGCGGCGCTTCAAGGCCCGGAGTGGCAACCAGAAAGATGTCCAGATCGTCGGAAGTGTTCATATCGGCTGCTTACACCGGAAGAACGGGCAGGGCGATATCCTATTTTTTTGACTTGTTCCCAAAAAACACAGGTTTGTTTCGGTATTGTGACCTGAGAACTTTAATTTAGGCGGTAACAGGTTTGCGTTTGTGGTATTCCCCGCGTAAAGGGACCGGGACCGAAGTTATGCTTACGGAATTCAACCGGTTTCTGGCGCTTTTGCGACAATAATCGTATGAATATCCGCGCTATCCTGTGCCAACCTGATTAAGGTCGGTGATAGCGGGCGCAAATAAGAGGCTTGGAAGAACGTAGCAACATGCAAACTTTCAAACTTAAAAAAGGGTTGGATCTGCCGATAGAGGGAGCGCCCGAACAGAAGATTCAGCCGGGGCCCGAGTTTTCGACGGTTGCCGTTCTGGGCAGGGACTTTGTGGGGCTGAAGCCCAAGATGCTGGTTCAGGAAGGTGAAGTAGTACAGCGCGGCGCGCCGCTGTTTTGCCATAAGGATGCGCCTGATGCGATGATGGTCGCACCGCTCAGCGGTAAGGTCATTGCCATCAATCGCGGCGCCCGGCGCGTGCTCCAAAGCGTCGTGATTGAGGTTTCGGATGTCAACGACACCGGCATTGATTTCTCGGGCACGGGTAACACGGACAGCGCCGAAGGTGTTGCGGCAAAGCTTTGCGCCGCAGGTCTTTGGACCGCATTCCGAACCCGCCCGTATTCGAAGATGCCTGAACCGGGCACCAGACCCGCAGCGATTTTCGTAACCGCAATGGACAGTGATCCGCTGGCAGCGGATGCAGCACTGATCATCGCCGATGCCGGTGATGCCTTTGCCGCCGGGCTCGGCGCGATTTCACACCTGACGGACGGCAAAACCTATCTGTGCCACAAGGATGGTGACACCTTGCCCGGCGCCGAATTGCCCGGGGTTGAAGCGGCGGGTTTTTCCGGACCGCACCCCGCAGGCCTGGCCGGAACGCATATCCATTTCCTTGAGCCGCTGGCAGGGGACAAGCGTGTCTGGACGATCGGCTATCAGGATGTGATCGCCATTGGCCGTCTGATGCAGGCCGGCCATTTGGACCCGAATATTGTAATTGCGCTGTCAGGTCCCGGGGCACGTCAACCGCGCCTGATCCGCACGGTCATGGGCGCATCGACCGATGATCTGACCCGTGACGAGGTCAATGTTGACGGCAGCGCCCGGATCATTTCCGGGTCGATCCTGTCCGGTCAGCACGCCGAGGGTCCGACCGCCTATCTGGGCCGCTTTGCGCGTCAGATTACAATCATTCGCGAAGACGCGGACCAGATCCCGATGGGCTGGATCCGACCGATGCCCTCGAAATTCGCGGTTCAGCCTGTGTTGGGCTCGGCCTTTGCCAAAAAGCTGTACGCGCTGACGTCGAACCTGAACGGCGGTCGCCGGGCCATGGTTCCTACCGGCACGTTCGAAGAGTTGATGCCGCAGGATTACCTGCCGACCCAATTGTTGCGTGCTTTGCTGGTGATGGATACTGACACCGCACAGGCGCTGGGTGCGCTGGAGCTGGACGAAGAGGACCTTGGCCTTGTCGGCTTTGCCTGTCCGGCGAAATATGAATATGGGCTGGCGCTGCGCGACTGCCTGACCAAGATTGAAAAGGAGGGCTGATCCGAATGGGTTTGCGCAACTTCTTTGACCGGATCGAGCCGAACTTTACCAAGGGCGGCAAGTACGAGAAGCTTTTCCCCATCTACGAGATGGTCGAAAGCTTCATCTACACTCCGAAAACAGTCACCTCCGTCGCCCCCCACGCGCGGTCTTATGTGGATATGAAGCGGATCATGACTTATGTCGTGATCGCGACGATCCCCTGTATCCTGTGGGGCATGTGGAATACGGGCTATCAGGCCAATTCCGCGATTGCGGCCCTTGGGCCGGACTCAGCCACGGGCTGGCGGATCGCCCTATTGCAGATGTTTGGCATTTCACTGGACCCGTCCAGCCTGTTTGCCAACGTGATGCACGGATTGCTTTACTTCCTGCCGATCTACATCGTCACACTTGTCGCAGGCGGTATCTTCGAGGTCATCTTTGCCACAGTGCGCGGCCACGAGGTGAACGAAGGTTTTCTTGTCACTTCAATGCTTTACACGTTGATCATGCCGGCAACTACGCCCCTGTGGCAGGTGGCTTTGGGCATCATCTTCGGTGTCGTTATCGGCAAAGAGGTGTTTGGCGGCACTGGCAAGAACTTCCTCAACCCTGCGCTTGTGGGCCGTGCTTTCCTGTACTTCGCCTATCCGGCGCAGATGTCGGGCGATGCGGTGTGGACTCCGGTCGACGGCTTTTCGGGCGCAACAGCGTTGGGGGTAACAGCGGCTGAGGGCGTTCAGGCCCTTGCGGCTGAGGGCATCACCTGGTCCAGCGCGTTCTTCGGAACCATCCAGGGCAGCTTCGGCGAGACATCGACGTTGGCCTGTATCATCGGCCTTGCCTTCCTGCTGATGACCAAAATAGCCAATTATCGCCTGATCGTGGGCTGTTTGGCCGGGACGATCGCGTTTACATGGCTGTTGAACCTGATCGGTTCTGACACCAACCCGATGTTCGCGATGCCATGGTACTGGCACGTTGTGCTGGGCGGATACGCCTTTGGCCTGGCGTTCATGGTGACCGAACCCGTTTCGGCAAGCCACACCAATCTGGGCCGCTATATCTACGGTGCGCTGATCGGTGTCATGGTTGTATTGATCCGCGTAGTGAACCCCGCTTTCCCCGAAGGCATGATGCTGGCCATCCTGTTCGGTAACGTCTTTGCACCGCTGATCGATCACTTCGTCGTTCAGGCCAACATCAAACGGAGGGCGCGTCGCCATGTCTGATACGCAACCCCAAGAACCCAAGGGGGCAATTGCCCGGTTCCTGGCGGCCTCGCCGGACTCGGTTGGCAAGACGATCTTTGTTGCGGTCGCCGTTTGTCTGGTAGCTTCGATGGTCGTTTCCGCTGCAGCCGTCAGTCTGCGTCCGGCACAGGAAGCGAACAAATTGAAGGACAAGCAGGTCAACGTTCTTCAGGTGGCAGGTGTTTACGAACCCGGCATCAACGTGACCGAGGCCTTCGCTGCGTTTGAGCCGCACGTTCTGGAACTGGCCACCGGCGAATTCGTCGATGACCAGTTTGACCCAACCACATTTGATGACATTGCCGCCGCCAGCGATCCCGAATTGAGTATTGCTTTGGATGACGATCCTGCTGGAATTGGGCGGAAGTCCAAGTTCAGAGTGATCTACCTGCTGCGGGATGATGCTGGTGAACTGGATAAGGTCATCCTGCCGCTGCACGGCTATGGCCTGTGGTCCACGCTCTATGGCTTTATCGCGCTGGAAAACAACGGCAACGATATTTTCGGCCTGCAGTTCTATCAGCACGGTGAAACTCCGGGCCTTGGCGCCGAAGTGGACAACCCGCGTTGGAAAGCGCTGTGGAATGGCAAGAAACTTCGTGATGACGCGGGCGATCTGCAAATCACAGTCGCCAAATCTCAGCCTGCCGCCGGGCCGGACTTTTATGTCGACGCGCTGGCCGGTGCCACGCTGACCTCTGTTGGCGTCGATAACCTGGTGAAATTCTGGATGGGCGATGCGGGCTACGCTCCGTTCCTGGCCAAACTGCAAGCAGGAGAGTTCTGATGTCTCAGACCAAGAAAGAGATGCTGGTCGACCCGCTTGTCGACAACAACCCGATTACCCTGCAGGTGCTTGGCATCTGTTCGGCGCTGGCGGTGACCTCTTCGCTGCAGGTATCCTTCGTGATGGCGCTGGCGGTGACGTTCGTGACCTCGTTCTCGTCCTTCTTTATCTCGTGCCTGCGTAACCAGATCCCGGGTTCGATCCGGATCATTGTTCAGATGGTGATCATCGCCTCGCTGGTGATCCTGGTGGATCAGGTTCTCAAGGCCTATGCCTTCGAGATTTCGAAAACGCTTTCGGTCTTCGTCGGTCTGATCATCACCAACTGTATCGTGATGGGCCGCGCCGAGGCGTTCGCTATGAAAAACCCGCCTGTCGCGTCCTTCATCGACGGCATGGGCAACGGAATGGGCTATGGTCTGATCCTGCTGCTGGTTGGTTTCATCCGCGAACTGTTCGGGAATGGGTCGCTGTTTGGCGTCACCATTCTGGAGACAGTTAACAATGGCGGCTGGTATGTGCCCAACGGCATGCTGCTGCTGCCGCCGTCCGCGTTCTTTATCATCGGTCTGATCATCTGGGCCTTCCGCACGTGGAAGCCGAACCAGGTCGAAGAACGTGAATACAAAATCCAGCAGGTAGAGGCGCACTGATGGAAGGGCTTATCTCTCTGGCCGTAAAGGCCATCTTTGTTGAAAACCTCGCGCTCAGTTTCTTTCTCGGCATGTGTACTTTCATCGCCGTTTCCAAGAAGATTTCGACCGCGCTGGGTCTGGGTATTTCGGTGATGGTCGTTCAGGCGATCACCGTGCCGACAAACAATCTGTTGCTCAGCTATCTGTTGAAGCCGGGCGCCTTGGCCTGGGCCGGGTTCCCGGATGTGGACCTGACCTTCCTTGGGCTGATCTCGTACATCGGCGTGATTGCGGCGATGGTTCAGATCCTCGAGATGATCCTGGATAAGTACTTCCCACCGCTTTACAACGCGCTGGGGATCTTCCTGCCGTTGATTACAGTGAACTGCGCCATCCTCGGTGGCTCGTTGTTCATGGTCGAGCGTGACTATAACTTCGCTGAGGCCGCCACCTATGGTCTGTCTTCCGGCTTTGGTTGGGCGCTAGCGATCACAGCGATGGCAGGCGTTCGTGAAAAGCTGAAATATTCGGATATTCCGGACGGTCTGCAGGGGTTGGGCATTACCTTCATCACCGCGGGACTGATGGCGATGGCCTTCATGTCCTTCTCTGGCGTGAAACTGTAAGGAGGGCGCAATGGAAACTTTTAGCCTAGGCGTAATCCTTTTCACGATGATCGTTCTGGCGCTTGTCGCCATCATTATGGCGGCACGCTCGCGGTTGGTGTCTACCGGCAACGTCAACATCACCATCAATGGCGAGAAAACCATCTCGGTTCCGGCGGGCGGCAAACTGCTGCAGACGCTTGCGGCCGAGAAATTGTTCGTTCCTTCCGCCTGCGGTGGTGGGGGAACCTGCGCGCAATGTCGTGTGCGGGTGCATTCGGGTGGTGGTTCGATCCTGCCCACCGAAGAAAGCCATATCACCAAGCGAGAGGCATCCTGCGGTGACCGCCTGTCCTGTCAGGTCGCGGTCAAGCAGGACATGGACATCGAAGTTCCCGAAGAGGTCTTTGGCGTCAAGAAGTGGGAATGCACCGTTCGTTCGAACGACAACGTCGCCACCTTTATCAAAGCGCTAACTCTGGATCTGCCGGAAGGCGAGGACGTCAATTTCCGCGCTGGCGGCTACATCCAGATCGAGGCCCCCGCGCACCAACTGGCCTATACCGATTTCGACGTGCAGGACGAGTACCGCGAAGATTGGGACAAGTTCAATCTGTGGCAGTACAAATCCGTCGTGAACGAACCGATCGAGCGCGCCTATTCGATGGCCAACTATCCGGACGAAAAAGGCATGATCATGCTGAACGTCCGGGTCGCCTCGCCGCCTCCGGGGTCCGACGGTATCCCACCGGGTCAGATGTCGTCTTACATCTTCAACCTGAAGCCGGGTGACAAGGTTACAATCTCGGGTCCGTTTGGTGAATTCTTCGCCCGCGAGACCGAGAAAGAGATGGTCTTCATCGGCGGTGGCGCCGGTATGGCGCCGATGCGCAGCCATATCTTCGATCAGCTCAAGCGCCTTGAGAATCGCAACCGCAAGATCACCTTCTGGTACGGTGCCCGTTCCAAGAAAGAGATGTTCTTTGTCGAGGATTTCGACCAATTGGCCGAGGAGTTCGACAATTTCGAATGGCATGTGGCCCTTTCGGATGCGCAGCCCGAGGACGATTGGAAAGGCTACACCGGCTTCATCCACAACGTCCTGTTCGAGGAATACCTCAAGAACCACCCGGCACCGGAAGACTGCGAGTTCTACATGTGCGGTCCGCCAATCATGAACCAGTCCGTCATCAACATGCTGCTGGATCTCGGAGTTGACCGCGAAGACATCATGCTGGACGACTTCGGCGGTTAAGAAGAAACCGGCGCAATTAGCGCCGGTTTTTTTGTCCCGCATTTTCAGTCGGCGGGAATTTTATAGTACTGCCGATACCATTCAACGAATTTGGCCAGACCGGTACGAATATCGGTCTGGGGTTTGTAACCGGTCAGGTTTTGCAACAAACTGGTGTCGGCCCAGGTCGCCGGAACATCTCCCATTTGCATCGGCATGTAGTTCCGGATCGCTTTCTTACCCAACGCGTCCTCGATAGCTTCGATGAAATCCATCAGACGGACTTTGTCCGAGTTGCCGATGTTGACGACACGGAAGGGCGCAACCGGTGACAGGCTGTCTCCCTCGGCGATCTCATCTTTGCTGTCAGGCCGCACAGGGGCGGCATCTATCAGCAGGCGAATGCCCCGTACCAGATCCTCGACATAGGTGAAGTCGCGATACATGTCGCCGTTGTTGTAAATGTCGATGGGACGGTCGTTCAGAATGGCATCGGTGAACTTGAAGTAAGCCAGATCAGGGCGGCCCCACGTGCCGTAAACTGTAAAGAACCGGAACATCGTGGTCGGCAGGCCCCACAGATGGGCATAGGAATGACCCATCGATTCATTGGCCTTCTTGGTCGCGGAATAGATGGTCAGTTGCCCGTCGGCCTTGTCGGTTTCCCGGAACGGCATGTCTTCATTCGCTCCGTAGACTGAAGACGTCGAAGCCATTAGAAGGTGCTCTACCTGATGGATCCGGGCAACCTCCATCACATTGAATGTCCCGACGATGTTGGATTCAACATAGCTGCGTGGCGCTTCAAGGCTGTAGCGCACGCCGGCCTGGCCAGCCAGGTGGATGATGACCTCGGGTTTGAAGTCGTCTGCGACCTGCATCAGGCGCTCGTGGTTTTCCAGCATGTCTTCGGTGACCGAAAAGCCCGGCGTTTGCAGCAACATCTGATGGCGACGCTGTTTAAGCGCCACGTCGTAGTAGTCGGTCATGCCGTCATAGCCATGCACCCGGAACCCTTCGGCCAAGAGGAGTTTTGACAGATGAAATCCGATAAACCCGGCAGTTCCCGTTACCAAAACTCGTTTCATGAAATCCCCAAATACCTTTCAAACCACATGGCCGCCTGCGATAAGATCGTCTTTGAACCTGCCAGGCCCAGATCTAACTTTAGCTTGTCATATCAAATGCCCGGCACCGACGGTCAAGTACTGAGTGGGCGGCCCGGGATTGTCGTTGCCAACGGGTCGGGTTAGGGAACGTAGAACATGGTTACGAGCTGGATCAAAGGGTTTATTGGCCGGGCACGGCCCGATCGGGAAACATCCGTTCCCGGAATCGCTCCTGATGATCGGTTTGTCGTAATTGGCGACATTCATGGTCGGCTGGACCTGCTTCAGGCCCTGCTGATGAGGGTTGAGGACGACTGCCCTTTGATCTTTGTCGGGGACTACATCGACCGGGGTGACTACAGCGCACAGGTCCTGCGACATCTGCAGCACTTCGACACGGCAGCAAACAGGCCGGTCGTATGCCTTATGGGCAATCATGAAGACATGCTGCTGCGATTTCTGGACGAGCCCGGACGCTATGCACATCATTGGTTCCGGAATGGCGGATTTCAGACACTGGCTTCATTCGGGATTACCGAATTTGACCTTCACCCAACAAATGAAATTGCCGAAGCGGTTGCTGGCAAGTTGAAGCAGGTCATGGGCGCGGGCCTGCTGTCATGGCTACGGGACAGACCACTAATCTGGTCAAGCGGAAACGTAACTGTCGTCCATGCCGCGCTGGATCCCGATCAGCCGGTTGATAGCCAGCAGCGACAGGTCTGTTTGTGGGGGCACCCGATGTTTCCAAGACGACGCAGGGCAGACGGCCAATGGGTTGTGCACGGACACACAATCATAGACCGCCCAAGGGTCAACAATGGCGTTGTCTCGGTCGATACCGGGGCATTTGCAACGAACCGCCTGACAGCAGCTGAAATTTACAGAGGCGGCGTTCGCTTTGTTTCGACCTGATCTGCGCAACTCGGGACGCGGGCCAGTGAAAATGCGGCCCGCAACCCGGAAAGTCACTTGGTCAACCGACGATCATCTGCTTCATGCGCAGCGCTTCGTATTCCAGTTCCTTGAGACGGAAGTGAACAACGTCGCCAATCGTGATGACACCGCGCAGGTGGCCATCACTCAGAACCGGCATGTGGCGGAAACGTCCATCGGTCATTGTCTTCAGAACATCGTTCAGCAGGTCTTCGGGCGAACAGGTCTTGACGTTCTTGGTCATTAGATCTTCGACCGACTGCGGCAGAGTCTGACCGGGGGTATCCGCCATGCGCCGTACGATATCGCGTTCTGACAGAATGCCTTGCAGGGTTCCGTTCTGATCGGTCACGACCACCGCGCCGATTCTTTTTTCCTTCAGCAGTTCCACTACCGAATGAATCGTATCGGCGGGACGCACCGCAAACACCGCATCACCTTTACCCTCAAGCAGCTTGGCCACGGTCGTTTGCGTATGCGACAGGTTCGAATCCGCTGACTGGCTATAGGTCGCAGAACCAGATTTGTCGCCGCGTGTGGGGGGCTGATAAGAGCTTGGGGCCATGGGCAATCTCCTCTTTTATCCGAGATGGCTGTCTTTTCACCTTACCGCAGCGAACCGACCTGTATAGGGTGCAAATGCCCTGATCTCGGAAAATTGCTGACAAACAAGGAATCCCGACCCGTTGACAGACCTTTATCTGACACCGCCGCTGGCTGCGCTGATCTTTTTCGCCGTCGTGGTGTGTGGTCACAATTTCCGAATGGCGTGGAAACAGCAGCAGGCGGGATGGCAAAAACGGGCCTGGCTGTTTGGTGTACCTGCCGGGGTCGGATTGCTGGTGCTGGGTTTTCTGCCGCTGAAACTGTGATGTCGATTTGACTCTGTAATGGGGCGCTGGCATATGCCCGGCTAGGTTTTCCAGGGAGTTCCCCGATGCGCCATCTGCCTGTTCTGGCTTTAGTTCTGTTTGTTTCCGGCTGTTTGTTTGACAAGGAACCCGAAGTGGTCCGTCTGTCGGGCGAAACCATGGGAACAACATTCAACGTCACCGCCATTGGCGAAGATGTGGATGAGGAAGCCCTGGCCGCAGCCGTGCAGGAAACACTGGCCGCAGTGAACTCCAAGATGTCAAACTGGGATCCCAACTCAGAGGTTTCGACATTTTCAGCTTCGACCGACACTTCGCCCATTCCGGTCTCGGACGAGTTCGCTTTGGTTCTGTCCGCCGCTAACGAGCTGCATGAAAAATCCGGCGGAATCTTTGACGTGACTCTGGGCCCGCTGATCGAATTGTGGGGGTTTGGCCCGCGCAAGCCCGAGGATCCGGTGCCGTCGGATGCCGAAATTCAAACCGCTCTGAAAGGTGTCGGGCAATCCCGGCTGCTGACCTTAGACCGTGACGCCGGAACGCTTGCCAAATCCGATCCGGCAGTGGGCATCAACCTGTCGGCTATCGCCAAAGGCTATGGGATCGACGCGGTGGCCGAAACCCTAAGCGAAGCGGGGATCGAGAACTACATGGTCGAGATCGGTGGCGATCTTGTAACCAAAGGCGAAAATGACAAGGGTGAGGTCTGGCGCATCGGGGTCGAAAAACCCGAAGCAGGCGGGCAAAACCTGCAACTGATCGTGTCACTGAACGATCTGGGCATGGCGACCTCGGGCGATTACAAGAACTTCTTCGAACAGGACGGTGTGCGATATTCCCATATCATCGATCCCACGACCGGGCGACCAATCACACATCGCACCACCTCGGTCACTGTATTGGCCGAAAATGCGATGATGGCGGATGCGTGGGCGACGGCAATGCTGGCGCTGGGGCAGGAGAAGGGGCTGGAACTGGCCGAAAAGCATAAACTTGCCGTGTTCTTCATCTCTCGGGATGTGACAGGCGGCGAAGATGCCTTTATTACTGTTCACAGTACCGCGTTCAAAGACGCTTTGGGCACCAACTGACAGGCAGGACCTGAGATGAGCACATTTATTCTGGCCTTCGTATTACTGCTGATCATCATGGTCGGGATGTCGCTGGGCGTCATGCTGATGGGCAAGACGATCAAAGGCAGCTGCGGCGGCCTGAATGCAATCTCGGGCGCGGACAAATGCGTTGTGTGCAAAAAAGACGTCGACCCCAACAGCCCGCTGCGGGACCAGTTGCAGTGCAAACGCGCCAAAAAAATGCTCGAACAGATGGAACGGCAAGCCTGATTGAAGTTTGGACTTCGCTCTTGGGCAGGATATAGCTAAGCAGGTCCCGGATCAAAGGGGGGCATTGCATTGGCCGAAGCCAAAAATATCCTGTTCATCATGTTCGACCAGCTGCGCTGGGACTACCTCAGCTGTTACGGACATCCACACCTGCATACCCCAAATATCGACAAACTGGCCGCACGCGGTGTCCGGTTTAATCGCGCCTATATTCAGTCCCCGATCTGTGGAAGTTCGCGCATGTCGACCTATACCGGGCGCTATGTGCATTCCCACGGCGCCTCATGGAACAACATTCCCCTGAAAGTTGGTGAAATCACATTGGGCGATCACCTGCGCAAAGCGGGGATGGGGTGCTGGCTGGTCGGCAAGACACATATGGCTGCCGATGCCGAAGGGATGGCGCGCCTGGGACTGGAACCCGACAGCGTCATTGGCGCTCGCGTCGCGGAATGCGGATTTGACGTCTTCGAACGCGATGACGGGTTGCGCGCTGAAGGACCGGACGGGTTCTATGATCCGGACGGGGCAAAGAAATACAATCAATATCTCCGGGACAAAGGATACGACAGCGACAACCCCTGGCATGACTTTGCCAATTCCGGCCTGGATGCTGACGGCAACGTATTGTCAGGCTGGTTCCTCAAAAACTCATCCGAGCCGGCAAATATCGCGGAAGAAGACAGTGAAACGCCCTATCTGACAACGCGCGGCATTGAGTTCATGGAAAGTCATGACGGGCCGTGGTGCTGTCACCTCAGCTACATCAAGCCGCACTGGCCTTACGTAGTGCCGGAGCCTTATGCCTCGATGTATGGACCCGAACATGTGCTGCCTGTGGTCCGGTCCGAGGCCGAGCGCGAAAATGCGCATCCAGTGCTCCGGGCCTTTATGGACACGAAAGTTGGGCAGGCCTTCTCGCGTCAGGAGGTCCGCGATGCCGTGATCCCGGCCTATATGGGGCTGATCAAACAGGCGGATGACCAGATGGGGCGGTTGTTCGACTGGATGGATGAAACCGGGCGGATGGACGACACGATGATCGTGCTGACCTCGGACCATGGGGATTTTCTGGGCGATCACTGGATGGGGGAAAAGACCTTCTTCCATGACGCCTCGACAAAGATGCCCCTGATCATCTACGACCCTTCCTCTCAGGCGGACGCCACGCGAGGCACCACATGCGACGCGCTGGTCGAGGCGATTGATCTGGCACCAACCTTTCTTGAGGTGGCGGGCGGCGAAAAGGCCGGGCATATCCTGGAAGGGCATTCCCTGCTGCCCATCCTTCGCGGGCAAGCCGACAAAACGCCCCGCAGTGTCGCAGTCTGTGAATACGACTACTCCGCTTCTCCCATAGCGCAAAAGCTGAATGCGTCTGTACGCGATGCCGTGATGTTCATGGTCGCCAACGAAAAATGGAAACTTGTCCATTGCGAAGGCGGGCACAGACCGATCCTGTTCGATCTTGAAAACGATCCCGACGAACTGGTCGATCTGGGTGACAGTGCGGATCATACGGACGTCATCGCCCAGATGTATGATCACCTGTTTGCCTGGGCGCGTCGCCCGTCACAGCGCACAACCCGGTCTGAAGAGCAGTTGATCGGAATGCGCAGCCGAAGCGGGGGCACAGGGATCATGATCGGTATTTACGACGAAAACGACACTCCGCTGGAACTGACGGTCAAATACCGCAACCGCAAGGCACATCCTTACAAGGATTATCTGATGGACTGAATACGCGGGTTTCGCGCCAAAGTGACGAAGGGACCGATTAATTCTGCTTCACACACCGCAAAGACGGTTCACGCCCGGATGGGCAGCGGGTAGAAGACTGTCAAAGCAGTTTTCCGGAGAAACTTCATGGCCGCCCCCAAACCCGTTGTCCTGTGCATCCTAGATGGCTGGGGATTGTCTGAAGACACGCAGGCCAACGCACCTTATCTGGCGAAAACGCCGACTTTTGACGCGATCATGGAACGCGGTCCCCATGCGACGTTGATTACACATGGGCCGGATGTGGGTCTGCCCAGCGGGCAGATGGGAAATTCTGAGGTCGGGCACACGAACATTGGGGCCGGGCGAGTGGTTGCCATGGATCTGGGACAGATTGATCTGTCGATCGAGGATGGCAGTTTCTTTGAAAACAATGCCCTTCAGGCCTTCATCAGTAAGGTAAAGGCCTCGGGCGGGACGGCGCACTTGATGGGTATCGCTTCGGATGGCGGGGTACATGGCCATCTTGATCACATCGTTGCTGCGGCCAAGGCCGTGACAGACGCAGGTGTACCTGTCGCCCTGCACGTCATCACAGATGGACGGGACGTTGCACCAAAATCCGCATTTGGGTACTTGGCCGAACTGCAGGAGCGCCTGCCAGATGGCGCGCGGATCGTGACTGTCAGCGGGCGGTATTATGCCATGGACCGCGACAATCGCTGGGAACGCGTTGCAGAAGCCTATGAGGCGATCATCAAGGGGCAGGGGCGTACCGCCGCCACCGCACATGGTGCTGTGGACCATGCGTATAACCAATCCGAAACGGATGAATTCATCACACCCACGGTTCTGAGCGGCTACACAGGTGTCCACGATGGCGATGGTATTTTCTGTCTGAATTTCCGCGCCGACCGTGCGCGGGAAATACTGCGCGCCATTGGCGAGCCGGGATTCGACGATTTCGACACCGGACCGCGCCCGGCCCTGTCAGCTTTGCTGGGAATGGTTGAATACTCCGACGGGCACAACGCCTACATGACCACCGTTTTCCCGAAACGCGCCATCGTCAACACGCTTGGGGAATGGGTTGCCAAACAGGGGTTGCGGCAGTTCCGCTTGGCGGAAACCGAAAAATATCCTCATGTGACGTTCTTTCTGAACGGCGGCAAGGAAACGCCCGAGGTTGGCGAAGACCGTTTCATGCCGAAATCGCCCAAGGTGGCAACCTATGATCTTCAGCCCGAGATGTCGTCAGCCGAGGTCACGGCCAAATTCGTCGAGGCCATCGAAGCCGGGTACGATCTGATCGTCACCAATTACGCCAACCCGGATATGGTCGGGCACACAGGCGATCTGAACGCCGCGATCAAGGCCTGCGAAGCCGTTGATCAAGGTCTGGCGCAGGTGGTTGCCGCGCTGGACAAAGCAGGCGGAGCCATGATCGTGACAGCCGATCACGGGAATTGCGAAGTCATGGTCGACCCTGAAACCGGTGGACCGCATACCGCTCATACATTGAACCGGGTGCCTGTAGCGCTGGTCGGTGGACCCGCAGGTGCCAAAATGCGCGATGGCCGGTTGTCGGACCTGGCGCCAACGCTTTTAGCGCTGATGGGGCTGGATCAACCTGCGGAAATGACCGGCCAGAGCCTTCTGTCATGACAGTGCGGGCCGCGCTTCTTTCGGTCTTGCTGGCCTCGCCTGTTTGCGCCCAGACGGACCCGTCGGCAGCTGCGCTGGAGGCAGCGCAAATGCTGGAAGAGGCCTCGATTGCGCTGGCCGAAGCCGACAGCGCCCGGGATCGGGTGCGCGCCCTGACCGAAACGGTGCAGGCTTATGAAGCCGGGCTAAGCGCCATGCGCGACGGCTTGCGAAAGGCCGCCACCCGAGAGGTGCAGCTGACAGAAGAACTGCGCGCGCGGGAAAAAGAAATCGCGCAGTTGCTAGGCGTGTTGCAAACCATCGAAACGACGACGCCGCCCGTTCTGATCCTGCATCCGTCCGGTCCTTTGGGGGCCGCCCGTACCGGCATGATGCTGGCCGAAGTCACACCCGGCCTGAATGCACGTGCACAGGCGCTTGCTCAGGACTTGCACGAGGTCCGGACACTACGCCAGCTGCAGCAAAACGCCGCCGAAACCCTGACCAAGGGTCTGACCGGAGTACAGAATGCGCGCACCAAGCTTAGCGAGGCCATTGCCGATCGAACGGACCTGCCGCGCCGGTTTGTGGAAGACCCTATCAGCACGGCGATCCTGATCTCCTCGACGGAAACACTGGATGGGTTTGCCAGCGGTCTGGCCGAAATATCAGAAGGCGGTATTGCCGAAACCGACGCCGATATTTCGAACAGAAAAGGAAACCTTGCTTTGCCCGTTCAGGGTGTTCTGCTGCACAGTTCAGGGGAAACGGACGCCGCCGGGGTGAAACGACCCGGTATCGTGCTGGGCACCCGCCCGCGCGCGCTGGTCACGACACCCACCGCAGCGACGATCCGGTATCGCGGGCCGCTGCTGGACCTTGGCAACCTGATGATCCTGGAACCCCAGCCCGGATTGCTTTTTGTCTTTTCCGGGTTGCAAGAGGTCTTCGGTACACCCGGAGAAGTGATCACCGAAGGAACGCCGGTTGGGTTAATGCCTGGTGAAACGCCGGAAATCGGCGCTATTTTGTCAACTACAAGTGATGGCACTGGAACTGACCGGTCAGAAACGCTCTATATAGAGGTAAGACAGGATAATAGCCCGGTGGACCCGGAATCGTGGTTTCGGACCCAAAAGGATGGATAAACAAACATGAAGAGATTTGTGATGGCCGGTCTGGCCGGAACTGTGGCAGGCATTATCGCAACCACTCAGATTGCCGGACCTTTGCTGGCGCAAGAGGCCGAAAGCAAGGCCAGCGTGTATGAGCAATTGGATCTGTTCGGGGACATTTTCGAACGTATCCGCGCCCAATATGTCGAAGAAGTCGAGCCGGAGGAGCTGATCGAGGCAGCCATTGACGGAATGCTGACCTCACTGGATCCGCATTCCAGCTACCTGTCGCCTGACGACGCCGAACAGATGCGCGTGCAGACACGCGGTGAATTCGGCGGGCTGGGGATTGAGGTCACACAAGAAGAAGGCTTCGTCAAAGTCGTCTCACCCATCGATGATACCCCCGCGGACGAGGCGGGGATCGAAGCCGGCGACTTCATCACCCACGTTGATGGTGAAAGCATTCTGGGCCTGACGCTGGACAAGGCGGTGGATCTGATGCGCGGGCCGGTCGGCTCGGAAATCGTGATCACGGTGGTGCGCGAAGGCGAGCAGGAACCGTTTGACGTCACCATTATCCGCGACACCATCAAGTTGACCGCCGTACGTGCACGGACCGAAGGCACCAGTGTCGTTCTGCGTGTGACCACATTCAATGATCAGACCTACCCCAATCTGGAAGCCGGATTGAAGGAGCAGATCGAAGAAGCCGGCGGGATCGATAAGGTCAATGGCGTAGTGCTGGATTTGCGGAACAATCCGGGCGGCTTGCTGACACAGGCGATCAAGGTGTCGGACGCCTTTTTGAATGAAGGGGAAATCGTTTCGACCCGCGGCCGCGATCCGGGCGAAGGGGAAAGGTTCAATGCAACGGCAGGCGATCTGACCGAAGGCAAACCGATTGTGGTTCTGATCAACGGCGGGTCAGCCTCGGCCTCGGAAATTGTGGCAGGGGCGCTTCAGGATCATCGCCGTGCGATTGTTGTTGGCACCAAGAGCTTTGGCAAAGGCTCGGTCCAGACAGTCATGCCATTGCGCGGCGACGGTGCAATGCGTTTGACCACATCACGCTATTATACGCCTTCGGGCCGCTCGATTCAGGCGCTTGGCGTCAGCCCCGACATCATCGTCGAGCAACCGCGCCCAGCCCCAGAACCCGAAGAGGAAGAGGGCAATGCACGCACCCGGTCCGAGGCCGACCTGCGTGGCAGCCTGAACAACGACAGCCTGAGCGAGGATGAAGTTCGCCAGATCGAAGAAGACCGGGCCCGTGCCGAAGCGACTGCCGAGTTGCGGGAAAAGGACTATCAGTTGGCCTATGCTATCGATATTCTGAAAGGCCTGTCGGCCTTCAACCCCAACGGGCCTTCGCAGTAACAAATAAATTGGGCCGCCGGTTTCGGCGGCCCTCGTTACCGGAACAGATCTTTCATCGGCTGCGATCAGCTTTCTATTTTGTGCAGCTTGCTTTCATCCAGCATCAGCGCAAGTACGATCCCGACGGACACGGAAATCGCTGCAAAGACAAATGCCATGTTCATGCCGGTATCGAATGCTCCGGCTATCGCGGTTTTGACCGTCGCAACTTCACTTTCGCCGAGCTTCTGCATGACTGCCTGCGCGGATTTGGTGGTCAGCGTTCCGCCATTGATTGCCTGAAGTTCAGCATCAGACAGTGTGACACCGGCCGCTGTCAGTTTGTCGCGCAGGCTGGCAAGGCTTGTGACATACATGATTGCCGTGGCGCAGGCGACGGCAATGGCCCCGTAGACCAGGTGGGTCATGAAGCTCAGCCCGCCAACAAGACCCGCCCGTTCGGGCTTTACAGCGCAGACTGCCGCCGTTCCCGACGGCCCGACAGTCAGCGTCGCCCCCAATCCGATGAACGCCATGCCTGGCAGAATTTGGAAATAGCCAAGGCCCTGCGGCAAGACGACAACAGTTACTGCGCCAATTGTCGCGATCAGGTAGCCCCAGAACATCAGCCTTTTTGGACCGAAATCGTTGTAAAGCGTTCCTGAAACAATGGATCCGACCGCCAATAGAACAGTCAGCGGTGCCAGCCCAAGCGCCGATTGAAAAACGGTCCAGCCCAGTACTTTCTGCATGTATTGCGGGAAATACAGCAAACCCACAAAGGCCGCAGACACATTGAACATGTTCAGGCCCAGCGTGATCAGAAATTCTCGGTTCTGCATCAACTGAGGCAGCAGCAAAGGTTCCTTTACGCGTTTTTCGACACGTGGGAACAAAAGAAACAGGACTGCGCTGACAAAAAACAGAAGAAGCAGCGGAACCGAAGTCCAGCCCCAATCCGCACCGACATCCAGGGCGTACAGCAGCAGCAAGACCGCGAACGACAGGATGCCCATTCCGGCAAAATCGATGTGTTCGCCTTGTTTGTGTTTGGTCTCACGCTCCATCAAGAACAGGGCTGTCGCCATCGAAATGCAGGAAAACACGACGTTGGCCAGAAAGAACAATCGCCAGTCACCAAGGTCGACGGCAAAGCCGCTGATCATTGGGCCGAAGACATTGCCGCTGGTTACACCTGCAAGGATCAGCCCCATAACCAGGGCCCGATGCTCGGGCTTTGATACTTTGGTGGCGCCGAAGGCCAGTGTGCAGGGCCAGATACATCCGGCTCCGATGCCTTGAAGGGCCCGTGCTCCGATCAGGTAGTCCAGACCGGGGGCGACAAAGCATAGGATGGAAGAAAACAGAAAGATCGAAAGACCGATGATCATGATCTTTCGGTGCCCGTACATGTCGCCGAGTCGCCCGCCGGCGACCATGGTCATGGCGAAAAACAGGGCGTAGATGTTGAGCACCCACTGGGTGCTTGTAATGTCGGCATCAAAGCTGTTTTCGATGGCCGGGATCAGCATCAAAGCGCCGGTAAAATCAATCCCGATCCCAAATGCGGTCACCATAAGGGCGATGACCTTGATGATACTACTGCGGTCCATTGAGAAACCCAGGTTGCTCCGGATGTCCCGATAATGCATCAAGCCGGTCAAAAAAGATAGGAAAACAGCAGTTTAACGGTCCAGCCGGTACGACAGGCTGAACGCCCGGCCTATTCCGCGTTGCCGCAGATCCGTCGTAATGCGCGTTTCAGCATGTCCAGTTCGGCGCGCAAAAGCTCCACCTCAGCCCTCAGGTTATCCGCAGCGGGAGTGCCCGCGATCACCGTGATGTCGCCCAGTTTGTTCGTCGTTGCGGTGTCGACGATCACAAAACAGTGCACCCCTTCGGAAAGGGCAGAGATGGGCAACTGAATACTCAGATCCCAACCGCCATCCGCGCGTGAAACGCTGAACTTTTCCAGCGGTTCACCGAGATAGCGCACTTCGATCTTGGGTTCCGTTTCGGCCTGCAGATGGCCTTGCCAAAGCCCGTCTTCGAACCGTGTGCATGTGAGGGAGGGAAGGGTCATGCGGCAAGCACCTTACAAGTCAGCTCGGAAATGGCGGCAAAACGTCAAATCGCGCAAAACGATCCGATTCATCCCAGGATCGTCAAAGATCAGATCCAGCCAGATCTTTTCAACACGTTTCTCGTTCAAAGACAGATGCGCAAGGTCAAAGTCCATTGCGTTGGAGGTTCGGTTTTCGTCAAGTTTGCGCAACACTTGTTCCGTATTTGGGCCGTGCTGAATGTTGAGACGTGCGAATATGTCTCCGTTCCGCTCGCATTCGACCAACGTGTCGACACGCATCAGGTGTTGGCGCGTCAGGTCTTGCGCTGCGTCCGGTGGGAGCTCGACCGACAGGGACAGGAAAGAACCGGTGAACCCGAACACCTCGATCGCAAGGCTGAATGGGGCGAGGTCCTTGTCACGGCGATTGCGTATTTGGCGCATTCCGATTTCGGACTGCTCGCAATCATGAAACAGGGTTACCTGCCGGTCCATCGGCGCTTTTCGCGGGGCCGAGGCGACGCCGTGCCTGGACAGCGGCTCGCGCCACAAATCCGGACGCCAGGACCAGTCCGTGCCAAGCGGTTTGGGAAACTGCACCGAACCAATCAGTGGCCGGGCCAGCCGCCCGTCGGCCTGTTGGATCAACAGGTCAAGATGTGTCCGCAATTTGCGCGCCTCATCCCGTTGCCTGCGCAGCAATGGCTCAGGCGTTTCGGTCGCAGCCTTTGCGGCTTGGCGCCAATGCCCCAGAGACTTGCGATGCATATAGCGATCCAGAAAACTGCCCATGATCCTATCGTCCAAAGTTGTACCTGTTTAGTCAAAGACCAAGTGGCGGTTAAACCCGAATTACAGCATTTCAGCGCTTAATTTTCCGGAAATGTGATCTGCGGCGGGCTGGACAGAACCGCACCTTTCTGCCAAAGCCGCGCCCGTTCTTGCAATAGACCGGGGCAGTGCTTACCGTCTGATACCGGATCGCAGTGGAACATCCGTCAAACAGCGCACATCCGAATTTCTCAGGACAAGGGCGGTCATGGAACCCACTCTGTTTTCGTTTATCTGGAAATACTCGAAGAAACAGCAGCTTGTATTGTTGTTGCTGACCGTATTGTCGTTTCCCTTTCTCTATGCCTCGCTCGAGTTACCCAAACAGATCATAAACGATGCAATTGGGGCGCCCACCGACACGGTGACGATCTGGGGCCATACCGTGACGCAGATCCAATACCTTTGGATCCTGTGCTTTGCATTTCTGGCCACGGTGATTGCCAGCGGGTTGATGAAGATGCGCATCAACACGATGAAAGGCGTTCTGGCCGAGCGTATGCTGCGCCGCCTTCGCTTTTCCCTGATCCAGCGAACGATGCGGTTCCCGAAATCCTATTTCGCCACCACCAGCCAGGGCGAATTGGTTTCGATGATCACCTCCGAGGCCGAACCGATGGGTGGGCTGATGGGCGACGCGATTGCCCAACCGGTGTTTCAATTCGGGCAGATGATGACAATCGTCACATTTCTGTTCATGCAAAGCGTCTGGTTCGGATTGGCCAGTGTCGCGCTCATCCCGTTGCAGGCTTGGCTGATCCCGAAACTGCAACGCCAGATCAACCTGCTGAACAAGGACAGAATTCAACAGGTTCGACATCTAAGCTCGGAAATCGGTGAGAGTGCGGCGGGCATCAGTGATCTGCGCACCAATGGCGGCTGGCGTTATCGGCTGGCGCAGTTCAGCCATCGGCTCGGCATCTTGTTCGAGATCCGCTTCAAGATCTACAACAAGAAATTTTTCATGAAGTTTATCAACAACCTGATCACGCAGATGACGCCGTTTCTGTTCTACTCTGTCGGCGGTTATCTTGCGATCACGGGAGAGGTGACAGTGGGCGCACTGGTCGCCGCACTTGGGGCCTACAAGGATCTGAGTGGCCCTTGGAAGGATCTGCTGACCTACTACAATCAGGTGCAGGACATGTCGCTGCGTTGGGAAATCGTTATAGAGCGTTTTGCCCCAGCCAACATGATCCCCGAGGAACTGTTTTCCGGAGAACCCGAAACCATCCCGCACCTGACCGGTGACATCGAGTTGCGGAACGTGACGGTCCGCGATGATGACGGCAAGACCATTCTTGAAGATATCGACCTGACAATCCCAAAGGGTGCCCGGGTGGCGATACAGTCGCCACAAGCGGCCGAGCGTGGTGCGCTGGCTCAACTGCTGACAAGAGAGCTGCTGCCGGTACAAGGCGACGTGATTATGGCGGGTCACAATCTCAATTCGCTGCATCAAACAGTGATTGCCGCCCGAATTGGGTATGCCTATTCACGCCCCTACCTGTTCGATGGAACACTGGGGGACAATCTGCTGATGCCCCTGCGGATCCGCCCGCAACATCAGTCGGACGCGATAAAGGCCCCTTCGCGTCGTCAGATCGAGGCCGTGCGGGCCGGAAACCCCCCCGATTCCCTGTCGGATGAATGGGTCGACCCCAGCCTGGCCGGGCTGGATAGTGCTGACGACATTCGCGACTGGTGGTTTCAGCTTGTCGAGGCGATGGGGATCGACGAGTTCATGTTCCGCCGTACTTTACGCTCCCGGTTCGACCCGGAACAGCATCCGGCTTTGGCAAAAGACGTTGTTGATCTGCGCGGAATCGTTGCCGAGCGTCTGCGCGAGCGCGGCTTGGACCGATATGTCTTCAGATTCGACCCGGATCAGTTCAATCCCGCCGTTCCTTTGGGCGGCAACCTGCTGTTCGCGTCTCCGTCGCAGGATATCTCTCCGGAAACGCTTGCTGAAGATGATCGATTCCAGGCAATGCTCAGCGCGAACGCCCTGGACGATGACGCCATGAGCATTTCCAGTGCCGTGCTGGAAACGCTGACTCAGGCATTTGGCCGGGATGGCACGGACCACCCTCTGTTTTTGCGCCTTGGCCTGTCCCGCGACATGTTCCACAGCCTGCTGGACATCGAAGACCGTCGCAAAGCCAAGGGTGATGCCGCGATCAGTCAGAAAGAAAAAGCCCTGCTGATGACCGTGCCCTTCCTTCTTACGGCCGAGCAGATTGGTCCGAATTTTCCGGACGAGTACAAGAACAGAATTTTGACGATTCGAAAGACGCAGGCAGAAAGAATCCGGGAATCGATGCAGGGGATGTTCCTGCCAGTGTCGCCGGATCTCTACATTCCGCGTCTGACCGTGATCGAGAATGCGCTTTACGGACGCATTTCGATCATGGCCGGGGCCAAAAAAGACGAGATCGAAGATGTAGTTGCCGAAGTTATGAACGAAGCCGGGCTGCGCCGCCGCGCCGCCGCGATCATTTACGATCTGCCGTCCGGACTGGGGGGAAACAACCTGCCGACCGTTTTTCAGGAGCGTGCCGCGTTTTCGCGGGCGGGCATCAAACGCCCCGACATTCTGGTGCTGGACAAGGTGCTGGCCAGCCACGATTCGGAAAGCCGACTGCGCACCCGCCTGAAACTGCGTGAGCTGCTGCCTGATTCAATCATGATCTTCATGGAAGATCATTTTGCTCATCCCGAAGCGTATGACCTGTTCGTCGAAATCAAGGACGGCCGTATTGACGGTGTGTCAAGAACTCAAGCAGAAGCGGAAGAAGGCGCTACGGCAGACCTGAGCCGGAAGCTCAAGATCATCTCCTCGACCGAGTTGTTCTCCAAGCTGGATGGCAGAAACCAACGTTTGCTGGCGTTTTCCGCACAATGGTACGAGGCCGCAGCCGGGCAGACCATCTTTGCCCGCGGCGAGGCACCTGACGCGGCCTACCTGTGTATTTCCGGTCAGGCCAATTTGGAATGGAACGACAGCAAGGGTCTCAAGCGGGTAATCTCGGTCATCGAGCCGGGACGATTGATCGGAGACCTTTCGATTATCACCAAAGACGCCAGACAATTCGATCTGGTTGCAACACAGGATTGTACCTTTCTCAGGATCGGCGCCGGAGAGCTGCGCGCCGTCGTGGAGAGCGACGTTAATGTCGCCGTGCAACTTCTTGAAACCGTTGCCGGCTACCTGATGACAGTGTCCGATCGTGTGGCCGCCGCGCAAACCCCAGAGGACATATTCACCGATACCGGCAGTTCCAGTGGAACCTAAAATCACGACACATACGGCATACGCAGCCCATGAGATGCTTGTCCGCGACGCACGTAACAGACCGGAACTGTGGCGGCTGACGGTCGGGTTGGCGATTGTTGGTGGTGTTGCAGTTTTCCTGAACCTCACCCTGTCTTCCGTGATTTTCAGTCTCGGCACCGCGCGGTGGGTTTCCGGCTTTCAGGCGGGGGCAACACCGTCTGCTTTGTTAATCCTGTTGTCGAGCTTCGGGTTCATTACGTTGGGCGTCAAACTGGCCGCCGGGGCGATGCAAAACCGCCCGTTGCATGCCATCCTGGGTCCCCGCCGTCTGGGCGTTCGCCAGTTCTGGCGCGTACTTCTGGCATTGGTGCTGCTGGCCGCGTTGATCTTCATCCTGCCGCCTTACAATCTGGGTGCACCGTTCAAACCCAATTTGGCTGTCGAAACGTGGCTGCTGCTGTTGCCGCTGTCTCTGACTGCGGTTTTGATACAAACCAGCGCCGAGGAAATCCTGTTTCGCGGCTACATTCAGCAATCACTGGCTGCGCGGTTTCGGTCACGCCTGATTTGGATGGGTCTGCCTGCCTTGTTGTTTGCGGCCGGTCACTACGCGCCGGCCACATCCGGAGAGAACGCCCTTCTGATCGCAATCTGGGCCGGCGCTTTTGGCCTGATCAATGCCGATCTCACCGCGCGGTCGGGTACCCTTGGTCCGGCTATTGCGCTGCACTTTTTCAACAACGTTGTGGCGCTGCTGTTTTTCTCGATCCCTGACAACCTCAGCGGTCTTGCCTTGTTCCTTCTGCCCTATGACATGTCCCAGACAGACGTGATACGACACTGGCTGTATGTGGATTTCGTGATGATGGTTGTTTGCTGGCTAACCGCACGGCTTGCGCTGAGGCGCTGATTGCATTTCCTGACGTAGCGCCTTATTTGACGTCAAAACCGCATCAGCAAGGTTCCGACATGAACTGGATCACAAACTACGTCCGCCCCCGGATCAACTCGATCTTCTCGCGCAGGGAAGTGCCCGAAAACCTGTGGCACAAATGCGATGAGTGCGGAACCATGCTGTTTCACCGCGAACTGGCCGACAACCAGAATGTCTGCACGCAATGTGATCACCACATGGCAATCACGCCGCGAGAGCGGTTTAAGCATCTGTTTGATGGCGGTATTTTCACCGAGGTCGAAGTCCCCGCGCCGAAGGACGATCCGCTGCATTTCCGGGATCAAAAGAAATATCCCGACCGCATGAAAGCGGCCCAGAAGAAGACCGGCGAGAAAGAGGCGATGCTTGTCGTGAGCGGTGAAATCGGCCGCACGCCAGTTGTAGCTGCGGCGCAGGATTTTTCGTTCATGGGCGGATCGATGGGCATGTATGTCGGCAACGCCATCATCGCAGCCGCGCAGGAGGCCGTGAAACTCAAACGCCCGCTTATCCTGTTTTCGGCTGCCGGTGGCGCGCGAATGCAGGAAGGCATCCTGAGCCTCATGCAGATGCCCCGTACCACGGTCGCGGTGGAAATGCTGAAAGAGGCGAACCTGCCCTATATCGTGGTGCTGACCCACCCGACCACCGGCGGCGTCACCGCGTCTTATGCGATGCTGGGTGATGTGCATATCTCGGAGCCGAACGCGCTGATCTGCTTTGCCGGACCGCGCGTGATCGAACAGACCATCCGCGAGAAACTGCCCGAAGGATTCCAACGCGCTGAATATCTGCTGGATCACGGGATGCTTGACCGTGTGACAAAACGCACCGAAATGCGCGATGAACTGATCACCATCACCCGAATGCTGATGGGCCTGCCGCCAGCTGTCAAAGGTGACCTTCCCGCACCAGAGCCGGAAGAAGCACCGGTCGAAGCTTCGACCGAGGGCGCAGGCGAGAAATGACGACCCCGACATCCGACGTCATCCTTGATCGGATGATGGCGCTGCATCCCAAGATCATCGATCTGACTCTGGATCGTGTGTGGCGCTTGCTGGCAGCTCTGGACCACCCGCAAAACCGATTGCCGCCGGTCATCCATATTGCCGGAACCAACGGCAAAGGTTCGACGCAAGCCATGATCCGCGCAGGGATCGAAGGGGCCGGGCTGACAGCTCACGCATACACATCCCCCCACCTGGCCCGCTTTCACGAGCGAATCCGACTGGCGGGAGAGCTGATCTCGGAGCCTGACCTTACGGCGGTTCTGGACGAGTGTTACGCCGCAAACAATGGTGAGAATATCACCTATTTCGAAATCACCACCTGTGCGGCCCTGCTGGCTTTCGCCCGCACGCAAGCTGACTATACGCTCCTTGAAGTCGGGCTGGGTGGCCGCCTGGATGCAACCAACGTCGTGGAACAGCCTGCGGTTACAGTCATCACGCCGGTTTCGATTGACCACGAACAGTTCCTTGGCGACACATTGGGCAAAATTGCAGCCGAAAAGGCCGGCATCATCAAGCCCGGAGTGACCTGTATCGTGGGCCCGCAAGAAGACGAGGCGCTCGAGGTCATTGAATACACCGCCGCGCGACTGGGTGCGCCACTGCTTGTTAATGGCCAACACTGGCACGTAAACGAAGAAAACGGACGCCTGATCTATCAGGACGAAACAGGATTGCGCGATCTGCCGCTTCCCAATCTGCTGGGCGCGCACCAAATTCAAAACGCGGGCGCAGCGCTGGCGGTTCTGCGCCATCTGCAAATGGGCGATGACGCCTATGAGGCCGCCGCGACCAAAGCCGAATGGCCAGCACGCATGCAGCGCCTGAAAACAGGGCCACTGACAGAACAGGCTCCGCTCGCTGAACTGTGGCTCGACGGGGGCCACAACGCTGCTGCTGGCGTGGCGTTGGCCGACGTTCTGGCGAAACTGCCCAAACGCCCGACACACATGATCTGCGGCATGCTGAACACCAAGGACGTCACTGGTTATCTGGCGCCGCTTGCCGATCAGGCCGAAAGCCTAACCGCCGTATCCATTCCCGGCGAGGCCAACACGCTCAGCGCTGACGACACTGCGGCTGCAGCCGCAAGGGTCGGCCTGCCAGCTTCAACAGCGGAAAACGTCGCGGCAGCCCTGACAGCAATCACGGACAAAGATCCACAAGCGCGTGTTCTGATCTGTGGCTCGCTCTATCTGGCGGGCAACATCCTGCGCGAAAACGGCTAGTTGTTTTTCTGTTTGGAAAACCTCGGAGCGCGCTGGGGCGAGGGGGCAGAGCCTCCTATTTCCCCCAGTCCTGATCCTGCATTTCCCGCAGGCGCGAAGCGGTGCGCTCGAATTCAAACGTTCCTTCACCTTCGACATACAACATCTCGGGCTCGGCCGCCGCCGAGCAGATCAGCCGGACCCGGGCCTCGTAAAGGGCGTCAATCAAAGTGACAAACCGCTTGGCTTCGTTGAAGTTGTTGCGGGACAGGCGCGGAACGTCTTCCAGAACCAGCACTTTCACCGCTTCCGCAATGGCCAGATAGTCTGCCGGGCCCAGCATACGTCCGCACAAATCATAGAAGCTGGCCCTCGCTACGCCATTGCGAAAGGCCGGAAGTTCAACGGCCCGGCCGTTCACTTTCAACACCAGCGGCTCCGCTGCGCCTCCCGACAGGTCATTCCAAACCGCCCGGATATTCTGCCGGGCCTCGGGCCCGATCGGCGTAAAATACACAGGCTCACCCGCCAGTCGGTTTTGTCGATAGTCGGTGGGCGAGATCAGCTCCCAGACTTCAAGCTGTTCCTTGATTTGCGCGATGAATGGCAAAAACAGCTGTCGGTTCAGCCCGTTCTTGTACAGCTCATCCGGGTGCCTGTTCGACGTAGTGATCACGACCACCCCGCCTGCATGCAAAAGATCGAACAGGCGGCCCACGATCATCGCGTCCGTTATGTCCGTGATCTGCATTTCGTCAAAGGCCAGCAATCGGACTGATTTGACCACTGCCTCGGCAACGGGTGCCAGCGCGTCCTCGACCCCTTCCTTTCGAGCCTTGTGCATACCCGCGTGAATTTCCTGCATAAAAGCATGGAAGTGCACGCGCCGTGCAGGAATATCCTCCAGCGCATCCACAAACATGTCCATCAGCATGGACTTGCCGCGCCCGACGCCACCCCACAGGTAAAGGCCTTTGGGGGCGGGCGGGGCTTTTCGGAAGAAACCGCGTTTGACAGGTTCGGCTAGGGTGGCGCGAATACGCTCGAACTGTGGCAGAACGGCCTCCTGCGCGTCATCCCTGATCAGGCTGCCATCGGCAATGCGGGCCTCGTAAAGCGAAATCAAATCCGTCATGTCTGAGCCATAGCGTCCGCTCTGCCCCTTGAAAAGCGGCCTTTTTCTCTCGGCTTCGTTTTTGACGGGCTTCGCTCTGAAAAAATCTGTCAACGTGTTGCACGAGCGTCGGAACCAAGACAAAGTCCGCGCCAGACAGAAGCGTGGCTAAACAGGATTGCGGACATGTCACAGGCAGGAAACGTCTTATTCATAATCATCGACCAACTGCGTGCAGATTGCCTAACCGGCGCATTGGCGAACCATGTGGATCTGCCCAATTTGCGCGCGTTCATGAGCGATGCGGTCACCTTTACGCGCCACTTCTCGGTGACCAACCCGTGTGGCCCGTCCCGGGCTTCGATACTGACCGGTCAGTACGCGATGAACCACCGCTCTGTCCGCAACGGAACGCCACTGCGCCACGACATTCCCAATGTCGCGACCGAGATGCGCAAGGCCGGATATCTGCCCATGTTGTTCGGCTACACCGACACGTCAGCAGATCCGCGCGTGTTTGATTCCAACGACCCGTCGCTCAAGTCGTATGAGTACCCGATGCAGGGGTTTCACGAGGTGGTCGAAATGCGGCTCGAGGAATCTTTTCCCTGGCAATCTCATCTGATGCAAAAGGGCTATTCATTCGACGATTACTGGGATGTCTACAAGCCCGTATCACCAACTGGCAGCACGCCGAAACTGAACGACCCCGCGTTGTACCGGGCCGAAGACAGTGACACGGCCTTTCTGACGGACGCTTTTCTGAATGGTATCGCCGCGTACCACAAACAGAGCTGGTTCGCCCATCTGACCTATATCCGGCCGCACCCGCCGCTTGTTGCACCTGCGCCGTATAATGACATGTACGATCCTGCCGAGTTGCCTTTTCCTGCCGGGTTCCCGGACCAGCAGGCCGAAGCGGCGCTGCACCCGTTTTTTGCCCCTTCGATGCAATCCCAAACGGCCACCGGCTTTGTAAAGGGCATGGGGGAAATTGAACCGACACAGGAAAACGTTCAAACACTGCGTTCCGTCTATCTGGGTCTTGCGACCGAGGTCGATCATCACGTCGGCCGTGTAATCCAGTACCTGAAGGAAAGCGGGCAATATGAGAACACTTTGCTGGTGATCACCGCCGACCATGGCGAGATGCTGGGCGACCGGCATACCTGGGGCAAAATGACGGTGTTTGATGCCGCCTATCATACGCCCCTGATTATCAGGATGCCGGGGAATTCAGCCCGCGCGGGTTCGGTTGTCGATGTGCCGACGGAATCTGTGGACGTCACCCCAACCATTCTCGACTGGGTGGGCAAATCAGTTCCGAACTCGATGGACGGACGCTCGCTTGTGCCGCTGCTGAAGGGTGATGTTCCCGACGACTGGCGCAGGTATTCGTTCAGTGAGCTTGATTTTTCAGAACCTGAAAAGCCAACTCTGTGGCAGCAGCAATTGGGAACCGGCAACAGCGACTCGAATCTGAGCATTCTTCGGGAGGACCGGTTCACGCTGGTTGAGTTCGCCGCCGATCTACCTCCGATCCTTTTTGACCATGCCGGCAAGGGTGAGCTTGAGAATGTCGCGAACGATCCGGAATTCGCGTCGGATCTGGGCCGGCTTGGGCGTCAGATGCTACGGCACCGCATGCGCAATGCGGACCACACGCTTTCCCTTTATTCTCTGACCCCAGAGGGTGCCAAATCGAAAGAGCGCTATCCAGACTAGGGCAGTGCAGCGTGACCATGAGCCCAAGGCAGGCCCGGCCTGTTTTTGTCGCATCTCTGCCCCCTACACCTGCGGGGGTTCTGATGTTACGCCTGTTCCGTGGGGAGAACTGTCTTGGACACCACCGAACAGCATATGAAAGCAATGACTATGGCCGGTCTGAATCTGATCGGCCAGGCCCTTTCGATTTACGACAGCCAATTGCGGCTTGTCGTCAGCAATCGCCGCTTTCAGGAAATGTTCGATCTGCCCGACACCCTGGTCCGCCCCGGCGCCTTGTTTCACGACACCATTCAGTTCCTGGCCAGCCGTGGGGAATATGGCGACGACGGAAATGTGGACGAAATGGTGAAGGCCCGCGTCGAGCAGGCGCTGAATTTCGAACCGCATTACATGGAACGGGCGCGACCAAACGGACAGGTTATCTCGATCGAGGGGGCACCGTTGCCACAAGGCGGCTGGGTCGCAGTGTATACAGATATCACCAGCAAAAAACGGGCTGAGAACCTGTTGCGCGCACGGTCCGAGGAATTGTCCGGACAGTTGCTGAGCCATGCCGAGGAATTGTCAGCCGCGAACCGAAAGCTGGCCGCAACCAACTCAGCTCTGGAAGAGGCAAAGCGCCAACTGACCGAGATTGAGGCCCGCACCCGTTTGACGACGGAGATGATGCCGGCCCATATCGCTCATCTGAGACAGGACGGTATT
Organism: Ruegeria sp. CG4; assembly: GCF_056537185.1. NCBI lineage: Bacteria > Pseudomonadati > Pseudomonadota > Alphaproteobacteria > Rhodobacterales > Roseobacteraceae > Ruegeria > Ruegeria sp. CG4. Next base: position 157,234 of record NZ_JBQFRB010000006.1, on the reverse strand, counting down.
TACGACTATTCAAACCGCCGCCTGAGTTCCGTCATGCCGGGCCGACCGTCTGAGATTGCAGGTCTGCACATCTCCGAGGCGCTGGGTCCTTCGGCATTTGAACGGGTCGAACCCTATCTGGAACGTGCCTATGGCGGCGAAACTTCGGTTTTTGAGTTTACCGAGGATCAGGATTCGCGCCGGATCCGCGTTTCTTTCACCCCGGACGGGGCAGGGGGCGTGTACATAATGTCGGTCGACGTGACCGAAGAAACGCAAGCCAGGGTCGCCTTGCAACAGGCCAGCCGCCGCGCAATGGCGGCGCAGATGACCAGCGGCATGGCACATGATTTTTCAAACCTGCTGACGATCATTCTGGGAATGCAGGCGCGACTGAACAAGATGGACCTGCCCGAAGAGGCGCAGGAACTTGTTTCGGCCACTCAACTAACAGCGCGCCGTGGCGGACAATTGCTGAACCGGATCGCGGATATGACGGGAAACCGGACACCTCAACCCAAGGCGACCGACATGCGAGGGCTGCTGGAAGACCTTCGCATTCTTGCGTCGCCATCGTTGCCGCGGGGAGTGGGGCTGTCGGTGGTCAATACATTGCCGGACGAGGCGCTGATGCTCGACCCGGGTATGGTTCAGGATGCAATGCTCAATCTTGTCCTGAACGCGCGTGACGCATGCGGCAATTCCGGTCAGATCACCATCAGCGCCCATGCGATCGGAAGAATATGGGCCGAAATCACCGTATCCGACACCGGACCCGGGTTTTCACCCGAAGCTTTGGAAAAGGCTCTTAACCCGTTTTTCACGACCAAAGGCAGCGACGGTTCGGGGTTAGGCCTTCCCATGGTTTATGACACCGTCAAACTGGCTGGCGGAGACCTGAACCTGCGCAACACGCAATCAGGTGCATCCGTTGTCATGCGATTGCCTTATAGACCTGCCCCGTCCGGTCGCGGCGGTCTTGTCCTGCTTGTCGAGGATAACGACGAATTGCGTTGCCAGTTCCGCGACCTGCTTGTTGATCTCGGCTATTCTGTGATCGAGGCCACGTCAGTTGATGAAGCGCTCGGTTTGATCTTGGATATTGACGATATTGCGTTGGTTCTGTCCGATATCCGGCTTGATGGACCGGCCACCGGGATTGATCTGCTTGAGCGGCTAAAGCCTGGCCTTCCCTGTATTCTGATGACATCCTTGCCCTATTCCGACCCTCTGCATCGACAAGCGCTTGCTTTGGCGCCGGTGTTGCGTAAACCGTTCTCCCGGGCACAATTGTCTGCACTGATCCGAACCGAGGCCGCCTGATGAACCAACCATTGGTGACCATCCTTGATGACGAGCCCGAAATACGGCGCATATTGACGGATGCGCTGGAAGAGGCCGGATTCCGCACACAAAGCTTTTCACGCGCCCGTGAATTCGAAGCCTCGCTGAAACGGGTGACGCCGGATGTTTGCCTTGTTGATCTGTCGCTTCCGGATACAGATGGGCTGGCGTTGGTGCACCGACTGGCGCTGGAACAGGGGGCTGCGGTAATTATCATTTCGGGCAGGGTGCAGGTACAGGATCGCGTCACCGGGCTGGAACTTGGGGCTGATGACTATATCACCAAACCTTTCGATCCTGCCGAGGTTGTCGCCCGAATCCGTGCAAGATTGCGCGCACCGAGAACCCAGTCTCCCCAGTCGGAAGTCGCATATTTCAATGGCTGGACCGCATATTTCGATCGCTATGTCCTTGTGGACGGAACCGGTTCGGAAACTCCGTTCAGCCATGCCGAAGGCGAGGTTCTGCGCCTGTTTCTGGAAAGCCCGAAACGGTTGATCAGTCGTGGGCAGATGCAGGAAACTTTAGGCGGCGCCGCAGGTGAGAGTTTCGACAGGGCAATGGATGTGCGAATTTCGCGTTTGCGCACCAAACTGGGCGAAGACCCCAAAAATCCACGCCTGATCAAAACGATTTACGGTGCCGGGTACATTTTTTTGGGGGAAGTTGATTGGCAATGATTTGTTCAGCACACGATCTTCCCAACTGCGTCTGCTTGAGATTTTCGAATTTCATCTCTTTTTCAGATAGTTGGGGGATGTCCAATATTATCTTTGGGCCAGCTATGGATTCTTGCAACCGTCCCGCTTAACTAACACCAACCCGTCTTTCCTGAAAAGACAGGCGACGAGATCGTTTCCGACCTATCGAAGTATCGCGTCGGCAGCAGGTGTCGAAGGCAATTGAGGGCCTGGAGAGTAGAATGGTCAGAGATTTCTGGGAAAAATGGCGATCCGGTCACATAGGCCGATTGGTTGGCAGCAGTTTGCGCAGCCAGGGTTGGCTTTACGGCATCGCCATGGCCGCCATGGTTGTTGTTGCGGGGACAACTGCGGGCACCGCCTGGATGATGGAAAACATCGTCAACGCCATGACAACGCCGGAAGCGCGCTCAAAGGTCTATCTCGTCGCGCTTGCGATTTTGGGGCTGTTTTTCGCCAAAGCAGCTGCATCCTACATTCAGTCTGTTTTTCTGGCCCGCGCGGGCAACCGGATCATTGCCGTTCAGCAGGAACAGCTATATGCGAAACTGCTGAAACGAGGTGTTGGATTCTTTGCCGACACGGAATCCTCTGATCTTTTGATGATCGTGACACAGGGTGCTCTGGCTGCAAGGCGCCTGGTTGATGTCGTGGTCACGAGTTTTGTTCGCGATGCGCTGACCCTTGTTGGTCTGGTATTTGTGATGGTCTATCAACAACCGGTGTTGTCGGTGCTGTTCTTCGTTGTCGGACCAATCGCCCTGCTGGGCGTCAGAGTTCTGCTCAAGAGCGTGCGTTCGATCATGCGTTCTGAAATGAAATCTCTGGCAGAGATCATGAAAGTCCTTCAGGAAACCTCGGGGGGCATCAAGATCATCAAGGTTTTTGCGCTAGAAGACCACATGGCCGATCGCATGAACCGCGCGATCAGGGCTGTCGAAAACCGCGCCAACTCCATTTCGCGGTTGCAATCTATCGCCAGCCCATTGATGGAATTTCTGGCAGGTATAGCGATCGCGGCCATTCTGATCATCAGCACGATTGGTATCGCAGGAAGTGAGCCGACCACACCGGGGCAACTGATGTCTTTCATCACCGCTTTGCTGATGGCTTATGAACCGGCCAAACGCCTTTCCAAGATGCGCGTGGTCATCGAGACGACATTGGTGCCAATCGGCATGATGTTCGAGTTGCTGGACCAGGAAGACCCGATGCGTGAAAGCATCGAACCCGTTCAGCTGCGCCCAGGTCCCGGCGAGGTTCGGCTACATGATGTGACCTTTGGCTATCAAGGTTCCTTGCCCATTCTCAAGAATATGGACCTGACTTTTGAAGCGGGAAAAACCACTGCGCTGGTTGGGCAGTCTGGCGGTGGCAAGTCCACCATCTTTGGCCTGATCATGCGTTTTTATGATCCGGATCAGGGGCGCATCGAAATCGACGGACAAGATGTCATGGACGTGAGCTTCGCCTCGTTGCGGCGTAAAATCTCTTACGTCGGGCAAGACACGTTCCTGTTTTCGGCCAGCGTAATGGACAACCTTCGATACGCGCGACCCGACGCAACGGTTGAAGAAGTTATGGAAGCCGCTCGGGCGGCACATGCCCATGACTTTATTACCGAATTGGCGAACGGATATGACACGCAGGTTGGCGAAAACGGCGCATTTCTGTCCGGTGGGCAGAAGCAAAGACTGGCAATCGCGCGTGCAATCCTGCGCCAGGCAGAAATTCTGTTGCTTGACGAGGCAACCAGCGCATTGGATGCGGAATCAGAAACTTATGTGAAAGAAGCGCTCGACAAACTGACCAAAAATGTCACCACGATCGTGATCGCGCATCGGTTATCGACTGTGTTGGAGGCCGACAAAATAATGGTTGTTCAGGATGGAGAGGTGATCGAACAGGGTAATCTCGACAACCTGATGCAGCGTAACGGGGCATTCCGGCGTTTGTTTGACCAGCAGTTCAAGCAGCCTGCCTCCTGATCCACTTAGGTCAAGCGGCGCAGGATCGGAAAGCGAGTCTGGGATTAAGCAAGCTTCATCATGCGCAGCGGGTAACCGGAAGTCCCGGCAGGTGTTATTCTCGCAAGGCTCTGTCCTTGATTTTGATCACAGGCTGGACGAGATAGTCGAGGACCGACTTTCGACCGGCGAGAATATCCACTTCGGCAACCATGCCGGGGATGATCTCTATTTCTGCACCGTTGCCGTCCAGCATAGTGCTGCCGGTTCTAATCTCGACCACAAATACTTCTTCGTCGTTTCGGTCGGAACGATTGATCGTATCCGCACCAATGCGGAAGATTTCGCCGTCCAGTCCGCCGTAGCGGGCAAAGTCATAGGCCGTTATCTTGACTTTCACTTTTTGTCCGGCGTGCAAAAAAGCAATGTCTTCAGGGCGGACATAGGCCTCGACCAGCAAGGAGTCGTCCAGCGGGACAATTTCGATCAACTCCTCGCCGCTTCGGGCCAACCCGCCAACGGTTGACCGGTGTATCCGGTTGACAATACCACGAACTGGGGCTCGGATCTGCGCCCGTGCCGCGCGGTCACGCAACGCAGGCAAGGCAGGTTGCAGCGCGGCAAGCTCTGCTGTCGCAAGCGCCAGATCGGTAAGGGCACTGCTGCGAAACCGACTGCGTGTCGCCCGGATGCGATCATCAATTTCGTCGAGACCGGATTTCAACCTGTTGGTCACCGCTTCGGCCCTGACCTTGCGCCCGTTCCATTCCGCCTCACTGCGACGCAAGGAAAGCAGCGTCGTCGCCGGCTCCATCTGTTGCTCGACCAATGGTTCCATAATCAACCGTTCCTCGGCCAGCACCTTGAGCGTTTCCTCGACCGTAAACTGATCCACCAGTCCTTCTTCGTATTCGCGACGGCGTTGCTGGCGTTGGCGTTCAAGGATGGCGATTTCCGCCTGCAACTCAGACTGTCGCCCCTGAAACAGCGCCGTTTCAGATTGAATGACCGCTGGCGCGTCTTTCAACAACACAGGCTTGAACTCTAATTCGGTGCCGTCGATTTCCGCCTGCAGCCGCTGCGTCCGCGCCATCAAACCAAAGGCACGCTGCTGTTCCTGACCCAATTGACTCGCTATCTGAGTGGTATCGAACTCCATCAGAAGAGTTCCCTCGTCTACCAGCTGACCTTCCTGAACATTCAGGGACCGCAGAACACCCGGTTCAGTAGCCTCGATCACCTGTAAATCACCCGATGGGACAATGCGACCGTCCACGCGGGTTACATCGTCAAGCTCGGTGATATGCGCCCAGAAACCTGCCGCGACCAAAAAGGACAAAATTAGAATTAGCAAGGCAGACCCCCGCAGCGGGGAACGCCCCTGCATCTCACGGGCCAGTTTCGCAAGATCAGGATGCCGCGACATTCAGATGCCTCCCCTTGCGGTTTGCATATTGAGTCAGTAGGCCTTTCGAACCATCAGCCACAATCTTGCCGCCTTCGAGAACGATCACCCTGTCAACTAGGTTCAGCAAGCTTGTGCGATGCGTGATGACAATGACTGTGCTGTCACTGGTTGCGTGCTTTAGCCGCCGGATGACGTCCGCTTCCGTCCGGACATCCATGGCGCTGGTTGGTTCGTCCAACAGCAGGACTGGCGGGCGACCGACCAAGGCCCTTGCCAGCGCAATCGCCTGCCGTTGCCCGCCGGACAAACCTTCGCCGCGTTCAGCCAGTTTCAAATCGTAGCCGCCGGGATGGCGCGCCACAAAATCTTCGACACCCGCAACCCGTCCGGCCTTCAGCAGATCTTCATCGTTGGGGCGGATCGCCCCACTGGCGATATTTTCGCGAACGGTACCGGAAAACAACCAGACATCTTGAAGAACGGACCCAATGTTTCGGCGCAGATCACCGGGGTCAATTTGTCGAATATCCGCTCCATCCAACGAAACCGAACCAGTCTTGGGTTCGTATAACCCCAGCAAAAGACGCGCAATTGTACTCTTGCCCGAACCGATCGGGCCAAGGATTGCTACTTTTTCGCCCGGAGCAACCGAAAAAGAAATGCCGTCCAAAGAGTCGTTTGTCTGGTCAGGATAGGCAAAATGCACGTTGTTGAAGGAAATGCGACCTTCGAAACCTTTGCGACTGATCCAGCTTCGTCCTTGCGGTCGCTCACTTTCCGCCTGCATCAGAGAATCGAGATTGCGATATGCGCTGCGCGCCTGATTGATCCGCGTCAGGGTTTGCGCCAACTGCCCCAGAGGAGCCAGCGCACGTCCTGTCAGCATTACCGAAGCAACCAGTGCCCCCATGCTTGCCTCACCGCCCGCGATCAGAAAGACGCCATAAAAGACAATCAACACCTGAGCGGCTTGTTGGACGAACCCGGTCAGGTTCAGTGCAAATTGCGTGACGGCACGACTGCGCATACCGTGCTCGGATTGGCGATCCATCGCCTGTTCCCAACGGGACCGCATTTGCCGCGCCGCTCCGGTTGTCTTTATGGTTTCAAGGCCGGAAAGAACTTCGACCAGAACCGATTGTTTGGATTGCCCATCAGCAAAACTGTTTTCCGCAAGACGGGACAAAACAGGCTGAACGATCAACCCGGTCACCAGAACGACAGGCACAGCAAGTGCGGGGATCAGGGCCAGCGGGCCACCGACCAAATAAATGACGAAAACAAACAGCCCAATGAATGGCAGATCCACCACCGCGACCAGCGTTGCCGATGTAAAGAACTCGCGGAGTGTTTCGAATTCCCGGACGGTGCTGGCCATGGCGCCAGATGACCCGGTCCGGGACTTCATACGAATGTTCAGCAAGTGGTCAAATACACGCCGCCCCATGAACAGATCAGCCTGCTTTCCCGCTGCATCAATAAACCCGGCTCGTAGCAGTTTGAGCACAAAGTCGAAAATCAGAGCTAGGCAAACGCCTGCGGTCAAGGCGATCAGGGACTCCGTCGCCTCGTTGGGCAGAACCCGGTCGTAAACGACCATGATGAACACGGATGTCGACAGCCCAAGCAGATTGGCAAGGGCGGCTGCCAGCGCCACCTGAATATATGACCAGCGGTTGGCGGCAAGGGCGGACCAGAACCAATGACCTTTCCAATCGTTGCTGATCGAACCAATTTCCTCCTGATGGATACCGCGCACCAGAATTGCATATCCGGTGTATGTTTCAGAAAGGCTGGCTTCTGGTATCTCTCCGATTTCGCGGCCCAGTTCCGGATCAAAGATCAGTAAATCGCCGTTGGATGCTCGCCCATGCAAGACCACTGCACGCTCATTTTCCAAGAGAAGGATCGCCGGTACCAGATGATTGTTGAAAGCAGCCAGTTTCCGTTTGCCATACGCGGCCTGCATGTCCGCTCTGTTAAGGGCTGTAATGACATCCCGGATTGTCAGTTCACCGTCGCCGGATTGTGTCGCCTGGACCGCTGCCAATGTCAGTGGGCGGTCGAGATGCGCGGCGACGTGCAGGAGGCAGACCTCCATTGCCGTCAAAGAGTGGGGGCGTGTACCCGATTGTGCCTGCATCATGGTTGCCCAATCCTGTTGTTCAGAGTGACACCAAGAAGATCAAGAATATCCCCGGTTAGGCTGAGCGCCGCATAATTTGTCAGAAAGTAGTTCTGCTCTGCCAGGATCAGTCGTTCTTGCGCGTTCACATAATCCCTTTGTGCATCCAGAATCTCGATCAGAGTACGTCGCCCGATTGAAAACTGTGCTTGTGCTGCCTTGATGCTGTCGGCGTTTGCTTGGGCGGCCTGACGCGCGGCCTGCAGGCGTTCGGCGCCAGCTTTCTGATCCGAACGAATGAACCCCAATTCCCGGGATATTTCGCGGCTTAGACTTTCACGGGAAAACTCGACATCTCGGACCTGCGCTTCCGCAGCCGCAATCGCCGCACGTCGCTTCCCGGTACTGTCGATTTCGTAGTTAACTGCCAGATCGACACCGTAATTCGCATCCCGGCTATCGTCCCTGTTGGCAAAAGCGGCCAGTCTTATATCCGGTTGGCGACGGGCCAGAGCGGCAGCAAGTTCTGCCTTCGCGGCCAGAACAGCAGCATCTGCGCGGCGGATCTGAGGGCTTGCCTCCACGATCTGTGCGTCACTCCGTGACAGCAGCGGAGCGGGGATGGCAGGGGCCAACACTCCGGGCGCTGTTCCGTAGATTTCAACAAATCGCGCCTCGGCGCGCGCCGTGCGCGTTTTTGCATCCGCAAAGCGTGTTTGTGCGTCAGCCATGCGGGAACGCGCGGTCAGAACATCCGCCTTCGATCCTGCGCCGCTGGCCGCCCGTTGCGAAATCTGCTGGACAAGCTGTTGGTGTACCTCGACATTCCTGGCGGTCAGGTCTTGAATCTTCCGGCGGTCCAAAACTGTCACATATGTTTCGATCGCGGCCAGCGCCGTTGCCGAGGCCGTTTGCAGACGGTCCCCCTGACTTTCAAAAATCCGGGCGCGTGCCGCAGCCAAATCCCCCGCCGCCGCGCCACCATCAAATACCAGTTGCGAAACACGCAGGTACGGTAAAAAATCAGCGACATCCGAAACAACTCGTTCGGAGCGCGCGTTCAGACCCAAGGAGACCTGGGGCAGAAACGCGCCCTTCGCGGCATCCTGACCGGCATTTGCGGCCGCAAATCTGGCATCGCTTTGTGCCAGATGAGGACTGCTTTCGACAGCTGAGCGCACGCGTTGCCCAAAACGGCTTTGAGCAAGATCGCTGGATTGGCGAGTAGCACCGGCCCCTGCTGTTCCGCTGGCAAATGAGGTTTGTAGGCCTGTCAGCTCCGGGGGTGAAACACAGGCCGAAATCGCGGCAGCCAGGACCAACAGTGGCAGCTTGAGAAGGTATCTTCTAAATCGCGACATGGAAGCCTTCCACTGCCTTGTGGCTGGTGAAGCTCTCGCGTTGCTGGTCATCGGCAATCGCAGAGAGAAACTCCAGCACGTCGGGATTGGTTTGGATGGATCGCGTTGTACTGGCAGCCATGGCTTGCCGCTGTGCCCGCTCTACCCAGGCACAATGACACAATGACAGCTGGTGCGCGTGGATCAGCCGCAAGGCACCGCTGGCTAGAAGGGCAACACTGCACGCGATAGGCAGATTTGCCAATCGCTCCTCATTGACACACAACAAGCCAGGCGGCAGATCAACACCATCATGGCGGGTAAGCGGGTCGTACAGGTTCATTTTGTCTATCTGCCGGCACAACGCCAGAGTTTGTTGACCCGCGTTCCTTCGGTTTTGCAGAAAGGCGCAAACCTTTTGCAATTCGGGGCTCAAATCACCTGTTTTGGTGAAAAAGGCTTCGTCTTTTGGGTTGTCAGATACTAATCCCGTTGCTTCGTCAATCATCAAGGAAACCGGAGCCTCAGGGTCCTGATCGTCTGGAGCGATTTCAAATGGTGTACACCGCAAGGCCGACGGTACATAGCCGGCCAACCACATACCATTCCGCGACACGAACGGTGTGCCTGCTTCGCCAACAAGTGACAGGATCGCCAAAGGTTCAACGAAGCTGTCGCGCCGATGAAACAATACCGGAAAAGCAGCGGCAACTTGATGAATTTCGGCCGCAACGACCGGGCAATCCGCTTTTTGGCGCGCAAACCCATAGTCGGAAAACCTTCGCCAATACCGATGCCCATGTCGTGTCTTGCTGACCGGGTGCAGGCCATTCTGTGCCATTTCGCCCTCGTGAGTTGGAACTGTCTGCAGGATTTGATGTGCGGAGTCTGAGGTCAGGCTGTCGCGCCGGTCGGATCCGTATGAAGGATGTTATCCGCCGTCAGGCCACTCAAATCGCCCAACCCGCTGAAATCGGCAATCTCTTCGACTGTGGCTGACCCCGGCGCAGAATAATCGACCCTGACCAGAACACTGTCCGCACCGTCTGTGGCAAGAACATAGAGCGCATCGCCGGCGTCAATTCCGGCAAAGCTCTCGACTGCGGTTTCGATTGTTCCTAAAGACAGATCCGCCAGAACAGTGCTTAGCCCGATGAAACCCGTGTCAGTTCCGATGACTTCACCCAGGTTGCGTATTTCAACTCCGGTCCCGTCACCTCTCAGGCTTGCAACGTCCAGCCCACTGAACATCAGGGCGTCTGACACATCACTTTCGGCACCGAGTGTGAACCCAGTGATTATGTCCACCCCATTGGCCGTGGGGTCGGCTTCAAACACCACCACGTCACGCCCTGCGTCCGAGACGTCGATCGTATCATCACCACCTCTACCGCGTAGGATATTATCAGCACCCGTCGCTGTCAGATTATCGTGATTTGCCGTGCCGAGATGAAAGACGGTGGGGCCGCCATCATCGGTGATCAGCGTTAGCTCGATCGGCTGTATCGGGTCTTGAACGGTCATGGTGAACGTCACCAATGGCTGACTGAGATCCGAGAATGTGGTCGCGGCGCCGCCGAACTTAACAGTGTTGCCACCGACCGGATTGGCAAGGAACAGATCGAAGGCGCCGTTTTCAACGTCAGATCCTGTATCGAATGTGACCACGGCAGGGTCGAAGACAAGATCAGCCGTCACGGACAGGCCAGACGAGATGTCCCGGTCCGAGTCCGCGTAGATTTCAAATGTCACCGTGGACCCGTTTCGCCCTGCTTCTGTGATGACATAGGCAGAGGGCACATGAGCGGTGATACTGTCTGACACAGGCAATGGATCCGGACCACCAGATACAGAAGCCTGCACCTGGATATCCAGGTCGTCACCGGCTTCCAGACCTGAGAATCCGGAACCTGGCACCGACAGTGACCAAGTTCCGTCCAAGGCAATTGTTGCGGTTCCGACCGAAACACTGTTGAGCGTTACGTCCACGCTCTGACCGGCGCTTAGACCGTGCGAGGAACCGCTTATGGTCAGGCCCGAGCTTTGCGCGTCACTGAGAGAAACGGCACCGTTTGTCCCGACAGCATTCAGGGTCAACACCGGGCGGAAATCCGTCGTGAGCGTTGTCGTTGCAGCGGGCGCACTGTTGCCAGCCGCATCATCCACCATAGCCGTCAGCGTAAAGGCGGTCCCATCCGCCAATGCCGCCAAATCGCCCGAAAGAACGGTGGCGGACCAAGTTCCCGAGGAAACAACGGCCGTATAGGTCTGCCCGCCGAGCGTTACCGAAACCGTCTGGCCATCCTCAGCCGTGGTAGTTCCCGACACTGCTAGATCGCTGTTTCTTTCAATCACATCCAGAACTGCACCGGTCAGAACCGGATCAAGCGTGATTGAAGGTGCGCCAAAGTCCGTTGTGAAACCGTCTGCAGCCGAGTTGCTGTTTCCTGCCGCATCCGCAACCGAAGCGGTGACACTGTAGTTTTCACTGTCCTGCAACCCGGCTAAGTCCAAGCTTGCGGCGGTATAGTTCCACCCTCCACCTGTTACAGTCGCCGTTCCGCTCACATCAACGGTTCCGTCAGCACGTGCGATCTGAACTGTGACCGTTGTTCCGTCCAGCGCATCTGATGTGCCCGACACGGTCAGATCCGTGCCCTGTTCGGCGGCATTCATGATCGCGCCGTCTGACAGGGCGGAGATCGTGATTGAAGGTGCCGTAAAGTCCGTGTCAAAGCTGCTGGTGGCTTGAACGGAGGGGTTACCTGCGGCGTCCGAGATGTCAGCGGTAACCGTCACAGTACCATTGTCGGACAACAACGAAAGATCTGAGGACGGTACAGTCACACTCCAACTGCCACTCTGGACCTGGCCGGAATACGTCTGCCCGTTCATCGAAACGGTCACCATTTGCCCGTCTTCGGCATCCGTCGCACCAGTTATGGTCAGATCCGTAGCTTGCTCCGAGGCATTCAGAACGGCACCAGAAGAAAAACTGTCGATGCTGAGCGTTGGGGCGGTGAAATCCGTCGAGACCGAGCTGCTGGCCTGTGGCGCGTCCAATCCGTGATTGTCGGAAACGTCAGCGGTGATGGTAAATCCCGAACCGTCCGCAAGTGCCTGCAAATCCACCGCGGGAACCGTAATTGTCCATGTATCTCCTGATACAGCGCCCGTATAAGTTTGACCGCCCAGATTTACCGTTACCTGCTGTCCATCCGGAACATTGCCCGTCGTACCGCTGACAGTCAGATCCGACCCGGCCTCGACCGCGTTAAGAACGGAACCGGTGAGCAGTGGGGAGATTGAAATGGAAGGCCCGCTGAGATCCACGGGCAGGGTTGCCGTTGCCGGAGTGGCGAAATTACCCGAGGTGTCGCTGACCGTGGCACTGACCGAAACCGGGGTGCCGGTAGTCAGACCCCCAAGATCGGCGCTGGGGACGGTAACGCTCCAACTGCCGCCAGATGTTGTGCCCGTGTAAACTTGGCCGTTGAACGTCACCAAAACACTCTGGCCATCGGCTGCCGTTGTCGCGCCGGTCAGAGCCAGATCGCTGTTCAGATCGACCAGTTCGATCGAACCGCCCGAAACCGGGTCAAGTGTGATGGTCGGAGCAGTGAAATCCGTGTCGATACTGTCCGCGGCCGGAACAGCCGGATTGCCTGCCTGGTCGGTCACGTCCGCCTGTATTATGATTGTCGCACCATCCTGCAGCGCGGCCAGATCAGAGGCGGGGACCGTTACGCTCCACGCCCCGTTGGCGACGATGCCGGTATACGACTGCTCGTTGAACGAAACAGTTACAAGCTGGCCGTTTTCGGCGTTTGTGGTTCCGGTCAGGATCAGATCGGTCGCCTGTTCAATGGCGTTCATCACGGCCCCGTCAGATACCCCGGTTATAGCAAGGGTCGGTGGTATGGTGTCAATTTCGAACTGAACCGATTCAGTTGACAACTCGGCGCCAGACGCATCGAGGCTTCGAATAGTGACTGAATTTACACCTTGCGGCAGACTGGCCGCTTCGGCTTCGGTCAGCGAGATGACCCAGCTTCCGTCTGCATTCGGTGCAATGGTTTTCGTGATCGAACCGATGGTCACTTCAATAGTGTCCGCGTCTGCCGAGGCCAAAACTCCGGTGCCGAAGCTGCTGAGTGTCGTCGATTGGGCCCCCGCAAGGTTGAGGGTCGGGTAGCTGGGTGTCGGACTGGGGGTCGGGGTGGGCACGACTGCGGGGCTGTCATCTCCGCCGCCGCCACCACCGCCACCTGCGCCTGCAGCAGCAGCGCCAGCCAGACCTATCCCGCCCAAAACTGCGCCAGCGCTGCCCATCCCACCGGCTGCTGCACCACCCGCCTCTGCCGCAAGGCTGAACTGAGCGATTTCGGCAACGGCTTCCTCAGCTATCATGATTGCGCCGCTGTCCAGAACCTGAACGTTTTCGGCAGCCACGATCAGGGTACGACCATCGTTGAGTTTCAGCAAAACATCGCCGTTTTTCAAAAGCTTTGCCGACTTCACTCCCGGAATGGTTTCCGCAAACTGAAAGGCATAAAGCTCTTCCACGGTGGCCTGTCCCAGCGCCGGTAACGCCATCAGCACGGATCCGAGCCCCCCTGCGGCGCCCCGGCCTGCCCATTTGCGCAACCTCGCATCGATCCATTGGCGAATATGCTTCTTGCGATCCGTGTCAGGAGTGTTGAGTTCAGAATTCTTCGTCATCTTGTCCTCACAAGCAGTTGCCGCTTTCGTCGGGAAGACGTTTGGCCTGGGCCAGGTTCCGTTCTTCTGTCTTTCCTTTTGATGACTCACGCGGTCGGACCCGAAAATTTGAGTTAATCTGAAACCGAACTCCTCGTTTTCACCACAATTGCGCTTTGGTTTTGGTCTTTGCGTCAGAGCACCCTGTTATCAAAGCCGGCATCGGCGTGGGGTGATCAGATATGAAGTTCAATTTCCAAGGCGTGGTAGAAACGGCGAGCACGGCGCTCGATTCAGGTATCGGCGATACGGCTTTAAAAACGTTTAACGGGACCACGTATTTTTACAGCGTGACCGGACCCGGCGGCGGTATCGCTGTCTGGACATTGGCAAACGGCGCGATTCCACAACTTCAGGACACGCAATATTTCAGCGGCTCGATAACGTTTCAGGTCGGGCGCGGCGGGATGCCGGTGACACTTGGGGGGCAGGACCGGCTGATTCTGGATGTCGATTCCGCAACGGGTCTGGTTGGATACGATCTGCTGGCTGACGGCTCCATCGGAACCTTGCGGGAAACAGGCACTCTGTCGGGCGGTGGCGACATCGCGGCCATGGCAGGGATCACTGTCGGGCCAGTTGAATTTCTGGCAATTGCCCACGAGGACAGCGGCAATATTGCGACCTATCATGTGAGCACGGACGGATCGCTGTCATTGGCAGGCATCACCCCCGGACAGGCCGATTCGATGCAAAGCCTGAAATCCGAATCCGGACATTTCTTGATCACTGCGGATGGGGCCAGCAATGTGATCTCCACCTACGAAATAGACGATACGACCGGAATCCTGACCACGGTGGATAACAGCGCCTCTCTGTCGACACTGGGCATTGCCACTCCGACAGCTATCGAAGTGGTGCAGGCGTACGGACTATCCTGGGTGTTGGTGGCGGGTTCGGGCAGCAACTCTCTCAGCGTCATGAAGTTGGGCGGTGACGGACGTTTGACACCGACGGACCATGTTCTTGATTCCTTCGGCACGCGGTTTGAAACGGTTCAGGATCTGGCAGTCGTTGAAGCAAACGGGCGGGCCTTTGTTGTGGCCGGAGGTGGCGATGACGGGCTTACCCTGTTTACCCTGACACCCGACGGCCAGCTGATCTATCTGGACAGTTTCGCAGATACTCTGGCAAGCGGTTTGCAGAACGTCGAAACGATCAGCGTTGCCCAGGTCGGGGACGAGTTACAGATCCTTGCTGCCTCGCAACAGGAATCCGGCCTGACCCAATTGACTGTACCGATCGCCGATCTGGGGGTGGTCGACGAAGGGCTGGGCATCGTCAACGGAACTGCGCTGGATGATATGCTGACCGGCAGTATCCTGAACTCGACCCTTCTGGGTGGGGCGGGAGACGACATTCTGATCGCTGGCACAGGCGCCACAACGATGACCGGAGGTTCCGGCGCCGATATCTTTGCCATGAACTACGGCAGCGACACGACCACGATTACTGACTTCCAGCCGGGTCTGGACCGGCTGGATCTGTTCGACTACCCGCTGATGCGAACCCCATCGCAACTGACTTTCACCGCGACAGCGCAAGGCGCGCAGATTGACTACGTCAATGAAACCATTCTGGTTCACTCCGCAACTGGTGGCCCGTTGACCAGCGCCGACATCTTTGGGGCGGGGTTTGGCGGGCCTGACCATATCCCGGTCAATTTCGGCAATTTTGGCGGGCTCGTGCCTGAAGGCTCGGGTGGCGTGCTGGGGGACATCACAGTCGACACACAAACGGCCAATCCAGCGCTGGCGGACGCAGAAATCAGGTTCACTCCAAACGGAGGTGGCACGATCAGTGTTTTTGCCGATGAGAGCGGGCAATTTGATCTGGGCCTGCCTTCCGGCACGTTCCCTGGTCAATTCGATGTTGTAAAAAGCTATTCGACCGCCAGCGACCAGATAACCGCACTGGATGCACTGCAGGTCCTGCGTATATCCGTGGGGCTTGATCCGACCTGGGGGCCCGCCACGCCTGAAAACCTGATCGCGGCCGACATAACACAGGACGGAACGGTAAACGCTCTGGATGCGCTGGCGGTATTGCAGGTCGCTGTTGGTCTACCGACCACACATCCTGCGGAATGGGTGTTTCTGGACTCCGCTGCGGATCTTTCCGGGATTACCCCGACCAACGTAAACTATGCAACGGGCACAAACGCTGTCGCCGTGGATGGACAGTTTTCGGTCGACATGACCTCGATCCTGCTCGGAAATCTGGAAGCGGCCTGAAACCCGGCGCGATGATGCGCCTGGTTACTCGCGGAACGCGCGATTGAAATAATCGGCCATCGGCTTGATCAGATAGGACAGCGGTGTACGTTCATCCGTTTTGATCATCGCCTCAACCGGCATACCGGGAAGCAGAGCTTGCCCGTTCAGTCGTTCAACTTCGCCGTCGTCAGGGGCTACTTCTGTCCGGTAGAATGTAAATCCAGTACTCTCGTCCATGAAGGTGTCGGCAGATACATTTATCACATGACCATCGATCTCAGGTGTCTCACGCTGATTGAACGCCGGGAAGCGCAGGGCGACCTCTTGTCCGACATACAATTGATCAACATGCAGCGCATCCACACGCGCGGCAACCAGCAGCGGTGTGTTCTGCGGCACAACATACATCATCGGCTCACCGGGCTGAATCACCGATTGCAGCGCAAAAACCTGACTGTCATAGACTGACCCCGAGACCGGTGAACGGATGTCCAGACGCGACAAACGCTCGGTCAAGGCCAGCCTGCGTTCCGACAGTTCTGACACCTGCGCCTGCACTTCACGTAACGCGGTGATCGCCTCCTCCCGCCGTGTGGCGGTGAGCTCGACGATCTGAATCTCTGTTGCGGCGATCTGGCCTTTCAGGCGGGCCACCGATGCTTCAAGACGACCAATTTCACCGGTCAGGCTGGCATTTTCACGTTGAAGGGCCGACACCCGGCTGGCCTGCGTCAAACCGCGCTTGAGCAGGTTTTCCTGATCCTCCAACTCGTTCTGGATCAGATCGACCTGAGTGCGCAGCGACACCAACTGGGCCTGTGTGCCTTCGATCTCACTTTCGATCTGGGTGATTTGTTTGCCCAGTTGCTCTTTCTGCTGGGCCATCGTATCGATCCGCGCCTCAAAAAGCCGTTGTTGGCCATCAATCAGATCTGAATCGATGTTTTCCTGTTGCTGAAGGGCGCTTAGACTGGATGCCAAACCGTCTGCGTTGCTTCCGTCGCGTTCAGCCTCCAGCCGCGATTTCCGCGCCAGAAGTTCGAAAAGCTGAGATTCGACAATGCTTTTTTCCGACGACAAAAACGTATCATCCAGCCGCAGGAGTAAATCGCCCTCGGCGACGACATCGCCGTCCCGCACAAAGATTTCACCGACCACACCACCGTCGGGGTGTTCGACGACCTGGCGGTTGCTTTGGACTTCGATCACCCCTTGCGAGACGATTGCCCCCGCCAATTCTGTCTGCACCGACCAGAGCCCCAGTCCGCCAACCAGGATGGCCAAGGCAGAGAAACCGACAAGCGCCGGAACCGTAATGCGCCACGCCGGACGTGGATGTTGTTCAAGATTCGCCGCCATCAGCTGCCTACCTGATTGAATTTTCGTTTGATGGCTTCGGCGTTTTGCACAGCCGCGCTCAAAATCTCGTCCCGACTGCCGAACTTCACAACTTGACCGCGTTCGACCACGGCCAGATCATCGCATTCCGAGATTGCCTGCGGACGATGTGTCATGATGATCGCCCCCTTACCTTCGGCCTTCAGGCCACGAACGGCGGCATTCAAAGCCTCGGTTCCGTCTGCGTCCAAGGCCGAGTTCGGTTCGTCCAGAATCAACAGGACCGGGTCCCCATATAGGGCGCGTGCCAAGGCAATGCGTTGTTTTTGGCCACCTGAAAGCTGGCTGTCATTGCCTTCCAGAAAGGTGTCGTACCCTTTTTCCAGTGTCAGGATCAGGTCATGCGCATTGGCTTTCTTCGCAGCATCAACGACTGCCTCGGGATCGGGGTTTTCAGACATCCGGGCGATGTTCTCGGCCACCGTTCCGTTGAACAGGGTAACCTGTTGCGGCAGATAGCCGATATGCTGCCCCAGATCGTCCGGATCATACTGATCCAGCGTCGCACCGCCCAACCGTATTTCGCCCCCGGCCGGTTGCCACAGCCCCAGCAGGGCCTTGGCAAGTGTCGTTTTACCCGACCCGCTTTTGCCGATAACTCCCAACGCCTTGCCCGGTTCCAGGCGCAGCGTGACATTGCGCAGTGTCGGTGTATCGGCACCCGGCGGAATGACGGTCAGGCGCTTGGCCTCCAATTTCGCTTTTGGCACCGGCAACTTGGTACGCGGCAACTCGGGCGGGGTGGTGTCCAGAAATCGGTTCAACGAAACCCAGGCCGTCCGCGCCTGCTGGATCATCCCCCATTGGCCCACCGCCTGTTCCACGGGCGCCAATGCCCGGCCCAAAAGGATCGAGCCTGCAATCATCGCACCGGGCGACAATTCATTGCGCAGCACTAGCCAAGCCCCAAGCGCCAGCATCGCGGATTGTAAAAACAGCCGCAGCGATTTGGTCAGCGAAGTAAAGCTTCCAGTCCAATCGCTGGCGGAAATGGTCTGTGACAATGCACTCGACCGTTGCCGCAACCACCGCTGGGTCACAGCCCTCTGCATTCCTTGCGATCGGACCACTTCCGCGGCTTGCCTGGCATGTTCGGAAAACGAGTTCGCCTGCGCCGATGCCCGCTGGGCTTCCGCTACTTTGTTCCGGGTCAGAACCTGGTTGAGCAGAGCAATGAATATCAGCAGCGAACCGCCACCAACGGCCAGCCAGCCAAGCAATGGGTGAAACAGGAAGATCGCGGCCAGAAACACCGGCGTCCAGGGGATGTCCATCACCGCCAACAGAACGGGAGACGCGCATAGTTTCTGGATAATTTCGAGGTCCCGCAATGCCGTTGCCGGTGCGGATCTCGTTTTCGGATCAAGCGATCGCCGCAACGTGGCGTCGAACACCCGTTCGTCCAAAGCGGATTGGAACCGGGCCCCGAACCGGGCGACAATCCTGCCGCGTGCATAATCCAGCATGGCCATCAGGACATAAAGCAGTGCAACCAGCAGGAACAGCGCCGTCAGCGTCTCGACCGCGCGCGATCCCAAAACCCGGTCATAGACCTGCAACATGAACAATGGCCCGGTCAGCATCAGCAGATTGACAAAAACACTGAACAGAAACGCGAGTGCCAGGAACGTCGTTCCCTGATTGCGGGTATTACGCAATTCGTGTCTGGGGGACGCAGAAATTCTGAAATCCGGGTTCACAGTTCAAGCCTTTGCTGATTGCGGTATGCAGACGGTCCCGTCTGCAGCGTCCGGCATCTTAGAACGTTGTCGCGGGGCATAAAATGCGCCGTGTCGATGATCGGCAAAAAACCTCTGACCAAAGCCATTGCAACCCCCTGGATGACCGGCGAGTCAAAGCGACTGCCTCTTGAACGCCACTATGACGGCGTATGCAGGACATGTCGAACCTATTGATACCAATTGCTGAATCTGTCGGGCATTTTCTTTTTGACACATCAACCCATTGAATTTGTGATGATCCAATAGCTTTGGTCCTGCATGTTCATTCTCAATCAGTATGCATGGAAAATCTCCGGGGCTTTGCCCCACAATATTTTGCAGGTCGAGCAACAGGTGATCGTTTAGTTTTGTCACGAATCGTGCCGTTATCCGACGAACGAGAAATGGTCGGATGACCAAAACCATGATGACTCAGAATATCTGACGTCTTTGATTTCGAGAAGGAACACCGATGAAGACGCACGCGCAGGCTGTAGTGATCGGAGGCGGCCTTGTTGGTTGCTCGATCCTGTATCACCTGGCCAAGCTGGGCTGGAGGGACGTTGTCCTGCTGGAACGGGACGAACTGAC
Organism: Ruegeria sp. CG4; assembly: GCF_056537185.1. Lineage (NCBI taxonomy): Bacteria > Pseudomonadati > Pseudomonadota > Alphaproteobacteria > Rhodobacterales > Roseobacteraceae > Ruegeria > Ruegeria sp. CG4. Next base: position 137,683 of record NZ_JBQFRB010000006.1, on the reverse strand, counting down.
CAGCGGATCGACCTGGCATGCGGCGGCAAATATTCACGGGCTGCACGATAACAACAACGTCACCCGCATCCAGCATTATACAATGAACCTGTATAAAGAGCTGGAGAAGGAAACTGGACAGGGTTGCGGCGTGTTCCAACCGGGCTCGCTGTATCTGGCGCAGACCGAGAACCGTGAACACCAGTTGCGTCTGCAGGAGGCCAAAGCGCGGTTCTACGGGCTGAACTTTCACGAAATCAGCCGCGAGCAGGCCAAGGAGTTGCACCCACTGGCGCAGTTCGATGACATCCGTTGCATCATGTACGAACCCGACGGCGGCAATGTTGACCCTTCGGGTGTGACCCACGCCTATGCCGCAGGGGCCCGCGCAATGGGCGCATCGATCGAGCGGTTTTGCCCGGTCATCGGGACGGAACAACAGCCCGACGGTTCGTGGATCGTGCGCACCGAAAAAGGCGACATCCATACTCAATGGGTGGTCAATGCCGGGGGCCTCTGGGGACGCGAAGTCGCGGCGTTGGCGGGGATCGAGCTGCCATTGCAGCCGACCGAACACCAGTATTTCGTGACCGAGGCGATTAGCGAGGTCGCGAGCCTGGGCCGGCGTCTGCCCTCGATCGCCGACCGGGATGGCGAATACTACTTCCGCCAGGAAGGCAACGGCCTGCTGATCGGAGCTTATGAAAAAGACATGAAGTTCTGGGCAGAAAACGGTACGCCGCTGGACTTTGCCCATGACCTGTTCCCCGATGACCTGGACCGGATCATGGAGAATGTGATCCGCGCCACCGAGCGTGTGCCGGTGGCCGCCACGGCCGGGGTCAAGCGGGTGATCAATGGACCGATGATCTGGTCCCCGGACAGCAACGCGATCTGGGGGCCGGTCCCGGAGCTGCGGAACTATTTCTGCTGCACCGGTATTATCCCCGGCTTTTCGCAATCGGGCGGTCTGGGCTTGCTTGCGGCGCAGTGGATGATCGAGGGAGAGCCGCAATACGACATGTTTGCCTGGGATCTGGCCCGGTTCGGCGACTGGGCGGACAAGAAATTCACCAAGGCGCGGGTCGAGGATCAGTATACCCACCGCTTCGCCATCCATTTCCCGAACGAGGAACGCAGTGCCGGGCGACCGGCCCGCGTGCGCCCGGCCTATGAGATGCAAAAGGACATGGGTTGTGTCTTTGGCCTGAACTGCGGCTGGGAACACCCGCTTTGGTTTGCAGATCAGCCCGGGGCGGTCGAAACAAACGGTTTCACACGACAGAACTGGTGGGAACCGGTGGGCCGCGAGGTGAAGATGCTGCGCGAGAGCGTTGGCGTGATCGATATCTCGAACTTTGCAAACTATGTGATCAAGGGGCCAGGCGCCCATGCGTGGCTGGACAAGCTGGTCGCCAACCGGGTGCCGACCCAGATTGGCCGGTCCTGCCTGACACCACTGATCTCGGTGCGCGGTGGCGTGGCAGGTGACTTTACCATCACCAAGGTGGCTGACGACGAATACATGATGATCGGCTCGGGCATGGCCGAACGCTATCATCAACGGTTCTTCAACATGATCGACCTGCCCGAGAGCACCACGTTCGAGGTGGCGACAGACCGGATCGCGGGTTTCAACGTCGCAGGGCCCAAATCGCGTGACCTTCTGCAGCGGTTGACCAATGCGGACCTGTCGAACGAGTCCTTCCGTTTCATGCGATCGGCCACGATCGAGGTGGCAGGCGTGTCCTGCCTCGCGATCCGTGTCAGCTTTACCGGTGACCTGGGGTGGGAGTTGCACTGCGCCGAAGAGGACCAGATCAGGCTCTACTCTGCGCTGCTTGAGGCGGCGAAGGATTGCAATGGCGGCCCGGTGGGCGGCCGTGCGCTTGGGTCGTTGCGGATCGAGAAGGGCTATGGCTCGTGGGGTCGCGAGTATTCACAGGAATATTGGCCGCAGGAGGTCGGGCTGGCGGGCCTGATCAAGCTGGACAAGGATTTCCTGCACAAGGACGCCTATCTGGCCATCAAGGATAACGCCGCCCGCGAAGTTCTGTCGATCTTCGAGGTCGACGTAACCGATGCCGATGCGACAGGCGGCGAGCCGATCTTTACCCCGGACGGCACACCGGTCGGTCGCGTGACCTCGGGCGCTTACGGCTATTCAGTCGGCAAATCCCTTGCCATCGGCTATGCCAACCCCGCTGTCGCCAAGCCCGGCGATACGGTCGATGTCTTCATTCTTGGGAAACCGCACAAGGCCAAAATCCTGGCTGAGCCGCCCTTTGACCCCGCAGGGCACCGCCTACGCGACACGGCCCCGGTTGTGGAAGAAGTCGGCGCATAACAAACAGTGCAGCTTGTTCCGGTCAGGTACTCATTTCAGCGGCAGCCTTCAAAAGCCAATCCTGAAATAGCCTGACCGGAGGCGAGGCCGATTTTTCTTTGAGCTGCATGAAATAAGCCCATGGGCTTTCCAGCTCAAAGCTAAAAGGTTCAACCAAAAATCCCCTGTCGACATAGGGTCGCGCAAGCGAACGGGGTAGTGCTATGCACCCCAGAGACTTGACCGCCATCTCCATTGCCAGGTTCGAAATATTGGTGCGCAAGCCGTCCTTTTGGTTCAGATCCGATAATCCGAAATGCTGCGCAATACGCTCCCAATAGGCGGGGCGACCCAGAATGTGGATCAGTGACGCATCCTGCAATTGGGCGGGGTCGGTCAGGGGTCTTCCATCGACCAAAAAATCAGGAGCACAGACCACGGCCAGCTTTTCAACCCAAAGACATCTGGCACCTTCCGCCACGTCTTCAGCATGATTGATCGTCAGAGAAATATCAGAAACATTTGCGCCGACATCTGTCCAGACGGTGCCATGGACCGTCAGATCGATATCCGGATGCACGGCGTTGAAGCCCCGGATTACATCCGGCAACCAGTTTTCCGCCAGGCTGACAGGGCAGGACACCACGACCCGCCGCTTGTGCGTGTTCAGAATGACGGATTGCGTGGCCACGTCGATTTCGTTCAGGGCATGGCGCACGGATGGCAGATAGGCCTCACCCACATCTGTCAGGGTCAATGACCGGGCATGGCGAACAAAAAGCGGACGATGCAAAAATTCCTCAAGCGAGCGCACGTGGTTGCTGACCGCCGACTGCGTGCAGTTCAGTTCCTGCGCCGCGCTGGTAAAGCTCAGATGGCGCGCTGCCGCCTCGAACGAGCGCAGGAAGGTGAGGTGGGGCAGATTCATCATGGCAACGGTATCTCAGATGGGACGCAGAACCAAAGTGAAGCGCATACTGTGCACCTTCTTGTCCGTCAGCGACGCCTGAACGGTTCTTTTTGGTCCCGCAAAGATTGGAAAGTGTCGCAAAAAATCAAGGGCCAATGCCCCCGATAGTTTTCGTCCTGCCAATCGTAAACCCTGCTAGAATTTTCGGGAAGTCAAAAGAAAACGCCCGCAGGACACCGTGACAGACACCTTTCAAGCCGTTGCCGATTTCACACTGGGGCGCCAACCGCAGGACATTCCGGACTCCACTCTCAATGCGGCGGCTCTGATGCTGCTCGACACTTTGGGCATCGCCATCGGCGCTGGCCCCATGAAGGCCGGGCAAATCGCAAGAGACTGCGCGGCAGCCTTATACGGTGCCGGTGAACAGGGGCTGAGCGCACGCATGTTGTTCGATGGCCGCAGGGTCAGCGTGGCCGGAGCCGCTTACGCAGCCGCGACCCAAACAGACAATCTGGACGGTCATGACGGGTATAACCCGACAAAGGGCCATATCGGGGTCGTCGTGGTTCCCGCCCTGGCGGCACTGGCGGAAACGGTGCCCGATTTCTCGGGGCCTGAAGCGCTGGCCGCCGTGACGATTGGGTATGAAGTTGCCGGACGAGCCGGGATTTCTCTGCATGATACGGTCAGCGACTATCATACGTCGGGCGCCTGGAATGCATTGGGCGTGGTGGCGGTTGCAGCCCGTCTTCGCGTCCTGAGCGCTGAACAGATGCGGCAGGCCATGGGCATCGCCGAATATCACGGTCCGCGCAGTCAGATGATGCGAGAGATCGCTAACCCGACCATGTTGCACGACGGCTCGGGCTGGGGGGCGTTGGTGGGTATTTCCTCGGCGGTTCTGGCAGAAAAGGGCTTTACCGGCGCGCCTGCCATCACCATTGAGGCGAAAGAGGTCGCCGCGCATTGGCAGGACCTGGGCCATTTTTGGCAGATGGAACATCAGTATGTGAAACCCTATCCGATTTGCCGCTGGGCTCACGCTGCCATTGACGCAACGCGCGCATTGATGCGCGAAAACAACCTGAGCCATCAGGATATCGCGGCCATCCACGTGAACACCTTCAAGGAAAGCGCCTGCCTGTTCCGGGGCATGCCGGATGATACGTCCAAGGCGCAATACTCGCTGCCTTTTGCGGTCGCCACAATGGCGGCACATGGCCGGATCGGTGTCGAGCACATCACCGGCGCAGGTCTGTCCGACCCGCTGGTGGCCAGCATTGTCGAGCGCATCACCGTTGCTGAAACCGCACGCCACTCTGACCGCTTCCCGCAAAGCCGCACTGCCGATGTCAGCATCACTCTGACCGACGGACAGGTGCTGAACTCGGGTGACGTACACGCGCGCGGCGGCCCCGAAGCGCCGATGGATCAGGACGAGGTTGTCGGAAAATTCATGGAATTCGCCAGCCCGTCGCTGGGTACAGAACGGGCCGCCGCCATTCGGGACGCGGTTCTCGGCCTCAACCATGCCGGATCAAAGTTCTCGGACCTTGGCGCACTGATCTACGACGCTGCCAACAGCACTTGAATACGGGCGAAGATCAAAGCCACTCGAACAACTGGCCTGGCAACGCATCGTGACGCGGAAGATTCAGGGCCCGCATAAGGCAGAACATCATCGCCTGATTTGACGTCACCACTGGTTTGCCCAGCTTTTCTTCGATCCGGTCAATTGCTTCTACGGATCGCATGTCCGTGCAACTGAGAACAATTGCCTGCGCGTCGGGATGATCGGCCTGACAGGCCAGATCAAAAACCTCATCCGGGGTCAGTTCACCCTGACCATAATTCCCCAGTTCGCGGCCTATGTCAGCGCAACGAACGGTTTCGATGCCGTTTTGATTCATGAAATCAATCGCCTGTGCATTGATTTCCCCCAGGTAGGGCGAGGAAAACCCGACTTTGGCAGCTCCCAGCGCTGTAATCGCCGCAATCAGTGACCCTGCGGCGGTCAGAGAAAGCGCGCCCGAACCGGATTTTATCTGCCGTGCAAGATCCGCGTCAAATGACGGGCCATGAGTCAGCGTGGCAGAAGTGCAACCGTATAATACCGCGTCCGGCCGAACGCCCGCGATCATTCGCAGGTCGTGACTGATATCGGATGCGCCAAGTCCTGCCATCTGGTCCGATCCCGGAATCTCGTCCACGTCGTACCCACCCATGCGCTGGAAATGGACGGTGGTGTCCGGCGGGCGCATCAATTCCATATCCGGTTCCAGATTGGTATTGGTGAAGGGCACAAGGACGCCGATTTTGGCTCGTCTTCGTGTTTCGCAAATCATGATATCACCTTTTTTAGCACCGCCAGGCATCGATCCATGACCGGTGCCTCGCATATGGTGGCGCGCAGGCAGTCGCTCAGCCCATAGCCACCCATTCCGCGCATCAACAGATTTTCAGCACGCAGCGCCGCATCCGCACGTTGTGCTTCTTCGGCCGAGGCAAAACGCAGCAGGACGAAGTTGGTTTGGCTTTCGGGGACGCGCAGGCCCATGGCGCGGCATTGATCGGCGAAGCGGTCGCGAATGTCGGCGGTTCGGGCAATCACGTCCCGCATATGCGCCTGATCGCGCATCGCGGCGGTTGCGGCGGCTTGCGAGGCGATCGATATATTGTTGGGATTCAGAAGCTTTCGTATCTCAGTCGCAATCGTCGGCGGGAAATACCCCCAGCCCACCCGAGCACCCGCAAGACCATAAGCCTTGGAAAACGTCCGCATGACCACGGTATCGCCCCCGTCAGTCAGGGCAAAAATTCCGGCGGGGTCATTGGTCTCGTCAGAGAACTCGGCATAGGCCTGATCCACGACCAGCAAAACATCTGCGGGCAACCCGTCCCGCAGGCGCAGGATCTCGGAGTTCGGAATCAAGGTGCCCGTCGGGTTGCCGGGGTTGCAGACAAAAACGATCCGCGTCTTGGACGACATCGCAGCCAGAATGTCGTCAACGGATACAGTCAGGTCAATTTCGCGGGCCTTGACATAATCAGCCTGCACCTGCGCCGCAGCGGACGAGACGAACGCATATCCATAGTCCGTACCAAGAACCCGGTCGCCAGGTCCGGCATAGGCCCGGATCAGGCAACCAATCAGTTCCATCGAGCCGGCGCCGCATAACACCCGCGCCGGATCCAGCCGATGCACATCGGCAATAGCGGCGCGCAGTTCCGGCCACTCCGGATCGGGGTAGAGTGGCAAATCACTCATTGCAGCCTGTCCCGCCGCGATGGCAGCGGGGCTTGCAGGAAAGGCACTTTCGTTCTGGGCCAACGAGATGGTGTCCGCGCCGCCGAGATCGGCCAGCGCATACGCCGCCATCGCGCCTACATGGGAAACCGGGCGGATCATGACACAACGCCGTAGGATTTGGCGCCGTCCTCGCTGATCAGGCCGCGTTTCAGATCCAGCGCAAGTGCCTGTGCGTCGCGTTCGGAGGGATCTCCGAAACCACCTCCGCCGGGGGTTTCGAAAATCAGATAGTCGCCGCCTTCGACCCGCAACTCGCCCTTGCCGGGAATGTCGCCTTCTCCGTCGCGGAAACGGATGCGCCCGGGTGCGCCTGGCCGTCCGCCCATACGCCCCAGGGCGGGGAACTTCAGCCGTTCGACCGAGAGGAATACGATGAAGGGTGCACCGTTGGCCGAGGTCATCTCGATCCGTTGACCCAATCCGCCGCGATACGTGCCTGCGCCGCCGGAATCGGGGCGCAGTTCGCGCCGCCAGATGGTGACGGGTGCCACGCTTTCAGTGATCTCGACCTGTGATCCGAATACGCCCGAAGGGTAAGCAGTGGCCGACAGGCCATCCGCGTGTGGCCGCGCGCCGGTGCCGCCATTATGTACCGGTTCAACGGCGAACTCGCGTCCACCATCACGGGCCACTTCCGGCGCATGACGCATTGGCAGGTCGAACATGCACGAGGCACCTTCGGCCGGCACTGCATTGGGAAGCGCCTGATGCAGACACCCCAGCACCAGATCCGGCGTCACCTGTCCCAGCGTATGCCGCATGGCGACCGGCACCGGGCGCTGTGCATTCAGGATACAGCCCTTTGGTCCGTCCACGGTGAACGGTTCCAACGATCCGGCATTGTTGGGGATGTCAGAGCCGACGATGCAACGCAGTGCGAACACTGTATAGGCGGTGGCATAGTTGAGCGGCACGTTGATACCCTTGCGCGAACAACCCGAGGTGCCGGTGAAATCAACATGCATGCCCGATTTGCTTACGGTCAGTGTCGCGTGCAGTTCCAGTTCGTTCTCATAGCCGTCCATCTTCAGCGCGTTCCTGTAGACGCCTTCCGGCACTTCGGCGATCGCCTCAAGCGTACCACGGCGCGAGGTGTCGATGATGTAGTTGCCCAGCTTGTCCAGATCGTCGATGCCGAACTCGTCCATCATGTCGACCAGCCGGCTCACACCCGCTTCGCAACAGGCGATCAGCGCATATATGTCGCCCTCGTTTGCGATGGGCTCGCGGCTGTTGGCGCGGACGATGTCGAGCAGCAGCGCGTTCGGCACGCCTTCTTCGACCAGTTTGCAGGGCGGGATCAGCAGACCTTCGTCATAGATGTCCGAACCCTCTGGCCCCATGCCGAGGCCACCCAGATCGACCAGATGCGAGGTGCACGAAGTAAAGCCCACGACCTCGCCATTCTTGAACGCAGGCATCATCAGCAGAAAATCGTTCAGATGCCCCGAGGCGAGCCAGGGATCATTGGTCATGTAGATGTCGCCGGGCTTCATGTTCTGCACCGGGAAACGCTCGCGCAGATGCATCACCGCTTCGGCCATGGTGTTGATATGGCCCGGTGTGCCGGTGACCGCCTGTGCCAGCATCCGGCCGGAGATATCGAAAATCCCGGCAGAGATGTCGCCACATTCCCGCACAATGGGCGAAAACGCCGCGCGGATCAGGGTCTGGCCCTGTTCCTCGACCACTGCCAGCAGTCGGTTCCACATCACTTGCAGGCGGGCGGGAGAATGATCGGCAGTCATCATGCGCCTCCTTTCTGGTCCTGGAGCAGGACGAGGTTTCCAATGGCGTCCACATGCGCCGAGAAATCAGCCGAGACCAATGTTGTGGTCTGCGGTTCGGTGATCAGTGCCGGGCCATGTATCCGGTCGCCGGGTCTCAGGCTGTCGCGGGGGACAAAGCTTGCCTGCTTTTTCTGCCCGTCAACATCACAGGAGATGGGGCGCGTCTCGGAAGGTGTGATCGTGGTCAGATCAGGTGTTGTCGGAATATCCGTCACCTCGGCATCCGGCGTGGCAACGCGCACGGCCCAATTCAGAATCTCGATCTGCATCCCCGGCACAGGGCGGGAGAACTGCTTGCGGTATTCCGTTTCGAACGCCGTTATCAGCGGGCTGATATCATCCGCCGTTAAGGCACGGTCGGGCAGGGGAATCTCGATCTCGTGACCCTGACCGTTGTAGCGCATAAAGGCAGTGCGTTGCGTCTCGGTAAGCGCATCGCCTGCACCTTGTGCAACAACGCCACTGGCCTCGGCAATCATGTCAGCGAACAGGGTGTTGATCCCGTCAAAATCCAGCGTCTCCAGCAGCGAGTAGCGCGAGCGCACGATCTCAAAACTGACTGGTGCGAACAGGAAACCCACCGCCGAGCCGACGCCCGGATTGGGCGGGATCACGATCCGGCTGACCCCGGCCGAACGCGCCACACGGCTGGCGTGCAGCGGCCCGTTACCACCAAAGGCGATCATGGTGCGCGGACCCAGATCCTTGCCCGATTCCACGGCATGCATCCGGCCAGCGCTGGCCATGCTTTCATCGACGATCCGGCTGACCCCATCGGCCGATCCCGTCGCATCGGTGTCCAGGCGTGATCCGATCACACGGGTAAGCGCCTCTTTTGAGGCTTCGGCATCAAGCTTGATGTGCCCTTCGGCAAAAGTGTTCGGCACGATGTAACCCAGCGTGATGTCACTGTCGGTCACGGTTGGTTCTGTGCCGCCTCGGCCAAAGGCCACCGGGCCGGGTTCCGATCCGGCCGATTTCGGGCCGACGGTCAGGCGGCCCAGACGATCGACACCCGCGATGGAACCACCACCCGCGCCAATCTCGATCATTTCTATCACCGGAATGCGCACGGGCATGCCCGATCCCTTGATGAACCTAGCTGCGCGCGCGATTTCGAACTGGCGTGAGGTTTGGGGCCGGGCGCTATCAATCAGGCACAGCTTGGCGGTTGTGCCGCCCACATCAAAGGACAGAACATCGCAAATCCCAGCCCGCGCCGCGATGCGCGCGGCAAGGATGGCACCGCCCGCTGGTCCGCTTTCCACCAGTCGGATCGGAAACCGGGCGGCGGTTCGTACCGTGCACATGCCACCCCCTGCAGTCATCATCAGGATCGGGCAGGTCACGCCCTCGGCCTCAAACCGGGCGACGAACCGTTCGAGATAGCTTTCCATCAGCGGCTGGATATAGGCATTGGCAACCGTGGTGCAGAGACGGTCGAATTCACGCGCCTCGGGGCTGACATCGGACGAGATCGAAACCGTCAAACCGGGACGTTTCTCGGCTAGCGCATCGCGCAGGCGCCGCTCATGGTCGGGATTGGCATAAGCATGCATCAGACAGATCGCGACCGCCTCGGCACCGCTGGCGTCTAGATCGGCCAACAATGCATCAATCGCGTCATCCTCCAGAGGGATCAGCACACTGCCATCCGCCGCCATCCGTTCACGAACGGTCAGCGCCCGTTCGCGCGGCACCAGCAGATCGGGCTTTTCCAGATTGATGTCATATTGCGAATAGCGCCGCTCGTACGCGATCTCAAGGATGTCCCGGAACCCTTCGGTCGTCACCGTCGCTACAACCGCACCGCGCCGCTCAATCAGCGCATTGGTTGCAAGGGTGGTCCCGTGAATGAACCCTGTTACTTCATTCAGGTCGTGCCCGGACTGTGCCATTACGCGCACCGCGCCCTCCATCGCGCCATCTGCCGGGTTCTGGTGCGTGGTCAGCGTTTTTGTCGAAGCCAGTATCGTCTCTTCACCGGATACCAGAACCGTATCGGTAAATGTGCCGCCAATATCGATGGCCAGACGCAGTCTTTGAAATGTCATGAAGTTTTCCGGATATGATCGTCACAGCGCAGATGAGCCCGGGCAGATGCCCGCGCTTCAGGCTGACGCGACCAGATCGCAACCGGTCGCGCGACGGTCCAGAGGGTTCAAGATGTGACTCGCTCTCATGCAATTGATCTTGCCGTCGCGCCAATGCTTCGACAAGCCGATTTGCGACAAAAGTTCTCGTTAGCGACATGCACTTGCTCGATCGACCGATAGTCGTGCGACAGAATTTTGTTTTGAAGCGGAACCCGTGGCCCCAGCAAGAACTGTTGAAAACCAAGTTGTCAGCAGCCTACACGCCACTTGGACCGGGATTCGTGTCTATTATTCTATGGCTCAGCCTGAAGAATATCATGAACCCATTGCGCAATACCCAACAACCGCGCGTCGGCACCGCATGGTGCGATCAACTGAAATCCCAACGGCAGGCCGCTTGGATCAGCCCCGAACGGTACGGCGCAGGACGGGACCTGCAACAGGTTCCACATTCGGGAAAACAGTGGATCGCCGGTGGCTTCCAACCCCTTAGGTGCAGGTCCCGGAGCCGATGGCACCAGCAAGGCATCAATATCCCGGAACAACTGGTTCAGAACGACAGACGCGCTGTCGCGGATTGTCAGCGCCTGCCGGTAGTCCGTATCACGCACCCCAAGGCCGTTCTCGATCAGCGAATGGAATTGCGGGCTGATCGCGGACTCGCCCGCGCTGTATTCGACAGCGCGCAACCGGGCGGCCTCATAACTCATGACGGTGTTTTGGGCGTCGGAAAGTCCGGAAAACACCTGCGGGCAGGCGACCTCTGCTGTGTCGGCTCCGGCCGCCGCAATTGCAGCCAGCGCACGAGTACATGTATCGCGCATTTCGACCGTACCATCCATCCAGTGTGGGCCACGCATCAGCCCGATACGCGGCAAGTTGTCTTGGAAGTCTGGCAGCGGCGGCACATCGGTTCCCCGCAAGACAGAATCCGCCAACAAAAGATCACGGGGGTTTCGGGCCAGCACGCCCAGGGTATCCAGGCTTTGCGACAAACCCATGACTCCGTCCAGCGGATAGCCACCGATAGTTGGCCGAAACCCATATACCCCGCAATAGGCCGCTGGCCGGATCAGGGAAGCTGCCGTTTGCGAACCAAAGGCCAGCGGCACCATGAAGTCGGCCACCGCTGCGGCTGAGCCTGACGAAGATCCGCCGGGTGTGTGCAAGGTGTTGTGGGGGTTTGCCGTCTTGCCCGGGCGAAAATAGGCGAACTCGGTTGTCACCGTCTTGCCGACTGCAATCGCGCCCGCATCTATGAATGCCTGAACGCAGGCCGCATTGCGTGTTGGCTGCCGCCCCGCATACAAGTCACTGCCCCATCCTGTTGGCATGTCTTCGGTATCAATGATGTCCTTGATCGCGAAAGGCACCCCAAACAGCGGCCCGTTGACGGGCAGAGCGTCGGCTCGGGTTGCCCGCTCCATGGCATGCTCTGCATCGAGGTATTCGAAGGCACCAATTTCAGGCTCTCTGTGTGCGATGCGATGCAAATGGGCGGCCATTACTTCGGACGGTTTGGCTTGGCCCGCGCGGATCAGCGCGGCAAGCTCAAACGCCCCAAGTTCATTCAGTTCTGTCATGAAGACAGCGCCCGCAAGGCTGTGGCAAAGGGATCGACCGGCATGTCATAAATCCCACCGCCTAAGCGCCCAGCCTGTCCCAGCCGATCCAGAATGCCAAGGCTGACCACAGGACCAGCCCCTTGCGCAACCGCCCCTCGGGCGGTCGAGCCCAGACTGATATCAAAAGCATTGAAATACGGGTGCGCGCCCACGGACAAACCGGATGTACGGGTCCTGGCATCGCCAGGCAAAAAGGCACCCAAAGCCTTTAACTGCTCTGGGCTGTGTTCGATGGCCATGGCGCCCAGCCCGAACGCGTCGACCACAGCGCTGTCACCGATAGCGCCAAGGGCACGCTCGGCCGGTAGATCGACATCGAACTTACCTGATGGCGGAGCGGCCGGAATGGTGAACCAACGCCCGGGCAGGCCAGATACCTGAATGCCGACGTCGCGCCCGTTTCCGCCGGCCGCGGTGACGAAACTGGACCCTTCGACCCCTTCGGCCAGCTTCATCATGATCTTGGTTGCGGCCATCCAAAGGTTCAGAAACAAGGACGGTGAGGTCGCCATGAATTCCAGCGCATCCGCGTCATCAATGCCCCTCGGGCTGCGGTCTTTCAGTTCCTCGACAAGCGCAGCCGTGCTGACGGGAGTTCGCCCGTGACAATCATCACCACCCACCAGACCAATGACCGCCAGAGGCACAAGTGCAATGCCCTCGGCGATGCCGTTTTGCAGGATGTCCAGAAATCGCGTGTTCAGCCAGCGGATATGATCCAGCACTGCCTGGGATCGCAGACCCAGCCGCATGGACGGGCGCGCGCCGCCGTTGATCGGGGTGAATACCCGCGTCTGTCCCCGCCACGCATCGTAAATCGTGTGAAGGGGCATATTTGCGGAGACAACGGCAGCCAGTGGTGTGACCACGTCATGGTCTTGCGCTGGTTGCAACAGGATTTCCTGTGCCATGATCATCGCTTCGGCCTGATCGAAATCCCGGGCCAACCCTTCCCAGACTGCCGCGACACAGGCGGAATTCAGGATCGGTACAGTGATTTGTTCCGGCGCAGAGAACGCCGGACCAGCATGCAACAACACATTTTCGGCCAACCCGACTGCTTCGGAGGCCGTGTTGAAACGGTTCCAGACCGGTTGCGTCACCATCGCCCGGTCAAACGCCAGCTGGTCGGCGGGGTGCAGAGTCATGAGACCTCCGGCGGGATGATCCAGGTTTCCGAAAAATAGAGGAACGCGGTCGTAGTCTCGAACCCGGCCTGAACCCGTGTCCCCAATTTTCCCGGCAATGCACGCCCATTTACAATGATCTGCGCGAATTGTGCCGGAATCAGAAGCGAGAACATGTTCTGTTCACCCGATGCCACCTCATGCGGGGACAACTCCAATGCGCGGGGTGGTTCAAGCTTCTCCCAGACCAGTTCAACCGTCAGGGTTCCGCCAACGATGGTTTCAGAGTAACGATGGCTCATCGGGTCACCCGAGCTGCGAACCACCTGCGCGCCGATTTCCGGAAGGGTTTCAAAAGCTGGCGCGTTGGCAAAGGCTGCAATTTTGCTGATGAAGTTCTTTTTCAGAAAAGCAGTCAGATCGGGATTGTCGCTGAGGATGACATTCGGCGCATCCGAAGTGCCTTCGACCTGAGAGGGGGTGCCGTACAGCAGCAGAACCTGCCCCTGTCCCACAGGCGACCAGGCAACACGGAAAAACAAGGCCATCGCGCTAATTTTCCCGTCGTCATCTTTCAACAGGATTCCGGGATTTTCCCCGGTCCAGTCAACCACGCCCGGTGTGATCGGTTCATTCAGTGGCATCAGGCATCCTCCTGCGGCGTAACCCAGGTTTCTGAAAAGGCCAGAAAGGCGGTGCTCATCGTGCGGCCAAAGAACTGACGTTCCGCCACCTGGCCGGGCAGGGTTGTGCCGTTGATCTTGATCTCCGCCTGGCCCGCCTCAAGAAAAACGGAATACATCTCGTGTTCCTTGGTCGCCGAATTCTCTTTGGTCACCTCGACCGGCAGCGGCGGGCCCATATCCCGCCAGATCATCTCGAGTGTCACGCCAGACCCACGCAGGGTCTCCGAATACCTGGTTTTGAGGTCTCCGGGACGTTTTTCAACGCTGTCACAGTCCAGCCATGTCATCGCGGACAGCCCGGCCTTGCCTACGAATGTCGGCATTTTCGTCACCCAGCCATCGACGATCCAACGCATCATACGCTGATTATCAGTCATGATCAGATTTGGCACCCTGGGCCAGCCGAGTGCGTCATCCGGCGCACCTAGCACGATGGCCGCATGACCCCGTCCGAACGGCGATACAACCACGCGGAAGAAAAGCGCCAGAGTGTCATACCTCTCCTGACCCGGATCCCGCTTCAGGTAGATGCCCGGGTTTTCCCCCGACCACTCCACCCGCCCCGGATTGTGCGGTATGCGCGTCATGTCCAATCCCCTTTTCCTGTCGCCTCGCCCTTCACCGTCAGGCCCAGCCAGATTCGTAAGCCTTCAGTTCCTTCACGATAAAGTCGCGTCTCTGTTTGCCGGTCAGGTGATCGCCCGATTTCAGGACTTCGGCGACCTTGAAGCTGACTTCTTTCTGCAGGGCACCGTCGTCGCGGCCTTCCTGCTGCGGGATCTTCAGCACCGTGTCACCGGCGTAGGTTGGGATCACCCTGCCGGTGAAATGGTCGGTCGGCTGTGCGGGGCGCTCGCCTTTTTGCAGCGCCCGGATCGCATTGCGTACCATCCGCCGCGCCTTGGCGACCCCACGGTCGGTAAACGACAGGTTTTCGCGGGCATGGATATTGATCGGGCCCTGACTGACCCAGGCGTCGTAGTCGCCTGGATCGCGTTGGCGCGTTTCATATGGGCGGTCAGGGCCCTGTCCGTAGAAATCCGTTTTGCCGAACCCGACCTCTTCACGATTGGTCAACCCTCGCGGGTCATCATTGAACTCGGGGGCGCGAAAGTGCCGCCAGGCAATGACCATCGTATTGGTGTCATCAATCGGTGTGATCCAGCGCGTCAGCCCGCCGCGACCGAAATAGCGCGAGCGGTCAGGCACCGGAAAATGCCCGCCATTCTGCGTGAAACTGGGCAGCATGTGATCGTGCACGCGCACCCAGATATAGTCCCCGTCCCGGCGCACGTTGGTATAGAAATCGCCGGTGGCGCAGTCGTGGAACTCAATCATCGGCATATGCGCGAACGCTTCGGTGAACTGCACGCGGGCGGCCAGCGTGTGCAGGTATACGACATGGAATGGATCCCAGGCATTCTCCATCACCTGCAGCCAGTTGCACGGAGATTTGATCAGATAGGGAACAAGCTCGTCTCCTTCATCATCGAACGTGTCCATGACTGGGAATGGCGGCATTTCGTTCTTTGGACCCAGATAAGCAAAGGCAAGTCCCTTGTATTCGATAACCGGATAAGCCCCCAGACAGGCCTTTTTCCTGACCTGGCTGGCAGGGGGTTCGCAGGGCGTTTCCAGAACCGTGCCATCCAGACCGTATTTCCAGCCATGATAGGAACAACGGATGCCCCCCTCTTCGACGATACCGAATTCCAGGCTCATGTTGCGGTGGCAGCAGTGCAGATGAGTCAGGCCCAGCTTGCCTTCCTTCTTTTCCCGGAACAGGACAAGATCCTCGCCCAGTATGCGCAGGCGATAGGGCAGATCGCCAATCTGATCCGTCATCGCGACCGGCATCCAGAACCGCCGCAGATATTCGCCGCAAGGAGTGCCGGGGCCGACTTCGGTCAGTTCCGGATCATGCTCAAGTGACCATACCTGTTGCTGGTCATGACCCCGGAAATCACCCTCGGGAATTGCGAACAAGATGTCGTCGGCTGGATTGCTCATGTCATTGCTCCATACTTTCCGGGTCACAAAGGGTTGTTTCCGTCGGGTCCGGGAAGGGGTCGGGAACCGGGGAAGAACCGGTCCAGATCGATTTGCTTTGCAGGAAATCCTTGACGGCATCCGGCCCCAGTTCCCGGCCATATCCCGACAGTTTGAACCCGCCGATGGGACTTGCCGGATCGACGCTTCGATAGTGGTTGATGTAAACCGTGCCTGCATGAATGGCACCGGCAACGCGCGCGCCCTTGTCCGGATCAGAGGTCCATACACCGCCCGCCAGGCCATAGTCGGTGTCGTTGGCCAATTCGATGGCCTCGTCTTCAGTTGCGAAGGTGGTGATCGCAAGGACCGGACCAAAAACCTCCTCACGCCAGACCTGCATGTCCGGTGTCACGTCGGAAAAAATCGTTGGTCCGATATAAAAACCGGGATACCCGGCCCCTGTCTCGGTACCATCAAGAAGGCAAATCGCGCCATCGGCCTTCGCCTGCCGGATCATGGCCGCAACCTTGGTCCAATGCGGTTCGTTCGCCAACGGTCCGATCTGCGTCTCTGTTTTCATCGGGTCACCAGGCCGAAGGATGCGGGCGCGTTCCAGAAGGCGATTGGTAAAGGCGGCGGCAACCGTTTCCTCCAGAATCAGACGGGACCCGGCGACACAGGTCTGACCATTCGACAGAAAGATTCCCGACATGACGCCGTTGACCGCATTTTCCAGGTCGACATCGGCAAACACGACCTGCGGGGACTTGCCACCCAGTTCCAGGGTCGTTGGAACAACTCCGGCCGCTGCCGCCTCGGCAACCTTGCGCCCGCCGATATCAGAGCCGGTGAAGGTCACTTTGCGGGTCAGCGGGTGGCGCACCAGCGCCTCACCAGTCTCATGCCCGTGACCTGTCACGACGTTCAATACACCAGAAGGCAAGCCACATTCACACGCCAGTCGCGCAAATTCCAGCGTCGAGGCCGACGCCATCTCGGATGGTTTCACCACCACCGTATTCCCTGCGGCTAGTGCGGGGGCCAGTTTCCACGCCAAGATCATCAGCGGTGAATTCCACGGTGTAATCGCGGCGACCACCCCGTAAGGCATCCAATTGCCGATGCTTTCCACTCCGAACACCCCGTTCGATTGCAGCGCGGGCGAAAGCTGGCGTGCCTGATCGGCAAAATACCTGTACCAGCCGTGCAAGCCGGAAAACTGTCCGCGGACTTCGGCGATGCGTTTGCCGTTGTCACGGATTTCGGGCTCGACAAGCTCTTCCCAGCGACTCTGCAGCCCATCCGCTAGACCATCTAGGATATCCGCGCGCTGCGAAGATGTTGCATTGGCCCAGGGCCCGGTTCGAAACGCCTTGTCCGCATCACGAACAGCCTGATCAACCTCGTCAGACCCGCAACACGCAAACCGACACCATTCCTGACCCGTCGCAGGGTCAACACTCGGCAATGTCTCACCATGCCAGTTCAGGAATGAACCCGAGATGAAAGGGCCGTATGTTTTCAAGCCGCTATCGCCCATTTACCAACTCCCGAGCCGCCATTTCAGGTTTCCGCAGACTTGAGATTGTGCACCTGTTGCCAAGACGGATCAGGCTCGCTGCACACATTCTCGGGATTTGATGGCCGTTGGTTGAAATGCATGAACTCATTGCAGGCGGATCCTATTTAACTTTCATTCATAATATTTTTGAAATCGAAAAGCAAAAACTTACTTACTGTGTGATGACACAATCTGAAAAATGAACAACAAGAGCATGCGAAACACGGTACTCACCAGCAGGAAAAGACCCGTTCCGCAGCCAATTGAGGCGCCGTGCGGCCCGAGATTTAAGCTGGCCGCAATCGAGGAGTGGTCGTTTTCAGGCTTGGCATTTGTCCGTTCGCAGCTAATGAAATAATGCCGGCCGCCAAGTTTTCGAACCTGAACACCGACAGGTTGGACACCGTCTGCGATCAGGGTCGTGGCCGACACCAGATGCTCTCGCGCGTCGCCTGATCGCACCAAACGTTCGCGGCCATACCTGGCGACTTTGGGGGGGTTTACCCAGACGTGTTCTTACGACCTCGGGCCATATGGCGCTGGCCGGGGGCCGGGGGCACTTCGGGGGGGCCCGCAAAACACTGCGCCATGCCCATCCATTCCGTGGCAACCGGGCCGGTCACTTGCAGGGCGGTGTCGGCGATATTTCGGGTTTGGGTGACGACCTGGCAAAACTCTGTGGCGCGGCCCTCGATCCGCTCGGCCTCATTGGGTTCCCCCCATTCCCAGACTTCACCGGAAGGGGCGGTCAGGTTTAGTTGGGGCATCGTACCGGGCAAATCCAAGCTGCGGTTCTTGTAGGTCCAGCCAAAAGTGTTCACACCCAGAACGACGATATTCTTGATGTAGTCGTGATCCTGCCGCACGACACCGAACAGATCGTAAAGCGCCTGCGCGTGCGACCAGGTTTCCATCAGCCGGGCAGAAATGGACGATCGCACGGACATATCCGGCCCGACCCACGGCACCCGAGCCTTGGGATCGGCCTGCGCAAAGCGGTCGCACATACCAGTGGTGTAGAACATCCATTCATCCAGCAACGCGTGCCCCGACAAACCCTCGAGGTATTTCGCCTCAAACCCGGCAAGATCACCGCTGCTGAAGTGGGCGATGGCGTCAATTTTGAACGCCGCGAAAGCCTCGGGTTTGCTCAGCGACAGGTCTGCACCGATGTTCCAGACATGCAGATGGCCCAGGATACGGTTGGCGGTCCAGCCCTTGAACAGGGTGCCGCGGGCCAGATCTTCCTCGCTCCGGTCCTTCAGTAGATCGTAGAGCGACTGGCTTTCGGCCTGAACGGCCTGCGGTTGATCAAACATCTTCACCCTCCTCGGCGGGTTCAATGATCAGGATCACCTCATCGGCGGCGATCTGCCCTCCGGCACTGGCCTGAACTTCGGTCACGGTTCCGTCGATTTCCGCTTCGATCGCGAGCTGCATTTTCATCGCTTCCAGAACCGCCAGACGATCGCCCTTGGCGACGGTGTCGCCCACGACCACATTGATTTCCAGCAGAGCACCATGCATCGGTGCCGCCACACGGCCTCCGCCGCGTGCCTCCTCGGCCAAAGCCGGAAATTCGAGCTCGTTGCGCAGGGCGAAGGTACGGCCCTTATGTTCCAGATGAATACGGCCGCGTTCGGTGACAAGCATTCCGACCGGGACAATGCGTCCGTTCACCCGCAAACGGGCTTCGGTGCCTTCTTGACGGTCGATGGCGATGGTGGCGCGGGTTTTACCACAGGTCACGTGATAGCGGCCTTCCGTGGCAGTCACCGTCACGCCGCAGGTCATGCCTTCGCTGACATAACGATAGTCGGTTTCCAGACGCCCGGTTGAACTGAAGTTGGCCAGTTCCGGGTTGATACCCAGCGCGGCCGCCATACCCCGTTGGCGCGAGTCCTCGTATTGCAGAACGGCCGCAATCATCGCTTCGGTTTCGGACAATACCGGTGGCGTCATTTCTTCTGCGCCGAACTCCTCGGCGATGAAGGCAGTAGTAGCCTCGCCCCTGGTGAAGGTTTCCTTGTCAAGAATTGCCGACAGGAAGCCCTTGTTGGTCTTGATGCCGAATAGTCGGGAGTTGTCCAGTGCCGCGTTCAGCCTCGCGGTGGCGGTTTCACGGTCCGGGCCCCAGGCGATGACCTTGGCGATCATCGGGTCATAATAGGGCGAGACGACGCTGCCGGTCTCGATACCGCTGTCGATCCTGATGCCTTCGCCGCGATGGGGTTGCCAATGGTCCACATGACCCGTCATCGGCAGGAAGTCCTGCGCCGGGTCTTCGGCGTAAAGACGCGCCTCGATCGCATGGCCATTCAACTGCACACCATCCTGCACCAACGGCAGGCGTTCGCCTTGTGCGACGCTGATTTGAAGTGCCACCAGGTCGAGACCGGTGATCATCTCGGTCACAGGATGTTCCACCTGAAGGCGTGTATTCATTTCCAGGAAATAGAACTTGCCCGAGGCGTCCACCAGGAACTCCACCGTGCCCGCGCCCAGATAGCTGATCGACAGCGCCGCATCGACGGCGGCCTTGCCCATCGCAGCACGCAGTCCGGGAGTCATGATCGGGCAGGGGGCCTCTTCAATGATCTTCTGGTGTCGGCGCTGGACGGAACAGTCACGTTCGCCAAGATGGATGGCATTGCCATGGGCGTCGGCAAAAACCTGAACCTCGACATGACGAGGGCGGATGAGGGCCATTTCCAGAATCAACTCGTCCGAGCCAAAGGCGTTCAGCGACTCGGACCGGGCCGAGATCAGCGCAGCGGGCAGTTCCTCGGCCATCTGGACCAGACGCATCCCGCGCCCGCCGCCACCTGCGGCAGCCTTGACCATGATTGGAAAACCGAGCTCGGCTGCGGCAGTGATCAGTTGCTCGTCCGACTGACCCTTGCCCTCACGGCCAGGAACACAAGGCACACCCGCCTCAATCATCCGGCGCTTGGCGGCAGCCTTGTTGCCCATCAGGTCAACCGCTTCGGCCGTGGGACCGATAAAGACAATACCCGCGTCGACACAAGCCTTTGCGAAATCAGCGTTTTCGGACAAGAAGCCATAGCCCGGATGCACCGCGCCCGCACCAGTCTTCCTGGCAGCCTCAAGGATTTTGTCCGCACGCAGATAGCTTTCGCCTACAGGTGCCGGACCCACACAGACCGCATCATCGGCAAATTTCACGTGCGGCTCGGTGGCATCGGCCTCGGAATAGACCGCGATGGTGCGATAGCCCAACGAACGCGCTGTTTTCATCACCCGCAGGGCAATTTCACCACGATTGGCCACAAGGATCGAGTTGAAGCGCGGCATGGATCAGACCTTTGCGGTTTCGGAGGTGGCATCGGCCTGGTCGGACCACACCGACCGGCTGTTGCACTGATTGTCCAGTTCGAAGGTTTGATGGGTCTTGAAATCAGCCAAGTTGCGCCCTCTCAAATCCTTGCGACGCCAAAGGTGTTGGGTTTCAGGTCTCGGTTGCGTGCTTCCCAAGTGGTCTCGATCAAAAAGCCCAGAATTTTACGAGTGTCGCGCGGGTCGATGATACCGTTATCCAACATCCGGCCCGAGGTGTAGAAGACGCTTTCCTGCGGTTCGAACACGTCCTGAATGGCCTGCTTCTGCCTGGCCATCTTCGCTTCCATCTCGGGTGTGATCTCAACCCCCTTGCGGGCGGCTCCGGCGCGGGCAACAACGCCCATGGTCATGGCGGCCTGCTCGCCACCCATTACTCCGGTGCGCGCATTGGGCCATGAGAACAGGAAATCCGCATCAAAAGCATGACCGCACATGCCGTAATTCCCGGCACCAAAGCTGGCACCGACATAGAGCGATAACTTTGGAACGCGGACATTCGACACGGCCTGAATCATCTTGGAGCCAAGCTTGATCATACCCGCCTGCTCGTACTCGGTACCCACCATGTAGCCGGTGATGTTGTTGAGAAAGATGATCGGCATGTCTGCGCTGTCGCAGAGCTGGAAGAACTGCGTTGCCTTGGCCGCACCCTGAGGGTCCAACGGGCCATTGTTGCCAATGATACCGACCGAATGACCAAAAATTCGGGCCTGGACGCAGACGGTTGCAGGGCCAAAACGGGGTTTGAATTCCAGCAGGTCCGAGCTGTCGGTGATCCGGGCCATGATCTCGCGGCAGTCAAAGGCGGTTCTGTAATCCACAGGGACGACACCGGCGAGTTCGTCCGGAGAATAGACCGGCGGTTCGACCTGTTTGCGGGGCAGGGGGCGGGCGTTCTTGTTCCAGTCCAGACGCTCGACCAGATCGCGACATATCAGGATGCCATCCGCATCGTCCTCGGCCAGGTATTCCACAAGGCCCGAAACCGAAGCGTGCATCTCGGTACCGCCCAGTTCGCGCTCATCGGCCACCTCACCAGTTGCGGCCTGCGTCAGCGCGGCTCCGGCCAGCGCCGCCATGCCATTGTGTTTCACGCCAATTACGTAATCCGACATGCCCGGCTGATAGGCGCCACCAGCAGTGGAAGGCCCGTGCAGAACCACAAAGGTCGGAATGCCGGCTGCGGACAGTTTGGCCAGACCGTAAAACAGCCCGCCGCCATTGGCCCAAAGTTCTACGGTGTACTGCATCAGATTGGCCCCGGCGCTTTCCACCAGATGCACAAAGGGCAGCTTTTGTCTCAGCGCGATCTTGAGAATGGCCAGTCCTTTTTTCACTGACATATTGGTCGACGCGCCCGCATTGATCCCGCTGTCATCGGCATAGACCAGACAGCGCGTGCCGCTGATATAGCCGATCCCGGTTATCATCGACGCGCCGGGAATGGAGGTTTCCGGGTCTGGGTCGTCGACCAGAAAATTCGCCATATTGAACAGCTCGACAAACGGCATACCCGGGTCCAGCAGGCGCTTGACCCGCTCGCGCGGGGTCAACTGGCCACGCTGGTCGAAACGGGCCTTGCGGCTGTCCGAACGCGCAACGGCGCGCGCTTCGTACTCGCGCAGTTCGGTGATCAGTGCCAGCATATCCCGACGGTTCTGCCCAAACGCTTCGGATGAGGTCGATATTCTGGTCTGGAAAACGGGCATCAGAGCGTCTCCGCAACAGAGGGGGGAACAGGAATGGGGTGATCCAGCAGAATCTGCCCATAGGCCTTGCCCAGCGGGTCGTCCTGCAGCGCGGCCGTGCCACCGCCACCCAGTGCATCATGCAGTACGAAATTCAACGCGTGCATGCCCGGCATATAAAACCGCTCTACCCCGCCTTTCAGTCGATGGGCAAAGCGGGCCGTCACCACATCCGAGGTTAATGCGGCAGCAATATAAGGCAAGTATTCGGGCTTGCGGGCGATCAGGCCGATATTGGCCTTGTCGCCCTTGTCGCCCGAGCGTCCGAAGGCCAACTTGATCAGGGGCACTTCGACTGTGCAGGCTTCTAAAACAGCGGGGATGCCGGGCAGGGGTTCGGAATCCGTAAATGGTTGCCCCGCCGCTATATCCACTGATTGTGCGCCGCTCTCCGTGACGACATGGACCGGCACATCCGCTTTCGGGATCAGGCACGAAAACAGGCGCACGATCGGCATCGGTTTTGGCTTGCCACCGCCAAAGGCGGACAGACCGGCTGGCGTTGCAAGGCCCGCGCCAATAACCTCAGCCAAGAAAAGGGCGACGCCGGTTTTATCCATGTGTTTTACAGTGATCCGGCCCGCAATCTCGCGCACGCCCAATTCTCGGGCATAATCGCCGTATTTGGCTTCGGATCCGATCGGCTCAACGCATATCTCTTCGAAATCCGGCAAGTTTCTGGCGGCCAGTTTTCCGCGAGCACGGGTCAGAGCCGCCTGCGCATAAGCGCGGAACTTGGCCTCGGCGTCAAAGCCGGTAAACATCAGCATGATTGAGCCCTTATATCCATCCAGGAAAGTGACACTGGCCTTATAAGACTCGGTTGGCGCGCGGCCCCGGGCACCAGCAACCCGGACCAGGTCGGGGCCGATCTGCGTCACGACAACCTGCGAGAAATCGCAGACAACATCAGGCAGGATATAGGCCTGCGGGTCGCCGATTTCATAAATGATCTGTTCAGCGACGGCCCCGACGGACACCAAACCGCCGGTGCCTTTGGGCTTTTCGACGGTAAAGCTTCCGTCGGCCGTGAGCGTTGCGACTGGATAACCGATGTTGGCCATATCGCCCACATCCCGCCAATCGGTGAAATTACCACCTGTGGCTTGCGGCCCGCATTCGATTACATGTCCTGCAAGGCTGCCACCCGCGAGTTGGTCCAGATCATCCGCTCCCCAGCCGAATTCATGGATACAGGCCCCCAGCGTGACGGCACTATCCACACAGCGACCAGTTACAACTATCTCTGCACCACTCGCCAGCGCCTGCGCGATGGGGAAGGCGCCCAGATAGGCGTTCGCGCTTTGCAGAGTTTCTGGTTTCGGCAGCGGAGTGTTCACAAACATCTCGCGCGCGTCAGCGAATTCCCCGGCCTTGAAGCGAGGTAGAATATCGTCCCCCAAAACCACGGCGACCTTCAGATCCAACCTCAGATCGGCAATGAGTGACCGTACGGCTTCGCCGCAGGCTTCGGGGTTCACGCCACCCGCATTTGCAATGACCTTGATCTTCTGCCGCGCGATCTCGGGCAGGTTCTGACGCAGGACCGAATTCACGAAGTCCACCGCGTATCCCTTGTCTGCATCCACTGCGCGCGCGCGCGCCAGAACGGACATCGTGATTTCAGCCAGATAGTCGAACACCATATAGTCCAGCCGCCCGCTTTCCAGAAACTGCGGCACGGCCATATCGGATTCACCCCAAAATCCGCTGGCACCGCCTATTCGGATTTGTCTCTGCATGAACTCCCCTTTGAATCCACTGGACCTGCGTCAGTTTTGATGTCATCAAACAAACAGAACGTTCTGTTTGTCAACTGCTTCGTGTCGCATAAAACCCTTTGAAATCGCAAAGGGGCAGACCGAAGCCGAAGAAGGTAGAATATGGCCAGCAGCAAACCGACCAAGCGCGAGACCAAGGCGCTACAGTCACGGCAGACGATCCTTGAGGCGACGATGCGGTGTCTCGTGAAATACGGCTACTCCGAAACCAGCACGTCGCGTGTTTGCGAAGAGGCGGGGCTTTCGCGCGGGGCTTTGACCCATCACTTTACCTCGAAGACAGCGTTGATGGTGGCCACCAGCGACTGGATCATGCAGGCCTCGATCCGCTGGCTGGCTGGCCGCGAAAACCGACCTGAGCAGACGATCGAAAGGCATCTGGAACGGCTTTGGCGGCAGGTCATGAACACCGACGCGATGCGCGCCCTGCACGAGATTCTGGTGGCGATCCGCACGGATAAAGAGCTTGCGGACCAGATCCACGACTCGCTGCTGGACTGGAACGACACCATCAATGAAAACGCATTGCTTCATCTCAAGACGACGGATGGCGACAATGCGAAATTTATTCGCCTGTGGACCATCGCCCGAATTTTCTATCGCGGTTTGCTGACACATGACTCATTTGTCCGGAGCGAAGCTGAGACCGCGGAAATCGTGCAGGAGTTCATTTACCTGCTGACCCCGCATCTGCAACGGCGAAGCGAGGTGCGGCTGGTGAGTTCCGAGGGCTAGGCAGTCATGCCCCAGATCGGGCACTGTAGCCATTTTGAGGGGATTTCGATGATGTTTACGCAAAGACACGAAGAATCCCGACGTACTTGCGAACCTTGAGCAGAGACCGAGATGAACCTTTGTAATGGCATTCCCCGCCCATGAGATTTTCAAATCACCGGACACCCGGGAGATCAAATGGGTCAAAAAGATCGGTATGAATGGCTCGGCACGATCAAACTGGGCGCGACCAGTGCATTATCCGAACAGCCGGTTGAGAAAGTACTGAATGGCTAGGAGGCCGAGATGGCGCTGATTTCACCCTTTATGACACCCGAGCGCGAACACTTCCGGGACAATTTCCAGCGCTTTGTCGAAAGCGAGATTCGCCCCAACATCGAAAAGTGGGAGGCCGACAAAGCCGTTCCCGCCGAACTGGATGAAAAAGTGGCCGAGTTCGGTGTGTTCGGCTTTGGGGTGCCCGAAGAATACGGTGGGATGAGAATTGACGATGCCTTTCTGCGTGCCGACTTCAACGAATTGATCTTTGGCTGCGGGGCGTCGGGCGTGGCGGCAGCCGTGGGCGGACGCGCGATTTCAATTGCGCCGATGGCACGGTTCGCATCAGATGACTTCCGCACCACCGTTCTGCCCGAAATCATAGCGGGGCGGATGTCGTCGTCGCTGGCAATCACTGAGCCCAGTGGCGGATCAGATGTGGCCAACATGCGCACAACCGCCACGCGATCAGATAACGGGTGGGTTTTGAATGGTGAAAAGTGCTTTATCACCGGCGGCCTGGCCTCGAAGTGGTTTGTCGTCGGCGCACGGACGGGCGATGCGGGTCTGGGCGGTATCTCTCTGTTTCTGATCGCAGCCGACACACCAGGCTTTACCCGCACTAGAGGCGAAGAAAAGATGGGTTGGCATTGTTCCGAACAGGCCTCTTTGTTCTTCAAGGATTGCCACGTTCCCGCCGACGCGCTGATCGGTCCTGAAAACCGGGGCTTCCTTGCGATCATGGAAAACTTCAATCATGAACGGCTTGCTTTGATCGCCGGTTCGCTGGGCATGATGAAGCTGTGTTTCAACGCCTCCCTGGACTGGGCGCGCGAACGAAGGACCTTTGGCAAACGCCTGATCGATCATCAGGTCATCGCCCATAAGTTTGCCGAGATCTCGGCCCGGATCGACATGAATCAGGCCTATCTGGATCAGATTTGCTACACCATCAACGCGGGCCAAATGCCTGCCGCCGAAATCGCAAAGGCGAAGGTACAGGCGACGAAATCGCTGGAATTTGTGGCGTCTGAATCGATGCAGATCTTTGGTGGCGCAGGTTACATGCTCGGCAATCCGGTCGAGCGCGTTTATCGCGAAGTCAAGATCATGGCTATCGGCGGCGGTTCGGAAGAGATCATGCGCGATCTGGCTGTACGCCAAATGGGCCTGGCCACATAACCATCAGCCGGCACGAAGGCGTTTTGCAAAGGCAGGATACGGTTGCGCGCGACCGGGCGGGTCGACCGCTACGGCGCTAACCGCCGCGATAAACTGCCCGCGACCACATCGACAAAAGAAGTGCCGACCCTCAGGATACACGCGATGGTTTTTGCGACGAAGCGAAGCAAGGGAGAGGCGGGGTAGCATGGGCAGGACGTATCAGGAGAGGTATGGCAATTGGGCGATGGTCACAGGTGCCAGTTCCGGAATTGGCGCCGAATTTGCGAACCAGCTTGCGGTTGCCGGGATGAACCTCGTCCTCGTGGCGCGCCGCGCCGATGTGCTGGACGCTATGGCCAGCGATCTCAGCGCTCGCCACGGGGTGGAAGTACGCTATGTCGCCGCTGATCTCGGAACGGAGGCCGGCATCGACGCGGTGTGTACCATCCCCGAAGAAATCGGTCTGTTGGTTCATTCTGCCGGTGTCGAGGTGAACGGCGCGTTTAAAACGACCGATGCGGATCAGGGAATGGCATTGCTGAGGCTGAATGTTCTGTCGACCTTTCGCCTGACCCACCACTTTAGCCAGGGAATGCTAAAGCGCGGACGGGGCGGGATCGTTCTGGTCTCAAGCCTGTCGGGCCACATGCCGAACCCCTATTTTTCAAACTATGCAGGCAGCAAGGCTTACGTGCTGAATTTCGGCGCATCCCTGCGGGCCGAGCTTCGGCCGAAGGGCATTGACGTCCATGTCCTGTCGCCCGGACCGACCGACACGCCGATGGCTGCTGGTACCGGGTTGGATTGGAGCAAGGTTCCATCAAGCGTTATGAGTGCAGACGCTGTTGTCACCGAAGCGCTCGGCAATCTGGGTGGCAAGTTCCTGACGGCTCCGGGGCTGATGAACAAAATGACCATATGGATGGCCAAACACAGCCCGACAGCCCTGTTCGGTCGCATAAATGAGAAAGTGCTGAAAAACGCCCTCCCTCCGGAAAAGCTCGGGTGAAGAACTGCGGCGATCACAGCTATGGCGACGTCAGGGAACGTCTTATAAGGGAACCCAGGGAACGTCATAACGGCCTGTAACGCGCGACTGAACAGTGCAATCCACCTCTGGCGCTCAGGGCAGGACAAGAACTTTCGGACATGATGACCGTGTCCTGAACCGAAGAAGGGCACAAGAGATGAGCAGTGAAACTCCGAAAGGTGAACTGACATTGCGCACGGCAGCAATGCCGGCGGATGTCAATGTTAATGGAGACATCTTTGGTGGCTGGGTTCTCAGTCAGATGGACATCGCCGGAGGAATTGTTGCAGCTACACGCGCGCAAGGCCGCGTTGCCACAATCGCAGTTGATGCGATGAAGTTCATTCGCCCGGTGAAAGTCGGAGACGTGCTATGCATCTACGGAGAGGTGTCGCGCGTTGGCCGAACCTCAATGGCCATTTCCATCGAAGCCTGGGTTTTGCGCGGTTTGATCGGCGTCCGTGAAAAGGTGACCGAAGCGATCTTCACCTTTGTTGCGATCGACGAGAACGGAGTTCCACGTCCGGTTCCAAGCACTGAATAGGGGCTGTCACTGGCGTTTGCGGTATCCAACATTGTCAGGAAAGTTAGAATTTGACCATTTTGGAGCGGTACTGGAGCGCGCTTCCAAAATTCGAACTGCTGGAAACTGTACTGAAGCTTTCCTGCCGGCACTATTCACATGCCAGCCGGTCAGGAGAGTTCCTGCCTGAGTTCGCTAGATCGATAACAACTACTAAAAAACGCGAGGATTTCTGCCGCGCACCTCGATTGGAGCGCGATTTCCAATCAGGCACGCCAATCAGGTCCACATTAGTCGCCTGAACGGTAAGTCGGTGGATCAGGACACCTCGCTGCGCATGGTGTCGCTGGAACGGCATACGCGTTTTACGTGCTCCACCAACTTGTCCTGGAACTGCTTGGCCGCCGATCCCGACTGTTGATACTTCGGAAGCAACATTCCAAATGTCATCCATTTTTCCGGCTCGATCGGGATTGATACCAAGCGATCCCCAAACGACGCCGCCACCATCTCATCGGCGATCGTGATACCTGCACCTTCGGCCACCAAGGCACAAGCAAGTTGGGACGAGGACACTTCATGGGTCACTTCGGGCGCAACACCAGCCGAGTTGAAAGCGTCGTCCAACTGCTCCCGAAGCAACAAGCCCTGCATCAGGCGGATGATCGTTTCACTGGCAAGCTGCTCTGCGGCTATCGATGCCTCATTGGCCAACGGATGATCCCGGGGCAGGATTGCCAAGGCTCGCACGCGGACAAGCGGCACCGTTCTGATGTCCGGATGGCTGACCGGCAGGGCCGCTATTCCGATATCGTACTCTCGTCCGGCCAGCCATTTGCTCGCGTCCCGGCGCGCGCGGACGTCCAAGGTCACACTCACTTCGGGGTTTTCACGGGTGAATTGCGCGACGGCGGGTGCAGACAGAAACTGGGCGATCCGAGGCATCGTCACAACCCGAAGGCTTTCTGTACGCCCGGCCCGGATTTCGGCTGCAATACGGGGAACCTCATCCAGGTTGTCCAGAATGCGCCCGGCTTCGCGGTAAAACGCGATCCCCTCGGTGGTGGGGGACAGGCTGCGCCCGCTGCGGTCAAACAGCCTGAGCTTCAGTTCTGCTTCCAAACCGCTGATCAGTCTGCTGATGGCAGGCTGACTTAGATGCATGATGTCCGAGGCCGCCGCAATGGAGCCTTCGGAAAAAGCATGGCGGAAGGCGCGGAGAGCTTTGACGTTCATCGACAGGACTCTTTCATTATTTGCATTATTTAATGCTACATTTGCAAAAATCGCAATCAAATGACCTGCTAGAAAGGCTGCGTCACTTTTTGGAGGAGCCCACATGAAACGCAGAGCATTCCTTGCTGCCGTCACAGCGGCGACCGCGCTGGTCGCAACGGCAACCGTCGGCTTTGCGGCCGACTGGCCGAAACGCCCGATCAATATCGTGGTACCCTATCAGGCCGGGGGCGGCACCGATGCCTATGCGCGTGCCATTTCCGCTGCTGCAGAAGGCGTATTAGACGTTCCGGTTGTCGTCGTGAACAAACCCGGTTCAGGTGGCCTCAATGGTGCCAATGCCGTGGTCGGGGCCAAGCCAGATGGCTATACGATGATGATGACCTCGGGCGGGTCATTCCTGCTGTCGACCATGACACGCGACACAGACATTGATGCACTGGATAGCTTTGCCTTCGTGGCTCAGGTCGGCCAGCTGCAGACCTCGCTGATGGTACCCACAGACAGCACCTATCAGAGCGTAGAGGACGTGATTGAAGCGGCAAAGGCAAACCCTGGGTCATTGCGTTGGGCCCATTCCGGGCGCGGCGGGTTCCATCACGTGGGCGGTCTCGGGTTCCTGGCCAATAACGGAATCGAGGCGCAGGATGTGCCGTTCAAGGGCGGCGGCCCGACCCGAGCTGCGCTGATTGGCGGACAGGCCGACTTCGGTTTCCTCGGGGTGCAGCAATTGCGCGGTTTTGAAGAGCAGCTTCGCGCACTGGCCGTCAACAGCGCCGAGCGGGACAATATCATGTCCGATGTTCCGTCCTTTGGCGAACTGGGCGTTCCCTTTGCCGCCGTATCGTCGCCGGTGATCGTTTTCGCGCCCAAGGGTACGCCGGCCGAAGTGATATCCGTCATGGAAACGGCACTGGCCGAGATCACGGCAAAGCCGGAATTTGCAGAGCTTCTGGCAGAGCGCGGCACCGGTCCGGTCTTTGCGACAGGCGCGGATGCCAAGGCCACGCTGACCGCGATGAAGGCGGATGCCGCGCCGCTGGTTGCGACTTTGAATAACTAAGGTGGTCAACGGCTGGGGCGGTCTCAGCTTCGGCCCCGCCGCTCCACCCGAGATGTTTCTGAAGGAGAACACCATGCGGGACGTGATCGAGGGAATTGTACTCGCGCTGTTGTCATTGGTCGCGATCTGGGGGGCCTGGCAGGTTCCGGCGGCAAGCCCCGGAGACACATGGGCCGGGATCGTGCCCTTTGCCGCATCAGTTGCCTTGCTCGCCCTTTCGGGCCTGGTACTGATGAACGGGCTGCGCCTGGTGCGGTCACGACAGGTTGTCGTTGAAGAAAGCGACACGGGCACGCTGGACATCCTGATCCTGTTTGCCATTGCTCTGATTTATCAGCAATCTTTCCGCTGGTTCGGTTACGTCCTGCCCACGGCCATCACCGCGCCGGTGGTTCTGTATATCTTCGGTGTCCGCAGTCGGATCGGGCTGGCCATATCCGTGATCGTCTGCCCGCTCATCTTCCACATCATCTTTTTCGAGTTGCTCGGCGTCTTCCCGCCTTATGGCGAGGTGTTCGATTTGCTCGACTGGTTCCGAGGGTAAACCCAATGGAGATCTTTCCCGCCCTTCTGTCGGTCATCACCGATCCGACACTTCTATTCGCCATTGTCCTAGCTGCTGCGGTCGGCATGATCGTCGGTGCCACCCCCGGCCTGACCGCCTCGGCGGCCATCGCAATGCTGCTGCCCATTACCTTCTACATGCCGCCTCTGTTTGCGTTGGCGTTTCTCTATGTGATTGGCAAATCGGGGCGTTATGGCGGTTCGGTTGCCGCGATTCTGTTCAATACGCCCGGAACGGCGGCAAGTGCAGCGACGCAGATCGACGGCTATCCGCTGGCCCGTGCAGGCAAGGCAGGTAAGGCGATGAAGGTTGCGACGATCTCGTCGGTTATCGGCGATTTCATGGGGGACATCCTGCTTGTGGCGGGTGTCGGTTTCATCGCCGCCATCGCGCTGAAACTCGGCCCGCCCGAAACCTTCGCCATCTACTTCGCGGCCTTCGTGGTGATCGGGTCCGTGATCGGAAAATCCATCACCAAGGGCCTAATCTCGGCCCTGCTCGGCATCCTTGTGGCCATGGTCGGCCTCGACCCGATTTCCAGCGAAGAAAGGTACACGTTTGGTTCGTTCGATCTGTCGAATGGCATCGGACTGGTTCCCCTTATGATCGGTGTCTTCGTTCTGGGCGAGGTTTTTGCCCAACTGGAAGAGCGCAAGAAGGCCAAAGGCGAGGTCAGCGAAAACGAAAGCGACCCTACCGGGCACAGCCTGACCTTTAAAGAATACAAGCCCTGCATCCCGCATGCCATCCGGGGCGGATTCATCGGCGCGGGGATCGGGGTTCTTCCCGGGCTCGGCTCGGCCATTGCGGCCTTCATTTCTTACGGCGAAAGCAAGCGCCGCGCCAGAAACCCCGAGCAATGGGGCAAGGGTGCGCTGGAAGGCGTCGCCGCGCCCGAGGCCGCCAACAACGCGGTGTCCGGGCCGTCGATGGCGCCGCTGCTGACGCTTGGCATCCCGGGGTCGACCATCGGGGCCATCCTGCTGGGCGTTTTCCTGATCCACGGCATTCAGGTCGGGCCCACCCTGTTTCTCACGGACAAGGAACTGGTCTATCAGCTTTTTGCCTGCGGGATGCTGGGAATCTTTGCCTACGGGATCATCGGCTACTTTGGGGCCACGCAGGTTGCGCGCCTGATCCTGAAGGTTCCGGTCAACGTGCTCTACCCACTGATCTTTCTGACTGCCTTTGTCGCCGCCTATTCCGCCCGAGGTTCGATGTTCGACGTGACTGTCATGACTGTGGCCGGGTTTGTGGGCTGGCTGATGCGCAAATTCGACTTTAACGTCGCGGCCTTCGTCATCTCTTTCGTCCTGGCGAAGGGGGCCGAGGAAACGTTCCGTCAGGCGCTGCTGATGTCCGATGGCGGCGCGCTCATCTTTGTCGAACGCCCCATCGCCGCCGGATTCCTGCTGCTCGGCCTTTTGGCCATGGGGTTCCGCATTCGGTCGATCATGAATGAACGGCGCATCGCCGACGGCGGGCTGGGCGATGCTTGATTACCGGATCTACCGCAACTGCTTTTCCTCCGCAGAAATGCGCAGGATCTGGTCCGAGCCCGCAACCGTCGCTGCGTGGTTGAAGGTCGAACAGATCCTTTCGCGCTGTCAGGCCGATCTGAACCTGATCCCGACCGAGGCGGCCGTGGCGATCGAAGCCGTGGGTATCTCTGATCTGGATACCGAAGCACTGGCTGCGGAAATGGATCTGGTCGGGCGCCCGATCGTGGGGCTGGTGAAACAGATTCGGTCATTGGTGCGCGCGCATGCAGATTACGTTCACCACAGGGCGACCACACAGGACATCATGGACACCGCCATGGTCATGCAGATGAAGCTTGGCCTTGCGGAAATCGAGATTGGCATCAACCGGCTGCTCAAACTGTTGGACGGACATATCCGGGACCACCCCTCGATCTGGTTGGTGGGGCGCACCAACGGTCAGCATGCGGTTCCCATGAAGCTGGCCACCAAGCTGGCGGTGTGGCGCTCAGAACTGGCGCGCCGCAACAATGCGTTGGAACAGGCTTCGGGTCGTGGCCTCAACGTGCAAATTGGCGGCCCGGTTGGTGATCTGCGGGGCTACGAGAACGGAGAGGGAGAGAGGGTCAAGACAGCGGTCGCGGAAAGCCTAGGGTTGGGCAGTGTCGCGCCCCACTGGCAAAACGCCCGCGACGGGATCGCGGATGTGGTGACTGCACTGGGATCGCTCTGCGCCACGCTCTGCAAGATCGCCCACAACATCAATCTTCTGTCCTCATCCGACATTGCCGAGATCTCTGAAGTGCATGCCAACGGCAAAGGCGCGTCCTCGTCCATGCACCACAAACGCAACCAGCGGGCATCTGAATTCATGGAGGCGGTATCGCGCCTCGGCCGGCAGAAAGCGGAACAGATCGGGGAATTCACCCTTCACCAACACGAAAGGTCCGGCGGCGCGTGGATTGGAGAGTGGGTGATCGTGCCCGAGGTGTTCCTTCTGACATCAGGGGCACTACACTGGGCGCAGGCCTTGTTTGAAAACCTGACCTATCATCCCGAACGAATGGCAGAGCACTGCACAGCGTCGGCTGAGGCCGCCCGGATGCGTTGAAGTTTGGCGTTCCAAAATAATAACCTGTCACTGTTGACAATAAATGGAGGCAGCCCTAAATACTGTCACAGTTGACAACTTATGGTGACTCGATGCAACCTTTCAAACTTGTCTCAGTGGCGGCCCTTGCTGCTGCCACCGCAGTCGCAGCCATTGCGCAATCGTCCGAAACCGCACCGCTTTCGGTGACAGTCGACGGGTTGCGGAATGGCAATGGCGCAGTGATCGTGGCGGCCTTCGATCAGGCCGCGGGCTTTGAGACGATTGATGTGGCCACGGCGATTGCGATGGCCCAAGTCCCCGCAGCCGGTGCGACGGTCTCGGTCACGTTTCACAACCTTCCGGCTGGCACCTATGCCTTCGCCGCGATGCACGACGAAGACCTGGACAGCGATCTGGACATGAAAGGCGAAGTACCGACCGAAGGATATGCGTTTTCCGGAATGGGGCGCCGGGGTTTGCCGCCGAAATTCGAGGATGCGGCTGTCGCCACTGGCGCGACGGCCAAATCGACATTGCAGCTGAAGTACTGGAACTGACGTGGCCGGGCGCCCATCAAACCGAGACGAACGCTATGCACAGCTGATGAACGCACTGGTGCGTTGCGTGGCACGTTTCGGGCTTGAAGGCGCATCGCTTGCGCAAATCGCCGACGATGCGGGGCTGACCCGGCCACTGATCCGACACCATCTGGGCAATCGGGACGAAGTGATCATGGCGTTGCAGGACTATGTCCTGCACAGCTTTGCCGAACAGACCGAAGCGCTGTTGGCCGCGCTTCCGGAAAATGGCGCGGGGCCGGCTCTGGTCGAATTTTTGTTTTCCGAAACGATGGAATCGACCCCGGACATGGTGTTGGCGTTTGCGGCACTGACAGCGCGTGCCGCAGAAGATGCAGACCTGCGCGCCGCCTGCCGAGACTCCCTTCTGGGGTTCGAGGCCGCGATTGCAGGTGTTTTGAGCAAGGACCATCCACAAGCCGACCATCACGCGATCGCTGTCGCGGCCCATGGCATCGTTGCGCTATATCTGAACGTGGCGTCTCTGGCGCCGTTGAACATGCCGCAGGAGTGGCCGCAAGCCGCACAATCCCTCGCGGGCAACCTGCTGGAAGGATTGGAAAACCGCTCATGATCCAGATGCGTCCACTCAACTACGTCGCTTTCGCCGTGCTGATGATTGCAACAGTGCTTGGCTATCAATCGCTCTGGGGGCTGCTGTTCCTGTTTTGGACAGTCCAGAGTTACCGCACGGGCTATGCGTTTTTGTTGTCTGAAGTAACGCGGGACGAAGACCCCGTTCTGTACTGGTTGATCCAGGTTGCCTGGGTCGTCTTCGGTATCTTGCTGATAACCGCCGATTTTCTGCCCGGCTAGGGCTCACACCAATCTTGGGAACACCCGAATGACCCGAATGCTTCACCTGCTGCCTGTCGAGGCCTACACCTCGCAAGAATGGTTCGATCGCGAAATGCGCGAGATATTCTCGAAAACCTGGCGTTATGCCGGGTTCATGGAGGATGTCAGCGAACCCGGCCAGTACATCACCGTTCAGGCCGGGCTGAACAACATATTTGTTGTAATGGGCCGCGACAGGCGCCTGCGCGCGTTTCATAACATTTGCCGTCACCGCGGCACGCAACTGATCCGGGCCGTCGGCAAGACGCAAAAGGCGCTGACATGCCCGTATCACGACTGGACCTATGACCTTGAAGGCAACCTGATCTCGGTGCCCGAAGAACAAGAGGAATTCGGAAAGGTAGATAAATCCTGCCTGGGTCTGAAACCCGCCAGGGTCGACATCTGGAAATCGATGATATTTGTGCATCCTGACCCGGACGCGCCCTCTATCGCTGAATGGTTCGGGCCGGTGGAACCGCATATCGGCCCGCACGTACCCGAGGAACTGGTCGAATATGAAGACCTGAACAACAGCTACGAGATCACGGCCAACTGGAAGGTGGTCGTCGAAAACTACATCGACGTCTACCACCTGAGCCACCTGCATTCGAACACGCTGCAAATGTACGACCACAAGGCCGCGAAGTACCACTGGGAAGGCCCCCATTACATGTTCTGGGAACCCCCGATCGAAGACTTTCTGAAGGATCAGGAAAGCAAGCTGATTGCCCCGCGTGTGATCCCCGAGGACATGACTGGCGCATGGGTGCCGATGCTGTTCCCGGGGATTGGGTTGGCTGGCTCCGAGGACGGTTGGAACATCTTCATCATTGAGCCGCTCGGCCCCGAACTGACGCGAGTGTCCAACCGGGGGCGGGTGTCCAACAGTTCCGGCTGGGAGTTTGCCAAGCAGTCGATGAAATCCTCGAATTTCTGGACCAAGTTTGGCCTGAGCGGCAAGTACGAAGCCCATGACGCCATGAGCGAGGATGACCCGATGGTCGCGGGCGACTTCACGGGGGAAGACATCTACGCATGTGAGCAACAGCAGAAATCGCTGAAATCGCCTTATTTCGAAACCGGTCCCGCAGCGGTTGGTGAAAGCCCGGTCGTGCAGCATCAGAAAGTCGTTCTCGAATGGTTGGGGGATGCCAAATGAACAAGCGAAACTTCCACCCGCTGACCGTTCTCGATACCCGCGAGGAAATCGGCGGCCAGGCCAAAACAGTAATGTTCGACGTGCCCGACGCCCTGCGCGAAACCTTCGTCTGGCGGCCCGGTCAGCACCTGTCGTTCCGCTTCGTGGTGAACGGAGAGGAGCAAAGGCGCAGCTATTCAATCTCCTCGTCTCCGTTCACGGGTGATCCCCTGCGGATCACCGTAAAGCGTGTCCGGAACGGCCTCGTCAGCAACCACGTCAATGACACTGTGAACAAGGGCGATGTGATTGATGTGATGCCACCTTTCGGCGGGTTTTTCCTGGACCCCGGAGCGACAGCGCGGCGTACCCATTACTTTTTTGGCGCAGGTTCAGGCATCACCCCGCTTTACGCAATGCTCAGTTCAGTCATGGCGGCCGAGCCCAATTCCTTCGCGCATCTGGCTTACGGCAACAACAACGAGCACTCTGTCCTGTTGCTGGACGAATTGAACGCCCTGTGGGAAGCCAATCCGAATCGGATGACCATTCACCATGTCTTTTCCAAACCCGGCTTCTGGTCCTCGGCCGAATATTGGCGAAGAGGTATCATCGACGAACCCGCGATAGAGGCGCTGATTGCCGAAAACCCGCCCTATGCACAGGACGCGCAGTATTACGTCTGCGGACCCGGCGGCATGAACAAGGCTGTGAAAGCATCGCTGATGTCGCTCGATGTTCCTGCCAATCGAATCCACATGGAAAGCTATGGCGGCGCGGCAGAGATTGACACCACTGTCGAAGGTCTGGCTGCCAAGGCAGAGATCACGTTGGGCGGCGTCAGGCATTCGGTCGACGTGGCCAGCGGCCAAACGGTTCTCGAAGCGGCAAAATCCGCAGGACTGAAACCGCCCTTTTCCTGCCAGTCCGGGGTTTGTGGTGCCTGCCGTGCCAAGCTGGCAAAAGGCGATGTCCACATGCGCGCGCGAATGGCGCTGGAAGACGCAGACATTGCAAAAGGGGCGATCCTGACGTGCCAGTCGCTGCCGAAGACGGACACCCTATCGCTCAGCTATGACTGATCGCATTATGAGCAAAAGGTGAGTCGTTCTGCGCAACCCGTTGCACCATCTACCAGACTTCACCTGCGGCACGAATGGCCTGTGCCGGGGCGGGCAGGGCCGTCGATAGAGCGGTCTGCCCGTCGTGAAGGTGTGTCTTCCTTGTGCCAAAGCCCTTCCTTGTCTGGGCAGGGGCCCGAGGCCAAACGATTAGAAAACACTGGCCGCGGGACTGTTCCGGCGGCTTGCTTTTTGAAGCCCGGATTTGTGTGAATCGCACTTAGAATGCCTTGCCTCAAGACCGTCAAACAGAACTGTCCCCGCAGGTTGCCGGGTCGATTATTTCTGAGACAAGAAAAAAAGAATTCTCTACACTAGCGCATCAATTTGGGGGAACCAGTAATGAAGGGACGGCAACTCGTTTCGAACGGCAACCCAATGGAAGAGATCGTTGGGTTCAGCCGTGCTGTTCGGGTCGGATCGTTCATCGCCGTCGGGGGAACTGCGCCGGTCGATGCAAACGGTAAAACGGTCGGCATCGGCGATGTCTATGCCCAGACCAGACAGTGTTTCGAAATCATCAAGGCGGCCCTCGAAGACGCCGGATCCGGCTTGCAGGACATTGTCCGCACCCGCGTGATCCTGACGGATATCGACAACTGGAAGGAGGCGATCGAGGCGCGGAAACACTATTGCAGGGACTCCCGGCCGGTGGACACGATCATGGCGATTGAACGCTTCGTGAACCCGGAATGGCTGGTCGAAATCGAAGTGGATGCCGTGATCCCCGAAGACACAGACGGTGCATCGTCATGACCACATCAGCGAAATTCGACAGCTGGGCCGCCGGTGATGCCTACGAACATTACATGGGCCGGTGGAGCCGTCAGATCGCCGGCGATTTCCTGGATTGGCTGGCACCTTCGCCTGACGCCGACTGGATAGATGTCGGATGCGGAACCGGCGCGCTTTCCGCAACCATTCTGGACCACTGTCGCCCGAAATCCGTGCTCGGCGTTGATCCGTCGGACGGCTTCGTCGCCTTCGCCCGCGAAAACTTGGCAGATGATCGTGCTCGGTTTGCCGTCGGCGGTGCGGAAGATCTGCCTGCCGAGGCCGGGATGTTCGACATCGCGACGTCTGGTCTGGCCGTCAATTTTTTCCCCGATGCAACTGCGGGGCTGCAGGAAATGATACGCGTTGTAAGGCCGGGAGGCACTGTTTGCTTCTATGTCTGGGACTATCCCGGCGGTGGCATGGGCTTCATCAGCACTTTCTGGAAAGCTGCGGCATCGATTGATGAAAACGCGGCCAGTTTAGACGAGGCGGCCCGGTTTCCTCAATGCACGCCCGACGGGCTGACCGAGCTTTGCAAGGCTGCGGGCCTGCAATGCGATGTGGCACCCATCCAGCGCGACACCCGCTTTTCCGACTTCGAAGCGTTCTGGGACCCGTTCACACGAGGGGCTGGACCGGCACCGGGCTACCTCGCAAAGCTCGCTCCGAAGCATCAGGCCGAATTGAAAGGCAGATTAAAGACCGACCTGGGCGAGAACGAGATCGTGCTGCCGGCCCGCGCCTGGGCCGTCAAGGCAACCAATACCCGCGCCTAGCAAACTTCGGACGGCAATCCAATGTCGCAAGACAACACCTTTCATCTTTCGACCTCTGCAGCGGAAACATACGAGAAACAACGCGTCCCGGCCATTTTCGGCCCGATGGCAGAAGCCACGCTGAATGCCATTTCGCTGCCCCCCGCAAAAACCGTGCTCGACGTGGCCTGCGGAACGGGGGTCATGGCCCGCGCCGTGGCCAAGCGACTGACCACACCCGCTCGTATTGTCGCATGCGATCTGAACCCGGCCATGATCCAGGTTGCCTGCGCAAACACGCCGGACGGCCCGCACCGATTTGAATGGATCGAGGCACCGGCACAGTCGATGCCTCTGAAAGACGGGGAAGTCGATCTGGCGTTTTGCCAACATGGTTTGCAGTTTTTTCCTGACAAACCCGCAGCCCTGGCCGAGATCAGAAGGATCGTAAAGACAGACGCGCTGGTTGTCGTGACATGCTGGAAAGCGATCCCGCCCTTTTTTGCGGTCGTTGCCGATGTGCTGAAAGTCCACATTGGTGACACGGCCGCCACAACGGCTGTTCAACCCTTCACATGGAACGACGCCGATGAGGTTCGCGAATTGATTGGAGCCGCTGGTTTCAACGTCGCCGCACCGCAGACCATTTCCGTCGACCGAAAACTGCGCTGCGACGCGCAAGCCATGCGAGACGAACTGTTATCAACTCCGAACGAAAAGGCGCTTCGCGCGGCGGGAGAGGAAGCCACCAACGTTGTTGCTTCAGAGATACTAAAGGCGGTCACTCACTTTCGCGACGGCGAGTTTCTGATCATGCCGCAAAAGGCGCTTTTGTTCGAAGCGGTCGCCAGATAGCAGACGGCCGAAGTTCGGATCGGTTCCCTCGCACTTGATGATTGTTCGACTCAACTGACAAAGCCATCTGCATCCGGGCCGAATTCCAGAAAGAATTCATCAGGGACTGCAGGATACTTCGTCTGAAGCTCCGCCAGAGAGGCCAGGCCGTCACCGTCCATATCCAGATCGGCGGGCATGGGGAACACAAGCCGGGCAAACAGCGACGAGAGCAGTGACACAACAGAATCTCGACCCATTTTAGTCTCCGTCAGATATGGGCAACTACCCATTGCAAGGTTGGTGTAGCGCTCTGGTGCCGGTGAAATTTCTTCGGGTATCAGACTTCAATGGTTCCTCAGCTTGGGTGCTGCAATACGAAATTAGAAGTGTTGATTGGTGATCCGATATGGCAGGGGCACTTTCGCGCTACACATTAAATATGGCACGGCCTCATTTTATTGAAAAACGAATTTTTATCACGGATAATATCGAGCAATCAAATAGGTGGCTCATGGATATTGAACTTGCCCGCACGTTCCTGGCGGTCGTTGAGACGGGCACCTTTTTCGATGCCGCAAACAAGGTGCATGTCACACAATCGACCGTGAGCATGAGGATTCGGACGCTTGAGCAGCAGCTAGGCCAATCCGTTTTTGAACGTGGCAAATCCGGCGCGACCCTGACGCCCGCGGGGCGGCATTTCCTCAAACACGCTCAGGTTCTGGTGCGTACCTGGACACAGGCAAAGCTGGACGCAAGCCTTCCGGCGGCGATGACAGCCGCTCTGGCGATCGGTGCGGCGCCGAGCTTGTGGGACGGCTATTTGACCGACGCCCTGCCCAAGTTGATGACATTAATGCCCGATGTCGCCATCAAAGCATCAGCCGCGTCTTCCGCAACCCTGACCCGTGAAATTGAAGAGGGCGGCCTGGACCTTGCAATAATGTACGAGCCGCGAAGCGTGTCAGGGCTATCTGCGGTGCAACTTTTCGAAGATGAGTTTGTACTGGTCACCAGCGGCCCGGATGCCCTGCCAGCCAATCTCGGCAACGCCTACATCCTGATAGATTGGGGCCCGGAATTCCGAGCCGACCATTTGCTGAACTTTCCCGAGCTTGATACGCCACGTCTTCAACTGGGGATCGGAACACTCGGCCTTCAATACCTACGCTCAATTCCCGCCGCTGGTTATTTTCCGAAACGCGTGATCGAACCGGAACTTGAAGGCGGGTGGCTTAAGCTGGTCAAGGCGGCCCCCCGGTTCGCATATGCCGCCTACGCGGTTTTCGACGAAAGCGAGGGGGATGGGCTGCCAGCCCAGGCCGCATCAGAGCTTCGTGCTGCCGCGAGCTCGTTGGGTCTTGCATCGCACAACGGATAAGATCGCCCTACGGGCTTGATCAGCCACTTGCGACCACCGCCACGGACATCGCCCCGACGGTTTCGTATGTGATCTGGCCGGATTTGCGCTGGGGAAGGCTTTGCGTTTCCTGAGCGTCGGTATTGCCAGCAATTCACCACCCATGTTGGCACTTGGATCAGTAGTCGGCGGATCCGGGTTTGGCTCGATCCAAAAAAACACACACAAAACTGTTGCCGAAACCGGTTTCGGCACTGAACCTGAGCATATGAACGCGAATCCGTCCACTTCCAAGGCAAGAAACAACGGGGCGACGCCCCCGGCGGCGGGTCGCGTCAAAATCGACGAACTGGCCGAACATCTGGGGCTGTCAAAAAGCACCGTTTCCCGCGCACTGAACGGCTATTCCGATATCGCCGAAACAACGCGAAAAAGGGTGGAAAACGCCGCGCGAAAGCTCGGTTATCGTCCGTTGAGCCATGCACAGGCAATCCGAACCGGACGTGTTCGCGCCATCGCCATGGTTCTCAACAGTGAAGAGCCGGACGGGCACAATCCGTTCCTTCAGGAATTTCTTGCCGGTGCGTGCGAGGCCGCCAGCGGTTTTGACTGGACCATGACAATCTCGACCGCCAAATCCGAGCAGGACACGTTGAAAGTCCTGAGCCGTTTGGTCGAGGAGCGCAAGGCCGACGGTTTCATCCTGCCTCGGACCGCCGTGAATGATTCTCGTGTTCGTCTTCTGCGCCATCTTGGCGTGCCGCATATTCTGTATGGACGAACCGGTTACGGACGCTCGAACCCGCCCGAAGGTACATCCTGGTTCGACATTTCCGGCGAAAGCGCAATGCGCAACGCAGTCCTGAGGCTGGCTGGGCACGGCCATACGCGGATCGGCTATGTCGGCAGCGATCTCAAATTCAACTACAGTCACCTGCGTCGGGACGGGTTTGTCGAGGGGCTGGGCATCGCAGGTCTGCCCTATGATCCTGAACTTGTGCGCGACGGAGCCCGAACCCGAGAGGAAGGGGCCGTGCAGGGCCGCGCACTGATGCGGCTGAACCGCCCGCCCACAGCGATCGTTTTTGCCACTGATCTTGCTGCATTGGGCTTTTATACCGTGGCCGCTGATCTGAACTTGCAGGTTGGTCGGGATGTCTCGGTCATTGCATATGACGGTATTCCCGAAAGCCAGCACGCCCACCCGGCATTGACCACCTTTAACGTGGATTCCGGCCAGGCCGGGCACAGGCTTGTGACACTGCTGATCCGTCAGATCAGGGGCGAAATCGCAGATACGCTGCGCGAGTTGGGTGAGGCCACGTTGGTTGAGCGCGCTTCAGACGGGCCGCCCACCTGTTCTCCAGAAGAACTGGCGCAAAAGATTTCCATACATGTCGAATAATCCGGGGAGGAACCAAATGACTATTCGCATCGCAACCCGTACGGCCAGGCTTTTGCTTGGCACATCCCTTGCACTGACCTTGTCAGCGCTGTCAGCGCAAGCCGATACCATTCGCTTCTGGACCACGGAAGAACAGCCCGAACGCCTGGCA
Source organism: Ruegeria sp. CG4 (assembly GCF_056537185.1). NCBI lineage: Bacteria > Pseudomonadati > Pseudomonadota > Alphaproteobacteria > Rhodobacterales > Roseobacteraceae > Ruegeria > Ruegeria sp. CG4. The sequence goes on along the minus strand of NZ_JBQFRB010000006.1, from coordinate 95,279 downwards.
AAACAGCAGGAAATGGCTGATCAGTTCAAAGCCGATACAGGCACCACCGTCGAGGTGATCCCGGTGACGGAAAGCGATCTGGGCACGCGCGCAACCGCGGCTTTTGCAGCAGGCGACCTGCCGGACGTAATTTATCACACCCTGCAATATGCCCTGCCATGGGCAGAAGCAGGCATTCTGGACACAGAAGCCGCTTCCGAAGTGATCGAAGAACTGGGCGCTGATACATTCGCACCCGGAGCGATCGCGATGGCCGCGTTCAACGATGAAACCGCATCGGTGCCTGTAGACGGCTGGACCCAGATGGTCGTCTATCGCAAGGACCTGTTCGAAGAAAACGGTCTCGAAGCCCCGGATTCCTTTGCCGATATTCAGGCGGCATTGGAAAAACTGCACAATCCGCCCGAGATGTACGGGTTCGTGTCCGCCACCAAAGTTGATGAGAACTTCATGAGCCAGGTTCTGGAGCATGTTTTCCTCGCCAATGGCGTCAGCCCGGTTGGTCCGGATGGCTTCCAACCACTGGACGAAGCCAAAACCACCGAAGTTCTGGATTTCTACAAGGCGATTTCCAAAGCCTCACCTCCGGGAGAGTTGTACTGGAAGCAATCGCGCGAGCTGTATTTTGACGGCAAAGCGGCAATGATCATCTGGTCGCCTTTCATTCTGGACGAGCTGGCCGGTCTGCGCGATAGCGCTCCGCCGACCATCAACGACGACCCGACCTCGCGTGATCTGGCGGGCAAGACAGGTATCGTGACCAAATTGTCCGGCCCTTCCAATCCTGACGGCGCGGCCTGGGGTGACGTACGGTATTTCGGCATCACCAGCGACGCGGACACCGATGCGGCCATGGAATTCGTGAAATACGCCATGGATGACGGCTATACTCAGACGCTGGCAATCGCGCCCGAGGGCAAGTTCCCGGTCCGCCGAGGCAATGCCGAAAATCCGACGGCCTTTGCAGAAGCCTGGGCCGAATTGCCGGTCGGGGTGGATCGCAAGGCACCCTTGGGTGAGCTTTATGATCAGGCGATGATCGACGAAATCGTCGGTGGTCTTGACGTCGCACAACGCTGGGGCGTGACCGAGGGGCAGTTGTCCCTGGCATCAAAAATGATCAACTCGCAGGCCATCAACCGTGTCGTTCGTCAGTATATCGACGATGAAATCGACGCTGCCCAGGCCGTAGCGGCCATGAACGACGAATTGGCCAAAGTTCAGTAGAACCGTCTCTCAATCGGAAACCGCAGCGGCGTGCGCGCCGCTGCACCCAACCCTCTCCGAGGTCTTCCATGTCTTCTTCGGTAACCCCACCGACCGGAACCGGGGCACTTGCCAAACGCGAGGCGCGTATGGCCTGGGCTCTGCTGGCTCCGACCGTGATCAGTGTGTCGCTTGTCGTGATCCTGCCGTTGCTGGCAATCATCTGGATCAGCTTCAAGCCATTTTCCCTGTCCGACCTGCGCCCACCCGCGCCGGTTGTCCGTGAAAGTCTGCGCGGATCGGGCGACGATCTGCGGATCGAATACCGCTTGCGCAACTCCAGCCAGGAGATCGCAATCGAAGGCGTGACCCTGGCCGATGTTCTTCCGGACGGGGTGACCGCCGGAGAAGTCGTTGCGCCATGTGCACTGGACGGGCAGGATTTGTATTGCGATTTCGGCACTTTGCAGGGTGGACAGCGTGAGCGTATCCGCATCCCGGTCACATTCGAGGGCGACCCGGATGCGGTCGAGGATGCGGTCGAGGGATCAGAGCCGAAAGTCACCGGCAGCGGGCCGAATGTACTGACCAGCCTTGAATTCAGCCTCGAAAACTTTGCCCGCGTCTTTGACGGGAAAGAATTCTGGGGCGTTCTTTGGGTCACTCTGTTCTATACTGTATTCGGCACAATCGGTGCGCTGGTCATGGGCCTCTTTGCGGCCCTGCTGCTGAACAAAAGCTTCAGGGGGCAGGGCATCATCCGAGGCCTCTACCTGTTCCCTTACGTTGCCCCGGTGATTGCGGTCGCCTTCACATGGGTCACGCTGTTCGACCCATTCTCAGGTTCCGCCAACGCGTTGCTGGTGCAGATGGGACTGACCAGCGACCCCATCAACTTCTTCGGTGAACGCCCATTGGCCCTGATCATGGTCACAGTGTTTGAGATCTGGCGCTATTTCCCTCTGTCCTTCCTGTTCATCCTCGCCAGGATGCAATCTATCGACTCCAGCATGTATGAAGCGGCGGATATGGACGGGGCTTCGCCATTCCAGAAATTCTGGTTGCTGAGCATCCCGCAATTGCTGGGTATCCTGTCAGTGCTGTTCCTGCTGCGCTTCATTTGGACGTTCAACAAGTTCGATGACATCTTCCTGCTGACCGGCGGCAATGCAGGCACTCGCACGCTGACCGTGAATGTCTATGAACAGGCTTTTGCAATATCAAACATCGGCGCCGGTGCGGCGGTGGCGGTGGTGATCCTGGTGTGCCTGATTGCCTTCAGCTTTGTCTTCTTCCGCTTCATTAGCCGTGAGGAGGGTCTGTGATGCGCAAAGGGTATATAACCGGCCCATTTTTGGGCGCGCTTTGGCTGGTTGTCATCGCGACAACCGTTGCCGTCACCATGTCGTTTTCCACCGGGGCGGCATTTCGTCCCCAGATACTGCTCTGCCTGATCTGGGGTGCGCTGGCAGGATGGATCTACATCCGGTTCCCGGCGCACCATGCACCGGTCCGCCTGGGCATATCGGCCATGCTGGGCCTGTCCGGCCTGACCGGGTTTGGCCCCGTTCTGATCGGCCCGGACACGTCGGTGCAGGCAGTCCTGGTTACTGTTCTGGCAATGGCCGCCGTAATTCACGTCTCGTTGGCTGCAATTCTCAGGGAAACCCCGTTCGGAGAGCTGACCCGGCACGAATTCGAGGATGCGGTAATCCGGTTCTGCACCGGCTTCGGGTATATTTTCTTCACGGCAATCGTGGTCATCCCGTTTTACGTCATGGTGATGACCAGCCTTAAATCCCAGCAGGCGTTGCTGCAAAATCCGCTGGATTTCTCGATCGACCTGAGCCAGGGCACCGCGCTTTTCCGCAGTTATACCGAGCTGTTCCGTGACTTCAATTTCGGCACCTATTTGTGGACGTCCTTCTACGTCTCGGTCCTCACGGTATTCATTACGCTGGCCTTCAGCGTCCCCGGGGCCTACGCTGTTGCGCGGTTCCGGTTCAAGGGGCAAAAGGCGTTCTCACGCTCGATCCTGTTGATCTACATGGTCCCGATGATCGTACTGGCGCTGCCGATCTATATCGCATTCTCTCTGACCGGCTTGCGCAATTCGATCCTTGGCATTGTCATGATCTATCCGGTGACGACGATCCCGGTCGCGCTCTACATGCTGCAAGGCTATTTTCGCGGCTTGCCGACCGAGGTCGAGGAAGCCGGTTTGATGGATGGGTTGTCACGCCTGTCGGTGATCTGGAAGATCACCCTTCCGCTCAGCCTGCCGGCTCTGGCGTCGGTCTCGCTTTACGTCTTCATGATCGCCTGGAACGAGTTCCTGCTGGCCTTCATGCTGCTGGACGATCCGTCAAAATTCACCCTGACCCGAGGGGTCACGATGCTGAATTCCTCAGAAATTCCCCGTCAGCACCTGATGGCCGGTGCCGTCATCGCCACTGTCCCGATCATGGCGCTGTTCCTGGGGCTTGAACGTTTCATGACCAAGGGCCTGACTGCGGGGTCCGTCAAAGGATGACACAGATGAACCAACATACGAACCCCGACCGCGAGGCGCGCAATATCCTGATCGCCAATGACCGGGGAGGCTACACCATCCCGACCGAAGGGCTGTATCCGTATCAATGGAACTGGGACAGCGCGATCGCCGCGCTTGGGTTTGCCGAATTTGACATAGATCGCGCCTGGATTGAGCTTGAGACGCTGTTCTCGGGACAATGGGCTGACGGGATGGTCCCGCATATCCTGTTTCACAAACCCGATCCTGGGTATTTCCCCGGTCCGGATGTCTGGGGGTGCAACGGCCCGATCCCGTCGTCGGGCATCATCCAGCCACCCATTGCGGCCACCATGGCACGCCTTATCTGGGACAAGGACCGGACACTGGGCGAAGCTCGTATTCGCGCGCTGTTCCCTGCCATGCTGGCCTGGCACCGTTGGATCATGAAATGGCGGCTGGACGATCTGGGGGCTGTCTGCACCACCCACCCCTGGGAGGCGGGCCGCGACAACGCCCCGGACTGGGACAAGGCGATGGCACGTATGGATGCCTCGGACGTGGGCGAATATGTCCGCCGGGACACAAGCCACGTCAACAGCGACGACCGGCCCACCAAGTTCGACTATGACCGGTACATCAAGCTGGTTCAGATCGGACGCGAGGCCGGATGGGATCAGAAGACCTTGCTCAGCAAGAACCCGTTCCGCGTGGCGGACCCGACAATGACCTTCACCACCTTACGCGCGGCCCGCGATCTGTTGGCCGTAGGCACCGAACTCGGTCTGGAAACCGACGGCTTGAGCAACGACATCGCCCGGCTGGAGGAGGGCGCGCGGTCGCTGTGGAATACCGATCTGGGGTCTTTTGACTCGCGCGATGCCCATAGCGGCGACTGGGCTAACAGTATCTCGAACGCTTCCTTCATGTGCTGGTTTGCCGGCATCGAGTCACCCGAAATGCTGGAAAGGCTCAGAAAAGTTCAGAAAACGGTCCCGCACCCCATTCCCAGCCACGACACGGAAAGCCCGAAATTCGATCCCCGCCGATACTGGCGCGGACCAACCTGGGCGATCATGAACATGATGATCGGCATTGGCCTTGCCGAAATGGGCCATGAGGCCGAGGCGGAAGACCTGCGCGCCAAAACCGCCGCGTTGATTTCCAATTTCGGGTTTGCTGAATACTTCGATCCCAATACCGGCAGTCCCGCGGGCGGGAATTCGTTTACATGGACAGCCGCCGTTTGGCTGATCTGGGCAGGGAGGAACTGATGGGCAGCATCAAGCTCAACGCGGTCGAAAAGTGGTTTGGTAACGTTCAGGTCATCAAGGGCATTGACCTTGACATAGACGAAGGTGAGTTCATCGTGTTCGTAGGCCCATCGGGCTGCGGTAAATCCACCCTGTTGCGTATGATCGGCGGCCTTGAAGATACTTCGCGCGGCGCAATTCTGATCAACGACAACGACGTCACCGATCACCCGCCTTCGAAACGCGGTCTAACCATGGTGTTTCAATCCTACGCCCTTTACCCCCATCTGACCGTGGCCGAGAATATGGGGTTTTCGCTGAAGGTTGCCGGTGCCCCAAAAACAGACATCGACGCCCAGGTCAGCAAGGCTGCGGAGGTGCTGAAACTGACGCCATTTCTGGAACGCAGGCCTAAGGACCTTTCAGGTGGTCAGCGCCAGCGTGTCGCTATCGGCCGCTCAATCGTGCGTGACCCCACCGCATTCCTGTTTGACGAACCTCTTTCGAACCTCGACGCCGCGTTGCGCGTCGAAATGCGCTACGAGATCGCCAAACTGCACCAGAACCTGAAACGTACCATGATCTACGTCACGCACGATCAGGTCGAGGCGATGACGCTGGCAGACCGGATCGTCGTGCTGGAATACGGTCATATCGCCCAGGTCGGCACTCCGCGCGAATTATATGAGCATCCAGCGAACCTGTTCGTAGCCCAATTCATCGGCAGCCCGAAAATGAACATCCTGCCGTGCACGACCGACAATGGTTCTTACCGCCTTTCGGGGGGTGGCAGTGGAACCTATGATCGGGCTGTAGCCGCGACACGGTTGGGCATCCGCCCCGAACATATTAAGGTCGTAGCACAAGGTGCAGGTCAGTGTGATGGCGTTATCGAGGTTATTGAGTATCTTGGCGCAGACACATTCCTGATCCTCGATTGTGGTGGCGAAGACAAAGTTACAGTCCGCATCACCGGTGATACCGAATTGCAGCCTGGCGCAACGGTTGGGTTGCACCTTGCACCAGAATTCCTGCATTTCTTCGATGTCGAGGATCAACGCGTTGATGTGTAAATGGGATTCTAAAGGCTAAGGTCGACACAATTGCACCCGTGACATGGCCCGAAGTAGGCATGCGCCGCCCGTTTGCACGTCGCACGGCCTGGATGTTTTTCCGGGCGCCCCTTCGGGATGAATTTACCTCAATCCCGGCGTGAAGAATTCAGTTTCGATCTTTGCTTCCGACTGAAAAACATGGACTCTGAAACAGGAGGCAATGTGATGCGGACAGGCGGACAGGTTTTGATCGACATGCTGCGGGTCAACGGTGTTGAGGCCATTTTCGGTGTCCCCGGTGAAAGTTACCTAGCGGCCCTGGATGCGCTGCATGATTGCTCGAACACACTAAAGTACTACACGACACGGCAAGAGGGCGGCGCGGCCTTCATGGCGGCGGCGTATTCGGACGCCACAGGCAAGCCCGGGGTCTGTTTCGTGACACGGGGCCCCGGGGTGACCAATGCCTCCATCGGGGTGCATACTGCGCAACAGGGCTCGACTCCGCTGATCCTGCTGATCGGTCAGATCCCGCGCACTCATCGCGACAAGGAGGCGTTTCAGGAGGTCGATTACCGTCGGTTTCTGGGCCATATGGTGAAATGGGTGGCCGAAATCGACGATCCCGCCCGCATCCCGGAATATGTGAACCGCGCCTTTCGCACCGCCCTTTCGGGACGGCCCGGCCCGGTGGCGCTGGCCCTGCCCGAGGATATGCTGGCCGAACTGACCGACGCCGCAGATCTGCCAAAGGTCAAACTGACCCCTCCCGCACCCACACCGGCCGATCTGGAACAGGTGTCCGCGCTTCTGGCCGAAGCCGAGCGCCCGCTGCTGCTGTTAGGCGGCACCTGCTGGACCGAAGAGGGGCATGCAGCCGCGATCCGCTTTGTCGAAGACCACGGGCTTCCGGTTGCCGTAGGGTTCCGCCGCCAGGGTCTGTTTCCGCATGACCACCCCAATTTTATCGGGAATCTGGGTTTTGGCGGCAATCCGATGCCAAATGAATACGCGACATCTGCTGATCTGGTGATCGCACTGAGCGCGCGCCTGAATGACGGGACCACACTGAAATTCAGCCTCATCCAATCGCCCCAACCGGATTGCAAGCTTGTGCACATCCTGCCGGGCCCCGAGGATCTGGGACGGCTCTATCAGGCCGACCTGCCCATTCTGGCCGACCCGAACGAAGCTGCAAAATCCCTGGCCTTGCTGCCGGTCGCAAAACGCCACTCGCCTGCCCGCGCGCGTGCCGATTACCAGGCGATGCGGGCCCTGCCTGTCCAACGCGGCCCGGTCGACATGGCCGAAGTGATGTGCGTGCTGAACTCCACTTTGCCTCGGGAAACTACGATGACCACCGGTGCGGGCAACGCGGCCGACTGGCCCAACATCCATTTCGACTACCGTCAGTTTCTGGGCGCTCTGGCCCCGATTTCCGGCGCGATGGGAATGGGCGTTCCGGCGGCGGTCGCCGCCAAGGTGGCGCGCCCCTATGCACCGGCCGTCTACGTCGCCGGGGATGGTGATTTTCTGATGAACGGGCAAGAGTTGGCGACGGCAATTCAATATGGGCTCGATCCTATATTCATCATCGTTGACAACGGCATGTACGGCACCATTCGCACCAATCAGGAGCGAAAGCATCCCGGGCGTATTTCGGGCACTTCACTGACAAACCCCGATTTCGCGGTCGTCGCGCAAGGCTATGGCGCACATGGCGAGCGGGTTGAGACGACCGCCGATTTCGCACCCGCGCTGGAACGCGCAATGGCATCCGGAAAAGCCGCCGTCATCCATATTCTTGTTGGCCCCGACAGTCTTGGCCCCAATCTGACCCTGACCGATCTGGCGGAGGCATCATGATGCTGTCCCGACTGGTCGACGCGCTGCCCGCATCACCGATCATCGGTGTCTTCAACAAAGCCTTCGAAATGCGGCAGGCCGGGGCCGATCTGATCGACTTTTCCGTGGGCGAACCGGATTTCGACACACCCGCCCATATTTGCGAGGCCGGGATTGCCGCCATTCGGGCGGGCGACACACGGTACACTCCGACCGACGGAAACGGAGCCGTCAAGGCGGCCGTGATCGAAAAGTTCCGCCGGGACAACAACCTGACCTTCTCGGCACAAGAAATCATCGTCTGTTCAGGCGCGAAGCCATTGCTGGCAACCGCCATTCAGGCAGTCCTGAACCCAGGGGACGAGATGGTCCTGCCTGTACCACTCTGGGCCTCGCACTTGGGTATGGTGCAGGCCGTGGGCGGAACGCCGGTTTTGGTCGACACTGCAGACAGCAACTTTAAACTGACGCCCGAAATCCTTGAAGCGGCAATCACGCCCCGGACGCGGCTGATGATGATCTGCTCACCCTCCAATCCGACCGGAGCAGTGTATTCAGCCACCGAGCTGGAGGCGCTGGCAGTGGTCTTCAGACGCCATCCGCAGGTCAATGTAATCTCGGACGATCTGTACGAACACATCATATTCGATGGCGCGGAGTTCGCGACACTGGCTGCTGTCGCGCCGGACCTGCAGCAGCGGATACTGACTGTGAACGGCGTGTCGAAATCCTACGCCATGACGGGCTGGCGCATCGGGTTTGCCGGTGGGCCCGAATGGTGGACCAACGGTATTCGCAGCCTGTTCAGCCAGACCAATGGCGGTCCGTGCTCGATCAGTCAGGCGGCGACGGTGGCGGCTCTGATCGGGCCGCAGGAATTCCTGAAGAACTGGTGCGCCATCTACCAGAAGCGCCGCGATCAGGCTTTGACCGGGCTGGCCGAAATCGAAGGGCTGCAAACACAGAGCCCCGGCGGCGCGTTCTATTTGATGCCCGATTGCGGCGGACTGCTTGGACGCCGGACGCCCGAGGGTAAGATACTGACCAGCTCGACCGAACTGGCGGCCTATTTTTTGGAACACGGGGTCGTCGTGGTCCCCGGGCCCGGATTTTCATGTGATCCGTTCTTTCGCATGTCAATCGCAACGTCTGAAAACAACATATCGGAAGGTTTGAAGCGCATGAAATCCGCCGTGGACTTGCTGAGCTGATGGGACACAGATTCGACCAGTTCGCCGCCAATCTGCGTTACGATGATCTACCCGAAGCCGTCCTGTGGACGCTGCGCCGGTCCTTTGTCGACACGATCGGCGTGGCAGCCGTCGGCGTGACCACCGAGATGTCGGGCATCGCACGCCGCGTTGCACCGATGATATTCGGGGCGGGCACATCCGGTTCGGCGAGGATTCTGATGGATGGCCGCTCGGTCAGCCCTGTCGGGGCCGCCATGGCCGGCGCATTCACAGTGGACAGCATCGACGCCCATGACGGTACTACCCCGTGCAAAGGTCATGCGGGTTCAGCCGTGTTCCCGGCGATGATCGCAATGGCACAGGCCAGCGGCAATCAGATCGACGGCAGGCGCTTTGCCGCAATCCTCGCCACCGCATACGAAGTCTCCTACCGTGCCGGGTTGGTGCAACACGCAACCTGCGCTGATTATCACACCTCGGGGGCGTGGACCGCCGTTGGGGTCGCCGCCGCCGGAGCCAAACTGCTGGGTGGTAACGCGGAACAGGTCCGGCAGGCCGCGGGGATCGGGGAATACCATGGCCCCCGCAGCCAGATGATGCGCTGCATCGACCATCCCACCATGGTTCGCGATGGCGTCGGTTGGGGCGCGCCCTCGGGGGTGACGGCGGCTTACCTGGCAATGGAAGGGTTCACCGGTTCCCCGGCGCTGACCTGCGAGGGCGAAGACGGCGCGGAATTCTGGGCCGATCTGGGCATCGGCTGGCGGCTGGTCGACCACACGCATTACAAGGCCTATCCCTGCTGCCGCTGGGCCCATCCCTCGCTCGATTCCGTACACGACATGATGCAGAAACACGGCTTCACCCACGAACAGGTGGACAGCGTCGAAATCCGCACCTTCCACTATGCAACACGGCTGGCCGGTCACGAACCGCAAACTCAGGATGAGTTCGCCTATGCAATCGCCTTTCCCGTCGCCGCGATGCTCGTACGCGGTCAGGTGGGCGTCGACGAACTGAGCGCCGAAGCCCTACGCGACCCCGACATCCTGCGCGTAAGCCGCACCATCAAGCTGATAGACGATCCGGAAATGACCCGCATCAGTACCGACAAACGCTGGGCGCAGGTGACAATCATCCTCAGGAACGGTCAGCGGATCGTGGATGAGCCCCGCACACCGCTCGGTGACGCGGACATGGCACTCAGCGACGACCAGATCATCCAAAAGTTCCGCATGCTCGCCGCTCCGGTTCTTGGGGAATCCCGAGCCGAAGAAATCCGCGACCTGTCCGCGCAGTTCGATCAACTGGCGGCACAAGACCTGCGGCATCTGTTCGATCTGTGCACGGCTCCCGTATAAGGGGACAGGACTGGGAGCAGCGTATCATTTGTTCTAGGGTCCGCACGTTGGCCCGTAACCGGATGTTCAGATGTCACGCAAGATACCGCCATTTGCCGCCATTCGCGCGTTCGAAGCCGTCGTACGGCTGGGGCGCAACGTCGAGGCCGCGCGCGAGCTCAATATCACTGCCTCGGGCGTGAGCCATCAGATCCGGTCACTCGAAACCTTTGTCGGCGCGACCCTATTGAAGCGCGGAGCACATCAGAGCGTCGAACTGACAGACGAAGGGAAAGCGCTGTTCGGCCCCGTGCGCCAAGCCCTGGACACGCTTGATACCGCCTTCGCCGAATATACCGGCGACAAGAGCGGGCAAACCGTGTCGGTCCATATGTACCAGTCACTGGCCAACATGTGGCTGATCCCGAACCTGCCCAATCTGCGCGAGGCAGCGCCGAACGTGACCGTCAAAATCATCACCATGCCAGAGGAAATCACCCTTTCAGGCAGTGACGTCGACATGGCGATCGTCTTTGCCGACAAACCCCCGCAGGAGGCACGCTGCGTCAAGCTGTTCGATGAGATCATCCAGCCGGTTTGCGCCCCCGATTATCTGGAGGCCAGAGGCAGCATTCCACTGCCCGAAGAGATGCAGTCCGAGCCGCTGATCAGCAGCCACCACCACGCGAATGAATGGAGCCGTTGGTTTTCAGCAGCTGGTCTGAGCGAGATTTCATGGAAACCGGTCGCCGAGATGGACAATCGCTCGAACGCACTGCAGGCCGCCAAAAGCGGGCTGGGCTGGGCCATGGACCGCCGCCCCTTTGGTGAGGAAAGCCGGCGCAAGGGCCAGTTGGTCGCGCCCTTTGATCTGAGCCTTCCGACCGGCAATGCCTACTACCTGCTGACTTCGTACCGCGCCGACGGGTCGCGTGCGGTCACTCAGTTCCGCAACTGGCTGCTGCGCATTTGCGCCAGAGAATTCCTGCTCAGGTAAGTAGTTCTGTTTCGCGCTTGAATGAATTCATTGATGGGAAATGCATCTGTGCGTGTTGTTCCGGAAACCTGAGGCATCGGCATTAGAAGGCTGGTCTCAAGCTGAACAGGTTTCAACTGGGATATACCCGTATTCTTCGACTGCCGGACAATGCCTGAGGGCGACCGCAGTCAATAGGTTGTGCGCATCTGATAGCCTTGATGGAATGTCATACGCACGAACGTGACGGGTTCGTTCTGAAACCATGTCGTGCGTTCCAGCTGGAACAGCGGTGTTCCGGACGGGACGGACAAAAAGTCCTGCAACGGGCCTGTGGCGGGAACGGCCGAAAAGGCGATTTCCGCATTTGAAAAGGGTACTTCAGCCAGCAGCCATTCGTTGGGGCCAACGGTCAGGAAATCTTCGTTCGTGACATGAGGCACGGCGTGGATATTGATCCAACGCTCTTCGAACTGGAAAGGGCGGTTGTCGGCGTGGTGCATACAGGACAGATGAAGGACCTGCGCCGCCTCGGGCAGGCCCAGCTTTGCCTGCAGCCAGGCCGGGCAGGCAATGACATTTCGGCTGACAAGCGCATAACGGTATTCGGCATTCATCTCTTCGATGGTCTGACGAACCACGGTGATGGGCAGTTTTGCCTGTTTGACCGGCATGGTGACCACGCGGGTGCCGCCCTTGCGTTTACGGGTGACGATCCCCTGATCTGCCAGTTCGCGCAGGGCCCGGTTGACCGTTGCACGGGCGCAGCCGAACTCAGCCGCCAGTTCCAGCTCGGTCGGCAGCAGGCTGCCCTGCGGCCAGACACGCGTCTGGATGCGGTTCAGCACTTCATCGCGGATCGCCTGAAAGCCTATGTTTTTCTGTTCGGTCAAGTTCTGCTCACTATATCATTTTGCCCATATTCATATTATGTCCAGATTAATGGCAACATGCAAAGAAATTGACCCGCATGCGTATCAGGCTTGATGAGACGGCAGCCGCCCCCTGGGCCAATGGCGGTGGCGTGACCCGTGAACTGGCCGTCCAGCGGATCGAAGATCAGCTCACCTGGCGCATAAGCGTTGCCGAGATCGGCCGTGACGGGCCATTCTCGCGCTTTCCGGGTCTGGCGCGGGTGCACACGATCATCGACGGGGCCGGGTTGAATTTGCAAGGCTCGACCGACATTTATAGGGCCCGGCCGTTCAAGCCGCTATTTTTCGATGGGGCGCTGCCGCTGAATGCGCGGCTGCTGGACGGGCCGTGCCGGGCATTCAATGTGATTTACGATCCGCAGGCTACCACGGTCAGCGTGGATGTTAATATAGGTGCACAACCTTTCGATGTGGCACCGTTTGGATTCGTCTTTGTTGCCAGGGGTATGGCTGCCACGTCAGTTGGCGCTCAGTTGATCGCGGGAGAGGCGGAATGGCCGGATGACGCCTTAACCGTCACTCCGGCCCCTGATGCCATAGTCCTGTCTGTCCGATTTGCACAGGTTCGGGCCTAGAGACCAGACAAAAGCCCGGCCATGGCCGCCCGGTAACCGGAGATGATCTGGTCCCGCGCCACGTGGCGGCCATTTTGCACGCGATGGCGGCCGGCAGACCACAGGTCTGTCACCACATGGTCCTTTGCGGCAAATACTAGCCCGTCCAGAAGTTGGTCCGGGCGCAAGGCACACAAGGCTGGGTTTTGGCCGTCCACAGCCACGAGGTCGGCGAGCTTGCCCTCGGCAATCTGCCCCGCATCGCGGCCAAGCGCCTGCGCGCCACCCTCTGCCGCGCCGCAATAAAGCGTCCGCCCGACCGAGCCCTCGCCCACGACTAGCACATTGCGCGACAAATCGCGCAGACGCTGGGAATACTCCAGTGTGCGCAACTCTTCAGTCAGGGATATCAACACGTTGGAATCCGAACCCACGCCAAAGGCGCCGTTTGCAATTAGGTAAGTCGGGCCGTTGAAAGGACCATCGCCCAGATTGGCCTCGGTCACCGGACAGAGGCCCGCAACGGCACCGCTGGCGGCCATGGCGCAGGTCTCGGCTTCGGTCATATGCGTGGCGTGGATCAGGCACCAGTTCGCATCGACCGGCGCATTGTCCAGCAGCCATTCAACCGGGCGCGCACCCAGACCCGCCTGCACTTCAGCCACCTCCTTCGGTTGTTCGGCGATGTGAATGTGGATCGGGCCAGCGCCCTGCGCGGCGATAACCTGCGCCAAATCTGCTGGCGAGGTGGCACGCAGGGAATGCGGGGCGATGCCGACCCGGCAGTCATCTGGCAGATCACCAAGCGCGCCACGGGCTTGCTCCACCAATTTGCAGAAACGGTCCACATCGTTGCCAAAGCGGCGCTGGCCACTCTCCAGCGGCTTTTCCCCGACGCCCGCATAGGAATAGAGCACCGGCAGATGCGTCAGTCCAATCCCGGTCTCGGCGGCAGCGGCCATGATCCGGTCCGACAGCTCGGCAAGGCGGTCATAAGGTGTCCCGTCCGGCTGGTGATGCAGATAGTGGAATTCGCCGACCGCGGCATATCCGGCCTCCTGCATCTCAAGATAAACCAACGCCGCGATGGCCTGAACCTGTTCGGGGCTGAGATGGCCGGTAAAGCGATACATCAAATCGCGCCAGGTCCAGAAACTGTCGCGACCGGCCAGACGATACTCTGTCATCCCGGCCATGGCGCGCTGGAAGGCGTGACTGTGCAGGTTCGACAAGGCAGGCAGCAGAATGTCGACGCGGGTATCTTCATCACACGCCGCGGAATCCGGGGTCAGGCGCGCAATCCGCCCGCTTTCGACCTCAAGCCGCAGGTTCTCTGCCCAGCCAGTGGGCAGCAGGGCGCGATTTGCGAATATGGCTGTCATGTGTGTCTCCGCTTTATGGATAGACATATGACATAAAGACCTGTACCAGAAAAGAGAGAATTGCAGGGGAGAGGGATTCGAATGCAGGCCCGCGATCATCTGTTCACCGATCTGCACGCAGCGACGATGGTGGAAGCTGCCAATGCCTATGGTCTGATTAAGGATGCCGCGATTGCGGCTGTGGATGGTCGCATCGCCTGGGTCGGTCCGCAGACCGAGCTGCCCGCTGAATTTGCAGCGCTGCCCCGGACCTCGTTCGAGGGCCGACTGGTGACACCTGCATTTATTGACTGTCATACACATGTGGTCTTTGGCGGCCACCGCGCGGTCGAGTTCGAGATGCGGCTGAACGGCGCCAGCTATGAAGAAGTGGCGCGTGCAGGCGGCGGCATCATCTCGACCGTGAAGGCGACGCGTTCAGCCAGTTTCGAGGATCTGGTCACGCAGGCGCTGCCACGGGTGGATGCGATGCTGGCCGAAGGTGTTTCGGTGATCGAGGTCAAATCCGGCTACGGGCTGGATAAAGAAACCGAATTGAACATGCTGCGCGCGGCAAGGGCGCTGCCACGACATCGCCCTGTCCGGGTCGTGACCAGCTTTCTGGGCGCCCATGCAGTTCCGGTTGAATATCAGGACCGCCCCGAAGCCTATATCACCGAAGTCTGCATTCCGACCCTGCGTGCCGCCCATGCGGAAGGGTTGGTGGACGCGGTGGATGCCTTCTGCGAAGGGATTGCGTTCCTGCCCGAGCAACTGGTGCCATTGTTCGATGTGGCCACAGAATTGGGACTGCCGATCAAATGCCATACCGAACAGTTGTCCAATCTGGGCGGCACGAAACTTGCCGCATCCTACGGGGCGATCTCAGCCGATCACATTGAATATCTGGACGAGGACGGCGTTCAGGCCATGGCGGCCGCCGGCACGGTCGGAGTCATCTTACCCGGTGCCTTCTACACCCTGCGCGAAACACAAGCCCCGCCAATCGACCTGCTGCGCAAGCACAAGGTACCGATGGCGCTGGCCACAGACTGCAATCCGGGTTCTGCGCCAATGACCTCGCTTTTGCTGGCGATGAACATGGGTTGCACCCTGTTCCGGATGACGCCCGAAGAGGCGCTGCAAGGTGTCACCACCCATGCGGCACGCGCGCTGCGCCTAGACGATTGCGGCCGTATCGCCCCCGGTTTGCGCGCCGATCTTGCCGTCTGGAATGCAACGCACCCGGCTGAACTGGCCTATCGCATCGGCTTCAACCCGCTTCATTCCCGCATACTCGGAGAACTCAATTGACCACCCTGACACTCACCCCCGGCTCTGTGTCTCTGGCGCAACTGGAACAGGTATACCGGGAAGAATGCGCGGTTCGGCTAGACCCGGCCTGCCGCCCCGGCATTGAAGCTGCCCATGCGCACATTGCCGATGCGGCAGCAGGTGATGCGGCGGTTTATGGGGTCAATACCGGGTTTGGAAAACTGGCAAGCGTCAAGATCGCGGCCGAAGATACGGCGACCCTGCAGCGCAACCTGATCCTGTCCCATTGCTGTGGGGTGGGGCCGGCCATTCCGCGCGCCCATGCGCGGCTGATGATGGCGCTGAAACTGCTCAGCCTCGGGCGCGGTGCATCCGGTGTGCGGCTGGAACTGATCGACCTGCTTGAGGCGATGCTGGACAAGGGCGTGACCCCGGTGATCCCAGCGCAGGGGTCCGTGGGCGCGTCGGGTGACCTGGCTCCGCTGTCGCATATGGCCGCAGTGATGATGGGCGCAGGCAAGGCCGAGTTTGGCGGCACCGTGATGCCGGGCAACGAAGCACTGGCCGCGGCCGGTCTGATCCCGGTCGAGCTTGGCCCCAAAGAAGGTCTGGCCCTGATCAACGGAACCCAGTTTTCAACCGCGTTTGGGTTGGTCGGTCTTTTTGGTGCGTGGCAGGCCGCTCAAAGCGCGCTGGTTACATCGGCGCTGACCACCGACGCGATCATGGGGTCAACCGCGCCATTGCAGCCCGAGATTCACACATTGCGTGGCCATCGCGGCCAGATTGAGGCCGGGGCCACGATGCGCGCATTGCTGGCCGGATCGGTGATCCGCGAAAGTCATCGCGAGGGCGACACGCGGGTGCAGGACCCTTATTGCATCCGCTGCCAGCCGCAGGTCGTGGGTGCCGCGATGGACGTCCTGCGACAAGCCGCCACGACGCTCGAGATCGAGGCCAATGCCGCGACCGACAACCCTTTGGTCCTGGTAGACGCAGGGCTCATCGTCTCGGGTGGCAATTTCCATGCTGAACCCGTGGGGTTTGCCGCCGACATGATCGCGCTGGCGATTGCGGAAATCGGGGCCATTGCGCAGCGCCGTATTGCCCTGATCGTCGATCCGGTGCTCAGCTTTGACCTGCCGCCCTTCCTGACCCCCAATCCGGGGCTGAACTCGGGGCTTATGATTGCCGAGGTCACCACCGCCGCCCTGATGAGCGAGAACAAGCATCTGGCCAACCCCTGCGTGACAGACTCGACCCCGACATCGGCCAATCAGGAGGATCACGTGTCCATGGCCGCCCATGGAGCGCGACGCCTGGGGCAGATGGTGACCAATCTGGAACGCATTCTGGGGGTCGAACTGCTTTGCGCCACGCAAGGGATCGAGTTCCGAGCGCCGCTGCCCACCAGTGAAACCCTGCAGGGCGTGATGGCGCGTCTGCGCGCGGTGGTTCCTCCCCTTGGCGATGACCGCTATACCGCCCCGGATATCGAAGCCGCCTCGGCTCTGATTGCCAGTGGTGAGATTGCCAATGGCACAGAGATAGAAATGCCCAGGCTTGGCGCATGACCCATCCGGTGGAAATCATCCGGGGCGACAGCCCCCTTGTGCTTGGGTTGCCCCATACGGGCACCTACGTGCCGCCTGACATCAAGGCCATGCTGAACGACCGCGGCCGGGAACTGGCCGATACGGACTGGCATATTGACCGGCTTTACGAAGGGCTTCTTCCGGGGGCCACCACGGTGCGGGCCACAT
Source organism: Ruegeria sp. CG4 (assembly GCF_056537185.1). Lineage (NCBI taxonomy): Bacteria > Pseudomonadati > Pseudomonadota > Alphaproteobacteria > Rhodobacterales > Roseobacteraceae > Ruegeria > Ruegeria sp. CG4. Next base: position 78,011 of record NZ_JBQFRB010000006.1, on the reverse strand, counting down.
TCCACCGTTATGTGATTGATGCCAACCGTGATCCGTCGGGCGTGTCTCTCTACCCCGGGCAGAACACCACGACGCTGGTGCCGCTGACGGATTTCGACGGGCATGACATCTGGGACCAGCCACCTTCCGAGGCAGAGATCACCGAGTGCCGCGAAACGTTCCATGCGCCGTATCACGCAGCGCTCGAGGCCGAACTGGCGCGGGTGAAGGCAATTCATGGAATTGCGGTTCTGTATGACTGTCATTCGATCCGCAGCCACATTCCATTCCTGTTTGACGGTGTCCTGCCGGACATGAATCTGGGTACCAATGGCGGGACAACCTGCGCGCCCCAGATCGAGGCCATTGCCCATGAATTTGCCGCCTCGTCCCCTTACAGCACCGTATTGAACGGGCGGTTCAAGGGCGGGTGGACAACCCGGCACTACGGCCGCCTCGACGAAGGCCTGCACGCCATTCAGATGGAACTGGCCCAATCCACCTACCTGACCACAGAATGCCCGCCCTGGTCCTATGACGACCGCAAGGCCACCCGCCTGCGCCGCTGGCTTTCCGACATTCTGGACGCCATCCAAGACACTGCACTGGAGCTTGCCCCATGACCGACCCCCGCAAGAACACCCGCGATATCTTTCCGCCAACCGGCCCTGAGCTGAACGCCAAAAGCTGGATGACCGAAGCCCCACTGCGGATGATGATGAACAACCTGCACCCGGACGTTGCTGAAAACCCGCATGAACTGGTGGTCTATGGCGGCATCGGGCGCGCAGCGCGGACGTGGAAAGATTTTGACACCATCGTCGCCAGCCTCATGGATCTGGAAGAGGATGAAACGCTGGTGGTGCAGTCCGGCAAGCCGGTGGCCATCGTGCGCACCCATGCCGATGCTCCACGTGTGCTGATCGCCAACTCGAACCTTGTGCCGCACTGGGCCAACTGGGATCACTTCAACGAGCTCGATAAGAAGGGCCTGATGATGTACGGCCAGATGACCGCCGGCTCGTGGATCTATATCGGCACGCAGGGCATTGTTCAGGGCACTTACGAAACCTTCGCCGAGGCAGGGCGTCAGCATTATGGCGGCGATCTGAAAGGCAAGTGGATCCTGACCGGCGGCCTGGGCGGCATGGGTGGCGCACAGCCTCTGGCCGCCGTCTTTGCCGGGGCCTGCTGTCTAGCGGTCGAGTGCAATCCCGACAGCATCGATTTCCGCCTACGCACCAAATACCTGGACGAAAAGGCCGAGACGCTGGACGAAGCGCTTGAGATGATCGACCGCTGGACCAAGGCAGGTGAGGCGAAATCGGTCGGCCTGCTGGGTAATGCCGCCGAAATTTTCCCCGAAATCTATGCCCGGATGCAGGCCGGTGGCATGCGTCCCGATATCGTCACCGATCAGACTTCGGCGCATGACCCGGTCAACGGTTATCTGCCCCTGGGCTGGACCATGGCACAGTGGAAAGACAAGCGCGAAAGCGATCCCAAGGCGGTGGAAAAAGCGGCACGGGCCTCGATGAAACAACACGTGGCCGCCATGGTCGATTTCTGGAACGCAGGCGTTCCGACACTGGATTATGGCAACAACATTCGGCAGGTGGCACAGGATGAGGGTTTGAAAAACGCCTTTGCCTTCCCCGGATTTGTCCCGGCCTATATCCGTCCGCTGTTCTGCCGTGGTATTGGCCCGTTCCGCTGGTGTGCGCTGTCGGGCGACCCCGAGGATATCTACAAGACCGACGCCAAGATGAAAGAATTGTTCCCCGAGAACACCCATCTGCACAACTGGCTCGACATGGCGCAGGAACGTATCGCCTTCCAGGGCCTGCCCGCGCGCATTTGTTGGATCGGTCTGGGCGACCGTCACCGCGCCGGGCTGGCGTTCAACGAAATGGTCAGGAACGGCGAGTTGAAAGCACCTGTCGTCATTGGTCGCGACCATCTGGACAGCGGTTCGGTCGCATCACCCAACCGCGAGACAGAGGCAATGCTGGATGGCTCGGACGCCGTCAGTGACTGGCCGCTGCTGAACGCGCTGGTCAATACTGCCTCGGGCGCCACATGGGTGTCGCTGCACCACGGTGGCGGGGTCGGAATGGGGTTCAGCCAGCACGCAGGCGTCGTGATTTGCGCCGACGGCACGGATGCGGCCGCCAAACGGCTTGAGCGCGTCCTGTGGAACGACCCGGCCTCGGGAGTCTGGCGGCACGCGGACGCCGGCTATGACATCGCAAAAGACTGCGCCCGCGAACATGGCCTGCGCTTGCCCGGCATCCTGGGGTGAATGTAAGTGGCGGAGGGGTTGCCCCTCCGCATCTGTACTGAAGATTGCGATTGCTACGGAAGCCCGCAAGGCCTAGGCCTTGCGGCACCTGAATTCAGGTTCGAACGCCGTGGTGATCGCGCGCTCCCTTATCTTGGGCGACCCGATACTAACGGATATTCCCGGCCGCCTCAGCCCTCCAACTTGGCATCGACCATCGCCTCTTCGGCGATCATTGCTTCCAGTTGGCGGCGGAACCGCAGCTGGCCCCCGTCGATGCTCAGGTCGATATGGGGGCTTTCCTTTTCGTCCATGCCGATCTGAACCTCTTCGAGAACGGCCAGGTCTTCTTCGAATGCGTGGCGGACATCCTCACTCATCATCTTGGAAAGCTCAGCGTCGTCCGGGCGGATGTTGCGCAGCTGGAACCAGTAATACCGGGTCTCGGTTTCCGAGGTCGGCGTCATGAAGTTGTAGCTGTCCATGATGAAAGTCCGCGCATGCAGCGGTCCGTCCGGCCCCCCAGTACCAGCAGGGGTGAAGACGGCCTTAATCAGCGCATGGCTGGGATAGTGCACTTCATAGTGCTGAAGCCGGTCGCAATTGCCTTCGAACTCGACCACCTTCTTGTAAAACGGGGCAGGTTCCACATCCATCATCCACCGATGCACGACGATGCCGTTGTCCTTTTTTGTAACCGACAGCGGCGTGTCCTTCGTGGCATCCTGCGCGAAAGAGCTTTGGTGCACCCACGCGACATGGGTTGGATCCAGCAGGTTGTCGGTCATGTACAGATAGTTGCACCTGATCTCCATCGCCGCACCACGGTTTATGCCCCAGTCGGGGTCGTCGTAATGCTCGATCTCGAAGATCTCGGAAGGCTCGGCCATGGCCGGATTGCCCATCCAGATCCAGACCAGTTCGTATTTTTCATGCACCGGATAGGAATGCACCTTAGCCGAGGAAGGGATGCGCCCTTTGCCGGGGGCCGAGACACACTGACCGGCGCAGTCGAACGTCAGCCCGTGATAGCCGCATTCCACATCGTCGCCTTTCATGCGGCCTTTTGACAGCGGCAGTTTGCGGTGCGGGCAGGCGTCCTCCAGCGCGACAACCTCACCGGCCCGGGTCCGATAGACACAGATTTTCTTACCCAGAACCCGGATTTGCCGCAGCTCATGAGTGATCTCGGAACTCCAGGCCGCAACGTACCAGGCATTTTTCAGAAACACGGTTCACCTCCCGCAGAATAGTTTGTTCGAGCTTTAGGAACTTATGTGCGGGGAATGCGGGCTTGTATAGTATTGCTGCCTGTCTTGTTGTTTAGGAAAACTAAATCAGTTTACCGATCTCTTGAGGAGTTTCCGAGCGATTTTGAGACGTCGCGTCCTGCCTGCAGAATCCAGTCCAGAAAGCTGCGCGCCGTTCGTTCGTCCAGCGCGCCTTCACCCCAGCAGACCAGATAGGGCCTGGGCAATGGTATTTCCTGTTCGGACAGGCGACACAGATAGCCCATCTGCAAGTCCCGTTGAACAAAGGACGTTTGTGCCAACGCCACGCCACGTCCCTGAATGGCGGCATCCAAAGCCAGGCTGGACAGCGAAAAGACGGCATCCTTCCGTCGTGGTGAGGCGTCGATATCGTTCGCTGCAAACCAGTCTTCCCAGTCTGGTACGTCTTCGAAGCCGGGCCCCCAGTCTGTGCACAGCAGGGGCGCGCGCGACAGTCCTTCCGGCGTCACAAGCTCGGGGTTGTTGCGCGCGAACTCCGGCGAGCATACGGGAAACAGGGTGTCCGTGAACAGTTCCTTTTGGAACGGGAAATCCCGCCCCTGATCACCATATGTAAGTCTGAACGAGACGCTCAGCAAATGGCGGTCCGGTTCCTGATGGGTGGAATCCAGCCGGATTGAAACGCCGGGATGCTGTTGCTGAAAATCGCCGAGAATCGGGTAGAGCCACTTGGACAGCAAAGATGGCAAGGCGCTTATGGACAGGCTCGTCTCACGTTCCATCCGCGCAAGGTAATGCTGCGCCCGATGCAGTGCTTCGAACCCTTCGGACAGGAACTTGTGGTAAACCTGTGCATCCTGGCGCAGAAAAACGCTGCGCCCCCGCCGGGCAATCAGCGCGCGACCGGTTTGTTCTTCCAGCACTTTGAGCTGCTGACTGACCGCACCGGGTGTGACGTTCAGCTCGCGCGCGGTATCGGCGACGGAATTGGTACGCCCAAACACCTCGAATGTTTGCAAAGCCCGGAGGGAGGGGAGGGGGTTTCGACGCATATATACCGCTTGGCGAAGTTTAGAAAAACTGATTTGTGATTCAGGCTACCCAACTTGGTGCCCGAAGAAAACAGATCCAATTCAGGTATGAACACAAGAAGCGGCGCCATGACCGACGGCTTTCACCTATAGGGCTTAAGCAACATAGGTGGACACCAACCCGGCCGTTCGAGCTGGCCACAGATCGGATTTGGCGAAGAGCGGTGCCCCGGGGAGCTTCTGTTCAGGGCGCGCGCCCCGAATTGTTGATTGGCCAAAAAAAGCGACCCGATGATCACTGATGGACCAATGCAAGATCGAAACAACGAAGGCTTTGATCTTAACCATAAAGATGAGAGCATGCGCGCAGTGGTCGAATTCCGAGCCGCTGACAAACGTGACATTTTAAGAAGGTGCCTCGATGGTTCAGAATTGCCCGGTCCGATGCTCGCTTGATCTTGTAAGTCCGGGCAAACGGACCGGTTTCATCGACGTGACCCTGTCCAACAATGCGCTTGCTTTCAGCACCATTCGCGTTCCCATTGGCGTGTTGTGCGGTGCGGCCGGGCCCACGGTGTTGCTGACGGCTGGCAACCATGGGGACGAGTACGAAGGGCAGCTTATCCTTCACCGAATGCTGAGAGAGCTCGAGCCGGAGCAGCTGAACGGGCGCATCATTGCGCTGCCGGCATTGAATGCGCCTGCCGTGCGTGCGCGTACCCGTGTGTCGCCACTGGATCAGGGAAATATGAACCGGGCGTTCCCCGGGACACATGCTCCCGGACCGACGGCTGCTATTGCCCGGTTCGTGTCACAGGAGTTGATCCCGCAATCCGACATCATTCTGGATTTTCACTCAGGGGGAACTGCGACGCGCTACATTGACTGCGCGTTCGTTTGCCTGGGGAATGATGCGGCGCTGAATGCAGACAATATTGATCTTGCGCGCCAATTTGGTGCCGATTTCACAATGGTAAGCCGAACGTCCGACGAGGGTGCAGATTTCGACTCGGAAGCCTATCGTCAAGGCAAAAAATTTCTGTCCTGCGAGCTTGGGGGGATGGGCACGATGACCACCCGCTCTTTCCAGATTGGCTGGTCGGGCTGCTGCCGTGTTCTGTCCAACCTAGGGCTTTTCGCAGTCGATGAGGTCATGACGGAACCCGCGGATGCTGCCATGACCCGTTTTGTTGATGTGGGTGCAGATTGCTCGCATGTCACCAGCAATTTTGAGGGGTTGATTGACCTTCACGTGCAGCTTGGTGACGAGGTCGGCAAAGGACAGGTCGTTGCGACCTTGTATGACATACACAACATCGGGCACCCACCTGCGTCATTGACGACTCAGCAGAACGGAGTCGTTTGCGTCACGCGTCGAAACCCCTTGGTCTCACCCGGTGATCACCTGCTGATGATTTGCGGGGACTACGCAATTTAGCCAATAGGCTGCGGGGGCCGGCCGAGATTCTGACGCAGACCGACAATCACAGCATGGGCATGGGGGACGTGTTCAGGCAAGTGGCGACGAACTGTGACCTATGTCAAGGACAGCGCTCGGGTCTCGGTGTCCATTGGGCGCGGTTTGTTGGCCGGGTTGCGACCCGTCCGATCATGAACAGTGTTGACGCTGATTTGCCGGGGTTGTCCTTGCATTCGGCTGAACCCGGAGAAACACAGATGGCTGATGGATGCGCCTGCGACCGGCACGCCCACATGTACGTGTCCGTGGCTGACGCCCTGACACGGGGGCTGGCCGCCGCCAATCCGATTGTCGAAACAAAGTCCATACCGCTGACTGAGGCGACTGGCCGGGTTCTGGCCGAGGATTGCATCAGCAAAACTGACATGCCCGCCTTCGACAACTCTGCCATGGATGGCTACGCGATCCGCACTCGCGATCTGGGCGCGGGGCCGGTCTTTGATCTGCCCGTCGCCGGGCGCGTGGCCGCCGGGGACAGCGGCGCGCATCAGGCACCCGCAGGAAGCGCCTTGCGTATCTTTACCGGTGCGCCGGTGCCGAATGACTTCGATGCCATTCTGATGCAGGAGGATTGCGAGCTAACAAAAGGCGGTATCCGCTTCTCAAGTCGCCCGACCGCCGAACAGCATATCCGCCGCGCGGGTGAGGACCTGAAAGCGGGGGCACTGATCCTGCGTCACGGCTGCGAGATCGGCGCGCGCGAGGTCGCGGCGCTGGCCTCAGCCGGGTTTGGCCAGGTCAAGGTATACCGCAAGCTCAAGATCACCATCTTCTCGACCGGCAGCGAATTACGCCAGCCCGGAGAAGACCTTGGCCCCGGCCAGATTTACAACTCGAACCGTTATATGCTGCGGGCGCTGCTGGACAAGCGCTGGATCGACCTGACGGACATCGGCCCGGTCGAGGATGACCCGGTTTTGCTGGAACAGGTCTTGCGGCAGGCATGCGACACATCCGATCTGATCGTCACAACCGGCGGCGTGTCTGTTGGCGACGAGGATCACATGCCGCGCCTGTTTTCCAAAATCGGCGGTCAGACGGATGTGATGAAAGTGGCCATGAAACCGGGCAAGCCGATCATGTTCGGACGTCACGGCGATGCGCTTTATATCGGGTTGCCGGGCAATCCGGTTTCCGCCTACGTTACCTGGCAAATCATCGGGTCGCCGATGATGGCACGGCGCGCCGGTTTGCATCCAAGCCCGCTAGTGGCCGAACAGGCGGTGCTGGCGGAACCGCTGCAGCGTCATCCCGGGCGGCAGGAATTTCGCCCGGTGCAGATCCGGGGCACAGCTCCGGACGGCAGGCCGCGCCTGCACCTGATGGCACCGTCCTACAGCGGGCGCGTGGCGTTGCTGGCGCAGGCGGACGGGTTGGCCATTATACCTGCGGATGTCGAAACCCTACCAGAGGGGTACGCGCTTGAACTGATAAGGTTCTGAACGCTCGGTGCACGGATCGCGCGCTGTTCGTGCTACGGTGTGGTGCGTGCCTCCAAAAGGTCGTTTCGCACCATGCACCTTCGCTGCCAGAGAATATCCACTTTGGACACAATCTGGACATTGACGAGCGGCCATGCACACATGTTGATCATGTCGCTGGCGGAAGACCTGAAGCAAATTCTGGAAATCGCCCTGCCAACCGATCCCGGTTTTCGGCGGATCGAAAGGACCGTGATAGACTGCTGCATTAGTGAAACCCGGCGATACGCTTTGGAGGGCTCCATCGAGGCCTTCCTGATGTCCGCGATGCGCCTATTGGCACTTCCCGACAATGGGCACACACGGCTGATTCCGAATGATGCGATCTCGGTGCTACCGCTGAGGTTGGTGAGCGTGGGACGTTCCGTGCAAGTGATTGGGACGGTGCCAGGGGTAACCGCACCGCGAGGAGAGTTGATAGCAGTCAACGGAGCAGCTCTGAGCCAAATCCAAGCCACTGCGCAGAAATTTCTGGCAGGAACCTGCCAAAGGAAACGGGTCATCGGACCGATTCTTCTGGCTTGGCCGTACGCTTTGGCACGATTGGGTTTTTCGTCAAACGGCAGTACGACCGAGTATCGTGTGCAGGATGAAAATGGGCAGATAACCAATCTGAAAGTAGCAAATGGCAATACTGTTCCTGCATCGACGCTCTACCCGAGAAACGAGCACGGCAAGGCTGATCCGACCTGGAAGCCCGAGACCTTTGCGGAGATTAAGGACTGGCAGGATCTTGGGCTATCAATAACGTTGCCAAGTTTCTTTGACCCGAGCGAAACTGCGCTGCCTAAAGCCATCTCAGATGCAGCGCACCGCGTGCGCGCCTGCTCGAACAAAACACTTTTGATTGACGTTCGCGGAAACACCGGCGGTGATTTTCTTTTAACCATGCCCTTGATCGACGCCATCTCGCAAAGCGCAAATAAGCAGGTTGCTGTGCTTGTCGATAAATTCACGTTTTCCGCAGCGATCGTATTTGTGGCCATCCTAAAACATCGTTTTGGAAACAGGCTCAAACTCATCGGGGAAGAAATGGGCGACGGGTTGGTGTTCTTTGCCGAGGGCGGGTTGCTCGATTTGCCGGCTAGCGGAGCGGTCGTTCGATACTCATCAGCCTTTCACGACTGGAAGACCGGCACATCAGACGAAACCACCCCGCCTGAGATCGCGCGGCAAATCGTACCCGCAGGAGCGCTGAGTTTGGATTGGGAATGGGTCGATAGACCTACTGGTGAAGATGCACAGGGCGCGTTCTATCAACAAATTCTCAAAAGCGTGAGCGATTAGACCAACGCCCGCCTCGATTCGCAAAGCACCCGTTCAAGTCTCGTGAAATCTCCATGTTTCGGCGACTGGTGGCTTTGTCAAAGACCAGAACCCTGCGGCCCGGCGCTCTGAGAAATTCAGACGCCGGGCCGTTTGACTCGGATCAGGCAGTTGCGCCCTTTATGCGGATGGCACTGCCCACCGCGCCCGCGCAAACGCCGACGGCGATGGCAATCATCAGTTCCAACACCTCGACGTGGGCAAACTGCCATTTGGCAAAGACCAGCGTCTCCAGCACGCCGACCACACCGCCCATGACCGCGCCCAGCCAAAGCTTGCGGGTCATCATGCCAAGCGCCAAACCCAGAATGCCGGGCAGGCTGAGGATGTTGCCACCGATGGTTCCAAGTAATTCAAGCATGTGTCGAGCTCCTCTCAGTCTGCCCGTTTGGCCAGAAACGACCGGATTTCGTCACTGCCTGCCGAGGCGTGCTGCTGCAGGCTCTGAGGCGCTTTGTCCAGTTCGGCAGTGATGTCCTGATAGGTTTCCAGATAGTTGGGCGGCAGACTGTGGGCGATGCCCTGGTGGCAGTCGATGCATGTCATGCCGGAATCGATGGCGCGCTGATGCTCGGACGCGGCGCGGGTTTCCTGAAGGGTGAAGTCCATATACTCGAAATTGTGACAGTTGCGGCACTCGCGGCTGTCGGATTCCTTCATTTTCTTCCACACCGCCGAAGCCATGCTCAGACGATGGTCTTCATATTTTTCCGGGGTGCTGATGGTGCCGGCCAGCTCGTGATAGACGTCCTTGACTGCCATGATCTTGGCTTTGATCTTGTGGTTCCATTCGTGCGGCACGTGGCAGTCGGAACAGATCGCGCGGACGCCCGAGTGGTTGTTGTAGTGGATCGTCTCGCGGTATTCACCAAGATTGGTTTCCATCGTGTGGCACGAGGTACAGAATTCCTCGGTATTGGTCAGTTCCAGCGTCCAGTGGAAACCGCCCCAGAACAAGATACCGGCCAGAAAACCGGCCAAAATCAGAAAGCCCGAGCTGAACATCACAGCAGGAGTCCAGATCGCGTTCCAGAGGCGGCCAATCCAGCCGCGATTTTCGGGGGAGTCTGCCATATCGGTGCTCCTTTCAAAGATGCGTTGGATCAGTTGCCGGAAGAAGGTTCGAATTCATTGTCGACCAGCGCCGGAGTGTCGGCCTGCGGCACGTGGCACTGATTGCAGAAATACCGTGTACCCGCGATCCGGTCCAGTTCACGGCCTTCGCGGTCCAGGTAGTGGGTCATCGAAAGGGTCGGCGCGTTGCGTTCGCCCGCTTTGGTCCAGTCGTGACAGGACAGGCACTGATTGGTGCGCAAGTCGATCTGGTATTGTTCAATCGAATGCGGGATCAGTGGTGGCTGCTGGCGATAATTCCGCTGCATGCGTCCTTCGACATTCCGATGGACTTGATCGAGGACCACTGGTTCATCCACTTCGGCTCCGCGTAGCGAATTCACCTGAGCGGACTGCGCCAGAGCAAACCCACTCAGGAGCAAAACGGGGATCAGGGCAATTCCGCCTGTCAGGATTGGTCTATTCATCATGGCACTCCCTTAGATAGGTCTGGCGGCGCGCGGCTTGGGCGCGGCGGCTGGATCGGCAGGCGCGACGAGGGCCTCGTCGAACCGGTGAGTAAATTTGAAGACATCAACCGCGCACACATCAATGCAGCGGCCACAATTGGTGCAGTCAGGCGACAAGATCAGTGGGCTAGATCCCGGCTTGCCCTTCAGCGCGGGCGAGATCACTTGGTTTTCCGGGCAGACCGCATAGCAGTCCATGCAATCATCACAGGCAGCGCGGTTGCTGGCGCTGACGCGCAGCAGGCTTTTTGTGCCGATCAGGCCGTAGAAAGCCCCGACCGGGCAGATATGACCGCACCAGCCATGGCGTGCGACCAGCAGGTCAAACACAAAGATCGCGGCGATCATGGCCCAGACAAAACCCATGCCGAAGATCAGGCCCCGGTGCAGCATGGTGATCGGATTCACGATCTCCCACGCAATCACGCCGGTCAGGCCCGAGACGATCAGGACTGTCGCCAGAACCCACAGACGGGTGCTGCGCTTTGGCTGCCAGCCCTTCGGCAAGTCCAAACGCCGATGCAGCCAACTGGCGGCATCAGTCACCGGGTTGATCGGACAAACCCAGGAACAATAGACCCGGCCACCGATCAGCGCGTAAGTGACAAGCACGATCAACCCGCCGATCAGTGCGGTCAGTTCGGGCCAGTGGCCTGCCACCATGCTTTGCAGCAGGATCAGCGGATCGGTCAGCGGTAGAACGCCCAACGTCAATGATCCGGCCAGGTTGCCCTGAACGATCCAGATGCCAAACCACGGCCCCAGCAGGAACAGCACCAGAAAGAACACCTGGCTTGCCCGGCGCAACAGCAAAAAGCGATGCGCGCCGATCCAGCCCTTGGCCTCTATCGCCTCTTGGCCCACAGGTATCTGGGTGCTGGCGCTCATTGTCCCACTCCCGGCAGGTTGTATTCGGGCGCAAACCCTCCGGGTGTGACCAGATTGTCGGTGCCGGGCCCCGGCAGGCGGTCGGGCAGGTCAATGATGCCCTCGACCAGCGGAGCGCCCTTGGCAGCCTTTTCTTCCCAGCCCTTGCGGTAGTGATCCGCCGCGCTGCCGCGCGCCAGACGGGCTGGAAGCACCTTTATCGCGGCTTCCGGCAAAACGCAGCTTTTCTCGCATACGCCGCAGCCGGTGCAGCGGTCCGCATGAACCGTCGGCGCAAAGATCGCGTGGCTGCCCGAGCGGGTATTGTGTGACGGCTCAAGCGTGATGGCCTCGTCAATGACGGGGCAGACGCGATAGCAGACATCACAGCGCAGGCCGAGGTAGTTCAGACAATTCTCCTGATCCACCAGCACCGCAACGCCCATCTTGGCATCGTCGATGTTGTCCAGCGACGGGTCCAGCGCGCCGGTGGGGCAGGCGGCGACGCATGGAATGTCGTCACACATCTCGCACGGCACGTCGCGGGCGGTGAAAAAAGGCGTCCCGGTAGCGCCGGAATCCGAGCCCAGTTCCGCCAGTTTCAGCGTATCGTAAGGGCAGTCCCGCACGCATAACCCGCAGCGGATGCAGGCCGACAGGAAATCCTCTTCGGGCAGCGCACCGGGCGGGCGCAGGGCCTCGGCCGGCAGGCTGCGCGCATCGCGCGCCAGCCAGGCCAGCAGCGATCCTGCAACCACGCAGCCGCCCGCCGCGCGCGCCGTTCCCTGCAGGAAACGACGCCGTTGCGGCGAAAGAGGTGTGCCGGCAAGGGACATGGGGACTACCTTCGCGATCCGTGCCGGTTACGCGCGCTCGACCTTGCAGGCGCATTTCTTGAAGTCGGTCTCCTTCGAAAGCGGGCAGGTCGCGTCCAGCGTCAGCTTGTTGGTCAGCTGGCCCTCGTCGAACCACGGCATGAAGACCAGACCACGTGGAACCTTGTTGCGCCCGCGGGTCTCGACCCGGCTTGTGACTTCGCCGCGACGGGTGGACAGAACGATCTCCTGACCACGGCGCAGACCCCGATCCTTGGCATCCTGCGGATGCATGTAGACCACGGCCGCCGGATAGGCGCGGTGCAGTTCGGGCACCCGGCGGGTCATCGAGCCGGAATGCCAGTGCTCCAGCACGCGACCGGTGCACAGCCACAGGTCGTATTCCGCATCCGGCTCCTCAGGGGCGGGTTCATACGGCGCAAAGATGATACTCGCCTTGCCGTCAGGCTTACCATAGAACTTCACGCCTGCGCCTTCGGGCACATACGGGTCATAGCCTTCGCGGAAACGATAGAGCGTTTCCTTGCCGTCCACGACCGGCCAGCGCATGCCGCGCGCCTGATGGTACATTTCGAATGGTGCCAGATCGTGGGCATGGCCACGTCCGAAATCGGCATATTCCTCGAACAGACCCTTCTGGACGTAGTATCCGAAATGCTCGGCATCATCGTTGTCGAAACCTTCGGCAGTTTCCGACAGCGGGTACTGGTCGATCTTCCCGTTGGCATACAGCACGTCATACATGGTCTTGCCGCGATGTTCCGGCATGGCAGCCAGCAGTTCCTCGCCCCAGACCTCCTCGACGGTGAAGCGTTTCGCGAATTCCATCAGCTGCCACAGGTCGGACTTGGCCTCACCCGGGGCCTTGACCTGCTGCCGCCAGAACTGGGTGCGGCGCTCGGCGTTGCCATAGGCGCCTTCCTTCTCGACCCACATGGCGGTGGGCAGGATCAGGTCGGCGGATAGGGCGGTAACGGTGGGGTAGGGGTCCGACACGGTAATGAAGTTTTCCGGGTTGCGATAGCCGGGGTACCCTTCTTCGTTGATATTCGGCGCGGCCTGCATGTTGTTATTGCACTGCACCCAATAGGCGTTCAGATCGCCATCCTTCAGCTTGCGGTTCTGCAGCACAGCGTGGAAGCCCGGTTTGGGCGGGATGGTGCCCGCAGGCACGTTCCATGCGGTCTCGCAGATTTCGCGGTGCTTGTCATTTGTCACCACCATGTCGGCGGGCAGACGGTGGGCAAAGGTGCCGACCTCGCGCGCCGTACCACAGGCCGAGGGCTGACCGGTCAGTGAGAAGGGCGAGTTGCCGGGTTCGGAAATCTTACCAACCAGCAGGTGCACGTTGTACATCAGCGAGTTCACCCACGACCCGCGGGTATGCTGGTTGAACCCCATGGTCCACAGGCTCATGACCTTGCGGTTCGGATCGGCATATTGCTGGGCCAGCTTCTCAAGCTTTTCGGCGGGCACACCGGACAGTTCTTCGGTGTATTCCAGCGTGTATTCCGACACCGCTTCGGCATATTCCTCGAAGCTGATCGGTTCCATCTTACCGACATTGGGGTTCGCTGCCTCTTGCTGCAGCGGGTGGTTGTCGCGCAGCCCATAGCCGATATCGGTGGCGGTCTTGGTGATGTTGACGTGGTTCTTGACGAATTCCTCGTTCACCGCGCCGTTCTGGATGATGTAGTTGGCGATATAGTTCAGGATCGCCAGGTCGGTCTGCGGGTTGAACACCATGCCGTTGTCGGCCAGCTCGAACGAGCGGTGTTCGAAGGTCGACAGAACATGTACCTCGCACCCCGGCTTGGTCAGGCGCGTATCGGTCAGGCGCGACCACAGGATCGGGTGCATCTCGGCCATGTTCGACCCCCACAGCACGAAGGTATCCGCGTGCTCCAGATCGTCATAGCAGCCCATCGGCTCGTCGATACCGAAGGTGCGCATGAAACCCACAACGGCCGATGCCATGCAGTGCCGCGCATTCGGGTCGATGTTGTTCGACCGGAACCCGGCCTTCATCAGCTTGGCGGCGGCATAACCTTCCCAGACCGTCCACTGACCGGAACCGAACATGCCGACACTGGTCGGGCCTTTCTTGGCCAACGCTTCTTTCCACTTGGCGGCCATCACGTCGAAGGCTTCGTCCCAGCTGACCGGCTCGAATTCGCCGTTCTTGTCATATTCGCCGTTTGACTTGCGCAGCAACGGAGTTGTCAGGCGGTCATTGCCGTACATGATCTTGGACAGGAAATAGCCCTTGATGCAGTTCAAGCCCCGGTTGACCGGCGCGTCCGGGTCACCTTGCGTGGCCACGACGCGGCCATCCTTGGTGCCGATCAGAACCGAACAGCCTGTACCGCAAAACCGGCAGGCCGCCTTGTCCCAGCGAATGTCCGGCGTTGCCACCTGGGCATTGGCCTGTCCGGCGGCCATTGGAATACCTGCGGCCGAAGCAGTGGCTGCCGCGGCTGAAGCTTTTAGAAAAGTCCGGCGAGATTCAGAGATGGTCATTGCATGGGCCTCCTGCTGGTCGGTTGGCTTGGGGCATCAGGACGCGGATAGCTTTCCGCGAGATCCTCGAAATGGTGATAGGTCAGCGTCAAAGAGATCACTCCGGGGATCTGGTGCAGATCCATGATGATCTCGGACGCCATACGTGCGGGCGTATCTTCTACGACAACGACAAAGCGGCCGTCGTCGGTTGCGGCGTGAACCTCGACCCCCGGCGTGTCTTCCATGACCTGGCGCGCTGTGCCGGTGCTGTCCGGGGCAACGTGAACAAGGCAACCGCAGATATTCATTGCAGTGTCTCCGGGTGTAAGGTTGCAGGGCGTTCAAATCTGACCGCATCGGCGGGGCAGGACGTGGCGCAGCCGCCGCATCCGGTGCAGGTCTCGGTATTCAGAACCGGTTCCGCCTTGCCGCCAGGCATCAGCTTGAACCGGATCGAGCCTTCATCGCAACTGTCCTGGCAAATGCGGCAACTGATCCCGTTCAGTGACAGGCAAGCGCTGGCGACGATAGATGCGCGCCAGGGCCAGTCGGCCATGCGATCAGCGATCAGGGCGCCCGTCTGGCAGGCTTCCACGCAATCGCCGCAGAACGTGCACGCCCCGTCCGTCATCCGTAGCGTCGGGTATCCACCCGCGCTGAGCGAAATGACATCTTCGGGGCAGGCGTCCAGACAATCACCGCAGGCGGTGCACAGGTCCAGAAACCTGCTTTCCACCGCGCCCGGAGGCCTGATGGCACCGGGGTCTTCGCGGAGCATGCGCCCACTTAGAAAAGCGCGTCTGCTGGTTGGCTGACTCATGCGTTGCTGACCTGCGTTTCTGGGGGCAGGTGATCCTGCCCGGATTCGCTTGCTAGCGCATTTTCACAAGACCGGAGTTGATCCAGATCATGTTTTTTCGGAACCGTTTCTCCGGCTTGCAAAAACAAGGCAGACACGCCCAAGAGCGGTTGCCGAAGTATCTGCTTGTTTGCCAGCGAAACATCCACTCTCACAGTGGTACAACACCTTCGGCCCTTTGCCAAAACTTTTGTGCCACAATCAAAAGTTGTGATCAGATCATCATCTCGATCCGACTTCCGGGAAAGCGGTCCAGCACGGTATCAACCCGCGTCTTTGGGATCAGGCAAAGGGCTGTGGAAAGACCATCTGCAATCGCCGCTCGGGGGGCAGAGACCGAGACGGCCCGGTGCAAGGGCTTGCTGCCGTCCGGGCTCAGGATGTGGCCCTGACCGTCCTTCAGAATCGTGCCTCCGGGTGCAGAAGTGGCAACCGCCCGGTCGCTGATCCCGATCCGTTTCAGAACCGCACCGTCTGGCCCGGCCAACCCGACACGCCAGTGGCGGCCATCCGCGTTGGCGCCTAGGGCTGCGATCTCGCCCATGTCCACCAAAACGTTCCCAAGGCCCATGGACCGCAACAGATCCGCAATACGATCTGTTACCGCCCCCTGCGCTATTCCGTTCAGGGTCAGAGCCGACACACCGGGTTGTGGCAGAAGAATATGGTCTGCCGTCACTGTGACTTGGTGCCAGCCGACCAACTGTCGGGCCGAGCGGATCACGCTTTCGTCGGCACCAGAGGCCAAGACAAGCCACAGAGGCTGAACACTCGGATCAAACGCCCCATCCGATGCGTCATGCAGTGCCGAACACAGGCTGAGCACGTTCAGCAACTCCGGCGCAGGGGCGGTCAGCATCCCATCACGGTTCAGCCTGCTCAACTCGGAATCCGGGCGATAGAGGCTGAAAATGTTCTCAAGCCTGTGCAGTTCCGCCTCGATGGCAGAGATCACAGGACGGGCCTCGTCATCGGTCAGACCGGACAATTGCAGGCTGGCACGCGCGCCCAGTGCGGTGCCACGCCAATGGGCGACTGGGGCTGCCTTTGCTCCGGCGGGCAAGGCCATGCAAGCCGCGGAAATCGACAGGAAACGGCGACGGGACAAAACGGTCATACGGGGGTCTCCAGATTCAAGTCCAGATCGACGGGCCCCAGAACCTCGTCAGCCGGGATGTCGGACAGGGGCAGGGCGGTGCCGCCATACCGATTGATAAAGTCATCGGCGTCGGAGGGATCACCAAAAGGAACAACCTCGCGTGCGCCCATGCCGCCGGCGACGTTGGCCCCGACCACAAATGTCGCGCCGTCGGCGGCGATCCAGTTGGAGATACCGGGTTCCCTCCAGTTTGTCGCGATGCCCATGTCACTGACATAGACGGCGGTGATCTTGGCATCGCGTTCAGGGCTTTTCAGATAGGCCACCATGTCGCGCACCTGCGCAAAAAACAGCGGCGCTGGGTAGCCATCCAGATGAATCTGGCCCTTGGGTCCACCATGTTCGGCGATGTTCATCTGGCAGAAGAAACTCAGCGCATCCGGGGTCAGGTCGACCGGATCGGGGGCGACAGCGATCTCTTCCTTGCAGGCGGCCAGAGCAATCAGCGCAATCAGGTACAGGCGTTTCACGGCTCGACCCTCCGGAATGCCGCACGGGCAAGGGCAAAACCGATCACCGGCCAGAGCAGCAGCGACGCGGGTGCGGCCCAGACGGGCAGGGCCTGCGCTGCACCGGTCATACCGGACGCCATGGCGACGCCTTCGGTCGCGGCGATGTTCCACAAACGGAATGCGTCGGCCGGGTTGGCCACCATCACCCATGGAAAGACGGATTGGGTGAAGGTGCCGCCCTTGTCCATGACGACGGCCCCCAACAGGCCCAGATCATAAAGGACGACAAATACCAGCCATAGCCCGGCCGACAGACCTGCCGCCGCCGTGGACCCCTTTGCCAGGGCGGACAGCAGGTATCCCAGCGCCAGAAAGACAGCGCCCAGAAGGATGGATGTAAGGATGAGGCGCGCCAGCGCCATCAGGCTTTCCGGGCCTGCGCCACCAAAGAAGGCGGCGACCGCGCCGGCGGTTCCGAAACCGATGGTCATGGCAAAGGCCAGCGCGGCGAGATGGGCGGTGAACTTGCCCAACAGGATTTCTCCACGTCCTGCCGGGTAAGACAGCAGCAGTGACAGGCTGCCGCGATCCACGTCGCCTGCGATGGCGTCAAAAGCAATCATCAGCGCCAGCAGCGGCGCCAGATAGACCGAAAGCGTTGTCATCGAGGCGACCGAGACGGTCAGCATGTCAACGCCCAGTGTGCCGGTCGGGGCGCTGCCTGCAAAGGTCAGGGCCAGCGCGAACAGCACCATGATCAATGTTGCCACCAGCAGCCAGCGGTTGCGGCGCAGGATCAGCATCTCGGTGCGGGTGATGGCGAGGAAGCGGGTCATAGCCTCTCCTCCTGTGCATAATGGCGATAGAGGTCTTCCAGCTTGGGCGGGGTCATTTCCACATCCGCCACCGCGTCGCCCAACCCGGCGATTCGGCGCAGGGCCTCCATCTTGTCGTCAGGTGTACAGAGCAACTCAACGGATGCGCCGTTGATCCGGTTGCCGCCCAGTTCGGCGGCAAGCGCTTCGGGGTTGGCGCTGGCGCGGACCCGCAGGCGTATCGGAAGTCCCGCCAGGGCGGACAGGTTGGTCAGCGTATCGTCGGCCACCATCCGGCCCTTGCGCATGATGGCAATGCGGTCGGTACGCGCCTCGACCTCGGTCAGCGCGTGGGACGCAATCAGGACCGCTGTGCCTTGCGCTGCCAGTTCATCAATGATGGCGTAGAGATCCTGCCGAGAAATCGGGTCCAGCCCCGAGGTCGGTTCGTCCAAGAGGGCCACTTTCGGCCTGCCCAGAAGAACCTGAGCCAGACCCAGGCGCTGCCGCATCCCTTTGGAATAGGTGCCGATCCGACGGTCGAGTGCATCACTCAGGCCGACGCGTTCCAGCAGACCGGGCACATCGGCTTTGGCTCCGGACAGCTTGGCAAACAGCGTCAGTTGTTCGCGTCCGGTCAGGGCCGGGTGGAAGGAGACCGCTTCGGGCAGATAGGCCGTCTCGCGCCGCGCTAGTGCGCTGCCGGGGGTGGAGTCTCCGATCCGAATGGCTCCTCCCTGAATGGGCGTCAGGCCGAGGATAGATTTGATCAGGGTCGACTTGCCCGCGCCGTTATGGCCCAGCAGCGCGACGCGCTGACCGGGGGCAAGAGACAGGTTGATATCGTCAAGAACGCGGGTTTTTCCCCGGTCCTTGAGTACATGGTCGATTGACAGGGCCTTATCCGTCATGAGGCACCTTTTTCATTGCTGGGGGTTCAGGGGCTTGCATCAAAGGATTGCTGTCCATCACGCCGCCCGGCAGCAGGGCCGGGAATGCAGATTGGGACCAGCGCACCAACTGCACGGCAGGCGAGCCGAGCAGCAATTTGGCTGAGGGTTGGGTCCACAGCACATGGTCCATCGAGTCATTGGGGCGATAGGGGGCATCGGCGATACCGTTGCCATCCACATCATACGCGGCGAAATCGGACCAGTAATTGCCGCGCCCTTCTTCTGACCACTCGACCCATTTGGTCGAAACGTATTTCACCTGTGTCCGGTTACCGACAAAGGCGTTGCCGACGATCCGATTGCGCTCGGACCCGGCGGTAAAGTGGATGCCGATGCCGCAATCCTGGAACCAGTTGTCGGTGAATTCGTTTTTGTTGGAGTTATAGAGGAAGGTGCATTTTTCCTTGGCACCTTTCACCACGTTTCCGGTGATAACGCTCTTGTTAGCGTAGTTCAGCATCACGCCATGTTCCCGGTCACCGATCGAGACATTGTTGGCGACGGTCACATTGGTCGTGAACATCACCGCATAGCCCAGATCGTTCCCGATTGAGACGTTGTCACTGACCACCGAATTGTCGGCATACATGTAGTGCACCGCAAACCGCAGATCGCGGAACAAATTGCCCGTGAAGGTGTTCTTCTTGGACGAGTTCACAAAGATCCCGTCGCGGCCGAAGCGAATGTCGTTGTCTTCCACCCGCGCGCCCGGCGCGTTCCAGACATAGACGCCATTGCCACGGTCATTCATCCGCTGGTCCAAACGCCCTTCGATCCGGTTACCACGCACGATGCTATCTTTGGCCCCGTGAATGTCGACGCCATAAAGGTTGCCCAGCAATACGTTATCCTCGACCACGGGCTCTGTGGCCGTCTTGGTCAATTGGATGCCGCTGTCGATCCCGTCATGGTCAGAGCCCGAGCCGACCACCGTCAGCCCGCGTACCGTCACGCCCGGCCCGGTCACGGTAATGACGCTGCCGTCGCTTTGCCCGTCGATGGTGGCCTGGCCCTGCCCGTCGAGGGTAACGGGCCGGTCCAGAACCAGTGTTTCAAAGTATACGCCAGGGCTCAGGCGGAGGGTGTCTCCATCCGCCGCCTGCGCCAATGTTTCATTGATGGCCCCCGCCCGGTTGGGCACATCCCAGTCCGCCGCCCAAAGGGGCGAGCCGAGCAGGAGCGGTATGAGCAGGGACCAACGCATCGTTATGCGCTCCGCGGCTCAACAAACATCCGGCCGCGCATTTCCATGTGCAGCGCGTGGCAGAACCACTGGCAGTAATACCAGTGCACGCCCGGACGGTCGGCAATGAATGTGACCGAAGCGGTGGCCTGAGGTGCGATCTCCATCGCGACGCCGAAGTTCGACAGGCACAGACCGTGGGTCACATCATCCACGTCATCCAGGTTGGTGACATAAATGGTGACTTCATCGCCCTGCTTGACCGTGAACTTCTCCATGCTGAAGACAGGCGCGGTCGAGGTCATGTAAACGCGGACCTTGTTGCCGTCACGGATGGGTTCTTCGGCTCCTTCCTCCAGATCGACACCGTCTGCCGCGGCCTGCTGGCGCGCTTCTTCCCACATCGGGTCGTTGCGGTCCCAGACATTGACCGGGTTCACCTTCGACCGGTGCACGATGATCGAGTCGTGCGGTTCCGCAAAGGTCGGGCCGTCGTGGACCACTTTCATCTTGTCGCCCGAGATGTCGATCAGCTGCTCGTTCTCGGGCTTCAGCGGACCCACGTTCAGGAAGCGGTCTTTCGAGAACTTATTCATCGAAATCAGCCACTTGCCGTCCGCCTCGGCCGTTTCGCCCATCGAGGTCGAGTTATGGCCGGGCTGATAATGCACATCCACCTTGTCGACAATGGGATCGACGTCCGCACCTGCATAGGCTTCGATGGCCTTGGCGATGTCCCATTTCACCACCTGGCTGTCCAGGAACAAGGTGGTATAAGCGTTGCCCTTGCCGTCGAACGCGGTGTGAAGCGGGCCAAGGCCCAACTGCGGTTCAGCAACGATGGCGGAACGCGGATCGGCATTGTCAGCAAACAGCGCGTCGACTTTCTCCACATCGATCACGGACACTGTCGGCGACAGCTTACCGTTGATCATGATGTGTTTCTTGTCGGGCGCGGCGTTCACACCGTGCGGCGAGTTCGGGATCGGGATATAGCGGGTCAGGTTGCCGCCAGCCTCTTTGCGGCCGTCCACGACCTTGACGCCGTTCAGTTCCTGATAGTTCCCGGCGGCCACGGCCTCTTCGATGCCCTTGAGGTTGAACACGACCACGTGGTCCAGCTCGTTCTCGGTCATCTCGGCAAGGTTCATACCCATTTCCGAGTTGTACGAGGTCGAGAAGGCGTATTTGCCCTGATAGTCGCAGTCGGTGTTGTCGAGGTTGCCCGACACCATCACCTGCCACGCGATCTCCATCGTGTCACCGTCGATGGCGGTGAAGATGTTCACGTATTGTGACGGATCGTCGAGGATCTGACCATCGTTCACCAGCGGCGCTTCATGCTCACCATTGGCAAAGACGTAGCCGGTGCGCGGGTATTTCTGCGGACGCAAGCCGTGGATGTCATGCGCGTTCGGGATCTCGATGATCTTGTCGCATTTCATCACGTCACAGCGCACACGGGCGACACGGGTGTTGGCCTTGTCATTCATGAACAGATAGCGGCCGTCATAGGTGCCATCGGTGAAGGACATGTGCGGGTGGTGCAGGTCGCCGTTGTCGTAAGTCACCTTGCCGTTTGCCGCCAGGAATTCCTTGGTTTCGGGCAGCAGGCCCTCGGTCAGGATTTTCAGCGACTCGTTGGTCTGACCCCAGCCCGTGGCCGAGCAGCGGTTGAACACCGGAACCCGCATCAGTTCGCGCATGGACGGCACGCCCATAATGCGCAGTTCACCGGTCTGGCCCGAAGACCAGAAGCCGTAATACTCGTCCAGTTCACCCGGTTCCAGCGCGGCATTGGCGGCAGCACTGGCTTGCTTGGCCGTCATCAGGGTCGAGCCCAGACCGGTCCCGGCAATCACCGCGCCGGTGGCGGTTGCCCCCAGCATCCCGCGGCGTGTGATGTTCAGTTTGTTTTCATTGTCCGACATGATCGTTCCTCCTTTTTTAGGAAACGGATTGCGGTTTGGCGTTCGGATGGTTCGCCGGTGGTTGTCCGAGAGGGGTCTTGAGGTTGACCGACCCTGTCTTGGCCCGCCGTTTTAGCTGGCGGATAACGACGGGACATTTCGTCTCGGACTGATAGAGCACCTGGCAATGCAGACAGGTGACGCACTCGTTCGGGTTGATCTCACCTGTGGGGTGGATCGCCTGAACGGGGCATTCGTTGGCGCAGGTCTGACAGGGGCTGCCGCAATCGGGGTAACGGCGCAGCCAATCGAACATGCGGATACGGGCAGGGATCGCCAGCGCTCCGCCCAGCGGGCAGAGGTAGCGGCAATAGAACCGTTCGATGAACAGCCCAATCCCCAGCAGGGCCAGCGCAAAGACCACAAAGGGCCAGTCACGCATGAATTTCAGAATGATCGCGGTCTTGAACGGCTCGACCTCGGCGTATTTCTCAGCCAGCGGGATCGAGACAAAGCTGATGCCGAAGAGAACGAGGAAGATCATGTACTTCGCAGGCCAAAGCCGTTCGTTCAGGCCCCACGGCAGGGTCCATTGCGGGACCTTCAACGCGCGCGCGATCTTGTTGGTCAGCTCTTGCAGCGCACCAAACGGGCACAGCCAGCCGCAATAGGCCCCGCGCCCCCAGAACAGCAGCGCAGCGGCGACAGCGAACCATTGAATGAAGACCAGCGGGTCCAGCAGGAACGCGTCCCAGGAAAACCCAATGCGCAGGCTTCCCGCCAGTGCCATCAGATTCACCACGCTCAACTGCGCATTGGCGTACCAGCCGATGAAAAACAGGGTCATGGTCAGGTATCCGATGCGGAACCAGTAAAAGACGCGCGCGTTCATGGTGGCGTGGAACTGGAAGAAGAAAGTCGCGGTTAGCACCAGCAGCATGACGATCAGAACGCCGATCTCGACGGTGCGGTCCTTCCAGATGCGTTGCCACAAGGCGGCCTTGGCAGCGGCTTCGCCGGTGGCATCATCGACAACAACGGGGGCAGCGACGGGCAGCAGGTACTGTTCCGGCAACTTGTAGCCCAAGTCGAAGGTCAGAAACGTTTTTTCGACCGCACCCACGGCGCGCTGCACCAGCAGTTGCAGTCGGAAGGGTGCGGCGGGGTCAAACTCGGCGTCGGCCGGGATCTTGAAGATGTCCAGCTCGGTAAAACTGGGCGCGTCAGGGGCTGCAACTTCCCCCAATCGCCGTTGTTGACGGTCGAAAAAGCGGACCGATCTGTCACCCTGGATCAATTGAATACGGTCAAAGATGCCGCCACGCACATAGCCCGAGCCTTTGAAACTATAGGCGCCGCGTCCCAGTACCAGAATGGCCTGCTCGCCTTCGTCCAGCCAGTTGATCAGGTTCTGGTATTCAGCCTCACCCAGCAGCGACTTGCCGATGGACGGCACCGAAACAAGTGCCACGTGCATGTCGATGAAGGTATCATCGGGCTCGCCGGGTTCGGGGCGTCTGATGGCGCGCTGATCTCCGGTGGCCTCGAAGGCGGCATTCACCTGGCCGATATCCAGCGTCATCCGCCGGACCGAACCGTCGCCCGAAAGTGTCGTCCAGTCGAAAACAGCATCCTGCGCCATGTCGACTTCGCGTTTCGGTCCATCGGCCTTTACCGGAGACAACCCCCCCAGTCCAAGCGCGCGCGCAACTTTGATACCACCACGCACAAGGCTGTCGTCGATCACCATGATCGTCACGGTCGCGCCCGAGATGATGTCCAGGTCATGCCCTTCACCGCCGGTTTCGGCCTCACGCTTGAGGTCCAGGCCGGCATAGCCTTCGGTCAGCTCGACCATGCGCGAATTGGGGATGCCGATCAGAACGATCGGTTCCGAGTGTTTGACCAGTTTCACACCGGTCAGAACCGCGTCACTGTCGATGGCCGCCACCACGTGAATGGGTTTGCCGGAATAACCGGTGGTGCCGACGAAGTCAGACGTCAGGAAAGCCCAGGCAACCGTTTCGCCCCCCTTCAAAACCGGGGCAACGGGTATGTCATCGCGGACCGGACCAAAGGCATCGGCTTCTGGAACCAGATCGGCAGGAGCAATTTCGGGCAGAAAGCTGGCGAGGCTGTCGGCATGCGCGCTGATCGCCATCAGGCAGGACAGGGTGAAGGCCAGCAGGAAATGGATTGCGCGACTTACGACCATGGCGCACCTCCGATTACTTGGGTGGATGCCATGGACGCGCGCAGGGCGCGTTCAGATTCTTCTTTGGTCAAATACGGGGGACCCCGGGTTTCGGGCCATAGCCATTTCGGGCTGTGCAAATCGCACAGGCTCTGGTTCGCAACGTGTACAAGCCGCACATCTCCGGCCTGCGCGACAAGCGGCAGGTCTGGCAGCGGCGCTGCCGTCGTCACCGCGCAAAGCGCACAATCGGCGCATTTCGGACAGGGCGCGGTCGGGTCGTCGGTATCTTCTTCCAGATCAACCTCAACCCAGACCGCCCCTGCCTCCGAGCAGATCTCGATCCACATGCTGTCGCCGGAACTCGCCAGTGCCGGGCCAAGCATTTGTAACAGCAACAGGAATATGCCCACCAAACCGCACACCGCGCGGGACACGCGATCAAACAGGCTATGCGGAGGGCGGAAGGTGGGCATTGAGAATCCAACTCGGCGTTCTTTCCCGAACCCTATGGGATTCTCTCAAGCAGAAACTTGACTTAGGTCAGGTCGGAGAAAATTTGCACCTATTCATCGGCCTCATCCATCAACCCGCGCAGCCAGCGCCCGGCCAGCCATGTCGCTGGAATCCCTAAAGGAATCGACCAAAGGATCGCCGGAACTGGTTCAATCGCGCCGAAACCGGCGCTGTGCAGGATCAGGCCAAGCAAAAACAGGTTGATGGCCACGGTCAGTGCCGTGGCCGGGTACAGCAGTATGGCCAGTTTCCAAACCGGCCATCTGCCCTCAGTGGCTGGTGCCTTCCGAGAAGGTGATCTTGTTCCAGACATTGTATTTCCCCGAAGGTTTGCGCATCGGCAGACGGCGAATTTCCTCCAGCGTCTGCGCATCATAGACGATTACCGCGCCGTCATCCTCCCAGATCGAAACCAACGCATGGCTGCCGTCCCTGGTAAATTCCACGTGGGCCACAGTTTTGCCCGGAGCAGGTCGCAGAGTCTTTATGATTTCAAGGCTTTGCTTGTCGATGACATGCATCGCGTCCTTGTTGGGTCCAAAGAACACGTCGGCCCAGACGTAGGGTGAGTTCTCATGGCTGCGCATGAAGAACCCGGGCCCTTCGGTCTTGATCCGCTTGACGGTTTCCCATGTCTGCATGTCGATCACCGACACGGTGCCATCGGTCAAATGTGGAGTGGCCATCACGGTTGTATCACCGTGCTGCCAAGTGATGCCCGACCCCAGATGCGGCATCCCCGGCAGGTCCAGATCGGCCACTTTCTGACCGATGACCAGGTCGATCACCTGCCCGCCTTTACCATCGCGGGACGCACCCATGACGTATTCGTAGCTCTGATCGAAAAAGAAGTCGTCCAGGTAGTCCGGCGTCGTGATCTTGCGCACCGGGAAGGGGTCAGGGTTCTTGAACTGCCCTTCGATGCGGAAGTCATGACCCAGCCCGGATTGCGGCGGGTTGGCGCCATAAAAGACCTCCCATATCTCGGGCACATCTTTCAGCGCCAGAACAAAACTCTCGCGCGGCGGAGCCTGATACACGGCCGAAACACGGCTGCCCTTGCCCTTCTTGCCTTTGATCTCGATGACCTTGGCAACCGACAGATCCTCTGTCGACAACAAGGTCAGGGTGTTAGGCAGGTAATTTGCCACGGCCACCCATTTGCCGTCGCCTGACATAGCGATGTTACGGCTGTTCAGGCCGGCGCGCACACGACCCACCTGTTTCAACGCCCAGATGTCATACTTCTGCACCCAGCCGTCGCGCGACATGATGAAGACATATCGCCCGTCGGGACTGAACTTTGGCCCGCCATGCACGGCAAAGGGGGTTTCGAACCGGTCGAGAACCTCGAACGTGTCACCATCCAGAACGCTGACATGGTGATCGCCAGTTTCAACGACCAGCGTGATGTTCATGGGGTCACTGTCCCAGACAGGGGCATCAACCGATGTGTTATCCTCGTCCAGAGCACGGCTGGCCATAATCTCGGCCTCACCCCATTCCGGGTCGGTCTCCAGCGGCGATTTCAGCCAACCTGCCAATTCCTCGATCTGCAAGGCGTCAAGCTCATGCGAAAACCCCGGCATCTGTGTCGCCGCCCGCCCTTCGGCAATTACTGCGGCAACACGGGGGCCGCGCATGCGTTTCAAGGTCTCGGGGATCAGCGCCGGACCCACACCGCCCAGACGGCTCTCACCGTGGCACGATGCGCAATGCTCGGCATAGTCTGAAGGCGCATCCGCCCATGCCGCCCCGACACTGAGGATCGAACACAAGACCCCGATCTTCATCTTTTTACAAATACTCCCGCCGGAGGCTTCAGAACTCACCACCCGCACAGGTGCTGGGTGAACAGAACGCCCATTATCAAAAGAACTGATGCGCCGGATCATGACGTTTCCCCCGGAACGGCGTGACCTGCAGACGTTCGCCCGCGTCGTCCACGCCGATTTCTTGATTTGACAGATAGCAGGCCGGATCTTCGGCCCAGGGATCGCCGGTCAGTTGCAAGGCGCGAATGCGGGTGTTGCCGCCACACACATCCTTCAGCTGACAGGCGCCACAGCGCCCCTTCAGCGGGCGGGGGCGCGTGCGCAGCATGGCCAGCATCGGGTCATCACTGGTCCAAAGTTCTGAAAACGATTTTGTCTTCACGTTGCCGACCGTGTAGTCGGACCAATAAGTGTCGGGATGCACGCGACCGAGATTGTCGATATTGGCAACACCCAGACCGCTGGAGTTGCCACCCCATGCGGCAAGATGTTCGCGCACATGCGCCTCTTTCTCTGCATCGAAACGCGAACGTACCCAGTTCAGAAAATACCCGGCATCCGCGTCGTTGTTGCCGGTGACGATATCCAGCGGTCGCCCTCCAGAGGCCGCCTCCCATGCGCGCTCCAACAACAGGTCCAATCCCTTGCGGGTGAGCAGATGCTCGGCATCCTCGCCCCGGTTCTTGTCGCCACGTCCGGCATAGACCAGGTGGGACAAGTAGAACTTGTCCACTCCCTCGTCGTCACACAGTTTCAGCAGGTCGGGCAGGTGATGCTGGGTCCCTTCGGTCAGGCAAAAACGCAGACCAACCTTGATGCCGCGTTTCTTGCATTCACGTACGCCGCGCAGGGCGTCGGCAAAAGCACCCTTGACCCCACGGAACCAATCGTTCGTGGCCCCGATCCCGTCCAGCGAGATGCCGACATAGCTGAACCCCACATCGGCGATCATGTCAGCGGTTTCGTCGTAAATCCGCGTTCCATTTGTCGACAGCGCCAGCATCGGCACCAGATCGCGGGCGCGTTTCGCGATGTCGAAGAAGTCGAACCGGTCCAGCGGCTCCCCACCCGAGAGGATCAGGGCCGGGACGCGAAACTGGCCCAGATCCTCAAGGGTAACCATGGCTTGCTCGTGGCTGAGCTCACCCGGGAAGGCCACATCCGCCGAGACGGTGTAGCAATGGCGGCACTTCAGGTTGCAGCGCCGTGTCAGGTTCCAGATCACCACCGGCTTCACCGGACCCGGACGCCGTTTGCGCACCGGCGTCGGATTGACCAGTTGATGCATGTATTCGGTCAGGCGGAACATGTTTCAGCCTTTCAATTGCTCTTTGGACTTCAGACGCAGCCCGGTTTTTTTCAGGATGCGTGTAGAATAAAGGATGTCTTTGGCACGGCAGGCGTCGCCCAGAATGGCCGTGATTTCTGCCCGCTTTTCTTCGACCTCGGTCCGGTCCGAACCATGGACCATGGCAAAAAGGTTATAGGGCCAGTCGGGCAGGGCGCGCGGGCGTTCATAGCAGTGCGTAACATAGGGCAGCGCGCCGATTTCTGCGCCCAGTTCGGCAACACGGTTGTCGTCCACATCCCACACGGTCATTCCGTTCGACGTCATGCCCAGCTTGTAGTGGTTGGGTGCCGCAGCGATACGGCGGATCACCCCGCGCGATTTCAGACCCGCAAGCCGAGAAAGCAAGGCGTCTTCGTCCATGCCCAGGGTTTCGGCCACACTGGCATAGGGGGCAGGGACCAGCGGCAGGCCGCCTTGCAAAGCCTCAATGATCTCTCTGTCTTTTGCGTCGATCATGCTGCCACCCGGAAGCCTATGAAAAATTCCTGTAGTTTGGGGAACTGCAGGACGGCGATCCCGGTTTCCCTTTCGATTGCCTCGGCCGCTGTTGCAATCCCTTCAGGTGTTTCGGTCGCCAGAACGAACCACATGTTCAGCCGGTGCGTGCGTTCATAATTATGGGCCACCTCGGGGTGCGCATTGACTTTGGTTAGGACGGCTTCGAAATTCTCGGGTTCAACAGCCATGGCACAGAGGCAAAAAGCCCCCCCCATGGCGGCTGCGTCGAAGAACGGGCCAAACCGGGTAATCACACGCTCTTTCTTCATCCGGGACAGGCGATTCAGCAAATCGCTTTCAGATATGCTCAACGCGTCTGCCACGGCGGCGTAGGGGTTCGGTACCAATGGCAGGTCGTCCTGCATCCTGTTCAGGATTCTGCGATCAATTGCGTCGAGTGTCATGCGGCGGACTCCTTCGGTTGGATCAGCGCGCCGGTCTGTTTGAAGCAGCGGGTCGAAAACAGAACCTTGTGCCGCGCACCGGTCAGCTCCTGAAGCTCGGTCGCGCCAGCCAGCACCTCATACGCTTCGCTCCGCGAGCGGGCGTGGATCATGGAATAGAGCCGATAGGGCCAGACCCCCTCGACCGGATTGCGTTCGTAACACAGGGTGATCCCGGGATGGGCCGCAAGGGCCGGTCCAGCAGTGTCAATCTGATCGGCGGGAAGGTCCCAGACGACCATCGCGTTGGCAGACCATCCGAGTGCACGGTGACGCACGATGACGCCCAAACGCGAGATGATGCCCGCCTCGTGCAGGCAGCGAATGCGCGTCATTACATCTTCGGGCTCTCGACCCAGCGACCGGGCCAGCGCCGCGTAAGGGTCACCGACAAGTGACAGGCCCGAGCTCAGTGACTGGAGCAAATCACGGTCACCGTCCTGCATGGCCGACCGGTCGATCCGACGCGCGCTGGGAACGCGTCGCGCGCCACCGGACATGCGGAACCCCAGATCTACGTTGAAGGGGCGCACCAGCCGCAGGTCGAGAACGCGAAGTCCGGTTTTTTTTCTGATCCGGGCCAGCGTGTTGTCGACATGTGCGCGATCCGGCCCGGTGGCGACGAACCAGAGGTTCCAATCATCTTCCCGCTGGTAGTTATGATTCACGCCCGGTTCCGCGTCGATCAGGGCAGCAATCTTTTCAATGCGGTGCTCAGGTGCCGCAACCGCAGCCAGCGTGCTTGCGGAAACCGCGCCGGGCGCGATGGTCGCCCCGACACGCGTGATCCGGCCTGCCGCCCGCATGCGGGCCAGCCGGTCGATCACATCGGCCTCGCTGAGCTTCAGTGTGTCGGCCACAACTTGGAAAGGGCGTTCGGTGACTGGAAAGTTGCGCTGGAAATCATCCAGAAGGTGGCGATCGATCGGGTCGGTGATATGGCACATGGGTTACAGGCCTGTTCTGTGCGCGCGGGCGGTGAAGAAGATGCCCGATGGGCTGTCCGCTTCGATTTCACGCAGTTTTTCAAATGTTTGCGTGTCGTAGATCATGACCTTGTTGGCATCCCGGACGCTGATCCAGACCTCATGCCCGCGCGGCGTGAACTCCATATGCAGTACGGCGGGGCCGGGTTTGAATTCGTGGATGATGTCCTTGCTGACACTGTCGATGACCTGGATCGTATCGTTCAGCGGGTGGGCGAAGTTGACCCAGACCTGCCGCCCGTCGGGCCGGGCCATTGCAAAGACCGGCTGGCCATGGGTTTGGGTGCGCCCGGTCTCGGTCAGGGTATCGGCGTCGATCCACAAGACCTCGTGATGGCCAACAGCAGGCAGAACGAATTCACGACCGGTCAGCGCCCAACCTTCAAGATGGGGCATCTTGTAGACGGGCATCTCTTCTTGCCCGCGCCCGTAATCGGACAGCACGCGGATGGGTTCCGGGGTGTCAGCCCAGAGGTCCAACGCCGTTAGGCCATCCTCGCCAAACAGGCCTGTGATATAGGTCCGGCCATTTGCGGTTATCAAAGCGTCGTAGGGGTTTTCACCCATATCGGGGATTTTGGTGATTTCCGGCGTACCTGAGGAAAAATCGGCTATCCAGGTCTCACCCGTGTCCCACATGGTGAACACGAACCGCCGACCGGGCGCGTCAACCAGGCCGATGGTTTTGCTGCCGGTCGGAATGTCTGCGACCATTTCAAGCGTATCGGCATCGAACACGCGCACGCCGCCGGGTTCATAGTTGGACACTGCCACCAGCGTACCATCGTCAGAGATTGCGCCGCCGATGGCGTTGCCCGCCTGTACAACACGATTGGCAATCTGGCGGGTGACGATGTCGACCTTGGTCAGACCTCCATCGCGGCCGAACACATAGGCGAAACGTTCGTCGGGCGAATAGACCAGCGACGCATGAGACAGATCGCCCAAGCCTTCGATCCGGGCCAGCGCCGTGCGCTCGGATTGATCGACCAGCAGGACTGAACCCTGCGCCCGTTCGATCACCAGCCCGAGGTCGCCGGTGGCGGTGGGTTCCGCCTGCGCAGTGGACATCATAAGGGTTGCAGCGAGGCCGAGGATGAGCTGTTTCATTGTGCCTCCGGTTCCAACAGGTAACGGGCGATCCACTCGGCCTCTTCTTCTGTGATCAAGGGGCGCCAGGGCGGCATCGCGGTGTCCGGGATTCCGTCAAGGATGACGCCGGTCAGAACTTCGGCGTCGTAATGTGCAAGAGTTCCCGCACGCAAATCGGGGCCTAGGCCCCCCTTCAAAGACAACCCGTGGCACGATCCGCAATCCTGATGGACAAGCCGCTTCAGAGCGTTGGGGTCCAGCGTATCGGCGGCAATTGCCGAGGTTGCCACCAGCACGGCCATGGTCAGAACGGTGCGCCCGGCCCATCCTGACTGCGGATTATTGCGGGCCGGCGCGGTATTTTGGCGACCTGGCCTAGCCATGAGCCTGTTCCAATAACTCAGCCACGGGTCGCTCGGAATACAGCGAAACGACCTGACCGATGATGAACAGGGTAGGGGCCGCCAGCTCCGCCTGACGCACATCCGCAGCCAACCGATCCAGCCGGGAAACAAGGCGGCGTTCTGCGCGGGTGGTGGCCTTGGCGACGGCCAGAACAGGGGTCGATCCGGGCAGGTTTTCGGTCATCAGACCCATTGCGATCTGACCGATGTTGGCAACGCCCATATAAACCACCAGCGTCGAATCCGGGTCGGCCAGACGTTTCCAGTCCAGATCTAGAACCTTGTCTGCCTGCCGGTGCCCGGTGACATATTGGACCGAGGTCGCAAGGCCCCGATGGGTCAGTGGCACGCCCGTTGAACAAGACGCGCCTTGTGCCGCTGTAATTCCGGGCGCGTATTCGACCTCGACGCCGTGGTCCATCAGATAGGCGGCCTCTTCCGAACCGCGGCCAAAAATCATCGGGTCGCCGCCTTTCAGGCGCGCCACAGTATGGCCAGCGCGGGCCTCTTCCAGCAGGATTTCGTTGATGCGGTCTTGTGGGACAGTGTGGCATTTCGGGGCTTTGCCGACAGGTATGAGTCGTGCCCCTTCGGTGTGCATGGCAAGGATTTCGTCCGAAACCAATCGATCATAGACCACCACATCCGCCTGTTGCAGCATCCGCAGGGCGCGCAGGGTCATCAGCTCCGGATCACCCGGTCCGGCACCAATCAGAAAAACCTTACCGCTCATGTGCAAACTCACTTGTCCTGAATGTCGTCGGAACCCGGTGTTTCCTGCGCGAATCCAGTGTGATTACGGGACGTTGCTGGGTGAACCGGGCGTGTCATGACGGCAGGTTGGCGCATTCACGGTTCAACCTCCTTGACATAAGTTAAGGAGCGCGGGATTTGCATCCGCGCTCCTTACTTCTGCCCGTATGTCTGCTTCTGCTCAGGGATCTACTGTGATCATTCCGATCATGTTCTGTGTCTCCCAATGTGGACCGCACAGATAGTCCTGCCGCCCCGGGGTAAGGAAGGTCAGATCAACCGTTTCCTCGGGAAACAGCCGGTCGCTTTCAGGGTCGCTGCCGTCTTTCAGCAAAACGCTGTGGCTGGTGCGTTTGTCCACGTTCACCCAGCGGACCGTGGTTCCTGCTTTGACCGTCAGTTCGGCAGGGCAGAAATTGTATTTGTACATCAACACAACTTCGGCGTCCTCAACGGCTGACGATGGTTGGTCGAACAATTCGACATAACGTTCTTCGGCCTCGGCGCAGATTGCGGCTGTCTCTTCGTCGGCCGCAAGAACCGGTGATGCCAGAAACAAAAGTGCAGGAAGAAGTCGTTGGGTTTTCATGATCCAATCTCCTTTCTGAAAGGATTGGGGCCGGATCTTCCGGCCCCAATCCGTTACTGTTTCACCACGTTGATATTCGCGCTGTCGTCATCCAGCGCAAGGCTGGTGTTCAGCGTCACATGGTGGAACCTCGCACTGGCATAGTCATCGTGGATTGCAAAGCCGACCGTATAGGTCTGCCCGGGTTCCAGCGGGACATCACCCGGCGCACCGGAGTTCAACGGCCGCGTGAACACGACAGTCCACGTTCCGCCGGAAAGCTCGGCCGAGGCGGCGATTTCACCGTCATTGACCACGCGCTGATCCAGCAGATAGCCGTTGGTGGCACTGCCATCGGCATAGACCCGCATCAGGTCAAGATAGGTGCCGTCGGCCAGGTATTGCTCAATCTGCTCGGCAGACTGCAGCTTGTCCCAACCACCCAGGGGCTTGCCACCGCGGCCTTTGACCTCAACCTCGGTGCGGCTTTCGCTGATGTATTTGGTCACTGTGTCCTGCGCGGTCAGCCGTCCCGTAACATCACCATTGGCGGCAATGGCATCCGCACCCGGGTCAAAGGGCATGTAGCTGTTGTCGGCGTGACATGAAGCCCAGCAACCCACTTGATCACCCAGTTCAATATCTGTTCCGGTGATCATCATGGCGACCTTGATCTGGTTGTCGGGGTCCATTTTGCCGCCATCAACAAACGGGGCAGGGCTATGGCCCGCATCCGGCCATTGCAGGCGGATATAGAGGTTTTCATCGTCATGCGCCGCCTGAACGGTTGCGTCGATCACCCCACGTTTGCCCGGGATCGGGGTCGGTTCCAGTTCGCCACCGGCAACGATCTTGTTTCCGATGGTGTCCAGTTCCTTGGCGTGACAGGTCGAACACTGATCGCCCCCCTTGGTCAGCGGACGGGCACCGCCGTGGGTCTTGCCGTTTTGCACCCATTCGAAGGACGCCTGACCGGGGTAGAACAGTTTCAGCTCCGCACTGGCCACGGCATTCCAGTCGATGTTCGAAGCGACGTCGCTGCCACCGCCGCCCGCAGGCGCGGCCGAGGCCTCTCCCGCAGCGTTGGCGCGTTCTTCCGCCACAGCAGCGTCAACAGCGGCCGCAATCTGGGCCTGAACAGCCTCTTGCTGGGCTTGTTTGGCGGCTTTTTCCGCGTCGGCCTCGGCGGCCTCCAAGGCTTCGATCTTCTCGAGGCTGGCCAGATATTCTGGCGGGATCGGCCGGACAAACGCAGGGTTCGGGGCTTCCAACTCTTCCAGATACTCGTCGGTTGCACGGTCCCGGATGTTCGAGTGCGCAATCCCCTTGTGGCAATCGATACAGGTCTGACCGGTTTCCATCGCGTTCAGGTGTTGCTGACGGGCGCGGGGTTTCTGGAATTCGGGCATCATCGATTCGAAATCGTGGCAGTTACGGCACTCGCGCGAGTCGGTAGCCTTCATCCGCTCCCATTCGTTCATCGCCAGATGGATGCGTTTGGCTTCGAATTTCTCTGGGGTGCTGATGGTCCCGACCATTTTGCCATAAAGCTCTTTGGAGGCCTGGATTTTGCGGATGATCTTGTGGGTCCAGTCCTTGGGCACGTGGCAGTCTGAACAGACCGCGCCCACGCCGGAACGGTTCACATCGTGGATCGTGCCGGTGTATTCGGTGTATATATAATCGCGCATCTCGTGACACGAGACACAGAACTTCTCGGTGTTGGTCGCTTCCATGGCAGTGTTGAAGCCGCCCCAGAAGATGATGCCTGCAGCAAAAGCGGCAGCGAGACCGGCCACGGGCATTCCCCACAGGAAATACCGGCGCCAGATCGGTGGTTTTTTATCCGGTTCGGAGGTCATATCCGTGCTCCGTTATGGCTGTCTTGTCAGGCCTTGTGTGGCAGGCCGGTGAGTTTGGCTGATAGGTCAAACGAGGAAAGGGCGGGCGAGGGGCCCGCCCT
Organism: Ruegeria sp. CG4; assembly: GCF_056537185.1. Taxonomy (NCBI): domain Bacteria; kingdom Pseudomonadati; phylum Pseudomonadota; class Alphaproteobacteria; order Rhodobacterales; family Roseobacteraceae; genus Ruegeria; species Ruegeria sp. CG4. The sequence goes on along the minus strand of NZ_JBQFRB010000006.1, from coordinate 43,539 downwards.
TTCCGGTTCTGGATGCGATCCCGTCAGGTGACGTGGTTCGAACGGTTGTAGACGTTGAACTTGCCGGTCGGGGCATAAAGCCCTTCGATGCGGCCAATTTCTTCCAGCGTCTTGGCGTCGAAGATCACGATCTGACCGTTGGGTTCTTTCGAATCCGACAGGTTCCATTTGGAAACCCAGACCTCGGTACCATCCGCGTTGAACTCGAAGTGAACAGCGGCGCTGCCTTCATCTTCGGTGATCTGGATGGTTTTTACGATCTCGCCGGTCTCTTTCGAGATGACCTGAACGGACTGCTGAATTTCCGGTTCCGGATGTTTGGTCTGGTCAGCCCAGATGTAATCCGAATTCGGGTGCGTGCGGATAAACAGGCCGGGGCCGTCGGTTTCCACTTCGTAGCAAACCTTCCAGGCATCGTCCGGACGGTTCTCTGGGTCGTTGCCCCAGACGGTCACGGCACCAACACCAAGGTGGGTTGTACCGGCAACCGGACCACAATTCGGGTCAACCCAGTTGGCGCCCGGGCCGGGGTGCGGCAACGCAGCCGTGTCGATCATTGCCTCAAGCTTGTGAGTTTCGGTGTCGACGACAACCATCTTGTTCGACGCGTTCGCGGCGATCTGGAAGTACCGGCCAGTCGGGTCAAAGAACCCGTCGTGCAGGAACTTGGCCGAGTCGATCTTGTCGATCCGCAGGTTCTCAAGGTCGGTATAGTCGACCTGCCACAGCTGACCCAATTCCTTGATCGCGACAATCCAGGTTGGCTCGTTCGGTGTGGTGTAGATTGCGGCCACGCGGGCCTCTTCCACATAGTCCCCGTCCACGTTCACGCCGCGTGTCGATACAACCTTGACCGGTTCCATGGTCTGGGCATCGACGATTGCGAAATGCGGCGGCCAGTAACCACCACCGATGACGTATTTGCCGTCGCCGGAAACGGCCACATCGCGGGCGTCATAGGCAATCTTGACCTCGGAAACCAACATATTCTCAGGCTTCTGCCAGAGGTCGATCTTGGTCATCTTGCCGTCGCGGCCCATGGTGTACCAGAAGCGGCCCGGATGTTCCGGTTCGGTAGTGCTGTGGTGTTCGGATGCTTTCAGAACGTGGACAGCGTAACCGGTCGGGATGTGTGTCAGCACTTCTTTGGTGTCGCCGTCGATCACGGCCACTTTACCTACGTCACGTTCGATGACGACAAAGAAGTTCTCCCAGTTGCGGCCATGCAGCGGTTCGGTCGGATAGTCGGCTTCTTCGACATAGACCTTGCGTGTCGCTTTCATCTGTTCCAGCGACATCTCAGGCGGCTTGGGGGCCTCCATCATAATGTATGTCGCCATGTCCTTGATTTCCTGCTCGGTCATGATGTCCGAGAAGTTGTTCATGCCGCCTTCGGTCCCCCAGGCGATGATCTTTTCAAGACGTTCCTGCCCAAGCGCGAGGGTGCCGCCTTCGGTCACGGTGCCGTCGGCTGCGGTTTTCTTCCAGTGGGGTTCAAGGTTTTTGCCTGTGGCGCCTTTACGCAGAACGCCGTGGCAACCTGCGCATTGCTCGAAATAGAGCTGTTTGGACGATTCAAACGCTTCGTCGCTCAATGTTGGCTCTTCGGCGAAGACTGGTGCAGCGACGCTGCCCAGCAGCATCGCCAAACCGACCCCAAAGGCGCGGCCAGTTTTGTTGTAGCTGATTCCAAGTGACATGATCACTCTCCATTTGCTGGTGAGGCAGGCTGGAGACTGAAACATCACGGAGATGTTATCCTTGACCAAAGTCAACGGAAGGGACGGAAACGGGTTTGTACACAGACTGAAATGCAAAAATAATTCCTAATAAAACAGGTGTTTCCGGGTCATGTTTTGCGACGGTTTTGATTTTGGTTAAGTCATCCGGGCCGCCGGGCTGCTACGTGTGGCAAAACGGTCTAGGAGAGCAGAAATGCCCACGATCATCACCCGTATTTTTGGTGAAGGATTCCGAGTTTTTTTCCTGTCTGCAGGTCTCTACGGCCTGTTTGTCGGCCTTGTCTGGGGGCTGTGGCTGGCGGTGCCGTATTTGGCACCGGATTACGGCATGACACCGCCTATGTGGCACGCGCATGAGATGATTTTCGGCTATGCCACAGCAGCTTTGGGAGGGTTCTTCCTGACCGCTGTGCCGAACTGGACCGGTGCGCCCGACGCGCGGGCTCGCTTCATCGCACTGGCGGCAGGGGTCTGGCTGGCCGGCCGGATGGCAATGTGGTTTTCCGGGATACTGCCGCCGCTTGTGGTCGCGGTTTTGGATCTGGCCTTTGTGCCAATTCTGGCAGCCAAGATCGCCACACTGCTCATCCGCCGTCCCAAGCCGCAGAACATGGTGTTTCTCCTGCTGCTAAGCCTCATCTGGGTCGCGAACCTGCTGACCCATCTGGAATGGGCTGGTATTACAAGCGACACACTGCAAACAGGTCTGCGAGCAGGCTTGCTGACACTCTGTGCGATGATCGCCATTCTGGGGGGCCGGATCACTCCCGCCTTTACACGCAATGCAATGAAACGCGCCGGAGAGCCCGAGGCGAACTGGCCGGTCTCGGTGGCGGGCCTGGACAAGGCGGGCATGATTCTGGCCTTGGTTCTGCCCTGTGGCGTTCTGGTATTGGGCGCGACGGGCACGGCCGGAGTGCTGGGGCTGGCCCTTGGCGGTGTGCAAATCCTGCGCATGTCGCGCTGGCGCATGATCTGGTCCGCGCGGCAGCCAATCCTGCTCGCGCTGCACCTGGGACTTGGAATGCTGGCGCTGGGGCTGATTCTTTGGGGGCTTGCGGCATTGGGTTTCGGCAACGAGGTTGCTGCGCTGCACGTTCTGGGCATCGGTTGCGTGGGCGGCATGACCCTTGCGGTCATGAGCCGAGCTGCGCTGGGGCACAGCGGACGGGATCTGATCGCACCCGGCCCGATGGTCGTGGCCTATGGACTGATGGCCGCGGCAGCGATCTCGCGCTGGATCGCGGCGGATATGGAATCTGGCTATCTAGTTGCGATGCTGCTGTCCGATGGACTCTGGGTCAGCGCCTTTGTGCTGTATCTGATCGCCATGTGGCCTGCGCTGACGGGTCCACGGCTGGGGCACTCAAACTGAATCTGATTTCCTGTCGCAAGTCTTGACTTTCGTTAAGGCGATACCATGACCCACCCGCCATTCTGAGCAAACTAGCTAATCTGCGCAAAGGAGAGCGCGATGCGAGAAGTCATGACAAAGAGCATGGCTCGCAATATATTCTATGGCGGGTCACTGTTCTTCATTCTAATCTTTCTGGCCCTGTCGGCCCATTCCCACCTGTATATCGTCAATTCCGAAAACGCGGCAAAGCTTGACGAAAGTGTGGTTCGCGGCAAGCACGTCTGGGAAAAACACGCCTGCATCAACTGTCACTCGATTCTCGGCGAAGGGGCCTACTTCGCCCCGGAAGTCGGTAACGTGATGACCCGTTGGGGGGTGCTGGACGACCCGGAATCAGCCTTTGAATCCCTCAAGGGCTGGATGGAGGCGCAGCCGACCGGCATTCCCGGTCGCCGACAGATGCCCAATTTCAACCTCAGCGACGAAGAACTCCGCGACCTGACCAACTTCCTGATCTGGACGGACAATATCGACGCTCAGGGCTGGCCGCCCAACGAGGCAGGCTGAGAAAGGGACAAGGACAATGAAATACGAATCCCAAAAAATCGCCTACGCCTACTTCGCAGTGGCAATGGGCCTGTTCGCGATCCAGGTGATCGGCGGCCTGCTGGCCGGACTGATCTATGTATCGCCAAACTTCCTGAGTGAGCTTCTGCCGTTCAATATCGTGCGGATGCTTCACACCAACTCGCTGATCGTCTGGCTGATCCTGGGCTTCTTCGGCGCTGCTTACTTCCTGATCCCGGAAGAGGCCGAGCGCGAGATCCACTCGCCCAAACTGGCCTATCTGCAGCTGATCATTCTGGTCGTCGGCACGCTGGGCGTGGTCGTGACCTATGTCTTCAACCTGTTCGAAGGCAATTGGCTGCTGGGCAAAGAAGGGCGCGAGTTCCTGGAACAGCCCAAATGGGTCAAGGCCGGCATCGTCGTGGCTGCGCTGATCTTCCTTTACAACGTGTCGATGACCGTTCTGAAGGGCAAGAAGACCGCTATCACCAACATCCTTTTGTTGGGTCTGTGGGGTCTGGCGCTTTTGTTCCTGTTCGCTTTCTACAACCCCGGCAACCTGTCACTCGACAAGCAGTACTGGTGGTACGTTGTCCACTTGTGGGTCGAAGGTGTGTGGGAACTGATCATGGCCTCGATCCTGGCCTATCTGATGCTGAAGCTGACCGGTGTTGACCGGGAGGTGGTCGAGAAATGGCTATATGTCATCGTCGCTGCCGCACTGTTCTCGGGCATCCTCGGCACCGGCCACCACTATTACTGGATCGGTACACCCGCCTACTGGCAGTGGATCGGATCGATCTTCTCGAGCCTCGAGGTGATCCCGTTCTTTGCAATGATGGCCTTTGCCTTCGTCATGGTCTGGAAAGGCCGCCGTGACCACCCCAACAAGGCCGCACTGTTGTGGTCGCTGGGCTGCGCCACATTGGCCTTCTTCGGGGCCGGCGTCTGGGGCTTCCTGCATACGCTGCACGGTGTGAACTATTACACCCACGGCACGCAGATCACGGCCGCACACGGTCACCTGGCCTTCTACGGCGCCTATGTCTGCCTCAACCTGGCGATCTTCAGCTACGCGATGCCGATCCTCAAGAACCGCGATCCTTATAATCAGGTTCTGAACATGGCGTCCTTCTGGCTGATGACAGGTGGTATGGTCTTCATGACCTTCGTGCTGACCTTCGCCGGGACTGTTCAGACACACATGCAACGTGTGGTCGGTGACTACTTCATGGATGTGCAGGATCAGATCGCGATCTTCTACTGGATGCGCCTTGGCTCTGGCCTGGTCGTGGTCCTTGGTGCGCTGCTGTTCATCTACTCGATCTGGGTCCCTCGGAAAGAGGTCATTGAACCCGGCGCAGCTGAAACTCCTGCGGAGTAATGGATATGGACGGCTCCATGCAACTGGGAACGGGGGCGGCTGACGCCCCCTTCTACCTGCCCCAAGGCGACGAATGCGACGTGTTCGCCGCCGCCTATACCAATAACCTGCCGGTCTTGCTGAAAGGGCCGACCGGATGCGGCAAGACCCGCTTTGTGGCCCATATGGCCGCCAGCCTTGGCCGCCCGCTTTACACCGTGGCCTGCCATGATGACCTCGCTGCCGCCGACCTGATCGGCCGCTACCTGCTGAAAGGCGGCGAGACCGTCTGGGTCGATGGCCCCCTGACCCGCGCAGTACGTGAAGGTGCAATCTGCTACCTTGATGAGGTAGTCGAGGCTCGCAAGGACGTCACCGTCGTTCTGCACCCGCTGACCGACGACCGGCGCATCCTGCCGATCGACCGCACCGGCGAAGAGCTTGAAGCCGCACCCGGCTTCATGTTGGTGGCCTCATACAACCCCGGCTACCAGAACATTCTGAAAACTCTGAAACCCTCGACCCGTCAGCGTTTCATCTCGCTGGAGTTCGACTTCCCGTCGCCCGAGATGGAGGCCGATGTCGTTGCACAGGAAAGCGGCCTGCCGCTGGAACGCTGCAAACCGCTGGTGCGTCTTGCCGGCAAACTGCGTGGGCTCAAGGGTCAGGATCTTGAGGAAGGCGTTTCCACCCGTCTGGTCGTTTATGCCGCAACGCTGATCGCGCAGGGCATGTCCACCGACCGCGCCATCCTTGCCGCAATGATCGAACCTCTGACTGATGACGAGGATATCAAACGCGGGCTCCTCGATCTTGTCACGGCTGTCTTTGGGTGAGGCCGGCCGATGGTCAAGATCGACTTTGAGCCATGGGAACCCGAAGAAACGATCGGGAAACTGTGGCACACCCTTGCCAGCCGCCTCGATGCACCTGAGGTGCATGTTGGAGCCGCGGTCGACCTCTCTGAGGTCGCGGGGCGGCTGGCAGTCCTCTTCCGGGGACTGGGGGGCAGTCCGGGCGTCGAATTGCGCCCGGTCTCTCCTGAAGTTTCGCGCCACCGTCTCGGCTGGCGCCGCCGTCTGGCGACCGAAACCGAACTGATGCCGCGCGCGTCGTTCGACGGGGAAGTACTGCGCCTGCCGGACCGGCTGGCCGTATTCCCCGCGCGCGAAGCAAACGGCGCGCTTTATGTCTGGCTGGCCGCAACTGCCGCCCATGCCGCAACAAGAATTGACGAAGACGATCCTCTGCGCGGCGACCTGCGCGCACTGGTCGCTGCCCGGCACATGGTCGAGGCGACATTGGAAAATGCCCCCGGTCTGCGCCCGCTGTACGCTGAACTCTGCAAGGGCGTTCTGTATCAACGGAACATACCCGGCCTGCCACCGCTCGAGGCGGCGGTCGAAGAGGTTGTCCGCAACATGCTGGGTGACCCCAAGCCCCTGTCACCGCAAGCCCAAGAGCTTTTGGCACTGGGTGACGATCTCGCCGCCCCGCGCGGCTATCAGCATTTCCGCCCGGTCCCGCTGTGGCCCGAGTTGCGCGCCGTCGGGTTTTCCGAACATAACGAGGTTGAAAACCCGGATACAGAAGGCCCACCCGAAGAATCCGGTGAAAAGACCCACCGCGCGCGGCGCCGAAAATCTGACCAGGCTTCGCGCAGCGACAGTTTCATCCTGCACAAGTTCGAAGCAATACTCAGTTGGGCCGAGTTTTTGAACATCAACCGTCGTATCGACGATGATGACCCCGACAACGCGAAGAAAGCGGCCGACGATCAGGAGGAGATCGGCCTCGGTCAGATCTCCAAGGCGCCGCCGACCAAGTTAAAACTCCACCTCGATCTCGCGCCAGAAGACGTGAACCGAGAACGCCTGTCAGGCCGCATCCTCTATCCTGAATGGGACGTGCGCACCGGTCAATACCTGCCCGACCACGTCAACGTTCTGCTGTCCGACGCCGATATCCGCGAGGATGCAGCCGAGTTCGGCAAGGACCCCGCCACGGCCCGCCGCATTCGTGCCGTCAAACGCCAGTTCGAAGCCCTGCGCCCCGGTCGGGTCATGACCAGAGGTCATCTGGACGGTGATCAACTCGACATCGAAGCCGCCGTGCGGGCTGCTACCGACCGACTCGCAAGCGGGGAAAGCAACGAACGCGTCTGGATGCAATCCCGCCCCGAGGCCCGCGATCTGGCGGTGTCGATCCTGCTGGATGTCAGCCGCTCAACCGAAAGCGCCGTCACCGGCCGCGCTGTGATCGACATAGAACGCGAGGCGCTGGCGGCGCTGGCCTGGGGCCTGAATGCCTGCGGCGACGATTTCGCCATCCACGCCTTCAGTTCGCTGAAACGCGAACGCGTATACGTTCAGCGCTGCAAACGATTTGACGAACCCATGGGGCCGAAGGTCGAGCAACGTATCGCTTCGCTGCGACCGGGGCACTACACCCGACTCGGAGCCGCAATTCGCCACTGTTCCGCCGACCTTGCCGCGCAATCTCGCAAGCGCCGCCTGCTGCTGGTCATCACCGATGGCAAACCCAACGACCTTGACCATTACGAGGGCCGACACGGTATCGAAGATACCTGCATGGCTGTGCGCGAAGCCCGCCGTGCCGGTCATTCGGTCTTTGGCGTCACCATCGACAAGACCGGCAAAAGCTGGTTCCCGCGCATGTTCGGGCAGGGTGGCTTTGCCGTCATCCCGGACCCGCACCGGCTGACAATGGCCCTGCCGCAAATCTATCGACAACTGGTCGGCGCATGAGCAACGCCACCCTGATCGACGAACTGCCCGGCGAATTGCTGATGTGGGTGCTGATCATCAGTGAACTACTGGTGTTCGGGGCAGGGCTGATCGCCTTCATGGGCGTGCGTCTGACTGACCCTGCAGGATTTGCCGAAGCCCAGTCGCATCTTCACCGTACCGGAGCTGCGCTGAACACCGTCGTTCTTGTATCGTCCGGCTATCTGGCGGCACAGGCACTGCACTGGCGGCGGGATGCCCGCCGGAATACCGCCCGATTGGCACTGTTGGGTGCGTCCCTGCTGGGACTGGTTTTCCTTGTCATCAAAGGGGTGGAATATGCCGACAAAGCAGCGCAGGGCATCAGCTACGAAACCCACCCGTTCTTTCTCTTCTACTATCTGCTAACCGGATTTCACGCCGCACATGTGCTGGCCGGAGCCTTCATACTCCTGCTGGTTGCCTGGCGGGATGACCCCCGAAATATCGAGGCAGGCGCTCAGTTCTGGCACATGGTCGACCTGGTTTGGATCATGCTGTTCCCGGTCATCTACCTGCTGGGATGAACATAATGGCCGCGTCTTCATCTTTTCCCAAATACTCCCGCCGGAGGCTCCCGAACCCGCTAACAAAGGCCTGGCTTGGACTACTGGCGCTCAGCCTGGCATCCGCGCTTCTGACCCTGCTGCCTGCAGCGCCTGCGACAATAGGGGGTGGAATCCTGCTTTTGGCGTTGCTCAAGGCGCGCCTCATCCTCGCGCGCTACCTCGACCTGACGGACAGCGCTGGCTGGCTACGAGGCTTTACACTGGTACTGACCGGGTTTTCAGTCACGGTTTTTGGCCTCTACCTGGTATGATAGAAAAAGCCGCCCGAAAGGGCGGCCATTTTATACAATTTTCAAGCCGGTATCACTGCGCGGCCATCGGCCGCCGGGCAATCTGACAGCGTTGCCACAGCGCGGACAGTGCGCCGACAAGATGATCGATATCTGCGTCAGTATGGACGGGCGACGGCGTGATCCGAAGACGTTCAGTACCTTTGGGAACGGTCGGGTAGTTGATCGGCTGGATATAAATGCCGAATTCTTCCAGCAGCGTGTCCGAAATGAATTTGCATTTCACCGGATCACCCACCATCACCGGAATGATGTGACTGGGGTTGGAAAGATGCGGGATGCCTTCGGCATCCAGTCTGGCCCGGACCTGTTCCACACGAGCCTTCTGCAAACCGCGCTCGGCGTTCGACTGTTTCAGATGCCGAATTGATGCCGCTGACCCGGCTGCAATCGCCGGCGGCAGGGCGGTCGTAAAGATGAACCCGCTGGCAAAGCTGCGGACAAAATCGCACAAGGCGACCGATGCCGCGATATAACCGCCCACCACTCCGAACGCTTTGCCAAGCGTGCCTTCGATGACGGTCAGGCGGTCCATCAGGCCTTCACGTTCAGCGATCCCGCCGCCACGTGGACCATAGAGGCCAACGGCGTGAACTTCATCCAGGTAAGTCATCGCCCCGTATTTGTCGGCCAAGTCGCAGATCTCTTTGATCGGGGCGATATCCCCGTCCATTGAGTAAACGGATTCAAAGGCGATCATCTTGGGGGCATCGGGATCAGCGGCGGCCAGTTTGGCCTCGAGATCGGCAAGGTCGTTGTGTTTCCAGATCACCTTTTGCGCCCGTGAGTGGCGAATGCCTTCGATCATCGAGGCATGATTCAGCGCGTCGGAGAACACGATCAGACCAGGAATTTTCGCCGCAAGTGTACCAAGCGCGGCCCAGTTCGAAACGTAACCGGACGTAAACAGCAGCGCGGCTTCTTTCCCGTGCAGGTCAGCCAGTTCCGCCTCGAGCAACACATGATCGTGGGTTGTGCCGGAAATGTTGCGCGTTCCACCCGCACCTGCGCCGCAGCGATTCAACGCATTTTGCATCGCGTTGATCACATCCGGATGCTGACCCATGCCCAGATAGTCGTTCGAGCACCAGATCCGCACATCGCGCTGGATATCGCCATCGGTTTGCCGCGCATTTGGAAAAGCGCCGCGGTGGCGTTGCAAATCGATGAAAACCCTGTAGTTTCCCTCATCCCGCAATGCGTCGAGGCTTTGACTGAAAAATCGCTCGTAGTCCATGGTGTGTGCTCCCCGGATTGCTGGCTTTGGAGCGAGGTTAATCGCTGCGGCCGGGGCGTGACATGACAATAGTCAAGTTGGTGGGCGGGAAAGGGCTGGTGCCTGGGCGATGGCTTTGGCATAGCCATAAAGCAAGGAAAATACCGGTCGGAGACCCGGCCTGAAAAAGGGGAATATTCGTGGCCCATGAAGCCGAAAAGGCAGTTGCCCGGCAGTCTTTGCTGCTCAGGAGCTTGCCAGAGCAACATGTAGATACGTTACTGAGCCAAGCCATCTGGCGCGAATACGACCGTGGGGAAACCATCTTTCTGCAGGAAGAGACGGCTCAGGCCGTTCACGTGGTTCTGGCTGGGTGGATCAAACTGTTCCGGATGTCTCCGTCCGGTGCCGAGGCAGTGGTCAGCGTGTTCACCAAGGGCGAAAGCTTTGGCGAGGCGGTGGCGTTGCGCAATATGCCCTATCCGGTCTCTGCCGAGGCCGTGTCGCGTTGTCAGGTGATGCATATCCCGATCCCTGTGCTGATTTCGCTGATGAAGGAAGACCCCGAAATCGGTATCTCGATACTGGCGGCAACGTTTACGCACCTGCATTCACTGGTGGCGCAGTTGGAACAACTGAAGGCGCAAACCGGGGCACAGAGGGTGGCAAAATTCCTGCTGGGTCTTTGCGATCGCGATAGCGGCGCCTGCGAGGTGGTGCTGCCCTATGACAAGATGCTGATCGCCGGACGCCTTGGAATGAAGCCCGAAAGCCTGAGCCGCGCGTTTTCTCGCCTCAAGGCAACCGGAGTCGTCATTGATCGCAACCACGCGCGGATTTCAGATGTCACTTCTCTTCTGGATTATGCTGAAAGCGACCCGATGGACAAATGACCGGACTGTCCTGTCACTTCGCTGATTAAGCCTGAACTTTGTCTTCCCATCATGCAAGTTTCTTACATGGCTTCGACCCGTTTTGAGCCGGGGCCCTGTGCACAAGTTCCATTCCGGAATATTTGGAACCGTTGCGAGGTACTGAACAACCCGTCAAGCAATGGCTGCGCAGGCTCTCTCCGCCCATGCACGCCCGGCGGGTGATAGCTGCGAACCGATCCGGCGCAGGACCTCGGCGTTGTATGCGTTCAGCCAGCTTCGTTCCGCTTGGGACAACTTGTCAGTAAGCAGCATATCAGTCTGGATCGGTATCCATGTGAGGTTGGAAAACGCCATGAAGCCATCGTCCTCTTCGACGATCTCGAACAGGTTTTCGATACGGATGCCAAACCGGCCCATCTCATAAAACCCCGGCTCGATGGACAGGATCATACCCCGCACAAGATCCACCGGGTTGTAGGGCTTGCCTATACGCTGCGGGTGTTCGTGTACGGAAAGGCGATGCCCGATGCCATGTCCGGTTCCGTGATCATAGTCCAACCCTAGATCCCACAAAGGGCGGCGGCAGATGGCGTCGATGTGGTGGCCCTGTGTGCCGGGTGGAAACCGCAGTGTTGCTAGGGCGTGGAACGCTTTAAACACGGCGGTATAGGCGCGGTCATACCCATCCGGCCTGACCTTTCCGAAGGCAAAGCTGCGGGTGGCGTCGGTTGTGCCGGTCTCATACTGGCCGCCGGAATCCAGCAGATATGTCCCTTCAGGGTCAATTGTTGCCGCATCCTCCGGAATGGTCGCGTAATGGCACATGGCAGCATTCGCACCCGCGGCCGAAATGGTATTGAAGCTTTCCTCAAGATACCCGGCACGGTCGCGGCGGCAGGACTGAATTTTGTCTTTTGCTTCAAGCTCGGTCACTTGTCTGTTGAGAGTGGCTCGCGCCGGGATTTCAGCATTTAGCCAACCACAGAACTCGGTCCAAGCGATGGCATCTTGAAGGTGACAGGCACGCAGGCCTTCTATTTCGACCGGATTTTTCCGGGCCTTGAAAAGCGTCAGCGGACTGCTGGCCGCTCGACCTTGCGCAGATGACCGGTCGAGGGCCAGACGCACCGCAGCCGGGGAAAATTCGCCATCGTATTGCACGCACGCGCCACGACCCGACAACTCCGAAAGGGTCGGTAGAAATGCTGCTGGCGGATGCAGCGTCACGGTGTCGGGCAGATGATCGCAGATTTCTGGGCTGAATTTTTTGGTTTCGACGAACCAGTCAACCTGACCCGATGAACGCGCCAACAAAAAAGACTGTGGAACCGGACAATAAGCCACATCCGAACCGCGCACATTGAGAAGCCATGCTATGTTGTCCGGCTGTGTTTCCACCAGCAGATCGACCTCGCCGCTTTGCAGGGTTGCGACAAGCTGAGAGATCTTTTCATCCGCGCCTACACCCGTGAATTGTGTCGGAAAGGCAGAGATGATGCCGTTGGGCGGCGCGGGCTGATTGGGCCAGATCGCGTCAACAGGGTTGTCCTCAACGGCGACAAAACGGGCGCGCGATCCATTCAGCGCATCTGCGAAGCGGTCATGCCAGACGGGCGGCAGGTGCATGGCGTCAAACCCGACGGACCAGCCCTGTTCGGCGACGCTTGCCAGCCAAGATTCGGGTGGCTCGTCGTGCAGATGGTGATGCGAGAACAAAGGTTCCGGGCATTGATTGGCAGCCTGAACCACATATCGTCCATCAACAAACATGGCGACAGTGTCACCTGTCACGATGGCCAGTCCGGCAGTACCGGTGAAGCCGGTCACATAGGCCAGCCGTTCGTCATGCGGCGCGACGTATTCGGCCTGATGCGCATCGTAGCGGGGCAGAACAAATGCATTCAGACCACGGGTGCGCATCTCGTCGCGCAGGGCTGAAACGATCCGAGCGCGGTCAGGCATGGGCGTTGATCTCTTTGACGTGGTGGCAGGCGACCCGGCCGCGATTTTCGAACGGCATCAGGGCAGGAGTATCGGTCCTGCAAATCTCGGATGCGTGGCGACAGCGGACATGGAACGGGCAGCCCGATGGCATGTTCAGGGGCGAGGGCAACTCTCCTTCAAGCGGGATGGCCTTGCCCCGATCATCCGGGTTCAGGGATGGCGCGGCAGACAAAAGCGCCTGACTGTAGGGATGGGCAGGGGCGGAGAACAATGTCTCGCTATCGCCGATTTCGACGATCCGGCCCAGATAGATCACCGCAACGCGATTTGACACATGCCGCACCAGTCGCAGGTCGTGAGCCACAAACAGGATGGTCAGGCCCAGTTTTTGCTGCAGGTCCAGCAGCAGGTTGACCACCTGCGCCTGCACCGACACATCCAGCGCCGAAACCAGTTCATCCGCAATCAGCACTTCGGGCTCGACCGCCAGTGCGCGGGCAATGGCGATGCGCTGTCGCTGGCCACCGGAAAACTCGTGCGGCAGTTTGTGCTGAGCGTCCTGATGCAGACGCACAAGGTCCAGCAGTTCCGCGACACGGGCGGGGATGTTCGCTTTGGTGCGCATGTCGTGGACCGCCAACGCCTCGGACAGAATCTGGCCCGTTGTCATGCGTGGGTTCAGCGAGGAATAGGGGTCCTGGAACATCATCTGAACGCGCCGGTTGTAACTGCGGTCGCCGCCTGCATCTTCGAAGATATCCTGCCCCTCGAAACGGATCGTCCCGTCACTGGGGCTATGCAATCGAACGATGCAGCGGGCCAGCGTGGATTTCCCGCAACCGGATTCGCCGACGACGCCAAGCGTTTCACCCCGGATAAGATTCAGGCTGACGCCATTCAGCGCCCGCACCACGCGACCCGGCCGGCCGGTGGCAAGATCAGAAAGGCTGCGACCCAGGGCAAACCGCTGATGCAGGTCGCGTATTTCGATCACGGCATTGTTCATGCTGCGTTTCCTTCGGTTTTGGCCACGGGGTTGAAACAGGCCATCTGCCTGCCATCGGAAATCACCGAAAGGATCGGGCGGTCCTGCTGGCAAGGCTGCAGGCAAGAAGCGCAGCGTGGCGCAAAGGCGCATCCCTGCGGAAGCGCGTCCAGAGATGGAGGAACACCCGGCACGGAATAAAGCGGCGTCCGAGGTGTAAGATTTTCCGGAACCGAGCGCATCAGGCCAACTGTGTAAGGATGGCGGGGTTCGCGCAGCACATCCCGAACCGGCCCCTGTTCGACGATCCGGCCTGCATACATAACCGCCACGTTGTCACAGGTTTGGGCGACCACGCCCAGATCATGAGTGACAAGGACGACGCCCATTTCCATCTCGTCCGCCAGACGCAGAATCAGATCGAGGATCTGCGCCTGAATGGTCACATCCAGCGCCGTAGTCGGCTCATCCGCCAGCAGCAACCTGGGGTTGGCGGCCAGTGCGATTGCGATCATGACCCGTTGGCGCATACCACCGGAGAACTGGTGCGGGTAATCCCTGAGCCTTTGCGCCGCCGAGGGGATACCGACCAGATCCAGCATCTCGACCGCCCGGTCGCGCCGGGCTTTTCCGGACAGATCCGTATGTGCGCGCAGTGTCTCCTCCAGCTGCAATCCCACTGTCAGCAAAGGGTTCAGCGAGGTCATGGGTTCCTGAAAGATCATCGCGATCTCGCGCCCCTGGACCTGCCGCAGAGCGCGGTCCGGCAGCGGCACCAGATCACGACCCTGCCAGCGGACTTGTCCGCTGACATCGCCATAGCGCCGCGCCAGTCCGATGATCGAGCGCAGGGTGACGCTTTTGCCTGAACCGCTTTCACCGACCAGCCCCAGAACCTCGCCACGAGCCACGCTGAAGCTGACGTCGCGCAGGGCCGGCAGTTCCCGGCCGTTGCGGTGGAAAGTGGTGTTAAGCCCCTGAACCTCGAGGATGGGAGTTCGTTCAGTCATCTCTTATCCCCGTGGTCTTAGCAGGTCGGCCAGCCCGTCGCCCAGCAGCGAAAAGCCAAGGCCCGTCAGAACGATTGCTAAACCGGGCATCAGGCTGAGCCACCATGCGGTCGAGATGAAATTGCGCCCCTCGGCGATCAGCACGCCCCATTCCGCCTGCGGCGGCTGTGCGCCCAACCCAAGATAACCCAGCGACGAACCCAGCAAGATCACCAGCGCCATGTCAGTCATCCAGTAGACAATGACCGGGGTGATGGCATTGGGCAGCAGGTGACGGAAGATGATGCGCCGGTCGGAATAGCCCATGACGACCCCGGCGGCCGCATAGTCATTGCCCATCTGTGCGATCACCTCGGCCCGCATCAGACGCGCATAGTAGACCCAGTAGACCACTGATATGGCGATATACATGTTGATAAGGCCCGGCCCCAAAACGGCGACTACCGCGATCACCAGCACCAGAAATGGAAATGTGATGACCGCATCGACGATCCGTCCGAAGATCAGATCGGCAATGCCCCGGTAATATCCGACCAGAGCTCCGATGATGACACCCGTCACCAGAGCAAAAACTGTGCCGAAGATCGCCATTTGCATATTGACCTGATAAGCCCAGATCACGCGGGACAAGCTGTCACGGCCTAGCAGGTCGGTGCCGAACGGGTGCTCCCATGATGGCGGCTGACGCACCGCCAGATAGTCAATTGCATTTGGATCGTAAGGAGCAAACGCTCCGGGAAAGATGGCCAGCAGGGTCGATAACCCGATGATCAGCAAACCGGCCACAAAACCCGGCTTGCGCAAGGCGGCGCGGGCAAGGGATGGGCGGTCGGCTGTGAAAGGCACGTCACTCATTGCAGGCGCATCCTTGGGTCCAGGCGGCTTTGGAACAGGTCCGTCATCAGAAAGACCAGCGAAACCAGAAGCGCGAAGGTCAGGGTCAGCCCCTGTATCAGCGGGTAGTCGCGCGCAAAGATCGCTTCCAGCATCAGCCGTCCCATTCCGGGCACCGCAAAGACAGTCTCGGTAACCAGCGTTCCGCTCATCAGATTGCCGATGGACAGGCCCAGCAGGGTGACCGTGGAGATCAGCGCGTTGCGCAACACGTGACGGCCAAGGATCAGGCGCGGCGGCAGACCCTTGGCGCGGGCGAACTGGACATACTCGGCATCCAGAACCTCGATAATCGCGCTGCGCAAGTTCCGCATGATGATGGCCGAAGTATAAAGCGCCACGGTCACCGAAGGCAGAAACAGGTGATAGAGACGCTCACCAAACGTGTCGCCATAGCCACCCACCGGGAACAGGCGCAACTGCGCCGCCAAAAAGGTCAGCAGAACCAGTCCGATGTAAAACACCGGCATCGACAGGCCGATCTGGAACACAGTGCGGATCACCGCATCGGGCCAGCGGCCGCGATTGAGCGCCGCGACAAAGGCCAGCGGACCAGCGATGATCAGGGATAGCACAACCGAGTAAATCGTCAGGAAAACCGTGATCGGCAATCGATCGGCAATGACGCCCACGACATCCGTCCGCATCAGGATCGAACGGCCCAGATCGCCCTGCAGAGTATTGGTCAGAAACAGCCAGAATTGCACTGGCATCGGTTCCGTCAGACCCAGTCTTTCCCGGATTGCAGCAATATCGGCGTCAGATGCGCGGTCCCCGGCCATGGCGATGGCCGGATCACCGGGCAACAGGCGCACCAGCATGAATATGATGATCATGACCAGAAAGAAGGTCGGGATCATCAGCAAAAGCCGTTTGAAGATGTAGGACAGGCTGGACAATTCGACGCTCCGCAAAGGGCCCCGCCGCAGGGTGCGGCGAGGCAAGGGATCAGCTCTTAGCGGCTGACTGTGGCTTCATCGAAGATGTTATTGCCAAGCGGGGTCTGAACATAGCCCTCGACCGCCGTCCCCAGCGCGACAGCGAAAGGTGTTTCATACATGAACAGCAAGGGGGCTGCCTCGGCATAAAGTGCCTGCATGCGGTCGAACTTGGCCTTTCGAGAGTCCGGGTCCATGTCTTTGGCGGCCTCTTCGAACAGGGTGTTGAACTCTGCGTTCTCCCAACCGGTGCCGACAGCCTTGGCAGTCGGTGTGTAGCCCAGCCAGCCGACAACCTGGCTGGGATCGTTCACATCGTTGACCCAGCCATAGGTGTGAATGTCAAACTCACCCGAGCGGTTCTTGGCCCCGCGCGTGGCGCCGTCGACCTGTTCGACCACCAGATCAATTCCCAACTCGCCCCACATTTGCTGAAGCGCGGCGAAAATTGTTGCGTCATCGGCGGATCCGGCCAGCGTGGTCAGAGTCACCTGCGTGCCGTCCGCGACCCCGGCATCTGCGATCAACCCTTTGGCTTTTTCAAGATCATAGCTATAGAGCGGGCTCAGATCGGCCGCATATTGCGTTGCTTTGGCCATCAGCGGTGAGCTCATGGGTTGGCCCGCACCGTGCAGAACCACACCGATCAGAGCATCCTTGTTGGTGCCATAGTTCAGCGCCTGCCGCACGCGGGGGTCTGCCAGCGGGTTGGGGGAACCGTCGGCGCGTGTCTCACGGGTGTTGATCGGCGAATAGATGATCCGTGTTGACGGATACAGCTGCATGTTGATGTTCGGATCGGCCTCAAGCTCGGCCACGCGGCTGAACGGGATGAACTCGGCTGCATCAACCTCTCCCGCCTGGAGGCGTAGAATGCGGGTTGCATCATCGGGAACGATCTCGAAATGGACGCCGTCCAGATAGGGCAGGGCTTTGCCATCCGCGCCCATGCGCCAGTAATGCTCGTTGGCGCAGAAATCCATGCTGGCCCCTTGTTCAAAGCCGCACAAATAGAACGGGCCGGAGCCGACGCCTGCGCTTGTGGCCGCGAAAATGGCAGCGGATTTGTCCTGATCCGTTTCACCTGCGGCTGCGTCAAATGCGGCTTTCGAAACGATGGCCGTGTTGAATGTGGCCAACATCGACAACAGGGTGGGATCGGGGTCCTTCAAAGCGATGGTGATCGCGTTTCCATCCGCGGACACCGCGTCAATCGATCCCAGCAGACCGGCCCATGGGCTCAGGTCAGGGTTGCGGGCGCGATCCAGCGAAAAGACTACATCCGCGCCCGACATGGGCGAGCCGTCAGCGAACTGGATACCTTCTCGCAGGGTCAGGGATACGGTCTTGCCATCCTCTGACACTGCATAGTCTTCTGCAAGCCCGGGTTCTACCGAGTTGCCATCGGGGCTGCTGCGCAAAAGCGTGTCGAACAGGCTGCCAACCATCCAGATATCGGGGTTGCGGTCCGCGTAAATCGGATCGATCAGGCGCGATCCGTCATAGCGGGCAAAGTTCAATGTGCCCCCGCGCTCCTGCGCCAGAACGGGCAGCGCAAGCGTCGCGGCGACCGTGGCGCCCAATAGTGTCTTCAGCTTCATCTTCTTCTCCTCCCGCAAATCTTCTTGCTCCTGCGGAGGGACATTAAGCGATTCTTAGTTTTACTAAAGTTTTTTTTAGCAAAAGATGAAACTTTTTTAGACCGCGGCATTCCGGGACTGAGTTTTTCGCAGTCCTAACCGCTGTCTGGTGGCGCGGAATCCTTGATCGGAGAGGTTGTAACCCACAGTTCGACGGCCTCGGTTTCGCCCAGGACAACGGAATAGTGAGGCGTCGATGTGTCGTGATGAACCACGTCACCGGGTGACATGATAAAAACACGATCACCCAGATGGTATTCCAGTTGACCGGCTTGCAGATAGCAAAAGGCTTCACCGCTGTGGCACATACGTTCCGATATGTGCCCCGGCGGACGATGAACGATCTGCGGGTGGAACAGAGCGCCCAGAAATCCCGGCCCGAGTTTCTCGTAAAACCGCCCGCGCAAACCAAGGGAATAGGTCTGTCTGCTATCCTTGGCGACAAACTCGGAAAAGACCTGTGGAACGCTCAGCAGCTGTTCAATGGTTGTTTGCAAAGCCGCGGCAATTGCCATGAGAGAGGTTAAAGAGGGAGAGCTGAGCCCACGCTCGACCTGCGACAGAAAGCCTGTAGTCAGATCGGCTTTCTTGGCAACCTGATCCAGCGTCAGCCCCATCGCCTTTCGGCGTCGCCGGATCGCCTGACCCAATTCGGTCGGCTGCCCCTTGGTTTTTGCCCGCGTTGTCGGAGCTTGCATCCGGTCTCTCCTGCATTCCATTTGTTCTGACCATTGAACAGAAGAATGTGGGTAAGATCAAAATTTATTTTAGTGCAACTAAAAATCTGGCACCAAGTGTTGTCAACTTTGCTTCCTTGCCTTTTGAAAATCAAGAAACTCCCGTGAGATGGCTTGAGCCGCCATCTCCAACAGTCGGGCTCCGTCTGTAGGCGTGGCCAGCGCGGAATGGGATCCGACCCGCCCGTCCGGGAATTCTGCGCGGTGTTCATCGGGCGGCCCGTGACGGTCTCCGCTGTGATCACGCAGGTATTGAGGGGTCAGCTTTTGCGGCGGCTCATCGGCGCGTTCGTCGGATATGGCGCCCAACAAGGATTGCGTGATGGCAACTTCGGACGGGGTGGCGTGCATCCCTTCCCATTCTCCGTATAGCGTTCGCCGCAATGCGTTGACGGGTTCAGGCTCCCACCAGCTGCGGATGATCAAGGCGTTCGGGGGCAGGTCGGCGCTTATGGCCTGCAGCGGTGCAATGTTCGCACCATGGCCGTTAACGATGAAGACGCCAGAAAAGCCCTGCGCCAAAAGGCCTTCAATGATTTCCCTTGCGTAAAGGGTGAACACATCCGGGGTAACGGAAACCGTGCCGGGAAAGGCAGCGTTGAAGGGTGCGGGCGTGTAGGCCAGGGCGGGTGCCACGATCGCGTCACACAGATCAGCGGCGCGCAGTGCGACGGCCCCGGCACAGATCGTGTCGGTCCCGATCCGCCCGATCGGCCCGTGTTGTTCGGTCGAACCGATAGGAAGCATCACCGCGCAGCCACTGCCAAGGCGGTCGTCAACTTCGTACCAGGTCATGTGTTCCAGTTGCATCATGTGTCCTTACGGTTACGCGCGCTTTCCCTTTTTGTACCGGGGCGTTACGCTGCGTGCATGGAAGGTTCCGCACCCATCGAAGGGGAAAAGCCCCGGCTGGATCAGGTAATCGGCGCAGCGGTCAAAGCCCATAGGGTTCTGGCCGGCCTGACGATCGCTGAACTGTCGGCGCGCGCCAATGTCTCGCCAGCGATGATTTCCAAGATCGAGCGGGGACAGGTTTCCGCTTCGCTGAGTTCGCTTGAGGCGTTGGCGAAGGCCACGGGCGTTCCGCTGATCAATTTCTTCGCCGGAACTGCCGAAGTGACGGATGTATCCTTTGTGGCCGCCGGCGAGGGCATGACGGTTCAGCGTATGGGTAGCGATTTTGGGCATGCGTTCAAACTGATCGGACGTGCCGAAGCCAGCCACGTGAGCTTCGAAAGCTTCCTTGTCACGCTTGAAGGCCCCTTGCCGCCGGGTCCGCTGTATCAGCATGAAGGGGCAGAGTTCGTGCATGTAACCGAGGGCGAAATGATCTTTCGGTGCGGCGAAGGCTTGTATCACATGCGCCCCGGCGACAGTCTGAGTTATGATTCCAGTACGACCCATGGGGCGGTTGAGCTTAAGACGGACAAGGTCAGTTTTGTTTCGCTTCTGGCCAAAGCAGTGCCTGGCTAAACCGTCCGCTCCGGCTGGAGCGGACGGTTCTAAATATGGGGATCAAAGCCCCCATTTTTCCTTGTTGGCCTCAAAGAACCCCTGTGCCGTTTTCACTTTGATCCAGTTGTTCACGTAATTGATCCACACCTGATCGTCCTGTGGCAGCAGCATGGCGATGGGCGAAGGAGAACGCGCCTCGGCGCCCGCAACCGGGACAACCGGAAATTTGGCTTCCAGCGTCGCGCCTTCGATGTTTGACGTGATAAAGACGTCGGCACGTCCGGCCAGAACCTCCTGAAATCCGCGGGCAGGGGCCTCGACCACCTTGATATCCGCGTTCGGGAACCATTCGCGCGCGCGTTTTTCGAATGTGGTGCCAAGGGTTGTTGCAACCTTGACGTCAGGCTGGTTGATCGAGTCGTAGCCGTTGAAACGGTCGGCCTTGTCCTTGGTCGTGAACGGATAGAGTTCGACCGAAATGTAGCTTTCCGAGAAACCCGCAACCTTCATGCGCGGCGGCGAGATCGAAGCCGAACCGGTCATGTGGTATTTGCCCGAGACCACGCCGTTGACCAGCGTTTTCCAGTCGGTCGGAACAAACTCGACCTCGACCCCCAGGTCGTTGGCCAGCTCGGTCATGATGTCGATGTCATACCCTTTGTAGCTGTTGGTCGCAGGGTCGCGCAGGGTCATCGGGTTCCAGTCACCGGTTGTGCCAACCTTCAGGACACCGCCGTCAAGGATTTCGTTCAGCGCTGACTGGGCCTGTGCGGCCCCGGCAAGGGCCAGTCCGATGGCTGCCGCAGCGGCCGTCCTGAGTAGGTTTTTCATCTGAGTGCTCCCGTTGGTTGTTCGTTGATTGCCGTTGTATACTAGCATTTTTGATGCTTGATTTAACGTCAAGTGCAACGTTAACCTCAAGAAAAATATTTCTTCCCAGGAAAACTTCATACCAAGGGAGCCCGGCCAGTGAGCGAAACGGCAATCGAACTTGTGAATGTCAATAAATGGTACGGCGATTTCCATGTTTTGAAGGACATCAATCTCAGCATCAAGTCGGGCGAAAAGGTTGTGATCTGCGGCCCTTCGGGGTCCGGCAAATCGACCGTGGTGCGCTGTATCAACCGATTGGAAGAACACCAAAAAGGCACCATCCGTGTTGATGGAATTGAACTGACCAATGACCCCAAATCAGTGACGGCCATCCGGTCCGAGGTCGGAATGGTGTTTCAGCAGTTCAATCTATTCCCGCACCTGAGCGTTCTGGAAAACCTGACCCTTGGCCCGATCAAGTCACGAGGAATGTCGCGTGCCGACGCCGAGGCTCGGGCGAGGCACTATCTGGAACGGGTTCACATCCCGGATCAGGCCGAAAAACGCCCCGGCCAACTGTCCGGCGGACAGCAGCAGCGCGTTGCCATCGCGCGGTCGTTATGCATGGAGCCCCGGGTCCTGTTGTTTGACGAACCCACGTCGGCACTGGACCCCGAGATGATTTCCGAAGTGCTCGATGTGATGGTGGAACTTGCGCAAGAAGGTATGACCATGGTCGTGGTGACACATGAGATGGGCTTTGCCCGCAAAGTGGCAGACAACATGGTGTTCATGGATGCGGGGCAGATTGTCGAGCAGGGCAACCCCGAGGAGTTCTTTGGCGCCCCCCGATCCGAGCGCTGCCAGAAATTTCTCAGCCAGATACTGCAACATTGAGGGGGCCAAACGCGATGATAAGAAACCTTCTTCTTCTCCTGTCGTTTCTGGCGCTTGCAGCTTGTTCCAGTTCTTCCACATGGGGATGGTATGTCATCAATCCGATGACCGAAGCGGGCTGGATCAATGTCAAATTCCTAATTTCCGGCATGGGCGACACCATCTTGATTTCAGTGATCGCCGCTGTCATTTCGATTGTTCTGGGGCTGATCGTGGCATTGCCGGGGCTGGCCAAAAGCAGGGGCTGGCGTTTGGTGAACCGGGTCTATGTCGAACTGATCCGCTCGATCCCGCTGCTGCCCATGCTGTTCTGGGTCTTCTACGGCCTGCCGATCGTTTTTCGTGAAATGGGCCTGAACATACCGATTGATCCGTTTTGGGGCGCGATCATCACGCTTGCCTTGTCCGACAGCGCATTTACGGCCGAGATATACCGGGCCGGTATCCAGTCGATTGCCAAGGGACAGACCGAGGCGGCCCAGACCATCGGCCTGAACTATCTTCAAACCATGCGCTATGTGATCCTGCCTCAGGCGATCCGGCGCATTTTGCCGCCGCTGGCGAACCAGTTCATCTACATTGTCAAGATGAGCGCCTTTGCCAGCGTCATCGGCATGCAGGAACTGACGCGGCGCGCGAACGAGCTGGTGGTGACGGAATACCGCCCGCTTGAGATCTATTCGCTGCTGATCCTTGAATATCTGATCCTGGTTCTGATCATCAGCGCCGGAGTGCGCTGGCTGGAACGCCGCATGGGATCGGACGAACGCGGCTGAAGGAGGACGACATGGACTGGAATGACTTCATGGCCGGGATTGAGGCCGACATCGCAACATATTCGAAAGAAGTGCCCGAAACGGTCAAAGGCTTTGGCATCATGGGGAAGGCCGCCAAGTCTAACGGCGCGCTCAGCGAAAAAACCAAAGAGTTCATGGCGCTCGGTATCGCAATTGCGACGCGCTGTGACAGTTGTATCGGCTTTCACGTCCGTTCTTTGGTGCGCCTCGGTGCCAGCCGGGAAGAACTGTGCGAGGCGCTGGCCATGGCGACCTATATGGGCGGCGGCCCGTCTTATGCCTACAGCGCCAAGGCGCTCAAGGCGTTCGACACCTTTTCAAAACAAGCTTAACGGCTGATCGTGATGCCCGCGCGGCGCGCCGTTGTTCTCAGCTGATCCAGCAAGTCCGCGTCGCGCTGAACGTATCGTGTTTCTGTTACAGTCAGCGCGCCGGGTGTTACCCGATCTTCGAACAGCATCATCGCCAATGCGGAACTGTCACGCACGGATGACCAGATCATGCCATCTGCGGCGGGATTGTCTTTCCAGATCAAGGCGGCAAGCTCCCGGCAAGTGGGATAGTTGCTTTCATCGTAGGTAAGCAGGTCAGCTTCCGCGATGTCCCAGGCGGCGAGTTCCGGCGTAAACAAACGAACCAACCGAAGTTCCCGCCTGGTCGTTAACCGGCTTGCTGCATAGTCATCAAGACGGTTACGAGGGAATGTCTGATACTTGGCCGGACGTTCTCGGAACAGTGTTTCATAAGCCGCGCCATCAAATGTGGTAGCGGAGTAAAGAGTGGGAACTATTTTGCCCTCGAGATCCTGAAAGGGGGCGAAGCGGGACGTGCCGTAGCCGGGATTGAACTGATCACCATCCAGAACGTCTCGGTGCAGGCGAAAGACCTCTCGCCCGCTTTCCAGCGAAAAATAGGAATGCTGTCCGGCCGAATTCGGAAGTATCACGCGCCGTCAGCCTGCCGGCGTTTTAAACGCGCGTGCAGCGGCATCGGCAACCCGCGCGTCACCGGCCTGAACAAGATCAATGGGCCGGGCACCATCCAGCGCGTTTTGGGGCGCGACAAGCCAAAAGGCCGTTTGCCAGGGAGTCAAATCCTGCGGAAGCGCCGCAAGCACGTCCACCAAGGTCGCATAGGGCCGCCCATCAGCATTAAATTGGAACGCCGGATACAGGTCCTTGCCCTGCAGTTTGACCGAAAAGATCTTTCCGGCCTTTTTCCAGTCGTTCGCCGTGGCTGACTTGTTTCTCGATGTGCTGCCAGACATGGCATGGATCTGAGCGCTTGTAAGGACCTCAAAATCGCTCAGGAACTCAGCGCGCAGCCGGGCGTTGTCTTCGTCAATCTTTGCCTCGACCTGATCGAACGCGTCCG
Source organism: Ruegeria sp. CG4 (assembly GCF_056537185.1). NCBI lineage: Bacteria > Pseudomonadati > Pseudomonadota > Alphaproteobacteria > Rhodobacterales > Roseobacteraceae > Ruegeria > Ruegeria sp. CG4. The sequence goes on along the minus strand of NZ_JBQFRB010000006.1, from coordinate 19,290 downwards.
TGTCGAGATAGGCATCGATCATCGCGTCAATACGCTCCTGAGCGCGCTCCAGCTTTCGTCTGGCAACCGAGGATGCGATGAGATGAAATGTCCTGGGCGACATGTCCCGAACACCGCTGATAAGGATCAGGGATTTGTCCTTTTGAGCAAGCCGAACCGCTTCCTGCGCGGAAAGATCGCGTTCGGTATCTTCTGCGACATCATAAAGATGAAGAATCCTGGACATCACAAGTTTCCTTATATCTCATATATGACAATATAGATAAGAAATATCAGAAAACAAGTAATGCGAAGCCGTTGTCATTGGCCAAAGCGAGTACCTAAACGATACATATTCCAAATATTAACATAATCATGATTATGCGATTTGCGCAGACGAACGCCATTCATAGTTGTAGTTTCAAAAAAAACATCGCGAAAACCAGACGTTTGTCACTTCCCTGACGTATGCATTTCGCGTTTCCGGTTTCGCGTGCGTATGGTCGCCTCTTCCGAGCCGTCGTGATATGTGCCGAACCACTTGTCCCAGGGCATTTCCGCGTTGCCGTAGTTGCATTCGTAGTATCGATGATGCAACTGATGAAAAAAGGCGCCGATCAGAAGTGCCTTGCGGTCGTGGGCCCAGATTGCTTCGTATCCCGAATGGGATGACGCGGCGCCCAGCATCAGCCAATATCCCAGAAAGATCATGTGAACCGGATGACTTGGCAATACCAGAACGATCAGGATCGCGCTGAGGTAGCCGAACGCCTCGACCGGGTGCATTGACATGCCCGACCAGGGTCCGGTGTTTACGTTGCGGTGATGAACGGCGTGAACATGTCTGTAAATGAACGGTTGATGCAGAAAAAGATGCACCATGTAGAAATGAAAACTCTGCCATATGGCGAGTATCGGGAACAGTAGAATAAACCAGACCGGATGAGCGTCAAAGCTAAGCGTGGCGACGTAACCATTGGCATACATCCAGCGCAAAAAGCACTCGAGCGCCGACAGGATCGTGGCACCGTAGACCAGCGAATAGTACATATTGTCCCAGGTCTGATAGCCGAACTTATAAAGCGCATTCTTGCGCTTCATGTAGGGTCTTGGGTCGTATTTCAGCAGCTTGCCCTGCCCGTCAATTCCGTAGAACCAGAAATGCAGCCCACCTGCGACAATGATCAGCAGAGCCCAGTTTCGGATGAAAACCCATGACATCCACCCGAACGCGAATTGCGTTTGTTCGGGGCCAACGGGTTGCATCCAGAACGCCACGACAAACGACAGTGCCAAATAGATCGAACGATCGGAAACCTGCAGGTAATTATGCCAAAGCCACTTAGCCAGAACACGAGGTTTCGGCGGCCAATGCCAATATGGCGCGTGGTTCACCGGCAATTCAGGGTGCCAGTGCCACTCGCGGCTCATCGGACCAGGCTCGGGGCGATGGGCGGCATTTGCCGTTGGGTTGGTGTCCGCTGTCGTCATGTCCAATCCCCTACTCGCGATTTAGCAGCACCAGTTTGCCGGACAGAATGGCACTGGCGGCCTCAGCTATGATATGCCTGAGCCGGTTCAATGCCCGACGCCTTAAGGTCATTCAGCGGCTTTCAGCGCCTTGCCCTGCGGGATCACCTCATAGCCGGGCTCTTCGGGTTCATCGTCTTCCATCTCGGGCGGGAAGCCGGGTGCAAGGATCTCCAGGCCTGTGACCTCTTCCAGGCGCCTGATTATGTTGGGCGACAACTCACGTTCGCCAAAACGTTCGATCCCGTCCTCGAAAATCTGAACCAGCATGGGCGAGATTTCCAACGGGACGTTGTGGCGGTCGGCAACCTGCTGGAACAGGCTCACGTCCTTTTTGACCAGATCCATGGTGAACGAGATGTCGCGTGATCCGTTCAGGATGACCTGACTCTCGGTCTCATGAACAAACGATGTGCCGGAACTGATCTTGATCGCTTCATAGGTGGTATTCAGGTCCATACCTGCGGCTTTGGCCGTGACCAGAGCCTCGCAGCAGGTCACCAGATTGGCTGTGGCCAGATAGTTCGTCAAAACTTTCAGGACCGAAGCCGACCCCAACTCACCGGTATGCAAAATACGGCGGCCCATGGTCTTGAGGAACGGCGCGATACGCTCGAACGTTGCGCGATCACATCCCGCAAAGATCGAGATATTTCCTGTCGCCGCGCGGTGGCATCCGCCTGAGACCGGGCAATCCACTGCCGCCCCGCCCCGCTCCATCACCATGGCCCCCAGGCGTTTGACTTCAGCCTCATCCGTGGTGGACATCTCCATCCAGATTTTGCCGTCGGTCACTTCAGGCAACATCTGCTGCATGACGGCGTCCGACGCAGCAGGCGACGGCAGGCAGGTGATGACCGCATCACAATCCCGCATCAGTTGCGCCGGTCCTTCCGCCTTTTTCGCACCACGGGCCACGAAGGCATCAACCAGTTCTTCATTCAGATCATGGACTGTCAGGTCCATACCATTGCGCAGCAGCGAACCCGAAAGCTTGCCGCCGACATTACCCAGACCAATAAATCCAACTTTCATGAGCGCGTTCCCCAGGGTGTCCGGTCTGATCAGGCCGGTGAAATTTCCGTTTGCGCGCCGATTTAGCGACGTTGAAGCGAAAAAGTAAAACGAATAAAAAGAGCAATAATCACAAACTTTCCTTGGTGCTGAACGTGTCCAATTCCCCAAATCTTGTCTGGCTCAGATCGTTTGAATGCGCAGCGCGGCATATGAGCTTTACGGCCGCAGCTAAGGAACTGGGCATAACGCAAACGGCGCTCAGTCTGCATGTCCGCTCGCTAGAGGCGCAGTTGGGGTGCAAGCTTTTCTTTCGCGCGGCCAGAAACCTGAGCCTGACAGAGGTCGGACAGGCCTACGCCTATTCCGTGCGGCGCGCGCTAAGCGATATTACGGTATCGACCGCCAGCCTTTTCGGGTCCGGAAGCGCGCAGGTTCTAACCGTGCGGGCTCCGATCTCGACAGCGACGCTCTGGCTGGCACATAGGCTGCCGAAATTCACCCGCAGCCAGCCCGATGTATCCATTCGGCTGGTCTCGAACATTTGGGCGGATTCGGCTGGTCGCGAAAACGTGGATGTCGAGTTGCGCGTGGGGGTTGGTGACTGGCCTGATGCGCGAACCCGAAAAATCTCGACCGAGCGTATCGTACCTGTCGCGGCGGATTCGGCGTCGGGGCAAAGCATTCCGGTTGCCGAACTCCGCAAGCAACCGCTTGTGCAGATTCTGGGATTTCAGGACATGGGGCAGAAGTATTTCGAAGCATTGGGCATAGCGTATTCTGAACCCTTGTCCCCCTACTCCGTCGATACAACCGTCGCCGCGATGGGCGTCGTTGCGGCGGGCGGAGGGTACGCAATGGTGCTGGAAAGGTTCGCGCAAACCGCGATCGAGTCCGGGCAGGCCATCGCGATTGTCGGCGATGCGGTCCCAATCAACCAATCCCACTTTCTTGTTGAGACAAGCGGAACAGGCGCAAACGAGCCTGTTAAGCAACTGTTCGAAACCTGGCTTGAACAGGAGTTTTCAGAGCCTCAATAGGCATGACCCTAACCAGATCAGATGTGAAAAAACTGGCTTTCAATCGCTACGGCAAGATCCGTTTTCAAGTGGGAGGTCGGATCTGAATTGCCACGAGGGGGAAAAGCAACTGCATGCCGCAGCGATTGAGTGTGAGCGGCGTCAATGCCAGTGGCTATGTGAAGTGACGTTTGATTGAGGCCAAAATATGGCCCTTTCTACTAATTCTTTAATTTGTAAAAAATTATAACAATGACAGTGCTTTAAGCGATTTCACCATTTACTGTCAGAACGATATTTCGGGGCCGGATTTTGCCCCGCTAATGATCAAACGATCTGGGTGCTGTGAGAGATATTCTTGACAATCATATAGTTTTCCAAACCCTCCGTCCCGCCTTCCCGGCCGTATCCACTGGATTTGACCCCGCCAAAAGGTGTTTCCGGCAATGATGCTTCCAGCGTGTTGAAGGATAGGTTTCCGGCTTCGACTTCATCGATCATCCGGTCAATATAGTCGGCTCTGTTTGAAAACCCGTAAGCGGCAAGACCAAACGGGGTCGCATTCGCCTTGGCTATGGCTTCGTCCAGTGAAGCGACCGGATTGATCACGGCCAGCGGGCCAAATGGCTCTTCCTGCATCACGCGGGCGTCGTCAGGCACATTCGTCAAAACGGTCGGCGCAAAGAAATAGCCTTTGGCTCCGATCCGACCGCCCCCGGTGCAGATCGTTGCACCGGCATCACGGGCATCTTCTACAAGTTCGCTCAGCGCGGGAACGCGGCGGTCGTTTGCCAGCGGCCCCATTTCGATACCCTCTTCCACTCCGTTCCCTACGACAGTGCCAGCGGCCCGTTCAATGAACGTGTCCAGGAATGGCTTGTAGATGCTTTCGTGCACAAAAAACCGGGTTGGCGAGGTGCAGACCTGCCCTGCATTCCTGTATTTTCGGACCGCTCCGCTAATTGCGGCTTTTTCAACGTCTGTATCTTCACATACGATGACTGGTGCATGCCCGCCCAGCTCCATCAGGACGCGCGTCATGTTCTCCGAGGCGAGCGTCGTCAGGTGGCGCCCGACCGCTGTTGACCCGGTAAAGGCGACAAGCCGTACAGGATCCTGCCGGATAAGATGGCTTGATATCTCCGCAGGTTCACCAAAGACAAGGTTCAGGACACCCGGTGGCAAGCCGGCGTCGTGGAAGGCGCGCGCGATATGCATGGCACCTGCCGGAGTTTCCTCAGCCGCTTTCAGGATGATCGAACACCCCGATGCCAGCGCGCCTGCAATCTTGCGTGCCGGCTGGCTCATCGGGAAATTCCAGGGCGACAGGCCAAGAACCACCCCGATGGGTTGGTGATGCACAACATATCGAACACCGGGCGCCGAGGGGATGACGCGGCCATAGGTACGCATGGCCTCGCCCGCGTCCCATTCGAAAAACTCGCAGCCGCGGATCACCTCAAGCCGGGCCTGTGCCAGCGGCTTTCCATGCTCGGCAGTGATTGAGCGGGCAATCTCCTCCTGGCGGTCGCGCATCAGCGCCGCAGCCTTGATCATGATGTCCGCACGGTCGCGTGGGGCCGTGCGACGCCAAACGCGAAACCCCGCTTCGGCCGCAACCAGCGCGTCATCCAGATCGGACCTGCCCGCTTTGGGAAGCCTGCCGATTTCCTCTTCCGTCGCAGGGTTCAACACGGGAATGTCGTCTGCTGCCTTGCGCCACTCACCGCCGATATAGAGTTTCAGGTCCGGATAAGTGCTCATGGCGCCCTCGCAGGTTGCAATTCAGCTTCAGGGTCTCATTTCCGCTGGCATCACCTCAACTGAATTGAAGAAATACTGATATCCGATTGCGTGATATCTGCAGGGATGGTTCAGATGTCACCTGCTGCCGCGCGCAGGGCATCCAGAAATGTGCTGCTTGCCGGGGACAGGCTGCTTTCCCCTCTGTGAGACACGCCAACAGGGCCCGCACCAAATGGGACAGCCCAATCCAGGCAGGCCAGCAGACCACGGTCGATATCCAACGAGGCGACATGGGCCGGCATCAGCCCGACGAAATCGTGAGATCGCAACAGGGACCTGTTGGCAAGATAGGAAACTGATTCAATTGAAACACCCGGCTGGTACTGATCCTGTCGCACGAAGTACTGGTCGGTCTGGCGGCGCAGAGTGGTTTCGACCGGCGGAAGTATCCAGCCAAAGCGTCTGAGTTCTTCGAAAGTGATATTCGGCCTGCCGATCAAAGGATGCTGCGTTCCCGTCACGGCCAATACTCGTTCATCAAAGAACTTTTCCTGCGTGATCCGTGCCCGGTGGCGATGACTTGGCAGACGACCGACAACCATGTCGATCTCGCCCGACAAAAGCGCAGGCATCAGCACTTCGTTTGTCCCCTCGACAATTTTGACCGCGACTTTCGGGCGGTCTTTCAGCAGCCGTTCGACAGCGCGTGGCAGCAAGGTTGGTGACGCCGCCAGCAGGGTTCCCACCACAACCCGGCCGCTGTTGCCTTCGTTCAGATCATCCAATTCCTGAGCAGCATTTGAGACCTGCGCGAAGATCAGCTTGCCATGGCGGATCAGTGCTTCACCAAACACCGTGGGCACAACGCCGCGATTGGTCCGCTCGAAAAGCTTGACCTCGAAATCCAGCTCCAGGTCCTGAATCATCTTGGTGGCGGCAGGCTGCGAAATGCCCAGATCGCGCGCGGCATTCTGGATGCTGCCGTGCTGGCCGACCGCAACCAGCAGACGCAACTGGCGCAGCTTCAACCGCGTCAGCGCGCGCTCAACGATACGGGTATGATGTGCGACCATGAAGGCCCCTCAGATACTGATCGCTGCGGGCTGTCTTTCGATGGCGGCAATCGCGCTCATGGCAGCCAGAGCCGAACTGCGCGGGTTGTCCGGCAGCGCCTTTCCTTCGATCCTGAATGTGAAGGTGCCAAAACTGCCGCGCGCCTCGATTTCGTGGATATTGGCATTAACAGCCGGATCGGCGATCAGTTCAACCCTTGTCTCGTCAAATCCTAGTCCCGCCAACGCTATGGCCGCTGCCACGTTGGCGTTCTTTGGATAGGCCACGGCTGCTTGCCGGGCAGTTCCGGAAAAATGTATCGCCGCTGAATTCAGCTGATCCAGCTTCAATTGTTCTTCTGCAGCTGAACCACGCCATCCTGCCGGGGGCTTGCTGCCGCGATAGATGACCTCGGTCAGCCCCCCTACCCTTGCGGCGGATAGGCAATCCAGTGCGCCGATTGCCCCGCTGGCAAGGCGCAAATGCGAATGACCGTTACGCGCCGCCAATGCCAGCGCCTGTTCAAGATCAGGGTCAGCCAATGCGCCGACTGACAGTGTTACCAGGTCGATGCCCCGTTCCAGAATGGCGGCTCCGTGTGCTTTCAGGCCCGCATGGCCCGCGCAATCGACCATCAGATCGATCCCGCCGGGCAGGTCTGAGACGCAGGTAACACGGGATGGACCGGCCTCCTTTCCGTCAAGTCGCCGTCCGGGTGAAACCAATATGGCATCAGGCCCTTCGCCTTTTTCAAGCAAGTGCTGTGCCACGTAACGCCCGATAGCGCCTTCGCCGATAATGCCGATTTTCATAGAGCCTCCAGATGCAGCCTTAACCTATCCGAAACTGCAGGCTCTCTGTTATCGAAATATTTAATATCCAGATCCGCCCTATGCGCTTGGCTTTGTGCGTTTGACGGAACCAGAGTGTTTGCACGCTAGCGATCTAACATCTGACCTTCGGACTTCCTGCCCATGAAATATGCCAAACACGACGCCAAAGCCTATTCGCGCGAAACCATGCGGGGGATTTGGGCAGCCGCGTTGAACCCGTTCAACGAAGACCTCAGCCTGAACGAGGCCGGATTGCGCCGGAACATTCGGCACTGGATCGACGATCTGCAAATTCAGGGCCTGTTCATCGCAGGCAAACAGGGTGAGTTCTGGTCGATGTCGCTGGACGAACGCAAACGCAACATGACCATCGCCGCCGAGGAATGCGGGGACAAGGCCGGGACGATCATGTCGATCTCGGATCAGAACGTGGACACCGTGCTGGAGCTTGGACGGCATGCTCAGGACTGCGGTGCGGATTATGTGGTGGTCCACGCCCCGATGCTCAGCTTTTGTCACGACCGCGACGAGGTTTTGTACAATTACTACGAGTATATCTGCGACCGCCTGGATATCGGCATCGCCATGTGGAGCCATCCCGACAGCGGGTATCTGATGCAGCCCGAAACTTGTGCGCGTATTGCGGAGCTGCCCAACATCATGGCCATCAAATACTCGGTCCCCCGGGACATGTATGCAAAACTGACGCGGATGGTGGGTGACAAGATCCTGGTGTCCACGTCTCTGGAAGACGACTGGCTGGACAATATCGAGGAGCTGGGCTGGCAGCTTTACCTGTGTTCCTCGCCGCCCTACCAAATCCAGACGGCGAACGACTTGCGTATGCACGAATACACCGAACTGGCTTTTGCCGGAAAGCTCGACCAGGCCCGGCGCGTGCGCGACAGTCTCGATCCGGTCCGTGCTGCGATCAAACGCACCAAGCCCGGTGGCAAGCCGACAGCCCACGGAAAATACTGGCAGGAACTGCTTGGACAGGTCGGAGGGCGCGTACGCCATCCCATGCTGGAACTGACCGAGGCCGAAAAAGCCGCCGCAAGCGCCGCGTTCGAGGATTGCGGCCTTCAGCTTTGATCAATCTGATATCAGGTTAATGGATACCGACATTCCCAGAAACAAATATTTCTTTCATACGGCTTGTCCTAGGCTTTTTGACGGCACGATATAGTGTTGCTGTGCCCCAAGCACCGGTCAGGCAGGAGAAAGCACATGGGACAACACCCGACGCTGAAACCCTTCAATTTCCAGAAATGGGTGGAAGACAACGCTGACAAACTGCGCCCTCCGGTTGGCAATCAGTTGCTGCACAAGGAAGGCGACATGATTGTCATGGTTGTTGGCGGCCCCAATACACGTGTCGATTTTCACGATGATCCGGTCGAAGAATGGTTCTTTCAGCAAAAGGGCGACATGATGCTGAAGATCGCCGACGGCGGCAAAATCTACGATGTGCCGGTGCGTGAAGGCGAGGTTTTCCTGTTGCCGCCTCATGTGCGTCACGCGCCGCAGCGCCCACAGGAAGGATCGATCGGCATCGTGGTCGAAGCCCAACGTCAGCCGGGGATGAAAGAAGGGTTCGAATGGTTTTGCTTTAACTGCGAAGGCCTTGTGCATCGCGAAGAAGTTGCGCTTGATGGCCCCGAAGGGATCGTCACCGCACTGCCAAAGATTTACGATGCTTTCCATAACAGTACCGAAGCTCGAACTTGTCCGAACTGCGGAACGCTGCATCCCGGAAAGGGTAAGCCGCCTGCGGACTGGGTCCAGCTCTGAGCCGAACCGGAACAAAACAGGGAGAATACAATGAACTACCTTCACAAAGCCCTTTGCGGCGCGACTGCTGCGGTTGTGGCTTCCTTTTCCGCAACGATTGCGCTGGCGGATGAGTTCCGCCTGGGTCTGATCACGCCACCGCCGCATATCTGGACGAAGGCGGCCGAGGCATTTGGCGCAGACTTGTCGGAAGCCAGCGGTGGCGCGCATAGCGTGACAGTTTTTCCGGCGCGTCAGTTGGGCAACGAAGCCGAGATGCTGCAGCAGCTGCAAACAGGTGCTTTGGACATGGCGTTCATGACAGTGGCCGAAGTGTCCAACCGCGCCAAGGATTTCGGCGCGTTCTATGCCCCGTATCTGGCCAGCGATATCGGTCATGCCGGTCGTATCCTGCGCAGCGACGGCGCGCGTAGCATGCTGGATCAACTTCCTGCCGAGGTCGGTGTCGTCGGCACCGGGTACGGCATGGCCGGCCTGCGCCAGATCGTTGCCCGGGGCGACGTGAACTCGGCAGAGGACCTGGCCGGTCTCAAACTGCGGATCACTCCGTTCGAGCCTATTCTCGACTTCTACAACGCCGTTGGTGCGGCCCCGACCCCGATGCCCCTGCCCGCCGTTTACGATGCGCTGGCCAACGGTCAGGTCGATGCCATCGACATGGACGCAGAACTGATCTGGGTTCTGAAATATTACGAACATGCCGACACCGTCGTGCAGTCGGACCACATGATGTTCCCGATGGTTGGTCTTGTGTCGGCCAAGGTCTGGGCCGGTCTGTCCGAAGAAGACCGCACCATGATCGGTGAACTGATGGCCCGTCACGTGGACAGTACCATCGACACCTATGTTGCCAAGGAACAGGAATGGCTGGATCAGGTGAAAGGCACCGGCAAAACCTATGTTCAGGTAGACAGCTCATTCTTTGGTGATGCCATTGATCAATGGAACCAGACCTGGGCCGGGAAATCAGGTGCGCTGGATCAATTGCGACAGGTTGCTGCGGAAACCGCCAACTAATACGGTACTCATGCAATTGGGGCGCAGGTGATTTGCGCCCCTTGTTTTGAGGAGTGAGCGCAATGATCCGGCGGATTTCTGCAGCATGGGCGCGTGCTGAACTGTGGCTCGCGTCTTTTCTGGCCGCCGCGATATCGGTTCTGATCCTGCTGAACGTCGTGACACGCAGCCTGGGGTCCGCTCTGTTCTGGGTGGATGAACTGGCGATCTATGCCATGGCCTGGATGACCTTTCTCGGCGCATCCGCGGCGCTGCACTATGGTCACGCGGTGGCCGTCACGATCCTGACAGACTCCCTGCCCCCTTTGCTGCGTGATCTGACGGCACGGCTTGTTGACCTGATCGTTCTGATCTTTGCCCTGTTCATGATCTGGTTCTGTTGGCGCTGGTATTCACCGCTGGAACTGGCGCGGCATGGGTTTGACACCAAGCAGTTTCAGGGTGCGACCTTCAACTTCATCTACGCGGAACCGACAACAACGCTGGGCGTTCCGAAATACCTGGTCTGGATGGTCATGTGGCTGTTTGCGCTGGGGGCAACGCTGCACAGCATTTCAAATCTGACCGGCCCCCGTGTCCCTCAACCCGAGGGCAATGCATGACGCCTCTGATTTTTGCCTTCAAGCTGCTGATCGCGGTTCCAGTTGCGCTGGTCCTGTCGCTGACCGCGATCTGGTACATCTGGGAAAGCGGCAACACCGTTTTGTATGACAGCTTTGCCCAGAAGATGTTCTCGGGCCTCGAGAACTATGGGCTTCTGGCCATCCCCCTTTTCATGCTGACCGGCGAGATGATGAACGAAGGTGGCATGACCCGACGGCTTATCGATGCCGCCCGGGTCTTTGTCGGCGGCTTTCGCGGCGGGCTGGCCTATATCAACCTGCTGGCCAACATGTTCATGGCCGCCATCATCGGATCGGCCACGGCGCAGATTGCCGTCATGGCGCGGGCCATGACGCCTGAGATGGAGCAGGAAGGCTATGACAAGGGCTTTGCCGCTGCCACCACAGCCGCTGGGGGATTGCTGGCACCGGTCATTCCACCATCCATGATGTTCGTGATCTTTGGCGTTCTGGCGCAGATCCCCATCGGTGACATGTTTCTTGCCGGCATCCTGCCCGGACTGTTGCTGTCGATCTCGTTTGCCGTGGTGATCGCCCTGATCGGTTTCGCGCAGGGATTTCCCAAAGGCGCCTGGTTTACGCGGCAGGAATCGATTTCGGCCCTGCTTGCCTGTTTACCGGCGGTATTGATCCCCATGGCCATTATCGGGGGTGTTCTTTTCGGTATCGCCACGCCCACGGAATCCGCCGCCATTGCGTCGCTGATCGCGTTCCTGATTGGCTGGCTGATCTACGGAGAGCTTAAGCCCAAGGCGCTGCCCCAGATGTTCCGGCGCACGGCAATCAACGCGTCTATGATCATCTTCATGATTTCGGCCGCAAGTGTTTTCGGCTGGGTGATCATCTATGAGGCACTGCCGCAGAAGCTGGCGGTCCTGATCACCTCCATTACAGATGATCCATTCCTGTTCCTGCTGATCGTCAACCTGATCCTGCTGGGGGTCGGAATGTTGATCGATGGCATCGCGGCCGTCATTCTGATCACCCCCATCCTGCTGCCCATCGCAATGAACGACTACGACATCAGCCCCTATCAGTTCGGCGTCGTCATGTGCCTGAACCTAGTTCTGGGCCTGCTGACGCCACCGGTGGGTGTCGGGCTTTACATCGCATCTTCCATGAGCGGGGTCTCACCGGGTCGCATTTTGCGATCGCTCTGGCCCTTCTTGCTGGCTGTTGCAGCAATCCTGGTTCTGCTTAGCCGTTTCCCATGGTTTTCAACCGCCCTGGTCTAAAGCGGGACTATTCCAGTGACACCCACAGAACCTGCGCGTCTTCCTCGCTGGTGGATACGCATCCATGGCCCATGCTGCTGTCATAATAAAGCGAGTCCCCCGCCTTCATCGGCAGCGGGCGATAATGCTCCGAAACAAAGATCAACTCGCCCTTCAGGACATACATGAACTCTTCCCCGGAATGCCGGATCCAGTTGTCGAATTCGGATATGTCACGCGCCTTGATTGTCGCTACATAGGGTAGCATGCGCTTGCTGGTCAGTTCCGGGCACAGCAACTCGTGCATGTAGGTGGCGGTATGCCTGATCTCGCCCGTCCCTTTTGGGGTGAAGTCACGCCGCCCGGCGACCCCCGTCTGACCGGATTGCAGGAACAGCTGCGGCGGGTTCATATCCAGCGCCTGAGTCAACCGGCGAACAATATCGAAACTGGGTCGGGTCTGGTTGTTTTCAATCTTTGAAAGCGTCGAGCGACCAATGCCGGCGGCCCTGCCGGCCTCTTCCAACGTCCAGCCCTTTTCACGGCGTGCATCCCGGATCGAGCGACCCAGAGCAGCTCCATCGTCCTGGTCCTGAAGTCCCGCGCCATCAGGCTGTAAATCGTCTGACATATTGAATCCCCCCACTTTAAGCAAGGATACATAGTTCCCGATTAGCCCTCAACATAACAAATCGGAAAAAAATGTTGCCTCAAGCATCCGTTCTCCACTATAGGAAACAAAATCCCCTGTTAAGGATTCGGATTTCGGAGGAGGAAATCATGTTCAGAACGTCTCTTGCAGCATCCGACCCGGTTATTGCGGCGTCGATTTCGCGTGAAGCTTCCCGTCAGGCTGAACAAATTGAGCTTATCGCGTCCGAGAACATTGTCTCGCAGGCCGTAATCGAAGCGCAGGGTTCAGTACTGACCAACAAATATGCCGAAGGCTATCCCGGTCGTCGCTACTATGGCGGATGCGAATATGTGGATGAGGTCGAGATTGAAGCCATCGAACGGCTGAAGTCGATTTTCGGCTGCGGATTTGCCAATGTGCAGCCGCATTCCGGCGCGCAGGCCAATGGTGCCGTCAAGCTGGCGTTGCTGAGCCCGGGCGACACGATCCTGGGCATGTCGCTGGATGCTGGTGGCCACCTTACTCACGGCGCGAAACCTGCGCAGTCGGGCAAATGGTTTCGCCCGGTTCAGTACGGTCTGACCGACGCGGGTCTGATTGACTACGATCAGGTCGCCGAATTGGCGCGCGCAGAGAAACCCAAGCTGATCATCGCGGGCGCGTCGGCCTATTCGCGCAAGATCGACTTTGCCCGGTTCCGTGAAATCGCCGACGAAGTCGGGGCGTGGCTGTTGGCCGACATGGCCCATATCGCGGGTCTGGTCGCGACAGGTCTGCACCCTTCGCCTGTCGGACACGCGCATGTCGTGACGTCGACAACCCATAAAACGCTGCGCGGTCCGCGCGGCGGCATCATCCTGACCAATGATGAAGCGCTGGCGAAGAAGATCAATTCCGCTGTGTTCCCCGGCCTTCAGGGTGGCCCGCTGATGCACGTCATCGCAGGCAAAGCAGTCGCGTTTGGCGAAGCTCAGAAGCCGGAATTCAAGGAATACATGCAACGCGTCGTCGACAGCGCCGAGGCATTGTCCAATGTGATGATGTCGCGCGGCTGTGACATCGTTTCGGGTGGCACGGACAACCATCTGATGTTGGTCGATCTTCGACCCATCGGGGTGAAGGGCAACGCGGCCGAGGCGGCGCTGGAGCGCGCCGGGTTCACCTGCAACAAGAACAGCGTACCCGGAGACTCGGAAAAGCCGACGGTCACAAGCGGAGTCCGCCTGGGCACCGCCGCCGGATGCAGCCGTGGCTTCGGTCCCGAAGAGTTTAAGAAGATCGGCCATCTGATCGGCGACGTTCTGGATGCGCTTGCACAGTCGCCGGATGGGGATGAGACCGTCGAGAAGGCTACCCGCGAACAAGTCCGCGCCCTGTGCGCGAGCTACCCGATCTACTGAGAGCAAGCCCATGAATACCTACGATCTAATCGTTGTCGGTGGCGGACCCGGCGGCTATGTCGCCGCGATCCGCGCAGCTCAGCTGGGTCTGAAAGTGGCCTGCGTGGAAGGACGCGGGGCACTGGGCGGAACCTGTCTGAATGTGGGGTGCATTCCCTCCAAAGCCTTGCTGACCTCCTCGGCCAAATATGCCGAACTCTCCCATCTCTCCTCCCATGGCATTGCAGTCGAGGGGGCCAGCATCGACGTTGGCGCGATGATGGAGCGCAAGGACAAGATCGTAGGTGATCTGACCAAGGGCATCGCGTTTCTGTTCAAGAAGAACGGTGTCGATCTGATCGAAGGCTGGGCCAGCATCCCTGCCGCAGGTCAGGTCAAGGTCGGCGACGCGGTTCATAAAGCCAAAAACATCCTGATCGCCACCGGGTCCGAGCCGACCTCGCTGCCGGGTATCAAAATTGATGAGCAGGATATCCTGAGTTCGACCGGTGCGATCGCGCTGGAGAGCGTACCCGAGCATCTGGTCGTAATCGGTGCGGGTGTAATCGGTCTGGAACTGGGGCAGGTCTGGGCGCGCCTGGGCGCCAAGGTCACTGTTGTCGAATATCTGGACCGCGTGCTGCCGGGCATTGACGGCGAGATCGCCAAGCTGGCGCAGCGGGCCTTGTCCAAGCGCGGGCTGAAGTTCCAACTGGGTCGCGCCCTGAAGTCGGTTGATAAAACCGGTTCAGGCCTGACCCTGACCATGGACCGCGTCGGCAAGGACAAGGAAGAAGTGATGGAAGCCGACAAGGTTCTGATCGCCGTCGGTCGCCGTCCCGTTACCCGGGGTCTCGGGCTGGAAGAACTGGGTGTTGCTTTGAACCAGCGTGGTTTTGTCGAAGTCGACAGCACATTCCAGACATCGGTACCCGGCATCTACGCCATCGGTGACTGCGTGCCCGGCCCGATGCTGGCGCACAAGGCAGAGGAAGACGGTGTTGCCTGCGTCGAGATGCTGGCCGGGTTGGCCGGGCATGTGGATTACAACACGGTACCCGGCGTGGTTTACACCGACCCCGAGGTTGCGTCCGTTGGTCTGACCGAAGAAGCGCTGAAAGAGACCGGATCGGAGTATTCGGTCGGAAAATTTGCCTTCATGGCCAATTCCCGTGCCCGATCGACCGGAGAAACAGACGGCGCGGTCAAGGTTCTGGCCGACGCTGATGGCAAGATACTGGGGGGCCATATCTGCGGGGCGCATGGCGGTGACCTGATCGCCGAACTGGTGCTGGCCATGACCAAAGGCGCAACCGTCGCCGAGGTCGCCGCAACCTGCCACGCGCACCCGGCGATGGGCGAGGCTGTCAAGGAAGCCTGCCTTGACGCCATGGGCCGCGCAATCCACGCCTGAACCGGAGCAGCCAGATGACCATCCAGCTTCGCCCACGCCACCCGGAAAAGGCCAAAAAGGCCGACAGTGTCATACCGCGCAAACCGAAGTGGATACGTAAGAAAAAGATCGAAGGATCCGAGTATTACGAAACCCGCCGCCTGATGCGCGAGCACGATCTGGCGACCGTGTGCGAAGAAGCCGCCTGCCCCAACATCGGGGAGTGCTGGTCCAAACGCCACGCAACCATGATGATCATGGGCGAGGTCTGCACCCGCGGCTGTTCCTTCTGTAACGTGGCGACGGGCCGTCCTGACGCTCTGGATGCGTTCGAACCTGGCCGGGTCGCGGCGGCGGTCAAAAAGCTGGGTCTGCGCCATGTGGTGATCACTTCCGTGGATCGCGACGATCTGGAAGACGGTGGGGCCAAGCATATCGCGCAAACGATCCGCGCCGTGCGTCACCAGAACCCCGGAACAACAATCGAGGTTCTGACGCCTGATTTCCTGGGCAAGGGCAAAGCCGCAGATGTCGTCTTCGAAGCGGCGCCGGATGTGTTTAACCATAATCTGGAAACCGTGCCGCATTTGTACCCGACTGTGCGGCCGGGTGCCCGTTATTATGCCTCTTTGCGGCTTCTGGACGATGCCAAACGGGCCAACCCGAAAATCTTCACAAAATCGGGACTTATGGTAGGGTTGGGCGAAACGCTTAACGATGTGCGTCAGGTGATGGACGATCTGCGCGCTGCCAATGTCGATTTTCTAACCGTCGGACAATATCTGCAACCGACCCCGAAACACCATCCGATTGACCGGTTTTGGTCACCGGAAGAGTTTGAAAAGCTAGAACAAATTGCCCGCTCCAAGGGCTTTCTGCACGTGTCGGCAACACCGCTGACCCGGTCGTCGTTCCACGCGGACGAAGATTTCGCTGCTCTTAAGCAGGCCCGCCAGCGGGCTGTCGCCAACGGAGCATAAACCTGACGCAAATGGGAGGGAAACCATGGAAGCGTTAAATTCAATCGTAGGAGCCATAAACGGCGTCGTGTGGGGGCCGCTGATGCTGGTTCTCATCCTTGGCGTCGGCTTCTTCCTGCAGGTCGGGCTGAAATTCATGCCGATTCTGCGCATTGGCACGGGCTTCAGCCTGCTGTTCAAAGGCCGTGAGGGTCAGGGCGAAGGGCAGATCAGCCCGTTCAACGCGCTGATGACTTCGCTGTCGGCGACCATCGGTACCGGCAACATCGCCGGTGTGGCCACTGCTGTCTTCCTGGGCGGTCCGGGCGCCTTGTTCTGGATGTGGATGACCGCCCTGGTGGGCATGGCCACCAAATATGCCGAAGCCGTCTGCGCCGTGAAATATCGCGAGCAGGACGAACTGGGCAACTTCGTCGGCGGCCCGATGTACTACATCAAAAACGGTCTCAGCGCGAACTGGCACTGGCTGGGCTGGGCGTTTGCCCTGTTCGGCGCAATTGCCGCTTTCGGCATCGGTAACGGTGTGCAGGCCAACGGTGTGGCGCAGGTTCTGGAAGCGAACTTCGGCTTCAACACTTCGGTTACCGGCGTGGTCCTGATGGTTCTGACCGCAGCCGTGATCCTGGGTGGTATTACCCGCATTGGTGCGGTTGCCGGTAAACTGGTTCCGTTCATGGCGATTGCCTACATCGTCGCGGGCCTGCTGGTTCTGCTGATCAACATCGGCAACATCGGTCACGCCCTGTCGCTGGTCTTTACCTACGCCTTCACCCCGTCGGCCGCCGAAGGTGGTTTCGCCGGTGCAGCCGTCTGGGCCGCCATCCGGTTTGGTGTGGCGCGCGGTGTCTTCTCGAACGAAGCCGGTTTGGGTTCGGCTCCGATCGCACACGCCGCAGCCGAGACCAAAGGTCCGGTCAACCAGGGCCTGATCGCGATGTTGGGTACGTTCATCGACACTATCATCGTCTGCTCGATCACCGGTCTGGCGATCATCTCGTCGGGTGCATGGACATCGGGTGAATCCGGTGCGGCACTGACCTCGGCAGCGTTCGAACTGTCCCTGCCGGGTATTGGTGGGTATCTGATCGCCATCGCTCTGTCGATCTTTGCATTCACCACCATCCTGGGCTGGTCCTTCTACGGTGAGAAATGCGTCGAGTTCCTGCTGGGCGTCAAATCGCTGATCCCCTACCGCGTCTTGTGGATTGTCATGATCTACTTCGGCGCAACAGCAGATCTGGGCTTCATCTGGCTGCTGGCGGACACGCTGAACGCCATGATGGCCATTCCGAACCTGATCGCCCTGGCCCTGCTGAGCCCGATCGTCTTCAAACTGACGAAAGAGTTCTTCGCCTCGGGCGGCCAATCGGAAGAACCCGGCAACACTCCTGCCGAGTAATTCGAACAGAAAAAACGGGGGGCCGTCCCGGCCCTCCACCTTCGAAACAGAATTCCCTATCTCGAGGAGAGACGTGATGGCCACGAAAATCCTGCTGCCAATTGATCACACCGACGACCACTCATGGAAGCTGGCTTTGCCGGTCGCGTTGGAACAGGCAAAATTCTACGGTGCCGAGCTGCACGCGATCGCTGTCATCCCCGAGATCATCCAGCTGCCGAACCTGCCAGCCAACTATGGCGCGGGCGCAAAAGACCACGTGCGGGGCAAGGTTCAGGCCATTCTGGATCACGGCAATGCCTCTGACGTGCCCGTGCATGTCGAGGAAGGCAGCGTCTACCGCGAAATACTGAAGCTCGCCCACAAGGAGGGCTTCGATCTGATCGTCATGGCGTCGACCAAAGGCGATTTCCCGAATTATGAAATCGGTCCGAACCTGGCTCGTGTCGTGCGCAATGCGCATTGCACCGTTATGGTCGTTCGCGACCAGTCCCGCTGATTGAAAGGTTGAGAAGATGACCGAACCGAAGCGTACGCCGCTATACGACCTGCATGTCGAACTGGGCGGAAAGATGGTGGATTTTGCCGGATGGGAAATGCCCGTTCAGTATCCGCTGGGTATCATGGGTGAACATGTTCAGTGCCGAGAAAAAGCCGCGCTGTTCGACGTCAGCCACATGGGTCAGGTGATCCTGCGTGGCGAGAACGTGGGCGAGAAGCTGGAAGCCATCTGCCCTCAGGCCTATGCCACTCTGAAGCCCGGCAAGGCACGTTACGGGTTTTTCACCAACGCGGAAGGCGGGATCATGGACGACCTGATCGTGTCCAACGCGGGTGACTATTTCTTTGTCGTGGTCAACGCAGCCCTGCGCCATCAGGACATCCCGCACATGAAAGAGCATCTGGAAGGGGTCGAAGTCACCGAGATTTTCGACCGTGCTCTGGTCGCTGTTCAGGGCCCGAAGGCCGAGGACGTGGTGGGCGCGCTTTGCCCTGCGGCGCGCGATTTGAAGTTCATGGAAACCACAATGGCCCCGATCAACGGCGTCGAATGCCGTATCTCGCGTCTGGGCTATACCGGCGAGGACGGTTACGAAATCTCGATCCCCGAGGACAAGGCCATCGAGATCAGCAAGGCGTTTCTGGCGCACGAAGACTGCGAAGCGGCCGGTCTGGGCGCGCGCGACAGTCTGCGGCTCGAAGCCGGTCTGTGCCTCTATGGGAACGACATCGATCAGACCACCTCGCCGATCGAGGCTTCGCTGGTCTGGGCCATTCAAAAGCGCCGCAAGGAAGAAGGCGGATTCCCTGGCGCTGAGCGTGTTCAACGGGAACTGGCAGAGGGCGCCGCGCGCAAACTGGTCGGCATTCTGCCCTCCGGTCGTGCCCCCGCGCGTCAGGGCGTCGAGATCCAATGTGCCGAAGGAAATACCATCGGGCAGATCACTTCGGGCGGCTTTGGTCCGACCATCGGCGGCCCGGTCGCGATGGGCTATGTGTCCGCAGGCCACGGCGAGCCGGGCGAGAAGGTGAACCTGATCATTCGGGGCAAGGCGCAACCGGCCGAGATCGTGGCCACGCCTTTCGTCAAACAAAACTACAAGCGTTGAAGTCAGGAGAGAACAGGAATGTCGACGTATTATTCTGAAGAGCACGAGTGGCTGCGAGTTGAAGGAGAAGTTG
>NZ_JBQFRB010000005.1:0-319717 GCF_056537185.1 Ruegeria sp. CG4 | reverse complement strand
CGGTCTCTCCCGAGCGTCTCAACCGTCTTTCCAGTCCGTCAGGCCGTCTCCCCGACCCGTCAGCACCGCCTCAGCAGCGCCGGTGAAGGGGGTTCTAAGCATAACACTTATCAGCCGCAAGCGAAAAAACACGTTCTGCGGAAATTTTTTGCGAAGATCGATTTTCTGAAATAATATCAATATCATAACATGCCATACTGCCCTAGAATCCATACCCTCATCACGGTTAGCAGGCGGAACCCTTTGTTGGAATCGTACGGGGACCAGCACCCGCACACAATATATAGAGGCTACGTGGATACGCTACACAAGAAGCCACGACTCGGATTGGGCGAGTCGCCGGGCTATCCGGGTCTGAATCGCCAAGTTTGGCGATACGATTCACACAACAAGGCACCTTGAGGATCGATTTCCCCCACCCGTTTGTCCGCAGTCGATAACCGGAGATACATCCAGCCAAACACTTGCGCCCGTACGTCAGATGCGGTCAGGTTCCCGGGCGACTGAAACTGTACCGGCTATGGCAAAACATGAATACCGTTGATCCTTTCCCAATGGTTCGGACCGTCGGTCTTGACGGTATCTTGGTGACCTACGCCGATACCATGACAGAACGGTCAAATCGTGCAGCGCTGGCGTTTCGGACAGAAGTTGAAAACCGGAACTGGGAAGGTGTGTGCGAAACATCGACCTCTCTTGCATCGGTCTACATCCGGTTCGATCCGTCACGCCTGCACTATCGTGAGTTGGAGGGTCGCGTCCAAGCGCTTCTGAAACAGCGCGACTGGTACAACGCTGCTTTGCCTTCGGGCCGCAAGCTGTGGCGAGTGCCAACGGTATTTGGCACGGAACTGGCACCCCAGCTGGAGGACGCCGCCAGGGCGGCCGGGCTGACAGCAAGTGAAGCGATTCATCGGCTTGGCTTGTCCCGGGTTCGTGTGCTGACAATTGGCTTTGCACCGGGGCAGCCATATCTCGGGCCATTGGGCCCGGAGTTCAATATTCCCAGACTGAAGGATTTGAACCCGATGGTGCCAGAAGGAGCTTTGGTTCTGGCAATCTCGCAGTTCGTGCTGTTCTCCGGCCCAACTCCGACCGGATGGCGGCATGTGGGGCAGACCGCATTTCGCTGTTTCCGGCCCGAGAGCGATCCGTGCTTTGCATTGAATCCTGGGGACGAAATGCAATTCGAACCCGTCTCGCGAGATGAGTTGGAACATATTCAGGCAACAAACAGTGACGGCACAGGTGGCGCGACCTGTCAGGAGATTGTCTGATGAGTCTGATCGTCCATCGCATTGGCCCGTCTTGCACGCTCCAGGATCAGGGACGCTCTGGCTATCTGGATCAAGGTCTTTCAAGGTCAGGAGCCGCCGATACTCTTGCATTGCACGAAGGCGCGGCCCTGTTGGGGCAAGGCCCGGAATGTGCAGCTTTGGAATTGGCGGGGACCGGAGGAGAGTTCGAAGCCACCCGGACCATTCGCATCGCTTTGACCGGTGCACCGATGCAGGCCAGCATTGATGGCAGCGCCGTCGCGTGGCACGCCTCGCACAGTTTGGAGACCGGGCAGCGATTGGTGATCGGGGCGGCGCTTCAAGGCAACTATGGCTACCTGCATCTGGGTGGTGGCGTTGATGCCGAGGTTTTTCTTGGGTCCCACTCGACCCACCTGACCGCCAGGATCGGGCAACCATTGCAGCCTGGCGATGTTTTGCTCGCTGGATCTGACAACGGCAATACTGGGATGAAACTGCGCCCCGATGATCGGTTTTCGGGTGGCGTACTGCGCGTTGTCAGAAGTTTTCAGACCCCTCTCTTTGACAATGCAACCCTTGATCGCTTTGCCGCCACCGAGTTCCGGCGGGGCGCGCGGGCGAATCGGATGGGCATGCAACTGGAGAGTGATGGCGACGGCTTTGCCGCCATAGGCCAGCTCAATATTCTGTCCGAGGTCATTACGCCCGGCGACATCCAGATGACCGGCACTGGAAACCCGTTCATTCTGCTGCCCGAGTGCCAGACCACCGGAGGTTACCCGCGTATCGCTACCGTTCTACCATGCGATTTGCCGCGCGCTGCGCAGACCCCGGCGGGTGGAAAGATTCGGTTTTCGTTTGTCACCATGGACGAGGCCCTGAACCTGCATGCCGCTTACCAATCTGAACTTGCGCGCCTGCCGGGCCGTGTCGAGGCACTTGTGCGCGATCCGCATGACATCGCCGACCTGTTGTCTTATCAATTGATCGGCGGAGTAGTCTCTGCCACCGACTAAGGAGATATGCCGATGCCCCGCGTCGATCTGAATGCCGATATGGGTGAAAGCTTTGGGCCCTGGAAAATGGGGGACGACGAGAACCTTCTAAAGATCATCACCTCGGCCAATATAGCCTGCGGCTTTCACGCGGGCGATCCGGATGTGATGGCGAAAGCAATGGCCACTGCCGCTGAAAATGACGTCGGCATTGGCGCTCATCCCGGCTTCCCGGACCTTCAGGGCTTCGGACGGCGCAACATGAAAGTGCCGCATGCCAGCCTGCGCAATCTGGTGCGGTATCAATTGGGCGCCGCCATTGGGGTGGCGAAAGCAGTGGGGACCCATGTACGCCACCTGAAGCTACACGGCGCGTTGGCCAACATGTGCTCGGTCGATCTAGACATGGCGCGGGCTTGCTATCAGGGTGCCTTGGACGTGGACCCGGACATCATCATAATGGTTCTGGCAGTAACCCGGCAGGAAGAAGCCGTGCGCGAACTGGGCTGCAACTGGGTGGGCGAGATCTTCGCCGATCGCGCTTACAACGATGATGGCACCCTGGTCGACCGCAGCCTGCCCGGTGCCGTCATTCACGACGCCGACATCGCCGGGCCCCGTATTCTGAACATGGTCCGGGAAGGTGCCATAATCACCGAAAGCGGGAAGCGGCTGGAAACTTCGATCGACACGATCTGTTTGCACGGCGACGGACCGACCGCTGTTCAGATCGCCCGCTCGGTACGTCAGAACCTGATTGACGGCGGGGTCGAGGTCACAAAATTCACCAGATAGACAGGTCTTCGCAACCATCTGCCCCCAATATCTTACTGTTGCCCGATTGCCGGTCAGCCCCTAGCATGTGCGCAAGTGCATGTTCTGAATACTGTAATAAAAACAACGTAATTCGCGATGGTTGGTCCGGCCAATCCTGTCGCAGCCTGTTTTCTCGCAAGGAGGCACACAAATGTCTTTCGACCTGATGTCGTATCAACCCCGAGGCGACAAGAAGAATTCCGAATTTTTCGCTGAGTATCTGCCAAAGATTTATGAGCGGCGGACCAGTTCCGGAATTGCTGATCAGGTCGGACCAATGCGGGCGATTGTCATTCAGGTCGAACCGAATGCGTTGTTCGACACGATGGTCGAACTTTACGTGATGACGCCGTATCGCCACTCGGCAAGCTATCTTGGGGCGACGCACAAATTCGCGGTAATGCACTCTCATCCCGAATATCCGTCGCTGATCATCATGGCCCCGCTGAGCGACACGTTCGAGGATTTCATACCCCGCATCAACCGCATGTACCCTCTGGCGCGCAAAACACCGCAAACCCGCTACGTGGGTGAGGTATTCGCCGCCTCGGACCTGAATGATCTGAGCAAAACGCTGGAAGATCAGAACATCCGATTTGAATATAGCGGTGATACCGAGAACCCGTTTTACACGCTGGATGGATTCCGCTTTACCACCCCGTCGGATTTCACCTGCAACCGGGTCGGCTATTCCTCACATGATTTCAATGATCCCGACAGCCTTGGCCTGGGCGACCGCGTCTTGCTGAGCGACGCCGAGAAGCGGCGGCTGCACGAAGCGGCGACCTTTGCGGAAGACACCAAGATCGGTCCCTTGATGCTGGGGTTCGATCATCTCGCCACCCGCGTTTTGGCCGGTGAGCGGGAAGATGCGATCCTCGAGTTCCTGACCATGGTTCCCTACTATTTCTGGGGGGCGTACAACATCTTTGACATGAACTCGTCTACGAACGTGAACCGGAACGCCAATGTCGATGACGACAAGAAATCGCCTGCCAAGGTGTTCACAGCCAACAACACACCTTCATTCGTGAACTCATTTGCCAAGCTGCCGATGCCGACCGAGGATTTTGTCCGCAATTTCGGACGCCGCCTGCATCACATGGCCGTCGAAATATTGGATGGCGATCACGGCGCGGGTGAAAAGAACGTCGATTTCGTGGTGAACACTCTCAAGGACAAGGGCGTACCGTTTCTGGCCCATGTGGTGGGCGAATGCAAAGACGACCCAAACCTTAAACAGATCTTCTCGAAACACTCGAAGAATACATTGCTGATCACCGAGTATATCGAACGCTGCCACAAGTATGACGGGTTCTTCACCAAGGACAACGTCGCCGCCCTGACAGCCGCCGCCGGTCAGGATGAACAATACGAACACGGCCACGTATTCGACTGAAAAAAAGGCTGCGAGGGGAACTCGCAGCCCAGACCCATCCAGGAGAGAATATGCCGGGCCTTATGATGGCCCGATCATGAAACAAGTGACATTGCGCGCCTGCAGGCGGCGGCAGGCCAGATCGGCCTGTTCGCGGGTCATGCCCTGAAAGGTGGCGTCAAACCCGCGCGAGCTTTGGTTCACCTTGCGCAAAGTGCCTTCCAGCGTGGTCATCTCCGACAGCGCCGTTTTCAACAGAATCTTCTCAGCTTCATACCGGGTTGTGTAGCGTCCCACGTTCACGCCCCAAAGGTGCCCACCTGACGTAGACAGGCGGGTAACGACCTCCTGCTCGGGCTCTGGCTCCTTTGCAGGTTCGGCCGACGCCAAAACCAGATTGTCCGGGCGAAGCGCCGGACGCGTGTCCGAATTTTCGACAGGAGGTGCGGTCGGCGCGATATCTGCCGCCGCAATCGCTGCCGCTATCCCGTCCTGAATACGCTCTCCGTTCTCGGCTGCTGTTTCGGCGACGGTTCCTGCCACCTGCACCGCACCACCAGCGGTTGGGCGAAGGACCGGTCGCAGGCTTTTTTCCGGCGCGCCTACAAGGCTGGCGACCTGCGTAGCGCTGCCCAGCCCGGCGTTTCCTGCATAGGCTGGACGTGCGGGTTTGCGAATTGGCGCGCGCGACGGAGCCCGGCGGAAACCCATGTCTAGCAGTTCGGCCACCTTGGCGTTGCGCGACGCGCCCGACTTGCCGCCAAAGACAGTTGCAATGATCCGTTCATCCTTGCGCTTGGCCGATGCAACGAGGTTGAAGCCCGCAGCCCGTGTGTATCCGGTTTTGATCCCGTCCGCGCCTTTGTACGCAGCCAGCAACCGGCGGTTGGTGTTGGGCACGGTCTTAATGCCCGCATGCGTCGACTGACGCGAAAACAGGTTATAGTACTGCGGATAATCATAAAGCAGATGGCGCCCCAGCGTTGTCATGTCGCGGGCTGTCGACAAATGACCCGACTCGGTCAAGCCATGCGCGTTCTTGAAGGTCGTGCGGCTCATCCCCATCGCCTTGGCCGTCCGCGTCATGCGGCGGGCAAAGGCTGCCTCGGACCCGCTGAGAGTAATCCCGATGGCCGTGGCCGCATCATTGGCCGATTTTACTGCGGCTGCGCGGATCAGATAGCGAAACGCGATGGTTTGTCCGGTCCGCAGGCCCAGTTTTGAAGGCGGCTCGGAAGCAGCCTTGCTGGTGATCCGAACCGGCGTATCCAGCGTGATTTCACCGTTACGCACAGCCTCGAACGCAATGTACAGCGTCATCATCTTGGTCAGAGAGGCCGGGTGAAGGCGCGTATCGGCATTGCGCGAATGAAGAACCTCGCCGGTGCGCGCATCAATCACCATCGCCGCGTAGGGCGCTGCGATGGCCTGCAATGGCACAAAAACAAGTAACCACAACAGTGCTGTAAGGAAAAAGCCCATTCGGGCTGGAACTGTCCGCCGAATCTGCACGATCTTTGCCTCTGTCTGCCTCGCACCGCCGGGTTTTCCCGGTCGGCTTCATTTATTTTGTTGGCACCAAGGCTAGCACAGGGCTGTCGCTAAATAAACCGAAAGCTGTGCAATTCGCCCATTCGTGACGCCTAACAAAACCCCAATATGTAGCGGCGCGACCAAATCCGCCCACTAGATGCACACCCCGGACTCGGGTTTGGTCACGGTAGATCAAGAATTTATGAAACTGAGACCTATTTGCAACATCAGGTCAGTCCCCTGACGAGATCGACCAGATCGCCCAGATCCGCAAGCTCGTGGAATCGCGGATTGTCGCTGGGGGTTTCTGCCTGCTCGACTTCCCAAACCAGCCCGTGCGGTACATGAACGCCCCATGCGCCGGCCTGAATAGGCGCAACGACATCCGACCGCATCGAGTTGCCGACCATCATGGAAGCCAGCGGACCATCGCCATGCTGTTCGAAAATCCCGCGATAAACCTCCGGTGTCTTTTCCGAGACAATTTCCACGTGATCAAACAGATCGCCCAATCCCGACTGTGCCAGTTTCCTTTCCTGATCGATCAGATCTCCCTTTGTGATCAGAACCACACGGTGGGTTTCACATACACCTTCGATGGCGGCCTGCGCATGCGGCAAAAGCTCGATCGGGTGGGCCAGCATCTCCTGCCCCGCATTGACAAGCTGCCGAATGACGGATGCGGGCACCCGATCCTCTGTCACTTCGATCGCAGTTTCGATCATGGACAGGGTAAAGCCCTTGATACCGTATCCGTAGTGCCGGATATTCCGCTTTTCGGCAGCCAACAGGCGATCCATCAAGTGATCGCGGTCCGCGTGATCGGCCAGCAGATCCGCGAAATGGGCTTGGGTGAGCTGAAAGAATCGCTCGTTGTGCCACAATGTGTCGTCTGCATCGAAGCCGATGGTGGTCAGTTTTTCATGCATTCCGATACGTCCGCTTGCTCTTTCCTCTGACGCCAACGACGTTATATAAGCGCTCAGATAAACCGAAGCCTGAATCGAATTGTTACACGCGATGCTGCATTACCAATGGATGATGTCTGACCAATCGGACGACGATGCGAACTCGTCGGTCCTTGTGCAGACACGCCCCAAGACCAAGCGTCCGCCATTATACAAGGTTCTGCTGCTGAACGACGACTACACGCCGATGGAATTTGTGGTGCATGTACTGGAGCGATTCTTCGGGATGACCCATGCGCAGGCGTTCGAGATCATGCTGACGGTCCATAAGAAGGGTGTTGCCGTCGTGGGTGTCTTCAGCCACGAGATCGCCGAAACCAAAGTGGGACAGGTAATGGATTTCGCCCGCAGGCACCAACACCCCCTGCAATGCACCATGGAAAGAGAAGAGTAAGCAAAAGCGGCCGGGCCTGATGCTCCGAGCCGGACCTCTTGCCGGTATCACACATGACGTCACGTATTGATCTTGCTCTGGAAAGCGGTCTGGTGCTGTCGCAGCCGCTGACCGTGATCGGCCCTTCGCCGGATTGCAATCTTTCCGCTCTGCCACGCGGAACTCAGGTGGTTCAGCCCTTCAAACCCTTCCACGACCATTTCGCGACGTTGGGTTTCGATGTCACGCCGGCATCTGAGGAACCGAGCGAGGACGCAATTGTCTTTTTGCCACGCGCCAAAGCGCTTGCCCGGTCCATGATTCATCAGGCGTGTTACCGTGCCAGCGGTAGGATCGTCGTCGACGGCAGCAAAACGAATGGCGTTGACAGCATTCTCAAAGACGTTCGCAAACGGGTGCCTGTCGAGGGACCGATTGCAAAGGCGCATGGCAAGATTTTCTGGTTCCAGTCCGACAAATCGACCTTTTCCGACTGGGCCGCGCCGGAAGTTCAGCACGCTGACGGCTATCTAACAGCCCCCGGTGTCTTTTCTGCTGACGGTATCGATCCGGCATCGGCATTGCTGGCGCAGGTACTGCCTGAAAATCCGGGGCCTCGGGTTGCCGATCTCGGCGCGGGCTGGGGATTTCTTTCGGCCAAACTGCTGGAACGAACCGAAGTTCGCACGCTGCATCTTGTCGAGGCCGAGCATACAGCGTTGACCTGCGCCCGCTCTAACGTGACTTCGCCAGTTGCGTGTTTTCATTGGGCTGATGCCGTGACGTGGACAGCGCCCGAGCCCTTGGACACGGTGATAATGAACCCACCGTTTCACACCGGAAGAAGCGCTGAACCTGCGCTGGGCCAGGACTTTATCAAAGCGGCAGCCCGCAACCTGACCCGCAATGGCGAACTGTGGATCGTCGCAAACCGGCATCTGCCCTATGAGGCCACGTTGTCAGACTGTTTCAGGCAAGTTGAAGAGGTCGCCGGTGACAACCGTTTCAAGGTTTTCCACGCCTCTCGCCCTCGCCGGTGATCCCGGTTAACCTGCGCCAAACCTCCGGAGGAAGCTCATGTCGTTTTCCATTTCAGGCAAAACCGCAATCGTAACAGGCGGTGCCAGCGGCGTCGGTCTGGCAATCGGCCGTCATTTTGCGGATGCGGGTGCAAACGTCATGTTCGCGGATATGGACGAAAAGCGATTGATCGAGGAGTTGGGGGAACAGGCAGATGACAGCAACATTCGGTATTTCGCAGGCGATCTGCGCGAGAAGCTGACCATTGCCAATTTGCTTTCCGCAACCATCGATGCCTTTGATCAGGTGGATATTCTGGTCAATGGATCAAGACAGGTCCGGCAGACGGACCCGCTGGATGCGGAAGACGACTCGGTCCGTGATTTGCTGAACCAGAACCTGATGCCTGCCTTGCGGCTCAGTCAGCTGGTTGCCAAACGCATGACGAAACAGGCCGAAGATCAGGATGATGGCCCTGCGGGTTCGATCATCAACTTGTCTTCCATAGCGGCGCGGCGCACACACCCCGATTTGCTGGCCTATTCTGTCTCGACCGCTGCACTGGATCAGATGACGCGTTCTCTGGCGGTTGCACTGGCGCCGAACCGTATCCGCGTCAATTCCATCGCATTGGGCTCGGTCATGAGCGCGTCACTGCAATCAACCCTGAAAGAAAACCGCGATTTTCGCAAAGACATTGAAAAACATACACCTTTGGCCCGGATTGCTGCTCCGAACGAACTGGCGGAAACCGCGCAGTTTCTGGCCTCTGATGCGGCCGGCTTCATTACTGGTCAGATCATGACAATCGACGGAGGCCGAACCCTGCTGGATCCGGTCGCCGCTCCAGCGCACTGAGACAAATGTTCGAAAACGAAAAATCCGCCGCTGCCGCATGGTTCCGCCAATTGCGTGATGAAATCGTTGATGCGTTCGAGTCTCTGGAGGATACACATGAGACCGGGCCGTTTTCGGACGCCGCAGCCGGACGTTTTGAAGTCAAACAAACCACGCGGCAATCAGAGGATGGATCGGACGCAGGTGGCGGGTTGATGTCGGTCCTGCGCGGTGGGCGCGTTTTTGAAA
The DNA here is from genome assembly GCF_056537185.1 of Ruegeria sp. CG4. Lineage (NCBI taxonomy): Bacteria > Pseudomonadati > Pseudomonadota > Alphaproteobacteria > Rhodobacterales > Roseobacteraceae > Ruegeria > Ruegeria sp. CG4. Next base: position 310,289 of record NZ_JBQFRB010000005.1, on the reverse strand, counting down.
AAGTCGGTGTCAACGTCTCGACCGTGTACGGATCACTGGGCGAGCGTGCGCAGCAGGCCATGGCAGCCCGCAAGGGTATTCCGGGCATGACTGAAGATCCCAGGTTCTGGGCATCAGGCATCAGCCTTGTCGCGCACATGCAAAACCCACACGTACCGGCGGTGCACATGAACACGCGGATGTTCTGGACACCTCATGCCTGGTGGTTCGGGGGCGGTTCAGACCTGAATCCCTGCATTGAATATGACGAGGACACTGCGCATTTCCACGCCACCCAAAAAGCCCATCTGGACCCGCACGGGCCAGGACATTACCCGCGGCTGAAGGATTGGGCTGACGAGTATTTCTATATCCCCCACCGGAAAAGGGCACGCGGGGTTGGCGGCATCTTCATGGATGATTACTGCACCGGCGACTGGCAGGCTGATTTTGCCCTGACGCAGGACATCGGCCGCGCATTCCTGCCTGCGTTCCTGCCATTGGTGGAAAGGCGTCGGGTCCAGGGGTTTGATGACATCCACAAGAACGCTCAGCTTGTGCATCGCGGGCTTTATGCGGAATACAATCTGGTCTACGACCGGGGCACCAAATTCGGACTGGAAACCGGGCACGATCCGGACGCCGTTCTGATGAGCCTGCCGCCTATGGCCAAATGGGTCTGATCAATCTCGTTCAGAACCCGAAATCCATGAAATTGTCATAGCAATAGTCCTGTGCTGAGGCCGCCGTCATGTTCGCGCCTACCCGTTTGACGGTGACGGAATAGCCCGGGCTGGTATCGGCACCCTCGGGCGGAGTCAGCGAGAACTGTACAGTCCTTGCTTTGGGCACATAGGCGCCGGCAATATATATGCGTTGGTTGGATTTGGTTCTCAGCGTCCGGATTGCATAATCCCCTATGCCGCACCAGTACGCCACCGGGGCAGAAGTGCCGATCGCGGCAACCTCGTAGACACCGTTTGGCAGCGGCGTCACCGTGGTCCGAAACGCGGGCCGCACGGCAATGCCAAAACCGACCGCCTGTGCTATCCCCGGTATGACGATCAACATCGCCAGAGCCGCAGTCTTTGCAATCCGCATCTTGATCGCCTCCGTGTAACCCAAGTTATCCGATATAAAATAATAATTGTGCTGCGCGTCGAGTAAAGCCGTGGTCGCCTGCCCTTTTTCAGTGTTTTACCCCTGTGCATTTGGCAGACGGCTCGAATTTGCCGGGAAAACGAACGCCCTTTATTGACTCATGCTGCACCGGCACAATAGGAGAGGCCGGGTTGGTCGCATCGGGCGACCTGCGCATTTCCCTATGGAGTTCAAAGCAAATGTCTGACCTGCGTGAAACCGCGATGTCGTCCAAGGCCTGGCCCTTTGAAGAGGCGCGCCGGTTGCTCAAACGCTATCAGAAAGGCGCTCCGGATAAGGGGTATGTGCTGTTCGAAACCGGCTATGGCCCGTCCGGTCTGCCGCATATCGGAACCTTCGGCGAGGTCGCGCGGACCACGATGGTCAAGCGCGCATTCGAAGCGTTGTCGGATATTCCGACCAAGCTGATCTGCTTCTCGGACGATCTGGACGGAATGCGCAAGGTGCCGACCAATGTGCCGAACCCCGAGATTCTGGAGCAGCATCTGCAGCGCCCGCTGACCTCGGTGCCTGATCCGTTTGGTGAATATGACAGCTTCGGCGAGCATAACAATGCGATGCTGCGGCGGTTTCTGGACACGTTTGGTTTCGAGTACGAGTTCTACTCGGCCAAGGAATTTTATGAGTCCGGGCAGTTTGACGAAGTGCTCAAGCGTGCGGTCGAGCGTTATGACGAGATCATGGCGATCATGCTCAAAAGCCTCCGGGAAGAGCGCCAGCAGACCTATTCGATCTTCCTGCCCCTGCACCCCGAAAGCGGGCGGGTGATGTATGTGCCGATGAAAAAGGTCTGCGCCGAGACCTATACTGTGACCTTTGACGATGAGACTGGTAAGGAATGGACGGTTCCTGTCACCGGTGGCCACGTCAAACTGCAGTGGAAGCCGGATTTCGGCGCACGCTGGGCGGCGCTGGGTGTGGATTTCGAGATGTATGGCAAGGAACATGCCACCAACGAGAAAATCTACGACGCAATCTGCCGGGCCCTGGGTGGTCGCGCGCCCGAGCATTTTTCTTACGAGCTGTTTCTGGATGAGAACGGGCAGAAGATCTCAAAATCCTCCGGCAATGGCGTGTCGATTGATGAATGGCTGACCTACGCACCGACAGAGTCGCTGGCATATTTCATGTATCAGAAGCCCAAGACGGCGAAACGGATGCATTTCGACGTGATCCCAAAGGCCTATGATGAGTATCATCAACAGCTGCGCGCTTATCCGGGGCAGGATCTGAAGGCACAATTGAACAACCCCGTTTGGCATATCCATGGTGGAGATGTCCCTGAATCCACGCTGATGGTTCCGTTCGCGATGCTGCTGAATCTGGCATCGGTGTCTGGTGCCGAAGACAAAGAAGCGCTGTGGGGCTTTATCCGTCGCTACGCGCCGGAGGCCACGGCCGAGACGCATCCCGACTTGGATCAGGCGGCAGGCTTCGCGGTGCGCTACTTCAATGATTTCGTCAAGCCGACTCGCCAGCACCGCGCGCCGACCGAACAGGAGCGTGAAGCACTGGGGGCGCTGAAAGCCGCGCTTGAAGTGTATGACGGGCCTATCGAGGATGAGGCGCTACAATCTGTGGTTTATTCCATCGGACGCGAACGGTTCGACCCGATGCGCGACTGGTTTACAGCACTCTACGAGGTGCTGCTGGGTGCGTCGCAAGGTCCACGCTTTGGCGGGTTCATTGCGCTCTATGGCGTGCCTGAAACCATCGCGCTGATCGAAAAAGCGCTGGCCGGAGAACTGGCCTGATTTGACCTGATCCCGCATGGGGCTACCCTTCCGTCAGGAGGTGACCCCATGCGTCGTTCATTACTTGCCTTATCGTTATCTGTCGCAGTGGCTACGGGCGTTTTTGCCCAAAGCTCCGAAATCGAGGCAAATATAGCGGCACAGATTCAGGCGTTCAAAGTCGATGATTTTGATACCGCCTTTACTTTCGCCAGCCCGAATATCCAGCGTCTGTTCCGAAACCCCGAAAATTTCGGGGCAATGGTTCGCAATGGATATCCGATGGTCTGGCGCCCGTCGGACCTGCGGTTTCTGGAACTGCGCGAAATTGCCGGGGCGTTGTGGCAGAAAGTTCTGATCGTGGATGGTCGCGGCCAAACCCATATCCTGGACTATCAGATGGTTCAGCAGGAAGACGGCTGGAAAATCAACGCGGTTCAGTTGCTGGGGAAAGCAGACCCCGCAGCCTGACGCAACACGACCGTCACGGTGACATGAGACCCGGTTAATCCCCATTCGATATCCAGACTTACGCGCCCGGAATTCACCCGGGCAATGGTCTGGTGCGCGCCGCAATCTGATCGGCAGCGCTTGGGAAAGGGATTCGAATGAACAAGGCAATCACCGACGGCATCGTGTTTACGCCGCCTCAGTTCGCAGATGGTTTGGGCGTCTGGTCAAGCGGCGATGGCACCCCGGGGTCTCCGACATATGCCGGGTCGGGTACGGGCGCATTTGTGCCCTCGGATCCGAACTTTGCCGGATGTCTTGAAATCCTCAAAGTGAGCACGACCCAACACTTGCGCTATATGGGGCAGACGCCAATGCTGCCCGGCTGTTACCTGCAGATCAAGGCACGGGTCAAAGCCCTCAGTGGTCCCCTGCCCACCGTCAGGATCGCAGGGTGGGCCGGTGGTGCCGGCGACGTGCACGTGACCGGTGTCGTCGAACAGGGGCCTGCCACGCAATTGTCGGGGTACGGCACAGTTCATGAGATTACCGCCATTGTCGGAACTGGCCAGCGGGCTGGCGTCGACATGGCGTGGGGCGCACAGGCACTGTATGGACATTTCGGTCTGGATATCGACGGGCCAAACGGGGCCGTGGTGCGCATTGACGATCTTCAGATCACCGACATCACCAGTGTTTTTCTGCGCGACATGATCAGCATCGTGGATGTCACGGATTTCGGCGCAGTCGGCGATGGGGTTGTGGATGATTCCCTTGCGTTCGAAGCAGCCGATCAGGCGGCGGGGGGCCGTCGTGTGTTTGTGCCGCAGGGTACTTATTTGCTGGCAGAAAACACAACCATCGTGTCAGAAGTTGATTTTGAGGGCACCGTTACAATGCCCGACGACAAGATGCTGTTGCTGACCCAAGGTTTTGACCTGCCGACTTATATATCGGCCTTTGGCGATGAAGAGCTTGCTTTCAAAAAAGCGTTTCAGGCTTTGCTGAACAATTCAGATCATGAATCGCTGGATATGGGCGGGCGCAAGATTTCGGTCAGCCAGCCCATCGACATGGCCGCTGCCGTTCCCAACAAGCAAAGTGGTTTTTCAACCCGGCGCGTGATCCGCAATGGTCAGTTTGACGTCAAAAGCAGCCCGGCCTGGGACACCGAGATCTTCACCTCGGTCGCAACCTACAACCCTGCGGACCAAACCCGGCTGACAAATGTCGCCAACGTTGCGAATATTCCGGTTGGTGCCCTGGTTCAGGGCAATGGTGTCGGGCGCGAGATTTACGTCCGCTCGAAGAACGAGGGTGCCGGTGAAATCACGCTGAACGCGCCGATTTACAATGCTGCTGGCACACAGACCTTCATCTTCACCAGCTTCAAGTATCTGCTTGATTTCAGCGGCTTCGACACGCTGCGGAAGTTCGGCCTGGAAGAAATCGAATTTCAGTGCAACAGCAGATGTAGCGCCATTCGTCTGGCTCCATCCGGCAGCACGTTTGCGGTCAGCAATTGCTTTATCAGCCGTCCCATGGATCGGGGGATCACATCCATCGGAACCGGTTGTCAGGGCATGCTGATCGACAATTGCCAGTTCCTGTCCGCCGAGGAGTCCCTGAACGTTACCGATCGCCGTTCGATCGCCCTCAATGCAACAGCGAATGATGTCAAACTGCGGCACAATCGGGCGGTCCGGTTCCTGCACTTTGCTCTGTTGGGCGGCACCAACAACTTGATTCTGGGCAATCATTTCTTTCAGGGCGACAGCATTCCGCAGGGGTTGCGAACCGCCGGGTTGATCCTGACGCGCACTTACAACAGTTCGACCATTGCTGAGAACTACATCGACAATTGCTACTTCGAATGGACGAATGAACGGGATGCCGCTCCGACCTATACGTCCGGCTATTCCTTCAGCGCGCTGAGTATCACAGACAATATTTTTTACTGTAGCGAGGCGCCGTCATGGTTCAGTTTCATCGTTATCCGACCGCACGGCCCCGGCCACTTCCTGAACGGCTTCATCGTCACCGGAAACAAGTTCCGGTCTTCGAGCGGGAGTATCTACAAGGCCGAACGCGTGGACACGAGCTTTGCGGACCTGAACAATAACGCGCACATGAATGTCACGTTCCAACACAATACATTCCACGGAACGCTGACGGATTCAGAAAACCCGGTTCGGGTGCGGCACAAGCAACAGACGCCATCCTTTGCATGGGGTGTGTTGTCGGTGGGCAAGCTTCCATTCGCGGGCAAAGCGCGGGGGTGTGACGCGGTGACCACGCTTGGTCCCCTGAGAACGGTGTTTGGCAGTGTGAGCCACGCGAGCCCATATGCCGAGCTCGAACAGGGTTTTGGCGCTCGCGACGTGATCCTCCGCTGGCCAGAGCAACTTAGCGGCGAAGTATCCGTTACCCTACGCATGGACAGCTGAGGCCGACATGGCCGTCCCTGGAGGACGGCCAACTCCCGCCGCGTCAGAAATCGCGCCACAAGGCAAATTTGATCCCGACGTTGCTTTGGAAGGCATTCCGCTCGGCACCAACAACCCAAGTTGTGTTCCCGCCCTTTCGGCGGATCATCACTGACGGCCGTGCGCTCCAATAAACCGGACGGCCGGGGGTATATGTGCTTTCAAGCTGCAGCAGTGGATTGATCCATCGCTGAGATGACAGCCCCGCCGTCAGATCAAGTTTGCGAAACAGCGCATCGTGCGTGCGGTATTCCAAAGCTGCGTCGATCGCGATCCAGCCATTTCCCCAACCGCTTTCAAACCCATTTCCGTAAGACACAGTCGCCTTGTACAAGGCCCACGCGCTTTTTTGCCGGTGATGTGCGCCGACACCAAATTCGGCGGCAAACCGACCTTTGCGCCCAAGATCCGCGACCGGAGTACGGGCGAAAATCAAAGCGTGGCCATAAAGGTGTTGGTGCTCCTCGGCGTCGAGCCCAATCGTCAGGCCGGGCCGTAACCCCAATTCCGCATAAAGTGACGATTTGTATTCGTAGCCTCCATGCTCGGTCCTGAATCCAGTGATAGCAGCCGCGACAAAGCCGGTATTCTGTTCCCTCAGCCAGGCCCCGGCAAAAACCGGACCGGCCAATGTCATCAGAAAAAGGAAAAGCAAGATGCGGATCATGACCGCACCTTCCCCGAGCATGGTTAACGGATCGTTAGTTTTTCGTTTGTTTTCTGGAAACTAATTCCCGAAGACACAAAACGAAACACGAGACGTTTCCAGTTCCTGTGTTAGGCTGAGAAAAGCCAAAGGAGATTCCAGATGCTACAGATTTCAAAATCCGCAAGCGTTCAGACTGTTATCACCACATTCGAAATGACACCGGGGACCTGTCAGGACCTGCTTGAGGCGCTGACGGATGCCTATGCGGAATTCATCTCAAAACAACCGGGTTTCGTATCCGCCGGTCTGCACGTCAACGATGCCCAAACGCGGATCGCAAACTACTCGCAATGGGAACGCCGAGAAGACTTCCTTGCCATGCTCCGCACCCCTGAGATGCGCGACCGGAACCGCAAGATCAATGAGCTGTGCAAAAGTTTCGAACCGGTCATGTATGATGTCGCGGAAACATTCGGCTGATCCTGACCTGAATCAAAGACCACAACTGAACTTGGGTTCAGTCTGAAAACCTGAAACGGAGGCTCGTGTCATGTATCACAACATTCTTGTACCCATTTCGTTCGATGTCGAACGTGACACGTCCGGACCACTGAAACTGGCGCAAATTCTGGCGACCCCCGAAGCAAAGGTCACGCTGCTGCATGTCGTTGAACATATTCCAAGCTACGCGATCTCGTACATGCCGACAGAATATCTGACCGAAGCCCGAAGGGCCATTCAGGCCGAGTTGGACAAACTGGCAGCAAATATTCCCAACGCGCGGGGCGTTGTGGTCGAAGGGCATTCCGGCCGGACCATTCTGGATTGGGCGCAGGAGCATAAACCTGACCTGATCATCATCGCTTCCCACCGACCGGGCATGCAGGATCTGTTGCTTGGATCAACCGCGAACCATGTGGTGCGCCATGCGGCCTGCGCGGTTCACGTAGTACGCTGACATTCAGTCCTTCAGCATTCGCCATTCCGGGGCCAAAGCTTTGCCACAAATCCGGGCGAAGATCAGCGCGAAATGTTGAAAAGATCCGTACCACCTGAGCCCGAACTGAATCCGCGCGCCGCTCACCGGTATCGTCGGGCAGATGCGACGCGCAAAAGGGCTCTGTCCCCGATTCGCATTCTGTTCATGGTTCTGGCCCTGCCCCTGACAACTGCACTGGTCGCCGTCAACATCTATCTGCGGACGTCCGAATACGAAAGAAACGATGCCATTATTCATCTTGTGGCGATGGCGGGCTGTGACACCGTTCTGAAGATTGCCCCGGGACCATTCGTCCGGGGCCAACCAGGGTATCATGAACGCAACGATCCAAATGGCGACGGTGTCGCCTGCGGGATTCTCAATCAAGCCTCTTCGACCGGACAGACACAACAACGCCCCCCAGCCACGAGCGTGCGTTCGGTCGGTAATGCAAAATTCGTCCGGCCCTAAAGGCTGAGCACCTGCTCATCCACAAAGACAAACCGGAACCGCAGGCCATCAAACCACGATCAGTCCCCGGCTGAGGGCCGTGGCGATGGCATGGGTGGTATTCTGTGCGCCCAGCTTTGCCCGCGCGCTTTCAATATAGACACGCAGCGTGTGTTCCGAAATCGACAGGGAGTGCGCGACCTGAGCGCGACTATAGCCCAGCGCAAGCAAGGTCATCGCGTCAATCTCGCGCGGGGACAGGGCACGAGGAGCGTCCGGTTGCCGCTCACGCTCAAACTCCAGCGCCTTGCGGTTGAAGTAATGGGCAATCAGAATCAGGCCACGTCCATTTTCGGAGATGAAATCCTGCCAGGTTTCGTCATCGCAGGAATGGTTCACTGTAAACAGAGCAAACTGGCCGTTGGGACCGCGGATCGGGATGGAGTAACCCTGATTGCCGACGCCGTGCTGCTGCGCGTCCAGAAGAAAAGCCTTGGCGACCTTTCCGGACCAGTCCAGTGATTTCCAGTCAACAGGATGAAATCGCTGGAAGCACCCGATTATGACCGGGTCGATCCGGTGATAATTCTTTTCCTGATATCGCTCGGCCCAGGCGTCGGGATAGGTCGTATATCCGTATTGGTCCCCTGCCCCATCAACCCAGTGATAGATGATGTGTTCAATCTGCAGCTTGTCTCTGAGATGAACAGCGATAGCGCTTAGCTCATCAAGCGTGCTGGTGTTTTCCAAATCCTCCAGGATCTGGCTCAAATCGAGTCTTGTGACCATCCGCCGGCGCCCGCACCTCATTCTTCATGGACGCGATTTCGGCCGCTGCGATCAGCCTGGTATCGTCAAGCTGCTCGGCCAGCGCGGTCAAACCGTTTGCCGAAGCAAAGGCGTTGAGGTCCGACAATACGTCCAGTATCCACTCATTTTGCGCCATCAGGGTCTCTCCGAAACGGTTAACGAAGGGTTAACACAACCATAGCATGCATAGTGTTTTTTCGCATATTCACTGCTTTCTACTCCCCAAAAATAGCGGGGGCCGATATTGCAACTCTCTGAAAGCATTGAAGTCCCTCTAAAATAAGAAACGCCCGCGAACCAAAAATGTGATTCGCGGGCGCTGAAATTGGCTTTCGTGGACTTAGTCGCGCGCGTCCAGAACCTCTTCCAGTGTGCGCATACCGGTTCTCGGTGCCTGCACCAGAACGGACATGTTCCCGGGCTTGTGTTCGTTGCGCATCATCTTCATGTGCGCAGCAGGCAATTCGTTCCAGGAAAAGACCTCGGACATGCAGGGATCAAGACGGCGTTCGACCATCAGCTGGTTGGCCGAGGCGGCTTGTTTCAGATGCGCGAAGTGAGACCCCTGAAGTCGCTTCTGGTGCATCCACATGTAACGCACGTCGAAGGTCAGGTTATAGCCGGTGGTGCCGGCACAGATCACAACCATGCCGCCTTTTTTGACGACGAATGTCGAGACCGGAAAGGTGCTTTCGCCCGGATGTTCGAACACCATGTCGACGTTCACACCCTTGCCGGTGATGTCCCAGATCGCTTTGCCAAACTTGCGGGCCTCTTTGAACCACTCAGCATATTCCGGCGTGTTCACGGTGGGCAGCTGACCCCAGCAATTGAAGTCCTTGCGGTTCAGTACACCCTTGGCGCCCAGCCCCATGACAAAGTCACGCTTGCTTTCGTCTGATATCACACCGATCGCATTCGCGCCGGCTGTATTGATCAACTGGATCGCGTAAGAGCCCAGACCACCCGACGCGCCCCAAACCAGAACGTTCTGACCCGGCTTCAGGTCATGCGGCTCGTGACCGAACAGCATCCGGTATGCGGTTGCCAGCGTCAGCGTGTAGCAGGCGCTTTCTTCCCAAGTCAGGTGCTTGGGTCGCGGCATCAGCTGCTGAGCCTGAACGTTGGTGAACTGCGCGAACGAGCCGTCCGGAGTCTCATAGCCCCAGATACGCTGGCTGGGCGAGTACATCGGATCGCCGCCATTGCAGTGCTCGTCATCACCGTCATCCTGGTTGCAGTGGATCACGACCTCATCGCCGACTTTCCAGCGTGTGACCTTGTCGCCCACGGCCCAGACGATACCCGAAGCATCGGAACCTGCGATGTGAAACGGCTGGCCGTGGCCATCAAACGGGCTGATCGGCTTGCCCAGCGACGCCCAGACGCCATTGTAGTTGACACCTGCGGCCATCACCAGAACCAGCACCTCGTGGCTGTCCAATACAGGCACATCAACCACTTCCAGCTGCATGGCAGTGTCAGGCTCGCCATGGCGCTCTTTGCGGATGGCCCAGGCATACATTTTCTTGGGGACATACCCCATCGGAGGGATCTCACCCATCTCATAGAGGTCTTTTTCAGGTGCCTCGTACGACGCGATACCGCTGTCGGTGTCCAGAGCCATGTTGGCCTCCTTTAATCAGTTCGTTTGCCGCGACGCAGAATCGCGCCCGTTAACCGATGGAATATTGGCCATCGAGTAACATTGCAATAGATATTGACACTGTTTTTGTAATTTTATGACCCAGCAGTTGCAGAAAGACCTTTCGCTTCTGCAGCATAATACGTCTCGATTTCCTTTGGCGCAGAGGCGGCATAGTAGTTCAGAAGATCCAATCTTTGCCCTGAGGATGAGATTTTTCCGTCAACCTGTCGCAATACCCTGCGCTCGACCAACTGGTTGACAGCGGACGTTATCGCATCGCTGTTGGATTCGGATCCGCCTCCGTCCCGCTGCATGAAGCGGGCGATCAGGTCGGTCAGCATTGCACCGGACATCTCACCATGTTCGCGCACAAGCCAACAGGCTGCAGGCGCAGGCACCAGGGGTATCGCCTCACCAATACGCGCCATCAGCAGACGTGCGAGATCGGTCATAAGATCCTTGCTGCCACCTGCCCGATAGGCCCGCAGCGAAACAGGCTCGCCATAGCGCACAGAGGCAAGGCCGAACCTTGTGTATCGACCAATAATGCGCCGCCAGACCTGCTTGAGCATCCAACGCGTCACAACCCCGATCCTTGCGCGAAAGCGCCGCTCGCTTCCCAGCGCGGCCCGGGTCAGAATCGTATCTTCCAGCACGCGATCATAGTTCAGCGCCACGGGAACAAAGACCACATCCCGTCCATCGGATGTGGTCCCGTCTATGATGTATTTAAGCAAGCCAAGCTTGGGCCGCCCCAATGCGCCGGTCAGGCTCAGCCCGCCTTCGGGGAACATCGCCTGCGTAACACCGGCCTCGGTCGCATGACGCACATAACAAGCCAGTACATGACGGTAGAGGTCACTTCCCGACTTTCGCCGGATGAAATACGCGCCCATGGCCCGGATCAGGCGGCTCAGCGGCCAGACGCGCGCCCATTCTCCGACCGCGTAAGACAGTGCCGATTGCTGCGCTGCCAGGTAAGTGACAAGTACATAATCCATGTTGCTGCGATGGTTCATGACAAAGACAACCGTCGCGTCGGGATCTATTTTCTTTAAGGCGTCCTCATCCTGATGGCTCAGTCGGACTTCGTAAAACGCGTTGCTCAGCAGGCGCGCGATACGGATGGCAAAGCTGAAATAGGCAAAGGCTGAAAACGACGGAACGATCTCGCGGGCAAAGCGGCGGGCCTGCTCGAAAGCAACGCCTTCGGGGATACCTTGTTCACGTGCATGTTGCTGCACCGCATAGCCAACCTGTGGGTCGTAGATAAGCCTTTCGATCATGTCATGCCGCCGAGCCAGCTTGAACGGCTGAATTGGTCTTTGCAGCCGCTGGTTCAGGCGCGACACGGCCCGCTCCAGGCGGCGGCGAAAAAACCAGCGCACCGACGGGAACAGAAAATGCGACGCAAAAGTGACCGCAGCGAAGACCACGATCAGTACAAACAGCCAAAGCGGAAGTTCCACGGTCTGCGTCATGGCGGCACAGTGCCATTATTCCAAAACACCTACAATCTGAACAATTCGGGATGCCGCAACGCAGCGAATTGACATATCCCAAAAATTGCGCTTTAGAACCCTTAGACGAAATTATGTTGCCCACCCAAACGCGAGGCCCACCCATGACGCAGATGCAGAAAGACCGCCCCTGGCTCATCCGAACCTATGCTGGTCATTCCACCGCACAGGCCTCGAACGCGCTGTATCGCAGCAACCTGGCCAAAGGGCAGACCGGCCTGTCCGTTGCCTTCGATCTGCCGACTCAAACGGGGTATGACAGCGATCATACGCTGGCACGGGGCGAGGTGGGTAAAGTGGGTGTGCCCGTCTGCCATCTGGGTGACATGCGGGTTCTGTTCGACCAGATTCCGCTGGAGCAGATGAACACCTCGATGACGATCAACGCCACCGCGCCCTGGCTGCTGGCGCTTTATATCGCCGTGGCCGAAGAACAGGGCGCGGACGTTTCCAAGCTGCAGGGCACGGTTCAGAACGATCTGATCAAGGAATACCTGAGCCGCGGCACCTATGTCTGCCCGCCGAAACCGTCGCTGAAGATGATCGCTGACGTGGCCGAATACTGCTACACCAACGTGCCGAAGTGGAACCCGATGAACGTGTGTTCCTATCACCTGCAAGAGGCTGGCGCGACACCTGAACAGGAACTGGCCTATGCGCTGGCCACCGCTATCGCCGTTCTGGACGAACTGCGCCCGCGCGTTCCGGCCAAAGACTTCCCCGCGCTGTGCGGACGAATTTCGTTCTTTGTGAATGCGGGAATCCGCTTTGTCACTGAAATGTGCAAAATGCGGGCATTCGTCGACCTTTGGGATGAAATCCTGCAACAAAGGTATGGGGTCGAAGACCCCAAATTCCGCCGATTCCGCTATGGCGTTCAGGTGAACTCTCTTGGTCTGACCGAGCAACAGCCGGAAAACAACGTCTATCGCATCCTGATTGAGATGCTGGCCGTGACGTTGTCGAAAAAGGCGCGCGCCCGGGCGGTGCAGTTGCCTGCTTGGAACGAAGCATTGGGTTTGCCACGGCCCTGGGATCAGCAATGGTCGATGCGGATGCAGCAAATTCTGGCTTATGAAACCGACTTGCTTGAGTTTGGCGACCTGTTCGACGGCAACCCGGCGGTGGATTCAAAGGTCGAGGAACTGAAAGAGGGCGCGCGGGCCGAGCTGGCAAACCTCGAATCGATGGGCGGTGCTGTTGCCGCGATCGAATACATGAAATCGCGGCTGGTGGATTCCAACGCGGATCGCCTGAACCGCATCGAGCGCAATGAGACCGTCGTGGTCGGCGTGAACAAATGGACCGAAGGCGAGCCTTCGCCGCTGCAAACCGAAGATGGCGGCATCATGGTCGTCGACCCGGCGGTCGAACAGGAGCAGATCGGGCGGCTGAACGACTGGCGGGCGGACCGCGACGACAACGCAGTCGCAGCGGCTCTGGCGGCGTTGCGCGAGGCTGCGCAATCCGGGGCCAACGTCATGGAACCCTCGATTGCCGCCGCCAAGGCGGGCGTAACAACCGGCGAATGGGCCGAAGAGATGCGCAAGGTGTACGGCACCTATCGCGGCCCGACCGGCGTTTCGGGCTCGGTCTCGAACAAGACCGAAGGCCTGGAGGATCTGCGGGCCGCGGTGGACGCGGTCAGCGACAAGCTGGGGCGGCGTCTAAAGTTCCTGGTTGGCAAGCCGGGGCTGGACGGTCATTCCAACGGAGCCGAACAAATCGCCTTCCGTGCCCGCGATTGCGGTATGGATATCAGCTATGAGGGCATCCGCCTTACGCCCGAGGAAATCGTGACGGCCGCGATCGAGGACGACGCCCATGTCATTGGCCTGTCGATCCTTTCCGGCAGCCACCTGCCGCTGGTTCAGGATGTCATGGCCCGGCTTCGCGAAGCCGGACTGGATCATATCCCGGTCATCGTCGGCGGCATTATTCCGGATGACGATGCGGCAAAACTGAAATCATTTGGCGTTGCCCGAATTTACACGCCAAAAAATTTCGAACTGAATGCGATCATGGGCGATATTGTCACCTTGGCCGATCCAAAAAACCTTGCAGCGGAATAACGCACAAAACCGAGATTAATTCCCAGTTTCTATTCCCAAACCCGAATGAATGGATTACGGCATTGTTCGGGATGCGAAAGGCCAATTGGCCTTTCGTAAAATAAATGAATGGGAGAGAAATAATGGGGATCAATCTGGACAATATGTCCCGCAAGGACCTGTTGGAATTGCGCGATCAGATCGAAAAGGCACTTAAAACAGCGGAAAAACGCGAGCGCCAAAACGCCTTGAAAGCGGCGGAACAAGCTGCCGCCGAATTTGGGTTTTCACTGGCCGAATTGTCGAGCGACGCGCCGCGTGGACCCAAAGGCTCAAAAGCCAAGGCAAAATACCGTAATCCGGCCGCACCCGAACAGACCTGGTCTGGCCGCGGTCGCAAACCGCAATGGGTACATGACGCGCTGAAATCGGGCGCGGATATCGCAGATCTGGAAATCTGACAGGGCTGGCCGGAAAATGACTATTCATATCGGCGCTGAAAAAGGTGAAATCGCTGAAACCGTTCTTTTGCCCGGTGATCCGTATCGGGCAAAATGGGCGGCGGAAACGTTTCTGACGGATGTCAGAAAAATCAATGACGTGCGCGGAATGCTGGGCTTTACCGGCACCTGGAAGGGAAATCCTGTAACCATTCAGGGCAGCGGTATGGGAATGCCGTCCCTGTCAATTTACGTCAATGAACTGATCCGTGATTATGGCGCGAAAACCCTGATCCGCATCGGCTCGTGCGGTGGAATGCAGGACAGCGTCAATATCCGTGACGTTATTCTGGCCATGACCTCGACCACCCTCAGCACGCCTTCGCGCGGGATCATGAAGGAACTGAATTTTGCCCCCTGCGCCGATTGGAGCTTGTTGCAGGCCGCAGCCAGCGCCGCGCAAGCTAAGGGCACGACCACGCATGTCGGCGGCATCTATTCTTCGGACGTATTCTACGATGAGCGTCCCGATCTGAATGAACAGATGGTCCGGCACGGCATTCTGGGCGTCGAGATGGAAGCCGCAGAGCTGTATATTCTGGCCGCCCGCCACAAATGCCGGGCGCTGGCGGTTCTGACCGTTTCAGACCATTTGCTGACCGGCGAGGCGCTGCCGTCGTCAGAACGTGAAAGCAGCTTTGGCGACATGGTCGAAATCGCATTGCAGGCCGCGTTCCCGGACGCAACGTGACCAAACTAGGGGCGATCCTTTCGCCCCTTATTGCCCCGTCAGGCTAACGCCCATGCGATCGGTCATACCCGTTCGGATCAGGGCTTGCCCAGCCGTCCAGCGCACCGTCCAACGGGGCAAAGACTTCAACCAGCAACGGATGGCAGGTTGCGGTATCCGAAGAATGCACGGATGAACAATCCCCGCCCGGACATGCGCTCAGATTGCCTAACAGGTCGATCTCGGCAAAGAACTCCAGGTAATCGCCCGGACGGACGGGTGACGCCTTCATGAAATACTGACCGGTATCTCGTGTGAATCCGGTGCACATGAAAACGTTAAGGACGTCGTGAACTGCCTGCTCAGCCTCGGACATCTCAATTCCCAGATGGTCCGCGAGTGCGCGGGTCAGATTGGAGTGGCAGCAATGGTGGTATTGCGTCCCCGACAACAGGTTTCCGGTGTAAGGATCACACCGGGTTCCAATCACATCATGTACGGACCCGCCAAATTCGTCGATCCCGTACCAGTCCAGCGTGTCTTCGACAATCGTGGCCAGAGGGCGCAGGTTGGGAAAGCTTGACCACATCCGCTCTCCGGCTGTCAGATGCGTGCCATGCAGGGCGCGGGACTTTCCGGAATAGAATCGTTCCGATAAGTCGTTGAGATTCCATATATTCAGATCGCCGACCTGCGGCCCTTCGACAGAGGTGATGCGAAAAAAGTGGCCTGCGGGCACCTCGAAACACCGGGCATCGCGCGGGGGCACCAACACGTCATCCGTCTTGATCGCTTTCTTGCGGGCGCGCCGGTACAGCGCAAGATCAGGCATGGGCAAAGTGTCATTAGGATAACAGATCACCGGTTTTATCGCCCGGCGGGCCGCAGCATCTTCAGGGGGCAGAGCCATCAACAGTCCATCCAGCTTTTTGGCCAGAGTGCCTCATATCACGTGACCTGAAAAGCCTCGGCGTTCCGACTAAGCCTGATTCCTCAGGCATTGCTTGGGCTGATCATTTGTTTGGACAACGGCTCCACAAAAAGCGCAGGACCACGTGCCCTCTTTCAGATGCTGACGCCACCGGCAATCCCGGGTCAGAGACGAATGGCGCGACCTCCAAAAGAAATAGGCAAAAACACCCGCAGCAAGCAAAAGCAAAAGCACTGGCATGGTTCTGCTTTGCTCATCTGCCGGTGAATTTCAAGAGGGTTGCCCTTGCCGCACGCATCAAGCTGCGTTTGCGTATTCGAACAACTCAGGCTCACTCGCAGCCAGCCTCAGCACAGGTTCCGGCGTGTAATAGGCCCAGGCCTGACCCAGAATTTCCAATGCTTCGGACGCGTTGATCTTTTTGTTGTCTTTAGATTTTTTCATCGGAGTGGCCCCGTTAGATCCTGTCACTCCTCCCTGTCGCAAAGATATAGCTGCAGGGTCACCGCTACATCATACAATTTTGCAGACGGGCAATGCGCTTGCCGCAAGGCGGCAAGCGCATATTGTCGTGTTTCGATTAAACGGCGCGCTCAACCATCATTTTCTTGATCTCGGCAATAGCCTTGGCCGGATTAAGCCCCTTGGGGCAAGTCTTGGCGCAGTTCATGATCGTATGGCAGCGATACAGCTTGAACGGATCTTCCAAATCATCCAGGCGCTCACCCGTGGCCTCGTCCCGGCTGTCGATGATCCACCGATAGGCGTGCAGCAGAGCGGCGGGGCCGAGGTAACGATCACCGTTCCACCAGTAGCTGGGGCAGGATGTCGAGCAGCTGGCGCACATCACACATTCATAAAGACCATCCAGCTTTTTGCGGTCCTCGATGGACTGCTTCCATTCTTTCGCTGGGCGGTTGGTCTTGGTCTCGAGCCACGGCATGATGCTGGCGTGTTGCGCGTAGAAATGCGTCAAGTCGGGGATCAGATCCTTGACCACCGGCATATGCGGCAGAGGATAAATCTTCACGTCGCCCTTGATCTCGTCCATGCCATAGATACAGGCAAGCGTGTTGATCCCGTCGATATTCATTGCGCAGGAACCGCAGATGCCTTCACGGCAGGAACGGCGGAACGTCAGGGTCGGGTCAATCTTGTTCTTGATATAAATCAGCGCGTCCAGAACCATCGGGCCGCAATCGTCCATATCAACGAAATACGTATCCACGCGCGGGTTCTGCCCGTCATCCGGGTTCCAGCGATAAATCTGAAACTTGCGCACGTTGCTGGCGCCGTCCGGCCTGGGCCAGGTTTTTCCTGTCGTGATACGGGAATTCTTGGGTAGGGTAAGTTGTACCATTTCCGACCTCGTGAATTTCACGGCCATTGATACATACTGCAGCGCAAAAAGCCAACAGTATAGCCATTGAAACAGCCGAATAAATTGGGAAATTTGACCTTTACAAACCTTTCTGCAGCACTGAGATTATTTGATGTTTTGAGACGGAAACCTAACTCATGCCGCCGACAAAAGTAGCCAACATACCTTTCGGCACCGGGAATCCGTATCAACACATGATGTACCAGAAATGTGGGCCGGAATTCATCCTGCGCGGAGCTCGGAATGGAGAATTCGCAACCTTTGGTCAGCCGGAATTCAGGAAACAGCACGGCATTGTTCATTTGCATTGGGACGATCGGTTGTTTCAAAGCAAAGACGGGCTGGCTGACTCCCATATTTTGCGTTTTCAGATAGCCCACGACAATCTGAGCCAGTTTCAGGACAATGGCGGCCGGGTTATCTGGACCATTCACAATCAGGTCGCGCATTCGAATCCCGGTGAGATTGAGTTATTCAGAGCCAGTCGCATACAGCTAACCAAGCTTGTCGATCTGATCCACGTACACACTCCGCATGCCAAAAAGCACATGATTAAGGAGTATAATGCCGATCCGAAAAAGATCCGGCTGATCCCGCACCCCAGCTATCTTGACATTTACGAAGATAGCCAGATCACCCTGAACCGCCCGCTTCCCGCGCGGGACAAGACCCGGTTTCTTACATTTGGCACAATGCGAGGCGGTCGCGAGCTGGACATATTGCACGCGGCGGTCGCTAAGCTGTCGCGACGGGGCTACGATTTTCATCTGCATGTTGCGGGCAAGGTATTTCCTGCTAATCGCCGCGTGATCCGCCAACTACAGTCAGTCGACACTGTTGACGTGACCGATACGCGTATTCCCAACGAAGACATCCCTGAGGTTTTCGCGCAGGCCCATGCTTATGTGTTACCGTCCGCTCAGACATTCACATCCGGGACGGCCATGCTGGCACTCAGTTTCGGTCTGCCGATCATTGCCCCCGACACGGCAGCGCATCGGGATACCACACCCGAGGCCTGCCATGATCTGCTGTATCAGCCTCATAACGCGCGGGGTCTGATACGAATGCTGCGTCACGTGATGCAGATAACCGACCAGGAGCTGTCCGAAAAACGGCAGGCCTGTTTCGATTTCGCCACAGCGCGGCACCCGGAGAACGTTAGCCAAATGCTCGCCAACACCCTGAAGGAGCTTGTCGGTGAATCAGGACTTTAGTTCCAGACTCTCATCTCTCTATAGCCTTCTTGATCTTCCCGATCTGGTGCGCATCGCCGATATCGGCGCCAACCCCATGCGCCATGATGCGCCCTATCGCGATCTTCTGGCATCCGGAAATTGCGACGTCATCGGCTTTGAACCGCAAGAAGAAACCATGCGCGACCTGATCCGGAAAAAGGGACCGAACGAGCAATATTTCAATACCGCTGTCGGCGACGGACGGCTGGCGACCCTGAACATCTACAAAGGGTCTGGCCTGACGTCGCTGTTGCGCCTGCGCGATGCTACATTGCGGCACCTGAGAGGGTTGCGCCGAGCGGCCCGGCAAATAGGTTCGATGGAAATCCAGACACGAAAGCTGGATGATATTCAGGATATCGGTCGCGTAGATTTTCTGAAAATCGACATTCAGGGGGCCGAGCTTTCCGTGTTCGAGGCCGGAAAAACCACCCTCAGGGATGTCGTTGCGATACAAACCGAGGTTTCGTTCTTTCCGCTTTACGAAGATCAGCCCGGTTTCGGCGAAATAGATACGCTCATAAGAAACTTCGGGCTGGTTCCGCACAGCTTCGCCCATATCGAAAATCGTTTGGTTGTTTCAAAGTGGTCAGGCCTGCTGACCGATTTCAAACCTTCGCAAATGCTGGACGGTGACATCATCTATCTTCGGGATCTGTCAATGCCCGACAAGATCGGCACGGTCGAGCTGAAACGAATGGCGATATTGTCCGAGGGTGTTTTCGGCTTCACGGATGTGAGCATCAAGATTCTTGAAATCCTGGCACAGCGGCAAGCAATTTCCGAAGCGGATACGCAGGCGTACATTCACTGCTACGTCGCAGCACAATAAGATAAGTATTTTCGCAGGCATTCGCCGCCGCGAGAGCGCAGGCCATTTAGTTTGGAAATGGCCCGCGGAATTGTTTAGAACGTCCGCGCCTTGGGTGCGATTTTCTTCAGGTTTATGCCACCTTGATCTTCGGTCGTCAGCGGATCGACAATAACGGGGCGATAGCTGAGATCGACTTTGTTGCCCTCCACACGGCTGACTGTGTGAACGCGCCAGTTTTTGTCATCGCGTTCGGTGAAGTCTTCATGTGCATGGGCACCGCGCGATTCCTTGCGGGCTTCGGCACCGACGATAGTGGCCAGCGCGCTGGGCATCAGGTTGGTCAGTTCCAGCGATTCCATCAGGTCGCTGTTCCAGACCAAGCTGCGGTCGGTGACTTTCAGGTCGTCCATCTTGGCCGCGATCGCGGTCATCTTTTCGACGCCTTCCGCCATGGTCTTTGCAGTCCGGAACACGGCTGCATCGGCCTGCATGGTCCGTTGCATCTCGAGACGCAGATCGGCGGTCGGGATTGCACCATCGGCATTGCGCACGGCGTCAAACCTGTCGAAGGCCTTGTCGACCGACGCCTGATTCAACACAGGGTTCGCCGCATCTGCGTCCACAACCTTACCGGCGCGGATCGCTGCCGCACGGCCGAAGACCACCAGGTCGATCAGCGAGTTCGACCCCAGACGGTTCGCACCATGCACCGAGGCACATCCTGCCTCACCCACGGCCATCAGGCCCGGAACCACGGCGGTCGGGTCTTCGGCCGTCGGGTTCAGAACCTCGCCCCAATAGTTCGTTGGAATGCCGCCCATGTTGTAGTGTACAGTCGGCAGTACCGGAATCGGTTCCTTGGTGACGTCAACGCCGGCAAAGATCTTGGCGCTTTCCGAAATGCCCGGCAGACGTTCGGCCAACGCTTCTGCCGGCAGGTGGCTCAGGTTCAGGTGAATGTGATCCCCGTCCTTGCCAACACCGCGTCCTTCGCGGATTTCCATGGTCATCGAGCGCGAGACATAGTCACGCGGCGCAAGGTCCTTGTACTGGGGCGCATAGCGCTCCATGAACCGTTCGCCTTCCGAGTTGGTCAGGTATCCGCCCTCGCCCCGTGCACCTTCGGTGATCAGGCAGCCGGACCCATAGATGCCGGTTGGGTGGAACTGAACGAACTCCATATCCTGCAGCGCCAGACCGGCACGGGCCACCATGCCGCCACCGTCACCGGTGCAGGTGTGGGCCGAGGTGGCGCTGAAATAGGCGCGGCCGTAACCACCCGTGGCCAGCACAACCATCTTGGCATTGAAGACGTGCATCGTGCCGTCGTCCAGCTTCCAGCAGACGACACCCTGACACTGCCCGTCTTCGGACATGATCAGGTCGATGGCGAAATACTCGATGTAGAATTCGGCGTTGTTCTTCAGCGATTGGCCGTAAAGCGTGTGCAGAATTGCGTGACCGGTTCGGTCAGCCGCCGCACAAGTGCGCTGCACTGCGGGGCCTTCACCGAACTCGGTAGTGTGACCGCCAAAGGGACGCTGATAGATTTTGCCCTCTTCGGTCCGGCTGAACGGCACGCCGTAATGCTCCAGTTCATAGACCGCCTTGGGAGCCTCGCGCGCAAGATATTCCATCGCGTCGGTATCACCCAGCCAGTCCGAGCCCTTGACGGTGTCGTACATGTGCCATTGCCAGTTGTCGGGGCCCATATTGGCCAGCGACGCGGCAATACCGCCTTGCGCGGCAACCGTGTGCGAACGGGTCGGGAAAACCTTGGTCACGCAGGCCGTACGAAGCCCCTGCTCGGCCATGCCCAGCGTGGCGCGCAAACCTGCCCCGCCAGCGCCGACAACGACCACGTCATATTCGTGTGTTTCGTATTCGTATGCAGCCATTTCGTTCAGCTCCGGGGTGTTACAAGGCGATGCGCGCGATGGCAAAGATGCCAGCGGCAGCAGCGGCGTAGGACAGGCAGATTGTCAGGATGATCAGGACCTTTTTCATCGTGCCATGCACATAGTCCTCGATCATCACCTGCGCGCCGTCGGCGAAGTGCTTGAAACCAACCGCCAGGGTCAGCGCGGCGACAATGGCCGGGAAAGGGCGCGCGTAGTAGTCGAGCACCACGTCAAACGGCTGCCCCAATATCGGTCCAAAAGTGAAAATGAACAGCGGCACAAGGATCAGCAACGCAACCGAGCTGACCTTCATCGCCCAGAAATGAGCCGTGCCGGACTTGGCAGAGCCCAGGCCAATCGCACGCTTGCGGTCGGTAAGATATCGCATGAGGGCCTCCTAATTATCCGACGATCAAAAGGGTCAGAACGGTCAGTACAACGGAACCGATCACCACGGCCCAACCCAGCTTGTAGGCGGTTGGAATGTCCAACCCCACAGCGTTGTCCCAGATAAGATGGCGCACGCCCGCCAGCAGGTGATACCACAGGCCCAGCAACGAAAAGGCCATGATCAGATCGCCCAGAACCGAGGTCAGCCACCAGTTGGCCCGTGCGAACGCTTCGGGCGATGTGGCAGCGGCCAGGAACCACCAGACGATCAGCAAAGCGGCCACGATCATGGCGTTGCCGGTGATGCGCGTCAGGATGGACGTGACCGACGTCAGCTGCGGACGATAAATCGACAGATGCGGAGAAAGCGGGCGGTTGCCCCGATTAACATCGGCCATGGCGGCTCCTTTTCGGTTGGCTACCGAAGGTTTTACCGTTTTTTGAGGGTCTGTCACGTGCTGCAAATGCAAAAAGCCGCATATTCAGCCCAAAATCGCAGATAAAGTTAATATGTGATCACGGTAAATATTCTCGTGATCACAAATCACATATTGCGCCGCCTATGTTAGCGTTTTCAACGGCAAAGCAATGTGATCACGAATCTCATCTGCTCTATCGCAAGCCCGCCGTCTGCTGCGTCACTTCGCGCAGCAGTTTCTTGCGTATACGCTCCGGGTAATCGTCAAAACCCGCCGCCGAGACGACAAATGCGCCCTCGCCGACAATGACATTCTCAAAGAAATAGGCGGTCAGATCCGGCTCGCTTTCTTCGATTGCGATGGCGTTTACGGTAATGCCCCGGCTGCGCAGAACCGAATGCAACTGCGAGGGTTCAACCCCTTCGTTCGATATCCCGTCTCCGGAAATATCGATCAGGCGTCGTTTGCAGTCCGCAACTTCGTCAAAGCTGGGAACAGTCATCTCCAGTGCCTCGCCAATCGCCGTGGAAAAGTTGCGCCATACCCTTGGATCATCAGAAACCTGTTGGGAAAACCTTTCGAGCGCTTCGAAGCTGTCGATGCGGGTCCAGGGGATCGTGATCCTTTGGCGCGAAGACCCCGTCCACTGGACAAGCATCAGTTGCGCCTGCCCCCTGACAAGTGCCTCGGACACAACCGGGTCGCGCAATCCAGCAGACAGGCCATCCATCTGAATACGGAACTCCTGCGCGTCGACCGATCCTGATACGTCAACCGCCAGCGCCAGCGCCAGATCGCACGCGGCTGCCGGTGGAGCAAAGCAGAGACAGGCCAGAATATTGCGAAGCCAAGACATGAACGCAGATTAGCATGGTTGGCGCGATCTGCGTTCAAATGAATGTAATCTGTCAGATCGGCATCAGGGCCCAGTAGTCCAGATCCAAAAGAACGTCCGGCAGGTATTTTCCGTCATCGTTTCTTAACGCAAACGGTTCACCTCCCTTGGTCGCCACCAGTCGCAGACGGATGGCACCAATGCCGGGCGTGCCGGTTTCGGCCTTGTCCAGAACCTCGCTCCAAGCCTTGATCGTGTCGCCGGCAAAGCACGGATTGGCGTGGGCACCACCGTTCAGGCCGACGATCATCTGCGCGTTTGCCAGCCCGTTGAACGACAGCGCACGTGCCATCGAGATGACGTGGCCGCCATAGATCAGACGTCCTTCGGGTCGGAAGGTCAGATCGAAATGAACCTTGGCGGTGTTCTGCCACAGGCGGGTGGCCAGCATGTGCTCGGCCTCTTCCACGCTCACGCCGTCGACGTGATTGATGGTTTCGCCTGTTTTGTACGCATCCCAGCGGTGGGATTCGCCGGATTGTACAAAGTCATATTTCGAGAAATCGAGGCCCTGCGGCACCACCAGATCTTGCGGGTCCAGCACTTTTTTCAGATCCGGAACAACCGTTTCCGGCGCAGGGGCATCGGGGTTCGCTTTGCGCACCATGACCCAGCGGACATACTCGATCACAACTTCGTCGCGCTGGTTCAGCCCGCGGGTACGCACCCAAACCACACCGGTCTTGCCGTTCGAGTTCTGCTTGAGCCCGATCACCTCGGATTCCGACCGCAGTGTATCGCCGGGATAGACGGGTTGCAGCCAACGACCCTCGGCATAGCCCAGATTGGCCACCGCGTTCAGCGATATGTCGGGGACCGTTTTACCGAACACAACGTGAAAGGCGGCCAGATCGTCAATCGGGCTTTGCAGCAGGCCGCAATTCCGGGCAAATTCATCCGAGGAGTAAAGCGCATGCCGCGCGGGATAAAGCGCGTGATACAGTGCACGCTCGCCGGTCGTGACGGTGCGGGGCACCGCGTGATGCAGAACCTGCCCGACGGAATAATCCTCGAAGAAATGACCCGGATTTGTCTTTGCCATTATTGCTGTCCCAGTTTCATGTCAGGTGAATAGTCGGCCGCAACCTCTTTGGTCACGGCCTGCGCGCAGCGCATGACGTTGCCGGCCGGATCGAAGGCATAGGACGGCGATCCGTGCAATTCCCACCCTTTGGCCAGCGCGTCCGAAACCTTGTGGCAGAAGGCTGACGTGTCCTCCTCGGTCAGGAGACGGTAGAGAAATGCCATATTGTCAGCTCCTTACGAGGGGAAAGGTGAGGGGCCGACCAGCCCGTGGATGTAACCGATGACGCCCAGCAGAACAATCGAGGCCACAAAGAACATCGCGTCCTTGCCATAAGTGCCAGGTTCGCCGGGCGTCCATTCAGGCTCGGACCGGTTGATCACGATCACCTCTACTACGGCCCAGGCCAGAAGCCCGCCGAACAAGATGATCGACGCCAGATCGCCGTTTACCAGCAGGTGCGCGAAGGCCCATGTCTTGAACCCGGCCAGCATGGGGTGGCGCATGCCGTTGAGCAGCTTTCCCTTGGTTCCTGCGGGGCTCATCATGAAAATCGCGATCAGGACCAACAGGTTGTTGATGTGGATCATGAAGGTCGGCGGCGACCACACATGGATGAAATCGGTCATGCGGTAGCCGAAAATCATCAGCAGGACCGACACCAACAGCGCCAATGCCACCGCGCCCTTGCCCTTTTCGCCCATGGCGGCGCGCTGTTCCGGACGGACGCGTTTGAACAGATGCGCCGCCCACCAAAGCGCCACACCAAGAATCAGAAGAAGAAAACCCATTGCCGGCTACCCCGCTTGCAAAGCCAATATTGCCTCTGCTTTTGCCAGAATTTCTCGTGCGGTTACAACGTGAAGGTTTTCAACAATCTTCCCATCGACGACAGCAACCCCCTGCCCCTGGGCCTCGACCTCTTCAAACGCGGTGATCTGACGACGGGCCAGATCGATCTCGGCGTCCGATGGCGCGTAGGCCGCATTGGTGACGTCGACCTGCGCCGGGTGGATCAGCGTCTTGCCGTCAAAGCCCATGTCGCGACCCTGCGCGCATTCGGCGGCCAGCCCGTCATTGTCCTTGAAGGCGTTGTAGACACCGTCGACGATGATCAAGCCCTCGGCCTTGGCGGCCAGCAGGCACAGACCCAATGAGGTCATCAGAGGCAGGCGGTCCGGGCGGAACCGGGTTTGCAGTTCCTTGGCCAGATCGTTGGTTCCCATGACAAATCCGGCCATCAGGGGATGCGCCGCGATTTCAGCCGCGTTCAGCATGCCGCGCGGGGTTTCCATCATCGCCCAGATTGGCAGATCGCCGGTGATGGCCGCCAGCGCGTCCACATCTGCGGCAGAGTTGACCTTGGGCAGCAGCACGACGTCTGCGTCCATGTCGCGCACGGCCTCGGCATCGGCGCGGCCCCATTCGGTGTCCAGCCCGTTGATTCGCACGATTCGGACCCGGTTGCCGTATCTGCCTTGGGCCAGAGCACCTTTCAGCGTTTCGCGCGCATTGTCCTTTTCGTCTGCTGCAACCGCATCCTCCAGATCGAAAATAATCGCGTCCACAGGCAGAATGCGCGCCTTGTCCAGCGCCCGTTCTTTCGAACCGGGGATATAAAGAACGGAACGATAGGGGCGCTGGCGCGGGTCCATCTGTCTTCTCCCAAAGAAATAATGTTGCGCGGAATGGGGCATTTTTTACCGGAAAGTTCAAGGCAAAAATCGCCGCAGCGCAGCATCGGCACGCAACGCTCGGCGGTTTAACCGGATTTCACGCCTCTGCCGTCAGCTTTTGAGGTCTTACAGCAAAGGGGTCGGATATGAGATTGACGGTTCTGAGGATGACATTGGGTCTGATAATCATGGTCGCCGCCGCGCAGCAGGTCTTTGCCCGGCCGGGCACTTGCGCCCCGCGCCCGGACGTAATCGAGCGGTTGGCGGCCACATACGGCGAAACACGAAAAGGCATCGGAATTGCCCGCCAGGGCGCGGTGATAGAGATCTACGCGTCGGACGAAACCGGTAGTTGGACCATCATCGTCACGTTGCCTGACGGTATGGCGTGCCTGGTGGCGGCGGGTCAATCCTATGAGGCGCTGGCGGATGCGCTGCCGCCAAAAGGTGACAAGATCTGACCCGTCAGGTCAGTGCATCCCAGATCAGCTTGGTTCCGGTCAGGGTCAGCAGGACGTAGGCGATGCCAAAGAACAGGCGCTCGGACATCATCCAGTGCGCCCGGACGCCCAGCCAGGCGCCCAGAATGGCGAAGGGCGCCAGCAGAAGGTCCGCCAGCGCGGTATGCCAGGTGAACAGGCCGAGAAAAGCATAGGGGACGAACTTGGCGACGTTGATCACCCAGAACACCAGAACGGTCGAGGCCTGAAACTCGGTCTTCGACAGGCGCTGTGACAGAAGATAGACGGCGGCGGGCGGACCGCCAGCATGGCTGACAAAGCTGGTGAAGCCTGCCACCAGACCGGCAGTCAGACCTGCCGCAGGCGGCAGCCGGTTGGCAAAGCCGCGCACCCAGCCCCGGGTTTGCGCGACGTGCCAGATCACGAACCCGACCGAGATCCCGCCGATCAGTAGCCGCAGCAGGTCGTCATCGGTGGCGCGATAGAGCCATGCGCCCAGCGCCACGCCTGGCACGCCACCCAGGATCAACAGGCGCGAATCCGGCCAGCTCCAGCGTTTCCAGTAGGGCCCCAGGGTGGCCACATCGATCACCATCAGGATCGGCAGCATCAGGGCAAGCGCCTGCCCCGGCTCGAGGATCAGCGCCAGAATCGACGAGGATGCAAAAGCCACGCCCGAGCCGAAACCGCCCTTGGAAATCCCCGCAAATATCACCGCCGGGATCGCCACGGCAAAAAACATCAGGTTCAGATCGAACATGCGGGCGGCCCCGATTTGGCATATTTCCCAGCCGGTTTAGCGCAAACTGATTGCCCGGCGCAAACGGTATGCGGTCGCATGCCGCGCTGCGCGGCCCTTGCGCGAAACCCATTTAAGGACTAGCAAAACCGCGATTTCAAAACCGACCGGAGATATTCCAAATGGCCAGACCCAAGATTGCGCTGATCGGCGCGGGGAACATCGGCGGCACGCTCGCGCACCTTGCAGCTGTCAAGGAACTGGGTGACGTTGTCCTGTTTGACATTGCTGACGGGCTGCCGCAGGGCAAAGCGCTCGACATTGCCGAGTCCGGCCCGTCCGAGGGCTTTGACGCGGCCATGTCCGGCACAAGCGACTATGCGGATATCGCGGGCGCGGATGTCTGCATCGTCACCGCAGGCGTGGCCCGCAAGCCGGGGATGAGCCGCGATGACCTGCTGGGCATCAACCTGAAAGTCATGAAGTCGGTCGGCGAAGGCATTGCCGCGCACGCCCCCGACGCATTCGTGATCTGCATCACCAACCCGCTGGACGCGATGGTCTGGGCCCTGCGCGAGTTCTCGGGCCTGCCGCACAACAAGGTCTGCGGTATGGCAGGCGTCTTGGATTCGGCGCGCTTTGCGCATTTCCTGTCGGAAGAGTTCAACGTCTCGATGCGCGACGTCACCGCCTTTGTCCTGGGCGGCCACGGCGACACCATGGTGCCGTCGGTCCGTTATTCGACCGTCGCCGGCATCCCGCTGCCCGATCTGGTCCAGATGGGCTGGACCACGCAGGAGAAACTGGACGCCATCGTGCAGCGCACCCGTGACGGCGGCGCCGAAATCGTTGGCCTGCTGAAAACCGGTTCGGCTTATTACGCGCCCGCCACCTCGGCGATCGAAATGGCCGAGGCCTATCTGAAAGACCAAAAGCGCGTTCTGCCTTGCGCGGCCTATTGCAACGGTGAGTTCGGCGTCGATGGGATGTATGTTGGTGTGCCGACCGTTATCGGTGCCGGCGGCATCGAGCGGATCGTCGACATCAAGCTGAACGAAGACGAGCAGGCGGGGTTCGACAATTCGGTCAACGCCGTCAAAGGTCTGATCGAAGCCTGCAAGGGCATCGACGGCTCGCTGAGCTAATCTCGCGCCTGCACTAAAGCTGAGCCGGTCCGTTTCGGGCCGGCTCTTTTTTCATACTATCCGGACGACGACGGATTTCAGAACAAAACCCAATCGGCAGTGTTGGCGCAAACGTCGCAAATGCCTTTTTTGAATATGTTTTCCAGAGCGGTCAAAGAACTTTCGAATCAATGACGACGGCGGTTGAATTTTGTGATCACACGATAAAACGCTGTGATCACAAATCCGAAAAATCTTCGCTAATTTCCCCACCCCCATCAAAAAACCCTTTAAACTTGTCCCTTAGACCCCCCTATAACGGTTTAATCGTAGTCAGACGGGACAGTTTCGATGAACATTCACGAATATCAGGCCAAGGCTCTTCTTCGCAGCTATGGCGCTCCGGTCTCCGAGGGTCGCGCGGTTCTGCGCGCCGAGGAAGCCAAAACCGCAGCCGGTGAACTGGATGGACCGCTTTGGGTCGTCAAAGCACAGATCCATGCGGGTGGGCGCGGCAAGGGCTCATTCAAGGAAGCCGATGCCGGCGAAAAGGGCGGCGTCCGTCTGACCAAGTCGGTGGAGGAAGCCGCCGAAGAAGCCAAGAAGATGCTGGGCCGCACACTGGTCACCCATCAGACCGGCCCGGCTGGCAAGCAGGTCAACCGCATCTATATCGAAGCCGGTTCGGGCATCGAGCGTGAACTGTACCTGGCCCTGCTGGTGGACCGCCAGACCAGCCGCATCTCGTTCGTCTGCTCGACCGAAGGCGGCATGGACATCGAGGAAGTGGCCGCAGCCACGCCCGAGAAAATCCTGTCCTTCTCAGTTGATCCCGCAACCGGCTATCAGGCCTATCACGGCCGCCGCATCGCTTTCTCGCTGGGTCTGGAAGGCGCGCAGGTCAAGCAATGCGTCAAGCTGATGAACCAGCTTTACAATGCCTTCGTCGAGAAGGACATGGAGATGCTGGAGATCAACCCGCTGATCATCTCGGACAAGGGCGACCTCAAAGTGCTGGACGCCAAAGTCGGCTTTGACGGCAACGCGGTCTACCGCCACCCCGATATCGCCGAACTGCGCGACACGACCGAGGAAGACCCCAAGGAACTGGAAGCGTCGAAATACGACCTCAACTACATCGCGCTGGATGGTGAGATCGGCTGCATGGTCAACGGCGCGGGTCTGGCGATGGCGACGATGGACATCATCAAGCTCTATGGGGCCGAGCCTGCCAACTTCCTGGACGTTGGCGGCGGTGCGACCAAAGAGAAAGTGACCGAAGCGTTTAAGATCATCACCAGTGACCCGCAGGTCAAAGGCATTCTGGTCAACATCTTCGGCGGCATCATGCGTTGTGACGTGATTGCCGAGGGCGTTGTCGCGGCTGTGAAAGAAGTCGGCCTGAAAGTTCCGCTGGTCGTGCGCCTGGAAGGCACGAATGTAGAGAAGGGCAAAGAGATCATCAACACCTCCGGCCTGGACGTGATTGCGGCAGACAACCTGAAAGACGGTGCCGAGAAGATCGTGAAGGCGGTCAAGGGGTAAGCTCGGGTAGCTGGTTCAACCACAGGGGCTGATAGGACATCCGGGATGCGCAGCGGTCTGAGAAACGCGTTTGAAACCTTGAGCTGGGCGGGGCGCCATAAAGGGCCGCGCTCGGGTCAGGGCTCGACGCTTGAGGCGACGGCTCCGCTGCGCGCGGCACTGCCCGGGATCTTTGAGAGGTATCGGGTCCGGGCATTTCTTGATGCGCCCTGTGGTGACTGGACATGGATGCAGCATGTGGATCTGACGGGCATCGACTATACCGGCGGCGATATCTCGCTTGAGGTGGTTGACGCGGTCAAAGCCCGGCACGGGGCACCGGGTCGTTCCTTCATGCATCTGGACATCACGTCCGATCCGTTGCCCCGGGTCGACCTGATGATGTGCCGGGATTGCCTGTTTCACCTGAAATGGTGGCTGCGCTGGGCCTTCTTCGAAAATTTCGTGCGAAGCGGGACACCCTACCTGTTGACCACAATGCATTACGTTCCCGTCAATGGAAGGCTAAGAGCCAATGCTGGCTTTCAAAGGTTCAACCCCTGCGCCGCGCCATTTAATTTCGAAGACCCCGTTGAGACCATTTCGGAAACAGGCGAGATCAACCTGGACCCCGAATATCTGCAAAGCCCGGCGGGGCAGAACCAGCGGTCATTGGGGATTTGGTTACGCGAACAGGTCATCGCCGCCCTTGAGCGGCACAGAGGTGCGTCATGAAAGGCGCTGAAACTCTGTCATGATCCGTTGGGCATTAATATCGCTTTTGACGCTGGCGCAACCGGTTCTGGCGCAGCAAGGCGTAACGCTGCGTGATGCGGCGCAGGCCAATGTCACCGGCCTGACCTATTGGTGTGTCGAGGTGATGTTCCGTCGGGCGCAGGCCGCGCAGGCCTTTCCGGCGGCGGGGTTCACCTATCGCAAGGTCGATCGCGGCGTGAACGAATACGGCATTCATCGGGGCAGCAGCCACTATTTCGACGCACCCGCAAACACGGCGCATGCCGAGGTGGACGATACCAGCCGTCCCGCCGGTCTTTGCACTGTGTACACAACCCATCTGAATCAGGCGGACATGGCGGCGATCGTGGGCCGAACGCTTTACCAGTATTTTCCGACGACTGAGCAGTTCAGCCCGACAAGCTGGCATATCTCATTAGACGGCGGCTTGCCGTTGATCATTGAACTCTCAACCATCCAGAACAACCACAGATATGAAACTCCGGGCACTGTGCGCGTCTCTATGACCTATCCCGGCTAGCAGGAACAAAGGAAAGTAAATGGCAGTCCTCATCGACGAAAACACCAAAGTCATCTGTCAGGGCTTCACCGGCTCGCAGGGCACATTCCACTCTGAGCAGGCCATCGCCTATGGCACCAAGATGGTCGGCGGCGTAACCCCGGGCAAAGGTGGCATGACCCATCTTGACCTGCCCGTGTTCAACTCGGTCCACGAGGCCAAGCATGTGACCGAAGCCAACGCCAGCGTGATCTACGTTCCTCCGCCGTTTGCAGCCGACTCGATCCTCGAAGCGATCGATGCCGAGATGGAAGTGATCGTCTGCATCACCGAAGGCATCCCGGTTCTGGACATGATGAAGGTGAAGCGTGCTCTGGAAGGTTCGAAATCGCGCCTGATCGGCCCGAACTGCCCCGGTGTCATCACACCCGACGCCTGCAAGATCGGCATCATGCCCGGCCACATCCACAAGCGCGGCTCGGTCGGCGTTGTGTCGCGTTCGGGCACCCTGACCTATGAGGCCGTCAAGCAGACCACCGATGTGGGTCTGGGCCAGTCCACCTGCGTCGGCATCGGTGGCGACCCGATAAAAGGGACCGAGCATATCGACGTGCTGGAATGGTTCCTGGCCGACGACGAAACCGAGTCGATCATCATGATCGGTGAAATCGGTGGCTCGGCCGAGGAAGAAGCCGCGCAGTTCCTGGCGGATGAGGCCAAGAAAGGCCGCAAAAAGCCAACCGCCGGTTTCATCGCAGGCCGCACAGCCCCTCCGGGCCGTCGCATGGGCCATGCAGGCGCGATTGTCGCCGGTGGCAAAGGTGGTGCCGAGGACAAGATCGAAGCCATGCGCTCGGCCGGTATCGTCGTGGCCGAAAGTCCTGCCCAGCTAGGTGAGGCTGTGCTGGAAGCGATTGGGTAAATGAATAAGAACCGGGCATATGCTCTGAGGGCAGCGCCCGAAAAACGGGTGGGCGAAAAACGCCCACCCGATGTTCCTATCTTTTTGCCGCGTAAATTTGCTACCTGGGCAATTCCATTCGTCGCGATATTGGCTGCAACAGTCGCTCAATCCAAGGCTGCGTCCGCTGCCGATGGTCGGTTCGTAACGCGATGGTCGGTAAGCCCATGACCTTCTCCGACGCCATCCGTACCTGTTTCTCCAAGTTCTTCACCTTCTCGGGTCGTGCTTCGCGGCCCGAATACTGGTTCTTTTTCCTGTTCATCGTGATCTGGAACATCATTGCCGGTATAATCGACTGGCAGTTCTTCACTCAGGTCGCGGCCAGTGAAAGCGATGAGGTCAAGTCCTTCGCCGCCACGTCCCGGCAACCTGTGCAGAGCATTGTCGGCCTGATCGTATTCTTTCCGCATCTGGCCGTGGCCTTCCGCCGGATGCACGACACCGGGCGGAGCGGGCTTTATGCCCTGCTGCCGATCCTGCTGATCGTGGGCGCGTTTGCGGTTCTGATCTTTGGCATCGGCCTCGCCAACCAGTTCCACGGTGGTACGATGGATATTCTGCTGACACGTGCCACGCTGCTTATCGTCATTCCGACACTGCTTGTTCTGTTTGTGTCGCCCCTTCTGGTGCTGTGGTGGCTGACCCGCCCCAGCCAGCCAGGCACCAACCAATACGGTCCCAACCCATATGAGGTAGCCCAATGACCGAACATTCGCCCAACTCAGCCTTTCATGCCTCGAGCTTCATGCAGGGGCATAATGCCGAATATCTGGAGCAGCTTTACGCCCAGTACACCAAGAACCCCGGTGCGGTGGATGCCGCCTGGGCCGAGTTCTTCAAAGCCATGGGCGACGACGCGCCGGATGTGCAGAAAGAAGCGGAGGGGCCATCCTGGGCACGCACGGACTGGCCGCCGGTGCCGGCGGATGACCTGACGGGTGCGCTGACCGGCGAATGGGCCGAGATCGACGCCAAGGCGGCAGGCAAGAAGATCAAGGACAAGGCTGCGGCCAAGGGTGTCGAGGTCAGCGACGATCAGATCAAGCGCGCGGTGCTGGACAGCCTGCGGGCGCTGATGCTGATCCGGGCCTATCGCATCCGGGGCCACCTGGCCGCCGATCTGGACCCGCTTGGCATGCGCGCCGCCAGCAACCACCCCGAGCTGGATCCAAGGACCTACGGCTTTACCGATGCCGACATGGACCGACCGATCTTCATCGACAACGTTCTGGGCCTGCAGATGGCCAGCATGCGTCAGATCGTCGAGATCGTGAAGCGGACCTATTGCGGCACCTTCGCGCTGCAATACATGCATATCTCTGACCCGGAAGAGGCCGCGTGGCTGAAAGAACGGATCGAGGGCTACGGCAAAGAGATCGCCTTCACCAAGGAAGGCCGCAAGGCGATCCTGAACAAGATGGTCGAGGCAGAAGGGTTCGAAAAGTTCCTGCACGTCAAATACATGGGCACCAAACGGTTCGGTCTGGACGGCGGGGAGGCGCTGATCCCCGCGATGGAACAGATCATCAAGCGCGGCGGCGCGCTGGGTCTGAGCGATATCGTGATCGGGATGCCGCACCGGGGCCGCCTGAACATTCTGGCCAACGTGATGGGCAAACCCTATCGCGCCATCTTCAACGAGTTCCAGGGCGGCAGTTTCAAGCCCGAGGACGTGGACGGTTCGGGCGACGTGAAATACCACCTCGGCGCGTCCAGCGACCGCGAGTTCGATGGCAACTCGGTGCACCTGTCGCTGACCGCCAACCCATCGCACCTTGAGGCGGTGAACCCGGTGGTTCTGGGCAAGGTCCGCGCCAAGCAGGATCAGTTGAACGACACCGACCGCACCAAGGTGATGGCCATTCTGCTGCATGGCGATGCGGCCTTTGCCGGTCAGGGTGTCGTGGCCGAAGGGTTCGGTCTGTCGGGTCTGCGCGGGCACAAGACCGGCGGCACCATGCACATCGTCGTGAACAACCAGATCGGATTCACGACCGCGCCGCACTTCTCGCGCTCCAGCCCCTATCCCACCGATATCGCGCTGATGGTCGAGGCACCGATCTTCCACGTGAATGGCGACGACCCCGAGGCCGTGGTACATGCCGCGAAGGTGGCAACCGAGTTCCGTCAGAAGTTCCACAAGGACGTGGTCATCGACATTTTCTGCTATCGCCGGTTCGGGCACAACGAGGGCGACGAGCCCATGTTCACCAACCCGATCATGTACAAGAAGATCAAGACGCATAAGACCACGCTGTCGCTTTATACCGAGCGGCTGGTCAAGGACGGCCTGATCCCCGAGGGCGAGATCGAGGACATGAAGGCGGCCTTCCAGGCGCATCTGAACAACGAGTTCGAAGCCGGAAAGGACTATAAACCCAACAAGGCCGACTGGCTGGACGGGCGCTGGTCTCATCTGGACAAGAACAAAGAAGAATACATGCGCGGCGAGACGGCCATCACACCCGAAACGCTGAGCGAAATCGGAGGTGCGCTGACCCGTGCGCCCGAGGGCTTTGCCCTGCACAAGACCGTGGGTCGTCTGCTGGATCACAAGAAACAAATGTTCGACTCGGGTCAGGGGTTCGACTGGGCCACGGGCGAGGCGCTGGCTTTCGGGTCGTTGCTGACCGAGGGCTACCCGGTGCGACTGGCGGGTCAGGACGCGACGCGCGGCACGTTCAGCCAGCGCCACTCGGGTTTCGTCCACCAGGAAACCGAAGAACGCTATTACCCGCTGAACCATATTCGCGCGGGCCAGTCGCAATATGACGTGATTGACTCGATGCTGTCCGAATATGCGGTTCTGGGTTTCGAATACGGTTATTCGCTGGCCGAACCCAACGCACTGGTTCTTTGGGAGGCGCAGTTTGGTGACTTTGCCAACGGTGCGCAGATCATGTTCGACCAGTTCATCAGCTCGGGCGAAAGCAAATGGCTGCGAATGTCCGGTCTGGTCACGCTGCTGCCGCATGGGTTCGAAGGTCAGGGACCTGAACACAGCTCGGCCCGTCTGGAGCGGTTCTTGCAGATGTGCGGTCAAGACAACTGGATCGTGGCCAACTGTACGACGCCTGCGAACTACTTCCACATCCTGCGCCGTCAGCTGCACCGCACCTTCCGCAAGCCGCTGATCCTGGTAACACCCAAGTCGCTGCTGCGCCACAAGTTGGCGGTCAGCACGGCCGAGGATTTCACCACCGGCTCAAGCTTCCACCGGGTGCTGTGGGACGACGCGCAGAAGGGTAATTCGGACACCAAGCTGGTTGCCGATGACAAGATCAAACGCGTCGTCATGTGTTCCGGCAAGGTCTATTTCGACCTGCTGGAGGAACGCGACGCGCGCGGCATCGATGACGTCTACCTGATGCGGATCGAGCAGTATTACCCGTTCCCGGCGCATTCGCTGATCAACGAGCTTGAGCGCTTCAAGGGTGCCGAAATGGTCTGGTGTCAAGAAGAACCCAAGAACCAGGGCGCCTGGTCCTTTATCGAGCCCAATATCGAATGGGTGCTGACCCGTATCGGCGCAAAACACACCCGCCCGGTCTATGCCGGTCGCGCAACCTCGGCCTCGCCCGCGACGGGTCTGGCCAGCCAACACAAAGCCCAACAAGAGGCGCTCGTGAACGAAGCGCTGAGCATTGAAGGAAAGTAAGCGATGACGATTGAAGTTCGTGTTCCCACGCTTGGCGAATCCGTCACAGAAGCCACGGTCGCAACATGGTTCAAAAAACCCGGCGACGCCGTGGCATTGGACGAGATGCTGTGTGAACTGGAAACCGACAAGGTGACGGTTGAAGTTCCTTCGCCCGCCGCAGGCGTGATGGGCGAGATTGTAGCGGCAGAAGGTGAAACGGTTGGCGTGAACGCCCTGCTGGCCACCATTACCGCCGGTGAAGGCGCCGCCCCTGCGCCGGCTGCGGCCGCCCCGGCTCCGGCGGCAGCACCGGCAGCATCCGGAGGCAGCATCGACGTGATGGTCCCGACTTTGGGCGAGTCCGTTACAGAAGCAACCGTATCCACCTGGTTCAAGCAGGTTGGCGACAGCGTTGCGCAGGACGAGATGCTGTGTGAGCTGGAGACCGACAAGGTGTCTGTCGAGGTCCCAGCCCCGGCAGCCGGCGTTCTGGCCGAAATCGTGGCGCCCGAAGGGTCGACCGTTGATGCTACCGCGAAACTGGCGGTGATCTCGGGTGCGGCCGCTGGCGCGGCGCCCGCACCAGCTGTTGCTGCCGCTGCGGCTGCTCCGGCGGCGGCCAGCGCTAGCAAGGACGTTGCAAACGCGCCGTCCGCCGAGAAGGCGATGGCCGAGGCCGGTCTGTCCTCCGATCAGGTCACGGGCACGGGCCGCGATGGCCGCATCATGAAGGAAGACGTGGCAAAAGCTGTTGCAGCGGCTACACCCCCAGCGCCTGCGGCGGCTGTGCCCGCCCCCGCTGCCCAGGCCCCGCGCGCACCGGTTGCCGCCGAGGACGAGGCCCGCGAGGAACGCGTACGCATGACCCGTCTGCGCCAGACCATCGCCAAGCGCCTGAAGGATGCACAGAACACCGCCGCGATCCTGACCACCTATAACGAGGTGGACATGACCGAGGTGATGGCCCTGCGCAATCAGTACAAGGAGCAGTTCGAGAAGAAGCACGGAGTGCGGCTTGGCTTCATGTCCTTCTTCACCAAGGCCTGCTGCCACGCGCTGAAAGAGGTTCCGGAAGTCAACGCCGAGATCGACGGCACCGATATCGTCTACAAGAACTTCGTGCACATGGGGGTTGCCGCCGGCACGCCTCAAGGTCTGGTTGTTCCGGTCATCCGTGATGCTGACAGCATGTCCTTTGCCGCGATCGAAAAAGCCATCGCCGAAAAGGGCAAGCGCGCCCGTGACGGTAAGCTTTCGATGGCCGAAATGCAGGGCGGCACCTTCACCATCTCGAACGGTGGTGTGTATGGCTCGCTGATGTCGTCGCCGATCCTGAACCCCCCGCAGTCGGGTATTCTGGGCATGCACAAGATCCAGGATCGTCCGATGGTCATCAATGGTGAGATCAAGATCCGCCCGATGATGTATCTGGCGCTGTCCTACGATCACCGGATCGTCGACGGCAAAGGCGCCGTGACCTTCCTTGTACGTGTAAAAGAGGCGCTGGAAGATCCGCGCCGCCTCCTGATGGATCTGTAATCATGGCGACACATGTACTCTGGCAGGCCGACGTGGCCGATTTCGATGCCTGGCTGAAAGTGTTCCGCGAGGATCAGCCAATGCGCAAGGCCGCGGGCATCCGCGACCTGCATGTCTGGCGCGACCCCGATCAGAAGGATCACGCAATTGCTATGTTCGAGGTGGTGGATCTGAACAAGGCGAGGGATTTTTTCGGATCCGAGGAGCTGGCCATGCATCACGAGCGCGGCGGCATTGCCCATATCACGATCAAGCTGTTGGAACCCGTCTAAGGACGAACATGCCCCGACCCGCCGATGCCGGGTCGAGCGGCCACCGGGTGATCCGGTCGATTTAGGAGAATATTATGGCAAATTATGATGTCATCGTTATCGGCGCCGGACCCGGCGGCTATGTCTGCGCCATCCGTTGCGCCCAGCTGGGGCTGAAAACCGCCGTGGTCGAAGGCCGCGATACGCTGGGCGGTACCTGCCTGAATGTGGGCTGCATTCCGTCGAAGGCGCTGCTGCATGCCAGCCATCAGCTGCACGAGGCCGAGCATAACTTTGCCAAGATGGGCCTGAAGGGCAAAAGCCCCTCTGTCGACTGGAAACAGATGCAGGCCTACAAGGACGAGGTGATCGAGGGCAACACCAAGGGCATCGAGTTCCTGTTCAAGAAGAACAAGATCGACTGGCTGAAGGGATGGGGTTCGATCCCCGCTGCCGGTCGGGTCAAGGTGGGTGATGAGGTGCATGAGGCCAAGAACATCATCATCGCCTCCGGCTCCGAACCGTCTGCTCTGCCGGGTGTCGAGGTCGATGAAAAGGTCGTCGTGACATCGACAGGGGCACTGTCGCTGGGCAAAATTCCGAAGAAGATGGTCGTCATCGGCGCCGGCGTGATAGGGCTGGAACTGGGTTCGGTCTACAGCCGCCTGGGGGCCGAGGTGACGGTGATCGAATTCCTCAAGGAAATCACGCCGGGCATGGACCCCGAAGTGCAGAAGACCTTCCAGCGCATCCTCAAGAAACAGGGCCTGAAATTCGTCATGGGGGCGGCAGTCCAGAAGACCGAAGCCACCAAGACCAAAGCCAAGGTGACCTACAAGCTGCTCAAGGACGACAGCGAACACGTGATCGAAGCCGATACCGTGCTGGTCGCCACCGGGCGCAAGCCGTACTCGGACGGATTGGGACTGGACGCTCTCGGTGTTGAGATGACGCCACGCGGCCAGATCAAGGTTGGGGCCGACTGGCAGACCAATGTGCCGGGGATCTATGCCATCGGTGACGTGACCGAAGGCCCGATGCTGGCGCACAAGGCCGAGGATGAAGGCATGGCCGCCGCCGAGCAGGTTGCCGGCAAGCATGGGCACGTCAACTATGGTGTCATTCCCGGCGTGATCTACACCTGGCCCGAGGTGGCCAATGTGGGCGAGACCGAAGCGACCCTCAAGGAACAGGGCCGCGCCTACAAGGTCGGCAAATTCATGTTCATGGGAAATGGCCGCGCCAAGGCGAATTTTGCCGCCGATGGATTTGTCAAAATCCTCGCCGACAAGGACACGGACCGAATTCTGGGCGCGCATATCATCGGCCCGGCTGCCGGCGATTTGATCCACGAGGTCTGCGTGGCGATGGAGTTTGGTGCCTCGGCCGAAGATCTGGCCCTGACCTGCCATGCCCACCCCACCTATTCCGAAGCAGTGCGCGAAGCAGCACTGGCCTGTGGCGACGGTCCGATACACTCGTAGGGATCCACCAGCCCGAACCAAAGGATGCGAGGCTCCGCCTCGCGCTCCAGGATATTTGGAGCCAGATGAAGTTCGGATCCGCTCTTCATCTGGCTGAAAGTATCCCGGGGGAGTCGCGCGGCACGCGCGGCGGGGGCAGAGCCCCCGTTACCACATGGTTTTTGCCGCGCGGGCGCCCCATTCACGATCGTAGTCCGCGCCACCTTCCTCGCCATCTGACGCTTCGGCCAGCATTTCACCGATCGTTGGCAGATCGGTGCTCTCGTCCCTGCCTGCCCAAGTTCCGGCCCTCATTAGGGCACGGGCGCATTGGGTGTAGATTTCGTCAATCTCGATGACGATGACGGTTGCCGGGGTCTTTCCGTGTTTCTCGAACCGGTCACGCATTCCGGTGTCTGCGGTCAGGCGCGCGGTGCCGTTCAGCCGAACGACGTTGTTCGACCCCGGCACCATGAACATCAGCGAAACGCGCGGGTCGCGGACGATATTGCGCAAGGAATCCAGCCTGTTGTTTCCACGCCAATCCGGAAGCGCCAGAGTTTTGGCGTCAAGCTCCAGCACCACGGGACCATCATCGCCACGCGGGCTGCCATCGACACCTTCGGGGCCCACCGTGCTGAGAATACAAAGGCGTGAAGCCATGATCCACTTCCGGTAAAGCGGTGTCAGATGGCGCACCACCTTGCGCAAGGACGGCGCGCCGGGTTTGCCGTAAAGCGCCTCAAGCGCGGCTATGTCGTCAATGAACTCCATCCGGATCAAACCCCACTTCCCGCATCAGACTGTTCGACCGCGTCTCGATTTCCTGTTCCAGCCGGTCCAGAAATTCGTCCCGGGCCACGCCCGGTTCGATCGGATCCAGGAAATCGACAATTGCAAGGCCGGGCTTGCGCATGATCCCGGAGCGGGGCCAGAAAACGCCCGCATTGGTGGCTACCGGAACACATGGGAACCCGAGACCTTCATATAGCACCGCGGTTCCGACCTTGTATGGTTTCTGAACGCCCGGCGCGACACGGGTGCCTTGCGGATAGATCACCAGCTGTCCGGGTTCGGTGAATTCCTTTGCGACATCCTTGACCATCTTCGCTACGGCCGCGCCCCTTTTGCCGCGGTTGACCGGAATGCACCCCAAGCGGCGGGCATACATGCCAATGATCGGGGTCCACAGAAGCTCTCGTTTCATGATGAACTTGCCGTGGGGGATGGCACTGAAGATCATGATGATGTCGAGGAAGGACTGGTGCTTGGCGCCGATGACGACTTCGTCATGGGGGGGTGATCCGCGCACCTCGCAGCGGATGCCGACCATCCAGCGGGCCATCCAGATCGTGCTGCGGGCGTAGGTCTTGCAGGCCTGCAATGCGCCGCGTTTGGTGAACAGGGCATAGGGCGCGAAGACAACGCCAAGGATCAGCATCCAGGCATAGATTGTGATCATGAAGATCAAAGAGCGAATCCATTGAAAACCTGTTCGCATCAGGAAAGCTCCTTTAGTTTTCTGCGGGCGGCGCTCCAGGTCGCGAAGAATGCAACCATAGCACCCAGAAGCGGGATGACGGCCGGCAGCAACCATCCTGCCCCCTGAAAGCCGAGCCCGGTCAGAAACCCGCCCGCATCCGAGGTTTTGGGCAGCAGTGACACGCCGATCATTCCAAACAAGGTTCCAATCCCGGCCCCCAGAAGCGCCCGATAGGTAAAGCGGCGAACGAAGGCTCCGGCGATGAAACGGTCGCGGGCACCGACCTGGCGTAGGACCTCGATGATCCGGGCGTTGGCAGCCAGCGAGGCGTTGGCAGCCAGCGTGATCATTGCGGCGGTTGCACCACCGATCAGCAGAATGGAAATCCAGCCCAGTCGCCGCACCGACATGGCCGCGTCAACCAGCGGCGCGCGCCAGCGCGTGTGGTCATCCAGAACCGCTCCAGGTACCTCGGCGCTCAGTCGGAGGCGCAGCCCGGCGGCATCCAGCCCCGGCTCGCCTTCGATAATCTCGATCAGTTGCGGCACGGGCAGAGTGTCCAGTGGCAGATCGGGTCCGAACCATGGCGATAGCAGAGCGGCCTGTTCCTGATCCGTCAAGGCGCGGGCCGAGGCGACTCCAGGGGTCTGGCCAAGGACGGTCAGGGCGGCTTCGGTCTGGGCCGCAAGCTGTCCGGCAGGGGCGTTGATGCGCAAGGTGGCGGCACCGGCCAGTTCCGACGCCCAGCGATCCGCCACGCGGCCCGAAGCCAGCGACAGGGCCAGCGCAAATACCGCCAGAAATCCCATCGCGCTCGAGACGAACAGGGTCAGATGCGCGGTATACCCTGTGGGCGGAACCACCCGGTCGGCGCGTTTGTCGCGCGACAGCAGGTTGCGGATGGTGCCATTGCTCATAGATCGGCCCCCGCGAGCTGCAGCTTGCGCTGCGAGATCCGCAGGACGCGCGCCTGCACCTGGCTTTTGGCGGCGCGGATCAGGCTGAGGTCATGGGTAGCGATCAGCACCGTTTTGCCCATCCGGTTCAGTTCGACCAGCAAGCGCAGCAGGCGCTGTGACATCTCCCAGTCCACGTTGCCGGTGGGTTCATCCGCCAGCACCACATCCGGCGACAGGATCACCGCGCGGGCCAGCGCCGCGCGCTGGCGTTCGCCGCCCGACAGTTCCGGCGGATGCGCCTCGAGCCTTGATCCAAGCCCGACCCAGCTCAGCAGTTCTGTCAGGTTGTCCTGTTCGGCCGTTTCGGCCCGCCCCGAAACCATCAGCGGCAGGGCCACGTTTTCCGCCAGTGTCATGTGGTCGAGAAACTGGCAATCCTGATGGACCACGCCGATCCGGCGGCGCAACAGGGCCATCTGGTCGCGGTCCAGCCGGGCAATATCGCTGTCAAACGCGCTGAGACGACCGGATGTCGGCAACAGAGCGCCGTAGCACAGTTTGAGGAACGTGGTCTTGCCCGCACCCGAAGGACCGGTCAGAAAGTGGAAGGACCCCGGCGGCAGCTGAATCGACACGTCGCTCAGCAGTTCGCCGTCGCCATAGGTGTAGCTGACATTCTCCAGCTCGATCACAAGGTGCGCCCCCAGGTTTTTTTCTGCCGCTCTTCTTGCCCGAGCGCGGTTGCGGTTTCAATGCCTGCACCGGGTCGATTTGGTGACACTTGACCCGTGAAACCGAAATCGCCCTTTGCTGTTAGGTCTTAACGGAATATGGTTCCTTAAAAAACTACTATCAGGTCGATCAATCGGCCAGGAGGCAGCATGCGTCTTACGTGTCCCAATTGCAGTGCCCAGTATGAAGTTCCGGATGAGGTCATTCCGGAAGAAGGCCGCGACGTTCAGTGTTCCAATTGTGAAGAGACGTGGTTTCAGGCGAAGAACCCGGCTGAACCAGCCTCTGCGCCCGAACCGGCAGCACCGGATGCTGCAACCGATGAGGCACCCGAGCCCGCATCGCCGCCAGCCGACGACATGAACGAGCCCACAGAGGCGCAGCCTGCCGAGGTCAAAAGCGGTGTCGACCCCTCTGTCGCCAGCATCCTGAAGGAGGAGGCAGCCCGCGAGGCGGAATTGCGGGCCAAGGAAGGGGGCGGCCTTGAAAGCCAGCCTGATCTTGCGCTGGAACCGGTCGCCAAACCGGCGCCTGCGACGCAATCCGTTCCCGTGGAAACCGCCGCCGATGCGGGGCAGAAAGACGCTTTGCCGGATGTCGAGGCGATCAATTCCAGCCTGCGCAGCGATGAAGTGAACGCGTCCGATACCGACGATCAGCCCGCGCAGCGCAAATCGGGCGGCTTTCTGCGGGGATTCTCACTGATCCTGATCATCGGCGTTCTTCTGTTTCTGATCTACGGCAACGCGCAGCAGATCAGTGAAGCTGTTCCGCAGGCCGACCCTGTTCTGAAACCCTATGTCTCGCTGGTGGATCAGGCGCGCGTCTGGCTTCAAGCGCAATCCGGGGCGGTTCAGAACTGAACCGCGCAAAACCAAGCGTCAGAAACGTTCCAGCAAGCGTTTGAGGTAT
Source organism: Ruegeria sp. CG4 (assembly GCF_056537185.1). Classification (NCBI taxonomy): domain Bacteria; kingdom Pseudomonadati; phylum Pseudomonadota; class Alphaproteobacteria; order Rhodobacterales; family Roseobacteraceae; genus Ruegeria; species Ruegeria sp. CG4. The sequence continues at coordinate 267,548 of NZ_JBQFRB010000005.1, read as the reverse complement.
TCCAGCTCGATCTTGGGCCGATCGGATTCACCGGTGCGGCGGCGGATTTCGTCCAGCAGTTCACGCGCGCGGCGATAGACGTCTTCCCCCTGCAAAAGGTTGTCGTCGGTCGAGATCGACCCGGCAGCACCCGGGCTGCGGCCCAGTGGATCGCGGTTGTTGGCCTCCATGTCCCCTTCCTGCGAGCCCTGTCCCGGTTGGTTCTGTTGGTTCTGCGCCAGCGCCTCGCCCAGCGAGCGCATGCCCTCGCGCAGGGCCTCCATCGCTTCGGACTGTCGGTCAATGGCTTCGGCCAGATCGTCGCCGCGCAGGGCGTCTTCCGCTTCGTCCATGGCGCGACCGGCGCGGCCCAGCGCCTCGCGCGCCGCTTCACCTTCGGCGGTTCCGGCACCCGGCAGGCCCTGTTCCTGACGTCTGAGTTCCTCGCGCAGGGCCTGCTGGCGGTCTGCAAGCGATCCCTGGCCCTGTTGTCCGCCGCCGGCCTGATTGTCCGAGCCGTCACCCTGACCGCCCTGGCCTTCATGGCTCTGGCCCCGGCCCAGGCCACCGGAACGGCCTTCGTTGCCGCGGCTTTCGCCGGCCTGCGCACCGGGGTTGAACTGTTCCTGCAAATCCCGGAACGCCTGATCGCTGAGGCCCTGCTGTTCGCGCAGGGTTTCCGCAAGCCCTTCCATGGCCTGTTGACCCTCGGACTGTCCGCCCTGCCCCTGACCTTGGGTCACGCGCATGTTTTCCATCATCTGCTGGAACTCTTCCAGCGCCTGTTGCGCCTCGGCCATGCGGCCCTGTTCCATCAGTTCCTGAATGCGGTCCATCATCCGCTGCAGATCGTCCTGGGTCATCTGCAGAGACTCGCCATTTGGGCCTGTCTGGTTCTCGCCGCCTTCACCGTTTTCTTGTGCCAGCCGCTGAAGCTGTCGCATGTAATCCTGCGTGGCTTCGCGCAACTCCTGCATCAGCTCGGCGATTTCCTCGTCACTGGCACCATTCTTCATCGCCTCCGTCAGGCGCTCCTGCGCGCGGCGCATGCGTTCCAGCGCATCGGCCAGAGTGCCATCTTCGATCAGCACGGCCAGATCCCACAGGGCTTGGGCTATTTCGGCTTGCTGATCCGGCTTCAGGCCATAATCGGTGAACGTCTCCAACCGGCGCAGCACGACCCGAAGCCTCAGATAGGCGGTGTCGGACCGAAACAAATCCTCGGGGCGGTGGGACACGGCGCGCAGAACTTGCGCAATGCGCGGCGCATTGGAACGGGCCCACAACAGGTCACGCCGTTGTTCAATCACCGCGGCAGCCAGCGGGTCGAAGAAACGGCGCGCAGGTAAGGCGGTCTTATAGGGATCGGACCAGGTTTCCTGATCGGCGGCATCCCGTGCCATCAGGGTTATCGTGACCGGCAGGTGCGCCCAGGGATGTTCCGAGAAATCCTCGATCAGGTCTTCCGTGAAATCGGCCCGGTCGCCGGTGATCGGCATCGGCAGTTCAACGGTCACGGCCTCGCGCGGTTCAGGGTCTGCAGTCAGGCCAAAGCGGCGATCAACCGAGGCCAGATCAAGTTCGATCAATGCTGTGCCCGAGATCACGCCATAATCATCGCTTGCCGCAAAGGGCAGTTTCATCTGACCACCCGCTTCAGCCTCGGCCACATCGGTCACCGCAATCTGCGGCGCGGCGTCGGCAAGCAGGTTCAGCGCCCATTCGCGCCCAGCGGGGCCTTCGATCTTCAATTGCCCTGAATGTTCGGCCACGAAATCCTGTTCGGGATTGGTCTCGGCCTCGGCCCCCAAAAGAGACGTGGTCTCGGTCAGGCTATGTGCCCCGACTTCACCATAAAAGCGCAACGTGATGCGGCTGCCCTGTGGAAGCGTCAGATCGGGGCCCGGCTGATCGGCCAGATAGAGCGTCGGCAGACCGGTGTATCTGGGCGGTTCGATCCAGCCTTCCCAGCTTGGCCCCTGCCCCGCTGTCGCGGTACCGGGCGTCATCTCGGCCACGGATCCGATACGCCAGAACGACCCGAACAGGGTTGCGATCACCAGCGCCAGAAGCGCTGCATAGCGCAAGGCAAAGGGGTCGCGGTCTGCCAGCCGAAGGTCAGGCTTTACGGGTTCGGCCTGCGCCACCTTTTGTGCCATGCGTTTCTGGTGCGCCTGCCACAAGGCAACCGAGGCCGCGTCCATGGAGCCAATGGCCTGATCGTCCACCAAGGCCTGAATCGGACGTCCCGGCAGTGTTTCATCCAGCCTCACCAGCGCCTCGGCGCGTGTCGGCAGATGGAATCGCTTGCCCCCCAACACGAGCGCAGAAAGCAGTCCGATCAGCGCGACACTACCCGCCGCCCAGACAAATTCGACACTGACAAGGTCCTGCAGACCCAACATCAGAGCGGCCAAAATGGCCATCAAAATCGAAAAAAACGGCCAAAACGCGCGCAAAACCCGCTCGGCCAGCATCCCTGCGTGCGTCAGCCACAGGGAGAGCCGGGGAATAGGCAGGTTTGATCTGTCGCTCAAGGCGGGCCTCCTGATCAGGCCCGTGCGATCATCGCGTCAGAGCCATGGGGGTATGGTATCGCGGTTTATGATTTCGTCAAAGCTTGGGCGTTCACGAATAACCGCAAATTGATCCCCATGCACCAGAACCTCGGGGATCAGGGGACGGGTGTTGTATTCGCTGGACATCACCGCACCATAGGCCCCGGCGCTGCGGAACGCGACCAGATCACCGGCGTTCAGCGGCGGCATATCGCGCTGCTTGGCAAAGGTATCACCGGTTTCGCAGACCGGGCCCACGATGTCATAGGGTTGCTGTTCGACCCCCGGCGCGGGTTCATGAACGGCGACAATGTCATGATACGCCTCGTACATTGCGGGGCGGATCAGGTCGTTCATGGCGCCGTCAAGGATCAGGAAATCGCGACCCTCGCCGGATTTCACATAGATCACCTTGCTGACCATCAGCCCGGCATTTCCGGCAATCAATCGGCCCGGCTCGATCTCGATCTCGCAACCCAGATGGCCCAGCGTTTTCTTGATCAGTGCACCGTATTCCACCGGCAGTGGTGGCGCGTCATTCGAGCGGGTGTACGGAATGCCGAGGCCACCGCCCAGATCGAGGCGACGAATATCGTGCCCTTCAGACCGCAGCTTTTCGGTCAGCTCCGCCACCTTGGTATATGCCAGCTCGAACGGCTCAAGCTCGGTCAGTTGCGAGCCGATATGAACGTCGATGCCGATCACCTCCAGCCCGGGTAGACTGGCAGCATGGGCGTAAACTTCGGAAGCGCGCGCAATCGGGATGCCGAACTTGTTCTCGGACTTGCCGGTCGCGATCTTGGCGTGGGTTTTGGCGTCGACGTCGGGGTTCACCCGCACTGTGATCGGCGCCACAACGTCCAGCTCCAGCGCGACGGCATTGATCACCTCCATCTCGGGCTCGGATTCCACGTTGAACTGGCGGATGCCACCGGTCAGTGCGGTGCGAATTTCATCCGCCGTCTTGCCAACGCCCGAAAACACGATTCTGTCGCCCGGCACACCGGCTGCCTTGGCGCGCAGGTATTCCCCGCCCGAGACCACGTCCATTCCCGCACCGGCTTGCGCCAGCGTTTTCAGAATCGCCTGATTGCTGGCCGCCTTCATCGCGTAGCAGACAAGGTGATCGGTGCCCTCAAGCGCGTCATCGAACAACTGAAAGTGCCGCAGCAATGTCGCGGTGGAATAGACGTAGAACGGCGTTCCGACCGCGGCTGCAATCTCGGAAATCGGGACATCCTCGGCGTAGAGCGCGCCGTCGCGGTAGAGAAAGTGATCCATGACTGCGCGCTTAGACCAAAAAGGGCATTCGGAGCAAATGATTCCGGCGGAACCCTTATTTTGTCGTCGAAATTCCCACGCGGCCATATCCCGAGATGGAAATGCCCGAACCTCTGGGTTCCGCCGCCGGTTCAGAGCGCGGTTTGTAGTTTGGGTCGCAAGCTGCAAGGGCGGCCAGCGAAAGGATCAGAAGAAAGGTTTTCATCAAGAGCTTTTCGTTCTTTCGTCCGGCCGGTCAGACACCAAAGAATACACCGACGGGTCCGCGCCAGAATCCAACGCCTGCGCCGACGTGAACGCCATTTGATCCGACACCGACACTGGCGCTCATGGTTGGGGTGGTCGGCTCGCCGTCCGCGCCGCACCCGGCCAGAGCAACTCCGACCGCGATCAGCATGAAGATGCGCATGACTTGTTTCACACCAGTCCCTTCCATCGCTCAACCTGGGCGCGGACCTGATCCGGTGCCGTGCCGCCATAGGACTGACGTGAGTTTACCGAATTTTCGACGGTTAGGACAGAATAGACATCATTCGTGATATCGGCATGGACAGACTGCATATCCTCCAGCGTCAGGTCGGGCAGATCGCACCCTTTGCTTTCGGCCATCGCCACCAGCGAGCCAGTCACATGATGTGCATCACGGAACGGTAGGCCCAGAACGCGGACCAGCCAGTCGGCCAGATCGGTCGCAGTTGAAAAACCGGAGCCGGCCGCCGCAGCAAGGCTCTCGCGGTTGGCAGTCATGTCCTTGACCATGCCTTCCATCGCCGCCAACGCCAGCATCCAGTTGTCAGCGGCGTCAAAGACCTGTTCCTTGTCTTCCTGCATGTCCTTGGAATAGGCCAGCGGCAGGCCCTTCATCACCATCATCAGAGCAGTGTTGGCCCCGAAAATGCGCCCCACCTTGGCGCGGATCAGTTCCGCCGCATCCGGGTTCTTCTTTTGCGGCATGATCGACGATCCGGTCGAGAACCGGTCGGACAGCGTCACAAACCGGAACTGGGCCGAGGACCAGATCACCAGTTCCTCGGCGAAGCGCGACAGATGCACGGCACAGATCGAGGCGGTCGAAAGGAATTCCAGCGCGAAGTCGCGGTCGCTGACCGCATCCAGCGAGTTCGCGGCGGGGCGGTCAAAGCCGAGCGCCTCGGCCGTCATGTGCCGGTCGATCGGGAAAGAAGTGCCTGCAAGCGCGGCGGCACCCAGCGGCGATTCGTTCATCCGGGCGCGGGCGTCGCGCACGCGGGACAGATCACGGCCAAACATCTCGACATAGGCCATCATGTGGTGGCCCCACGTCACCGGCTGCGCGGTTTGCAGATGGGTAAATCCGGGCATGACCCAGTCCGCCCCGGCCTCGGCCTGCGCCAAAAGCGCGCGGATCAGGGCCAGCAACCCGGTTTCCGCCGCGTCCAGCTGATCGCGGACCCAGAGTTTGAAATCGGTTGCCACCTGATCGTTGCGGCTGCGGCCCGTGTGCAAACGGCCTGCGGGCTCTCCGATTACTTCCTTCAGGCGCGCTTCGACATTCATGTGGATGTCTTCCAGCGCGGTCGAGAACTCAAACTCACCCCGTTCAATTTCTGACAAAACGGTGAGCAGGCCTTCCCGAATGGCCTGCGCATCACTATCAGTAATAACGCCTGTGGCAGCCAGCATGGCGGCATGGGCGCGCGAGCCTGCAATGTCCTGGGCTGCCATCCGCTGATCGAACCCGATCGAGGCGTTTATCGCCTCCATGATCGCGTCTGGACCGGCGGCAAAGCGGCCGCCCCACATCTGGTTCGAGGATTGATCGGTCATGTTGGAAAACCCGGAGTTGATATGCGCCTGTTACGTCTGATCCCCCTTTATATGGCCCTTGCGCTGGGTGCAAATGCGGCTTTGGCCAGTGATGCCGAAACTCTGGCGCCGCTGCGGGACGGCAGCCTGAAACGGCTGATCCTGCATAAGGAACCCAAACCGGCAAAGACCATCGAGTTCCAGCTGGAGGACGACGGTGGGGTCGGCTCGCTTGAGGACTACGCCGGCAAATATGTGCTGGTGAATTTCTGGGCCACGTGGTGCGCGCCCTGTCGCAAGGAAATGCCCCAGATTGCAGAGTTGCAGGAAGAATTCGGCGGCGACAAATTTCAGGTTCTCACCCTGGCCACTGGTCGAAACACCCCTGCCGGGATCAAGAAGTTCTTCGAAGAGAACGGAATCGTCAACCTTCCGCGCCATCAGGACCCCAGCCAGGCCGCCGCGCGTGAATTCGGCGTCCTCGCCTTGCCGATCACCGTCATCCTGAACCCCGAGGGACAGGAAATCGCGCGCCTGATCGGGGATGCGGAATGGAATTCGGACAGCGCCAAGGCGATCATCGCGGCGCTGGTCGGCACAGAGGGTGAAAGCTGAAAAAGACCATCGGTACGATCCGGTAATGTAGGCCCGTCCATTTCAATCTCGTGATATACTGTCCCCGCCCCTCCTGTTGGGCGGGGCAGTTTGCGTTTTGGGAATGGAGGTGACGATGAGACCTGTGGTTTTGCTGATTGGACGCTTGCCGAATGTGATCGGGGATGTCGCGCAGCAACTGGATCACCTGCCGATTCAATGGCTGGGTGCACATGATCCTGATGAGGTGCGGCGGCAACTGGACGCCGAGCCCCGGATCGCATGCGCCATCATGGGTGCGGGGCTGGATGACAAGGTACGGGGTGAAATGGTGGGCATTATCGCCTCCCGCCGTCCGGATATCTGCATTCACCTGAAAGACCGCACGTCTGGTCCCGAAGGTCTGGTCCCGTTCGTCCGGCGCGTGGTGCAGCATGAAATCCTTGAAAATCTGGAAAAAGGCTGACGCGACGCCACCTTTGACAGTCGGTTATCCGCCTTGCAACTTGTCGGCGGGAGGACGGAATGCCGCTTGAAATCCTGCTGGTTCTGGTGGTCGGCGGTATCGCCGGAATTACCCTGTTGCTGCATGCGACGGGCAAATCCCGTTTGCGCCTGCTGACACCGGACACGGCGCGGTCGGAATGGCTGCGACATGCGCCGGAGGACTATATCATTGATGTCATGATTGCCCATGACGGCCATGCGGCGCTGATCCGCACGGACGCGGGCAAGGGGCTGTTGTGGTCGTTCGGTGCGGATTCCGTGGCGCGGCATTTGCTTGATTTCGACTGGATGGACCATCCCAAAGGCATCGAGGTTCAGTTTCATGATTTCAGCACCCCACGCGTGATCCTTAACCTTGATGACAGCGAACGCCAGCACTGGCGTCTGATGATGGACCCTTCATGACCGACCAAGTGAGCTTTCCCGACGCCGTGCAATGGGCCGTCCCGTTCTTCATCGCCGCCATTCTGGCCGAGTTTCTGTGGATCGCCATCAAGGGCCGCGGCGGACGGTACGAGACGCGCGACGCAGTGACCTCGCTGATCATGGGCGCGGGCAACATCGCTTCGGGCTTTCTGCTGGGCTTCATCGCATACGCCTTTTTCATGTGGCTGTGGCGGATCACGCCGCTGGACCTTGGCGCCTCGATCCCGGTGATTATCCTGTGCTTCGTGCTGGATGACCTGCGCTATTACTGGGTGCACCGGTTTGGCCATCGCATCCGCTGGGTCTGGGCCAGCCATGTGAACCATCACAGTTCGCAGCATTACAACCTGACCACTGCCCTGCGGCAGACCTGGACCTATACATTCACCTTCATGATGGTGGTGCGCGCGCCGCTGATCCTGCTGGGGTTTCACCCCGCGATGGTGCTTTTCGTCGGCGGGCTGAATCTTATCTATCAGTTCTGGATTCACACCGAAGCCATCAGCAAAATGCCGCGTTGGTTCGAGGCGGTGATGAACACGCCCAGCCATCACCGCGCGCATCATGGCCGCAATGCGCGTTACCTGGATTGCAACTATGCCGGTGTCTTCATCATCTGGGACAAGATGTTCGGTACTTTTGTACCGGAACAGGATGACGACCGTGTCGACTATGGGCTGGTGCATAATATCGGCACGTTCAACCCGCTGCGCGTGGCCTTTCACGAATGGGTCGGCATCTGGCGCGACGCGACGCAGCCCGGGCTGACATGGCGGCAACGCCTGGCCTATTGCTTTGCGCCGCCGGGCTACAGCCATGACGGAAGCCGGAAGAATTCTGAGCAGATCAAAGCCAGCCATCTGGCCCGACATCCCGAAGATCGCGGAACGCCCGGATTTGAACATCTCGAGGAATTTTTGCCCGCAAAACAGGCGGAACAATCCTGAGCGCAACGACTATCTTACGCTGAATACTTGAAATATTTGGCCCCGGCTTCATATTAGATCGATGTTTTGATTTAGCGTGCCCGGAGGCCATTATGTCTCGTACAACGACCCTTTATACTGTTTTTGGCCTGACCGGCCTTGTCCTTGCCATGCTGACAGCCATTGGCGGAGGACCTTCGGTATTCCTGGGTTTGGGCTTTGCAATGATGACGCTGGGCCTTCTTGGGGCCCTGATCGGCGCAGCAACCACATTGCGCCAGACCAGCCGATCGGCCAAGTGAACCCCGACACATAGCGGCTGTTACGCTTCTGTCTCCATTAACGTCAGATTCACTTCTTTGCTCTGATATGGGCGCGGACCCCTATTGATCTTACGCAAGGATTGGGCGTGCCCATGCGGAACAGGAAACTGGCTGATCTGCCGGAAGGCTCGGACAATCCGCTGAACGCGGCGGTGGCTTCGCGCGATTTGTCGACGGTGCAAATGGCGACAGAGGCGGTGAAACACAAGCAATGCAAGCTTGCTTTTCAGCCGATCATGCAGGCCAATCCCCCCCACCGTGTGGCGTTCTACGAAGGGTTCATCCGGGTGCTGGACGAAACCGGGCGGGTCATTCCCGCGCGCGAGTTCATGCCCGAGGTTGAAAACACGCCAATCGGGCGCGAGCTGGACTGTGTCGCGCTTGAAATGGGTTTGCGCACCCTGACGCGCAATCCGGGGATCCGTCTGTCGGTCAACATGTCGGCCCGCTCGATCGGTTACGCCCGCTGGTCGCGTATTCTTGAGCGGTTCATGAAAAATGACCCCGCTCTGGGTGAACGGCTGATCCTTGAAATCTCGGAAAGTTCGGCGATGCAGGTACCGGAACTGGTGGTCGATTTCATGGATCGTCTGCAGGCCCGCGGCATCGCCTTTGCGCTGGACGATTTTGGCGCCAGCAACTTCAGCTTTCGCCACTTTCGCGAGTTTCTGTTCGACGCGGCCAAGATCGACGGACAATTCGTGCGTGGTGTCAGCACGAACCCCGACAATCAGGCGCTGGTCAGAGCCCTGATCGCGGTTGCCCGCGAATTCGAAATCCTCGTGACCGCCGAATCGGTCGAAACCAAGCAGGATGCCGAGTTTCTGGTGGCCAGCGGTGTCGATTGCCTGCAGGGCTTTCTGTTCGGCGCGCCTTCGGTCAAACCGCCGTGGAAAGCGGAAAAGACACAGGAGACAGGGACTTAACACCTGCCGCAACACATTTCAGCCTACGACCTGCCGCCCTGAGACAAGCTGCCCGTTGCTGCGCGTGCAGCATTGCGATATCCAAATGGTGCTGGAGCGGGGATCACGGGGCGCTCTTGATTGCAGGGGGATCCTCTACGATCTGCGCCGTCACATTTCCCACAGGACCATGACGGTAAAGGATTAATCGAATGACCAACGTAGTAATCGCATCCGCCGCACGTACCGGTGTCGGCAGCTTTGGCGGCTCGTTTGCCAACACCCCCGCCCACGATCTTGGGGCCGCTGTGCTTGAGGCCGTTGTCGAACGCGCGGGAATCGACAAAAGCGAGGTTAGCGAAACCATCATGGGCCAGGTTCTGACCGCCGCTCAGGGCCAGAACCCAGCGCGCCAGGCGCACATCAATGCCGGCCTGCCGCAGGAAAGCGCGGCCTGGGGCATCAACCAGGTCTGCGGATCGGGCCTACGTGCCGTTGCTCTGGGCGCACAGCACATCCAGCTGGGCGATGCCGAAATCGTCGCCGCCGGCGGCCAGGAAAACATGACCCTTTCGCCCCATGCCGCCGCCTTGCGCGCCGGTCACAAGATGGGCGACATGAAATACATCGACACGATGATCCGCGACGGTCTGTGGGATGCCTTCAACGGTTATCACATGGGACAGACCGCCGAGAACGTTGCCGAGAAATGGCAGATCAGCCGCGACATGCAGGACGAATTTGCCGTTGCCTCGCAGAACAAGGCCGAGGCCGCGCAAAAGGCCGGCAAGTTCGCCGACGAGATCACGCCGCTCACCATCAAGACCCGCAAGGGCGACATCGTGATGGACAGCGACGAATACATCCGTCACGGCGCGACCATGGAAGCCATGGCCAAGCTGCGCCCTGCCTTCACCAAGGACGGTTCTGTCACCGCGGCAAACGCCTCGGGCCTGAACGACGGAGCGGCCGCAACCCTGCTGATGTCTGCTGAAAACGCCGAAAAGCGCGGGATCGAGCCGCTGGCCCGTATCGCATCCTACGCCACTGCCGGTCTGGACCCGTCGATCATGGGCGTGGGCCCGATCTACGCGTCGCGCAAGGCGCTGGAGAAAGCCGGCTGGTCGGTAGACGATCTGGATCTGGTCGAGGCAAACGAAGCCTTTGCCGCGCAGGCCTGCGCCGTGAACAAGGACATGGGCTGGGACCCGTCGATCGTGAACGTGAACGGCGGCGCGATTGCCATCGGCCACCCGATCGGTGCCTCGGGCTGCCGCGTTCTGAACACGCTGCTGTTCGAAATGAAGCGCCGCGACGCGAAGAAGGGTCTGGCGACCCTGTGCATCGGCGGCGGCATGGGTGTCGCCCTGTGCGTGGAGCGCGACTAAGTGCGTTGAGAACCAAATAGAAAAGGGCGTCCCACGGACGCCCTTTTTTGTTACAATCAAGCCTTACACCGTAGCTGCGACAATTTCGCTGAGCAGAAAAGCAAAGACCTGAACGAAACGATATTGCGCACCAATCTCTCTCAGAGTAACAGAATTACCAAGCCGACTAAATTTGGAGGACTCCTAAATGGCACGTACAGCACTCGTAACCGGCGGCTCCCGCGGCATCGGCGCAGCAATTTCCAAGGCGCTCAAAGCCGAAGGGTACAACGTTGCAGCCACCTATGCGGGGAATGACGAAGCCGCCGCGAAATTCACCGAGGAAACCGGTATCGCCACCTATAAGTGGAACGTCGCCGACTATGACGAGTCCAAGGCGGGTATCGAAAAGGTCGAGGCCGAAGTTGGCCCCATCGACATCGTTGTGGCAAATGCCGGTATCACCAAAGACGCCCCTTTCCACAAGATGACGCCCGAGCAGTGGCATCAGGTGATCGACACCAACCTGACCGGCGTGTTCAACACCGTACACCCGGTCTGGCCCGGCATGCGCGAGCGTAAGTTTGGCCGCGTGATCGTCATCAGCTCGATCAATGGACAGAAGGGCCAGTTCGCGCAGGTGAACTATGCCGCAACCAAAGCGGGCGATCTGGGCATTGTGAAATCGCTGGCGCAGGAAGGTGCACGTGCGGGCATCACCGCAAACGCGATCTGCCCCGGCTATATCGCTACGGAGATGGTCATGGCGGTTCCGGAAAAAGTCCGCGAATCGATCATCGGTCAGATCCCGGCCGGCCGGTTGGGTGAGCCCGAGGAAATCGCGCGCTGCGTGGCGTTCCTGGCATCGGACGATTCCCAGTTCATCAACGGCTCGACCATCTCGGCCAACGGTGCGCAGTTCTTCGTCTGATCAAGAGCGATTGCAATTTTGAACGGGCCGGTCCAAATGGGCCGGCCCTGTCAATTTCAGATTCCCGAAGAGGCTGCCCCATGAGCAGAATGCGCGCAACGGCCATTGGTTTTATCGCTGTGCTGCTGTGGTCCCTGCTGGCCCTGTTCACGGTCGGCTCGACACCGACACCACCGTTGCTGCTGAACGCCGTCTGCTTTTCAATCGGCGGCACCCTGGGCCTGATCTGGACCTGGGCCACCGGCGGATTGCAACAACTTGGGCGCGTACCCTGGACAACTTATCTGTTCGGAACGCTGGGTCTGTTCGGCTATCACGCCCTGTATTTCTCGGCACTGAGGATGGCCCCCGCAGCCGAGGCGGGTTTGATCGCATATCTCTGGCCTTTGCTGATCGTTCTGCTGTCGGGGCTGTTGCCCGGCGAGCGGTTGCGCATCGGGCATCTGATTGGTGCCTGCTTCGGTTTCGCGGGCGCGGCGCTGATCATTGCCGGTGGCGGCAGCACCGGATTTCAGGTGCAACACCTGCCCGGATATGCGCTGGCACTGATGTGCGCGTTGACCTGGTCGGGCTATTCTGTTCTGTCCCGCCGTCTGGGCGATACCCCCACCAGTTCGGTTGCCGTTTTCTGCATCGCCGCGGCAATTGCCTCGGGCGCGCTGCATCTTGCCGTGGAAGAAACGGTCTGGCCCGCGACCGCATTCGGCTGGGCATCGATCCTTGCCCTGGGTCTGGGACCGGTCGGGCTGGCGTTTTATGTTTGGGATATCGGGGTCAAGCGGGGCGACATTCAGATACTGGGCACCGCGTCCTATGCGGCACCATTGCTGTCTACGCTTGCGCTGGTTCTCGCCGGGATCGCCGCCCCTTCCTGGGGTCTGGCGGTCGCGGCGCTGTTGATCACCGGCGGGGCCACAATTGCGGCGCGGGCCAGTCTGAAGTCCTAGTTCGCCCTGCCCTGAACTTGCATCGCCAATAACCTGCCGCGCCTTTGGTGCTTTCGGGACATTGGCGATACAGAGTGATTCAGGTCAGGTGCTGGACGCTTTAATTGGACAGGCGTTCGATCTCTTCCTTCAGCTTGAGCTTCTGCTTTTTGAGCTGCGCAATATGGAGATCATCAATTCCTGGCGAGCGTTGGGCTTTTTCCACTTCGAGACCGAGACTTTCGTGTTTTTTCTTCAGTTCCGTCAGATGTGCGCTCACGCTCATGGCGATCCTCCTTAGTTGGATGTCTGAGTTTTACATGGGAAGTTGACCACATCGTTTCCAGCCTGTCACGCCGCAGACGCACAGAATCTGTCACAAATCCGACAAATTCGGCCGGTCACCGCCTATCAATCCGAGAATCCGGGTAGCCCGGCCCCGTTCCGCAGCACCGAAGTTACCTGGGGCGTATAGCTCTCACCGTCCCTCTCGTGCCGTGCGCCTGTGTGCAGGATCAGCGGGGAATGGAGCTGGAAGGCGGCGCGCCCCTCTTTCCGTGCGCGCAGAATGACCAGTTCCGCATCTCGGGTCGCGCGCGGCGTCAGCGGCAGGACTTCGACTGAACCCAGTCTGCCGGCACAGGCCGACAACATGTCCGGCAGGCGTTCGGCCTTTTGGATCATGTGCAGATAGCCGCGCGGGGCCAGTCGCCTGGCGGCCACGCCGATCCAGTCCGACAGCGGTGTCTGCTCGCCCAGTGCCACCTGCCGCCCTTGATCCTGCGCCGGGCTGTGTGCGCCGGGGCGGTAATAGGGCGGGTTGGCGATAATGTGATCGAACTGTCTTTGCCTCAGATCATTGGGCAGATCGGTCAGGTTTGCCTGTATCACTTCCAGCGGCACATCGTCCTCTGCGGCGTTGCGCCGCGCCAGATCGGCATATGCAGGTTGCAGCTCAACACCTGTCAGATGCAGGCCCGGCACGCGGGCGGCAAGGCACAAGATGGCGGCGCCTGCCCCGCAGCCAAGCTCCAGCACGGTTTGGCCTGCCGTGGCCGGAACCGAGGCCGCCAGCAGAACCGGGTCAACACCTGCGCGATAGCCGGACAAAGGCTGCCACAGCCGCACGCGTCCGCCGAGGAACTCGTTGCAGCTCAACTCGCTGTCGGAGAACCCGCTCATCTGCCCAAGGGGATGTCGTTGTCACGCATTACCCGTTCGGCGCGGATCAGGTCGTCGGCGCGCACCATCAGGCGGCGGGGGAAAATTCCTATGCCGCCTTCGAGGATGCTCATATTTACGTCCATCTGAAAGCAGTCTATATCCTCGCCTTCAAGGAGAGCGGATGCAAAGGCCAGGATTGTCGGATCGGTGCTGCGCAATAGTTCTTCCATGGGGATGGATGTAAGGGCAAGGAGCGGCGGAAGTCGAGCCTTGTATCAGGAGTGTGATGAACGTCAGCACAATCTCGAAACCACATGAACGGCTGGCCGACATTCTGGCCGGTGAAATGGATGCGGTAAACCATCTGATCCGCACGCGCATGGCGTCGGAACACGCCCCCCGTATCCCCGAAGTGACCGCTCATCTGGTTGAGGCGGGCGGCAAGCGTCTGCGCCCCATGCTGACTTTGGCCGCAGCCCGTCTGTTTGGCTATTCAGGCGACCACCATGTGCGTCTGGCCGCGACGGTCGAATTCATTCATACCGCCACGCTTCTGCATGACGACGTTGTGGACGAAAGCGCCCAGCGGCGCGGGCGGCCCACGGCAAACCTGCTTTGGGACAACAAATCCAGTGTTCTGGTCGGCGATTACCTGTTTTCCCGCAGTTTCCAGCTGATGGTGGAAACCGGGTCGTTGCGCGTTCTGGACATTCTGGCCAACGCTTCGGCCACGATTGCCGAGGGTGAAGTGTTGCAGATGACGGCAGCCACCGACCTGAGCACCCACGAGGGCATTTATCTGCAGGTGGTGCGCGGAAAGACGGCCGCGCTGTTTTCGGCTGCAACCGAGGTAGGCGGCGTGATTGCCGGTGCATCGGAAGAGCAGGTGAAAGCGCTGTTCGACTATGGCGACGCGCTTGGCATTGCCTTTCAGATCGCCGATGACCTGTTGGACTATCAGGGCGACAGCAAGGCAACCGGCAAGAATGTCGGCGATGATTTCCGCGAGCGCAAGCTGACCCTGCCGGTGATCAAGGCCGTGGCGCAGGCCACGGCAGACGAACACGCCTTCTGGGAACGCACGATTGGCAAGGGCCGCCAGCAGGATGGCGATCTGGATCACGCGCTAAGCCTGATGAACAAATACGGCACGCTGGAGGCCACCCGTTCGGATGCCATCGGCTGGGCCGCCAAGGCCAAAACCGCGCTGGAGGTGCTGCCCGATCACGAGATCCGGTCGCTGCTGCGCGATCTGGCCGACTACGTGGTCGCGCGCCTCAATTAAGCTGCGTTGCGCGGCACCACCAGTCGGAATGGGCCGCGCCGATTTCATAGGCCGCGAAATGCGCGGCCTTCATGGACGGGTAAAGCCCGAAACAGGTCGAGCCCGAGCCGGACATCCGCGACAAAAGAACACCGCGAGAGGCGTCGAGCTCATCCAGAACCCGCCCGATCTGAGGCGCAATGCCCATGGCCGGTGCCTGCAGATCGTTGCGCTGGCCTTTCAGCCACGCGGCGCAGTCTTCCGCCGTTTCAAATTCAGGGATATCCTCGGGCATAGCCGGGTTGTGGCGCGTTTCCATCGCCTTGAACACGGAACCGGTCGGAACCCCGACGCAAGGGTTGACCAGAACCGCATAAAGCGGCGGCAGGGAAACTGGCTTGATCTGTTCGCCTATGCCCCGCATTCGCGCGGCTTTCGCCATCAAACAGACCGGGATATCAGCACCCAGTGACACCGGGTTCGGCAGCTTTCCGTTGCCCGATCCCGCGAGCACACGCAATGTCGCGGCCGCATCCGAAGACCCGCCGCCGATACCGCCCCCATGGGGCAACGACTTGTTCAGGGTAATTCGGCCTGTCCAGCCAACTGCATCCGCCGCCTGCCAAACCAGATTACGCTGATCGGATGGGACACCCCGGGCATGTTCACCGGTGAC
This sequence comes from Ruegeria sp. CG4, assembly GCF_056537185.1. Lineage (NCBI taxonomy): Bacteria > Pseudomonadati > Pseudomonadota > Alphaproteobacteria > Rhodobacterales > Roseobacteraceae > Ruegeria > Ruegeria sp. CG4. The sequence continues at coordinate 251,936 of NZ_JBQFRB010000005.1, read as the reverse complement.
GTCTATGGAAAGGTCCGGGCCGGGCTCGAACGTCAGGTGGTCACCGATATCTGCGAACACGACCAGAGAATCCAGCAGGTGATAGCCATCTTCACGCTGGCCGGTCACATGCAGGGTCAGGTTGATCTTGGCGGGGGCAAATGCCTCAGCCTTCATTGGCAACCTGAAGCGGCTCGGCGCCTTCTTCCGCCAGAACCGCGTCCAGCCCGATCTCGAGCTTTCGCCGGATACGGTCGGGATCGGCCTCACCATCGGTGTCGTCGGGGTCGATGAAAGACAGGGCGCGTTTCCACTGGAACTCGGCCTCGCGGTCGCGTCCAACGGCCCAGTACACGTCGCCCAGATGATCATTGACCACCGGGTCGACCGGCATCAGTTCGATGGCGCGTTCCATATGCTCAACGGCTTCTTCATAGCGGCCGAGCCGGAACAGAACCCAGCCGAGGCTGTCCACGATATAACCGCTGTCCGGGCGCGTGGCGACGGCGCGTTCGATCATTTCAAGCGCCTCGTCCAGCTTTTCGCGACGTTCGACCAACGAGTAGCCGAGGTAATTCAGCACTTGCGGCTGATCCGGGTTCAGTTCAAGCGCGCGGCGAAAATCCGCCTCGGCCTGATCCCAGTTCTTGAGACGCTCATGCGAAATTCCGCGAGCATAATGCAGAAACCAACTGCCGCCCGCCCCGGTTTCGGTCAGCTCAATCGCCCGGTCGTAGGACGGCACGGCGGCGGCATAGTTTTCGTCCCGACGCAACAAATCGGCCAGTGCCACATGAACGGACGGCAGGTTAGGGCGTTGTGCCGCAAGGTTCTGCAAAACTTCCGCTGCAGCGTCTTTCTTTCCTGCACGCCCTAAAACTTCGGCCCGGCCCAGTTCGGCAACGTGAAAATCGGCGCTGTCGGAAGGCACTGTCCGATAGGCCGCCACGGCAAGATCAAACTGTTCCAGATCGTCCAGCAGCTCTGCCCCCAGCAAAATCGCGTCGACGTGGTCGGGGCGCAAAAAGGTCGCCACACGTGTGTAAAGCAGGACATAGTTCTGTGCCGCTTCGCCATTCAGTGCCGCGCCGACCGAAAAGAAAACCTCGGCCATGCCGTCCCGCGCGGAACCGATATGTGTGAAAGGCAGGGTTTCGCCGTAGGTCAGGCGGGTCTCGTAGCCTTCGATGGTCGGGTCGCTGCCGATGGAAAACACTTCGTCCAGAAATGCCAGCGCATCGGCATTGCGATCCAGTTGCGACAGGACCTCGGCCCGGGCAAGTGCAGCGCGGCGGCTGAAGCGGGCAATGGTTCCGTTGTTTTCGGCAAAAATTGCCTCAGCCCCTTCGAAATCGCCCACGGACGCAAGGGCCATTGCCTTGTGATACAGCGAAAACTCCCTCAGACCGTCCTGCGTGGAAACCTTGTCAAACTGCTCCATCGCTTTGGTCATGGCGCCCTGCGCCATGTTGGTCCAGGCAATCATTAGCCCGTCAACCAGCGGCCCGACACCTTGCGTTTCAGGATCAAGGGCCAGAAACGCGTCATATTTTTCGTCTGCCACAAAAGCCGCCGACAGCACCATGCGCGCGGCCTGGCTTGGCAAGTCGTTGTCCACGATTTTCTGCGCGACGGGCAGGGCTCGCTGAATCTCGCCCAGCGCGAGACGGGCCACGACCACGCTTTCCAGCAGGTGCAGGTTTTCCGGATCAAAGCGCAGGGCCTGCGAATAATATTTCTCGGCCGCCGTATAGTCGCTTTCATAGATCGCCTGACGACCCGCAAGATACGCCCCGGCGCCGGTATCGGCCAAGACCGGAACGGCAATAGGGGAAGAAAGCATTGCAGCCAATGCCACGCGTAGAACCAGGGAAATCACCAGAATTCTGCCTCGCTATCGTTATCTGAACGATAAGCTAGGGCTTTGGCCCCTGAGAGGCAATGGCAGAGCCTTCACGACGCCGCCATTGCCCGGGTTTTCGCTTACATGTTTGGATAGTTCGGCCCGTCGCCGCCCTGCGGTGTGGTCCAGGTGATATTTTGGCTGGGATCCTTGATGTCGCAGGTCTTGCAGTGGACGCAGTTCTGGAAGTTGATCACGAATCGCGGACCGTTTTCATCCTCGACCATCTCGTAGACGCCCGCCGGGCAGTAGCGCTGCGCCGGTTCGTCGAACCTGGGCAGGTTGACCTTGACTGGAATCTCGGGGTCGGCCAGGCGCAGGTGGCAGGGCTGGCTTTCCTCGTGATTGGTGGCCGCGAAGGAAACGTTGGTCAAACGATCGAACGACAGCGTTCCGTCAGGTTTGGGATAGTCGATCGGCTTGTGCTTGCTGGCATCTTCGGTCGATTCCGCGTCGTTCTTGCCATGACCCAGAGTACCCAGCAACGAGAAGCCCAGCGTGTTGGTCCACATGTCCATGCCGCCCAGCACCAGCGAAGCAGTCAGGCCGTATTTCGACCACAGCGGCTTGACGTTGCGCACCTTATTGAGGTCGCTGCCGATTGCGCCTTCGCGCACGTCGGCCTCGTAGGCGGTCAGTTCGTCGCCCGAGCGGTCGGCCTTGATGGCGTCATAAGCAGCCTCGGCTGCGGCCTTGCCCGACAGCATCGCGTTGTGGTTGCCCTTGATGCGCGGCACGTTGACCATGCCCGCAGAACAGCCCAACAGCGCCACGCCGGGTGCGACCAGTTTCGGCATCGACTGAAGGCCGCCTTCGGTGATCGCGCGGGCGCCGTAGGCCACGCGCTTGCCGCCTTTCAGCAGTTCGGCGACCATCGGGTGATGCTTGAAGCGCTGGAATTCCATGTAAGGATACAGGTGCGGGTTCTTGTAGTTCAGGTGCACCACGAAACCGACATAGACCTGATTGTTTTCAAGATGATAGATGAACGACCCGCCGCCCGCATTGCTGCCCAGCGGCCAGCCCATGGTGTGCGTGACCGAGCCTTCCTTGTGCTTGGCCGGGTCGATCTCCCAGATCTCTTTCATGCCGACGCCGTATTTCTGCGGCTCTTTGCCGGCCGACAGGTCGTATTTGGCGATGACTTCTTTCGACAGCGAGCCGCGCACACCTTCCGACAGGAAGACGTATTTGCCGTGCAGCTCCATGCCCGGTTCGGTGTTCGGGCCGTAGGAACCATCTGCTTCCAGGCCAAAAACGCCAGCAACAACGCCTTTGACTTCGCCATTGTCGCCGTAAACCAGTTCAGAACACGCCATGCCCGGGAAGATTTCCACGCCCAGTTCCTCGGCCTGTTCCGCCATCCAGCGGCAGACATTGCCCATCGACACGATGTAGTTGCCGTGGTTGTTCATCAGCGGCGGCATCGGGAAGTTCGGGATGCGGATCTTGCCCGCCTCACCCAGCATGTAGAAGTTGTCTTCGTGCACAGGCACGTTCAGCGGCGCGCCCTTTTCCTTCCAGTCGGGGATCAGCGCATCCAGACCGCACGGATCCAGTACCGCACCCGACAGGATATGTGCGCCCACTTCCGAGCCCTTTTCCAGAACAACGACGTTCAGGTCGGCATCCAGCTGTTTCAGACGAATGGCCGCCGACAGGCCCGCGGGGCCTGCGCCCACGATCACCACATCGTATTCCATCGCTTCGCGTTCAATCTCGGCCATCGCGGGCTCCTTAGCTAACTTTCCGAATTGGCGCTTTCACTGCGTGGTGTGCGCAATTTTGTTTCACGGCTGATTACCCGGTCGGCAAGACCTTGGTCAATCGAAACACGGCGTAAAACAGCAGCAATACGGCAGTTCAGCCGTCTGGTGTATCACCCATGAGATACCTGGGACCGCTACCATTGGACTTTGCCCGGTCATCGGGGTTGTAAAGGGCGCATTTCGGCAGGCTGAGGCAGCCGCACCCGATGCAGCCATCCAGATTGTCGCGCAATCGTGTCAGGGTATCGATTCGCAGATCCAGCCGGGCGCGCAGGGTGGTGCTGATCTGCTTCCAGTCCTGCGGTGTGGGGGTGCGGTTTCCGGGCAGGCCCGACAACACCTCTCGGATCTCCGGCAGGGTCAGGCCGAATTGCTGGGCGATCATGACAAAACTCAGCCGCCGGATATCGGCACGTTGATAGCGACGCTGCCCGCCTGCATTGCGCCAGGGTGCAATCAGGCCCTGCGCCTCGTAATACCGGATGGCTGAAACAGCCAGTCCGGTGCGCCGGGCCAGTGCGCCAATTGCCAGCCCTTCGGATGCAGCCATCGGAACCTCAAAAAATTTCTTGACCTAAAGTTAGGTTTAGAAATTACGGTGAGTCGTGACAAGCCTGAATTCGCAAAGGAGATCCCATGATGGCGACGCTTGAACACACCAATTTCACTGTCCGCGACCCAAAGGCTTCGGCAGACTGGATGGAGAAGGTCTTTGGCTGGAAAACCCGGTGGGAAGGTCCGGCAATCGCTGGCGGCTATACGGTCCACGTGGGCAGCGCACACACCTATCTCGCGCTCTATGCGCCGGGCAAACCCATGCGCTCGGGTGAGAACAGTTACGACTATGTCGGCGGGCTGAACCATGTCGGCGTGCTGGTCGAGGATATCGATGCCACTGAAAGCAAGGTGCGCAAAGCGGGATTCAAGCCGCACAACCATGCGGATTACGAACCCGGCAGGCGGTTCTATTTCGAGGATGACAACGGCATCGAATTCGAGGTGGTGCAGTATGATTGAGTTGCTGTGGCTGGGAACCGAAGCGCATCACTGGCGCAGGGGCGACCTTCTGGGGCATCGCCGCAGGCATGCCTTGCCCCATCCCGACGGCGCGAGTTCGCGAATAAAGCACCGGAACCGCTGAGCCCCCTTGCATTTCACGCTGCATTTGGGTCAGGTATCTGACGACCCATCATTCGCCCCGACGCTTTGAGCGGCGGGGCGACTCAATTTATGCGTGGACGAAGACAAAATGGAAAAAATTCCCATGACGCCCGCGGGCAATGCCGCGCTTGAGGCGGAATTGAAGAACCTGAAGTCCGTCGAACGCCCGGCGATCATCGAGGCCATCGCGACGGCGCGGGAACTGGGCGACCTGAAGGAAAACGCCGAGTATCATTCGGCCCGTGAAAAACAGGGTTTTATCGAAGGGCGCATCAAAGAGCTGGAAGGTATCCTGTCGCTGGCTGACGTAATTGATCCGGCCAAACTGTCGGGCGCGATCAAGTTCGGCGCCAAGGTCAGGCTGGTCGATGAAGACACCGACGAAGAAAAGACCTGGAAAATCGTGGGTGAATATGAGGCCAACATCGAAAAAGGCCTGCTGAACATCAAATCCCCCCTTGCCCGCGCCCTGATTGGCAAGGAAGAGGGGGACAGTGTCGAAGTCCGCACCCCCGGCGGTGTGCGGTCTTATGAAATTCTGAGTATCGAGTACGCCTGATCGGAGCGTTGATCATGTCGGGGTCCAATCCTGACCGCGAAACCAAGCAACCGACATCTCTGGGCATCTATGATCGCCCCGGAGCGCCGTCGGTGAGCGGCATCGAGATCGCGGCTGTTGTTCTCAGCCTGATCTGGCTGGTTGTTTCGGTGGTTTTTCTGGTGCTGCCCGGCCGGGTCGAAACCAGCAGTTTCATCGTCACGCTGCTTGCAGTGTTCATGCCCGTGGCCATGATCTGGGTGGCGGCCATGGCCATGCGCGCCAGCCGCGTCATGCGCGAGGAAAGTGCCCGACTGCAGACGGCAATCGACGCGATCCGAAACGCCTATGTCACGCAGCAGCAGCGCGCCGCCAGTACGTATGAGCCCGCCGTCAGCAAGAAGCTGGATGAAATCGCGCAGACAGCGAAGAAGACGGAAAGCGCATTGGCTACGTTTTCTTCCAAGCGCCGCGAACCTGTGCGAAGGGCCGCACCATCACCGGGGGACCAAACCTCGCTTGCGCTGGGCACGCCAGCGGAAGACATCGCGCGCCCTCTGCCGACCGGTATCTTTATCCGTGCCCTGAACTTTCCCGAAACACAGGACGATGCCGAAGGGTTCGACGCCCTGAGGCTGGCGCTGAAGGACAGAAAGACCGCACAACTGGTGCAGGCCTCGCAGGATGTGCTGACCCTTCTCAGCCAGGAGGGGATCTATATGGACGACCTGCGTCCCGACATGGCCCGACCTGAAATCTGGCGCCAGTTCGCGCAGGGCGCACGCGGCCGTGCAGTGGCCGCTCTGGGCGGCATTCGGGACCGGTCCTCGCTGGCCTTGACGGCGGCGCGAATGAAGCAGGACCCGATTTTCCGCGACGCCGCGCACCATTTTCTGCGGCGGTTCGACAACATGATCGTGGAATTCGAGCCCATCGCCAGCGATGCTGAACTGACCGCGCTAGGTGAAACCCGAACCGCCCGCGCGTTCATGCTGCTGGGACGGGTTGCGGGTACCTTCGACTGACAGGCGCCGCTACAGCCCGAAACTGCCATAGGGAATGAACCGGACAGGGTCGCCGGGCCGGATATGGCGCGCGCCGTCTTCGATCTCGACCAGTCCCTCGGCCCAGCTGAGGCCGCTGATCCGGCCCGAACCTTCTGACGCGAATACTTCAGCACGACCGTCCCGGACCCGTGCACGCAGATATTCGCGGCGACCAGGTTTCTTGCGTTTTTCAAAGTCGGCGGGCAGGTCAAACGCTTGCGGTTCCTGCCAGCCTTCGCCGGCCATCAGCCCCAGGGCGGGGCGCGCAAAGATCAGCGTGCAGACCAGTGCCGCCACCGGATTGCCCGGCAAGCCGAAGACCGGAGTGCCCTTCCACATCCCCAGCGCCAGCGGACGGCCCGGTTTCAGCGCAATACGCCATTCATGCATCGCCCCGGCCTGCCGCAGCAGAGCGGAGACATGATCTTCGTCGCCCGCGGATGCGCCACCACTGGTCAGAATCACATCGGCCCGCTCGGACGCCTCGTCCAGCCGCGTCGCCAGCGCGTCACGATCATCGGCCACACGGCCCAGATCAACCGCAGCGAATCCAATCCGGGCTGCCAGAGACAGCAACATCGGGCGGTTGGCATCGAATATCTGCCCGGGTCCGGCGGGCTCTCCGGCTTCGATCAGTTCGTCACCGGTGGACAGAACCGCCACGCGCAGGGTCTTGCGCACCGGAACCTCGGCAATTCCCACTGCCGACAGCAGCGCCAGATCCGGGGGTGTCAGGCGGCGGCCTGCAGCCAAAGCCAGATCTCCGGCGGCCACATCCTCGCCTGCCTTTCGGGTATTCGCGCCCTTCTTCAAAGGGCCGTGAAAGGCAATGTGGCCGTCCTGAACGGTCACATCCTCTTCCAGAATGACGGTATCCACACCCGCAGGCAGAGCCGCCCCGGTCAGAACCCGCAGGGCCTGACCGGGGGGAACGGTGCCTTCAAACGGTATGCCCGCCGCCGCGCGCCCTTGGATCAGGGGCAGAACCTGTGCGCCTTCTGCAAAAGGCCCTGCAAACCCATAGCCATCAACCGCCGTATTGGGTTGCGGCGGATTGGAGCGTTTCGCGATCTGATCCGCCGCCAGAATACGACCTGTCGCCTGACCCAGTGGCACGGTCTCAGCCCCCTTCACCACCGCAAGCCGGTCCTGCAGCAAGGCCAATGCCTCATCCACCGGGGTCCAGTCCACGCCTGCGGGCAGGGCAAAGCAGTCGTTTTGCAATGGCGGTGGTGTGATATTCGGTTTGTCCTGTGGCACGCCCAAAATCCATCCTTCTTCGGCGGCGCTGACGGTCAGCTGCCGGGTCAGTTCCGCCTCTGGCATCTGCGCCAGAGACATCGTGACCTGTTCGACCTGCCAGGCATCCCTGATCCGGTCATCGGGTTCCCTGCCCAGCGTCAATGAAGGCCAGATTTCGACAAAGGCGACCGGTTTGTCCAGCACTTCGAACGGCCAGACGGCCACCTGCCCTGCAAATCGCCGGCGCAGGCGGGACAAAACCGGCAGCCCGGTCATCACCTGCCCGCCAACCGCGCCGGATCCGCCCATCTGCCAGCAGGTGAAGCTGCCCTTGGCCAGAGCTTCCACCTGTCGACGATCCGGGAAGGGATTGTGATAGTCCGTTTTGGTCTTTGGCAGGCCCGGGATTTCCCGAGCCAGACCGTTGAACCAGAATGGCCCCTTGCCGCCGAATCCCTGGTTGATCCGGCCGGCAAGGTCGAAACGGTTATTGGCCTTTGGCGCGTCTTCGATCCGGTGCTCGAACCAGTCCCACAAGACCAGCGGATCGTCCGAGCTGGTCAGCGCGCGGGCAAACCCCCGGGGATAGCCAAACGGGAAGTCGAACCCCAGACACAGACGACGGCCTGCGTTAAGTTCGGTTTCGATCAGCCCTGTCAGCCAGTCTTCCGCTACTTGCCGGTTGCGCAAGTATTCAGCTTCGCCAGGGGCCCCATCGCGTACCACGCACCCCCAGATCGCATCCTTGCGGGGCGTTGGCCCGGTGTCATTTCCACCAGACCAATCGACCATCGCAAAGGTGTCGAATGCGGTCACAAACCAACCTCTTGCAGGATGAACGCAGCAATGCGCGCTGTGTCGTTCAGGTCAAAGACCGGGCGATCCAGATCCAGTGGCGTGTCGCTGGCCACCGCCCGGATCGTTTCATCCTTTATGGCGATCAGCGGGTTGCCGGGTTCGGCCCGAAATGCCTCGACCTTGGGGTGGCCTTCACGTTTGTACCCTTCGATCAGGACCAGATCGACCGGTGATAGCCGGGCCAGCAGCGAGTCCAGAGACGGCTCGGGCGCGCCGCGCAGTTCCTGCATCAGGGCGACACGCTGCCCGGACGCCAGCAGAACCTCGGAGGCGCCGGCAACACGGTGACGGTGGCTGTCGGTGCCCGGCTGATCGACGTCAAAGGCATGATGCGCGTGTTTGACGGTTGAAACCGTGAACCCCCGTCCGGTGATCTCGGCCACCAGTCGCTCCATCAACCCGGTCTTGCCCGCGTTTTTCCAGCCGGTGACGCCGTAGACCCTCATGCCTGCTCCAGCAGGGTCTGCGCCCTTTCGAGATCTTCGGGTGTGTTCACGTTGAAGAACGGATCGAAAGGGTCTGCCGGAAACAGCGCCTCGCGACCGTCATGTTTATCGGTCCACAAGACGACCTTGCGCAGCCCGTCCTGCAACGCGGCCCGCAGATCGTCGCGCAATGCGACTGGCCACAACCCGAATGTCGGGTGCCGGTTGACCCGCTTTCCACCGCCGGATTTCAGAGCTTCGTCACCCGTGCGCGGGGTCGTCGCCAGTACAAGCGGATGCACTTGTCCTTCAGCCGCCTGCATCAGCCGCGCCACCAGATCGCGGGGAAAGAACGGCGTGTCGGCAGCGGCGGTGACGATGCCGTCGGCGCCCTGCTCCGCGGCCCAGTCGAGACCGGCCAGAACACCGGCCAACGGTCCTGCGAAACCTTCGATTGTGTCCGGCAGCACAGGCAGGTTCAGGGCACTGAACCGGGCCGGATCGCCGTTGGCGTTCAGTGCCAGACCGTCTACCTGCGGCGCCAGCCTGTCAATTACCCGGGTTAGCAGGCTTTGCCCGCCCAGTTGCAGCAGGCCCTTGTCGCCTCCGCCCATCCGGGTGGCCAGACCGCCTGCAAGGATCACGCCCTTTGGTTTGGTCATCCTGCGCTTTTCCTGCGATGTTTTTTGTCCTCAACCGCCACGGACGAGGGGTCGATATCCCGAACAAGACGATCCTCGCCGGACAGGCATACGAACCGCTGGCCGCGCATCCGACCGATCAGGGTCAACCCGACCTCACGTGCAATTTCAACGCCCCATGCCGTGAATCCCGATCGCGAAGCCAGAACCGGAATGCCCATCATCGCGGTCTTGATCACCATCTCGGACGTCAGGCGGCCCGTGGTGTAGAGGATCTTGTCACCAGCCTCCTCCCTGGTCGAAAGCATCCAGCCAGCGATCTTGTCGACGGCGTTGTGGCGACCCACATCTTCCATATAGACCAGCGGGCGGTTTTCCCGGCACAGGACGGTGCCGTGAATCGCCCCGGCCTGAAGATACAGCGACGGGGTACGGTTGATCCGGGCCGCAAGTTCATAAAGCCATGAGGTGCGGACAGAAACCTGCGGCAGGCAGACATCCTCAAGCCCGTCCATCATGTCGCCAAAGACGGTACCGACCGCGCAACCGCTTGTGCGGGTCTTTTTCTTCAGCTTGTCCTCGTACGAGGTCTGGCGCGCTGTGCGAACAACCACGGTTTCCAGATCGTCGTCATAATCGACGCCGGTGATCTCATCATCCGCCAGCAGCATCCCCTGATTGCGCAGAAAACCCAGCGCCAGATATTCGGGGTAGTCGCCGATGGTCATCGCCGTCACGATCTCCTGCGCATTGAGGAAAATCGTCAGCGGGCGTTCCTCGACCACCGAGATCTGGCTGACCTCGCCGTTCTGGTCCACGCCTTCCACTGCGCGGGTCAGGCGCGCCGCGCCGGGATCGGGCGCGATGATGTAGTCCGACAGGTCCGTGTGCGTGGCCAATTGCAACCCTTTCCCAAGACCGCTAGTTGTGCTGGCGACACCATAGGATCTAGCCATGGCAGACACCACATCCAAGTCTTACTTCTGGAAGGGTTTTCGGGACGGCACGCCGTTTATCTTCGTGGCCATCCCCTTTGGCACGCTGTTTGGGGTTTTCGCGACCGAGGCCGGGCTGGATATCGTTCAGACCATCGCGTTTTCCGCAACGGTGTTTGCAGGTGCCGCGCAGTTCACCGCCCTGCAGTTGTTGCAGGACAACACGCCTACGGCGATTGTGTTGATCTCGGCGCTTGCGGTGAACCTGCGGGTGGCGATGTATTCCGCCTCGCTGACACCTTATCTGGGGGCCGCCCCGTTGTGGCAAAGGGCCATTGCGGCCTACCTGACGGTCGATCAATCCTATGCCTGCGGGATCGTCCAGTTTGAAAAAGAGCCGAAGATGACCGTGTCACAAAGGATGGCCTATTTCTTTGGCTCGGTCACACCGATCACCCCGCTTTGGATATTCGCCACCTATCTCGGGGCGGTGTTGGGCGCGCAAATCCCGGAAAGCTGGGCGCTGGATTTCGCCCTGCCGATCACGTTTCTGGCCATGATCGGGCCAATGATGCGGACGCTTGCGCATGTGATTGCGGCGCTCGTGGCGATCATTGTCGCCCTGCTGGCCGTTTCGGTGCCATTCAATCTGGGCCTGCTGATCGCTGGCGCGGCGGGCATGATGGCGGGCGCGCAGGCCGAACTGATGCTGGAACGCAGGCTGGAGCGGAAAGAGACATGACCCAGATTGACCCGACAACCATGTGGATCATCATCGTCGGGCTGGCCGTCGGCAGCTTTGCCCTGCGTTTTACCTTTATCGGTCTTGTCGGAGACCGCCCCATGCCGCCGTGGCTGCTGCGTCATCTGCGGTACACGGCGGTGGCGATCATTCCGGCGCTGATCGCACCACTAGTTGTCTGGCCCGCCGCAACCGAAGGTCAGCCGGACCTGCCCCGCATGGCTGCCGCCGTGGTGGCGCTGTCGGTCGGTCTGGTCACCAAGAACGTTCTGGCGGCAATCTTTTCGGGTGCCGCCGCGCTGTACGGATTGCTCTACCTACTGGGTTGAGGTCGCGTCCAGTTGATTGAGGCGCGCGTTGTTCGCAGCCAGACCCTTTTGCAGGTCCGCGTCGTCGTATTCACGGTATTCTTCTGTCACCACGCCCGGAATCTGGGCGAACTGTTCCGACAGTTTGACCGGGTAGAATGTGACGTCGATCTGTTCGAACCCCGGCACTTGCCTCAGGATACTGGCCGTCGAATGGGCGCAATACGCGCTGGCCACCGGGCCGGACTGCTTGGCCAGCTGATAGGCGATCTCGGCCTGTTGCGGTGTGACTTCGATGGTCTGGATGCGCGCATAATGCGTCTCGCGCGCGTGCGAGCTGCGATAGGCGCGTTCTACGGCGGGCGTGATGCCGTAAAGGACATCATCCTTGTTCGGAACCACATCCGCGCGGAACGATCCCGCAGGGTCAAAGATCACCCGCTCGCTGGCGCTGATCATCAGCGACGTATGCGCGCCCGATCCGGTCCGGGTGTTGATCATCGTGTAAAGCGTCAGAGTCGACGGGCCGGGGTCACGGTAGGACCGTGCAGCGACCTCGGCCAGGTCTGCCTGCGGACGATTCGATCCGGTACAGCCAGCCACGGTCACTGCCAGCAGGCAGGCAACAATTATTCTGAGCACGGTTCGCCCCGTTCAGATCAAGACGCGAAAACCGCCAGGAACAATCCCAGGAAAGCAATGGCCACACAGCACCAGACTGTGGCTTTGACGAACCCTTCGAAGGTTTTGGTTTGAACTGTGATGTCCATCTCGCCGTGCTTGTGTTCGGCCATGTCGGAAGACTCCTGAATTCGCGTGTTTGGGCTTTGGATAAAGGAAAACGAAAGCGCTGTCACCACGTCATTCGCGCGCAGGTGACTGTGACCCGAATACTGAACAGCTCGGAAAACCAAAGCCCCATCGCCATGGCAGGCCGGAACAGGGGCCGCCACCAAATCGCACCGCCATATACATGGCATCCGCGGTGACCGAATGGGCGGTTCGGACCTGTTCGGGTGTCACCCCGTAACGATCCGCGTATTCTTCGGCATGCGCTTCGCCATGTTGTGCGACGCAGGCGTGCAGTGCATCGTCCGCCGACAAACGGGCGTCATAGCTGTCTTCGGCCCGCGTTGCGCCGCCGGCGTTGTGATAGGCGCTGTCATGGGTAACGCAGCAATATTCCCATGGAGGGTTGTTTTCATAGCGTGCGGCGAAGCTTGGGATCATGTCAGCCACCAATCGCCAGCTGGCCGACAGCCCGCCCGAGCAGCCATCGGTTTCAAATGGCGCCGCTTCGGCCCCGGCCGATTGTGCCATCAGGGCCTGATGGCCGGGCATCTCGATGCCGCGCATCAGATCTTGCGCGGCGATGGCTGTGCCAAGGGCGATCAGGACAAGCGCCGCTTTAAGGGCTCGCATCGCGCATCGCCTCTGTGTCCACGGTCATCCCGAACTCTGTGGCCAACCACAGCAGCAAACGTTCCGCCGGACCCATCTCGGCTCGGACGCGCAGAACCTCGCGGGCCATGGCAGGCCGGTCGGTGATCAGACCATCGACGCCCATCGACGCCAAAGCCGACATCTGCAACGGATCGTTCACCGTCCACACATACAAATCCTTGCCGGCAGCATGGACAGACCGGATTAGCCCGGGTGTCGCCATCGCCGCGTTCACCGCCAGAAAATCGCCATCCAACCCCGACAGATTGCCAACTGCGGTCGCGGCCAGAACACCGGCGCGCCAGTCCGGGCGCAGGGCCTTCATCTTCTGCACCGCCGGATATTTCAGGGACATTGTGGCGATATCGTCCTGCATCCCCATTTCTTCGACAATTGTGGCAACCCGGTTTTCCAGATCGACGTCATGGCCGTAATATTTCAGTTCGATGATCACCTTCGACCGGCCTTTTGCGGCTTCCAGCACCTCATGCAGAGTCGGCGTGCGTTCCGAGGCGTATTCGGGTCCGAACCAACTACCGATGTCGATGTCCGCGACGTCGTCCATTGTGGCATCCCAGACCTTGAGGTTGACGCCCGCCAGTTTCATGAAGTCGCTGTCATGGGCGACGATGACCTCACCATCGGCCGTTTCCTGCACGTCGATCTCAACCCAGTCCGCGCCATCCTCGATGGCCTTCAGAACGGCCGCCATGGTGTTTTCGGGACGCAAGGCCGCGGCCCCGCGGTGGCCGATGACATCCGCGTGGTCAGGGGCCTGCACCTGTTCAAGCAGCCGCTGCCCGAACCAGCCACCGACCAGCACTGCAAGGACGGCAGCCCCCAGAACACCAAATAGCGGCAACCTCAAGTTGCCCGGTTCGGGGTGGGGGATGTCTGACGTTTTCGCCTCGAAAAACCCGTCCAGCAGCACCGCCAAAGCGCCCAGCGCGATGGCCGCCAAAACAAGACCGGCCAGCGACCAGAGCGCGGCGATCACCAGTGTGTAGGTCAGCGCCAGTTGCAGACGTCCACCCGGTTGCAGGGGCACGAGATCGAACAGAAACCCGGCCACAGCCGCAATTCCGGCTGCGATCGCGATGCGAATACCCAGCCACTGCGCCAGTTCGATCTTTAGGCGTCCGCGTTTGCCCTCCATCCGCCCGGTGCTGGCCTCAAACGCGTCTGCGGGATTGCAGCTTTCAAACAGAACCAGATGCAGCGACAGGGCCCAGGCCGACAGCCTGCGGATCAAAATCCAGGCCAATGCCAGAACGATTAACCCGATCAGCAAAACCGCCACCCAGAACGAGGGTGGCTGGAAGGTCAGGTAATAGTTGATGTCGTATTCCGTCAGTGTCCACCACGCGACAACGGCGGCAATGGCTGCAAAGGGCAGAACCAGCAGCAACACGCGCAGGACAAACCGGACTGCAAAGCCGAACAAAGCGGGCAGTCGGGACAGGATCAGCCGGATGGCGGAACTGCCGGCGCGCCAGGGATCGGCCTCGCCCATGCGCAGAGAACCCGCCATGACGGAGAAGACAAACACTTCGGCCAGCAGAAACAGGCTGAGCGCAAGGATCGCCGCGATAAAGCCCACCGGGGACAGGATGAACCCGGCAATGGCCTGATCGGTCAGGGCGCTTTGATTGGACAGCGACACCGCCAGTTGCACGGCTATCGCCACGCCCGGCGCAATCAGCGCCACCAGCAAAAGTCGCACCGCAACATAGATCGGTACGAACACCCGACGGCGCGCCCAAGCCCCCCGCCAGGCCTCTGTAACGGTTGAGAAATGTGTCACGCGGCGCTCTCCTGAATGATACGCTCATTCAAGGCTGCGATTGCGTGAATTGCAAGCGGGACTGTCAGCTTTCTTCCAGATCCGCAGCCAGCCGAAAACCGATGCGGTTGGCAGGCTTGTCCTCGACCGATTTGGGCAGCGCGCGCAGCATCACGTTCAACTGGCTGACATGCTGTACCAGTTGGGTGCGCGCACCGGTGGCGTCCGAGCCGAAAAAGGTGATCACGTCAGGGTCGAAATAACCCATCCCCTCGATCCGCATCACCCCGGCATCGCCGCCGGTGAAGCCCATGGCAACCTCCTGATCGCCGTCCAGCGTCTTTTCAAAATTCTGGATATACAGGATCAGGCGTTCATAGGCCCACTGCGCCGGGCTTTTGGTTTCGACCGGTTTTTTCAGGCGGCCGGGAAGATCCTTGTTGCCCGATTGCGCACTGGAGTTGGCGTGGACCTCGTAACAGCGTGGCAATGCGGCGGATTCTGCGGCCTCGGCCGAGGTTTCGATCTGATCCTGCATGGCTTACCCTTTGCGCTGAAACTCCCACGCCCCGTCCGCGCGGCGCGACCGGGTTACAGCATCAATGTGGTAGAGATGGTTCAGATGTGCAACCGCCTCGACCAGCGCGAGACCGTATTCACCTTCGCCAATCGGACGCTTGAACAGGGGGGCAAAGCACTCGGCGGCAGATTTGGGCCGGTCCAGATGATCCAGCAGCCGCCGGAGCGCGCCGTGATGATTGTCGACCAGTTGCCGCATGCGAACCGGCAATCCGGTGAAGGGCAGCTTGTGCCCGGCCAGCACCAGATGATCGGGACGCGCCAGCGCCGACAGCCGCTCGCAGGCTTCAAGCCACTCGGCCACCGGATCCGCCATGGGTTCGGTGACATAGACACCCAGATTGGGGCTGATCGAGCTGATGATCTGATCGCCGGACAGGACAAGATTGTCATCGCGGCTCCAGAACGTGGCGTGTTCGGGCGCGTGGCCATTGCCCATGTGAACGTCCCAGTCACGCCCGCCCATGCGGATCACGTCGCCCTGTTTGATCCGGCTATAGCCCAACGGCATCGGATAGACGGTGTCGGCAAAGTTGAAGGGCCGGTCCGACATACGCTTTGCCAGAATTTCATGCGCCATGCCCGCGTTGCGGTAGTAGTCCAGCGTTTCCTGCGGCCAGGTTTCCTGCACGTCCAGCGTCAGCATCCGCGAAAACAGCCATGCGGTGCGGCTGGCCACCAGTTCAGCGCCGTGTTCGGTCTGGAACCACCCTGCATTGCCAACATGGTCGGGGTGATGATGCGTAACGACAACACGGGTCACCGGCTTGCCCGCCAGTGGCCCGTCCATCAGCGTTTGCCAGATGCCACGCGACTTTCTGGACGAAATGCCGGTGTCGATCACCGTCCAGCCGTCGCCATCATCCAGCGCATAGACATTGACGTGATCCAGCGCCATGGGCAGCGGCAGGCGCAACCAAAGGACGCCTTCGGCAATCTCGATCGCCTCACCGGGGGCCGGAGGGTCCGGCCAGGGGTAGTGTGTCGTCAATCGTTGCTCACCATCCTTCATGCCAGCAGCTCGTCCGGGTTGAGCGCAAAGATATCGTCCGCCCCGTTTTGCGCCTGTGCCAGCAGGCCCGCATATTCGGGCAACAAAGCGTTGATGTAGAACCGTGCCAGCTTGAACCGCGGCCCATCGGGTTCCGCCAGCGCCGCCGCCAGATGGTAATGCGCGCCCAGAACCCGCGCAAAAGCTTGCAAATATGGGACGGCCCCGGCAAAGCGGTTGTTCATTTCCGACTGGGAAACCAGCCATTCGGTGACCTCACGCAGGCTTTCGGTGGCTTCCCAGACCGGACCGGCCAGTTCCGGCATGGTGGCCCGCGCCTGTTCTGCGTGATCTTCGATTTCATCCAGCAGCCGTGCCGCAGCCTCACCGCCGTCCATCATTTTGCGGGCGACCAGATCCATCGCCTGAATGCCATTGGTGCCTTCGTAAATCGCGGTCACGCGAACGTCGCGGTAATACTGGGCCGCTCCGGTTTCCTCGATAAAGCCCATGCCGCCGTGAACCTGCACGCCGGTTTCAGCGACACGCATGCCGGTCTGCGTGCCAAAAGCCTTGCCAATCGGCGTCAGCAGCGCCGCGCGGGCCGACCAGTCCGCATCGCCGGTCGCGTTGGCCATGTCGATGGCCACTGCATTGGCCAGCAGGATGGCCCGTGCCGCGAACACATCCGCGCGCATTTCCATCAGCATGCGGCGCACGTCGGCATGGTCGATAATCGTACCCGAGGGCGTCTTGCCCTGCTTGCGCTCAAGCGCGTAGGCCAGCGCATGCTGATAGGCGCCTTCCGCAACGCCGACGCCCTGCCCGCCAACACCCAGACGGGCATTGTTCATCATCGTAAACATCGCGGCCATGCCGCCATGTTCCTTGCCAACCAGCCAACCTCTGGCCCCGTCATATTGCATGACGCAGGTCGGTGAGCCGTGCAGGCCCATCTTGTGCTCAAGCGACACAACCTTCAGATCGTTCGCCACGCCCGGATTGCCGTTCTCATCCGGGATGAACTTGGGCACCAGAAACAGGGAAATTCCCTTCGTCCCGGGAACGCCGTCCGGCAGGCGCGCCAGCACCAGGTGGCAGACGTTTTCCGCGAAATCGTTGTCGCCCCACGAGATGAAGATCTTCTGACCCGTCACCGCGTAGGTGCCATCCCCGCTCGGTTCCGCCTTTGAGGCCAGGGCACCCACGTCCGACCCGGCCTGCGCCTCGGTCAGGTTCATCGTGCCGGACCATTCGCCCGACATCAGTTTGGGCAGGTAAAGCTCTTT
Source organism: Ruegeria sp. CG4 (assembly GCF_056537185.1). Taxonomy (NCBI): domain Bacteria; kingdom Pseudomonadati; phylum Pseudomonadota; class Alphaproteobacteria; order Rhodobacterales; family Roseobacteraceae; genus Ruegeria; species Ruegeria sp. CG4. Next base: position 234,304 of record NZ_JBQFRB010000005.1, on the reverse strand, counting down.
CAGCTCGGCGCTGGCATGATGCTCCAGCGCCTCGATCTGGCCCTGGCTCATCAGCGGGGCCAGTTGCAGCGAAAGGCAGGCCGCGCTCATCATCTCGTTCACGGCGCTGGTCAAGGTCATCGGCAGGCCCATGCCGCCATATTCAGGATCGCCACTTATCCCGATCCAGCCCCCTTCGGATATCGCCTTCCAGCCATCGGCATACCCTGGAGACGAGCGCAGAACCCCGTTTTCCAGCCGCGCCGGTTCCAGATCACCGGGGCGTTGCAGCGGGGCCATCACCTCTTCGCACATCCTGCCTGCTTCGGTCAGAATGGCGCTGACCACATCCGTACTGGCCTCTGAAAACATCTCGGTGGCTGCGATCTGGTCGAAGCCGATCACATTGCGGAACAGGAATTCATAATCTGGGACTGGGGCGCGATACGTCATGGCTTCCCTCGGGGCTGTCAGTTCGGTTTGCGCAGGCGGGCTTGGAATCATCCGCGCACGGCACTATGCATCTGGGCTCGAAGGCATTACCTACTCTTCCCCATGTTACAAGCAATCAAAACGCGGCGTCACCAGTCATGATCCCCCACGGCACACTCGACCTGAGCGCAGATCCGGCCGGCATCTCACGCGCTGCGGACCTGCTGCGGCAGGGTCTTCTGGTCGCGTTTGCGACCGAGACGGTCTATGGCCTGGGCGGTGATGCCCGTAATGGCGAAGCGGTCGCCGGGATTTATGAAGCAAAGGGGCGGCCCAGCTTCAATCCGCTGATCGCGCATATCGCATCCGTTCAGGCGGCGCAGCGGTTCGTCCGCTGGTCCGATCAGGCCGAGCAACTGGCCGCCGCGTTCTGGCCCGGGCCTTTGACGCTGGTCCTGCCGCTGCGCGACGGACATGGCATTTCATCGCTGGTCACAGCCGGGCTGGACACGCTGGCCGTCCGGGTGCCTGCGCATCCCAGCGCACGGGCATTGCTGGCCGAATTCGATGGTCCGGTGGCCGCACCATCCGCCAACCCGTCAGGACAGATCAGCCCGACCACCGCCGAGCATGTGCGCGCCGGTCTGGGTGGGCGTATCGCAGCCATTCTGGATGACGGCCCCTGCGGTGTCGGGCTGGAATCGTCCATCGTCGGCCTGGCCGGAGAACCGGCGCTGCTGCGTCCGGGCGGCGTGGCGCTGGAACAGATCGAGGATGTTCTGAACACGCGACTGCATCATCACCAGCCCGGGGACCTGTTGACGGCGCCGGGACAATTACAGTCTCATTATGCGCCGGACGCGCCGGTTCGGCTGAATGCGCTGTCCCGACAAGGGGATGAGGTCCTGCTGGGCTTTGGGCCGGTCGACTGCGATTTGAACTTGTCGGCTGATGGTGTTCTGACGGAAGCCGCAGCCAACCTGTTTTCCGCCCTTCATGCACTGAACACAACAGGTCGCCCGATTGCGGTCTCGCCGATCCCCGACCATGGCCTTGGGGCGGCAATCAACGACCGGCTGCGCCGCGCGGCTGCCCCGCGCGACAGCTGATCAGGCGCGTCCTGCGCTGGCCGACAAGGTCAGGGGATCAACACCCAGGGTTGCCAGCGCGGCCTCCCACTTGTCGTCATCAGCGACGTCGAACACCAGTTTCGAGGTTGCATCGGTCGTCAGCCAGCCATTCATGGCAATCTCGTCCTCAAGCTGGCCCGGGCCCCATCCGGAGTATCCCAGCGTCAGCATCGAGTTCAAAGGCCCCCGCCCCGAGGCCAGATCTTCCAGCACGTCCAGCGTGGCCGTCATGCTGAAATCGGTCGAAATCTGCATCGAATGGAGGTTAGCCTCGTAATCGGCACTGTGCAGGACGAAGCCGCGCGACATCTCGACCGGACCGCCGAAATGGACCAGACGCTCACCTATGACGGGAATGTTGCAGGCAATATTGAGCTGCCCCAGCAATGTCTTGATGCGCAGGTCCGACGGTTTGTTGACAATCAGCCCCATCGCGCCGTCTTCACCATGGCTGCAGATATAGACAACCGAGTGGTCAAAGCGCGGATCGCCCATTCCCGGCATCGCAATCAACAGTTTTCCGGTAAGATCCATAAGCCGCCGTTTCTGACTGAGTCCTGTCTCAACAATGAACCCGTGGGACCACAATTGGCAAGGGATCGTCCGACATTTAGCGGTATTTCACCCCAGTGACCGGAACGTGACTTGGATTCGCGCGCCAGAGCGCGCATTTATGTAGTATGCGATCACTTCTCAGACCCGCCGCAGTTGCGCTGACCGCCTGTTTTGCCCTTACCTCGCCTGCCCTGTCGCAGAGCGTGGGCAAACCTGTGCAACTGGATATTCTGGATGGCGGGCGCACTGCCAACGGCACCTATCTGGGTGCGTTGCGCCTGACCCTGAAAGACGGGTGGAAAACTTACTGGCGCGCGCCGGGCGATGCGGGCATCCCGCCACAGTTCGACTGGAAAGGGTCGCGCAACGTTGGCGACATTTCGATCACCTGGCCTGCGCCGGATGTTTTTGACCAGAACGGATTGCGCTCGATCGGGTATCAGGATCAGCTGGTTCTTCCGGTCGAGATCACGCCAAAGAACCCTGCCAAACCAGTGCGTCTGCGCGGTGAGATGGATCTGGGCGTGTGCAAGGATGTCTGCATCCCCGAGCGGCTGGGTTTCGATCATACTCTGGACAAGAACGCAGGACGCAACCCGGCCATTGCCGCCGCATTGGCACAACGCCCCTATTCCGCCAACGAGGCCCGTGTGGCCAGCGCCAAGTGCCACCTGTCGCCCACAAAAGATGGCATGCAAATCGAGGCGCGCATCACCATGCCATCAGCCGGAGGGACCGAGGTCGCCGTGATCGAGCCGGGCAATCCGGCCTTGTGGGCCGCGCATCCCGAAACCCGGCGGCAGGGCGACACGCTGATCGCCCGGACCGAGGTGGTCAATGCATCGGGCAGTCCCTTTGCACTGGACCGGTCAGCCGTCAGGATCACAGTGCTGGGCAGCAGCCACGCGGTTGACATTCAGGGATGCAGCGCGGGCTGATCCGGTGATGCAATACCCAAAAATCGGCGCTCTGGCCGTTGTTGTCCATCAGGATCAGGTGTTGCTGGTTCAGCGCTCCAAGCAACCAGATGCCGGGCTTTGGGGATTTCCCGGCGGTCATGTCGAATGGGGCGAGACCGTGATGCAGGCCGCGCAGCGTGAATTGCACGAGGAAACATCGGTGATGGCTGAACCTCTGCAGTATCTGGACAATCTGGATCTGCTGCGTCGTGATCCCAACGGGCAGGTTCTGTCGCATTACCTGCTGGTCGGCGTAGCTTGCCGATATCAGGCCGGCGATCCGGTTGCCGGCGATGACGCGATGGACGCGCGCTGGTTTCCCATCGATCAGATCACGCGCGGCGAATTGAATATGAGCGCACGTGTCGCCGACCTGCTGGAGACCGCATTGGACGGGGTCAAGCCCCGATCCGGCCTCTGAGCCGCGCGTAAATCAGACCGGATAGCGCGACGCTCAGCACCAGGATCAGCGCCGCGCCGGCAGTGAACACACCCAGTCCCATTCGCAGAACCGCAGAACCATCTTCGCCGGGGTAAAAGTCGGCCAGAGCGGTCAGCGGCGTACCCGCGACAGAGGGCCACACCATCGTCACCGCAAACCAGGCCAGCAATGCCAGACCGGTTATGACAATCATCCCTTGCACCACCCTATCCGGCGCGCGCAGGGCGCGACGCATTGAGGTCATCGGACGTATCACGTCATTCAGGATGGCCAGCAGCGCGGGTACCAGCAACAGAACCAGAAGCATTCCGAACCCAAGACCGTAGACCAGCGTGATCACTGTGGGCTTGAGGAACTGCGCTTGCTGCGAGCCTTCGTACAGCAGCGGTGTGAGACCCAGAACCGTGGTCAAAGTGGTCAGCATCACCGGCCGCAACCTGTCGGCTGTGCCTTCGACAATGGACGGAATCAACCCCCTGTCCTGTTGATAGGCGTCGATGGTCGTCACAAGCACGATGGAGTCGTTGATGATTATTCCTGTCATCCCCAGCAGGCCCACGACCGTGAACATGCTTAGCGGCACACCCCAGATGTAGTGGCCCCAGATGGCGCCCACAAGGCCGAACGGAATGATCGCCATGACCAGCAACGGCCGTGTCCAGCTTGCAAAGACCCAGGCCAGAACCAGATAGATGCCAGTCAGGCACAGGATCAGGCCGGTGCGCGCCTGCGACAGAAAATCGTCCTCCTGCTCACTCAGCCCCGACATGCGCCATTCGACCTGCTGCTCGGAGGCGATTTTGGGCAGGATTTCCTGACTGAGGGCGCGTTCAATTTCAGCGGCGCGATCGGGGTCATCTTCGGAGATGTCGCCATTTACCGAGACCACCCGCAAGCCATTCTCGCGCCGGATCGTGGAAAAGCCCGACTTTCGCTGGACCGAAACGATATCGGCCAGCGGCACATATATGCCTTCGGGTGACCGCATCAGTGTGCGTTCCAGAAAATCGGCCGTCAGTTCGCTTTCGGGCAGTTCGACCCGTATTTCGGCGCTGCGCGGACCATCCGGGAAGGTTGCGGCCTCGATCCCGTTCAGGCGGCTGCGCAGAACCCGTCCCAGCGTTTCAATCCGGAATCCTAGGGCCTGACCCTGTGCTGTGAGTTCCAGGATGAAGTCTTCCTTGTCATAGGCCAGATCGTCCTGCAGCGCGGAAACCTCGGGGTATTTCGACAGTTCGGTCTGCAAATCCTCGGACGCCGATTTGAGCGTGTCGATCTCAGCCCCATAAAACTGCACATCGATCGCATCGCCGCCTGGGCCGGACCGCCAGCCGCGAAACGTGACAAGCTCAACCTTGGGATGGCGCGGAACATATTCCTGCAATTCTCCGACAAACTCGAAACTGGAATAGGGGCGCTGATCGGCATCGATCAGTTCGATGGAAATACCCCCCAGCAGCGACCCGTCCTTGCCGTCTGCCGCCGCAAGCCCATAGCCCGGCGTGTCGCCGATCTGGGCCAGCGCATATTCGATGGGATTGCGCCCATGGCGTTCCGCATAGATCTGCCCCATCTCTTCGGCGGCCTGCTGCAACATGCGCATCATTTCCAGCGTGTCATCCCGCGTCGCCCCTTCGCGCATTATGAAGCTGCCTGTGACCGAACCACGCTCGGGCGCATTGAAAAAGCGCCAGTTCACATCTCCACGGATAAACAGCGCGACCTGACTGGCCAGAATCACCACCATCACCGCGACAACCACATAGCGGGCCCAGACCACCCAGGCGATCAGCGGTCGGAACAGGTGGTCGCGCACCCAGCGAAACCCTTTGTTCACCACCCGGTTGGGCAGGTCATACCAGTGTTCCTTGGCCGAGTGTTTTATGGCGTGTGCCATATGGTTCGGCAGGATCAGGAAACACTCGATCAATGAGGCGATCAGGACGGCAATCACGGTAAACGGGACATCGCGGATCAACACCCCGAAGCGCCCGCCAACCAGGGTCAGGCCAAAAAAGGCGATAACCGTCGTGACTGTTGCAGCAAAAACCGGCATCGCCATGCGCCGGGCGGCCCGTTCTGCTGCAACCATCGGTGCCTCGCCCAATCGACGTGCACGGAAATCGGCATGTTCACCGACCACGATGGCGTCATCGACCACAATACCCAGTGTGATGATCAGGCCGAACAGTGAAACCATGTTGATGGACAGCCCGCCGATATACATGAACGCGATCGCGGCGGACATGGCGACGGGAATACCGGCTGCAACCCAGAACGCAATACGCGCATTGAGAAAGAGAAACAGCAGGCAGACCACAAGACCCAGGCCGAGCAGACCATTGTCGACAAGAATGTTCAGCCTGTCGGTGATGGCCTGCGCCCGGGTCCGGATCAGTTCGATCGTGACACCATCGGGCAGACTGGCTTGCATCTCGGCGACGACATCCTCGACCCGATGCTGGATGTCGATCGCATCCCCAAGATTCGAGCGATCGACACGGATCGACATGGCCGGGTCGTCATCGACGAAATAGCTGCGATGCCGGGTGACGCCTTCGACGAAAATCCGCGCCACATCGCCGACCACCAGCTTCGCGCCGTCCTCGAACGTGCGCAGCGCAATGCCTTCGATTTCTTCGGGCGTACGTTTTTCTGTGCCGGCTTTGATGCGTGCATTTGCCCCAGTTACCAGCCCCGCAGGGCTTGCATTGACCTCGGCTGCAATGGCCGAGGCGATCTCAGACAGGGTGATGTCATTGGCAATCAGCTGCGCGGTCGGCACCTCGACCACCACACGCGGCGCGGCAATGCCGCGGATCGATGTGCGGGTCACACCGGCTGCGAACAGGCGGCTGATCAGCTCATCGGTGAAGTTCGCAAGCTGTTCGGTCCCGACCGGTCCGGTCAGTACAACGTCCGTGACGCGATCCCGCCAGGCGCCGCGCCGGATTATAGGCTCGTCAGCGTCGTCCGGCAGATCGGTTACAGCGTCAACGGCGGTGCGCACCTCCTCGACGGCGCGGGCCATGTCCCAGTCCGGTTCGAACTCCATCCGGATGCGCGAATGTCCGGGATGCGAGCTGGATTCGGTGCTGGTCACGCCCTCGACAGCCAGCAGGGCCGGTTCCAGAACCCTGACGATGGCACTGTCCATATCCTCGGGGCCGGCCTGATCCCAATTGACGGTGACGTCCACCCGTTCCAGCACCACATCGGGAAAGAACTGCGCCCGCATGTTCGGAATCGCAGCGGCGCCCAGAACCAACATCACCAGCAGCAAAAGATTGGCCACGGTCCGGTGCCGGATGAAGTAGCTCAGGATACCGCCTGCTGCACCGGGGATTTCGCGCATCATGACGCTTATCCCCCTGTCGGGCTTTCAAGACGGCGCACCAGCGATGCAGGCACTTTCGCCTCGCTCAACTGGCCAAGCACGCGGGCCTTGGCGTCCTGCGACATACCTGCACTAGCTTCGACCTGTGCTACAAGCTGCGCGCGTTGTTCATCCGACAACTCGACCATATCCGTGTCCGGCTGCGCCCGGGCTTCAGCCCGCAAGGGGCGCACACGTACGCCCGCGCCCAGCAACGGGGTGCGCCCGATCACCACCTCGCGTCCTTCCAGCCCCTGCCCGCGCAGCAGAACCTCATCGCCCTGTCGGCGGATCAATTGCACAGGCAGCGCCTCAAGCCGGTCGCCATCACCCAGCACCAATACGGTGCCAAACGCATCAAGGGCCGTCGACGGCAGGCGAACAACATTCTCGACGGGTTGTTCCTCGACCGAGACCGTTACGAAGTCACCGGGTTTGAAACCAAACGCATCATTCAGGCGGGCATAAATCAACCGACCGGTCTGCCCTTCCCCCGCCGATCCGCTGTCGCGGCTGATCCGGCCAAGGGCGACCAGGTCGGTGCCGGTCACTTCCAGCGACACGGAAACGGGGGCTTTGATCAGCTCGCCCCGCGCGTCCAGCAGGCGCACATACTGTGCGGTCGACACCCGAAACGCCACTTCCAGCGCGTCCGGATCGACCAGTTCGGCCAGTTTTTCATTGGCCGTCACCAATCGGCCCTCGACCAGTGTGACATCGGTCAGCGTGCCGCCAAACCGGGCGCGAATCGTCATGTCGTCCAGATCCCGCTCGGCCGCTTCCAAGGCGATCCGCGCGCGGGCCAGCAACGTGGTGGCCTGATCGACACGGGATTCGGCCTGCGCCAGTGCGATCCGCCGGGCCAGAACCGATTGCTGAGCCGACGCTGCGGCCAGTTCAGCCTCTTCCACGCTGGCGGCGGCACCGACGCCACGGCTTTGCAGATCCTTCTGGCGCTGCAGGGCGCGTCCGCGCAACTCGGCCTGAGCTTCGGCCGAGTTCAACTCGTCCTGCGCCAGCAGCAGCGACCGTTCGGCATCGCGCTCTTCGAACTGGGCATCCAGCAGATCGGATTTGGCACGGTCCAGCGCCGATTGCGCATCGGCGGGGTCCAGTTCAACCAGTACCTCGCCAGCGGACACAACGCCGCCATCTTCAAATTCCTCGGCCAGGGACACAACCCGCCCACCCAGAGCTGCGCGCAACTCAAGCCTGCGGCGGCTTTGCACTTCGCCAAACGCATCCAGATAGGGGATTACCGTTTCCACCAGCGCGGGTTTGACGCTGACCGCAAATACCCTTTCCTGCGCTGGCGGGCGGTTTTCGTCCCTGGTCAGCACATCCTGCAGCGCATTTGCGATCATCTGTGCAGCCACAAACAACAGAGCCAGCGTCAGGGACGCCAGAAAGACACCGACAAGGCTTTGCCTCAGAAATCGCATCAATCATTCACCCAAGTTGCAACAGGCTGCCATACGCGAAATGTAGCTGGACCGGAAAATAAGCCAAGCCACAAGGCGGTTATAAGGACTTGAACGTATGACCAGTCTACTTCCGTCGCAGATGTTCGTCCAATCGGGGCATTATTTCCACAAAATTGCAGGGGCGATGCCGGTAATCGAACTGTTTTTCCAAAATCCCGTCCCAGGCGTCCTTGCACGCGCCGGGACTACCGGGGAGGGCAAACAGATAAGTCCCGCCCGCCACGCCGCCTGTTGCGCGCGACTGAACAGCCGAAGTGCCGATCTTTTCCATCGAGATGATGGTGAAGACGGTTCCGAACGCCTCGATTTCCTTTTCATAGACGTCGCGATGCGCCTCGACCGTGACATCACGCCCCGTCAGGCCAGTTCCTCCGGTCGACAGGACGACGTCAATATCGGGCTCGGCGATCCAGGCCCGCAGCTGATCTGCGATCTGGCTGCGCTCATCCGGCAGGATTTTGCGGTCGGCAAGGGTGTGGCCGGCCCGTTCAATCCGGTCGGCCAGGGTCTGGCCGGAACGGTCTTCCTCGATCGAGCGCGTATCTGACACGGTCAGAACGGCGATACGGACCGGGATGAACTCCATGGTTTCATCAATGCGTGACATTTGGCGTCAGGCCCTTTCCATGATGGCAAGCCGGATCGCCAGAGCGGTGAAGATGCCGCCACTGACCCAGCCCAGAATACTGGACGCGCGCGGGCTGTTGATCAGCATTTGACCCGCGCCCCCGGCAAACACGCCCACCAGCCCGTTGATAAAGAACCCGCCGATGGAAATGATCGCCCCGAAGATCAGGAATTGCAGCAGAACGGACCCCGAGGCGGGGTTTACGAATTGCGGAATAAAGGCGAGGACAAACAGAATGACCTTCGGGTTGGTCAGGTTGACCAGAAACCCGTCGCGAAAGGCATAGCGTGTCGGTTTTGCCGGACCTTCGGCCGAAATCGCGCCGTGCCGTATCGCACCCCATGCCAGATACAGCAGATAGGCGACACCCAGCCAGCGGATCGCGTCGAACACCCACGGAACAGCGGCAACAAGCGCGCCCAATCCCAGTCCGGCCAGCGAAACATGGATCATCGAACCCATCGAAATTCCGGCGCTGGCGGCAATCGCGGGTTTTGTGCCGGATCGCAGCCCCAGCCCGAAACAGAACATCATATCCGCACCCGGCGTCAGATTCAGTGCGATGGCCGCAGGCACAAAGGCCAGCAGCGTCACGGTCTCGATCATGCGCGGACCTCGAACCAGTTAACTTGCGGACCGAGATTGGCGACCTGCGACCGGCCGATCGAACCGCGATACCCCCAGCTGTCATGGATATGGCCACCAAGCACCAACGCGGGCTGAATCCGTTCAATTGCATTCCGGATGGCCGTTGACCCGACAGAAAGCCCCTGAGACGTCTTATCGCCGTATCCTTTCGGCGGTGAATGCGCGATCAGGATGTCAGTCCCGACGCATCGTGCCAGCATTTCGGTCGCATCGCCTTCGGTCATGTCACAGGACCAGTCGCCAAAAGGCGTAACCGGCACGCCGTAGCCCAGACCGAACAGCCGCAGCCCGTCGACGGTCATACCGGACCCGTGCAGCACATGCACCCCGTCGGGGACGGCATCTGCCAGCTCTTCCGCGCTTTCCGCATTGCCCGGCACCAGAACCATCGGTGCCGCGATACCGGACAGCATGGCCATCGCTTCGTCCAGACCCTGACGCATGTTGCAGTAATCCCCGGCCCCGATCACCAGATCGGCCTCTGCACTGGCCGCAACCAGATCGGCGGCGCGGTTGCGCGCCATATGCAGGTCCGAGAACGCCAGTATTTTCATCGCTTCGCCTCCAGCCACGCCCTGAGTTCCAGCAGATCGGCCCAGGCCTGCCGCTTCATCTGCGGCTGCCGCAGCAGATAGGCAGGGTGAAACATTGGTATGACCGGCAGATCCAGCGCCTGTTCCCAATTCCCGCGCAGCCGCGTGATGCCGCGTTTTCCCAGCACGGCCTGACAGCTGATATTGCCCATCACCACAAGAACCTCAGGGTTTGCCAATGCGATATGACGCTGCAGAAACGGGTTCATCATGCCGATTTCCTCGGGCTTCGGATCACGGTTCTGCGGCGGGCGCCATGGCAAGACGTTCGTGATATAGACATTCTCGGCCCGGTTCAGATCAATGGCAGCCAGCATCCGGTCCAGCAATTGCCCGGCGCGACCCACGAACGGCTTGCCTTCGCGATCCTCATCCCGGCCCGGGGCCTCGCCTATGATCATCACCCGCGCGCTGGGGGTGCCATCCGCAAACACCAGCTGCCGTGCGCCCCGCTTCAGGTCGCACAGATCGAACGCATCCATCGTTGCGCGCAATTCCGGCAGCGACCCTGCCCCGCGCGCGGCCTTTTCGGCAACCGCAGTTGGGTCCGCCTGTCGCGGCTTTTCTTGCGACGAATGTTCAACAACCTGTGTCCGGGCCTTCGGCGCGGTATCCGGCAAGGCATAGCGGTCAACCGGCGCGTCACCGATAGCGTCGGTGACGCCCAGTTCAACCTGCCATTCCAGCAGCGCGCGCGCGGTATGATGGTCCATTGCCGATTCCATGCCTCATAATCTAACCAGCTTTGGCCCGAGGGAAAGCGAATAGACCTTGCCATGGCACCCGGTCGCACCGACGATGGCCATGCACATGCTGATTGCTCTGAGATATCTCCTGCTCCTGCTGCTGTTCAACGTCTTTGGCAGCGGACCGGCCATGGCGACCTTTCACGACAAGCACGGGCAGTGCCGCGCAGGGCAGTTCCAATGCGGCAGCACCTGCTGCAGCGGAGGACAGCGGTGCAGCTTTGACGGCCACTGCATCCGCGCAGGCGGAACCTATTGCGGCGGGGGCCGGTCTTGCGGGCCATTTGAACGCTGCGTGGCAGGCGGCACCCGCTGTGCGCCTGCAGGGGCAAACAAATGCACGTCGCGCCTGGATTGTCCAAGCAACAGTTTCTGCAACGGGCGCGGAGAATGCGAACGGATCACGCCTGAGTTCAACCCCGGGCTGCCAAGCGCCTGCGACGACGGAAATGTCTGCTCTGCGGGATCGTCCTGTCTGCCGGCTGGCGGTTGCTCCCGTCCGGGCTGGTTTTTGTGCGAAAAAACCGGATCGCAGTGCCGTCCCGGTTTCAAATGCTCCAGAAATCAAGGCTGTGTGCCGGTCCGGGCCATTGATTGCGGTTATGGCAAATGGTGCAAACCCGGCGAGCAGTGCCTGCCGAAAGGCGGGTGCGAGAAACTGCCCGAGAGCACTGATCCTTAGGTTGCCTTGCGCTGCGTGGCTTCTTATAAGCGGCCCGATTGTCAGACAGGAGCCCGCCCATGCGTTTCGCCCATCGTCACCTTCTTGGCATCGAGCATCTGTCGCAATCCGATATCACCGCCATTCTGGATCTGGCCGAGAAATACGTCGATATGAATCGCCAGTCGTCGAAACACTCAGATGTGCTGGCGGGGCTGACCCAGATCAACATGTTCTTCGAGAACTCGACCCGCACGCAGGCAAGCTTCGAGATTGCGGGCAAGCGGCTGGGCGCGGATGTGATGAACATGGCGATGCAGGCCAGTTCGATCAAAAAGGGCGAGACGCTGATTGATACAGCTATGACACTGAACGCGATGCATCCCGATCTGCTGGTGGTGCGGCACCCGCATTCCGGCGCGGTCGATCTGCTGGCGCAGAAGGTGAACTGCGCCGTGCTGAACGCGGGCGACGGGCGGCACGAGCACCCGACGCAGGCGCTGCTGGACGCGCTGACCATTCGGCGCGCCAAGGGCCGGCTACACCGTCTGAACATCGCCATTTGCGGAGACGTGGCCCATTCCCGTGTGGCCCGCTCGAATCTGATCCTGCTGGGCAAGATGGAGAACCGCATCCGCCTGATCGGCCCGCCGACGCTGGTGCCTGCGCAATTCGCCGAGTTCGGAGCCGAAATCTACGACGACATGAACGAGGGCCTGAAAGATGTCGACGTGGTCATGATGCTGCGCCTTCAGAAAGAGCGGATGGATGGCGGGTTTATCCCTTCGGAAAGGGAATACTACCATCGCTATGGTCTGGACGCCGCCAAGCTGGCGCTGGCAAAACCCGACGCGATCGTCATGCACCCCGGCCCGATGAACCGTGGCGTCGAGATCGACGGCACACTGGCCGATGACATCAACCGGTCCGTCATTCAGGAACAGGTCGAGATGGGCGTCGCAGTGCGGATGGCCGCGATGGAACTGCTGGCCCGCAACCTGAGCGAGGCCGCATGAGCGATCTGACTGTCGCCCCCCACGAACGCGGCGTGATCCGCCTGTTCACGCTGGACATGCGTTCCGAAGAGGCGAAGTTCCTGCGCGAACCGGGCGCTGCCGATCAGGTTCTGGGGGTTGACGGACTGAACCCGGACCAGATCGACGTTTTTCCGGTCTCGGACCTCGAAGACCTTGGGCTGTATGGTTATCTGAGCGAAGGCTGCGGCGTCTCTGCCGACCAACTGGACCGCGCCGCGTTGGACGCCATCGAAGGCTGGGTGATGGTCGTGCGCAGTGCCGCCTTTGACGACCGCCCGGTAACACTGACGCCGGACCCGAGGCTGCACCTGACCGGTCTTTATACCGAAGAGGCCACCAACTGGACCGGCGGACCGATCGAGACCGAAAGCGCGAAACCGTTCTCGGCGCCTCAGGCCGCCCCTGTTGATGACAAGCCACGCCGTATGGGGTCGGCCATACTTGCTCTGGTGATCTTGCTGGTAATCGGAGGTGTCCTGTGGCTGATCCTGTAAATTTCGCACCGGACAAAGGCGCCTATTTCCGCACCAACGCTTGGCTCGCTGCCGGGGCCATGGCGTGTGCGATGCTGGTTCTCTGGCTGATCGGCAACCCCTACGTCTGGACCGGCGCACCCGCGGGGCTTGCCGCCATCGGCATCCGCGCCTGGTATCTGGCCTCCGAAGAACTGGTTGCCACATGGCAGATGACGGATACCATCCTGACCGGCCCCGGCCCCCGCAATGTGCCACTGAACCAGATCGATGCGGTCAACATCCTAGGCAGCTTCGTCCAGATCGTCACCAAAAGCGGTGACAAACATCTGATCAAATACCAGGCAGACCCTGCCGCCACCAAAGCCGCAATCGAAAGGGCCATTTCATGAGCACCGTTCTCTTCTCAAACGCCCGCCTGATCGACCCCGAGGCCGGAACGGATGCAACCGGGTGGCTGCAGGTCGCCGAGGGCCGGATTGTGGCGCGCGGAGAGGGGCAGGCACCGGTTTGCGACTCCCAAATCATCGACTGCGGCAGCCACTGTCTGGCACCGGGTATCGTTGATATCGGCGTCAAGGTCTGCGAACCGGGTGAACGGCACAAGGAAAGCTACAAGTCGGCGGGCCTTGCCGCTGCTGCGGGAGGTGTGACCACCATGGTCACTCGGCCCGACACCAGCCCCGCCATCGACACGCCGGAAACGTTGGAATTCGTCACCCGCCGGGCACAGGCCGATACACCGGTTAACGTGCTGCCGATGGCCGCCCTGACCAAGGGCCGCGAGGGCCGCGAAATGACCGAGATCGGTTTCCTGCAAGACGCAGGAGCCGTTGCGTTCACCGATTGCGATCACGTTATCGCCAATACCAAAGTGTTCTCTCGCGCGTTGACCTACGCGAAATCCTGCGGCGCATTGGTCATCGCGCATCCGCAGGAACCAGGCTTGAGCGCCGGGGCCGCCGCGACCAGCGGCAAGTTCGCTGCCCTGCGCGGCCTGCCCGCCGTATCGCCAATGGCCGAGCGGATGGGGCTGGACCGCGACATCGCCCTGCTGGAAATGACCGGTGCAAAATACCACGCCGACCAGATCACCACCGCCCGCGCCCTACCCGCGCTGGAACGCGCCAAGCGCAATGGGCTGGACGTCACTGCGGGCACTTCGATCCATCATCTGACGCTGAACGAACTGGACGTGGCCGACTACCGTACCTTCTTCAAGGTCAAACCCCCGCTGCGGTCCGAAGACGACCGGCTGGCGGTGATCGAGGCGCTGCGCACCGGGTTGATCGACACGATCAGCTCGATGCACACGCCGCAGGACGAAGAAAGCAAGCGTCTGCCGTTTGAAGAAGCCGCCTCGGGCGCGGTGGCGCTGGAAACACTGCTGCCCGCCGCGCTGCGCCTTTATCATGCCGAGCAGCTGGACCTGCCGACGCTGTTTCGCGCCATGGCCCTGAACCCGGCGAAACGGTTGGGCCTGGAGTGCGGTCGCCTGTCCGAAGGCGCACCGGCCGATCTGGTGCTGTTCGATCCCGATGTCCCCTTTGTGCTGGACCGGTTCGCCCTGAAGTCCAAGTCGCAGAACACACCGTTTGACGGCCAGCGGATGCAGGGTAAGGTCACAGCGACTTTTGTCGCTGGCAAAGAAGTTTACCGGAGAACCTGATGCCCCTGATCGACAGCACCATGACCCAACTGATCCTGTGGGCCGTGATTGGTTACCTTATGGGGTCCGTTCCCTTCGGCATGATCATCGCCAGGGTCATGGGGCTGGGCAACTTGCGCAGTATCGGGTCCGGCAATATCGGCGCCACCAATGTTCTGCGCACCGGCAACAAGGCCGCCGCCGCGCTAACCCTGATTTTCGATGCGGCCAAAGGGGCGGTGGCTGTTCTGCTGGCACGTTCACTGGCCGGAGAAGACGCAGCCCAGATTGCCGCCCTGACCGCTTTTCTGGGTCATTGCTTTCCGGTCTGGCTGGGCTTCAAGGGCGGCAAGGGTGTTGCGACCTTTCTGGGCCTGTGGCTGGCGCTGGACTGGCGGGTCGGAGTTGCCTGCTGTCTGAGCTGGCTTGTGGCGGCAGCGATCTGGAGGATCTCCTCGGTTGGCGCGCTTGCAGCGGCGGCCCTGCTGACGGTTTGGGTCGTTGTTCTGACGGATGGCGCGACGTTCATTCTGGGGATCATCCTGACCCTGCTGGTCTACTGGCGGCACAGTGCCAACGTCGCGCGTATCAAGGCCGGGACCGAGCCGAAAATCGGCAAATCGTGACCCCGCCAGACGAATTTCTGAACGCGTTCTTTGCCCTGCCCATGGGCACTTTCACCGGGACAAGCCGCAACGGGCGTTATGTCGTGTGCCGCCAGACCGTGGCGAAAGGTAAGTCGCACAAGCTGGTGGCGCATCAGCTGGACGGCACAAATTACATCAGCCTGAACCTGTATCAAACAAAGAACAGCGGTGCGCTGCTCCGGCCCTGCGAGATGTCTGCAGCCAAGGTGATTGCGTTCACGATGGCGCTGGTGCCCGATCCGCAACCGGTCGGCTGAAACCTTCGTTCCCGCACATCACCTATTCATAACCGCACAATCACAATTGATTGCTTTGAACGTGAACAGCCCGCTTCCCAACTGGGGTGTTGTGACGGCCAATTACCGACCGCACAGGACAAAATCACGAGGGAAACCAAGGTGCAATTCCAACGCCATCTGGTGACCCGGTTCACGAAAGGTGAAGCAATGAACAAGATCAAATCCCTTATCGGCGGCGTCGCGCTGTCTGTTGCAATTGCAAGCTCGGCCATGGCGGCGGGTGTTGAACTGAACGCAAGTTCGACCGGCCTGGCCTTGCAGGGCTACGACCCGGTGGCCTATTTCACCGCAGGTGAAGCGACCAAAGGCGACTACCGCATCACCGCGCTGCACAACGAAGCGCTGTACCGCTTCTCCTCGGAAGAAAACAAAGCCGCATTCGAAGAGAACCCAGAGGCTTACCTGCCGGCATATGGCGGCTACTGCGCCTTCGGCACGGCCATGGGCTTCAAGTTCGACGGTGATCCGAACTACTGGAAAATCGTTGACAACAAGCTGTACCTGAACCTGTCGGCGGACATCCAGGAACGCTGGGAAGGTGACATCCCGGGCTTCAACGAAAAAGCGGACGCGAACTGGGAAACCATCGCTCATAAAACCCCTGCTGAACTGCAGCAGCAGTAATTTTCTGATCCATTCAGAACAAATGGCGGCGGAGATTTCCGCCGCCGTTTGCGTTCAGGGTTCAAGAACCGTGCTGCCGGTCGTCTGGCGCGCCTCCAGCGCCCGATGCGCATCGGCGACCTGTGACAGGGCAAAGCGCTGATCGATGTGCAGCCTGACTTCCCGGCCTTCGACCTTGCCGAACAGACGCCGGGCCATGGCCTGGCATACCGAATGATCCGCGATGTGGGTGAACAAGGTCGGGCGGGTGATCTTCAGCGAGCCTTTACGGCCGAGTATGCCGATATCCACCGGTGGCACCGGTCCGGACGCATTGCCGAACGAGATCATCATGCCCAATGGTTTCAGGCAATCCAGAGAACCTTCGAACGTATCCGCGCCGATTGAATCCATGACCGCGTCCACCCCCTTGCCGTGGGTGATCTCAGCCACGCGTTCGGCAAAATTTTCGGTCCGGTAATTGATGCATTCGGCGGCCCCGTTGAACCTGGCCAACTGGCATTTTTCATCCGTGCCCGCCGTGCCGATCAGGGTGATGCCCTCGGACTTGGCCCACTGGCACGCGATCAGTCCCACCCCGCCGGCAGCGGCGTGAAACAACACCGTGTCGCCGCGTTTCAGGGGCGTCGTCCGGTGAAACAGATATTCGACCGTCATCCCTTTCAGCATCATGGCAGCGGCGGCATCGAACGGAATGCTATCGGGCAGCGGGCAGACCTGCGCCGCCGGCATCACGCGCGCCTCGCAATAGGCACCCGGGGGAGCCGCTGCATAGGCGGCACGCTGACCGGGTTGTAGGTGGGTCACGCCCTCGCCGACGGCTTCAACCACCCCGGCGGCCTCCATGCCAAGGGCGTGTGGAAGTTGCAGCGGATAAAGGCCGGTCCGCTGATAGACATCGATGAAATTCAACCCACAGGCGTGATGCCGAATGCGAATCTCTCCCGGACCGGGATCGCCCACGGGCCTGTCTTCGATTCGCAGAACCTCGGGGCCGCCGGTTTCATGAATGACCACGGTACGTGCTGTTTGCTGCATGCTCACCTCCTTGCGCCTGCAACAAAGCTAACATGACTGAGGCACAGAGCAATTGACCTGTCTCAGAATTATGGCGGCGCAAAAGAAGATACTGTGCTATAGTGATTTCACACGTTGTCGGCTGATCCGGCCACGACCCCCTGCGCCGGACATGATCCGAGACGCAACCTCGTTAGGGGAGGGGATGAGTATGGCAAAAACAATCGGTAATCCAATCAGCTGGGCCGCCAGAAACATCAGTGCGTCCGGCGATCATATATCGGAAAGCGTATCGCGGATCGGAAGCGCCGACACCAAGCACCTGCCGGTGGTTCAAACGCTGACACTTCAGGACCTGCGTTCCTGCCTGAAAGCCGGATATCAGGACTTTCTGGAAACGCGCGCCGACGCGATCTTCGTGGTGCTGATCTACCCGATTGCCGGGCTTCTGATGGTCGGCTTCGGGCTGAACATGAACATGGTGCCACTGCTGGCGCCCCTGATCGCGGGCTTTGCCCTGATCGGCCCGGTCGCAGCCGTGGGTCTGTACGAAATCAGCCGCAAGCGCGAACAGGGCGAAGTGGTTCAATGGCTGGACGCGTTCGGTGTTTTCCGGTCGCCGTCCTTCGGTGCCATATTGGCGCTTGGCTTCTACCTAGTCATGTTGCTGCTGATCTGGCTGATGGCCGCACAAGCTATCTATGCACAGACGCTGGGGCCGGAACCGCCCGCCTCTCTGAGTGTGTTTGCAACGCAGGTGTTCACAACCGGCGCAGGCTGGACCATGATCGTTGTCGGAACCGCCGTCGGTTTCCTGTTTGCGCTTGTCGCCCTGGCGATCAGTGTTGTCAGCTTTCCGCTTCTCCTGGACAAGCAGGTCGGGCTGCCGGTGGCTGTGGTAACATCCTTCCGCGTGACGCGCCAAAACCCGGGTGTGGTGTTGACCTGGGGCTTCATCGTCGCGGCCCTGCTTATTTTGGGGGCCATCCCGATGCTGCTTGGCCTGATCGTGGTGATGCCCGTTCTGGGCCATTCGACCTGGCATCTGTATCGTCGGGCCATCGCCTGACGCGGTCGCGCGCGGGGCACCCCCGCGCGCTGTTCCCTTAGCCTGCGACGTTCAGAACGATCTTGCCGATATGGCCCGAGCTTTCCATGCGCGCATGCGCTGCCGCCGCTTCGGCCAAGGCAAACTCGCTGTCCATCACAGGTGAGATCTTTCCGGCATCCAGAAGCGGCCAGACCGCCTCGCGCAAGTCCTGCGCGATCTTTGCCTTGGCCAGATCGCTTTGCGGGCGCAGGGTGCTTCCGGTCAGGGTCAGGCGTTTCACCATCATCATGGCAAAGTTCAACTCGACCTTCGGACCCTGCAGGAACGCGATCTGCACCAGACGTCCATCCTCGGCCAACGCCTTGACGTTGCGCGGGATGTAATCGCCCCCCACCATATCGAGGATCAGATTCGCCCCGCCTTCGACCCGCATCGCCGCCACGAAATCTTCGTCCCGGTAGTTGATCGCCTTTTCTGCTCCTAGCCGGACACAGGCTTCGCATTTCTCGGCAGATCCGGCTGTTGCAAAGACCCGTGCGCCAAAGGCATTGGCCAACTGGATCGCCGTTGTGCCAATTCCGCTGGATCCGCCATGGACCAAAAACCGCTCACCGGCTTTCAGCCCGCCGCGCGTGAAGACGTTGGACCAGACGGTGAAGAAGGTTTCGGGCAGGCATGCGGCTTCTTTCATGCCCATACCATTTGGCACAGGCAGACAATGGGCGGCGGGCGTGGCGACATATTCGGCGTAACCACCGCCTGGCAGAAGCGCGCAGACCTGATCGCCGAGTGACAGCCCTTCAACCCCTGATCCGATGGAAACCACTTCGCCGGAAGCTTCCAGGCCCGGCAGATCACTGGCGCCCGGAGGGGGATCATATGCACCTGCGCGCTGCAGCGCGTCGGGGCGGTTCACCCCGGCATAGGCGACCTTCAGGATTACCTGACCATTGGCCGGTTTCGGAATCGGGCGTTCGGTCAATCGCAGAACATCCGGGCCGCCAGGTTCGGATATTTCAACGGCGCGCATCGTCTGGGTCATGGGCAAATCTCCTTTGCCCAATGCCTAGCAGGCAATTTCTGGAAGGCCCAGACGCTTACTTGCGCGGATTCAGCATCCCGGGCAGATCGGTCCGCATTTTCATCGGCGGCTTCACCTGCCCGGCCAGCCAGTTCGGAACCGCAAGGAACGGCTTGAACAGTGGATTGTCGTTCACCTGTGCCTTGAGCTTCTCGAACTGCATGACATTGTCGATGCGCCGGTCCAGAAACTCCCATGTCTTCTGATGCGCGGGGGACTCATCACCCAGCCAGAACAGCAGGGTCGAAGAATACACTCCCGACAGGGTGGCGCGCTTGGTGTACCAGTTCACATCATCGGAAGTGTCGCCAAGCGTATCCCAGATCAGGTCGCAGGTCTGCCACAGTGCCTTGGCCCCGTCTGCCGCATGAAGGGGCAGCGCAAAAAGGGTCATACCCTTGCGGACCAATTCCTTATCCTCGACGGCCTGCAACCGAAAGCGCACAGCGGCAGCGACCCGATCGCGGAATTTCAGATCACCCAGATCTTCGGATTTCAGACGTTCGACCATGACTGCATCGCCGCGTGCATGGAAAGCCAGCGCCAGATCGACCGCGCCACGCGGACAGATCGCACGTGCCAGACCTTCATCCATGTCACAGTCCGCAATAGCCGCGCGAAAGCCCACCTCGGACCAGCCGTCAAACGGAACGTGGGTCAGCATCGCGTCCAAAAGCTGTTGCTTTGCATCTTCATAAGTGGTGGTCATAGCGGTTCTCCGGTTCTCAGAGCCAGTACTAGACAAGATATAACGGCTTTGCTATACGGCCAACTCCTGCAATTTCCTTGCAACTCTATCTAGAAAGGTGGTGACAACCACATGCAGGTTAGTGTTCGCGACAATAACGTCGATCAGGCGCTTCGGGCCCTGAAGAAAAAGCTGCAGCGCGAAGGCGTGTTCCGTGAAATGAAGCTGAAGCAACATTTCGAGAAACCGTCCGAGAAAAAAGCGCGCGAGAAAGCTGAAGCGATCCGCCGTGCCCGTAAACTGGCACGTAAGAAAGCACAGCGCGAAGGTTTGCTCTAAGCACCTTGCTCGTCCAGCTTTGGATGACACTATTTGACGACCCCCGAGGCCCTGCCCGGGGGTTTGTCGTTTTCAGGGGGCATCGCCCGTTTGCCGGTTACATTCCGCCGACCCGTGGGACAGACCGCGCGACAAGCTGCCATTTTCCCATCAGCAGCATTTTGCCCGGCATTTTGCAGCGCAGCGAATCCTGCCCGGAAAGCGCTGCGTCGCCGTAAACCGCCGATCTTTCGACAGTCTCTATCGCTGTCGCGCCTTGCACCTCTAAGTGGCGTCGTCCGCAAGGACTCAACCATAAACGGAGGCAACAATGTCGACTGCAAACACGTTCGAACGCGAAATGCTGGCGCTGATCAATCAGGAGCGCACATCCCGCGGGCTGAACCAGCTGAAACTTGAAACCCAGTTGAACGACTCGTCGGAAAACCACAGCAGCTGGATGCTGAACACGGATACCTTCAGCCACACCGGATCGGGCGGATCGAGCGCGACTCAGCGGATGGAAAATGCCGGGTTCGACCTGGAAGGCAGCTGGCGCACCGGCGAAAACATCGCCTGGCAATCCGAACGGGGCGCCCCAGGCATCAGCGACGATGTTGCCCAGCTACATCAGGGTCTGATGAACAGCCCGGGCCACCGCGCCAATATCCTGAACCCTGAATTCGAGTATATCGGTATTGGCATTGAAACCGGGGACATGCAGGGTTTTGACGCGGTCATGGTCACCCAGAACTTTGCCGCAACCGATGCCGCTGTTCTGCCGGACACCGGAGAACCCTCGGCACCCGCCACGCCGGTCACACCGGTCGAGGAAACACCCGACCCGGAGGAAACGGATACCGAGACGACGGGCACGGATGTAACTGAACCCGAGGAGCCGGATGGCGAAACGACCGACACAGACGTGACGGAAACGGAAAATCCGGAGACCGAAACAACCGACACCGAAGATACCGAAACGGAAGATCCGGGGACCGAAACAACGGACACGGATGAAACCGAGACTGAGGAACCGGAGACCGAAACAACTGACGCGGATGATACCGAGACCGAAGAGCCGGAGACCGAAACAACTGACGCGGATGATACCGAGACCGAAGAGCCGGAGACCGAAACAACTGACGCGGATGATACCGAGACGGAAAATCCGGAAACCGAAACGCCCGATTTCGAAGTGACCGATTCAGGCGAACCGGAGTCCGATTGTTTTGACGTACAGGCCTTTCTGGATGAGATCGCTTCATTCCTGGAAAACCTGCAGGCCCAGTTCGATCAGTTCGATTGGGATGGCACCGAAACCGCAGGCGACGAAACCGGTGACATGGATGACTTCGATCTTGTGACGGGTGAAGACAGCGAACACATGGAAGACCCTGCTGATTCCGGCACGGTCGCCGAAGACGGCTGTGACTTCATGATGTTCAATATCTTCAACGTGGACTGCATGATGGACGCAGCCTGATCCGGCGTTCCGGTGCGAGGCTGGACAACCAGCCTCGCACAACGTCATCAATAGATCTTGGGAACGTAAAGCTCATCCGGCAGGATGCGCCGTTCGTATTCGGGATTATATCGGCGGTCGGGCAGATTGACCTTGTCCTGCGGCACGTCCTCGTAGGGGATTTTGGTCAGCAGGTGCTCGATACAGTTCAGACGTTCGCGCTTTTTGTCATTGCCTTCCACAATGTACCAAGGTGCCTCGGGGATATTGGTGCGGAAGAACATGTCCTCCTTGGCCTTGGTGTACGCCTCCCAGCGGATGCGGGATTCCAGATCCATGGGTGACAGTTTCCACTGTTTCATCGGGTCGTGAATTCGCATGAGGAATCGCAGTTGCTGTTCTTCATCGGTGATCGAGAACCAATATTTTAGAAGAATGATCCCCGACCGCACCAGCATCCGTTCAAATTCGGGAACGTCCTGAAAGAACTGCTCGACCTGGTTTTCATTGGCGAAGCCCATGACGCGTTCGACACCGGCCCGGTTGTACCACGAGCGGTCGAAGAACACGATTTCGCCCGCCGCAGGCAGATGCGGAACGTATCGCTGAAAATACCATTGGCTCTGCTCCCGGCGGCTGGGCGCGGGCAAGGCCACAACTCGGGCGACGCGCGGGTTCAGGCGTTGAGTGATGCGTTTGATCACCCCCCCTTTGCCGGCGCTGTCACGGCCTTCGAACAGAATGCAGACCTTGGCGCCGGTGTGAACCACCCAATCCTGCACCTTGATCAGCTCGGCCTGCAGGCGCAGCAGGTTCTGAAAATAAACCTTGCGGTCCAGCATGTCGGGATGCTGATCCTTGTAGATCTTGCGGACCTCCATCGAAAGCATTGGTTCGCTAAACTCGATTTCGAAATCTTCGTCCAGCGTGTCTTCCAGTTCCGCCTCAAGCCAATCTTTGGGGGTACTGTTGTTTTCGTAGGTCAAGGTCTGCTCCTTATCATTCGTCGGGTCTGGACCGTACCGGGCAAGTGTAACTGCCGGATGTCACCGAAAATGCGGTGACATCGCCAAATCCCCGGGCAAGTGGCGCTGACCTGACAGGTGCAGACCACGAAAACAGGGCCGTTGTGCGGTCTTTGTCCTGAATGTGGACCCATGGTGCCGGGGATACAAGCGTTAGAATTGACGCAATGCCAACAGGTTGAAACCAACAGGCCAGAGCGATATTGCCATTTCCCGCAATCAGGCGGCAACAATGCCGACATTGAACGCATGAGGCTTTTGTGGACCATTTTGTTTCTCTGTTGCCCATGATCTGGCCATGGACGGTCCTGATAACCGCTCAGGTAAGCACCTTGGCCGGGCACCTGCGGCTGGGTCTTGCGTTGCTTTTTCTATTCGGGGTCGCCGCGCTGATGACCGGGCTTCTGTCGCCGCTGGCAACCGGACTTGCCGTGTCAGGCTTGATCGGGGCCTGGTTTCTTCATCGACTACAGGGCCGGTGGGTTCTGGTCGGGCATCTGGCGTTGATTGTCTGGTGCATCGCACTTGGTGCTCATCTGCTGCCCGGGTTTCATAATTTTCTGGTCCTCGATCAGGTCCGCGCGGGTCCAGACAGCGCGCTGTTCTCATTGCACCTGAATCTAGACAAACCACTGGTGTTCTTCGCGGTCGTGCTTGCTTGTCCTACGATGTTGAGCCGAAAATCTCCGGTACGCTGGGTGCCTCTTGCACTTGGTGTCGTAACTTTGCCGCTGCTCTTTGCAACAGGACTACTGACTGGGGCCGTGCATCCGGAAGTCGGCCTGCCTGAATGGTGGCTGACCTTTGCCCTTTCTAACCTGTTCCTGACCTGCCTCGCGGAAGAGGCCTTCTTTCGTGGCTACCTGCAAACGGTCCTTGCGACCCGGTTCGGGTCTGCCGCAGGAATTGCGGTCGCAAGCCTTCTGTTTGGCGTGGCCCACGCGGGCGGTGGCGTCCCTCTGGTCCTGTTTGCATCGCTGCTTGGGCTGGGCTGTGGTCTGGGTTATTTCGCGACGGGACGAATTTGGGTTCCCGTTGTGATGCATTTCGCCTTCAACGCCCTGCATCTGGCCCTGTTCACCTATCCCGGCCCAGCCTGAAGATCACACGGGCAATGCGGTGGTCTTGAACACGGTCCGCAGCGCAAAGGAACTCTGCATCTGCGCCACGCCGGGCAAACGTGACAGGTATTGCCGGTGGATACGGGCAAAGTCCTCGGTGTTTTCCGCGACGACCTTCAGGATGTAATCCGCAGTACCCGCCATAAGATGGCATTCCAGAACATCCGGTATCCGCGATACTGCCTTCTCGAACGCATCCAGAACCTCTTCGGCTTGACCCTGTAACGTGATCTCGACAAACACGGTTGTCGGAACGTTCATCTTGCGCGCATCCAGCAGCGCCACGTAGTTGCGGATATAGCCTTCGACCTCCAGCCGTTGTACACGTCTGTGGCAGGCAGAGGGCGACAGATTCACCTGCTCTGAAAGCTCGGCATTGGACATTCTGCCATTGCGCTGCAGGGCGGCCAGAATCTTTCGATCAGTCGAATCTATGCTCATTCACGCAAATCCTTTGCAAGATTCTGACAGTATATCGAAGAATCCACCGAAACAAACTCAGTTTCCGGGCAAAGTTTCACAGAAATTGCGGCGGTGAGTGCCCATAATTTAGGCAGTTTATGGATGGAGAGCCCAAAATGAAAATCGGTTGCCCAAAGGAAATCAAACCTCAGGAATTCCGTGTCGGCATGACGCCCAACGCCGCACAGGAAGCTGTCGCGCGCGGCCATGAGGTCATCATCGAAACCGGAGCCGGCCTGGGATCCGGCTTTGACAATGACGCCTATACCGCTGCCGGTGCCAGCATCGTCGACACCGCGGCCGAGGTGTTCGCGACGGCGGACATGATCGTGAAAGTCAAGGAACCGCAGGCGGTCGAGCGCAAGATGCTGCGCGAAGGCCAGCTGCTGTTCACCTACCTTCACCTGGCCCCCGATCCGGATCAGACCCGCGACCTGCTGGACTCCGGCTGCACCGCCATTGCCTACGAAACCGTGACCGACGCCAATGGCGGCCTGCCGTTGCTGGCCCCGATGTCCGAAGTTGCTGGCCGTCTGGCCCCTCAGGTCGGCTCGTGGACGCTGCAAAAGGCCAATGGTGGCCGTGGAGTTCTGATGGGCGGTGTTCCCGGTGTTGGCCCGGCAAAGGTCGTCGTGATCGGCGGTGGTGTTGTTGGTACCCACGCTGCCAAGATCGCAGCCGGCATGGGCGCGGACGTCACCGTTCTGGACCGTTCGCTGCCACGTCTGCGGTATCTGGACGACGTCTATGGCGGCACGTTCAAGAACCAGTACTCGACCGCTGGCGCAACGGCCGAACTGATCCAGACTGCAGACATGGTGATCGGCGCCGTTCTGATCCCCGGTGCAGAAGCCCCCAAGCTGGTCTCGCGCGCGCAATTGTCCACAATGAAGCCGGGTGCGGTGCTGGTGGACGTGGCCATCGACCAGGGCGGCTGCTTTGAAACCTCGAAAGCCACCACCCATGCGGAACCGATCTACGAGGTCGATGGCATCATGCACTATTGCGTGGCCAACATGCCGGGCGCGGTTGCGCGCACCTCGACCATTGCATTGGGCAACGCGACCATGCCGTTCATGCTGGCACTTGCGGACAAGGGTTGGAAACAGGCATGTCAGGATGACCCGCACCTGCTGAACGGTCTGAACGTTCACGCCGGGCAGCTGACCTATTTCGCGGTCGGCAAAGCATTGGGCATCGATGTCGTATCTCCCAGCGTTATTGTTAAATCCTAAGCCCTCCCGCCGTTGAAAGCGCCCGCTGATGCGGGTGCTTTACAGCGGTAGGCATAGCGCCGCGCCTTCGGGCGCGGCGCTGTCGTCTCAAGCACCAGCGTGGCCGCAAAAAAAAGCGCCGCGCGTTTTCGCGCGGCGCCGGACCCAACAGGAGAAGGGCATTTCCAATGCCCGCCCGACGGGCGGGAGCCATCAGCCCTGTTTCTGGATCTCCACTGAATGCGGATAGGGGATCGATACGCCTTTGGCGTCAAAGGCTTCCTTGATCGTCTTGGTGAGTTCGAACCTGACGTCCCAGTAATCCGCCGCCGCACACCACAGGCGCGCCGTCAGATCGACTGAGCTGTCACCCAGATTGGTCACACGCACCCAAGGCTCCGGATCGCTGTGAATACGTTCATCCGCCTTGGCCACATCCAGAATAATTTCCATCGCCTCATCTGCGCTGTCGCCATAGTCAATGCCAAACACCAGGTCGACGCGGCGCGTATCATGCGCAGAGTAGTTGGTTATGATCGATCCCCATGACTGGCCATTCGGAACGATGATCTGCACGTTGTCCGGCGTCACCAGTTCCGTCGTGAACAGATTGAGGTCTTTTACGGTCCCCGCCGTCCCGCCGATATCGACATACTGGCCCAGCTTGTAGGGGCGGAACACGACCAGCATGACACCAGCGGCCAGATCGCTCAGCGTTCCCTGCAGGGCCAGGCCGATGGCCAGCGATGCGGCACCCAGAATGGCCACGATACTGGTCGCCTGTATCCCAAAGATCCCCAGTACAGCGACGACAACCATCGCGAGAATGACCCATTTGATGATGCTGGCGGCGAAGTTGCCCAAAGTTGGATCGATCTGAGGTGTTCTGTTGATCCTGCGACGGACCATACCGCTGATTGCACCCGCTGCGATCCAACCCAAAATCAGGACAATCAGCGCCTTGCCTGCATTCAGCGCAACCGGCAGATAGCCGTTTGTCATTTCTACAATCTGGTCCATTTCCATTCCCGATCACTCCCTAAGCCGCAGTTTTCGCTATCCTTAAAACAGAAATCTGTGCATCTGCGCAGATCCCAAACAATTGATGCAACAGCAGTCACTTTTTCAGCATGCCGCAAGTCTCCTTACGTTTATCCGGCTCGCTCTGGCCTGCCCGCGATTTTTCGGTCTGTTCTTTCCGCCTTTTTCGCGCGTTCCTTCGCACGATTCACCAGTTTTCCCGGCAGGGGCAAACCCCAAGTGTTGTGGTTTCGTATAGGATGACTGCGCCATTCTCACAAACGCGCAATCATTTTCATGGGAAAGGCGGCATGTTTTTCCCCAGTGACGCCAGTGCTTGGAATCCGACCCGTCACGCCGAAGACGCCAGTCAGCAGCAATCAGCACGGACCGGGGCCGTTCGCAAGGGCGCCTGCATTCAGACGGTAAATCCGAGGAAAATGACCTGCGTTCGGTCCGCAGATCACTTCGGCAGCGCGCCGGTCAACACATAGCGCAGGACACCGACAACCTGTTCCGGTGTCTCGGTCACGGCCAGCGCGGCAGCGTCCACCTCTTTCAGCGCGTGCTGATGATCTGGCCCGTGCATCACGATCAGAGATTTACCCAAAGCCGCCGCGTAACCGGCATCAAAGGCAGCGTTCCATTGCTTGTATTTGTCGCCAAACCGAACCACGACCACATCCGCATCGGCGATCCCCTTGCGCGTTCTGATTGCGTTGACCATCGCGCCCTTGTGGTCATGCCAGTATTTGTCTGTCTCGGCGCCCAGAATAACAACGCCGCAATCGTCACTGGCCGCATGATCCGTCACCGGGCTGTTGAACGCGATGCTCAGCCCCTTGGCACCTTCGATGATCTGTTCACGCCAGTCCGTATGGATTTCCCCGGACAGATAAACGTTCAGCATGGCTTTCTCCTCTCCAGACAACAAAGGGGCGCAACCGCCCCTTCATCTTTTTGAAAATACTCCCGCCGGAGGCGGACTCCATCAGCCCCGCAGCGTACCGCCCGTGGCCTTGGCGACCTTTTCAACGATCCTGGCGCTGACGGCTTCGATGTCTTTTTCCTTCAGCGTTTTGTCCGTCGGCTGAAGTCGCACGGTAATGGCCAGGGACTTTTTGCCTTCACCTACACTTCCACCGATAAATTCGTCGAACACACGCACGTCCTCAATCAGCGCCTTGTCGGCACCTGCCGCAGCATTGACCAGTGTCAGGGCCTCGACCCCGGCATCGACAACAAAGGCAAAATCGCGCTCGACCGCCTGCAGGTCACGCAGTTCCAGCGCCGCGCGGGTGGCGCCGGATTTTCGGGGCAAAGGCACCTCGTCCGGCCAGATCGTGAAGGCCATTGCCGGTCCCTTGATATCCATCGCCTGCAGGACGCGCGGGTGCAGTTCGCCAAATACACCCAGCACCTTCTTCGGGCCCAGACAAATCCGACCGTGACGACCCGGATGCCACCAGGTGTCACCGTCACGCAGAACCTGAACCTTGGCAGGTGCGCCGATCGCGGCCAGAACGGCTTCGGCATCCGCCTTGGCGTCGAACACGTCGACCGGGCGCGACGCGCCATGCACATCCTTGGGGCCATTTCGACCGACCAGCAGGCCGGTAATTTGGGTCTTCTGATCGCCCGGTTCGCCATCATGAAAAACCGGACCGACCTCGAACAAAGCCACGTCCGCGTACCCACGCGCCTGATTGCGGGCCGCAGCCTGCAGCAGCCCCGGCAAGAGGTCCGGGCGCATATGGCTCATCTCGGACGAGATCGGATTTTCCAGCTTCGTCGCATCATCGCCCCCGCCAAACAGCGCGGCCGAGGCCTGATCGATGAACGTGTAGCTGACGCATTCGTTGTACCCAAGCGCCGCACAGGTGCGTCGCGCCATCGACTGCCGCCGCTGCGCCGGGGTCATCACCGGCTTCGGAATGCCGTCTGTGACCCGCGGCAATGGCTTTCCCTGCAGCTTGGTCAGGGACGCAATCCGCGCGACTTCTTCCACCAGATCGGCCTCACCCATGACATCAGGGCGCCAGCTGGGAACATGAGCCATCTCGCCTTCCAGACGAAAGCCCAGTCGGGTCAGGGTCTGGCGCTGCTCGCTTTCGGGGATGTCCATGCCGACCAGGGACCGAACCCGCGCCGCGTCCAGCTTGTAGGCGCGCGCGTGGTTCGGCGCCTTGCCTGCCTCGACCACGTTCGAAACTTCACCGCCACAGATATCAAGGATCATCTGCGTCGCATGCTCAAGCCCTTCACGGGTGTATTCCGGATCGACGCCACGTTCAAAACGGTAACGGGCATCGGAATTGATCCTGAGCGCCCGGCCCGTCAAAGCAATCTGAACGTGATCCCAAAAGGCGCTTTCGAGGAAAACGTTAACGGTCTCTTCGGTGCAGCCGGTTTCCTGCCCGCCCATGATGCCCGCAATCGATTCCGGGCCCTTGTCATCCGAAATCACCATCATACCGGGCTGGATAGTGTATTCCTTCTCGTCTAGTGCCACCAGCTTTTCGCCGCCTTTGGCGCGGTGAACGCGCAGGTTGCCCTGCACCTTGTCCGCGTCGAAAACGTGCAGCGGGCGGTTGTGGTCAAAAGTCATGTAGTTGGTGATGTCCACCAAGGCCGAAATCGGGCGCAGACCGATTGCCTTCAGCTGATCCTGCAACCATTGAGGGCTGGGACCGTTCTTGACACCCCGGATCAAACGACCGGTGAAATGCGGGCAGCCATCCAGCGTGTCCTCGTCAATCGTCACCTTGATCGGGCTTTCGTAGTCTCCCGGAACCGGCACGTAGTCACGCTGTTTCAGGGTGCCAATGCCACGCGCGGCCAGATCGCGGGCAATCCCTTCGACGCCCAGCGCGTCCGGACGGTTCGGAGTGATTGCAATCTCGATCATCGGATCGACTTTCGAGGGGTCATTCTCAGCCAGCCAGTCAACAAACCTGTCGCCGACTTCGCCTGAAGGCAGTTCGATGATGCCGTCATGTTCGTCCGACAACTCAAGCTCGCGTTCAGACGCCATCATGCCGAAGCTTTCGACGCCACGGATCTTGCCCACGCTGATCGTCAGGTCCAGACCGGGGATATACATGCCGGGTTTGCAAACAACGACCGTGATACCCTCACGCGCATTCGGGGCACCGCAGATGATCTGCAATTCGCCTTCATCGGTGTCCACCTTGCAGACGCGCAGCTTGTCCGCGTCGGGGTGTTTCTCGGCGTGTTTCACATAGCCCAGCGTAAAGCCCGCCAGCCGGTCCGCCGGGTTCACGATCTCTTCGACCTCTAGCCCGAGATCGGTCAGCGCCTCGGCGATCTCATCAACCGAAGCGTCAGTGTCGAGGTGGTCTTTCAGCCAGGACAGAGTGAATTTCATTGCACGGGGCCTTTTTTGGCAAACATCCAGTCGGCAAAGGCAATGGCAAAGATTGCGCCGGGGTGCAAGCGCCGCGCGTCACGGATAGGCTGGGGTGCGGCCCAAAAGCTCATCCAGTTGCCAGCCGATCCAGCCATGAGGGATGAAATGTCCGCCGGGATGGGTGTCCAGCACCACCTTTCCCCGCGCGCAATCGGTCCATTCCACCCGGCTGAGCGTCAGGAAAGGCTCGACACTCCAGTCGCCGCGCGGGGTTGCGGTTGCACAGCCGAGTTTTTCCCGCCACAGCGCCACCGGATAGGTCGTATCGCCGCCCGGACCAAAGGGGAAGCTCATTACTGTGTCATCGGTCCCGTGAACATGGCGCGCCTGGCGCGGGGATTCTGGGCAATCCTCGGTCTGCGGGATACTGCCCGCCACGGCCAACAAAGCGGTCACGTCATTGCCGGACTGGCAGACAAAGCGCCACGCCATCGCGCCGCCATAGGAATAGCCCGAGACATAGATGCGTTCAGGATCAATGGGATAGTGTTTGGCCACATCCTTTAGCACCCGGTCGGCAAAACCCACGTCGCCAGTGTCCGGCGTCCAGAAATCCCAGCTTTTGCCCAGGCCGTTCGGCGCGACCAACAACACGCCCCGCAGCTTCGTGGCCCCTGCGATGCGCTGATGGTTGACCACCACGGCCCCCTGCCGCGCCCAGCCGTGGAAATGCAGCAGCACCGGCAGAGGCGTTTCGCCATCCCATCCATCCGGTTCAAGCACATGATACGAGCGGTCGCCCAACGGGCAGGCGGCATCACCGTGGCAGTCGGTTTTCCAAGGCCCCATCGCAAGGGCCGGAGTGACAGAGAGCAGAAGCAGGCAAATCAATCGGTACATCATGGACCGAGCCTAGCTGCCGCGATTGCCGTGTCACGTCAAATAGCTGTTATTGAGCGCGCGTTAGGCACATCGCCGATAAAACTGCCGGTGCAGGAATTCACCGGTTCCAAAATCGCTGGCCGGCTGCTTGCGGTAAATCTCCAAAGCCAGCGCATCCCCGGTAAGATCGGCCACATAGACAGATCCCGGCCGCTGATCGATGGTGAACAGGATGCTGTCGCTTTCGCTGAACAACTTCACCGGCGCATCCACAACTTCGGTAAACACCCTGAGGTCTGCGGTCAGTGTAAGATCCAGCCCCTGTCCGGCAAATGTGAGCGTAGAATTTCTATCGATCACGTTTTCATCGGTGGCGCACCAGCGGCCCAGAACGGCCTGCCGCTGTTCGGGTCTGGCCTGAGGGGTACCGTTCGAGATCGGGTCCAGCAGCCCGACACTGATCAAACCACCCCACAGCGCCAATATCGCGGCAACTCCGGCAAGAAGGGTCAGAAATAACTGCTTCGGGGGTCGGTCGCGTAATACCTTCATGAGAAACCTTGTCTGGCCGTTGAAATATCCCCGAGCCTATTTTCCCGCTATCACGCTGTATATGATGGATATTTCCAGGACATTTGTTCGATGTTGATTGTGGCAAACCGGTAACGACGACGCTGCAATCTGCCGACGAGCCACGCCAATGCCAGACCGTGGGATGGCGGTCCTCGGTGAGTGATGAGAAATTTATGCTGGCAAAATCCGCGTGCCGTTCACACGGGGTGCTAATGGAGACAAATCGCCAGCCCGTGCGGGCGGGGTCGTCCAGAAGGTTTGAAGCAATGGCGCCGCAATGAACGACTGACTGCGCGGCAGTATCGGCCTTTGCTCCGCGCTAATCAGAAAAGCGAACTAGTCACCACCAGCTCCAGAACCCCGATTTCTGTTTCTTTATCAAATCTCGGGTCTTCTCGTTTTGCAGCCTGCCTCTCATCTGGAATGCCCCGACCCGCAAGAACTCAAAACCAGCGATTAGAACGCCAGGCAAAAACAGAAGCGCCGACCCGAAAAAGATGATCAAGACCGCAGCCGAGACACTTTTCCAAACCCACAGTGCAAGAGCGGGCGGCGCAAACATAGCGAGAAATAGGCTCACAAGCCAAAGCATCGGATGTTTAGAAACCTGACGCTTCCACCAATTGCGATATGCGGCCAGCCAGTCGTCCAAAATGTTCCCTAGCGAGACAAACCACCATGCAAGTTCGGCATATCCAGCGCTGCGAAACCGTAATGGCGCAGCCAGCGCAGGTCGCTGTCAAAGAACGCCCGCAGATCCGGGATACCGTATTTCAGCATCGCCAGACGGTCGATGCCGATGCCAAAGGCAAAGCCCTGATAGACCTCAGGATCAATCCCACCGGCGGCGATCACCTTGGGGTGAACCATGCCCGAGCCCAGAATCTCCATCCAGTCGTCGCCCTCGCCGATTTTCAGCTGGCCGTTATCCCAGGAACAGCGGATATCGACCTCGGCCGATGGCTCGGTGAAGGGGAAGTGCGAGGCGCGGAAGCGCAGTTCGACGTCGTCGACCTCGAAGAAGGCTTTCACGAACTCTTCCAGAACCCATTTCAGGTTCGCCATCGAGATGTCCTTGTCGATGGCGAGCCCCTCGACCTGATGGAACATCGGCGTGTGGGTCTGGTCATAGTCGGCGCGGTACACACCGCCCGGGCAGATCACGCGGATCGGCGCGCCCTGCAACTCCATCGAACGGATTTGCACCGGCGAGGTATGAGTACGCAGCACATGCGGCGGGCGGTTGTCGCCTGCGGCGCGGTGCATGTAGAACGTATCCATCTCGGCCCGCGCGGGGTGGTGGCCGGGGATGTTCAGCGCGTCAAAGTTATGCCAGTCGGTCTCGATCCGCGGCCCTTCGGCCACCGAGAAACCCAGTTCGGCAAAAATCGCGGTCAGTTCCTCGGTCGCCTGGCTGACCGGATGAATCGAGCCCTGACGGCGGGCGCGGGTCGGCAGCGTGACGTCCAGCCATTCGGTGCGCAGACGCTCATCCAGCGTGGCGTCGGCCAGAGCGGCTTTTTTGGCGGATAGCGCCGAGTTGATCTCATCCTTCAGGGCGTTCAGCGCCGGGCCTGCAACCTGGCGTTCCTCGGGTGTCATTTTGCCCAGCTCGCGCATCTTCAGCGCGACTTCGCCCTTTTTGCCCACGGCGGCCACGCGGATCGCTTCGAGTGCGTTCTCGTCGCCCGCGTCTGCGATCTGACCCAGATATTTTGCCTTAAGATCGTCCATGACGCTTCCTGACTTTGGCCCCTGAATGCTGTTGCGGACCTGCTATCACAGCAGCCCGCGAAAGCAAGAGGGCGCGCACATTCAGGCGGAACGTAACAGCGCGGTGGTTCTGTCCTGCCGCACCGGGCGCGCAGCAAGACCATATGCCTCGGGGTGATTGCGCAACTGCGGAAACAACGTCAGCAACTCGTCCCGAGTGTCCGATCCCAAACCCGCAAGCCCCTCCTGCCCTGGAAAAAAGCTCTCGGAGATCAGGCCAGAGGTGGTGACAAGCTGATGGCGGTTAAACAGCAGATGGATGTACCTGACAATGTCGCAAGGGTCTTGTGTCACGGTCGTGCCGTTGACCAGAGATATCGCGGGAACCAGAACCTCGTCTTCGCCAAACAGCAATTCGGCCTGCCAACCGGTGATCAGGATACGATGCTGGGGAGACACCAGAATTTCGACCTCGGCGCCAAGTGTACCCGCATGGATCCGGATCGGCGCAAAGCGGCCACGACCTGAGACCGTGCGCCCGCCAACCCAGCGAACCGGCAGTGGCCCGTCGTCGATTGTGTGCACCAGATCACCCAGCCGCAGATTTTCGACAGCGCAACGTCCGTCGGGCGTCTCCACCATTGTGCCCGCCGTGAAACAGGCCGCACCACTGTCGCCGGGGGCCACTGACCCGTAGGTCAGGGTATCCGGATCGGGCTGATTGAATTGCAACGTTGTCGTGGTCTGGTTCGGTCCGACCAGAACCGGCAGGTTGACCGAAGTCTGCCCCGCCGCAAGCCCGTTTTGCGCGACGATGTTCGTTGTGCCGCCACCGATATCGTAAAAATCGATGACCTGACCAGTGTTCGTATTGGTCAGTGCATAAGCTTCGTAGTTGGTCGGCCCGCCACCGTTGGGATCCGTCAGAAGGATCGGGAAGTCATCCGCCGATATGACAAAAACAAGCTCGTTGTTGTCGGCATCGACCGACATCTGAACTGAGGGATGATCCAGCGGAATTTCGATCCCGACCTGCCCGTTTGCCTGGTAGAACGAGACCGTGAAATCTGCCGGAATCTCATCTGGGCGCAGTGCGACTTCAAGAAATTCGTTTACGCCCGAACTGGCGGCGTAGGCGTTGGAATAATGAAGTTCACTGATACGGGCCATGGATCACTCGCGCGACGGAATGCGTGCTAGTATCTGACGGCCCGCAAGAAGTACAAGACATTAGGCCTGTTTTGGCAAATCATGCCTTAACGCGCCCGATGGTCTCAGTAGCTGTATTCAGGGTAAATACGGGTCAGATCGCCGTTCCAGTCTCCATAGAAGTGATCCAGCAACTCGTCTGCCGGAATCTTACCGGTCTCGATACTGTCCTTCAGCGCATTCAGGAAATGGGTCTCATCGGGGACCAGACCTCCGGCGCCGGGGCGCGCACGGGATTTCAGGCCGGCCTCGGAAATGGCCACCACTTCGCGTGCCAGATCATGCATGCTGATGTTGCCAACCCGCGCCTGCAGCCCGTCTTTGGCGGCCTCAACCCGCAGCGCCTCGCGGGTTTCCGCGTCCCAGCCTTTGACCAGATCCCACGCCGCATCCAGCGCGCCCTGATCGTAGGTCAGCCCGACCCAGAAGGCAGGCAGCGCGCACAGGCGGCGCCACGGGCCGCCATCGGCACCGCGCATTTCCATGAACTTCTTAATCCGCGCTTCGGGGAAGGCGGTGGTCAGGTGGTCGGCCCAGTCGGACAGGGTCGGGGTTTCCCCCGGCAGCGCCGGAAGTTTGCCCTGCAGGAAATCACGGAAGGACATGCCCAGCGCGTTGATGTATTCGCCATTGCGGTAGACGAAATACATCGGCACATCGAGCGCATACTGAACGTAACGCTCGAACCCGAATCCGTCCTCGAATACGAAGGGCAACATCCCGGTGCGGGCATCGTCCAGATGCCGCCAGATGTGGCTGCGCCAGCTTTTCTGTCCGTTGACCTTGCCTTCGAAGAACGGAGAGTTTGCAAACAGCGCCGTTGCCACCGGCTGCAACGCCAGTGCCACGCGCAGTTTCTGAACCATATCGGCCTCGGAGCCGAAGTCGATATTGACCTGTACCGTGCATGTGCGCCGCATCATGGCGCGGCCCATGGTGCCAACTTCTTCCATATAGTCGTTCATCAGCCGATAACGGCCCTTGGGCATCAGCGGCATCTGGTCATGGGTCCAGATCGGAGCCGCCCCCAAACCAATGAAACCGACACCAATCTCGTCGGCGATATCCTTCACCTCGCGCAGGTGAGTGTTCACCTCGTCACAGGTTTCGTGGATGGTCTCCAGTGGGGCACCCGACAATTCCAGCGCGCCGCCCGGTTCAAGGCTGACATTCGCGCCGTCCTTTTCCAGACCGATCAGATGCCCGGCTTCACGTACCTCGCTCCAGCCGTGACGGTCGCGCAAGCCTTCAAGCACCGCAACGATGGACCGGGTGCCTTCAAACGGCAGCGGTTTCAGCGTGTCCTTGCAATACCCGAACTTCTCATGCTCGGTACCGAGACGCCAATCGGCCTTGGGCTTGCAGCCCGATTCCAGATATTCGGCCAGTTGCTCGTGGCGTTCGATCGGCCCGCCGCCGGACTGGGGAATGGACATGAACCGCGCTCCGCTCCTAAAGTGTCTGTTGCTGGGTCAGTCGTGGTCGCAAACGCGGCCAGTGTCAATGCAGGCGCACATGCGACGGGCGCGAGGGCGTGCGTTCCCAGATTACCACCGGATGCGGCGATCCGCCGTTGAGTTCCGACAACATCTGTTCGGTTTTCAGCCCCGGCAGGGCCGAGAACACATCAAATAGCGCCTCGGCGCCTTCGGCGTTCACAGGAATGTGAAGTGCGGGCTGTCCCGGCTGGTCCAGCACCCAATGCGCCGGGTCCGAGGTCGGGTCCAGCGCCAGCCTCTCGATTTCGCGCGCTGCGACAATGCCGCCATCCAGAGGCCCGAGATAGGTGATCTGCCCCTCATCTATTGTCACGACACCGGGACCACCCGCGCCCATGCGGAATCGCACCCGCTGCACCCCGATCACCGCCAGCGCCGCCGCCACGGCGACCAGAATCCAGCCCATCCAGCCCAGCAGCCCGCCGGGCCCGTTAATCCAACTGAGGCCCACCAGAAAAACGGCGACGGCCACCAGCACTTCGCGCCAGCGCCACAGGGCCAGTTTCGCTTCCGGGCGGATGAAACTCATGCGGCGGCCTCCTTTTCCGTCTTGAACAGGTTCACCGAGAACTGACCTGCCCGAACAAATCCCACTGCGATATAGGCCCGCGCCGCAAAATCTGAAGCGGCAAAAAGTACGGCACGTGACACACCCTTTGCGCGCGTCTCGGCCAGATGCAGCGCGACGGCGGTTCGGGCATGGCCGCGGCGGCGCAGTTCAGGCGGCGTATAAACCCCGCCGATCTGAACCACGTCTGGCAAAACGGCGTTGAAACCGGTCATGCAGACAGGTTGGTTGTTCAACAATAACGCCCGGTGGCTGTCCAGGCTCAGATACCCTTCGATGTCGCGCTCGGCCTGATGTTGCGCCTGATCCGAGTCCTTTCCCAAGGATTCCAGATGGTAGCTGTGCCGCCAGTGAACGGCCAGCGCCCGGTCAATTGCCGACAAGGGGACAAGGCGCGCTCCCGGCAGGTCTGGAATAATCAGCTGTTCCAGTTCCAGCGAAAAGGCAGGCTCATCCCGGCTGAGGATAGCGGGTCTGTTTTGCCAGCCAGCCAGTTGCAAAATGCGCCGGGCTTGGGCGGCCTCACCGATCACACCGATGACCGGGCGGCTTTTCAACATCTTTAGTACCGCTTCAAGCTCGGCATCGGTGCAATCCCGGCACTGCGGCAACAGCATTCCTTCGTTCGTGATGGCCAGAACGGCGCGCGGCGGCTCGCCCAGCATCCAGACCTTTAGGGACCGGGGTTCCGATCCGTTCAGTCCGAAGTCCCGCAAGTTGGCCAGCGGAAACATTGAAGATTGCAGGTGACGGCGCAGGAATTCCTCGATCGCGGGCAGGTCGGCGGCTTGCGCCAAACACCAGGTCACGACCAATCCCCCAGCGCCTGCTGCCACATGGTCAGGGCCGCCACAGTCGCGGTATCCGCGCGCAGAATGCGCGGGCCCAGACTGACCACATGCGCATAAGGCAATGCGGTCAGGCGGTTGCGCTCACGCTCGGAAAACCCGCCTTCGGGACCGATCAGAATGGCCCACGGCCCGCCCTTTTCCTGTTCGGCCAGCCTCAGCGCAGAGCCTACTTCCGCCTCGTTGCAGAACATCAGTTGCCGCCCATCGGGCCAAGCATCCAGCACACGGTCCAGGCGCTGCAGCTCACAAACTTCGGGTACGAAGGTTCCGCCGCACTGTTCGGCGGCCTCAACCGCATGGGCCTGCAAACGGTCCTGCCGGATGCGTTCGGAATTGGTGAATTCGGTCTGCACCGGCATGATCCGAGCGGCACCCATTTCCGCCGCCTTTTCAACGATGAAGTCGGTGCGTGCCTTTTTAATCGGCGCGAACAGAAACCAAAGGTCGGGCGGCATCTGCAACGGTCTGGTCTGTTCGACACAGGCCAGCGTGCCGCCGCGTTTGCCTGCCTCGGCCACCTCGGCCAGCCACTCTCCGTCCCGGCCGTTGAACAAGGCAACGTGTGCCCCGACAGCCAGACGCATGACGCCGAACAGGTAATGTGCCTGCTCGCGCGTCAATTCAACGGATTGCCCCCGACCCAGAGGGTGCTCTACATACAGTCTGATTTTTGCACTCATGAGACCTTACATATGCAAGGCAATGTCCCAACACCAGATGGTCAAGTCGCCGATGCCGTCAGCGGCAACTGGGTCGACACCCATGCGCCCGCGTTTGCGCGGCCCTACCTGCGCCTCAGCCGCGCGGACCGGCCCATCGGCACGTGGCTGCTGCTGATTCCCTGCTGGTGGGGCCTTGCGCTGGCAATTCTCAGCGACGGAAACCCACGCTGGGAGGATCTGTGGATCGCGATCGGCTGCGCCATCGGAGCCTTTCTTATGCGTGGTGCAGGCTGTACCTGGAACGATATCACCGACCGCGAATTTGACGGGCAGGTGGAGCGCACACGGTCCCGGCCGATCCCGTCCGGACAGGTTAGCGTTCGGCAGGCGGTTGTCTGGATGGGCCTGCAATGCCTGCTGGCGCTGGGGATTCTTCTGACTTTCAATCAGGCGGCCATCGCCATGGGCGTTCTGTCCCTGTTGCCCGTGACCATCTACCCTTACGCAAAGCGGTTCACTTGGTGGCCTCAGGTCTTTCTGGGCCTGGCCTTCAATTGGGGGGCGCTGCTGGCCTGGGCCGCCCATAGCGGCACAGTAGGCTGGCCCGCAGTTACCCTGTACCTGTCGGGCATCGCCTGGACGCTGTTTTACGATACCATCTATGCCCATCAGGATGCCGAGGATGACGAACTGATCGGCATCAAATCCACCGCGCGGCTGTTCGGGACGGATACGGTGAAATGGCTCAAGTATTTTCTGGTCGCAACCGTCGCGCTTATGGGACTTGCCATCATCGATGGTGCGGCCCAGCAGGCGTCCATCATGGCACTGGTCGTTGCCCTGACCGGGCCATGGGCGATGGGCTGGCACATGGCCTGGCAATTGCGCGGGCTGGATATCGAAGACAACGCCAAACTGTTGCAACTGTTCCGGGCCAACCGCGACACCGGCTTGATTCCGCTGATCTTCCTCTGCGTCGCGCTTCTGCTCTGATTGCACCCCAGGCCACGCCTCTGTAAGAGTCCCGACCAATCGCCCGAGGAGTCCCGAAACCGCACATGCGTTTGCCTTTTTCCATCGCTGTTGTCCTGATCTTTCTCGTGTCGGGCGGTTTGTCGCTGCTGGCGGCCAGTTATGCCGTGACAAAGGTCGAAGAAGCTTCGGAATTTGCCGTGCGCCGGGCGCTGGATCTCAAGGGGCACGACTGGGCCGAAGTGCATTCGGACGGGCTGCGCGTGGTTCTGACCGGCACCGCTTCGGACGAGGCAACGCGTTTCAACGCGCTGACCGCTGCCGGAACCGAAGTCGATACATCGCGTGTCATCGATGAGATGGAAGTTGCGCCCACCACAACGTTGGCGGCACCGCGGTTTTCGACCGAAATCCTGCGCAACGACAGTGGCATCTCGGTCATCGGTCTGATCCCGGCCAGCGTGGATCGTGACGCCATGATCAGACAGTTGGAAAAACTGGTTCCAAACACCCCCGTGTCAGATCTGCTGGAAACGGCTGACTATCCCAAGCCGAAGGGCTGGGACGACGCATTTACTTAC
This sequence comes from Ruegeria sp. CG4, assembly GCF_056537185.1. Taxonomy (NCBI): domain Bacteria; kingdom Pseudomonadati; phylum Pseudomonadota; class Alphaproteobacteria; order Rhodobacterales; family Roseobacteraceae; genus Ruegeria; species Ruegeria sp. CG4. The sequence goes on along the minus strand of NZ_JBQFRB010000005.1, from coordinate 194,604 downwards.
GCGCTGAGCGCGCTGGCGAAGCTGCCCCGGGCCAAGATCTCGGCCAGCCCCGGGCTGGTGCGGATCACGGCCATCACCGACAGCCAGAAGGAAAAAGAGATGCTGGAGCGCGACCTGACGCGCGCTGCACCGCCAAGCCTTCGGATCGGCCTGTCGATTTCAGCACCGCGCCCGGTGATCACACCTTTTACGTTGCGCTACCTGATCACCGAAGAAGGGGGGCGTTTCGACGCCTGTTCGGCGCAGGATGACGAGGCCCGTCAGACAATCGTGGCCGCCGCGCAAGCAGCAGGATTGTCCGGTCCTTACAGTTGCACCATCGGGCTGGGCGTTCCCTCACCTCGCTGGGCCCGCGCAGCCGAGCTCAGCATCGGGGCGCTGGCCGATATCGGGCAGGGTTCCGTGACCATGTCCGATGCCGACATCACGCTGATTGCGGCGCAAGGCGCGGACCCCGCCACATTCGACCGGGTCGTGGGTGAATTGGAAAACGCATTGCCGGAAGTCTTTGCCCTGCACGCCGTTTTGCCCGAACCCGACACCCAAGACCAGGCCGGCCCGCCCGAGTTCTCCGCAACCCGCAGCCCGGAAGGCCTAGTGCAACTGCGCGGGCGTGTCGGGGATGAAACCCTGCGGGACATGGTCGACAGTTTTGCCCGCGCGGCCTTCGGCTCGGAACAGGTGCACGTGGCAACCCGCATTGTTCCCGATCTGCCCGCCGACTGGCCGCTGCGGGTGCTGGCCGGGCTTGAGGCGTTGTCGGAACTGCACAACGGTGTTCTGACGGTCACGCCCGAGGTGGTGGAACTGTCCGGTGTCAGCCATGAGGAAGATGCAAAGGCCCGCATAGCCGGGCATCTGTCTGACAAACTGGGCGAAGCGCAGGATTTCACCCTGTCGATCACCTATCAGGAACCGCCCGAACCCGAAGATGCCCTGCCCGATCCGGAACTTTGCGAATCCCGGATTGCCGAGATTCAGGCGACAGGCAAGATCGCGTTTGAACCCGGTTCGGCCACCGTTGCCACCGAATCGCGGGATACGCTGAACCAGATCGCAGAGATCCTGCGGGAATGTGGCCCCATCCGGCTTGAAATTCAGGGCCACACGGACAGCCAGGGCCGCGAAGAGATGAACCAGCAGCTGAGCCAGTCCCGCGCCCAGTCCGTTCTGAGTGAGCTGCGCGCGCGCCGGATCCCGACGGCAAGCTACTCGGCCGTCGGCTATGGTGAAACGCAACCCATCGCGGACAACGACAGCGAAGAAGGCCGGGAAGAAAACCGCCGCATCGAGTTTCGCCTTATCCGGCCCGAACCGGTTGCGGACAGGGAAACCGGGTTAGATGCGCTGGAGGCAACGCCATCCGAGCCTGAAGTACCGGAAAACAGCGCATCTGATGCGGATGCAGGGGATCAGTAAAGTGAACAGAACCGAATTCATCATCGCCACTGCCGTCATCCTGTTTGCGGCATTCTGCATGGGCTGGTTCGCCAACTGGCTGGCCCATCGTCTGTCCCGCGTCCGCCAAAGCGACGTCGCTGATCTGGACCGTATGAGCCAGGAGTTGCATGAAGCCGAAGAAACCCGCGATCAGGCGATTACCTACCTGCAACAACGCGAGGCCGAACTGTCCAACCAGCTGACCCAGACCGAAGCCGAACTAGCCGCCGCGATGGACGGCCTGCGCGCGGCGCGGCAAGAAGCGGAAGAACTGCGCGGGCGGATAAACAACGCCGACTGAACCTTGGCGTCGACTGCACAACCTGAGCTTGCCTCAGGACAACAGTAAACAAGATCGGCGTGTTTTGGCCGGTCTGTTTCTTTCGCCTTCAATATTGGCGACAAATTCAATACTACGAATTGGTGTGTTTTTTTCCTACACACATCACTGTCCACTATCCAGAAAATTGGAGTGTACTATGAATTTCCAAGACACTTTGAAAACCGCCACAGTGCTTTGCGCATTTTCCGCAACCTCAGCCCTGGCTTCCGGCGATGTCATCCCCTCGGAAAACGATACGTTTTCAAATTGGGGGGAAGAATCCGGATGGACCATATTTGTAGATGATACGCGCGGGTCCTGCCTGATCGAGCGCATGGACGAAAACCAGAACGTCGTTCAAATGGGCCTGACCAAAGACCATGAGATGGGCTATCTGGGGGTTTTCACGAAGAATGACATCGGCCTGAAAGGTAAGAAGGAAAAGATCTTCCTGTCACTGGACGGCAACGTTTATGAGGCCGAAGCGCACAAGAAAACCAAGCACTTGGCCGATGGATATACCGGCGGGTACATCCTGGCGAACAACGCTCAGTTCGTTGACGACGTCATCAACAAAAACGAAATGATCGTGTTCCCGGAAAAGGAATTCGCATTCACCGTCAACCTGGATGGCACAAAGAAAGCCATTGAGGCAGCACGGACCTGCAACGCGGAACAATCCGGCTGATCTGCCCTGACACGCGCCGGCATCCGCCCGACGGGTGCCGGTTCGCGTATTACCAGCGGGTCAACGCGTCTTCGTCTTCATCTTTCGCGGCCACCCACTCCGCCCCGCCCGAGGTGATCTCTTTCTTCCAGAAGGGCGCGCGGGATTTCAGATAGTCCATCAAGTATTCTGCCGCCTCGAATGCATCCTTGCGATGCCGCGCAGCCGTGGCGACCATCATGATCCGGTCCCCCGGGGCCAGCCGCCCGTGGCGGTGGATTACCAGAACATCCCCCAAAGACCAGCGTTCCTGAGCCTCTTCGGCGATCCTGGTCAGCGCGCGCTCGGTCATGCCCGGGTAATGCTCGATCTCCATCACATCCAGGTCACCCGTGGCCAGATCGCGCACGATACCGGTAAAGGTCACGATGGCGCCGTTGGCTGCATCCCCGGACGCAAAAGCGTTGGCTTCGGCGCCAAGGTCAAACGCTTCTTCCTGAACGGCAATACGCATCGCGTCAGCCGCCGGTCATGGGCGGAAAGAACGCAACTTCACGCACACCGGCCAGCGAGGCGTCAAAGTCCGAAAGCTCCTGATCCAGCGCTACCCGTAATGCGGACAGATCCGCAAAGGCGGCGGCATAGCGGTCTTCTCGCGCGCTCAGCTCGGCCACAAGGTCGGATACGGTTGCGGCCTCGGTCTCTACCCTTTCTTTCGGCAGACCGATGCGTTCGCGCACCCATGCGAAATACAGCACATCCATCGCTCAGCTCTCCTTCAGATGCGGCATGGCTTTACGTAGGTAGTCGTAGCCCGTGATCAATGTCAGAGTGGCCGCGATCCACAACAACCAAAGCCCGATCCGCCCGGACCAGAACATCCCCTCAAGATGCCAGCGCAGGCCGTTCAGGTCCTCGATCTCGCCCATCAGGACCCGATCGAGAGTTTCGGCATCCATGCCAAAGGACCCCATCACAAAATGGTGCTCGAATATCCCTTGCGAAAACAGGATGGCAATCGCCACCATCTGCGCAGTGGTTTTCCATTTGGCCAGCTTCGTGACTTTCAGCGTCCCGGCCACGTCACCCAGATATTCACGCAAGCCCGAGACGAAAACCTCGCGAAACAGGATGACGGTCGCGGGCAGCACCAGCCAGGGCGTCCAGTGCTCGGCGGAATAGCCGACCAGAATCATCAGGGCGATCACAACCATCGCCTTGTCGGCAATCGGGTCCAGCATGGCCCCGATTTTCGTCTCCTGTTTCCACGCACGCGCCAGATATCCGTCGAACCAGTCGGTGATGGCGGCCGTCAGAAACAGGATCAAAGCGAACCAGTCCGCCCAGGGGCGGGTGAAATACAGAAACATCACGGCCAGACCGGGTGCCGCCAACAGGCGCAGGACGGTCAGGATATTGGGCAGGTTCCACTTCATGGATCGACACTACATCGCCGCTTCGGGACAGAAAAGACGGCCATGCAAAAAACTGACCCGATCACAGGCGGTTGCGGCACTGGTGGTCAAAGGGTCGCAAGCCGGACATCTCAACCAGATACAGCTTGGCGCGCACGCGCTTTGCCGTCAGATTGGCGCGCGGACCGGTTGGGGAACGACAGCAGCATGACACCGCATATTCAAACGGACCCCCGGTCAAACCTGATCGGCAGTTTATGGATGATCTCGGCAATGGCGCTGTTTGCGCTCGAGGACGCGCTGCTGAAAAGCGCCTCGGCCGCGTTGCCGATCTGGCAGGTTCTGATTCTGTTCGGCGCGGGCGGTGCGCTTGTGTTTGGAATTGCCGCCTTGCTGCGTGGCACGCGGCTGTTTCAGCCTGACGTGCTATCGCGCCCGATGAAAGTGCGCGTGGTCTTCGAAATCCTTGGGCGTTTGTTCTACGTGCTGGCCATTGCGCTGACACCCCTGTCTTCGGCCACGGTAATTCTGCAGGCCACGCCCCTTGTCGTGGTCGCCGGAGCGGCCCTGTTCTTTGGTGAAACCGTCGGCTGGCGGCGGTGGAGCGCAATCCTGATCGGGCTGATCGGCGTCGTGATCATCATCCAGCCGACCGGGGACAGTTTCTCGGCCCTCTCCATCCTCGCCGTGTTGGGAATGCTGGGCTTTGCCGGACGCGATCTGGCCAGCCGTGCCGCACCCGCGTCGCTGGGAACCGAAGTGCTGGGGTTCTATGGCTTTCTTTGCATCGTCGTGGCCGGTTTGGCCTATCGGTTCTGGGAAAATGTGCCGATGGCCGCTGTGACCCTGCACACGAGCCTGCGCCTGGTTGGTGCCACACTGATGGGCACAATCGCCTATGCGTCGCTGATGAAGGCGATGCGCACGGGCGAGGTCTCGGCGGTCACGCCCTTCCGCTATTCCCGGTTGTTGTTCGGTATCGGACTGGGGGTCGTCATATTTGGCGAGCAATTGGACCGGACCATGTGGACCGGCAGCGCGCTGATCGTTGCCTCGGGGCTGTACATCCTGTGGCGTGGGCGGAAGGTCTAGCCCTTGTCGTGGAAGTAATCGTAAACTTTCTGGGCCAGCCCGGCTGAGATCCCCTCGACCGCCTTCAAGTCTGCCAGATTGGCTCGGCTGACGGCCTTGGCACTGCCGAAATGCGCCAGCAACGCCCTTTTGCGCGCAGCACCCACCCCCGGAATTTCATCCAGAGGTGTCGCGCCCACCGCCTTGGCCCGTTTCGCGCGATGTGTACCGATGGCAAACCGATGTGCCTCGTCCCTTAGTCGCTGAATGAAATACAGCACCGGATCGTTGCGTTTCAACGCAAAGGGGCGCTGACCGATCCGATGAAATTCTTCTTTGCCGTGATCGCGATCAACGCCTTTGGCGACACCGACCATCGGGATGTCTTCGACACCATGTTCGACCATGATTTCATGCACGGCACTCACCTGCCCGGCGCCGCCATCGATCAACAGCAAATCGGGCCAAAGCCCCTTGTCCCGGTCTGGGTCCTCCTTTTGCAGGCGGGTGAACCGACGGGTCAGAACCTCTTTCATCATGCCGAAATCATCACCGGGGGTCAGATCATCGCCCCGGATGTTGAACTTACGATAGGCGTTTTTCATGAACCCTTCCGGGCCCGCAACAATCATGCCGCCCACCGCGTTGGTGCCCTGAATGTGGCTGTTGTCGTAAACCTCGATCCGGTTCGGCTGACTGTCCAGATCAAACGCCTCGGCCACCCCGCGCAACAGCTTGGCCTGCGTAGCGCTTTCCGACATGCGCCGGGCCAGAGATTCACGTGCATTGCGCAAGGCGCCAGCCACGAGCTCCTGCTTTTCACCGCGCTGGGGCAGAAGAATCTCAACCTTTCGGCCAGCCTTCTCAGACAATGCCTCCTGCATCAGATCGGCGTTTTCAATCCCGTCTGACAGGATCAATTGCCGGGGCGGTTCCTTGTTGTCGTAAAACTGACCCAGAAAAGCTTCCATGACCTCGGCCGCCGAGACGTCTGGCCCCACACGCGGATAGAAATCCTTGTTGCCCCAATTCTGGTTGGCGCGGATGAAAAACACCTGAACGCAGGCCTGCCCGCTGTCCATGTAAAGACCGATGACATCTGCCTCGGCCACCCCGCGCGGATTGATGCCCTGCGAGGTCTGCACCTGCGTCAGCGCCCGGATGCGATCACGCAGACCGGCGGCGCGTTCGAACTCCATCGCCTCGGAGGCGACCATCATCTGTTCGGCCAATTCCTCCTGCACCCGAGTGGACCGCCCGGACAGGAACCGTTCTGCGTCCTTGACGCTTGCGCCATAGTCAGCCTCGGATATCAGGCCGACGCACGGCCCGGAACAGCGCTTGATCTGATAGAGCAGACAAGGTCGTGTGCGGCTGTCGAACATGGAATCCGAGCAGTTGCGCAGCAGGAACGCCTTTTGCAACTGGTTCAGGGTCCGGTTCACCGCACCCGCGCTGGCAAATGGGCCGAAGTAGGCCCCCTTTTCCTTTTTCGCCCCGCGATGTTTCTTGATCTGCGGAAAAGAATGATCTTTGGCCACGAGGATATTCGGAAAGCTTTTGTCGTCGCGCAGCAGCACGTTGTACTTCGGCTTGAGCTGCTTGATCAGGTTCTGTTCCAGCAGCAGCGCTTCGGTCTCGGTTCGGGTGGTCAGGAACATCATCGACGACGTCGCAGCAATCATCCGCTCGATCCGCCCCGAATGCCCCGGACGCGCATAGTTCGACACCCGCGCCCTGAGGTTCCGCGCCTTTCCCACATAAAGAACGCGGCTGTCGCCATCCAGCATGCGATAAACACCGGGTGAGCTGTCCAACGTTTTCACGTAACGCTGAATGCAGGCATAGCCGGTGGGCTGCGTGTCTGATGAAGGGTCGTCCTGGGTGGTCATTGGCCTGAGATATGATTCTCTGACCATGGCTGCAATCTTGTCGGCCTCAGATCAAGAGTAAACAAGTCCACGGTTTCTGTGGATAACTGTGCAGATAACTTTTGTATCGCCTCGTTTTTCCCTTGTTTCATTGCCTATTTCCCTGTTTGCCTAATAATTAGGCGATCATATAACCACCTGTTATTTATAGAGATTTTTTCTCACGCGTGACAAGTGTATGAAAAAAAAGACATTTTTGTAACGTGCCGGTAACACAAATGAGAGCGGTGCAAAACTTACAGCAAAATTGCCTATTCCAGTCCCAGCACGTCAGGCGTCCGCCAGCCAAGGTGCTGGCCGCCGTCGACGCAAAGCAACTGCCCGGTTACGGCATGGGCATCCAGAAAATACCCCAGTGCAGCGGTGATATCGGAGGGATTCGCGCCGCGCTCCAGAACGGTATTGGCGCGTTGCGCTTTGAAGTGCCCTTCGCTTTGCCGGTGGCCCTGCATGGTCGGACCCGGCCCGATCGCATTGACTCGGATCGCGGGCGTCAGCGCCTGCGCCGCGGTGCGTGTCAGCGCCCAAAGTCCCATCTTGGCAATGGTGTAGGACATGAATTCCGGCGTCAGCTTGCGCACCCGCATGTCGACCATGTTGACGATCAAACCGATGGCAACAGGCTCGCCCGCGTCGTCCTTTTCAGGCTCCAGCCCCTGCGCGGCCATTGCCTGCGTCAGCACAAACGGCGCGCGCAGATTGCTGTCGAGATGGCGGTCCCAGCTTTGCCGAGTGGCCGTCCGGATATTGTCGTACTCAAAGACCGAAGCATTGTTGACCAAACAGGTGATCGACCCGCCCAGCGCCTCGACCGCGCGAGGCAGCAACGCCTGGACCTGGGCTTCGTCCAGCAGGTCGGCCTGTAGTGCAACGGATTTGCGCCCCATCGCCTGAACCTCGGCCACGGTCTCCTCTGCCGGGGTCCGCGAACTGGCGTAGTGAACCGCGACGTCATATCCCCGCCGCGCAAGATAAAGCGCCATGGCCCGGCCAAGACGAATGCCTGAACCGGTAACTAGAGCTCGGGTCATGGATCACCTTTCTTCGTCAGATCACGCCAGCAGGATGATGACATAAATCACGTAAAGGATGGACAGGACAAAACCCCAGGTCCGTGTGATGTCTTGCTTGAGGAAAACAAAAGGGATCAGCAGAAGCGATGCGCCCAGCATGACCCACAGATCAAAATGCAGGAACTCGGGATCAACCGGAATCGGTCCGACCAGAGTCGCAATCCCCACAATCGCCAGCAGATTGAACATGTTCGAACCGATGACGTTCCCCAGCGCCACATCTGCCTGCCGACGCAGCGCCGCCATGACCGTTGTCGCCAGCTCGGGCAAAGATGTTCCGACGGCCACCAGCGTCAGTCCGATCACGGTTTCACTGACACCGTAATGCCGCGCAATTACTGTTGCGTTTTCGACCAGCAAATGCGCACCCATCGGCAGGCCGACCAGACCCAGAACCAAAAAGATCGACACTTTCCAATAGGGCATTTCGGGATCGGCTTCTTCCAATCCTTCCAGCTCCTCATCGTCGGCGCAGGCTTCGCCACAGGCCTTGCGATGGGCACGGGCTTCCCGGAACGCGTGCCACAGCATCAGGGCCAACGCACCTAGCAATATGAGGCCACTGATCACGGTGAACGTGCCGCAGAAGGCCAGCCCAATGAACAGAACCGAGGCCAGCAACATGAAAACATAGTTCTTGCGGCTGTCGCATTCACTGGTGTGAAGCGTGGCAAGCAGCGCGGGAAGGCCCAGCACCAACAGGATATTCGCCGTGTTCGACCCAACCACGTTCCCCAGTGCGATACCGGGCGCGTTTTCCAATATGGCGCTGATGGAAATCAGAAGTTCCGGCGCCGATGTGCCAAAGGCAACAATCGTCAGACTGACAATCAAGGCGGGCACGCCCAGACGCAGACTCAGGTTCACCGCCCCCCGAACCAGCGCGTCACCGGCCAGCAAAAGGATCAGCAATCCGAGGCCGGATAGCAGCCATGCCGTCATGACCGCCCTCCTTTTTCGCAGGCGCAGGGGCCTTTACCGATCCTGAACCGCCCGCAGCGGGGACATCTTGAGGACTTCAGCCGCTTCTGCCCCGGAAAGCGCAGCTTTCCGAACATCGCCAATACACCCATGGCGATCAGAAAAAGAGTGACGGCCTTGATGATCACGTTACAAACCGAAGCGCGCGTAAGCCGCCCGCTCCTCCAGCCCGGCAATGGCATCCTGCGCCACGGCGGCCCCAAAGCGGGACCAGATCGGTTTGCGGACGCCGTAGCGGCGGAATTTCACCTTATCGCCAAACCGCTCCTGGATCTTAGGTTTGAGATGGGCAATACCATCGATCAACCCCAGCTCCTGCGCGCGTTTGGCCAGCCAGATCTCGCCACTGAACAGGTCCGCCGCGTCATCCAGCTTGTCACCGCGCCGTGTGACGACATGGGTGATAAAGTTTTCATGGATATCACCCAGCAACCCCTGCAGTCGTGCCACATCCTCTTTCTTTTCCGGCGCGAAAGGATCCAGCATGGATTTCGACTGACCCGCCGTATGTACGCGCCGTTCGAGCCCCTGGCGTTTCAGGAACACATGCGCACCAAAGCCCGAAGAAATCACGCCAATCGAACCCAGCACGGAACTGTCATCGGCAAAGATCTCATCCGCAGACGCCGCCAGCCAGTAGCCGCCCGAGGCCGCGACATCCTCGACAAAGGCGAAAACAGGGATTTTAAGCTCCTCCGCCAGCCGCCGGATACGTGCGCCGATCAAGGAACTTTGCACCGGGGAACCGCCGGGCGAGTTGATCTCAAGCGCGACGGCAGCAGGCTTGCCCTTGCGAAATGCCTTTTCCAGAATCGGGGCCAGCGTGGTGTCGTTCAGCGACCCGCGACCGGCCATCCCGATCGCGCCGGACAAACGCACAACGGCCACAAGCGGCTGCTTTTTGACAAACGGAAGGCTGAGTTTCATGGATGCCGATGTAGAGTGCTGCCTGACGGTAAACAAGAGACGGACGCGGCCATAAACGCGACGTGAACCAAATAAACACATCCGATGGGCAAAAATGCAACGCCCTAGCTGCGAATGCGCCAGCCGGTTTTGAAGATCCAGCCGATGATGCCCAGACAGATCCCGGTAAAGGCCAGAATGGCCAGCAGGCTAAACACGATGGGCACATCCGCAAGCCCGTAGAAGGACCACCGGAACCCCGAAATCAGATAGACGACCGGATTGAACAGGGTGATTGTCTGCCACACCGGCGGCAGCATCGAGATCGAATAGAACGTGCCGCCCAAAAAGATCAATGGCGTGACCACAAGTTGCGGAACCAGCGACATCTGCTCGAAATTGCTGGCCCAGATACCAATGATGAAGCCCAGCAATGAAAAACTGAGGCAAGTCAGCACCAGAAAGGCCATCATCGCCAACGGGTGTTCAATCCTGAGATCCACAAAGAAGGTAGCGGTAATCAAAATCACCACGCCCACAAACAACGCTTTTGTCGCTGCCGCGCCAACGTAACCGATCACGATTTCGATGAAATTGACCGGGGCCGACAGGAGTTCGTAGATCGTGCCCAGGAATTTCGGGAAATAGATGCCGAAAGATGCGTTCGAGATCGAAAGCATCACCACCGACAGCATAATCAGCCCCGGTACGATGAAGGCGCCATACGACACGCCTTCAACCTCCTGAATGCGGCTGCCGATGGCCGTGCCGAAGACCACGAAATACAACGAAGTCGACAACACCGGCGACAGAAAGCTTTGCGCCAGAGTGCGGAAAAAGCGCTGCATCTCGAACCGATAGATGGCGGCGATGGCAGACCAGTTCATGCGGGTTCTCCCGACACCAGATTGACGAAAATTTCCTCAAGGCTCGACTGCCGGGTCTGAACGTCACGCAACACCAGACCGGCCTGTGCCACATCGTTCACCAACGTGGTGATACCCGTCCTGTCGGCATGCGTGTCGTAGGTGTAGACCAAGGTGTCCCCGCTTCCGTTCAGAACCAGATTGTGCGCGGCCAGACTGTCCGGGATGGTCGGGATCGGCTCGGTCAGCATGACCTCGATCTGCTTTTTCCCCATCTGCGCCATCAGGGTGTCCTTGTCCTGCACCAGCAACAACTCACCCTTGTCGATGACGCCTACACGGTCCGCGATGGCCTCGGCCTCTTCGATGTAGTGGGTGGTCAGGATGATGGTGACACCGGCCCGCTTCAACTCGGCCACGATCTCCCACATGTCCTTGCGCAATTCGACATCAACACCGGCGGTGGGTTCATCCAGAAACAGCACGCGCGGCTCATGAGCCAGCGCCTTGGCAATCAGCACCCGCCGCTTCATGCCGCCCGACAGTTCCCGGATGGCATTTCTGCGCTTTTCCCACAGCGAGAGCTTGCGCAGAATCTCCTCAAGCCGAGCGTTGTCACGGCCCAGCCCGAACAGACCTCGCGAAAACCGCACCGTGTTCCAGACCTTCTCAAACGGTTCCAGCGCAATCTCCTGCGGCACCAGACCGATCATCCGGCGGGCGGCGCGAAACTCTGTCTGAATATCGTGACCACCCACCGTGACGGACCCGGAACTGGGCGTGGTGATCCCGCAAATCGTTGAAATCAGGGTCGTCTTTCCGGCGCCGTTCGGCCCCAGCAGCGCCAGTATTTCGCCCTGCTCGATATCCAGAGACACGCCTTTCAGCGCCTCAAAGCCATCCGCATACGATTTTCGCAGATCCCTGATGGACAGAATGGTGGTCATGCATATTCCCTGTGGTGACAGCGACCCATCCGCGCCGCGCCGTTACCGAACAGACCATTTACAAACGGATCAGTCCCGGCCCGTCAAGCGCCCCAGCCATCCTTTGCCGCTTTCACCATCCCCGTCATCCGCTGTTTCTTCTGCCGGGCCTTCGAAATGCGCTTGCAGGTTTACGAAGAATTGATCTGCCATTTTCTTGGCAAACCCGTCGATCAGACGGCTGCCCAGTTGCGCAAGTTTGCCACCGACACTGGCATCGACGTCATAGCTCAGAACTGTGCCGCCCTCGGCGTTTGGCTGAAATGTCACCGTGGCGCGGCCTTTGGCGAACCCCGCCGCGCCGCCCTTTCCCTCACCGGCAATTGTCAGCCGCTCGGCCTCGACCATGTCCGACATTGTGACGACGCCTTTGAACGTCGCCTTTACCGGGCCAACCTTCTGCACAACCGTGGCCTCGTAGCCGTCCTGCGGATTGCCCGAAACCTCTTGCGCGCCGCTGACACAGGCTTTCAAAACCTCCGGGTCAAGCAACGCGGCATACAACTCGGCAGGCGATGCCTTGATTTCACGGGTATCACTCATCTGCATGGTCGCGGACCCTTTGTCGTTTCTCTGACGGTTCTCACAGACCTAGCGCTGAACAGTGGTGGCAGGCAAGCACGCCGGATTCGAAACGCACCCGCCCGGCAACTCCGACCTTGCATTTTTGCGGCCATCCCGAAATTTTGCGCGACAACGGAGGACAGTCATGCTGCACGGAATACGCGTCATCGAAATCGAAGCGCTGGGACCTGGCCCATTCGCGGCCATGCTGCTGGCGGATCTTGGGGCGGACGTCATTACCATTCACCGCAAGGGCGGGGCTGTGACACCCGGAATGCCGGAACGTTCGCTGCTGGATCGTGGAAAACGCTCTATCGATCTGGACCTCAAAAATCACGATGACCTTGAAACGGCCAAACGCCTGATCGCCTCGGCCGATGCGCTGATCGAAGGATTTCGCCCAGGTGTCATGGAAAAACTGGGCCTCGGTCCGCAGATCTGCCAGGCCCGGAACCCCAGGCTGGTTTACGGCCGCATGACCGGATGGGGACAGGACAGCCCGCTGTCGGGCGACGCTGGCCACGATCTGAACTATATCGCCCTGTCGGGCGCACTCTGGTACGCCTCTGCTCCGGATCACCCGCCGCAAACACCGGCAACGCTGGTCGGCGATATTGGCGGAGGGGCGATGTATCTGGTCGCCGGTGTTCTGGCCGGACTGATCAATGCGCAACGAACCGGACGGGGCACCGTTGTCGATGCGGCGATCTACGACGGATCCGCCCATATGATGAACCTGCTGATGAGTCTGCGCCAGACCGGCAACCTGTCAGACACCCGCGGTCAAAGCCTGCTGGACGGTCCGCACTGGAGCCGCACTTATCGCTGCGCCGATGGTGGCTTTGTCTCGGTTCAATGCCTCGAACCGAAATTCTACGCTATTTTCCTGAGCGTTCTCAATCTGTCCGGGGATCCGGCTTTCAAGGAACAATTCAAACCGCAGCTCTGGCCCGACCAGACGCGGCGGCTGAGCGCCATATTTGCCGACAAGCCCCGCGATCAATGGGCAGACCTGTTCAATGGCACCGACGCCTGCGTCGCCCCGGTCCTCAGCCCGCAAGAGGCGCAGAACCACGAGATGAACCTCGCCCGCCAAACCTGGCGGGAGGTTGACGGAACCTTGCAGGCTGCCGGCGCGCCGCGGTTTTCAGACGTCAATTGGCAACCCGGCGTCAGCCCTGCTCGCGGTGAGCACACTGGGGAAATCCTGGCCGAACTCGACAACCTGCGCTGATCCGCCCCTTCATCTGGCCGGAAATATCCCGGGGGATGAATTGGCCAACGGCCAAGAAGGGGGCTGGCCCCCTTGCCCGTCGTTACCGACCGCGCACCGTATCGATCATCAGTTGCACGTTGTCCGGGTTTGCGTCCGGCGTGATCCCATGCCCAAGATTGAAAATGTGCGGCCCATTCGAGAAGGCCTCGACAATCCGCCGCGTCTCATCGACCAGCGCCTGCCCACCTGTCACCATATGCGACGACGCCAGATTTCCCTGAACGCATCCATCGGCCTGCACATTTTCTGCAGCCCACTCGGGCGACACGGAATTATCCAACGCGACACAATCCACACCGGTGGCCTTGGCGAATCCGACATAGCCGTCCCCTGCCTCACGCGGAAAACCAATGATAGGGATGCCCGGGTGACGTTCCTTGATGGCCTTCGTGATAACCCGACAGGGCTCAAGGGCGTATTTGCGGAACGCTTCACCCTTCAGCGACCCAGCCCAGCTATCGAAAATCTTGACCACCTCGGCCCCGGCGTCGATCTGGGCGGAGAGGTATTCGATCGTGGCCAGAGTGATCCGGTCCATCAATGCTTCGAACAAGGCATTGTCACCTTCACGCAGCGCATGGGCTGGGCCCTGATCCGGCGTGCCGCGCCCGGCAATCATGTACGTTGCCACGGTCCAGGGCGCGCCAGCAAATCCGATCAGCGTCGTCTCGGAGGGCAGTTCCCGCGCCAGGATCCGCACCGTTTCGTAGACTGGAGACAGGGTTTCGTGGATATCCTCAACCGGCTTCAGATCGTCAAAGTCGGACTGCCTAGTGATGGTCGACAGGCGCGGCCCTTCACCCGTGACGAACCACAGGTCGGCACCCAGCGCCTGTGGCACCAGCAGGATATCGGCAAACAGAATGGCTGCGTCGAACCCGTAGCGGCGGATCGGCTGCAAAGTGACCTCGGCGGCCAGTTCGGGGTTGTAGCACAAGGACAGGAAATCCCCTGCCTGCGCCCGTGTCGCGCGATACTCCGGCAGATACCGCCCCGCCTGCCGCATCATCCAGATCGGCGGCACGTCCTGCACCTCGCCCGCCAGCGCCTGCAGCAGTTTCTTTGTCTCGGCCATATTTGTCCCCAATCGTCCGGTTTGCCGCAACGGGTCTGCCTTCGGCGGCAATTTGTCAAGCTCTGCCCCCATTGTCAGGGCAATGTGACGCGACTAAAGCTGTGCGCATGACATTGACTCTGCCGACCCCCGCATCGCCGCTGAAGATTGGAACCCGTGGCTCGCCACTGGCGCTGGCGCAGGCCTACGAAACCCGTCAAAGACTGCGCGATGCGTTTGATCTGCCCGAAGAGGCGTTCGAGATCGTGGTCATCAAGACCACCGGCGACAATCGCGCCATGATCGACGCGGACCGCCCGCTGAAGGAGATCGGCAACAAGGGCCTGTTCACCAAGGAAATCGAAGAGGCGATGCTGCGTAGCGATATCGACATCGCCGTGCATTCGACCAAGGACATGCCGGTCGAACAGCCCGCGGGACTGGTACTGGACACGTTCCTGCCGCGTGAGGATGTTCGCGACGCTTTCATCTCGCCGGACCTGAGTTCCATCCATGACCTGCCCGATGGCGCCGTGGTCGGCACGTCGTCGCTGCGCCGCAAGGCGCAATTGCTGAACCGGCGGCCTGACCTGAAGGTTGTCGAGTTCCGGGGCAACGTTCAAACCCGGCTGAAAAAGCTGGGCGACGGGGTGGCGGACTGCACCTTTCTGGCCATGGCCGGACTGCGCCGACTGCAGATGGACGACGTCCCCGCCACGGCCATTGCGCCCGAGGACATGCTGCCCGCCATCGCGCAGGGCACCATCAGCATCGAACGCCGGGCGTCCGACACCCGTTCGGCTGAAATGCTCGAAGCCATCCACCATGCCGAGACCGGACAGCGCATGTCGGCGGAACGCACACTGCTGGCGGCGCTTGACGGTTCCTGCGAGACACCGATCGCCGGCCTAGCCGAAATTCTGAATGGGCAACTTCGGCTGCGCGGAGAAGTCCTGCGCCCAGACGGGTCAGAATCAATCGCCGAGGATGTGACCGGAGATGTTGCAGACGGTGCGGAAATGGGTCGCCAGATGGCAGCGAGACTGCTGCAACAGGCCGGACCGGGCTTCTTCGACTGGAAAAAATGAAAAAAGTTTTAGCAATGTGAACTGCTTCACTGTGAGCCTCGAAGTTTATCGGCATTACAGTGACATACCGATCAGCAAGGCGGGTCAGTTTCGAAAGTATCGAAAGATTTTCTGGTTGCTGGTGTTTTAAGTGGTTTTCGAGGGGGCGAAACCGATTCCCGAACTCTGATCGGTAAGGGCCGCTGTCATAGCCTGACAGCGGCCCATTTTGTTTTGCGATCCTCACCAGCTAATACGATCAGAAAAAGTCAGCTCAATGACTGGCAGTCTGACAGAGTGAACGACTTCGAAATCGCGCCGGGCAACCTGCGGTATTCGGTGAAGCCCATTGCACCATAGTAGGACAACCCCCCGACATTGGTTTCCCCAATGGTGGCATCTATCGCAGGCAAGCCGACTTCCTGCGCAGCCCGCAAAGTGGATCTGAACAAGGCCCGTCCGATTCCCTGCCGGGCCGATGACGGGTTGATATGCGTGCCAATAATGCCCAGCCCCTCCGCGACCTTGTACGGATTGCCTGCAGTTGCAAGCTTCAAAGACTGGAACCCCAATACTGTTCCCCGGGGGTCGATGGCGACCGAACACCGGATCTGCTGAGGGTGGCAAAGATAATGCGACAGGCAAAGGCCGCATCCGATGGTTTGCTGCGTTGTCCGGCAAGAACAAGGGCCTTCAGAACGACGGCCAACCCCTCGGCATCGTCCGCAACGGCGGGGCGAATGGAATAGCTGCTCAATCTATGCCTGCAAGTTTTCCGTCATACACCGTGTGCATGCCGCTCTTCCAATTCACGGGCAAATTCGCTCAGGCGAATCTGAAACTGCCGGCGGAACCGCGATTGTCCCAGCTTCAGGGACTGAAGCAACAGGCGGGCCGGTAGTGACTTCGCAGCAAGCGACATTTCGACACTCAGCCGGGTTTTGCGTTGGGACAGGGCAAGAAAGTCAACCGATGTCACCCCTTTCATACCTTTGCTGGACATCTCAAAGCACATGCGGGACGGGGTATCGCAATCGGTCATCTGTATTTCGACCCGACGCGGTTTTCCCCGCAAATTGAAATCCGTCAGCCAAGTGGCACCAGTGGTTATCGGGGCCTGTTCGTTCAGTCGCCGTACTTCGACACCCCGGCGCATGGCCATCCGCTCGAACCGCTCAAAATCCGCGACCATGTCGAAAACCGCATCAATCGGGGCCTCGATATCTTCGCGCGCTGAAAACTGCATGTCCGCCCTCGGTGCCTTTGCCTTCGTTCAGTGTCTCGTCAGTCCAGAGTGTCTGCAAGCCAGTTTTGCAACAAGAAATGCGCAATGGCGCCTTTTCGGGCCGGCAACAAGACCGGATGCTCTCCGGAAAAAGCGCGCATCATTTCCGATTTGCTGACCCACATCGCGTCTTCGATCTCGACCGGATCAATTCTGAGTTCACGGGACAGGGCCTCACCCGCACAGCCGAACATCAACGAGGCCGGAAACGGCCACGGCTGGCTGGCCAGATAGTGAACGGCACCAACCGGCACGCCTGCCTCTTCCATTACTTCGCGCCGCACGGCGGCTTCCAGCGTTTCACCCGGTTCGACAAATCCCGCAAGCAGCGAGTACATGCCTTCGGGCCAACCCGGAGACCGGCCCATCAGGACCGAGTTTCCATGGGTAATCAGCATGATCACCACAGGGTCGGTGCGCGGAAAATGCTGCCCGCCACAAGTGGGGCAGCTGCGCTGCCACCCCGCCTGTGCAATTTCACTGGCAGCCCCGCAACGCGCACAGAACCGGTGCGTTTCATGCCAGCCGATCACGGCCTTGGCCGCTGCTGCAAGCTCGGCATCGCGGGCGCTCAGCCGCGTCATGATCCGGCGCAATTCGGCAAACACGTACCCGTCCGGCAGGTCCGGATGCTGCTGCTCGGACCGGTCTACAAAAGCACCGATATCCGACAAATCCTGCCCATCCGCCGACCAGTCCGATATATCCGCCGCAAAAATCGGTGCATCGTCTTCACGAAGGCCCAGAAATACCGGGGCTTCCACAACCCCTCCGGGACCTTCGCGCACCAGGCTATGTGCCGTCGCAACCAATCCAAGCCGGTCCAGATCTTCGCCCTGCACCAATATCTTGCCACGCCAGACCAGCAGGCATTCGGCGCGTGGATCAGTTTTCATCTGTTCCAGCCTGTCCGAATCTCCCCGGAGATGCGCTGCGCGATCCAGGCCCGAGCCGCCAAATGTCACTGTCTCCGCGTTTTTCATTTAATATCCTCAGTGTGTTGCGCACAGGGCTGCCACGACTGCCGAGTTGTTGCAATGCCAATTCATGAACACTGGGACGTGGCAATGCCGCTGAATGGTCCCACCGGCGCCAAGTTATTTGCACTTACTCATTCTTTTAGTGAACATGGCTTAGATTGAATTGCCCAAAGTAGAAAATTGCACCCGACCACTGTTTCATCTCAGAGCCAACATATTTCAGCCGGTCGCATTCGGATTTTGGCCACGACCGATCTGCACATGAATCTGACAGGGTTCGACTATCACGCCGATGAACCGGATCCGGCGCGGGGCTTCACCCGAACGGCCAGTCTGATCCGCGCTGCCAGAGAAGAAGCGCAGAAAGACGGAGCACTGGTATTCCTGTTCGACAACGGAGATGCCCTTCAGGGAACGCCGTTTGGCGATTGGGCGGCAGAGCAGACTGATGACAACCACGTGTTGATGCAGGCCTTCCGGGAACTTGGCTATGACGCAATCGGACTGGGCAACCATGATTTCGACTTTGGCCTGCAGACGCTGAATCGTATTCTGGACGGCGCACCGTGCCCGGTGATTTGCAGCAATGCCCGGCAATTGACCGCCGGGGCCAAATGGAATGACCGCGCAATACTAGAACGCTCTCTTCTGGTTGACGGCGTCGAAACCCCGTTTCGTCTGGGTCTTTTGTCGATCCTGCCGCCGCAAACGGCGCAATGGAATGCGCACCGGGTTCAGGATGTGGTGGTGTTCGAAGATATTCTGGAGGCCGCGCAAAAGACGGTCGAGGCCCTGCGCACGGACGGCAGCGATGTGATTGTCGCGCTGGCGCATTCGGGCCTTGGACCTTCGGAACCCGCGCGCGGATTGGAGAACGCCGTCATACCGCTGGCCGCGATCGACGGGATCGACGCCATTGTTGCAGGCCATACGCATCTCACACTTCCCGGCAAGGATCACGAAGGGCTGGATCATACGGACGCAACCCGGGGGCATGTACATAGCAAACCGGTTGTCATGCCTGGCGTCGCAGGGACGCATCTTGGCATCATTGACCTGCATGTGCAGAAAACATCTGCCGGGCGATGGAAGGTTGTCGGGCAGCAGGTTAAGCTGCCGCCTGTTCTCTCCCGGCACGGGAACGGAGCGGTATCCGAAGACCCCGGAATGCGGCATCTGTTCAGTTACGGCCACGAAGAAACCCGTGCGCTGGCCTCAAGACCCGTGGGCCACACCGGTCAAAGCCTGCACAGCTATTTCAGCTTTTGCGCACCAGATCGGGGCCTCGCGCTGGTCGCCAGCGCCCAGGCAGCGGCATTGAACCTCCATCTGGACGAAGACCTACGGGGGCTTCCACTGTTGTCCGCTGTTTCGCCCTGCAAGTTCGGAGGCCGCGCGGGACCGCGTTCCTACACGGATGTACCGCCCGGAAAGGTTCGGTTACGCAATGTTTCGGATCTTCATTCTTTCCCGAATGAACTGCGCGCCGTGCTTGTCACCGGCGATATGGTCCGTGACTGGCTTGAAATGTCGGCGGGCATTTTCAATCAGGTGGATGAAGGAGCTGTCCGCACTCTGACCGATGAAACACGGGCCGGGCATAACTTCGATGTGCTGTTCGGCCTGACCTATCGGATCGATCTTTCCCAGCCGGCGCGTTTTGATTCTTACGGAATGCTGGTCGATCCCGCCGCAAACCGTGTTCGCGAGATTTGCTGTGATGGAATCCCTATTGAACCCACCCAGAAATTCGTTGTGGCCCTGAACAGTTACCGGGCCAGCGGCGGCGGACACTTCCCTGTTGCGCATCAGGCCCGGCAGATCAATATGCCGACCTTACCCATCAGGGACGTCCTGCGCGACTATCTTTCGGGGGGATTACCGGGCGACCCGCTTGAATCTGCGCCCTTCCCCTTCAGCCTTGTCCGGCTTCCCGGCCACGCTTCGATTCTGAAAACCGGGCCGGGAGCACGGGCGCATCTTTCCGAACTGGACGCATACGATCCGCATGTGCTGGGGCATGACCCGGAAGGCTTTCTGCGGATCAGACTGTCACTCTGACGGGTTGTCTTCCTGGCGCAACTTCCCTATATCGACGATTGAGAGGTTGGCGCGGGCGAGCGCCTCGCCAACCTGGTCAGGTCCGGAAGGAAGCAGCCACAACGAGCCCCGCTTGGGTCGATGTCCAACCTCTCACTTCATCCCGCAATCGTCACATCTTTCCGGTCGGAACGGAATTGCTGCTCCGTAGACTCGATCAACCTCGGCCAGACCGCTTTGTTTTTGCGCGCAAAAACACCAATGTGGCCAATGGATTTCAGCCCGAAATCCTTTGGTTCAAGCACATGACGGTTGGCGTCCGGGCCGTATAGCTCGGCCAGCCTCCATACCGCATTATCAGGCACCATCTGGTCGTCCGAAATCGCAAAAAGGTCGACCGGACCACCGGCCCGCGGCCAGGTCGCTGCGGGCAGGCTTTGGCCAATTTCAGGCAGATAGCTGTTCGGCGAGGTGCACCATTTTCGCCATTGCCAGTAGACCTTTGACGGCAGGTCCGAACCAAACCCAATGGCCTTGCCGGGCAGATACCCCAGCATATGAACTGCAAAAGGCGCATGCCCGTACCAGAAGATTCCGGCCAGCCCCCTGTAGGGCCAGGGATGATCCGACAACGTAACCAGGCCTGAACACACACAAATCATCCGGTCGATCTGATCCACATCCGATTGCAATGGCTCAAGCATACCCCCCAGCGAATGACCAATGGTCCACTGCCGCGCACTTGGGAATCGCCGTCGCATCTCGGCCCGGGCCGCGGGAATATCGATCAGCGCCCAATCGGACATGGTGACACGCGAATCCTTCAGACGCCCCGATAACGATTTTCCGAAATCGCGGTAATCATAGGTCAGACAGGCAATGCCCTGCTCTTCCGCCAGCCACCGGGCAAAATGCTGATAATAGTCCTGGGGAACGCCGGTCGCGCTGTTCAGAACAACTACGATATCAGGCGCTGCAACAGGCAGGTACAGGCGACCCGACAGCATAGCCGTCCCGGAGGGAAATCGTATGTCTTCGGTCAAGACCTGTTCCTGTATGTCCAACATATCATGCTCCGCTCTCAACTGAACAGTTCAGTTCACCTATCTGTCAGGCCAGTCGCCCGCTCAAGTCAACCCGGTGCAAACATGACCAAACGTCCGCTTTCCCGACCACGCATCGGACCAAATGCCTCGGCCCGCGCAATGCGCTTGACTCGGGGACCCGGCAACCGCTAGCGATGAGGAGATGGTTTCCGCGCCCTTTAAGGGGCCGGGATGAAAAGGGAACACGGTGCGGTTCTGTCTGGCATTGCCGGAAGGAACCAAGGCCGAGACTGCCCCCGCAACTGTAAGCGGTGAGCAATGCCGAAACACCACTGGCCGAAAGGCTGGGAAGGTCGGCAAAGCGATGACCCGCAAGTCAGGAGACCTGCCATCGATACTGAAACCGAAACTCGGGCGGGGTGTCCGGGCAGGTCCTGATGGCATAGCCCCGTCACACCTGATCCTTGCCCCGCGCCGCGCGCGGAGGGCGCATTATGAACTGGAAGACAAGGACACACGAATTTTCTGCCACTGTGTGCCAGCGCACCGGCAAACCCTGTCCGGCACTGGCGCAAATGGCGCGGGCTCTGACGCGCGCCGTGGCAAGCGCCGGCCCGGCCGCAACCCCGCAATTCGCCATTGAAGGCAGCAGCGAGCTTGCCCATTGCCCCGAAGGGTGCATGGCCCGATTCCACGCGCGGCCAGACAAAATCCGGGTGTTTTGCGGAACGAATGAGGAAACTCCGGGCGACAGGTTGGAGGATTATGCAGACATGATGTTCTGCGCAGAGTTCCGTGCGCTGCCGTCCGCAATTCTGTCGGACCCGCCCTGCGCCATGCTTGAAGCTTCGGCCCTGGCAGGTCGCCAAGTGGCGGCCCAGGCCGGACATTTGTCGGCCTAAGCTACGGGTCCGCGCTGGCCGGAATCAATTGCGTGGCCCATGCCAGTTGTGCATCTGTTTCAACCGCACAGGGCCGCACCGCCCTCAACCGTTTCAGGGCTGCACCCGGTTGCTCGCCGCATTCGACCATCAGGCGCAACACCACCATTCCGGACCGGCCACAGCCGCCCCGGCAATGCACCAGAATGCGCCCGCCCCCTGACAGGGCATGGCGGACGGCCGCGCTTACATCGGGCCAGCGCGCGGTCACGGCGTCGGGGGGTGCACCGAAATCTTCGACCGGCAGATGGACCCAGCGGCAGGCGCGCGCCTGAATGTCGGTTCCGAAGTCACGCGCGCCGTCCTGCAGCATCTCGACTTCGGTCGTCATTGAAATGACAAGACCGGGCTTCCAGTCGGAAATCGCATTCAGGTCCTGGACATATTTACCCCCACGCCCCGGCATTGATGTCAGGGCCAGAGTACCTCCTCCGACCTGCAGCGCATGAATAATCATCTGAGACATGCAACGCGCCCTCCTTAATCGTTACGCACAAGAATCCGGTCAAAAATGCTTTCGCCTTCATTTTTACGCGCATCCCGAAGCATTCCCAAATGAATTTCGCGAACCGGCTGTGGACGCAGGCGGCGGCGCACTCTACGCTGCACTTCTGATACGAATCCGACAGAGCAGAAATGACCGACACGCCAAGCCCCGCTTATCAGGTTCTTGCCCGCAAATACCGCCCGGAAACCTTTGCCGACCTGGTTGGTCAGGATGCCATGGTGCGCACCCTGAAAAACGCGTTCGAGGCAGACCGGATCGCGCAGGCCTTCATCATGACCGGCATCCGCGGCACCGGCAAAACGACGACGGCGCGGATCATCGCCAAGGGCATGAACTGCATCGGCCCCGATGGCGACGGCAAACCGACGACCGAACCCTGCGGCCAATGCGAACATTGCGTGGCGATCATGGAAGGCCGCCATGTCGACGTGATGGAGATGGACGCCGCCAGCCGCACCGGCGTGAACGACATCCGCGAGATCATAGACAGCGTCCGCTATCGTGCCGCCAGCGCACGCTACAAGATCTATATCATCGACGAGGTTCACATGCTCTCGACCAGCGCGTTCAACGCGCTGCTCAAGACGCTTGAGGAACCGCCCGAGCATGTGAAATTCATCTTCGCGACTACCGAAATCCGCAAGGTTCCGGTTACGGTCCTGTCGCGCTGCCAACGCTTCGACCTGCGCAGGATCGAACCCGAGGACATGATCGGTCTTCTAAACAAGATCGCCGCCGCCGAGGGCGCCCAGATCGCAGAAGACGCGCTGGCGCTGATCACCCGAGCGGCCGAAGGTTCGGCGCGTGATGCAACTTCGCTGCTGGATCAGGCGATCTCGCACGGGGCCGGTGAAACCAGTGCCGATCAGGTCCGGGCGATGTTGGGTCTGGCGGACCGGGGCCGCGTCCTGGACCTGATGGACATGATCCTGCGGGGCGACGCGGCGGGGGCGCTGACAGAGCTAAGCGCTCAGTACGCCGAGGGCGCCGACCCGCTTGCCGTGCTGCGCGATCTGGCCGAAATCACCCATTGGGTGTCCGTGGTCAAAATCACGCCAGACGCCGCCGAGGACCCGACCGTTTCGCCCGACGAACGCGCACGCGGACAGCAAATGGCCGAAGCCCTGCCGATGCGTGTCCTGACCCGCATGTGGCAAATGCTGCTGAAAGCGCTCGAAGAGGTCTCAGCCGCACCAAACGCCATGATGGCAGCGGAAATGGCCGTCATTCGGTTGACCCATGTGGCCGACCTGCCAAGCCCGGAAGAACTGATCAAACGTTTGCAGGACGCACCTCCACCCACGCCGAACGGAGGCCCCGGTGGAGGCATGGCCGTACCCTCGCACGCCCCGGTACAACCTCAGGCATCGGCAAGGTCTTCCTACGTTTCCGCTCCACACGGTCCCGCCGGCGCGCCGACTGCGGCCCTGGCACAGGACGTCCAAACTGCTCTGGCGCGCTATCCGACCTTCGAACATGTGGTCGAACTGATCCGGACAAACCGGGACGTAAAGCTGCTGGTCGAGGTCGAAAACGGTGTGCGGCTGATGTCCTACTCACCGGGCCGGATCGAATTTACACCGACCGATCATGCCCCGACAGACCTTGCCCAACGGCTGGGTACGGCGCTGCAGCGCTGGACAGGCAATCGGTGGGCCGTATCCATCGTGGCAGATGGCGAAGCCGCCACGATCGCCGAGATCCGCGATGCGGCCGACCTCGCGCTAAGGTCACAGGCCGAGCAGCACCCGCTGGTTCAGGCGGTACTCATGCAGTTTCCCAAGGCGCGCATCAAACGGATCGAAACCCCGGAACAGCGCGCCGCCAAGGTCGAAACCGAGGCTCTGCCCGAGGTCGAAGACGAATGGGACCCGTTCGAAGAGGACTGAACATCTGCCTGGAATACAGGAGGATGCCCATGCCCCTTGTGTCACGCAGTCACCCTTCGTATTTAGGCGTCAAATCGATTTACAGGAGAAACCCGATGCTCAAAGGTTTAGGCGGTCTGGGCGATATGGCCAAGATGATGAAATCCGCGCAGGACCTGCAGACCAAAATGACCGAAATGCAGGAAGAACTGAACAACCTCATGGTTGTCGGCGAATCCGGCGCCGGTCTGGTCAAGGCCACCGCCACCGCCAAGGGCGAACTCAAAGGTCTGGACATCGACCCGTCGATCTTCAACGGAGACGACAAGGAAGTGGTCGAGGACCTGATCCTGGCCGCCATCAAGGACGCGCAGACCAAGGCCGCCGAGCGCTCTCAGGCGGAAATGGCCAAGCTGACTGAAAGCATGGGGCTGCCGGCAGACATCAAACTGCCGTTCTGATCTTCATCTTTTCCAAAATACTCCCGCCGGAGGCTCCCTTCGGTGCCAAACAGGACAGGCCGTGAGTTCGAACAGCGACATCGACAACCTGATCGACCTGATGGCCAAGCTGCCGGGGCTTGGCCCGCGCTCGGCCCGCCGCGCGGTGCTGCACCTGATCCGCAAACGCGCCCTGCTGCTGACACCGCTCTCGGACGCAATGCAGCAGGTCGCCGCCACCGCCCGCGAATGCCTGAATTGCGGCAATGTCTGTACCGCTGACATCTGCGACATCTGCGACAGCGAGGCCCGCGCCACCGGAGAGCTTTGTGTCGTCGAGGATGTCGCTGATCTTTGGGCGATGGAACGTGCCGGTGTCTTCAAAGGCCGCTATCACGTTCTGGGCGGTACACTTTCGGCCTTGGACGGTGTCGGCCCGGACGAGTTGCGCATACCCCGCCTCAAAGACCGCGTGACGGCCGAGGGCATCACCGAGATCATCCTTGCCCTGAACGCCACAGTCGACGGACAGACCACCGCCCACTACATTGCCGACCAGTTGGAGGGACAGGTCCGCCTGACCTCACTTGCGCAGGGTGTGCCAATTGGGGGTGAGCTGGATTATTTGGACGACGGGACGATCACGGCGGCGCTGAGGGCGCGGAAAGAACTGTAAGGTCACAGAACCTGCCCCGAGAACATTTTTGAATCATGCTTTGATTTTCCAGAGTTGTGCGTAACTTATGAGCAGATATCCCGATCTATTCGTACTGCGACACGGCCAAACCGAGTGGAATACTCTTGGGAAATTTCAAGGCCGCAAGGACTCTCCGCTGACCGAAACGGGCAAGGCGCAGGCGCGCACTCAGAACCAAATTCTCTGCGGCATTCCGAACACACCGTCTCGGGTCGTCGTCAGCCCGCAAGAGCGCGCGCAGCACACGGCTCGGCTCGCGATTGCACCCCATCTTCAACTGGAAACTGACCACCGCCTTCAGGAAATCGCATTTGGCCAATGGGAAGGTGTAACCAAGAACGTCATCAGGTCGCAGATCGACTACGCTTACGAAAGCTATTTGTGGTTTTTTCGCAGCCCTGGCGGTGAGAGCTTTGAGGAGATATCGACAAGAGTCCGATCCTTTCTGGATGAGCAAGAAGAACCCTCAATCATTGTGACCCACGGTGTAACTTCTTCGGTGCTAAGGGGGATCTGGCTGGGCCTGGATCAGGAAGATCTGCTTAAGCTGCCTCGCACACAAGGGTGTGTCTTCCATCTTTCCAACGGAACGGAAACGATACTTCGGTAGAGGCGGCTGCAGTATTATCCGACACGTGCCTGCTGCACGCTTTCTGATCACAGCCTTTGGTTATGCGCAAAACTGCGCTAAGGATATCCAAACACTACCATTTTAGCTGGAGCGTTCCCCGATGACCCGCCTTCTCGCCTTCACCTTTGCAGCTTTCACCGCAACCTCCGCTCTGTCGCAACAACTTGTCGACAAAGGCTTTGTCGAGGGCTGGAACATCATGATGGACCCCGCACTTGGCAACGGGTGCCTTATCCAGACGATCTATCAGGATCTGTCGGTCGTGCGGCTGGGCTATGATGCGTTGGGCGATCGCGGATACTTCACCGTCTACAACAAGGCATGGGGCGATATCGAACCGGGGAAAAACTATCCGATCCGGTTCGATCTGGACGGCAAGAGCTTTGACGCCACCGCCATCGGGTTCAGGCAGGATCGCGTGCCAGGGGGGACGGTGTTTTTCACCGACCGCAACTTTGTAAACGCGATTGCGCAGAACAGAACCATGACTGTCTACAACCCGGCAGGTGAGCGTGTGATGGCAATCGACCTCAAAGGCACGGCCAAGGCGCTGGAGTATGCGCGGGACTGCCAGAACAAGAAGCTCTAACGAATCGGATCGAACAAGGCGTCCTTGGCGGTGCACTCGCGGATCACATCCCGTCCGCAGGGCACCGGTTTCAGGTCGCGCGACAGACACAGGCGGACCTCTTCGATGTAACCCTGTTTGCAGGTCACGGTGATCATATCGCGTTCAAGACCGGGGTTTGCTTTCACAAACGCGTCCTCAACGACCGAGGCGGGCAGTTTCACCGACGCATCCAGTTTACGAAACACCGGTGGGCGTTCAACGCGCTCATAGGCTTGGCGGGACAATGCGAAATAGTCAGTCGCGCTGAGGCCCGTACAGGTGCCGTGCTTTTTCCACTGATGCCACGCCAGACCGGAACTGCCCTGAATGTCTTCCATTTCCCGGGTCATGCGGCGCGTTGGCGGTGACTCTGGCGTGCGGCAGTAGGCTGGCCAACCCTGATGGTATTGCGGCCAGAGACCATGCAAAATCCAGCCGTGATCATGCCGCGCATCGCATTGGTCCGATCCGCGCGCATCGCCTTCGCGGGCGCACCAGTTGGGCGACCAGCTGAGCGCCAGTACGTAATAGTCGAACTCACCCGCCTTTTCGCCGTCGGCCAGCGCCGCCATTGAACCGAACACCCACAAAACCAGCCCCATAATCCATTGGCGCATTCGCCTCTTCCCTTCTTGCCTTCCGGCGACTATATACGGGCCAAGTTCCCCGACAACGGAAACCTGCCCCAACACCAAGGGGCCGCCGAATTCCGGCGACGGGAAAGATGTATTTATAGGAGATGGGCTGATGGCAAAACCGCTTATGGCCAAGGCAACAGCCGTATGGCTGGTGGACAACACCACGATCAGCTTCAAGCAGATCGCGGATTTCGTAGGCATGCACGAGCTTGAAGTGCAGGGCATCGCGGATGGCGATGTTGCTGCTGGCGTCAAAGGGTTCGACCCCATCGCCAACAACCAGCTTACCCAGGAAGAAATCGACTCGGCGCAGAACAACCCACTGCACAAGCTGAAGCTCAAGTTCAATCCCGCCGCCTCGGGCGAGGAAAAGCGCCGCGGCCCGCGTTACACCCCGCTGTCCAAGCGTCAGGACCGTCCGAACTCGATCCTGTGGCTGGTCAAATTCCACCCAGAACTCAGCGATGGTCAGATCGCCAAGCTGGTCGGCACCACCAAGCCGACCATCCAGTCGATCCGCGAGCGTACCCACTGGAACATCGCCAACATGCAGCCGATCGACCCGGTTGCGCTGGGCCTGTGCAAACAGTCCGAGCTGGACGCGATCGTTCAGAAGGCCGCCGCCAAGAAAGCCGCCGAAGGCGGCGTCATGAGCGACGACGAACGCCGCAGGCTGGTGTCGACCGAGCAGTCGCTGGAAATGGACGCCGCGCCCAAGATCCCGACTGCCATCGAGGGTCTCGAGACCTTCTCGCTGTCCGATGACGGCGATGACAAGGAAGAGAACGAACCGATCGTGGACGCCGACAGCTTCTTCAACCTGCCCAAGGGTGGCGGCGAGGAAGAGGACGAAGACGACCTGCGCCCATAATTGACGTGTGACCCCGGCCCGACTGGTCGGGGTTTTGCTTTTGGAAAAACCATGCTGAACGTACTGTCAGCCATTTTTGGCCCGCATCGCGCTGTATCCATCTATGCTTTTGTCCAGACGAAGGGTCTGGCCATCGCCGGTGTGCTGGCCCTCATCGCGGTAACGGCAGGTTTGCTGATCCTGAATGACGACGGCGTGCACGAACACGACTCTTATTTTGTCGCCGATGTTCTGACCGCTTCGCCGATCAATGGCGATCTGAAGAACGGCGTCGTGGCGTCGGTGCGCCTGCCGGATGGTTCAGCTGCATCGATAACGTCGACCGAAGCTCCGATTGCACAATCCGTTGGCACCAGCGCTTGCGTCGAAAAGCGGGTTTACGTGGAAAGCGGCGAGGCGCGGTACCGGTTCAAACTGCCGCGATATTGCGAGGCTGGTTGAGCCGCCTCGACCTAATTGAAACCGCCCGGCCTGAACGCCGGGCGGTTTTTCATTTTCAGATCATCTGGAACAGTATTCCGGCGATGATTGCACCGCTGATCCCCAGACCCAGATAGGTAGCAAAGACACGGGGTTTGACCAGCGACCAAACCGCGGCCATTGCCGGGATCGAGCTGACTGCGCCTGCGATCATGAAGGACATGGCGGCACCCGCGCTCATCCCCTGTTCGGTCAGGCCGGCCAGTAGCGGCGGCGCGACGTAGGAATTCAGATAGGCAGGCATGCCAACCAACGCCGCGATCACGATCGGCAGGACACCGTCACCACCGACAACCCGGGCGATCATGTCAGCCGGTACATAGCTGACCAGAAGCGCCTCGAGCACATAGGCCAGCGCCAGCCATTTGAGCAGGAACACACCATTGTGCACAAACTCGGACCGGAAGCGCACGCGGCGATCAGGGTCCTGCCAGAAACGCCAGACCGGTTTGTCGTCCTTCTTCGGGCCGCAGCCGCAACAACCGGCGGGTTTGTATTCACGCAGAGGCTGCGAGAAGGCGCCGTTGCGCATCAGGGCGCGCACCACGAACCCGCCGAACAGCCCAAGCGCCACTGCCGCAACGGCTTTGCCTACGGCAAACGGCCACCCCAGTGCCCCGGCCGTGATCAACAACGTTGGCGGATCGATCAGGGGTGAGCTGAGCCAGAAGGCCATAACGGCCGACAAAGGCGCGCCAAGGGCCAAAAGTCCGGCGATAAACGGGATGACCTCGCACGAGCAGAACGGAGCCAGGCCACCAAACAAGGCGGCCAGAAAGATCATTCGTGTCTCGCGCCCCTCAAAGGCCCGTGCCACCATGACCTCGGCCCCTGTTGCCTTGAGATAGGACAGCAGCAACACGGCAAACAGGATGTATTGACCGGTATGGGCCAGCGCCTTGCCGGCAAACGTTACCACCTCGGTCCAGTTTCCGGAATCCAGAACAGCGACGGCTGCAAGAAGAGCCACGATCACTGCCCAGGGCGTTTTAATCAGATCGGCGACGGATCTGGCCGGTACCTTCGGATTTTGTGTCAGTTCAGCCATCGTTCGCGGCCTTTCCCACTTCGTCCATGCAGCACTCACTCAGAATGAACTGGGCAAGATCCCGAAGCTCATCGAAACAGGCGCGGTTAATCGTGGTGCGCCCGATCTTTTCCTGTTCCACGACACCACCAGCGGCAAGGAACCGCAGATGATGGGCCAACGTCGATGGCGCAATGCCCGTGCGACTTTGGATTTCGCCCACGGTCAGGCCCGCCTGCCCGGCGCGGACCAGGGTCTTAAGAACTTTCAGCCGGGCCTCGGACCCCATGGCTGAAAACCCTGCAGCAGCGGTTTCCCACATTTTCATCACCTCTATTAAACTAATTTTCTAGTTATTTAGGTTTATGGTTTCATCGTGTCAACAGATTTTTGCCAAATCGTGCCACAAGATGTTAAGTCCAGATTGCCCCGCGATTAAGTCCACTCTATAAGGCCCTATGGGGATATCGGTCGACACATTCTTTCTTGAGCTGAACGGACAGGGCACGCTGCAGGCGCAAATCCAGCAGATGATTGCCGAAGGCATCTTGTCAGGGCGGTTCCACGTTGGCGAAAAACTGCCCTCGTCCCGCAAACTGGCCGCGCATCTGGGCGTCAGCCGGATCACGGTGACTCTGGCCTACACCGAGCTTCTGGCAAATGACTACCTGACTGCCAAAGGGCGGTCCGGGTATTACGTCTCAAACAACGCGCCGGTGCCGCCAAAATACACTCCGGTTCAGCGTGGGGCTGAAAATGTTGACTGGAATACCGCGCTGGCGCGCCGGTTCTCCGAAGGCGATGTCCTTCCAAAGCCCAGCGACTGGCGCGATTACCGGTATCCTTTCATCTACGGCCAGGCAGACCGAACCCTGTTCGATCACGCAAACTGGCGTCTGTGCGCCGTGCGGGCGCTGGGTCACAAGGATTTTGCCTCGCTGACCGGCGACTATGTGGATCAGGATGATCCCCTGCTGATCGAGTTTATTGCCCGTCATACCTTGCCGCGCCGGGGAATCGCGGCGCGCCCAGAAGAGATTCTGATCACGCTGGGCGCCCAGAACGCGCTTTGGCTGGCCTCGCGTATACTGCTGAACAAAACACGCAAGGCGGCGATTGAGGACCCCTGCTATTACGCCCTCCGCGAACTGTTGAGCCACTCCGAGTGTCAGCTCACACCGCTGAAGGTCGACCGGGACGGCCTTTCGCCGGACATCATCCCCGACGATACGGACGTCATCTTCACCACGCCAAGTCACCAAAGCCCGACCACCGCGACCATGCCGGTGTCTCGAAGGGGCGAACTGCTGAACAGGGCGCGCCAACTGAACGCGATGATCGTCGAAGACGATTACGAATTCGAGATGTCCTTTCTTGGCGCGCCCTCACCCGCTTTGAAATCCATGGACCGGGACGGGCGCGTAATCTACGTCGGCAGCTTCTCGAAATCTTTGTTTCCCGGTTTGCGCCTTGGCTACATGGTCGGGTCCGAGCCCTTCATTCGCGAAGCCCGCGCCCTGAGATCGCTGGTTCTGCGCCACCCACCCGGCCACATCCAGCGCACGGCCGCCTATTTCTTGTCGCTCGGGCACTATGACGCGCAGATCCGGCGCATGTCGAACGCACTTTCCCAAAGGCGGGACGCCCTTGAGAAAGCCGTAGAACAATACGGCCTGACGGTCGCCGGTCGCGGTATGTTGGGCGGATCATCGATATGGATGTCGGCACCCGACCATGTGGATGCGACACAGCTTTCGCGCAACCTGCAAAGCCAGAGCGTGCATATCGAACCGGGCGAGCCATTCTTTTCCGGACCGGACCGCCCGCGGAACTTTTACCGCCTCGGATATTCGTCAATCACTTCGGATCGCATAGCCCCGGGCATCAAGCTGATTGCCGACGCAATCCGCGCGTATTAGGACGCCCGGCTTTCAAACAGAATCGCCCTGTGCCTCACCCTCCCAAGGACGCCAACGGCGCGACAGGGGACCGGCGGTACCTT
This sequence comes from Ruegeria sp. CG4, assembly GCF_056537185.1. Classification (NCBI taxonomy): domain Bacteria; kingdom Pseudomonadati; phylum Pseudomonadota; class Alphaproteobacteria; order Rhodobacterales; family Roseobacteraceae; genus Ruegeria; species Ruegeria sp. CG4. Next base: position 162,921 of record NZ_JBQFRB010000005.1, on the reverse strand, counting down.
TTATTGGCGAGTGATCCGACCCGACTCTGGACATATTCCGCCGCGCGTTCTGGCCCTAACGCAGCTGCCACCCTTGCGCCAAAACCATATGCAAAGGCAAGGCAAGGTGCCTGGCCCGTTCCACCTTTGCTTGGAGAGCGCACACATGAAAATGACCACGGAAGAGGCCTTTGTTAAGGTCCTGCAAATGCACGGAATCGAACACGCGTTCGGGATCATCGGGTCGGCTATGATGCCGATCTCCGACATTTTTGGAAAAGCTGGCATCACTTTCTGGGATTGCGCACACGAAGGCTCGGGCGGCATGATGGCCGACGGCTACACCCGCGCCACCGGCAAGATGTCGATGATGATCGCGCAGAACGGCCCCGGCATCACCAACTTTGTCACCGCCGTCAAAACCGCCTACTGGAACCACACCCCGCTGCTGCTGGTCACTCCGCAGGCCGCGAACAAGACCATGGGTCAGGGTGGTTTCCAGGAAATGGAACAGATGCGCATGTTCGCGGACTGCGTCTGCTATCAGGAAGAAGTGCGCGATCCCTCGCGGATGGCCGAAGTCCTGAGCCGCGTGATCACCAAGGCCAAGCGCGCCTCGGCACCGGCACAGATCAACGTACCGCGCGACTTCTTCACCCAGGTTGTTGATATCGACCTGCCCGCCGTCGTCGAATTCGAACTTCCCTCGGGCGGCGCATCCGCCGTCACCGAAGCGGCCGCCCTGCTGTCGGAGGCCAAGAACCCGGTCATTCTGAACGGCGCCGGTACTGTTCTGTCCAAGGGCGGAATCGAGGCATCCAAGGCGTTGGCCGAGCGTCTGGACGCGCCGGTTTGCGTTGGCTACCAGCACAACGACGCTTTCCCCGGCTCCCATCCGCTGTTTGCCGGCCCGCTGGGCTACAACGGTTCGAAAGCGGGTATGGAGCTGATCAAGGAAGCCGACGTTGTTCTTTGCCTTGGCACCCGTCTGAACCCGTTCTCGACCCTGCCCGGCTATGGCATGGAGTACTGGCCCACAAACGCCAAGATCATCCAGGTTGACATCAACCCCGACCGTATTGGCCTGACCAAGAAGGTCTCGGTTGGCATCGTGGGCGATGCGGCCACCGTTGCAACCAATATTCTGGCGCAGCTTTCGGACACAGCAGGCGACGAAGGACGCGATGCGCGCAAGGCGAAAATCGCGGAAACCAAGTCGCGCTGGGCGCAGGAACTGACCTCGATGGATCACGAGCAGGACGATCCGGGCACCACCTGGAACGAACGCGCCCGTGCTGCCAAGCCCGACTGGATGAGCCCGCGCATGGCGTGGCGCGCCATTCAGGCCGCACTGCCGAAAGAGGCGATCATCTCGTCCGACATCGGCAACAACTGCGCCATCGGCAACGCCTACCCGTCGTTTGAGGCAGGCCGCAAATACCTGGCCCCCGGCCTGTTCGGCCCCTGCGGCTATGGCCTGCCATCGGTGATTGGCGCCAAAATCGGCTGCCCGGACACTCCGGTCGTTGGCTTCTCGGGCGACGGTGCCTTCGGCATTGCCGTGACCGAACTGACCGCCATCGGTCGTGACGAATGGCCCGCCGTGACCCAGATCGTCTTCCGCAACTACCAGTGGGGTGCGGAAAAGCGGAACTCGACCCTGTGGTTCGACGACAACTTCGTCGGCACCGAACTGGACACCAAGGTCTCCTACGCCGGAATCGCGCAGGCCTGTGGTCTGAAAGGCGTCGTTGCCCGCACCCAGGACGAGCTGACCGCAGCACTGAACCAGGCGATCGAAGATCAGAAGAACGGCATCACCACCCTGATCGAAGCCTTGATCAACCAGGAACTGGGCGAACCGTTCCGCCGTGACGCGATGAAGAAACCCGTCGCCGTTGCCGGTGTGTCCGCAGACGACATGCGCGAACAGATCGTGTAATTGCAGGACGGAGCCGGAGCGCATGACCCTGACACCCATCGAGCTGTTGCGTCAGCGCGCCCCGGCAACCCGACCTGTAATTTCCTTATGCGAAGGCAGTGATCCCCGCATTGTTGCGGGGGCGCTTGCCGCCCATGCGGCTGAACTGGCCGATGTCATTCTGGTCGGCGTACACGCCGACATCGAGGCCACTCTGAAAGACCTGGGCGCGTCCGAATCAGATGGTGTGACTATACACGACCCTGCAACTTCGGATCTGACCGAAGAGTTTGCCCAAACCTATTTCGAACTGCGCCAGCACAAGGGCGTGGATCAGGCCAAAGCCCGAAAAGCCGCCGAATCTCCTCTGGTTTATGCCGCCATGCTGGTTCGCAGCGGGCGCGCCACCGGAACGGTCGGCGGCGCCGTCCATACCACCGGTGATATCGTGCGGACGGCCATTCAGGTGATCGGCATGGCGCCGGACGCGGGAATGGTGTCCTCATTCTTCCTGATGTACCCGCCAGAAAACGCAATGCCGGGCGCACGGGCGATGCTGTATTCCGATTGCGGCCTTGTGATCGACCCCAGCGCTTCAGAGCTGAGTAGGATCGCACTCGCATCATCCAACTCCGCACGGGCATTGCTGTGTGTTGATCCCAAAATCGCCATGCTCAGCTTTTCAACCAAGGGCAGTGCGAAACACGCCGCTGTGGACAAGGTCATCGAAGCCACCGAAACCCTGCGGCAGACGGCACCAGATCTTGAGGTCGACGGCGAATTACAGTTCGATGCGGCCTTCGTACCATCAGTCGGAGATCGCAAATCCCCCGGATCGTCTGTGGCCGGTCAGGCCAACGTCATGATCTTCCCCAATCTCGACGCGGGCAATATCAGCTACAAGATCACTCAGCGCCTTGGCGGGTATTCTGCCATCGGCCCGGTTTTGCAGGGGCTGGCCCAACCGGCCAATGACCTGTCACGCGGCTGCAGCGCCGAGGATGTGACCCAGATGATCGCCGTGACCGCTCTGCAGGCCGACAGAACATAGAACTTATATTTGCGCCGTTCACAGAACGGTGTTCTCAATTCGGAATGAAAGTGACAAGTTCATCCCGACACAACCGACAGGACCCGCCAATGACGCATCAGCAGCCGATCCTAGACACTTCTCCCAAGGTCTCGGACGAGATCAGGCGGACCACCTGCTATATGTGCGCCTGCCGTTGCGGCATCAATGTGCACATGAAAGACGGCAAGGTCGCCTATATCGAAGGCAACCGCGATCACCCGGTGAACAAGGGCGTTCTGTGCGCCAAGGGCAGTGCCGGGATCATGCAAGTCAACGCGCCGTCACGGCTGCGCGCACCGTTGAAACGGGTTGGGCCGCGCGGCTCGGGCGAATTCGAAGAAATCAGCTGGGACGAAGCGCTGGACATCGCCGTCGGCTGGCTGAAGCCCCTGCGCGAAGACAACCCCGAGAAGCTGGCCTTTTTCACAGGCCGCGACCAGTCTCAATCCTTCACCAGCTTCTGGGCGCAGAATTTCGGCACCTGTAACTATGCAGCCCATGGCGGGTTCTGCTCGGTCAACATGGCGGCTGGCGGCATCTACACGATGGGCGGCGCATTCTGGGAATTCGGACAGCCCGACTGGGATCACACCAAGCTGTTCATGCTGTTCGGCGTGGCCGAAGACCATGACAGCAACCCGATCAAGATGGGCATCGGCAAAATCAAGGCGCGCGGCGCGCGGGTGATCGGCGTGAACCCGATCCGGTCGGGCTATAACGCTGTTGCTGACGACTGGGTTGGCATCACACCCGGCACAGACGGATTGTTCATCCTGTCGATGATCCATGTGCTCATGAAGGCCGGCAAGATTGATCTGGACTATCTCAGCCGCTACACCAACGCGCCTGTGCTGGTAAACGCCTCGGACGGGCCGGAACAGGGCCTGTTCCTGCGCGATTCAGACGGCAAACCGCTGGTCATTGATCGTGCAACCGGCGAACTGACCGCCTTTGACAAACCCGGCGTGCGCCCAGACCTGTCGGCCACCTACAAAAAAGACGGCGTCACCCACCGCCCGGTCTTCCACCTGATGGCCGAGAAATACCTCAGCGAGGAATACGCCCCCGAAGCCATCGCCGAAAAGTGCGGCATCCCCGCCAAGCGCATCCGCGCCATTGCAGCGGAACTCGCCCGCGTCGCCTTTGACGAGGCCTTCGAGATCGATCAGGAATGGACCGACTTCCGGGGCGAGAAACATGACAAGATGATCGGCCGCCCCGTCGCCATGCACTCGATGCGCGGCGTCTCGGCCCATGCCAACGGATTCCAGACCTGCCGGGCGCTGCATGTGCTGCAGATCATTCTGGGCACGGTCGAAGTGCCCGGCGGTTTCCGGTTCAAACCGCCCTACCCCAAACCGGTCGAGGCGCACCCGACGCCACACTGCAAGGTCACACCGAACTCACCGCTGGACGGCCCACATCTGGGCTTTGTACGCGGTCCGGATGATCTGGCGCTGAAGGCCGATGGCAGCGCAGCACGGATCGACAAGGCATTCACCTGGGAAAACCCGATGTCCAGCCATGGACTGATGCATATGGTGATCTCAAACGCACATGCCGGCGATCCCTATAAGATCGACACGCTGTTCATGTACATGGCCAACATGTCCTGGAACTCGACCATGAACACCAAGGGTGTCATGGACATGCTGACGGACAAGGATGAGAACGGCGACTATGTGATCCCGCATATCATCTATTCCGACGCCTATTCCTCGGAAATGGTCGCCTATGCCGACCTTATCCTGCCCGACACCACCTATCTGGAGCGGCACGATTGCATTTCGCTGCTTGACCGCCCGATCTGCGAGGCGGACGGCGCCGCAGACGCCATCCGCTGGCCGGTGATCGAGCCTGACAGGGATGTGCGCGGGTTCCAGACGGTTCTGATCCAGCTTGCCAACAAGCTGGGCCTGCCCGGCTTTACGAACGAAGACGGCGCCGCCAAGTACACCGATTACGCCGACTATATGGTCAATCACCAGCGCAAGCCGGGCATTGGCCCGCTGGCCGGCTTCCGCGGCGAGAACGGCGATCAGGCCGGGCGCGGCGAGGTGAACCCGGATCAGTTGAACCGCTACATTGAAAATGGCGGGTTCTACGTCGAACATGTCCCGGATGAGGCGCTGTATTACAAACCCTGGAACAGCGCCTATCAGGACTGGGCCGTCAATCTGGGCCTCTATGACAGTCCACAACCATACCTGTTCCAGCTCTACTCCGAGCCGATGCGAAAATTCCAACTGGCAGCTGAAGGGCATGGCGAGCGCCAACCGCCCGATCATCTACGCCAGCGCATCAAGGACACGATGGATCCTTTGCCGATCTGGTACGAAACCGATCAGACCGGGAACGAGGGGTTCACCGTCAACGCTCTGACCCAGCGGCCCATGGCAATGTATCACAGCTGGGGTACCCAGAATGCGTGGCTGCGCCAGTTGCACGGACGCAACCCGCTCTATGTTCCGACCAAACTGATGCGGGAACACAACCTGTCGGACGGCGACTGGGCCAAAGTCACGTCTCCGCACGGTGAGATCACCGTGCCGGTGATGGAAATGGCAGCCCTGAACGACAACACTGTCTGGACCTGGAACGCCATTGGCAAACGCAAAGGCGCGTGGGCCCTGCAGGAGGACGCCCCCGAAGCCACCAAGGGCTTCCTGCTGAACCATCTGATCCACGAGCTTTTGCCGCCGAAAGGTGACGGGCTGCGTTGGGCAAACTCCGATCCAATCACCGGGCAGGCCGCATGGTTCGATCTGAAAGTCAAAATCGAAAAAGCAGCCGCGCCGCAGGAAATGACGGAAAGCCAGCCGGCCTTCCCACCGATCAAATCACCTGTCGGAACCGGTCCGACCAATCTGGCATGGAAGGTGGGCAAATGACCGGGATCCAAACTTCATCTGGCCAGAAATATTCCGGGAGTGAATTGAGCCGCAGGCTCAAGAAGGGGCCGGCCCCCTTCCCGGCAGTGGAGATCCAATGACATGACCCAACTCCCTCAGTCAACCGAGCGCAAGATGGGTCTGGTGATCGACCTGGACACCTGTGTCGGCTGCCACGCCTGCGTGATTTCCTGCAAAGGCTGGAACACCGAAAACTATGGCGCGCCTTTGTCGGATCAGGATGCCTATGGCGGCAACCCGTCGGGGACTTTCCTGAACCGCGTGCATTCCTACGAGGTGCAGCCTGCCGAAGGGCACGCCCAGCTGATCCACTTCCCCAAATCCTGCCTGCACTGCGAAGACGCGCCTTGTGTCACCGTCTGCCCGACCGGAGCCAGCTACAAGCGGGTCGAGGACGGAATCGTACTGGTCAATGAAAGCGACTGCATCGGCTGCGGCCTGTGTGCATGGTCCTGCCCTTACGGTGCCCGCGAACTGGATCAGGCAGAAGGCGTGATGAAAAAATGCACTCTCTGCGTCGACCGGATTTACAACGACAACCTGCCCGAGGTGGATCGCATCCCGTCATGTGTGCGTACCTGCCCCGCCGGGGCCCGGCATTTCGGCGATCTGGGCGACCCGAACAGCGATGTATCAAAACTGGTCGCCGAACGGGATGGCATGGATCTGATGCCGGAAATGGGCACCAAGCCCGTCAACAAATACCTGCCGCCGCGCCCGAAGGACACCGTCGAAGAACAGATCGACATCCTGGCACCGCTTCTGGCACCCGTCGCCGAAGAACCTAAGGGCTTTCTGGGCTGGCTCGACAAAACTCTGGAGAAGCTCTGATGCATCCGGCACCTTCCGTTATCATCTTCACCACGCTGTCCGGCCTTGGTTTTGGCCTGCTGTTCTTTCTTGGTCTTGGCAGCCCGGACGTCACCGGCTGGGTGGCTTTTGTTTTCTACGCTATCGCTTATGGTCTGGCCGTTGGCGGCCTGATGGCGTCGACCTTCCATCTGGGCCACCCCGAACGCGCGGTGAAGGCGTTCACCCAATGGCGATCAAGCTGGCTTTCGCGTGAGGGCTGGTGCGCGGTCATCGCATTGGTTCTTATGGGCCTCTATGCCTTTGGCGCGGTCTTTCTGGGCCAGAGCTGGAGCGTTCTGGGCGCATTGGGGGCGCTGTTTTCACTGGCGACCGTGTTTACCACCTCGATGATCTATACCCAGCTGAAGACCATTCCACGCTGGAACATGAAACTGACCCCGCTCATGTTTCTTACCTTCAGCCTGGCCGGCGGTGCCTTGCTGGCCGGACAGACGGGACTGGCCCGTCCCCTGCTGATGATTGCCGGTTTGGTTCAGATTCTGTACTGGGTGCGGGGCGACAAAGCCCTTGCGGCTTCGGGAACGGATCTGGGCACCGCAACCGGGCTTGGGTCGAGGGGGACCGTCCGGGCATTTGAACCGCCGCATACCGGGACAAACTACCTGTTGCGCGAATTCGTGCATGTGGTCGGACGCAAACACGCCGAAAAGCTGCGGATCATTTCGTTCACGCTGGCCTTCCTTGTCCCCGTTGTGTTGCTGGTATTGCCGTTCAGCCATTTCTTTGTGCTGTTGGCCGTGCTGTCGCACCTGGCTGGCGTTGCCGTATCACGCTGGCTGTTCTTCGCTCAGGCAGAGCATGTGGTCGGACTGTATTACGGCAAGCGCTGAAGCGAGGGGGCCAGCCCCCTCCTGAACCATAGGCGCAGTCAACCGCCGGGGGATTTTCGAACAAAAGAAGTCCGATTACCGAAAAGAAACAGGGCGGCTTCACCCGGTGAATGCCGCCCTTTTTTCGCGTCGAACGCGTTCAGAGAAGTCCGGCGTGGGCCATTGCCGCGTCGATGGCGGATTTTGTGCTGCTGTCCAGCCCGGTCAGGGGCGAGCGCACGTCTTCACTGCAACGGTTCAGTTTGCCGAGCGCGTATTTGGCGCCGACAAGGCCGGGTTCAATGAAGATCGCTTCGTGCAGGGGCATCAGACGGTCCTGATAGGCCAGCGCCTTGACGTAATCACCAGCAAGGGTCGCCTGCTGAAATTCGGCGCAAAGGCGCGGGGCCACGTTTGCCGTCACCGAAATGCATCCGACCCCGCCATGCGCGTTGAAGCCAAGGGCAGTCGCATCTTCCCCGGACAGTTGGCAGAAGTCGGTACCGCAGCTTGCCCGCTGCTGGCTGACCCGCGCCAGATCGCCGGTTGCATCCTTCACCCCGACAATGCGCGGCAGCTGTGCCAGTTCGCCCATTGTCGCCGGTGTCATGTCGATCACCGAGCGGCCCGGGATGTTGTAAATGACAATCGGAATATCCGCGCAATCATGCAACGCCCTGAAATGGGCAATCAGACCCTTTTGGGTCGGCTTGTTGTAATACGGCGTGACAACCAGAGCCGCAGCCGCGCCGACCTTCTCGGCGAACTGCACGAACCGGATCGCCTCGACCGTGTTGTTGGATCCGGCACCCGCGATGACCGGTACGCGGCCGGCAGCGGCCTTGACGACCTCTTCCACCACCACTTCGTGCTCTTCATGGCTGAGCGTTGGGCTTTCGCCCGTGGTTCCCACCGGCACCAGCCCAGTCGAACCTTCCTGGATCTGCCATTCCACCAGATGTTTGAGCGTGTCCAGGTCCAACTCACCGTTTCGGAACGGGGTGACGAGTGCTGGCATCGAGCCTTTGAACATGGAACGCTCCTTAGCGTACAGTTTGCTGTGAACGCGCCACCCTTTATCACAATCTTCGGTTTGTGAGTTGATCCCGGCGGCGCAAGGTTTATCCTGAATGGCTGTATCCTTGGTTGGTTGGGAAATGCAAGGGATGACACGTTTTCTGGCGGTATTGATCACCGTGATTCTTTGTTCGACGGCTCAGGCGCGCGCGGATGCCGCCGCGGACCTGCGCGCCGCGCTGAATGAGATGCGCAAAGGCGACTGGAACGAGGCCCTGCGCGTCGCAGGAACGCGTGGGTCGGTGTCCCGTGACATCATCGTCTGGCACTGGTTGCGCAGCGGCTTTGGCAGTTCGGGCGACGTACTGGTTTTTCTCGACCGCCGGTCGGACTGGCCCGGACTGGGGTGGCTGCGCCGCAAAAGCGAACCTTCGTTCACCGGGGCCGACCCGGACCGGGTATTGAAGTTCTACGACGGCTCACCGCCGCAAACCGCCGAGGGTGCCTTGAATTTCGCGGTTGCCCTGATGGCCAAGGGTCGCAGGGGCGATGCCGAGGCGGATATCGTGATGGCCTGGCGCACGATGCCCATGGGGTCGGGTTTGCAGAAGGATTATCTGGAAAACTTCGGCAAATTGCTAAAACCGCATCACGCGGCCCGGCTGGACCGTATGCTCTGGGACGGGCATCTGGTCAGCGCTGATCAGATGTTGCCGCTGGTCAGCGCGGATGAACGCAAATTGGCCGAAGCCAGAATCGCGCTGCAAAAACGCCAGCCCGGTGTGGATGCAAAGATTTCCGCAGTGCCGGACTCGCTGGCGTCGTCGGCCGGGCTGGCCTATGACCGATTCGTATGGCGGGACCGCAAGGAACTTGACGACAGCGCCATCGATTTGATGCTGGAACGCTCGACCAGCCCACAGGCATTGGGCGAGCCGGACAAATGGGCCGAAGGGCGGCGCAGGCTGGCGCGGCTGGAGATGCGCAACGGAAATACCGCACGCGCCTATGACGTGGCGGCCAACCATCACATGACGCCCGAAATGGGCTATGGTTACGCGGATCTGGAATGGCTGGCCGGGTTCCTCGCCCTGCGCAAACTGAACGACCCGGACACGGCCGTGCGCCATTTCCAGAATTTCTCGTCCGCGGTTCAGTCGCCAATTTCCAAAGGGCGCGGCGGCTATTGGCTGGGCCGGGCTTATGCGGCGCAGGGCGATGCGGACAAGGCCTATGACGCCTACGCAATCGGCGCGGATTACCAGACTTCCTTCTATGGCCTGCTGGCGGCCGAGCGCATCGGGCGCCCGTTTGACAGCGAGCTTGCCAACCCGCGCCGCGCGCCGCATTGGAAACAGGCCGGGTTTGCGAATTCCAGTGTATTGGAAGCGGGGCTTCTGCTGCTGAGAGCCGGCGAAGACAATCTGACAGAACAGTTTCTGACCCATCTGGTGGAAGGTCTCGATCCGGTTGAGGCCGGGCAACTGGGTGATCTGGTGCTGGAACTGAAGGAGCCACATCTGGCAGTCATGATTGCCAAGCGCGCCGCCAGAACAGGATCGGTTCTGCCTGCGGCCTACTACCCTGTCCATCCGGTGGCCGACATGGGCCTGCCCATGGCGAAGGAAATGACCCTGGCCATTGCCCGCAGGGAAAGCGAGTTTGACCCGGTCGTGGTCAGCGGAGCCGGCGCACGTGGTTTGATGCAGGTCATGCCAGCCACCGCCAAGCTGGTCGCGCAGGAGATGGGTATCCTCAGCGGCCATCAGACCGGACGCCTCACATCGGACTGGCAATACAACGCCAAGTTGGGGGCGAACTACCTGTCCGGGCTGGCCGCCGAGTTCAACGGCAACGTGGTCATGATGGCGGCCGGGTACAACGCGGGACCCAAGCGTCCGATTTCGTGGATGGAACGCTTTGGCGATCCCCGCGCCGGAGAGGTCGACGTCATCGACTGGATCGAAACCATCCCGTTCAGCGAAACGCGCAACTATGTCATGCGCGTCGCGGAAAGCATGCCCGTCTATCGCGCGCGTCTGGGCAAGCCGGCCCTGCCCATTCCGTTTTCGCAGGAACTTACCGGCTCAACCCTGGCGTCTTTCGCGCCATAGGGTGAACAGACCTGCCGCCACGACAAGCGCCGCGCCCACGACAACAGCTGGGCGCAGCGTTTCGCCAAATATCGAAATGCCCAACAATGCGCTCCAGACCAGATGGAAATAGGCAAAGGGCTGAACTGCGCTGGCTTCCGCCATTTCATAGCATTTGATCAGCAACCAATGCCCTGTCACGCCGCTGACGCACAATAGTGCCATCCACAACCAGTCCGCCTGGGCCATCGGTTCCCAGAACCACATGCCAACCAGCGTCATGGCCACCGCCCCGACGACACCCGTCCAGAAAAAGCTGGTGGCCGTGCTGTCGCGACGGGCAACGTATCGGGTCAGCAATCCATAGACCGCAAACATCAGGGCCGAAATCAAAGGAATGACCGCCCAGGGGTTGAAGACGCCAACACCCGGTTCGAGAATGATCAGGACTCCGATGCATCCTACCCCGATCGCAGACCAGCGCCGCCAGCCCACCTTTTCACCCAGAACCGGCCCGCTGAGCGCGGCCACTAGCAGGGGATAACAGATGAAAACGGCCATGCTGTCGATCAGCCCCAGAACCGTGAATCCGAAAACGGCCACACAGATCTCGGCCGCCAGCAACACGCCCCGGATGACCTGAAGCCCAAGCTGGCTGGTTTGTGTTGCCGCCTTCAGCCCGCCGGGTGCACGGGCCGCGATGGTGATGACAAATGCCGCGAAGAACCAATACCGGATCATCACGACCATGTAGGTGTTGTAGGTTCCGGCCAGATGACGCGAAATCCCGTCCTGCAACGCAAAGACGATTGTGGCCGCGACCATCAGGGCGATCCCGGCCCGCACGTTGTTCTGCTGACTCATTCTTTGATCGCCCGTGTCATGTGCCGTTTGCGCCCGTATCCGGGCGAACGCGTGACTGAAAACCCGGCCTCGGTCAACGCACGCCGCACGAAACCGGCCGCAGTATATGTCGCGACTGTTCCGCCAGCCACAGTGTGACCGGCGACCTGCTTTATCAGGTCCGACTGCCACAACTCCGGGTTCTTGGCCGGGGAAAACCCGTCCAGAAACCAGGCGTCCGCAATGTCCGACCAAGCGGGCAGGGTTTCACGCGCGTCGCCTTCGATCACTTTCAGGTGCAGTGTGCCAAGATCGCATTCGCCACCTTGCCAATGCGCCAGAAACCGGCTGCTCCAGGGTTGAAGCTCCGGGAAACATGCCAGTGCGCGTGCCATGTCTGCAGGATCCATCGGAAAGGCTTCGAAACTGGTAAAGCTCAGAGGCGTCGTTTGGCCCGATGCCTCCCACGCGGACCAGACCGTCAGCATGTTCAGGCCGGTTCCGAATCCAAGCTCGGCGATTCGGAAACCCGGCGCGAAGCGACCGGGCAGATCGTTGCCCGTCAGAAACACATGCCGTGTCTCTTCCAGCCCGTTCTGGAGCGAGTAATATGGATCGTCGAACCGGTCCGAAATCGGGATCTGCTCGTCCGTCCAGGTCAGTTCGGCGCGCTGGTCTGCCATCGGGGAATCCTGTAGCTAGGCGGCGCGACACTGAACAAGGAAAAGGGGATTGGCAATGGTCGATGTGACAGTGCGTGGCGCGGGTATTTTCGGCCTGTCCATTGCCTGGACCTGCGCGCGGCGCGGCGCAAAGGTGCAGGTAGTCGATCCTTTTGGTCCCGGCTCGGGCTCCAGCGGTGGTCTGGTCGGTGCACTGGCGCCTCATGTGCCGGAAAACTGGAATGCCAAAAAGGCATTTCAGTTCGACAGCCTGATCATGGCCCAAGCGTTCTGGAACCAGGTCGAGGCGACAGGTGGCGTGTCACCCGGTTATGCGCGTCTGGGTCGCCTGCAGCCCATCGCTGACCAGCGCAATCTGGATCTTGCGCATCAGCGCGCTAAAACGGCCATCGAACTGTGGCAGGGACAGGCAGAATGGCGCGTTGTTGAAACCGCCAAGGCTGGCGCCTGGTGCCCGCCCAGCCCGACCGGATACGTCATCCACGACACATTGAGTGCGCGCATGCATCCCAGACGGGCCTGTGCCGCGCTGGTTGCGGCCCTGTCCGTGATGGGGGTCGAAATTGCCACAGACGCGCCCGACCGGGGTCGGGTCGTACACGCCACCGGATTGGCGGGCCTACTGGAACTGAACCGCCACTATGGCAAAACTGTTGGCAATGGGGTCAAGGGCCAGGCTGCCCTGCTTAGGTTCGATGCAGGGACGGTGCCTCAGCTTTTTGTTGATGCAATTCACATCGTGCCCCATGCGGACGGCACTCTGGCCATCGGATCGACATCCGAGCGGGACTATGAAGACCCTTCCAGCACCGACAGCGCCCTGGAAGACGTGATCGACCGCGCCACGCGCGCCGTTCCCGTTCTGCACGGCACCGAAGTGATTGAACGCTGGGCCGGGGTCCGCCCCCGCAGCAAAAGCCGCGCACCAATGCTGGGCGAACATCCTATGCACCGGGGTCAGTACATTGCCAATGGCGGCTTCAAGATCGGTTTCGGTATGGCCCCCAAAGTGGCCGATGTCATGGCCGATCTGATACTGGAAAAACGCGATCAGATACCGGAGGGATTCAGACCCGAAGCCTCACTCTGACACCGGAGTGGCAACCGCCTGCATACATTTCCGGCCGTCCGGCCCCGCGACCCACAGCTCGCGACCGTTCCGGCACAGGGCCGCCGTTTCGAAGTGCATGAGTGGGGAGGACGCGCGGAACGAAAACTCGGACAGCGGCCCCATCAGATCGGTTGCAAACAACATCAGATGCTGCGCCAGCAACGGTCCATGAACGACAAGCCCGTCATAGCCTTCGACGTCGCGCGCATAGTCCAGATCATAGTGGATCCGGTGGCCATTAAATGTCAGTGCCGAATACCGAAACAACAAAGTTGAGGAAAACCTAAGCTCTCGGCGATCCGTTTGGTCGGTTCTGGCCGTTGGCGGCTTCGGCTTGATTGCATCAGCCGAAGGGTCTTCACGGTAAACAAGATCCTGCCATTCCGTCAGACACAGATCTTCCCCCTGCCAGATCTCGTGCCGCAAGGTGACAAAACCCAGCGGCCCGGTCCGGCCAGTTTTTGACGTGGCGCTTTCCAGAAAGGACCGGCGCCGGGCTGGCTTGCCCGCGACCAGGGGCGCGCGGAACCGCAACCGGCCTCCGGCCCACATGCGACGTGGCAGGCCCAGATCCGGGATCAGGCCGCCGCCCACCCTGGGGTGCCCATCCCGGCCAAGCTGATCGGGCGGAAGCGGTGACCAGAAATACAACTGGTGAAAAAACGGCGGAAGCGGTGCGCCCGCCGCAACGGAAACTGGTTGTCCCAGCGCCACCTGCAAGGCAGCGGCGCGCGCGGGATCCATCATGTCCTGCTGTGTTTCGGCCCGAGTTTCATCTGACATGCCCGCACGTTACGCGCCAGGGCATTGCGGAACAAGTACCGCGCCTTGGCCTCAGAAACCGGCCTCGGCTTTCAGCTTCTGCATCAGCGTCCGCAGCGGGTTCTCATAGCGCTCGCTACTCAGCCGCCCCTGATCGTCAAATGCGTTCGAGCTGTCGGCAAGATGGATTTCAGGACCTTGCAAGATGCGCGTCTGAAACGGCACCATATAGGCGCGCAACATCATCTGCGCGCGTTCGCCGCCGGCCCGACCAGCGGCGGCGGACATCACCGCAACGGGCTTGTCCGCCCATGGTTTGCCACTGGTTCGGCTGACCCAGTCCAGCGCGTTTTTCAGCACACCGGACGGCCCCTTGTTGTATTCCGGGGTCGAAATGATCACCGCATGGGCCTGCGCAATCTGGTCAGCCAGCACCTGAACCGACGCGGGAATGCCCTCACCCGCCTCCAGATCACCGTCATACAGAGGCAGGTTGAGGTCGGCCTCGATGAAAGTGCCGGGCTCGAACAACCGCGCGGCCTCGCGCAGCAACTTTCGGTTTGTCGCGTTCTGGCGCAACGAACCGGACAGGCCCAGAAGGGTCGGTTCGGACATTATCGGGAACTCCGCTTTGTTGTTTTCGGGAACTTATACGGGGATGGACCGGGACCATAGCCCTGTTGACGCACAGTCAGTGCGCATGGACAGGGCAAGAGAATGTGCCCTGTCCACGATTGTTGGATCAGATCAGGCGTTGCCGCTGGGCACGACGACAATCTCGACCCGACGGTTCTGCGCCTTGCCATCCGGCGTCAGGTTCGAAGCGACCGGATTGTTTTCACCCTGACCGATTGTAGTGATGCGGGAATAGCTGACGCCATTGGCCTGCAGGATATCGGCCACGGCATTGGCCCGCCGCTCGGACAGGCCCTGATTATAGGTGGCGTCGCCGTCGCTGTCGGTGTGTCCGATGATCTGAACGTTCGAATTCGGGTAGTTGACCAGATTCTGCCCCACCTTCACCAGATCGGACCGCAGCCCCGGACGCACGGTCGAGCTGTCGGTGTCAAAGGTGATGTCATTGGGGACGGTTACGATCAGACGGTCGCCTGTATTGACGATGGTGATCCCGTCATTGGCCAGTTGCTGACGCAGCTCCGCCGCCTGGCGATCAAGCTGATTGCCGATGACGCCGCCACCTGCGGCACCAATTGCACCACCGGCCAGCGCACCCAAAAGCGGATCCGAGTCATTGGCAATAGCGCCGACGCCTGCACCGATCAAACCGCCCAGCAAAGCACCCTGCTTTGCAATCTGATTGGGGTCGCTTTGCACTGAAAGCGTACCTGGGTCGGTACATGCGCCAAGAACAAGGGCCGAACACAGCCCGGCAGAAAAAACAAACTTGGAAATCGTCATGGATTTACCCTCTGCTCATGAACCCGTTCATCGGGTTTGATTTGTTTGGGCCAGTATATCACGGCAGGCCGTTGAAGCCTCAAGCAACATTCCGGTGAAATCGGCAATTACCTGCCGGTCAAGCAGGGGCTGATGACACATCCCAATTGTTGTTCTCCTGCCAGATGGCGCGCAGCGGCTGGCCCTGACCGCAGAAATGCGCGTCCAGAACGTCACACGCCCAGATCCGGTCCGTGCGAAAGTGTCGAAACCCGTTTCGCAACTCGCACCATGCCGCCAGCATAGTGCATTCGATGTGATAGATCAGCGCAACCGGGCGCACGACGCGTTCCGTACGCTCGTCTTCGGAATTGACGTAAACCAGCCTGAGTTTCTGTTCCGCCCGGATTGCCTCGCGGTAGCTGGCAACCGGAACACACCCTTTGTCAGGATCGTCCCGAGGCGCCCCCCACGGCGCCACCTGCAACCAGTCTGCGGGCACCTGCAGCGCTTCGATTTTCCGGCAAACGCGATCTGCGGCCTGTTGCAGCGTGCTGTCACCCGTGCGGGCCAGCATTGACAGTCCAACCCACAGCGCCTCAATCTCTTCCGCATCAAAGTTCAGCGGCGGCAGATCATACCCCCGGCGCATCACGTAGCCCACGCCCGCCTCTCCTTCGATCGGCGTCCGCTGCGCCTGCAGAGCCGCGATATCGCGGTACACGGTGCGAACAGATACTTCCAGTTGCTCTGCCAGCGCATCCGCTGTCACCGGCGCATCGGACATGCGCAGGATCTGGATAATTTCAAACAGACGGGTAGATCGGCCCATCGCATCCTCCTGACGGTCTGCTGACACAGTAGCACACCCCACTGACAGGGTGGTGTCAGGAGAGGGCTGCAATGCTTGGCATATCACGAACAAATGGAGAGCAATCATGCCAAGCCGCGACAACCACGTCATGATGACGCTGAAACTCGGAAGATGGTCTCAGGATCACACCTTGCGCGGATTTGAGATTGAACGCCAGATCATGGCCGAACGCCACTGTCGGTCCATGCAACAGCGAAAGCGTGTCAGACGATTTTCTCTGGGCAACCTCAAGATGATATGGGGCTGGGTGCTTTAGCTTCAGAAATCGGGCTTGGCCCTGAATTTCATCGCAACTCCGCCTTCGGGGTTCTTCAGGCGCAGCTCTTCGGAATGCAGCATCAGGCGCTGGAAATCCCGCGCCGCACCCGTCGCATAGAACGGATCACCCAGGATCGGGTGCCCCAATGCCTGCATGTGAACCCGCAGCTGATGCGACCGGCCCGTTTTGGGAAACAACCGAATGCGCGTGCTGCGGTCCTCATGTCGGACGACCCGCCAGTCCGTCACCGCAGGTTTGCCCGTCTCGTGACACACCATCTGGCGCGGCCGGTTTGGCCAGTCGACGATCAGAGGCAGATCAACCGTTCCGGATTTGGGCTCAACCTGGCCCCACACTCGCGCAACATAGGTTTTGCGCGTCTGGCGCTGTTCGAACTGCTGACCCAGATGGCGTTGCGCATGCGGTGTTTGTGCAAACACCATCACACCTGACGTGTCCCGGTCCAACCGGTGAACAAGCAGGGCCTGAGGAAAAACCGCCTGCACCCGGGTCAGAAGGCAATCCGACAGATGCTCCCCCCGGCCGGGTACCGAAAGCAGGCCCGGCGGTTTGTTCACCACGATCAGCTGCGCGTCTTCATGCAGCACATCCAGTGGCGTGTTCGGGGGGGTGTAGGTCTCGCTCATGCGGGCTTGCCTATCGCAGCGCGCGACCTCCCGCAACGTCGTCCTTGCCTGCGACCCATCGTTCGGCAACTCTCGGACCCAGTTGAGGAGGAACAGAGATGCATCCGACAATCGAGCGCATGCAGGACGCGGTTGCAAAAGGTGACGAGGCCCGGATACCGGATCTGCTGGCCGAGAATGTGCAGTTCCTGCCGCCGACTTATTACAGCACATGGACCGGGCGTGCACCGGTTGCGGCGGTGCTTGGGCATGTCAGCCAGGTGTTTTCCGAGTTTCGCTATCGCCGCGTTATGGGCGAAGGTTGCGACTGGGCTTTGGAGTTCCAATGCAAGGTCGGTGAACTGGATGCCGTGGGTGTGGATTTGATCACGCTGAATGACGATGGCCTGATCCAGAAATTCGAAGTGGTCATGCGCCCGCACAAAACCGTTGGCGCCCTGCGCGAGGCGATGATGGCGCGGGTGATGAGCGACGCCCGCTTTCTGGAATTTCGCAAGGCGCTGAGCTGACCATGCGTGCTCCTGTCGCCCCTGATCAGCTTCTGCGCCTTCCGCTGCTGCCGGTTCTGGCGATGCAAGGTCTGTCTGTCCGGCGCAATGCCCAGATGCTGCCCGAGCCATCAGGGCCGCGCGAAGGCCGCGAAGGCCGCGGCCCCCGGCTGCGGTTGCTGATCACGGGTGACAGTTCGGCTGCCGGCGTAGGCGCAGGCACGCAGAAACAGGCCTTGTCCGGGCAACTCGTCCAGCGGCTGGCGCGGCACTATTGTGTTGAATGGCGGCTGGAGGCTACGACCGGCCATACAACGCAGGATACGATAGACCGTCTTGGGACGCTGAAAACTCAGTTCGATGCCGTGGTGACGGCGCTGGGTGTGAATGACGTCACCCGCGCCGTGACGCAACGCCGGTTTGCCGAACGACAAGCCCGCCTGATGTCCCTGTTGACAGGCGCCATGGGCGCGCGGCGCGTGATTGTTACTGCAGTCCCGCAAATGGGCCGTTTCCCGGCGCTACCCCAACCTTTGGCCTGGGTCCTGGACCGGCAGGCGCGACGGCTGGATCAGGCGCTGCAGAAGGTGGTCGCAGAGCGCCCTCAGTGCCGGCACCTCGTGCTGGATTTGCCGGATGACCCGGCGCTTGCCGCGCCAGACGGGTATCACCCCAGTCCGAAAACCTACGCGATCTGGGCGGATGAAGTTGCCCGCGCGCTGCGTCAGGACTGAGCCCGAATCTGCCGGATCATCGGAACCGAATAGACAACCAAAGCCGCCCAGATCAGCGGAAAGGCGGCCATGCGACCACGATCGATTTGTTCTCCGAACAAGGTAATCGCGGTGATGAAGATCATGGTTGGGGCGATGTATTGCAGAATGCCCATGGTGGACAACCGCACCAGCTTGGCACCGTTGGCGTAAACCAGCAAAGGCACCGCCGTCACCAAACCGGCACCCGCCAGCAGCATCGTATCCGCCCCGGCCAACCCAAAATGTCCGCTGCCTTGCACACCCAGCCAGGTCACATAGGCCAGCGCCGGGATCAGAAGAACCAGAACCTCGAGAAGGAACCCCTGGTTTGGTCCGATGGGAAGGGAGCGTTTGAAGAACGCGTAAAAGCCCCAAGTAAACATCATACCCAGGGCGGCCCAGGGCAGTGCTCCGGCTTCTAGCACAAGTATGATGACGCCCAGCGCTGCCAGCCCAACCGCTACTATCTGCGTTCGGTTCAAAGGTTCGCGCAGCAAAACTGCGCCCAGCGCAATGCTGAACAAGGGGTTGATATAGTACCCCAAGGCCGCGTCCAGCGCCCGCCCGGTGGCAATAGCCCAGACATAGATCGCCCAGTTCACTGAAATCAAAGCGGCCGTCAGGCAGGCCATGCCCAGCATTTTTGGGTTTCGCAGGGCTGCCTTCAGATCGCCTGTACGCCCCAGCGCGATCAGCAACAGACCGGCGACCGGCACGGACCAGATCACCCGATGAGCCACAACCTCGACCGGACCGATATGCGCCATCGCCTTCATGTACAGCGGCAGAAACCCCCAAAGTACATAGGCGGTTACAGCCAGCGCCAGACCGCGCGGCGTATCGACGTTCTGAGTTGGAGCAGCGATGTCCGCCATGTCAGGTCTCCGGCTGATACCGTTCGTCTTTACGGCAGTTCAGGCCGGGTTGGGAACTGTGAATTCTGTGAAGGCTCGTATCACGAACCTTGATAGGATAGCGCCTTGGGCTTTCAGCTGGCTTTTCACCGCTTGCGAGGCTCTGCCTCGCGCTCCGGGATATTTTTGGCCAGATGAACAAGGGATCCTTCATTCATCTGGCTGCAAATATCCCGGGGGAGGCGCAGCTTGCTGCGACGGGGGCAGCGCCCCCAACGCACCGGTTCAGACTTTGACGCGCTCGGATTTAGGGTCATACATCGGCTTCAGCGATGCCTCTGCCCTAACCTTCACACCGCACACGTCGATCTCATAGCTCGATGCCAATACATCAGCCGCCTTCTCGCCCTCACATGGCACGTATCCCATACCAACGGCGCCGCCCAGCGTGTGGCCATAGTTGCCTGAGCTGAGATAGCCGACATACTCACCATCGCGAATGATCGGTTCATTGTGGAACAGCAGCGGCTCTGCATCGGTCAGCTTGAACTGCACCAGGCGACTCTTTGGCCCGCTTTCCTTGCGCGCGATTACCGCCTCGCGGCCGATGAAATCACTGCCCTTGTCGACCTTGACAGCGAACCCGAGCCCGGCGTCGACAACATGGTCTTCGCAAGTGATATCGTGGCCGAAATGGCGGAAGCCCTTTTCGATCCGGCAGCTGTCCATCATGTGCATCCCACACAACTTCAGCCCCATGTCCTGACCAGCCTCGTGCAGTGTTTCGAACACATGACCCGCCATGTCAGACGAGACATAGATTTCCCAACCAAGTTCACCCACATAGGTCACGCGATGCGCGCGGGCGAGCCCCATGCCGATCTCGATCTGCTGTGCGGTACCAAATGGATTGGTTGCGTTGGTGAAGTCGTTGGGCGAGACCTTTTCAAGCAGCGCGCGGGCGTTCGGGCCCATCACGGCCAGCACCCCTTCGCCCGCGGTGACGTCAGTTATGACCACGTTGAAATTGCCGGCATGGCGTTGCATCCAGGTCTGATCCGCCAGACGGGTCGCCGCCGGGGTGACGACAAGAAAGGACGTTTCAGTCAGGCGGGTGACCGTCACGTCCGCTTCAATCCCGCCGCTGCGGTTCAGGAACTGGGTATAGACGATTTTGCCATTGGGCACCGAGCAGTCGCCGCCGCCGATATAGTTCATGAACGCCTCGGCATCCGGACCTTCCACCCGGATCTTGCCGAACGAAGACATGTCGTACATGCCGACATTCTCGCGCACGGCGCGGTGCTCGGCGGCCGAATTCTCGAACCAGTTCTGGCGCTTCCAACTGTACTGATACTCACGCTCCTGCCCTTCACTGGCGTACCAGTTGGCACGTTCCCATCCGGCCAGTTCACCAAATACCGCGCCCTGTTCCTTCAGGTGGTGGTGGAACGGTGTCCGCCGCACACCGCGCGCAGTCGCCTTCTGACGATAGGGGTAGTGATCGGCATAGAGCAGGCCCAGCGTCTCTTTCGAGCGTTCGAACAGGTACTGTTTGTTGCCCTGGAACGGCTGCATCCGGCTGATATCCACATCGCCAAGGTCAAACGGTTTCTCACCCGTATCCATCCATTCGGCCAGTGCCATCCCCGCGCCACCGGCGGACTGAATGCCGATCGAGTTGAACCCTGCCGCGACCCAGAAATTGTCCATCTCGGGCGCAAGGCCAAGGTGGTAAGCATCGTCGGGGGTAAAGCTCTCAGGGCCGTTGAAGAAGGTATGGATTCCGGCCTCGGCCAGCATGGGCATCCGGTTGCAGGCATCTTCGAGGATCGGTTCGAAATGGTCGAAATCCTCGGGCAACTGGTCGAATTCGAAGGTATCCGGGATACCGTCCATGGCCCATGGCTTGGCGTTCGGCTCGAACGCGCCCAGCAGGATTTTGCCCGCGTCTTCCTTGTAATAGGCGCATTCATCCGGCACCCGCAGCACGGGCAGCTGCGTCAGACCATCGATGTTCTCGGTAACGATGTAGAAATGCTCGCAGGCGTGCAGCGGGACGTTGACGCCCCCCATCCGGCCAACCTCGTGCCCCCACATGCCTGCACAGTTCACCACCATGTCGCATTCGATGTGGCCCGAGGCGCTGCCGTCATCGGCAACCCAGTCCACACCTGTCACCTTGCGGCCCTGTTTGACGATCTCGGTGACTTTCACGCGTTCTTTGACAATGCCGCCGCGCTGCCGTGCGCCCTTGGCAAGCGCCAGCGCGATATTGGCAGGATCGCCCTGTCCGTCCAGCGGCAGGTAAACCGCACCCTTGACGTCTTCGAGGTTCAGATGCGGATAAAGCTCCGCCACGCGCTCGTTCGTGATTTCTTCGACCTCGACCCCGAATGCCCGCGCCATGGCGGCCTGGCGATAAATTTCTTCCTTGCGCTCTTCGGTCAGGGCCACGGTGATCGATCCGCAGCGCTTGAACCCGGTCGCGACGCCGGTTTCCTCCTCAAGCGAGCCATAGAGTTCCTGACTGTACTTCGCCAGTTTGGTCATGTTGGCGGTCGCGCGCAGCTGCGCGATCAGACCCGCGGCGTGCCAGGTGGTGCCGCTGGTCAGTTGCTTGCGTTCCAGCAGCACGACATCTGTCCAACCCTTCTTGGTCAGATGATACGCGACCGAGCATCCGATAACGCCGCCGCCGATGATGACCACTCGGGCCTTGGTGGGAAGATCAACCATCCTGATGTCTCCGCTGTGTCAGGTTTGGGATAAAATGCCACGGATGTGCGACAACAAATGCATCAAAATCGTCAGGTCCTCTGCAAAAATCACCTTTGCGAAGATGCCCGCTTTTCCCGCCGCAGAACAAACGGCGTGATTCCATAAAAGCTCTTGTAAATCGACGAGAATCCGTTGGGAAATCCGCATGCCAGGCCGATCTCGCGCACGCTCATGGTGGTGTTCAGAAGCAGATTGTTCGCGCGCGCCAGCCGCATTTCGCGGTAAAATCCGTTTGGTGTGGTTCCGAAGATCGACCGGAACTTGCGTTCGAGCGACCGATTCGACAGCCCCAGCAGTTTGACGATGTCCTGGATCGGCAAAGGGTCTTCGATATTGGCCTGCATCAGCTTGATGCACTGGTCCAGTTTTGCATCCCCGGTCGCCGTGGTCCGAACCCCGGAAAACGGCTGCTGCGAGGAAAAGTCCCGGATGTTTTCGTGCAGCATGATGTCAGCAACCGTCATCCTGGCAGGGCCCGAAACATGGCGCCCGATAACGGCCAGCGCGACATCGGTGGTCGCCTCCATTCCGGCGCAGGTGACGACCGAACCCTGCTGGGTTGCGATGGACATCTTGGCTTCGAACCGGGCGCCCCTTTCGCGCAGGAAAGATGCGTTCTCCCAGTGGGTGGCCATGTCATCCGTGCCTTGCTCGTCAATATAGCGGCTGGCGGCCTCGGCCAGCAAAAACACCTGTGCGCCGCGGTAGGTATAGTCCGAAACCACCCGCCCAAGTGACAGGTCCGGCAGGTCCGGGTCGGAATTGCCGATCACGAACAGATAGTCGGCATCAGGTTGTGCAGAAACCGGTTCGGTTGAAACGGTTGCGCCGCTGCTGCTTTCAACAGGGCCGCCTTTCAACGATCGATAGGTGTACCGAAACGGAGGATTCGGGCAAACGCGGTTGGCAATCCGCAGGACATCGACCAATGACGCGAGCTCCAGCAAAACGTATCCCGGCGCAACCATGATATCGAACTGATGCTGTTTGCCGGATCCTTGCGGTTCGGGTCCTGTCCGCTTTTGCATTCTCGTGCCCTCAGACAATCCTGTGCCCGGCTGCGCGTAACTGTTCGGCCAGTGCCTCGATATGGTCCGGACCGACCTCGCAACAACCGCCTACGATCGTGGCCCCCTGTTCCACCCAGCGCATGGCGTGTTCGGCGTAGACCTGAGGCCCCAGATCGCTGCGCTGTTCAAGCGCGTCGACGGTCGGGGCGTCCTTCAGAAATCCCTCGGAAATTTCGGTGAATCCGTTCGCATAGGCGCCAAACGGCCGTCCCATGGTTGCGATGATCTGCAAAGCCGCAGGCATGGCCTCGGGGGGCGAGCAATTGACGAGCACGGCCTCTGGAGCAAAGCGGTCGACCAGAGGTGAGACTTCCGACAGGTGTTCACCCGACCGCAAACGTGTGCCGTCTGTGTCATCGACGGTCAGGGCCAGCCAGACGGGACGCCCGCCGTTGACCGTGCCGCGCAACGCACCTTCTGCTTCCTGTACCGACGAAACGGTTTCAATCAGGAACAGGTCGACCCTGTCAGCCATCAGTTCGACAAGTTCGGCGTATTTCGAAGCGGCGTCCTCAGGATCGGGCCGCAGGTCGGGCCTGTAGGTGGCCAGCAGCGGACCCAGCGACCCTGCAATGCGCCCTTTGGTTCCCGCGCGTGCGCGTTCTGCCTGAGAAAGGGCGGTGTCCGTCAGCGCTCCGATCTGGTCTTCCAACCCCACACGTTCCAGGCGCGAACGGTGAACAGCATAGGTATTGGTGGTCGCGATCGTAGCGCCGCGGCGAAAATAATCTGCGTGAACGTCGCCCACCAGTTCCGGGTGATCCATCATCACCCGCGTTGACCAAAGCGGCGTTGCCCGGTCGCCACTGCGTTTGACCAGTTCCTGCCCGATGGAGCCGTCCAGAAGGGTGATGTCTGCCATGTCTTACCTCGTTACGGAATCAGGACCAGTTTCCCCGGAAACGCTTTGGATTGGAAATCTTCCTGCGCCCGGGCAATGTCTTTCAGAGGATACGTCTTCGAAACAAGCGGCCTGATCCGCCCTGCATTGATAAGTTCGACAAGCCGTCCGAAAACGTCGAATGCCTGGTGCGTACAGCCATGAATGGTGATGTCCCTCAGGTAGATATCGCGCAGATCCGCTTGTACAATCGGGCCTGCTATGGCGCCGGAAACGGCGTATTGCCCGCCCGGCTTCAGCGCCAGAATCAACCCCGGGAATGCCGGTCCGCCGACGACGTCGACCACCACATCGAACATGTCTGGCGGCAAGGCGGCGTCGCGATCAAAGGTATCTATCGCACCCTGTCCCTTGACCACGTCTGCTTTGGCAGCGCTGGTGACACCCCAGACGGAAGCCCCGCGCAATGTTGCAAGTTGGACGGCAGCCAGCCCGACCCCACCGGATGCCCCGGTTACCAGAACCTTTTGTCCGGCCGTTACACCTGTGCGGGTCAGCAGGTTTTCGGCCGTGCCGAAAGCGCAGGGGATTGCCGCAATCTCGGTGTCCGACAGGGGTGACGCGGACACGTCATAGAGGTCGCTTGCCTCGACCAGGCAGTATTGCGCGAAGGCGCCGTCAATCTCAGAACCCAATGCAATGAAACCGCTGGGTTGACCGGGGCGCGGGCGCGGCAAGTTGATCGGACAGGTGACACGTTGACTTGGCTGGAAACCGGTGCCGGACCCTGTCCGCTCAACGATGCCGCACAAATCACCGCCCTGTATTCTGGGAAACTGCAGAGCGCCGCCCCAACCGCCGGCATCGACATCCTGATCGACCGCGTCCGTTGCACCCGTGACATCCGGTGAATACCAGCCAACACGCGTGTTGATATCGGTATTGTTGACGCCTGCCGCAGCCACCCGGACCAGAACCTGCCCGGGTCCGGGGGTAGGCAGGGGAATATCCTGACGCCATTCCAGTGCCTCCGGCCCGCCATGGCGTGTCAGGTAAACACCGGACATTGTCTCCGGTTGGGTCATTGCCATCTCTCCCCGTTACAGGTTTTGCGGATGCATTATGCCCGACAGCGGTGTTGCATCAAATTGCGGGTCCGCCTGACTTTTGGCCGACCCGCAGTTTTCCCTGATGGATCAGGCGCGCAACCGTGCGTTTTCCGGATCCCAGAGCGGCTGATCCTGCTGCACGACCGCTCGGCATTTCTGGCCGTAGATTTCGACCTCCAGCTCGGTGCCCGGAGCAGCCAGATCAGGACGCACCATGCCCAGTGCGACCGACGCATTGATGCGATACCCCCATGCACCGGATGTGGTTTCACCCACGATCTGACCATCATGCCAGAGGCATGACATGTACGGTGCGTCGCAATCTCCGGCCTCGACCAGCATGGTGACGAACTGCTTTTTCACGCCCTGCTGCTTTTCATTCTGAATCGCAGCCTTGCCAGGGAAGTCCTGTGGTTTGTCCAGTTTCACGAACCGTTCCAACCCGCCCTCCAGAAGCGAGTAGTCGGTCGACAGGTCGCCTTTCCACGCACGATAACCCTTTTCGACACGTAGAGAATTGAGCGCATACATCCCGAAGGGCTTGGCACCCGCGTCAATGATGGCGCCATAGATCGCTGGCATGTGCTCGTTCAGGGCATGAACCTCCCAACCCAACTCGCCTGCGAAGGAAACGCGGATCAGGTAAGCGGGTTGCCCGGCGACCGTTGCCGACTGGTGGGTCAGCCATCCGGTCGACAGGTCCGCATCGGTCATTCCCGACAGGATCTCTCGCGATTTCGGCCCCGTGACGATCAGCGTATCGCGGGTGGTGGTCACATCCTCGACCGAAACGCCTTCGGGCATAGCGTTCAGCAGAATGTCGCGGTCATGCCACTGGGCAGTTGCGGCCGTGATCATGACGAACTCGTCCTCGCCCATCCGGATGCAGGACATCTCGGTCAGGATACGACCACGATCATCAGAGATATAGACAAGGTTCATGCGACCCGTCTTGGGGAGGCCACCCGTGATCAGACCACGCAGCGCCTCGGCGGCACCTTCGCCCTTGACCATGAAGCGCGAGAACCCCGGCAGATCCAGTACACCGCAATGGTCGCGCACGGCCTCGCATTCCTCCTTGACGCGCCGCTCCCACGGGCCCGAGCGGCCCCATGTATGGGTGGCTTCAAGCGACGCGTCGTCGCCGGGCTGCGCAAACCAGTTGGCCCGTTCCCAGCCGTTATAGGCCCCCATGACACCGCCCAGCTCTTTCACCTTGGCATGAACCGGCGACAGTTTCTTGTCGCGCGCGGCGGGCCATTCGTGCTGGGGGAAGTGCATGGCGTACTCGTTGCCATAAACTTCCAGACCCTTCTGGTTGCAGTAGTCCTGATCGGTGTAATCGGTGTAACGGCGTGGATCGACCGCCCACATATCCCACTCGGTCGCGCCATCGACGATCCATTCGGCCAGCACCTTGCCTGCCCCCCCGCCCTGCGCGATACCGAAGGTAAATGTGTGCGCCTCGAACGCGTTCTTCACTCCGGGCATCGGGCCGATCAGCGGCAGACCGTCCGGTGCATAAGGGATCGGGCCATTGATCACGCGGCCCACGCCCGAGGTTGCCATCAGCGGCACCCGCTCCATCGCGTCGGTCACGATGTCCTCGATCCGGTCCAGATCATCATTCCACAGCTGGAAGCTGAAGTCCTCGGGCATCGGGTCATCTTCTGTCATCCAGTGGCCCTTACAATTGGGCTCATACGGGCCAAGGTTGAAGCCGTTCTTCTCCTGACGCAGGTAGTAAGAGATATCCACGTCGCGCAGCAGCGGCAGCTTCTTGCCCCCGTTTTCCTTGGACCACGCTTGGACTTCGGGGATTTCGTCGGTCAGCAGATACTGGTGGCTCATGACCATCGCGGGAACGGTTCGGCCGCCATAAGGTTTGAACCACTCTCCCACACGCTGCGCGTAGTAACCGGCGGCGTTGACCACATAATCACAGGCGATATCACCCTTGTCCGTGTGCACGGTCCAGGTGCCGTCGTCATGCTGGGTCACGCCGGTTGCCGGGCAGAAACGGATGATCTTCTGGCCCATGTCGCGGGCCCCCTTGGCCAGCGCCTGCGTCAGTTGCGCGGGGTCGATGTCGCCATCGGTCGGATCATACAGCACGCCCTCAAGATCATGCGTTTCAAGGAAAGGATAGCGTTCCTTGGCCTCTTCCGGGGTCCACATCTCCATCGGGATGCCCTGGTAACGGCCCATCGACATCGCCCGCTCAAATTCCTGCATCCGCTCCTTGCTGTGCGCCAGACGGATCGAGCCGGACTGATGGTAGTTCATCGGATAGTCGACTTCTTCGCCCAGCCGCGCATACAGCTCGGTCGAGTAGCGCTGCATGTTCATGATCGCCCATGAGGTCGAAAAGGTCGGAACGTTACCCGCCGCGTGCCAGGTCGAACCTGCGGTCAGCTCGTTCTTTTCCAGCAGCACACAATCGGTCCAGCCTTTCTTGGCCAGATGGTACAGCGAGGAGGCCCCCACCACACCACCACCGATAATGACCACGCGGGCTTTTGTCGGAAAATCACTCATTCGTTTTGATCCCTGTTACTGTGCCCGTTGGGGCAGATCGTCCGTGATGTCGTAGTAATCGCCCTTGTCGGCGACAAAGATATGTTTTGAGAGCGAAAGGCCCGTGGGTTCGTCAAGCGCCCCCATGGAAATCGAAATCGTGTCTTCGTCATTGTGTTGCCAGAAAAGGAACGAGCCGCAGGCGCTGCAGAAGCCGCGTCGGGCGATATCCGAGGCACGAAACCAGCTGAGCGTGTCACTGGCGGAAAAACTGAGATTGTCCTGATGCGTCGAGGCGGACGCCCAGATATGACCCGACTGCCTGCGGCATTGACCGCAATGGCAGGCCGATGGCGGTGAAAGCTCACCGTCGACCGCGAAGGCAACCGAGCCGCACAAACAAGAACCTGTCTGCATTCTATTACCCCCTTGCTGTCGGCGTGGTGCTGGTTCCCAGCAGCACACCGTAAATGATGAAACATGCAGCCATGATCCGGCGCACCCAGATGTTGAACACCGCGCCCAGCGCCGCCTTGCCCATGAGCGCGCCCAGAAGTGTGAAGCCGGTATAGCTGAGCGTCGTAATGACCAGCGCTGTTGGCATGATGACCGACATTTGCTGCCAGATCGGCACATCGGGCTGCACGAATTGCGAAAACGCGGCCAGGTATCCTGCGACGCTTTTGGGATTGATCGTGGCAATGGCCAGCGCGTGCAGATAGACATGCCGCGCTGGACGTTCCGTGGCAGGTGCCGGCTTTGCCGCGTTCATCCAACCGCGCACGCCCATCCAGATCAGGAACCCTGCCCCGATCAGTTTGGCGATGAAAAACCCGGTTGGCGACGCCGCGATCAATGCGGTCACGCCCAGCGCCGACAGGATCAGAAACGCGCTGGCCTGAGTCACAATGGCCAGAACACCCAACATCGCCTTGGCAAATGGCAGGTTCATCCCGTTCGAGATGCAGTTCACCGCGTTCGGCCCCGGTGTGGTAACGAATACCACCCAGAACAGCGCGAATATGGTCCAGGCCTCAAAGCTCATCAGTATACCGGCGGGGCGATGACCCAGACCGCAACCGCGGGCTCGTCATAGGGGTTGGACCATTGATAGAGCTCGTGCTTGATCCGAAAACTGTCACCCGGACCGACCGTGTATTCACGATCGCCGATTTTGAGATCAAGCCGCCCGGAGACCATGTAACCGACCTCTTGCGTCGGGCGATTTGCAGGGGTTTGCATGCGAGACTGGGGTTGAAAGGTAGAATGCACCATCTCGAAATCGTCGGTCAGATCAGGAGACAGCAGTTCTTCGATCAGCCCTTCTTCGCCAGAGCCCATCGGTCGCCGTGATCCGGCCCGGACGACATAGCCCTGTTCGGCGGCAGGCGCCGCGGAATGCGCAAACAGCATCGACATCGGAACGCCAAGACACTCGGCAATCTGGCGCAGATCCGAGATCGATGGTTCGGACTTGTCGCGCTCAACCTGGCTGAGCCAGCCGACGGACCGGTCCAGCCGTGTCGCGATATCCGTCAGCGTCAGCCCGCGCGCCTTGCGCAGGGCGCGGATGTCCGCTCCGAGTGTCGCGCTTTGCGGGGCCTGGCTGTTCACGGGGGCCACTCCGATTCTCGTGAAATTTTCTCCTCGTTTTTCACGATGACGCGATTCCGTGAAAATTCCAAGCGTTTTTTCACTTGGGTCGACATGTCCGATTGGCTATGTCCCACTCATGTGGATTGCAGTGATCTATCTTTGGGCGGTTAACGGTCTGACCCTGCTGTGTTTCGGCTGGGACAAGGTCCGGGCGCAGCGGCGCAAGCGCAGAATTCCAGAACGCAGGTTGTTGTGGCTTGCAGCCCTCGGCGGCAGCCCCGGCGCTTTGCTTGGACGATGGCTGTTTCGGCACAAGTCCCGAAAACGCGGATTCTCGGCCTGGCTGTTCGGAGTTGCCACGTTGCAGGTCTTGGCCCTGTATCTTGTCATGACCAACGGCCTGCCGACCCTTATACAGTGACAAGACCTGACGGCACCGTCAATCAGCCGACGTCCCAGACATACATCTCGGTGGTGGCGGAACAGCGGTCCGTCCAAAGTTCAAAGCCAGCTTTCTGAAGCACGCGGGCAGAGGCTGGATTGTCGCGACCGACACCGGCAACGAGTCGCATGGCCGGGCCTGACGACACTGCGGTCTGAAGCCCCTTTAACAGTTCGGAGGCGTAGCCGTTTCCCCAGGCAGATTCTGCAATCAGATAACCGATATGGACACTCGGAGGCGCATCACTCTCCGTATCGACGGCCAGCACCATCAGTCCGATCAGCTCATTGTCGGTGCCTTGACGCACCAGCAGAATGTCACTTTCGGCGCGACGGGTATCAATCCAGTTCGACATGCCCTGATCCTGCAGCTGCATGGAAGGCGGCAGGTTTTTCAAGACCGCAGGGGTCAGAAGCGCGGCAAGATCGTCAGCTAGCTTGCGCCGCAAGTGCGGTTGGGCAAGATGGTCTTTCCAGTGGCTGACCGAAAGCCGTTGAGTAGAGAATTGGTGTGGAATCATGCCGGACCCGCCAGGTTTCGAGGGCTTCGGAGTTTAGCGGGTCTTTGCGTGAAGCAAAATGTCGAAGTCCGAGAGTGGGCCTTTCGCCCCCTGCGTTTCCATCAGGCTCGCGCGAAAGTCTTGGACAATATCTCCGTCAGGTATTCGGCATCATCCTCTGAAAACGCATCGGGCTGATCGCTGTCGATGTCGAAAACCGCGATTACCTCACCTGCGGCATTGTGAACAGGCAGAACCAGTTCGGATCGGGTTGAGGACGCGCAGGCGATATGCCCCGGGAACGCGTCGACATCCGGAACAAGCTGCACCTGCCCTGTGCGCGCAGCCGCACCACAAACACCCCGGTCGAAGGGAATGACCAGACAGCCATGCCCCCCCTGGTAAGGGCCGATTTTCAGCAACCCCGGTTCGGTCACCCGATAAAACCCGGTCCAGTTGAACCGGTCGTCGGAATGATGCACCTCGCAGGCGACGGTGGCCATCAGTGCAACCTCGTCACTTTCGCCTTCGGTCAGAGCGGCAATGGTTCTGGCCAGCATGGTGTAGTCTGCAGTCATGGTGGAAATCCCGTCTGTAGTGGGTAAGGGGGCGCTGCCCCCTCTTGAGCCGTTGGCTCAATTCACCCCCGGAGTATTTGGAAAAAGATGAAGGGTCAAACCCGTTCGATTGCAATCGCGGTGCCTTCGCCACCACCGATGCAGATGGCTGCCACACCGCGCTTGAGGTTTCGTTTTTCCAGAGCATTGAGCAGCGTCACCATGATTCGGGCACCTGATGCGCCGATCGGATGGCCCAGGGCGCAGGCGCCGCCATTCACATTCACTTTTTCACGCGGCAAACCCATTTCGCGCATGAACGCCATGGGAACGACGGCGAAGGCTTCGTTCACTTCCCACAGATCAACGTCATCCTTGCTCCATCCGATGCGGGACAGCAGCTTTTGCGCCGCCGGAACCGGAGCGGTCGTAAAGAGGCCCGGAGCCTGCGCGTGGCTGGCATGCCCGAGGATGCGCGCACGAACGTTCAGGCTCTGCGCCTCGGCCACTTCGGCGGAGGCAAGAACCAGCGCTGCGGCGCCGTCGGAGATCGATGAGGAGTTGGCGGCTGTTACGGTCCCGTCCTTGCGAAACGCGGGTTTCAGGGTCGGAATCTTTTCCGGCCGCGCCGATTTTGGCTGTTCGTCAATATCTTGTGTGACTTCACCTTTGCGGGCCCGCACGACGTGCGGCGCAATTTCGCCGTCAAACGCCCCGTTTTCCTGAGCGGCCAGCGCGTTGGACAGAGACTGCAGCGCGTATTCGTCCTGTGCCTCACGCGTGAATTGATAGGCCTCGGCGCAGTCTTCGGCGAAGGTGCCCATCAGGCGGCCCTTGTCATACGCGTCCTCAAGCCCGTCCAGAAACATATGGTCCACCACCTGACCGTGACCGATGCGCGCCCCGCCGCGCATTTTGGGCAGCAAGTAGGGGGCGTTTGTCATGCTTTCCATACCGCCCGCGACCATGGTGTCGGCATGACCCAGCGCAATCTGGTCAAACGCTATCATCGCCGCCTTCATCCCGGACCCGCACATCTTGTTCAGGGTCGTTGCGGGCACGTCTTCGCCCAAACCGGCGGCGAAACCAGCCTGCCGCGCCGGAGCCTGTCCCTGACCGGCGGGCAGAACGCAGCCCATCAGAACCTCGTCCACGGTCTGTACTCCGGCTCCCTGCATGGCCGCTCGAATGGCCGTGCCACCCAGATCGGCCGCCGCAACCCCATCGAACATGCCCTGAAACCCGCCCATTGGGGTGCGGGCTGCACCCGCGATCACGACCTGCTTCATCCGGATTCTCCTTCTGGTTTTCCAGGTTCTGAATACCGAATGGTAAGAATTGCCGTCTAGCGTATTTCTACGAGGTTTTTTCATTCTGGAGGGCAACCGGACATGGGTCTGATCAGTACGACAACCGGTGAGACGCAGGTGATCACGGTTCAGGCCGACCGGATCGACGCCGCCATTGCGATACAGTTCAAGGAAGATATGCGTAATCAGACCGACGGCGGCGCGGGCCGGGTGGTGCTGGACCTGTCGGATGTCGAATTCATCGATTCCAGCGGACTGGGTGCCATCGTGGCATCCATGAAACAGCTTGGCGATGACCGCAGCCTGGATCTGGCGGGTCTGCACCCGTTTGTCGAGAAAGTATTTCGGCTGACCCGCATGGATACAGTTTTCCGGTTGTTTGCGACGCTGGAAGACGCCCTGACGCCGGCTGCGGATTAAAGTTGCACAGGAAACCATTCGCGTGGCCTCTGTTCATGATCATGACTTTCTGGAACTGAGCTTTGCCGCAACCGAAGCTGAGGCGAGCATGGGTATCGCCCGTCTCAGCGCCGGCCTCGCCGAGCGCGGATTGCCCGCGCCAAAGGCAAGCGACGTCAAAATCGCGCTGGCCGAGGCGATAAACAACGTGGTCGAACATGCCTACGCAGGCATCGCCCCAGCCCGTGTTCTTGTCAGGTGCCGCCTGCACAGGGATTGGCTTGTCATTGTCATTACGGATACCGGCAACCCTTTGCCGGGGTGTCGAGTGCCCGATGGAATTCCGGCGGACGTCAACACAACCAGACAGAGTCTGCCTGAAGGGGGATTCGGATGGTTCCTGATTCACCAATTGACCAGCGCCATCCACTATGAGCGGCGCGAAGGGTGCAATAGGTTGTCTTTGCACTTCGATTTCCCGGATGAGGCGAATTGACCCGAAATGGCCACAATAAGGCCCAGATCGAAACATTGTCGCGCCGCAAATAATTGGCAAAAGGGTCTTGTAGCTCAGATAGCTTCCCTCGGCGCCTAGCATCACAGCCCCCACCCAGTGACCGGCGCCGAGGAACCTCCCCTCAAGTTGACTGGACATTCCTCTGCCGCGCGATACGGTCTGCGCGTTCAATGAGGAGAGCCCCGTCATGCGCGATTTGCACAAACCCGGACGTTCCGAAGTACTGGCGACCGAAGGCATGTGTGCGACGTCACATCCTTTGGCGGCTAAGGTGGCGCTGGACATACTGGCGCAGGGCGGAAACGCGATGGACGCCGCCATCGCCGGTGCGGTTCTGCTGGGTATTTGCGAACCACAAATGACCGGTCTAGGTGGCGATTGTTTTGTCCTGTTCAATCGCGCAGGCGAGAACGAAATTCGCGCGCTGAACGGTTCAGGCCGCGCGCCCCAAGCAGCAAATGCAGAAGCGTTGCGCGCAAAGGACCTGAAGACCGTGCCCCTGAACACCCCGGATGCAGTGACAGTTCCGGGTGCTGTTGATGCGTTTTGCCACCTGGCGGAAACGGAAGGGCGGCTGGGGCTTAAGGCGATTTTGCAACCGTCCATCGACTACGCCGAGACCGGTGTTCCGGTGGCCGCACGGGTGGCCTTTGACTGGAAATCCGGCGCGGCTGTATTGCAGGGTGCGGCCCGCGACCACTATCTGATCGATGGCAAGGCCCCGGAAACAGGTCAGGTCTTTCGCGCTCCGGGTCAGGCGGAGGTTCTGCGCCAAATTGCTCGTCACGGGCGCGAAGCATTCTACACCGGTAACATCGCGCAAGACATGATTTCCGCCCTGAACACATTGGGTGGGGTCCACACATCGGATGACTTTCAAGCCACCAGATGGACGCAAACCAACCCAATGAGCGGGCACTACAAAGGCACGGACCTTGTCGAACACCCGCCAAATGGGCAAGGGGCGACTGCGATCCTGTTGCTCAATATTCTGAAGAACTTTGATCTGGCCGGGATGGACCCTTTTGGTGCGCAAAGGGTTCATATCGAGGCCGAGGCCACCAAATTGGCCTACGATGCCCGCAACCGGTTCATTGCTGATCCCGATAATATGGCCAGGGCCGAACGGTTTACAGATCAGGACATTGCAGACAGGCTGGCAGCGCTTATCGATCCAAAAAGCGCAATGGCTGCCGCCGCACCGCTGACCGAGTCCGTTCACAAGGATACCGTCTATATCACGGTGGTCGACCGGGACCGGATGTCCGTATCGCTCATCTACTCGATCTTCCACAGCTTCGGATCAGGGATTGCGTCTGAAAAATATGGTATTCTGCTGCAGAACCGCGGGGCGGGCTTTACGCTGCAAGCCGGGCATCCCAATGAGCTGGGCGGTGGAAAACGCCCGATGCACACGATCATTCCCGGAATGCTGAAACAGGACGGCCGGGTAGTGATGCCATTCGGCGTCATGGGCGGGGCCTACCAGCCGACCGGACACGCCAGATTCCTGTCCAATCTTGTCGATTTTGATTTGAGTCTTCAGGGCAGCATCGATGCGCCGCGCGCCTTTGCCGATGGTGGGGTACTGAAACTGGAACGCGGATATCCGCAAGCAGTAGCGCAACAATTGTCTGACATTGGCCACACTGTTTCAATTCCTGACACACCCCTCGGCGGTGCACAGGCGATCCGAATCTGTGAAAGCGGTGTTCTTGAGGGGGCAAGTGACCCCAGAAAAGACGGATGTGCGCTTGGGTATTAAGTTTCGGCGACCGGAAGGCGGCAGCTATGCGGTCATCAGTTCAGATGAAAGTGCAGCAGGTACGCGCCATCCTCGAACGGGCCGAACATGTTGGGAATATCGGGGTGCTCAACCGGCTCTCCGGACTGGTCGGCAACCAGATTTTGTTCTGAAACATAAGCAACATAGAAGGATTGGTCGTTTTCAGCCAACAGGTGATAAAACGGCTGATCCTTTATCGGCCGGCTGTCTTCAGGAATCGCCTGATACCATTCTTCCGTATTCGAGAACTCCGGATCCACGTCAAAAATCACCCCTCGAAAGGGATGTTTCTTATGGCGGACCACCTGGCCCAAGCCGTATTTGGCATTTGTCTTCAGCATTATTTCAGCCCCCGGAGGTCTTACTACCTCTTTCCGGGCCAAAATGCCAATCATTGATCTGAAATTCAGGGAAACAGTCTGTGAACCTAATACTGACAGTGTTCGAAATTGTCGCTCCGGTATTTCTGCTTTCAGGGATTGGGTTTACCTGGGTCAGGCTGGGATTCGAGTACCGTTTGCAGTTCGTGACACGGTTTGCGATGACACTGGCCGTGCCAAGTCTGATCTTCGTCGCCCTGATGCAGACCGAAATTCCGGGCGGGGATCTGTCACGGTTCACGCTGGCCACCATTGCCGGGAATCTGGCACTTGCCGTGGTCTTCAAAGTGACCGTTCATCTTTTTAAACTGGAGCAGCGCACGTATCTGTCGCCGCTCATTTTCGGGAATACCGGAAATCTTGGCCTGCCTCTGTGTATTTTTGCATTCGGGCAGGCCGGACTGGGCTATGCGGTGATCTTTCTGGCGGTCACGGCCCTGTTTTCATTCACTTACGGAATCTATCTGGTCGCCGGAAAAGGCGCGTTTGGCAAAGTCATACGCGAGCCGATGGTCTGGGCAACGCTGCTTGGCGCGCTGTTTTTGTGGCAAGGCTGGGAAACGCCCCGATTTCTGACCAATACGCTCGAGTTGCTGGGGCAAATGGCGGTGCCCATGATGCTGATCACGCTCGGCGTCGCGATTGCACGTCTGACCACGGACAAGCTGGGGCAGGCAATCTGGCTGTCTGTTCTGAAGCTTGGCGTTTGCTTTGTTTTGGGCTGGACCGTTGCAGTGACGTTCGATCTTGGGGCCGTGGCATTCGGTGTGCTGGTCTTGCAGATGTGCACCCCGGTGGCAGTCACATCGTACCTTCTGGCCGAGCGGTTCAAGGCCGATTCAGACGCGGTTGCCGGAATGGTCATGGTCTCGACCCTTCTTTCCGTGGGGGCATTACCTGTCATTCTGGCTATTGTTCTGTAACGAAAGTGATTTCCTCAAACTACAATCTGCGCTAGAATGAACAAAAAAGGCACGAGGCACATGAGCAGAATTCTAGTTGTACTCCTTGGGGTGCTGCTTTTGGCATCCTGTGGGGGCGGTTCCAAGCAACCGCCCAGCAGATTGAATGACGCGTGCAGTATTGCGCGCGAAAGACCTGACTATATCAAGGCGTTCAAATCCACCGAACGGAAATGGGGGGTGCCCATTCACGTTCAGATGGCGACGATCTATCAGGAAAGCCGCTATCGCCACGATGCACGAACCCCGCACAAATACGCACTGGGAGTGATCCCGCTAGGCCGTCAGAGCAGCGCCTACGGCTTCAGCCAGGCCCTTGATGGCACGTGGGAGCAATATCAGCGCGAAACCGGAAAACGGCGCGCCAAGCGGGATCGCATTCGCGACGCGTCGGACTTCATCGGCTGGTACATGAACAAAAGCTACGAACGCAACGGCATCCACCCCAGCGACACCCGCAACCAGTACCTGGCCTATCACGAAGGTCACGCCGGCTTTGCGCGTGGCACCTACAACGGTAAATCCTGGTTGCTGAACGTGGCGGATGATGTCGATGCGCGTGCGCGTCTTTATCAGGCCCAGCTGGCGTCCTGCCGAGTCTGACACCATTGCGCAGGCCGGCAGTTACCCGGCCTGTCCTAATTCGGGCGTGAGAACAGGCTCTGGTTCAAGCGTCCGTCTGTTTCCAATGCGCCCAGCAGGACCGTGGTCTGCCCCCCGGCATTGTCGTGAATCACCCATTTACGCAGCTCAATGGGATCGCCTGTAAACATCAGCTCGATCCGGCCTGCGTCGGGGTTTTTGGGGTCCTGCGCCGTAACGATTGTGGCGGTCCCGTCAAACTCGTGCCCCACCACCATATTCGCCTCACCCAGATTTACATTTCGCTTCAGCACCAGTGACAACGGTGTCCGGTTCAGCGGGTATTGCTCGGGCGGCTGGTTTGATTTCGGATCAAAGATCATCACCGATCCAGAGCGCGCCAGAACGACGGCATCATTGGGGGGGTCATATTCGAACCGCATCTTGCCGGGGCGTTGAATCCAAAGCTTTCCGGTACTTAGCGATCCGTCATCATTGACCTGAGTGAACGACGTCTGAACGGTTTTCATATCGTTCAGGTATTTTGAAATCTGCGACAATGGCAGTTTGTCTGCCGCCCAGGCCGCAGGCGCGGCCAGTGTCAAAGCAAGGGCAAAGGCTATCTGTTTCATGAAACACCAGATAAGCGCTTTGCCCTTGTTATTAAATATCCTACTGCTCGGGGACGAGGATTTCGCGCTTACCGACGTGATTTGCCGACGAAACAACGCCTTCGTCTTCCATCTGCTCAACAAGCCGCGCGGCCTTGTTGTAGCCAATGGCAAGTTTCCGCTGAATGTACGAGGTCGAGCATTTGCGATCCTTAATTACAATCCCGACTGCCTGGTCGTACAGGGCATCCTCACCGTTGGTGTTTCCACCGGTATTCAGGCCCAGAACAGCATCGATATTGTCAGCGGTTTCCTCGGCCGGGCCATCGACTACCCCACTCATGTAGTCCGGTGGACCGAACTGTTTCAGGTGGTTGACGATTTCCTCGACCTCTTCGTCCGAAACGAACGGACCGTGGCAGCGGGTAATCTTGGCCCCACCAGCCATGTAGAGCATGTCGCCCTGCCCAAGCAGCTGCTCGGCGCCCATCTCCCCCAGAATAGTCCGGCTATCAACTTTCGAGGTCACTTGGAACGAAATCCGTGTCGGGAAATTCGCCTTGATCGTACCGGTGATCACGTCGACCGACGGGCGCTGCGTTGCCATGATCAGGTGAATACCCGAAGCCCGCGCCATCTGTGCCAGACGCTGAATGCAGGCTTCGATTTCCTTACCCGCGACCATCATCAGGTCGGCCATCTCATCGACGATGACGACGATGTAGGGCATCGCCTCGGGTGCGAATTCTTCGGTCTCGAACGTGGGTTCGCCGGTTTCATCATCAAATCCCGTCTGAACCGTACGGCTGAACAGTTCGCCCTTGGCCAGCGCGTCCTTCACACGGCCGTTGTAGCCCGCGATATTGCGCACGCCCATTTTGGACATCTTGCGATAGCGGTCCTCCATCTCGCCCACGACCCATTTCAGAGCCACAACCGCCTTTTTTGGGTCGGTCACAACGGGTGACAGCAGATGCGGGATGCCGTCATAAACGGACAGCTCCAGCATCTTTGGGTCGATCATGATCAGGCGGCATTCATCCGGCGTCAGCTTATACAGCAGTGACAGGATCATGGTGTTGATCGCCACCGACTTACCGGAGCCCGTGGTACCCGCGATCAGCAGGTGAGGCATCTTGGCCAGGTTCGCGACAACGGATTCCCCGCCGATATCCTTGCCCAGTGCCAAAGGCAGCGCGTGGTTGCCATCGCCAAAGTCCCGGCTGGCGAGGATTTCGCGCAGAACCACCATCTCGCGATTTTCGTTGGGCAGTTCGATACCGATCACGGAACGCCCCGGCAATGTCGAAACCCGCGCCGACAAGGCGGACATGGACCGCGCGATATCGTCCGCCAGACCGATCACACGGCTGGCTTTCAGGCCCGGAGCCGGTTCAAGTTCGTACATGGTCACTACAGGGCCAGGGCGGACGCTGACGATCTCACCCTTGACGCCATAATCGTCCAGAACGTTTTCCAACATCCGCGCGTTTTCCTCCAGCGCCTCATCGCTCAGATGATGGCGCTGAATGCTGGCCGGATTGGACAGCAGGCCCAGCGGCGGCAATTCGAAATCCGAATGCCGTTCCTCGAACGACAAGGTCGGCTGCGCTTCGGCCTGGGCACGGCGCGACGGTGGCGGGCTGCGGCGCACAGGCTGTGCCACGACCGGTTTGCGCGGTTCGGCCACCGGGATTTTCATTGCAGGGCGCGGCTCTGGCGCGGGTTCGGGTGCGTCCTCGAACACGTCGTCGTCGTCAAAATCGGGTTCCGGCTGAAAGCCCTGCATGTGATCGGGTTCAGGCACGTACGCGTTCGGCTCAGGCGCCTGCCATTCGGGCGCCGCCCCTGAAGTCAACGGCGGTTCGGGTGGCAACCCGGCCGCAGTAATGGGTGGCTCGGGCGGCAATTCTCCGGCCCGCGCTGTGTTCAGGATCAGTGGGTCGGGCCCTCTGCCGCGGCCCTTGGTCAGCGGAAGGTTCGGATCGGGTTCGGGCGTCATCTCACCGGTGGCGACCCGGCGGCTGCGGACGGCTGCCGAAATTTTCGAACGGATACGATCCTCTCCCGGCATTTCGTCGAAACCTGCAACCGGTTCAGGGTCGACAAGCTCGGGTTCCGGCATCGGTTCCGGTCGCCGGATCAACGCGGGCATCCGCGCCAGCAGCCCGGTTTTCTGCGGCCCGGGCCCGAATTCAGGCTCTTCGAATACAGGATCGGCAAAATCCATATCGTCCTGGAACACGAGGTCATCAGCCTCGATCCGGGCGGCCTTGCGATCTTCCCACCGCGCGCGGCGGTCACGCGCGGCCTGGGCCGTGGCAGATGCGCTGCGGCCAAGTCCCTTCATCAGCATGTCGTAGGACAGAACAAGACCAAGTAGGAAAGCCCGGAACCCGCGCCGGACGTCGTCTTTGGTAAACCCAAGCACAAAAACGCCCAGCGCCAGCATCCCCACCGCCATCGCCAGCGACATCAGCTTGACCATGAAATGCGAGGAAATCGGCAACAATGTCAGCAACGCACCCATCACGGTATCGCCAAACAAGCCGCCCAGACCATAGCTGTGGGTGGCGCGCCATGCGTCGCCCGGCACCAGAGTCGCTGCATAAACCGATACAACCGCGATCCAGATCGGCGCAAAGATCAGGCGCGCAACGGCGCGATCTTCGCCGAAGTGACCGGCAAAGCGGATGCCCCAGCCGATCAACACCAAAGCGATGCTCCAGCTTCCCCAGCCCACGATCATGAACAGAGGCGCAGCGATCGAGGCCCCGATACGGCCCATCCAGTTCTGCACCGGCGCGTCTGTCGATACCATCCAGTTCGGATCATCCGGCGTGTAGGACCAGATCATTGCCGCTGCCGCAAAACCAAGCAGGATCAGGGCGATCCCGATCAATTCCTTGCTGCGCCGCTCAATCGCGGCCTGCGTTGTGCTGTCCAGTAAAGGATCGCGGTTGCGCGCGTTCAATGATGCCATTTTGCCCTCGTACCTCACGAATAGATGCAGTCGCGAAGCGTGATCAGCCCGCGCTGCAACTCTGTTTTTGGGGCCACCATGGCGACCCGGATAAATTGCTCGCCCGGGTTCTGTCCCGGATCGCCTTGAGAAAGATATGCGCCTGGCAGGACACGCACCCCTGTCTCCTGCCACAGCTTCAACGCTGTTTCCTCGCCGTTTTCGACCGGTAGCCACAGGAAGAACCCGGCCTCAGGCGGCATATAGCCCTGCACGCCAGCGAACACCTCATCCGCAATGGCGTATTTATCCTGATAAAGCGCGCGGTTTTCCCTTACATGTGCCTCATCCGCCCAGACCTTGGCGGCAGCGGCCTGCAAAGGCGCTGGCAGAGGCGCGCCAGAATAGGCCCGCAGCTGTTTGACCCTTTTGATCGTCTCGGGTCCACCAGCAATCAGACCCGAACGCAGTCCGGCCAGATTGGATCGCTTGGACAGCGAATTGAACAGGACGATCCGCTCAGGGTCCGCTCCCAGTTCCTGCGCCACGGTCAGAATACCTGTCGGAGCTTCGTCGCGGTAAATCTCGGAATAACATTCGTCGGCGAAGATGCGGAAATCGTATCTCTCGGCCAGACGGATCAGTTCAGCCCAATAGTCCCGCGACGCAACCGCGCCCTGCGGGTTGGCGGGTGAGCAGATATAGGCCACCGCAGTTCGGTTCAGCACGTCCTCGGGCAGACCGGCATAGTCCGGCAAGTGCCCTGTGGCGGCCGTGGCAGAAACAAAAACCGGCTGCGCCCCGACCGAGATCGAGGCGACCATGTAAACCTGATAAAACGGGTTCGGGCATAGAACGATCGGCTGCTGGCCGTTTTTCAGCTCCGGGCACAGCGCCATAGCTGCGTTATACAGACCCTCGCGTGTGCCATTCAGGGCCATCACGTTGGTTTCGGGATCAAGCGAAACACCATAACGACGTTCGATCCAATCGGTGATCGCGCCCCGCAGCGCGGGCGAACCTTCGTTCGGCGGATATCCCTGAAAATCAGCAGCGTTTTCGGCGATGATATCCGTCACCCACGCCGGGAAATTATGCATGGGCGTGCCGATAGTCATATGAATGACCTCACCGCCCGGCTGATGGTGATCCAACAGGGCGCGCAGACGCGGGAATGCATATGCCGGTAGGTCCGAAAACCGCTCGGGGAAATTCATATCAACTGCCTCAATGCCGGGATCGCTTTTGTCCCGATTTTTTGGCAGATTACAGGGCGCACCCCGCCTCGTCCAGACAAAGAGGTGCCGAATCAGGGGATTGTGGCATTCAGGCCAACGCGGATTCGGCCGCAGATCCCAGCCGTAACAGCGCTTCTTCCGAACCGGGATAGCCTAGCATCATCAATCCGCAACCGGGTGTTCCGGTGGGCAAAGTCAGAGAAGCCAAACCCATCAGATTGCCGATGCGCGTGTTGCGCAGGGCCAGCAGATTTTCGGTGACGTAGTAGTCATGGTCGGTCATCAGACGGTCCAGATTCGGCGGCAGAATGGGTGCCGTCGGGGCCAGAACCGCGTCAAACCCGGCGGTTGCGGCGTCCCATGCGCTGCGGCAGGCCTTGAGCCTGGACCAGGCCGCTACGTAGTCCGGGCCGGAATGCGCCTTGCCGATGCGGAATCGTTCCAGAATTTCCGGATACATGGCATCGGGGTTCGCTTCGATCACGTCACGCCACAGCCCATACGCTTCTGTCGTATAGACTACACTGGTCAGACCCATGGCGTCGTTCAGTTCAGGAACATCCAGCGGTACGATTTGCGCGCCGGCCTCCCGCAGTCGGTTCAGGGCTTCCTCAAGCGCCTTGCGCGGGCCGTCCCGCAAATCATCCCTGGCAACATTCTGCAGATCGGCAAACCGCCGCCCTTTCAGGCTGGCCCCCCGCAAGTCGGCGGGAGTGCCACCTTCCAACAACGCCAGCACGTGCGCAGCATCCTCGACCGAACGGGCCAGCGGCCCAACCGTGTCAAACCGCAGGCACAATGGCACAGTGCCCTCAAGACTGACGCGTCCGGCTGTTGTTTTCAGGCCCACCAGATTGTTCCAGGCCGACGGGATGCGTACCGACCCGCCGGTATCCGATCCGATCCCGCAAGCCGCCAGGCCCCACGCTACCGAAGCCGCCGCGCCCGAGGATGAGCCGCCGGGCACCGCCTCTTCATCATCAATACAGGGCGGCGTACCGGTGATGGGATTCAGTCCAAGGCCGGAAAAGGCCAGCTCGCTCATATGTGTCTTGCCCAGACACACCGTTCCCATGGCGGTGGCGTTGCGCACGACCACGGCATCGGCATCCGGAACGCGACCTTTCAGCAGGGCCGTGCCTGCCTCGGTTGCGATGCCTGCCGTGTCAAACAGG
This sequence comes from Ruegeria sp. CG4, assembly GCF_056537185.1. Classification (NCBI taxonomy): domain Bacteria; kingdom Pseudomonadati; phylum Pseudomonadota; class Alphaproteobacteria; order Rhodobacterales; family Roseobacteraceae; genus Ruegeria; species Ruegeria sp. CG4. Next base: position 120,237 of record NZ_JBQFRB010000005.1, on the reverse strand, counting down.
TCTTTCCAGCTGATTGGCACACCGTCCAGCAAGGATCGGCGCAGCCCCAAGCCAGCTCGTTCCTTTGCGGCCTTGGCTTCGGCCCGGGCGCGGTCATGGGTAACGCGGGCATAAATACGATCACGATGCGGATGCGCGTCGATGGCCGCCAGATAGGTTTCGGTCAGATCCACAGGGTCGATCTGCCCCATTCTGATGCCGCGCCCCAGATCGCACGCGGTCATGGTCAGCCACTCCTGCATCCCTCACCTCCATTTATCTACGATGAGGGGACGGTAGCGACACGACCGCACATGGACAATCCCGAAAGGGCGCGCATATTGCGGGGCATGACTAAGGCTTCGGATATCCTGATCGTTGGCGGCGGCCTGAACGGCCCCGCACTGGCACTGGCACTGGCGCAGACCGGGCATTCTGTAACGGTAATCGACGCGCTGGCCGAGACCGTGCGCAAGGACGCCGCATTTGACGGCCGGGCCTACGCACTTGCGCTTGCTTCGCAAAGATTACTGGCGGCGACCAGCGTCTGGAGCAGGGTTGCCGGGCACGCGCAACCGATGCTCGAGATCAAGGTCACCGACGGGCATGCCGGGGCCGGCCCGTCGCCCTTCTTCATGCATTTCGACCATGCCGAGATCGAAGAAGGCCCGATGGGCTACATGGTCGAAGACCGCCATCTGCGTCGCGCCTTTCTTGAGGCGATGGCCGAGGAAAATGGCATCACGCAGCTGAGCGGGAAGACAGTCGTAGCGCAGGAATGCGATGCAACGGGCGTGTCACTGACACTTGACGATGGCTCTGTTCTGACCGGCGGCCTGCTTGTCGGATGCGACGGGCGCCGAAGCGGCACTGCCGCGCGGGCGGGCATCAGGCGCACCGGCTGGGATTATGGGCAGACGGCGCTGGTCTGCGCCATCGAACATGACCTGCCCCATCACGGCATTGCCCACCAGTTCTTCATGCCACCAGGTCCACTGGCTATTCTGCCGTTGACCGGCAATCGCAGCTCCATTGTCTGGAGTGAACGGACCGACACGGCCCGGCGCATCAACGCCCTGTCAGAAGCCGACTATCTGCAGGTCCTGCGCCCCCGGTTCGGGGATTTCCTGGGCGACATCCGTTTGCAGGGCGACCGGTTCACCTACCCGCTGAACCTGACCATCGCCAATTCCTTCATCGGCGAGCGGTTGGCACTCGTTGGGGATGCCGCGCACGGCATGCACCCGATCGCGGGGCAAGGATTAAACGCCGGATTGCGTGATGTCGGCGCGCTGGCCGAGGTGCTGACGCTGGCCGGACGGCGGGGCGAGGATTTCAGCTCGGCTCTGGTGCTGGAACGCTATCAGGAGTGGCGGCGGTTCGACACTGCAGCATTGGCCATGGCGACGGATGTGTTCAATAAGCTGTTTTCCAACGACAACCCGCTGCTGCGGATCGGTCGCGACATCGGCATGGGCATCGTCGGCTCTATGCCCGGGTTGCGCCGGGGCTTTGTGCGCGAGGCCGCCGGGCTGACCGGAGACCTGCCAAAACTGCTGCAGGGGCGCGCGATCTAAAACGCCGCCGGGCACCCTGAGACGATCAGTCGAGTTCTCGTGCTTCATCCACGAGCATCACCGGGATGCCGTTGCGGATCGGAAAGGCGAGATTCGCGGCTTTCGACACAAGCTCCTGCTTTTCGGCATCATAATGCAGCGTCGTATGGGATTGCGGGCAGATCAGCGCCTCGAGCATGCGGCGATCAAAAGTGGTGTCGGGTTCGCTCATTGCAGTTTTTCCTCGTTAGAGCCGCCGCGCAGGGCGAATTCGATCAGCGTCACAAGCGTTTCACGTCGGGTGCGCAGACAGGGCGCCTCGAGCAGAGCCTGTTTGTCCTCGGGGTCGAAATCCAGCAGCATCGACAGAGAGTTGACCAGCAACTCATCATCTGCGTCCTTCAACGTGTCCCAATCCGTCGACAGATGGCGTGATGAAAAGAATCGCTCCAGCAGGTTCAGAAACCTTGTGCGATTGAACCCGTCATCCTGTTCCGCCTTGCCCAGATCGCGGTCAAACCCATCCCACGAGACCGAGCACCGTCGATAGGGCGTAAATGCATCCAGTTCGGATTTGACCCGAAACCGCGAAATCCCGGTCAGTGTGATCAGATATCGGCCATCTTCCGTTTCGGAAAACTGTGTCACCCGCCCGGCACATCCGATCTGGTGCAGCTTGCTTTCATCGCTTTGGCACGGATTCGGCTGAACCATGGCTATCAGCCGTTCCTGAGTCTTGAGCGCGTCGTCCAGCATCTGAAGATAACGCGGCTCAAAAATGTGCAGCGGCAGGCGTGAACGGGGCAACAGCAGCGCCCCGGGCAATGGAAAAACGGATACCGTTTCCGGCAGATCAGCGGGATGCATCATGTATCCGAGTGTAGCCCTGATCCGGAATTAGGCAAATATCATCGAGCTGAGCTTGCGCCGCCCGTTCAGAACCACAGGGTCATTTGGCTTGAGCGCGTCGAAAATCGTGAACAGCTGGGTTTTGGCGGCTCCGTCGTTCCATTCGCGGTCCCGGCGGAACAGTTCCAGCAATTGCGCCACCGCGTCCTCGACGTCGCCATTGGCATGCAGGGCCTGCGCCAGATCGAACCGGGCCTGATGGTCGCCGGGTTCGGCTTCGACGGCGGCGCTCAGCTCGGCCACCGGGCCTGCATCGGCTGCCTGTTTGGCCAGTTCCAGCTGGGCATGCGCGGCCTCAAGCTCGGCTGTGCCGGAGATTTCGACCGGTGCCCCGTTCAGGATGGCTTCGGCCTGTTCCAGATCGCCAGACGCGATATGCGCACGCACCAAACCACCATAGGCTCCGGCATGGTTCGGATCTTCGCCCAGAATGGCGGCAAAGGTCTGCGCCGCATCGACGGCAGCCCCTTCGGCCAGCATTTCTTCGGCGGCCTGAACGGCATCATCCAACTGTCCGCCCGGGCTTTGGCCACCGGCCGCTTCGATCACGCGGTCCACAAACGCCTTGACCTCGGAACCCGGCACCGCGCCCTGAAACCCGTCAACGGGCTGGCCCTGGAAAAACGCATAGACGGTCGGAATCGACTGAACGCGCATCTGCGAGGCGATCATCTGGGCCTCGTCCACATTGATCTTGACCATCTTCACCGCGCCCTTGGCGGCGGTCACGGCCTCTTCCAACTGGGGTCCAAGCGTCTTGCACGGCCCGCACCACGGCGCCCAGAAATCGACGATGACCGGAGTTTCCTGCGACGCTTCAACAACATCGGCCATGAACGTGGCCTCGGTTCCGTCCTTGATCAGATCGGTGACATCAGCGCCGGCTGCGGCGTTCAGAAGTTCCATGGCTTACACTCTCTCGTTCGAACTTGGCCTCTATATGCAACCACAAAGGGCAGAAACCAATAGTAGAGTTTCGGGTTCAAAGGTCGAAAGTCGCAAAGACAGGCGCATGGTCGCTGGGTTTCTCCCAACCGCGCGCTTCGCGCAGAACGCGGCTGGAATGGCCCGCGTTCGAAATATCGGGCGTCGCCCAGACATGATCCAGCCGCCGTCCCTTGTCCGCGGCATCCCAATCCCGCGCACGATAGGACCACCAACTGAAAAGCTGGCCTTCGGGGATGTCCTTGCGTGTGACATCGACCCAACCGCCCGCATCCTGCGTTTCAGCCAGTTGTTCAACCTCGATGGGTGTGTGCGACACCACCTTGAGCAGTTGTTTGTGCGACCAGACATCATCTTCGCGCGGGGCGATGTTCAGATCACCGACCAGGATGGATTTTTCGGGTTTCTTCGAATGGAACCAGTCCCGCATATCCGTCAGGTAATCCAGTTTCTGACCGAATTTCTCGTTCACCTCACGGTCCGGCACATCGCCGCCTGCCGGGACATAGAAGTTATGAATCACCACGCCGTTTTCCAGCCGCCCGGCGATATGGCGGGCATGACCCAGCCCGGCGAAATCCTTGTCGCCCACCTCCTCCAGCGGAAGACGCGACAGGATGGCAACGCCGTTATACCCTTTCTGACCCCGCGCGATCAGATGGGTATAGCCCAACTCGGCAAACCCTTCGGTCGGGATTTTTTCAACCGGTGACTTGCACTCTTGCAGACACAGAACGTCGGGGGCCTCTTCCCGCAGCAATTTCAACACGATAGGTTCGCGCAGCCGGACCGAGTTGATGTTCCATGTGGCAATTGTGAAGGGCATGTGGAAGGTCTCCTGTATCGCGGTTGGTGCAACCTAACGCCCCGGTGGTCAGGGTGCCATGAGAAAAAGAACCCGCATGTAATTTGATATGAGGCGCTCGTTTTCTTCATCGCTTTATCGAGTTTGCCAATTCCTTGTGACTTCCTGCCAACAGGCTTGCCCGCTGTATGTCGCGGTCACAGGTGTGCATCGGATGAATGAGGCCACACCATGATTGAACACGAACCGCAGCCTGCAGCGTACTACGATCAGAACGGCATCTGGACGCTGGACCCCACGATCGCGGACCACCAGGTGTGCGACACTTTTGCCGAAGGTGTGAGCGATCTCGTGCAGTTGCTGGACGACAACAAACCGATGTTGTCACGGGACGTTTACGCCCGGCTTTTCGCGTCAATGCTGGCGATGTCCAGATTGCTCGGAGAGTATGAAGACCGCTGGAAAGGCAACTGACTTAACATAATGCCAGCGCGCAACCACACGGCCGGAGCGCCGAAATTCACACGTAAACCTTCGGTTGCAATAAAAAAGCCGGGCCCGGAGGCCCGGCAGTCCAACAGGGAGGTACATGTCATGACCCGGACATGCGCGGGATACGATCACCTTAAATATGTTTACAGAGTATCACTTTGATCCACCTCAATCCACACCCAGTTACGAAACGAGTCTATAGCCACCCGATTCTGTGACCAAAAGGCGTGCATTGGACGGGTCGGGCTCGATCTTCTGGCGCAGGCGATAGATATGAGTTTCCAGCGTGTGGGTTGTGACACCTGCATTGTAGCCCCAGACCTCGTGCAGCAGCACGTCACGGGCAACAACGCCGTCGGTGGACCGGTACAGGAACTTGAGAATATTGGTTTCTTTCTCGGTCAGGCGAATTTTGCGATCCTCTTCGGTGATCAGCATCTTCATCGCCGGTTTGAAAGTGTAGGGGCCCAGGACGAACACCGCATCTTCAGATTGCTCATGCTGGCGCAGCTGGGCACGGATGCGAGCCAAAAGAACCGGGAATTTGAACGGTTTCGAGACGTAATCATTTGCGCCGGCGTCCAGACCCAGGATGGTGTCGGCGTCGCTGTCATGGCCAGTCAGCATCAGAATCGGGCTTTTGACACCTTGTTTACGCATCAGGCGGCATAGTTCGCGCCCGTCGGTGTCAGGAAGGCCAACATCAAGAATCACCAGATCGTAGATCGCCTCACGGGCGCGCTCCATGGCTGACGACCCGTCGGATGCTTCGAAGACATCAAAGTCCTCGGTCATCACAAGCTGCTCACTCAGAGCTTCGCGCAGATCCTCGTCATCATCCACAAGCAGAATTTTCTTGAGCTGAGCCATGTTCCCGTCCTCCTATGCCTTTTGCATCACTTGCGTGTGGAATATGCAATCAACAAGATTTGCTGCAACTGTCTCACGACCTCGTGTCTGACGTATAGGAAATGTTTCACATTTTCCGCGGATCAGGCTACCTGATGGACGAAACGTTATAGGATAACACGGATGAGTCTCATTCCAGACATCTCGGAATTGCTGGCACGGGCGCGGGCAGATCTGCGCATGGGCCTGCCTGTGGTCCTGACAGATGACGGCGGGCTTAGCGTGTTGGCTCTGGCGTCGGAAACACTCAGCGCGCAAAGGCTTGCCGATCTCAGGGGTCTTGGAAGCGACCCGGTTGTCACGATCACCGGACGGCGGGCGGAAACGCTCAAGGCGCGGGCCTATGACGGCGATCTGGCGCGCGTGATCCTTCCGGCGGATGCGGATATTGGATGGGTGCAGGCCGTCGCCGATCCGTCAGACGATCTGAACGCACCGATGAAAGGCCCCCTGATGTCCGAGCGTCAGGGACATGCCAATCTGCACCGGATCGCGATTGCACTGACGAAATCCGCCCGCCTATTGCCTTCCGCTGTTGTCACCGCAATTGAAGACGGCCGCGCCTTTGCGGCAGCGCATGGACTGACCTGCATTGATCATACGCGCGCGGCACCTCATCTGGCCGACCGCAGCGCCTTGCACGAAGTCGTTGCAGCGCGCCTGCCAATGGAAGTGTCCGAGGCAGGCCGGTTGCACATTTTTCGCCCCGAAGACGGCGGAGAAGAACACTACGCCATCGAGATCGGACGCCCGGATCGGAGCAAGCCGGTTCTGGCCAGATTGCACTCGGCCTGTTTTACAGGCGATCTGTTGGGCAGCCTGAAATGCGACTGCGGCCCGCAGCTTCGCGGGGCCCTGGCCCAGATGGGCACGGAAGGTGCCGGCGTCCTGCTGTATCTCAATCAGGAGGGTCGCGGCATCGGGCTGGCCAACAAGATGCGCGCATATTTCCTGCAGGATCAAGGGTTTGACACGGTCGAGGCCAATCACCGCCTCGGGTTTGAAGATGACGAGAGGGATTTTCGCCTGGGGTCGGATATCCTGAAATCCCTTGGTTTCAATGCAGTCCGCCTGCTGACCAACAACCCGGCAAAGATTGCGATGATGGAGAAAACAGGAATCGCCGTAACCGAACGGGTACCGCTGCAGGTTGGTGAAACGGCGCATAATCGGGGATATCTGGCGACCAAGGCGGCAAAGTCAGGCCATCTGCTGTGACACCAATTGATCTTGTGCTGACGCCGCGCGGTGTCCGGTTTCTGGGCCGGGTCTTCCCCTGCACCATCGGGAAAGGCGGGATCAGCGCGGACAAGCGCGAAGGCGACGGCGCAACACCGGTTGGAACGCACCGGATTGTGGCCATGCTGTACCGGCCGGACCGCATCTGTCGGCCCGTGCCATGGGCGCGTCCGATCGGTCCGGGGGATCTTTGGTCTGACGACATGCAGGATGCGGGTTATAACCATCTGGTACGGGCGCCCTACGCCCACAGCCACGAGAAACTGCGCAGATCAGACCCTTTGTACGATCTTGTGCTCGTCGTTGACTGGAACTGGCCCGACGCGATTCCAGGGCGCGGCTCGGCCATCTTTATTCATCAATGGCGGCGACAGGGGTTTCCCACCGAAGGCTGCGTGGCCTTTCGCCGGGACCATCTGAAATGGATTGCCAGGCGTGTCGCCCAAGGCACGCGATTGATTATCCCTGCGGCCTGACCCGCTCGCCAAAAATTGCCGAACCGACGCGAACATGCGTTGCACCCAGCGCGATGGCTTTCTCGAAATCCCCGCTCATGCCCATGGACAACCCGGACAAACCGTTTCGTGCTGCGATCTTTGCCAGCAGGGCGAAGTGCAGCGAAGGCTCCTCCTCTATCGGAGGAATGCACATCAATCCCTGAATTGGCAGGTCGAGGTCACGGCATTCGGCAACAAACGCATCCGCATCTGAAGGCATGATTCCGGCCTTCTGCTCCTCTTCCCCGGTATTCACCTGAATGAAAAGGTCAGGGCAATGGCCCAGTTCCTGCGCCAGACGCGCCAGTGTCTTGGCAAGTTTGGGGCGGTCAACCGAGTGGATCGCGTTGCACAGTTCCATCGCCTGACGTGCTTTGTTGGTTTGCAGCGGGCCGATCAGATGCAGGTCAATGCCATCGTACCGCTCTTTGAAGGCGGGCCATTTTCCTGCTGCTTCCTGCACCCGGTTTTCACCGAAACACCGATGGCCCTGATCCAGCACCGCCTGAACCCGTTCATCGGGCTGAACCTTGGAAACGGCGATCAGCTTTACCGCGCCGGCGGGCCGTCCATTGGCAATTTCCGCCTTGGCGATACGGTCGGTGATTTCCTGCAGCGACATGGGGTTCCTCAATCTGCCTACCTGCGCAGACAAACACCAAGTCGGCACAAAAGAAAAGGGCAGGTCTTTCGACCTGCCCTCAAACCTTGCGGTTTCAGATCAACTTAGAAGTTGAACTGAGCACCGAAGTCAGCACGGATGGTGCTGCTTCCGCCGCCCGGCTTCGAGCTGCCTACACCACCGCGCAGCGATGCACCGCCGCCCAGGTCGTAGATAGCGCCGATACCATACTGACGGGTGTCGTTGCTTGCCGAACCGTCACCGTATGCTGCGGTGATGGTGGTTGCTGCGCCAACGTTATAGGCCAGCGACAGACCGTATGCGGTGCCGTCGGTGCCGCTTACGCGGGTTTTATCGTCAGCAACAAACAGGGTGCCCGAGAAGTCGCCCCATTCGCCACCCAGGGTCAGAACAGCCAGGCTAGGCTTGCTGCCACCGCCCGAAACGTCGGTCTGACCGTAAGCAACAGCGGCAGTGATGTTGCCGAAGCTGTAGGTCGCGCTGACGTCCCAACGGTCGCCGGAACCGGTGACGGTTGTCAGAGCCGGGCCACCTGCGACGGTACCGATTGTGGTGGTCACAGTGTCAACCTGGTCGTACGACGCGCCGAAGGCGAAATCACCAACTGCGTACTGGAAGAACACAGCGTTTGCGCCCGAACCGGTCGAGGAGTACGACAGGAAGCTGTAGTCAACGCCCGAGTACTGACCGATGAACGATTCCAGGCCAGGCTCGTTACCGTAGTAGTTTGCCAAGTTGTCGAACGAACCCGATACGTTGCCGGCGTCAACACGCAGACCACCGTAGATGACCGAGAAACGTGCGCCGTTCAGGCCAGCCGAGTTGGCTTCGCCGGTTGCCGCGTTTTCGTCAGCCTGCAGACGAACACGACCCGAGAACTCTACGCCACCGTCGGTTTCAACGTTTGCGTCGATGTTCAGACGGAAGCGCGATACCAGGATGGTGTCCGAGCCCTGAACCGATGCAGTCAGGGTTGTGGTGGTGACAGCACCACCGGCTGTCACGGAGCGGACAACGGCGGAGGTCGAGAAGCTACGGTCTTCCTGGTAGCCGATACCAAAACGGCCGTAACCGCTGAAGCGAACATCAGCCGCTGCAACGCTTGCGGTTGCAATCAGAGCGGTCGATGCGAAGAGAACTTTTTTCATCTTGTTTCCCTCGGTTTCAAAAGTTTTTCTACTCGACATATGCCTCAGCACATGTCTCAGCACGGACACCGTTTCGCTCTTTTTGCCCCCTTCGCGCAAGCTTACCTTAATTGCGTCGCCTGCATTGGCCCCGGATTGGTGCAAGGATGCCACAGTCGATTTCCACCCCCGGAACCCGCATTCTGCGCCAATATAAGAAAAGAATAGGCTTGTTGCTGCACTGCGCCTTGTCTAGGAGTATCAACCAACAACGCAAAACCAATGAAGCAGGACCTGTCGACGATGCGCCTGAAAACGATTCTGGGTTTGATAATACTGACCGCCGCTGTCGCCGCCTGCGGGCGCAGCCAGCCATTGCCGGGGGATGCACGCTCGTTGACTGTCGATGGCTCTTCGACAGACGAACGCGAACTCAGCGATCCGGGCCGTACAACGATCTGGGATGTCTTCGGACCGAACAACTCCGAGCAGGTCACAAATGTGAACCGCTATTTGTGGCGCGCTTCGCTGGATGTGCTGAATTTCCTTCCAGTACAGGAAGTTGACCCGTTTACCGGTGTGATCGTGACCGGCTATGGCAAGCCGCCGGGTGGCGGGCGCTCGTACCGGGCGACGGTCCATATCAGTGACCCGGCGCTGGCGGCGCGCTCGTTGACTGTCTCGCTGCAAACCAGTGGCGGTGCTCCGGTCAGTGCCGCAACCACCCGCGCGGTCGAGGATGCGATCCTGTCCCGCGCACGCCAGCTACGCATTGCGGACAACAAGTTCTAGCCACCCGCCGCAAATCGCAATATTACCACGCCGGGTTCATGCCCGGCGTTTTCATTCACGAAGGACCGCACCATGTCGCGCTACTCGGCCAACGAAATCGAAGCAAAATGGCAGGAGGCCTGGGACAGGGCCGGGATCTTCACCGCCGACCACAAGGCGGACAAGCCGAAATACTACGTGCTTGAGATGTTCCCCTACCCGTCAGGCCGAATCCATATGGGGCATGTGCGCAACTACACGATGGGCGACGTGATCGCCCGGCACAAGCTGGCGACCGGCCACAACGTGCTGCACCCGATGGGCTGGGATGCGTTCGGGATGCCGGCGGAAAACGCTGCGATGGCGATTGGTGGCCACCCGAAAGACTGGACTTACGGAAACATCGCCGACATGCGCGGGCAGATGAAGCCCTTGGGTCTGTCGATCGACTGGTCTCGTGAGTTCGCAACCTGTGACCCCGAATATTACGGCCAGCAGCAGGCCTTGTTCCTGGACATGCTCGAAGCCGGGCTGGTGTATCGCAAAAACGCCGTGGTGAACTGGGACCCGGTCGACATGACAGTTCTGGCCAACGAACAGGTGGAAAACGGGCGCGGTTGGCGGTCCGGAGCGTTGGTGGAACGTCGCGAACTGACCCAGTGGTTCTTCAAGATATCGGACTATTCCGAGGAACTGCTCGACGCGCTGGACACACTGGAGAACTGGCCCGCCAAGGTGCGCCTGATGCAGGAAAACTGGATTGGCAAGTCGCGCGGCCTGCAATTCGGCTTTGAACGTACAGATGGCGGCGAGCCGATCACCGTCTACACGACTCGCCCCGATACGCTGCTGGGCGCGTCCTTTGTCGGCATCTCACCAGACCACCCGATTGCCAAGCAGCTTGAGATTGAAAGCCCCGAAGTTGCTGAATTTGTTGCCGAATGCCGCAAAGGCGGCACGACCGAAGAGGCGATTGAGACCGCCGAGAAGCTGGGTTATGACACTGGCATTCGCGTCAAACACCCGCTGGACCCGAACTGGGAACTGCCGGTCTGGATCGCCAACTTCATCCTGATGGATTACGGCACCGGCGCGATCTTTGCCTGCCCGGCGCATGACCAGCGCGACCTCGATTTCTGCCGCAAATATGGCCTGCCCGTGGTGGACACCTTCTTTGCACTGGATAACAACACGCCGGTCGACAAGATCGCTTTTGTCCCGCCCAAGACCGAAAAAGTTCGCTGGGTGAATCACTTCGCGGGCCTGACCGAGGCGACGGGTGACGAGGCGATCGACGCCACCGTCGATTTTGCCGAAAAGGCCGGTTGGGGCGAAGGCGTCACCAAATACCGCCTGCGCGACTGGGGTTTGAGCCGCCAGCGCTATTGGGGCTGCCCGATTCCCGTTGTTCATTGTGACAGCTGCGGCGTGGTACCGGAGAAAAAAGAAAACCTGCCGGTCCGCCTGCCTGACGATATCACGTTCGACAAACCTGGCAACCCGCTGGACCGTCACCCGACCTGGCGTGACTGCGCCTGCCCGAAATGCGGATCCCCGGCAAAACGCGAGACCGACACGATGGACACCTTTGTCGATTCGTCGTGGTATTTCGCCCGTTTCACCGCCCCGCGTGCAGAAACGCCAACGGATATGGCGGAAGCCGAATACTGGATGAATGTCGATCAGTATATCGGCGGTATCGAGCATGCGATTCTCCACCTGCTCTATTCCCGATTCTTCGCACGGGCGATGAACATCACAGGCCACTTGCCAAAAAAAGCCATCGAGCCGTTTGATGCGCTATTCACCCAAGGCATGGTGACACACGAAATCTACCAGACCCGTGATACCAACGGCCGCCCGATCTATCACCTGCCCGAGGATGTGACCGACGGCAAACTGGCAGATGGCACCGCAGTTGAAATCATCCCCTCGGCCAAGATGTCGAAATCCAAGAAAAACGTGGTCGATCCGGTCAGCATCATTTCTGCCTTCGGTGCTGACACAGCCCGCTGGTTCGTGCTGTCCGATTCGCCGCCTGAACGGGATGTGGAATGGACCGCGGCCGGGGCCGAAGCGGCCTACAAGCATCTCAATCGCGTGTGGAACCTTTGCGACAAGATCGGTGCGATGGACCCGGACGCAAAAGGCGAAGGTGATGAGGACCTGCTGCGCGAGATGCATAAAACCATCCGCGATGTGTCGCTGGGTGTCGAAAGCTTCGGCTTCAACGCGGCCATCGCCAAGCTTTATGCCTTCACAAACACGCTGGCCAAATCCAAGGCAGGGGCTTCGGCCCAGAAGCAGGCAATCAAAACGCTGGCACAGCTTATGTCGCCGATGACACCGCATCTGGCCGAAGATATCTGGGCGCATCAGGGCGGAGAAGGTCTGGTGGCGGTCGCCCCATGGCCCGTCGCAGATGAGACGATGCTGATCGACGACACGGTCACGTTGCCGATTCAGATCAACGGCAAGCGCCGCGCGGAAATCAGCGTGTCCAAGGATTTGGCGAAGGACGAGGTTGAAAAAGTCGCGCTCAGCACCGAAGCTGTGCAAAAGGCGCTGAACGGTGCAGCGCCGAAGAAAGTGATCGTAGTGCCGGGCCGGATCGTGAATGTCGTTGTTTGATCTCAAATCGTGGCGGATGCTGCCGCTTGCAGCTTCTCTGATTGTTGCCGCTTGCGGCTTCCAGCCGGTTTATGCCCCCGGCGGTACAGGCGAAGCGCTGTACGGGAAGGTTGTCGTGTCTGCCCCGAATGACGTCGACAGCTATCTGTTGGTTCAGAACCTAGAACAGCGTCTGGGGCGCAGCGCGGAACAGGTTGAGGATTACGACCTGAATGTTCAGGTCGCGACCACGACTCTGGCTGCGGCCATCACAACGACCAACGAAATCAACCGCCTGACCATTAATGGCCGGGCCAACTTTACGCTTGTGTCGAAAGCCACAGGGCAGGTGGTTGCATCAGGTTCAGAGACCAATTTCGTGGCCTATTCGGCTGCCGGTTCAACCGTCTCGACCCTGGCCGGGGAACGCGCGGCCAAGGAACGTCTGATGGTGATGCTTTCGGATCAGATCGTCAATCGCCTGTACGCCACCACAGGTCCGGCCACATGAAGCTCAGCCCGCGCGAGGCCGAGGGGTATTTTACCAGGCCCGACGCGGACAAGGCCGGGCTGCTGATCTATGGCGCGGATGCTATGCGTGTTGCGCTAAAACGGCAGCAGGTTCTGGCGGCCCTTCTGGGCCCGGCCGCCGAGGAAGAGATGCGGCTGACCCGGATCCCGGGATCGGAATTGCGCGCCGATCCGGCCTTGCTGCTGGATGCCATCAAGGCGGTTGGGTTTTTTCCCGGCCCCCGGGCCGCGTTTGTCGAGGATGCAACGGAGACCGCAGCGCCTGCGATTCTGTCAGCGCTGGAAGACTGGGCGCTTGGCGACGCGCAGATCGTTGTGACCGCCGGTCAGCTCAAACCAAGTTCGAAAATTCGCAAGGCGTTCGAAACCCATCCGGCGGCCTATGCCGTGGGTATCTACGACGATCCGCCTTCCCGGGCCGAGGTTGAACGGATTCTGTCCGAAGCAGGTCTTCAGAACATCCCCCGCGACACGATGTCGGCGCTGGCCGAACTGGCGGTTGCGCTCAGCCCGGGGGATTTCACCCAGACCGTTGAAAAGATTTCATTATACAAGCGCGGCGACCCTTCTGAACTGACCATCGAAGATGTCGAATCCTGCGCGCCGCGCTCGACCGAAGCGGCGTTGGACGATGTCCTGAATGTGGTTGCCGAAGGACGAACGGACGAAATCGGGCCATTGCTCCGCCGTTTGCAGGCGCAGGGCACAAACGCAGTCACCTTGTGCATCGGGGCAACACGGCATTTTCGCACGCTTTATGCCTGCGCTTCAGATCCGGGCGGTGCAGCGCAGGGTATCGGCAAGCTGCGCCCGCCTGTTTACGGCAAGCGCCGCGACCGGATTTTGCGGCAGGCACAGGGTTGGGGTGCGCAAAAACTGCAAACCGCGCTGACGGTGCTGACCGATACGGACCTTTCCCTGCGATCAGCCGGTCAGACCGCACCCGCGCTGGCACTGGTCGAACGGGCAATGATCCGTCTGGCCATGCTGGCACGGTCGCGCTAGTTCACCCTGCCCGTTCCAGCCATTCCGTCGCCGATCTGCCTGCCCATCGCCCGGTCGCCAGACATGCAGTCAACAGATACCCGCCGGTCGGAGCCTCCCAGTCCAGCATTTCGCCCGCACAGAACACGCCGGGCATGGCGCTGAGCATCAACCCGTCGTCCAAAGCCGCGCGGACAACACCACCTGCGGTCGAGATCGCCTCGTCCATCGGGCGCAATTCCGCGCCACGCACGGGCAAAGCCTTGAGCATTTTGATAGTCTGTTTTGGCGTAAGTGACTGCCCCGCCGTCATTTCGTGAAACAATGCGACTTTCTGCGGCGGCAATCGCAAACTCTTTTTCAACCACTGAGACAGCGTCGTCTTGGTTTTTTTGTCCGAGAACCGGCGGTGCAGCACATCCTCTGCCAGATCGGGCAAGAGATCGACCTGCAATTCCGCGCCGTCGCGCAACGCCGGGGTCAAGGCATACAACCCGCCCCCTTCCAGCCCCGTCGCCGAAAGGGTCGCCTCTCCCCGAGACCGCAGATCACCGGCGCGCCATTCAACTGATTTAAGCGGCGCGCCGAAATGCGGCTGCATATGCGGGCTCCAGGAAACCGAAAGGGCCGAGTTCGATGGGGCGAACGGGGCCAGAGGCACGCCTTTCTGCGCAAGATGCGTCGCCCAGGCACCGTCCGATCCCAGTCGCGCCCAACTGGCCCCGCCCAGTGCCAGCACCGTGGCGTCACTGGACAGGCTTTGACGACCACCGGGTGTCTCAAACAGTAGTTTTTGTCCTTCCCAACCAAGCCAGCGCCAGCGCGTTCTGATCTGCACCCCGGACGGATCCAATCGCCTTAGCCAGGACCGCAACAAGGGCGATGCTTTCATCGCCTTCGGAAACACGCGACCAGTCGAGCCGGTAAACACTTCTTGCCCCAGATCGCGCGCCCATTCCTGCGCGGCGTGCGCATCGAACTCCGCGATCATCGGGCGCAACCAGTCAGCCGCGCTGCCATAGGACCGGATCAGTGTGTCAAAGGGCTCATCCTTGGTCAGGTTCAATCCGGACTTGCCTGCCATCAGGAATTTGCGCGCAACGGATGGTTTGGCCTCAAGCACCAGCACGTCATGGCCGGCACGGGCCAGTTGCTCTGCCGCCATCAGACCCGCCGGACCTGCTCCGATCACCACAGCCTGCGCCATCATTGCCCTCTTGTCATGTGCTTCGGACGGCGCGACTCTGCCATACCATGTTGACAACCGATCCGATCTGCCCGCTTTGCGACCGCCCGATCCCGGAAGGGAGCGGCAGCGTGCACCATCTGATCCCAAAACTCAAAGGTGGCAAGGGAGGACCCACCGTTTTGCTGCACCAGATCTGCCACAAAGAAGTTCACGCCACGCTGACCGAAGCCGAACTCGCGCGCAGTTACAGTACGGTCGAAGCCCTGCGCGCACATCCCCGGCTTGAGAAGTTTCTGATCTGGGTGCGAAAGCGACCGCCCGGCTTCCGTTCCAGGGTTCCGGGCAAGCGGCGCGGGCGCTGACTATGCAGGCAACCATCGATCCCCGGCGGCATCGCTGACCGCAGCACTCAGCCCTTCTATTTCCAGCCCCCGGTAATCCGGAACCGGCGAGAATTGCGCATCCGGGGCATGCTGAAACTCCAACGTTGTATAGGGGCGTTTCCAAAGCCATTCGCGGTTCTGGACGGCCCAAAGATCACCACTTGGCGGCACGTCTTTCGTAAAGGCGTAAAAGTGCAGATCAAATCCATAAAGCGCGACATCCTGCATCGACAACAACCGCATGCCCTGACCCCGGCAGAATTGGTCTTCGGACGCAATATCACCCGTTCGCAGCGTTACCTGTCCGATACGGGCCCGCGCAAAGGGGTCCTCTGGATCGGCGGCCCCGTCCGGGCGGTTGCCGTCAAAATCATGCTGCAGCAATTCGATGACAAAGCCGTCCGGATCGCTCAGATGTGCCATATATCCGATATCCAGGAACTGCCTTGCCACATTGACATCGACGCCCATTCGGCGCAGATGGGCGGCGGCCAGATCAACGTCGGGCACAGTGATCCCGATCTTCCAGTATCGCTGACCCCGGTCGTGCCGATAGCCACCTCCTCCGGGCATAAGCAACAGATCCGCATCCTGACCTGCATAACCGACCCGCCGGTTCGGACCTTCCCACCGCACGGCCATTCCAAACGCATCGCGGTAAAACCCCGCAAGAGCATCCGGGTCGTCAACACGCAGGCGCAGGGCGGACAACCTCATCGGCACATCCTTGCGATCCCGGCGGCGATTTCGGGATTGGCCGCAAGGCTGTCGGCTGCCAGATCACGGGCAGTGGTCATCAGATGATCCGGCTCGACGATCCTGTCGACCAGACCAAAAGCATAAGCCTCTTGCGCGAAAATTTTCTGACCACACATCAGGATCAGCCTTGTCCGCGCAGGTCCGATCAACGCCGTCATGCGTTTGGCATCGGATGGCTGTGGCAGAAAGCCCAGCTTCATGACCGGATAAAAGACCTTCGCCGTCGGCACTGCGATGCGGATATCGCAAGCCAGGGCCATACCGTTCGCGCCCCCGGCCAGAGTTCCGTTCAGCGCGGCGATGGTCAGGCAGGGCAATGCGGCAATGGCGCCCGAAAGGCGTTCCCACACGTCCGAAGTTGCCAGGCCCGCCCGGGCCTCGTCCAGATCCGCGCCCGCGCTGAACACCTTGCCGGCACCGGTCAGGATCAATGCGCGGGCCTGTGTTGCACTTTCGGCGATCTCGGCCAGACGCGCCAGCATGTCCCCGGTCAGCGCATTGGCCTTGCCGGGGTTGTTGATGGTGACGGTCCACAACCCGTCGGCCTTATCCAGTTCAATCACGTCAGCCCGACCCTTTTGCGGATGTCTTCCTGCCTGAGCGAGATTTCCGTCCCAAGAAACTCATCCGCGCCCGGCGTGCACATCCACAACAGGGCCCGTGCAGGCCAGTCGGCCGGAATATGGTCGCTCCAGTCCAGCTGACTGACGGCGTTGATACCACTGGCCTTGATCACCCGCTGCATGTCCGTCGCAACCGTTCCCGGCGACAGCCCCATCGCGCGAATACCGTGATGGGCCTCTTCCAGATGCAGGCACTCGGTCATCATCTTGGCTCCGGCCTTGGACGCGCAGTAATGGCTCCAGGCTTCGACCGGGTTGGAAGCCGCGCCCGAGGATATTGTCAGAACCGTACCACCGCCCGCCGCGCGCATAATGGGCAACGCCGCGCGCATCCCGTAGAACACACCCTTGAGGTTGATATCGATCGCCTGGCTCCAGGCCTCGGGATCGGCATTGGACAGATGAAAGATCGGCTCAATGACACCGGCATTGCCGATCAGAACATCCAGGCCGCCAAACCGGTCCACGCAATCGGCCACGACCTGTTCCACCTGCGCAAAGTCGCTGACATCGCAGCTAAGCGCGATGGCGTTGTCACCCAGCGCCGAGGCCAAAGCCTCGATCTGGTCGCGACTGCGCGCCACCAATGCAACATTGGCGCCGGCTGCGGCAAATACGCGCCCCGCTTCGGCGCCGATACCCCGGCTGGCGCCGGTTATCAGTACAGTTTTCCCTTGCATCGGAATACTCTGCCCCCATTGAAATCATGTCTGGGGACTCTGTAACGCGCGCAAGGGGAATTGGTCCAGCCCTGCCCCCTTGACGCCCGCCGCCGCAGGCACGACGATATGCGCAAAAATTCATCGAGAAGGGTAATCCTATGTCGCATTTCCTTCGCCGCAGTTGCGGCGCTGTTCTGGCTTATGCCGTTGTCAGCCAGGGGGCGCTGGCCGACGTAACAGCCAGCGACGTCTGGGCCGACTGGCAGGCTTACTTCACGCAAATGGGTTATACCGTAAACGGCGAACAGTCGGTGTCCGGTGCCGTAACCACCATCTCGGACATGACGCTTGCAATGGCCTTGCCCGAAGAAGAAGGGCAGTTCGTGATCAAGGTCCCGGAAATGACGCTGGGCGACAACGGCGATGGGACCGTCAGCATTGGCTTTCCCGACTCCTTTCCCATGAGCGTCACCGGCAATGCCGAAGGCGAGGAATTCTCTGCCGATGTTGTCTACGCCCTGGATGGGTTGGATATGGTTGTTTCCGGCACCCCGGACGACATGACCTATACCTACACGGCCAATTCCATGGCGGTTTCGCTGGACAGCATTCAGGTTGACGGCCAGCCAGTACCCCGGGAAATTCTGGACGCCAGCATGACGATGACAGGCCTGACCGGCAGTTCGCAGATGCGAATCCGCGACGGGCGCGACATCAAACAATCCTTTGCAGTGACCGCCCTGACGTACGGGCTTGCCTTTGACGATCCCGAAAGCGGTGAAACCGGCAAAATCGACGGAAAGCTGGACCAGCTTGTCATGGACAGCGACAGCGTGATACCGGCCGACTTCAACATGTCGGACCCGGCGGCGCTGTACGAGGCCGGTTTCGCCTTTTCGGGCAGGTTCACCTATGCATCTGGCCAGACCAATATCGCCGGTACAAGCAAGGGCGAAGCCTTTTCCATGAGCAGCCAGTCCGAAGGCGGCCAGTTCGGCGCCAGCCTCGACGCACAGCGGATTGCCTACGACATCAACCAAAACAGCACCAGGCTGGCCGTCACCACCGCCGATTTGCCGTTCCCGATCGAAATCGCGATGACCAATGCCGGGCTGAAATTCGAGCTGCCAGTTCAGCAATCGGAAGAGATCCAGCCCTTTGCCTTTGGGTTGAACCTGACCGACTTCACCATGTCCGATGTATTGTGGGGAATCTTCGACCCTGCAGGCGCGCTGCCCCGCGACCCGGCGACCATCGCGCTGAATAGCACCGGAACGGCCAAGGTGCTGATGAATATCTTCGATCCCGAAGTGGCAGAAGATCTGACCGGCGAAGCACCGGGCGAGTTGCACTCGCTGAAAATCACCGAGCTTCTGGTTTCACTGGTGGGTGCCCGCCTGACCGGTGACGGTGACTTCACGTTCGACAATACCAACACCCAGCAACCTGGCGGCATGCCGGTTCCCGCCGGCGAAGCGAATCTGCAGCTTGTCGGGGCGAACGCCCTGATCGACAAGCTGATCGGCATGGGAGTGATTTCGGACAACGACGCGCTGGGTGCCCGGATGATGATGGGGCTGATGGCCGTACCGGGTGACGCGCCGGACACGCTGAACTCGACCATCAAGTTCACCGAAGACGGTCAGATTCTGGCGAACGGCCAGCGCATCAAATAAGCCAGCCACTGGCACCACGGGTCTGAAAGGCCTGTGGTGCCAGCCTCGCACTTCAGCAAATACCGTGACCCCCGGCAGCTCGGGTAAAGCGAACACAACAGTGCCGTCCCACCCTGCCGAACCGGACACACATCCCACCAATACCCCAAACTCAGACTGATCCGGTGCTTCGTCACGCTCAATCCGGCCGCAGGACTTGCGGGGCGCGCAGTCCAAGGCTAGGTCCAGTAATAATCAGAGCGGAGGCGTCATGACCCGAACACCCGAAGAGATCAGCCATCACCTGCTTGATGCTGCGCGCAAGGCCGGGGCAGAATCCGCAGATGCGATCGTGATTGACGGCTCCTCGGTGTCGGTCGAAGTGCGTGAGGGTGCTCTGGAACATGCCGAACGCTCGGAAGGAACCGATCTGGGTCTGCGCGTGTTTCTTGGCAAACGTCAGGCGATTGTCTCAAGCTCTGACAGCCGCCCCGAAACGCTGAGCGCGATGGCCGAACGCGCCGTGGCGATGGCGCGTGAAGCCCCCGAAGACCCGTTCACCGGTTTGGCCGATCCCGACCAGCTGGCCACCGAACGGGACATGCCTTCGCTTGAAATGTTCGACCCAACCCCCGAGCCCGCGGCCGAAGACCTGCTGCAGGACGCACTGGCGGCCGAAGCTGCTGCACTGGCCGTGACCGGCGTCTCACAAGTGTCAGACGCCGCTGCTGCGTATGGCACACACAGGGTGCATCTTGCGGCCACGAACGGATTTTCCGGGGGGTATCTGCGCAGCAGCCGATCGACATCCTGTGTCGCAATATCGGGCGAAGGCACCGGGATGGAACGTGACTACGACGGCGACAGCCGCACCTTCCAAAGCGATCTTCGCAGCCCGGAAGAGATCGGGTGCACTGCGGGTGAACGCGCCGTCCAGCAGGTTGGAGCCCGCAAACCGGCAACCGGAAGTTTCCCGGTCCTGTTTGACGAGCGCATCTCATCCTCGCTGATCGGCCATCTTCTGGCGGCCGCCAACGGGTCTGCAATCGCGCGCGGGGCGTCATGGTTGACCGATTGTTTGGGCCAGCAGGTCCTGCCCGATCATCTGTCGCTGATCGAAGATCCGCACCGCCCGCGCATCTCGGGATCACGCCCGTTTGACGCCGAAGGACTGCCGACCAGCCGCCGGGCGATAGTCGAAAACGGTGTTCTGACCGGCTGGACCCTCGATCTGTCCAGTGCCCGCAAACTTGAAATGCTGTCCACCGGCAACGCCGCACGCGGCGTGTCCGGACCACCCTCGCCCAGCAACTGGAACCTGAGCCTGACGCAGTGCGACCAAAGCCGCGAGGACCTGTTGCGCGACATGGGCAACGGGCTGCTTGTGACATCGATGATCGGGTCGACCATCAACCCCAACACCGGCGACTATTCCCGTGGCGCATCCGGGTTCTGGGTCGAGAACGGGCAGATTACCCACCCGGTCAACGAATGCACGATTGCGGGCAATCTGCGCGACATGCTGAAACGGATCGTCCCGGCAAATGACGCGCGCCCCTATCTGTCACGGGTTGTCCCATCGCTGCTGATTGAGGGAATGACACTTGCCGGCAACTGACCTGCCCCTGCTGATCGAGGCCGCCCGGGAGGCTGGCAAGATCGCCACCCGATACTCGGGGGCAGATGCGCAGCGCTGGGACAAACCCGATGGCACCGGCCCGGTGACCGAGGCGGATCTGGCCGTCAACGCGATGCTCGAACAGATGTTGCCTTCGGCACGCCCCGGTTATGGCTGGCTGAGCGAAGAGACCGAAGATTCACCCGACCGGCTGTCACGCCGCAGGACATTCATCATCGATCCGATCGACGGAACCCGCAGCTTTGCCGAAGGGTCGCGAACCTGGGCACATTCCCTGGCGGTCGCGGATCAGGGCAAGGTGACGGCGGCGGTGATCTATCTGCCGATGCGAAACCTCCTGTATGCGGCAGCGGCTGAACAGGGCGCAACACTGAACGGTGAGCGGATTCATACCACGCAGACAAACCGCCTGCATGACGCCGAAATTCTGGCTGCCAAACCTAACCTGAAGCCCGTTCACTGGAAGCACGGGCAGGTGCCCGATTTCAAACGCAACTACCGCCCATCCCTGGCCTATCGCATGGCCGCAGTGGCGCAGGGGCGGTTTGACGGGATGCTGACCTTAAGGCCCAGTTGGGAATGGGATATTGCAGCCGGTGATCTGATCATCCGCGAAGCCGGTGGCATCTGCTCGAACCGGCAAGGACAGCCGTTGCGCTTCAACAACCCCCAACCGCGCCTGAACGGTGTGATCGCGGCGGGTGCCGAAACCTACAGGTTGCTGTGCGAACAGCTTGACCCGGACGGGCATGGGCTGACGGTATGAGCAAGCCCAGGTCCTTCAGCCTTGCGGCCTATCGGGTACTGTCCTGGGGCGTGCCCAAAACCGGAGGGCAACAGCAGCAGGCGCGCCCGGACGGCGAATTGCTTTGGGTTCACGTCAACAGCCACCTGCGCTTGCGCGTTGTGGATGAGTTTTGCCACAGGCTGACGCGGTCGCGTCCTGACCTGTCGGTGCTGATTACCGCCCCTTTCGGCGCCGATCTGGCGCTTTGGGCGGATAGCACCTTTCCGGTTGTTTCCCTTCCGGCCGAGCAAACCGGCGCGGTTCGCGGATTTCTGGAACACTGGCGACCGGACATTGGTGTTTGGGTTGGCGGCGGGCTTGTTCCCAACCTGATCACCCAAGCGGAAGAAAACGGCATTCCGCTGATCCTGGTCGAAGCTCAAGTCGATGTCGTGATTCCGCGGGGGGCCAGATGGCTGCCCGACCTTGCCCGATACACGTTCGACTGTTTTCACACGATTCTCACGACCACGCCTGAAGCCGCCCGTCAGATCCGGCGGCTGGGCATACATTCGGCCAAGGTCACGGAATCTCCGCCGCTGCACATCAGCCCCAACCCGCGCCCATGGCCCGAAGACGAGTTGATCGAGACCAATCACGTGCTGGCCGGTCGGCCTGTCTGGCTTGCCTCATGCGTGCAGGACAAGGAATTCATCTCGGTGCTCAGCGCGCACCGGCAGGCGTTGCGGATGCTGCCCAGGCTGGCGCTGGTTCTGCATGTGGCGGACGCGTCCGAAGCGCCCCCCCTGCACCGGCGGCTTGCGGCCATGGACCTGCGCTGTGTCAACTGGGACGAAGGCGAACCGATCGAAGACACAACACAGGTGATCCTGTCCGCCGAGCGCGAGGATCTGGGCCTGTGGCAACGGGTTTCCGCCGTGACATTCGCAGGCAGTTCGCTGGAGAGAGGCATGGGCGGTCATGATCCGCTTGAAGCGGTGGCTCTTGGATCGGCGGTTATTCATGGGCCGTTCGTCCACCGCCATCAGGAGCTCTATGACCGCCTGGACATGGTGGATGCCGCCCGCACAGTCAGAACCGCAACCGAACTTGGCGACGCGGTCGAGGAATTGCTGGCACCGGACCGCGCGGCCGATATGGCCCTGGCCGGATGGCAGATCGTGACCGAGGGCGCCCCACAGGCAGATCGGCTGATCGACATGGTTCAGGACCTGCTGGACCTCCGGAGGACACAGCATGCGAGCGCCTGAGTTCTGGAATTCCCCGCCCAACCGTCCCGCATTGCGTGCCCGGTTGCTGGCGCCGCTGGGGCGGCTCTATGCGGCGGCGACCGCTCGGCGTGTCGCCTCGGAACCGGGGATCAGGCCGGGCGTTCCGGTCATCTGTATCGGCAACCTGAATGCGGGCGGCACTGGCAAGACGCCCACCGTGATCTGGATGATCGAACAATTGCGCAACGCCTGGCACGAACCGCATGTGGTTTCGCGCGGCCATGGCGGCTCGCTGGATGGGCCCGTGCGTGTTGATCCGGGCAAACATACCGCCGCACAGGTCGGAGACGAGCCTTTGTTGCTGGCGGCCTTTGCCGAAGTTTGGGTGGCCAAGGACCGGGCAGCTGGTGCACAAGCGGCGGCCGATGCAGGCGCCACCGCGATCATTCTGGATGATGGTTT
Source organism: Ruegeria sp. CG4 (assembly GCF_056537185.1). Classification (NCBI taxonomy): domain Bacteria; kingdom Pseudomonadati; phylum Pseudomonadota; class Alphaproteobacteria; order Rhodobacterales; family Roseobacteraceae; genus Ruegeria; species Ruegeria sp. CG4. The sequence continues at coordinate 96,909 of NZ_JBQFRB010000005.1, read as the reverse complement.
TCAGAATCCGTCCGTTGCCAAGGATTTCTCGGTCATCGTAGTGGATGCTGCACGCGGGTTCGGAAACGGTTTGTGCCTGCCGGCCGGCCCCCTGCGCGAACCCGTCGACGCCGGTCTGCAGCGCGCGGACCTGGTTCTGTCACTTGGCGATTCCGACGCACAGAGCACATTTTCCGCGCAGTGGGGCAAACGTCTGAACGTGCCGCATGCCACCGGCGCGGTTGAACCGCTGCAAACAGGCATGGAGTGGGACAACGCCCCGGTTCTGGCATTCGCCGGCATCGGGCATCCGGAGAAGTTTTTTCGGACCCTGCGCCAGCAGGGCGCGCGCCTGCTTCGGGCCGAGGCACTGGATGATCACCAGCCTCTGACACCCGCCCTGATGACCCGTCTGGAAAACGAAGCCCGCCTGCTGGGCGCACAGATGGTCACAACCGAAAAAGACGCCGTGCGCCTGCCGCCCGCGTTTCGTAGCAAGGTTATCACCCTGCCTGTCCGTCTCCAGGTGGACCAAATCGATCTGATCCGGGACATGGTGCTGAAAGCGGCTCCGTCGCCCTGATCAGTTATCCTCGCCCAGCTTCGGCGAAGGGCGGGTCAGGGCAAGCTCGGCATCGGAAAACACAAATGGCGTGCGCACGCCCGGCACACCGTCCAGTTCAATCTGCATTCCACGCGCAATGACCTGTGGGTCCGCCATCACCTCGTCCATCGTATTGATTGGACCAGCGGGAACGCCCCCGGCTTCGCAGGCTGCCAGCAGCTCAGCCTTGTTGCGCTGCGCCGTTGCGCCATTCAGACGGGCGATCAGAATTCGACGGTTGGCCAGCCTGTCCTTGTTGTGCAGAAAATCCGGCGCGGTGGCCAGTTCTGCCAGCCCCAGGATTTGGCACAGGCTTTGGTACTGACGGTCATTGCCGGTGGCGATGACAATATGGCCGTCGGCACAGTCGAACACCTGGTACGGAACCAGGTTGGGGTGCGCGTTGCCCATCCGCAAAGGTGCAACACCGGTTGTCAGGTAGTTCAGCGCCTGATTGGCGGTGACAGCCACAGCGACATCCAGCAGCGCCATGTCCACATGTTGCCCACGGCCTGTTGTCTGGCGCTGATACAAAGCGGCCAGTACGCCCGCGACTGCATATACCCCTGTGAACACGTCCGTTGTCGCAACGCCCGCCTTTTGCGGCTGCCCGTCCGCCTCACCGGTAATGGACATCAGTCCGGACATGCCCTGAATGATGAAATCGTACCCGGCCCGGTTGGCGTAGGGACCGGTTTGACCGAACCCGGTGATCGAGCAATAGACCAGACGCGGATTGATCTGTTTAACGCTGTCATAGTCCAGCCCGTATTTCTTCAGGCCGCCGACTTTGAAGTTTTCGATCAGGACGTCTGCATCCGCTATCAGCGCGCGCACCTTTTCCTGACCCTCGGGGGTTCTGAAATCCGCCGTGACAGACGCCTTGCCCCGATTGGTCGCGTGAAAATACGCCGCCGATACATCGTCATCCCGCGTTACAAAGGGTGGTCCCCAGGCGCGGGTATCATCCCCGTCCGGAGATTCGACCTTGATGACCTCGGCCCCAAGGTCCGCAAAGGTCTGACCGGCCCAGGGGCCAGCCAGAACTCGTGCCAGTTCGACAACCTTCAGACCGGCCAGCGGGGCCGCCATCAGTTGCCCAACTCGTCTTCGATCAGTTGTTTGAACTCTTCGTAAGACTGGTTCGAGACCTTTTTGCCGTTAACGACAAATGACGGTGTCGCGGTGATGCCGTCGCGCTCGGCGTTTTCCTGATACCAGGCCACCAGCGTCTGTGCGCGCGTTCCGTCCTGCAGGCAGGCCTCAAGCTCATCGTTGCCGATACCGGCCAGACGACCGATCTTGCGCAGCTCGTCAACGATTTCGGCGGGACCACCCGCGCGGGACCACTCGGACTGGCCTTCATAGATCAGATCCGTGATGCCAAAGAACTTTTCCGGTCCGCCGCAACGGGACACCAGCGACGCCCACAGACCGTAGCGATCAAAATAAACCTCGCGGTAGATGAACTTCACCTTGCCTGTGTCGATGAATTCCTTTTTGAGCTGCTTGTACGGCCCGGTGTGAAAATTCGCGCAATGCGGACAGGTGTAGGATGCATATTCGATGATCTCGACCGGAGCATCTGCGGCCCCCTGCACCATTTCTTTAATGGTCGAGGTGTCCAGGTCGGCTTCCTGCGCCTCGGCGCTGCTGATCAGCGGGTTGGCGGGGGTGGAATTTGACAGCGACAGCCAATAGCCGCCAGCGGCTACGGCGACCGCCGCGCAGATTACGGTTGCAATACGGCTCATTCTCAGCCCTTTCTCAGCGTTTTTGTCTGGATAAAACGTTGCGGCCCAGGCGTTCAAGGGCCGCGCGCAAATCACCATCGTTTACGTCACGCGACACTTTGTCTGCCTCGGCAGCGATTTCGGGTTTGATTTCGGGTTTCGCCGGCTTCGGCTTGTGGTCGAAACTGGCCTGCCCCTCGGCAAATCCTGTCGGAGCGGTCTGCGTGATGTGCACGCGACTGATCGCGTTATAGCCATAAACCGCATTCACCTTGCCGCGCAGCTGTTCTTTCTGCATTTCCAGCATCGGCGCCTGCGGGCCGGTGGTCAGCAGGGTCAGCGTCGCCCCTATCCCACTTTTGCCGTACCCAACCTTGACGGGCCGCGCGATGGCCGCAATGTCCTGCCCCACGATCTCGGCCCAGTGGGTCAGCAGACGCGATACGGCAAACCCCCGGCTTTCACCGGCCTGACGGATCTGATTGTTCAGCAATGTTGCGGTCCGTTTGAACCCGCGGGTGGTCGAACGTCTCGGTCGCATCTGGTTTCCAACTCCTGCGCGGCTATTGTAATGGGCAGAACAACGGGCGCCAGCGAAACCCGACAGGGAGAGGCATAAAACTTGCGTGACATCACTGAAATTAACGTCAGCACGACGTTGCTGGACTGGTACGACCGTCACGCACGCAAAATGCCGTGGCGTGTCGGCCCCGCGGACCGGGCTGCCGGGGTCCGCCCCGACCCCTACCATGTCTGGCTGTCCGAGGTGATGTTGCAACAGACCACCGTTGCCGCCGTGCGGGACTATTTCCTGCGCTTCACCGCGCGCTGGCCGTCCGTTGACGCCTTGGCAGCGGCACCTGACGATCAGGTCATGGGGGAATGGGCCGGTCTGGGTTACTACGCCCGCGCCCGCAACCTGCTGAAATGCGCGCGCATCGTGACTGATGTGCATGCGGGCCAGTTCCCCGACACATATGACGGCTTGTTGAAACTGCCGGGTATCGGTCCCTATACCGCTGCCGCCATTTCCTCCATCGCCTTCGACCGCCCTGAAACGGTTCTGGACGGCAACGTCGAACGGGTCATGTCCCGGCTTTACGACATTCACGATCCCCTGCCTGGTTCGAAACCACAGTTGAAGGACAAGGCGGCCGGCCTGACGCCGCTGGAACGGTCCGGCGATTATGCTCAGGCGGTCATGGATCTTGGCGCGACGATCTGCACCCCGAAATCTCCGACCTGTGGCATTTGCCCCCTGCGCGCGCCCTGCCAGTCCCGCGTAGCGGGCACGCAGGCGGAATTGCCCCGGAAGACGGCCAAAATGCCGAAACCCACACGATACGGGCATGTCTATATTGCCCAGCGCGGGGATGGTGCGATGCTGCTGGAACGCCGACCGGACAAGGGATTGCTGGGGGGGATGCTGGGCTGGCCTGGTTCGGACTGGTCCGACACGCCGATCGAATCGCCACCTTTTGCGGGAAACTGGCAGGTCCTGCCAGCGGAAGTGCGCCACACGTTCACCCATTTCCATCTGGTGCTGCGCATCTGGGCGGCGCCCTTGCCTGAAAACACGGCCCCGGCGGGATTGACCATCATTGAAAAACACGCATTCCGACCCGGTGACCTGCCGACCGTCATGCGCAAGGCTTACGATCTGTGGCGCGACCATTGAGCCGTTGAATCACAGCTCAATGCCCGGCTAGTGTCGGGCCACACTTGCGGAGCCCGACCATGATCGCACAAGACACCCTGTCACGCTGGCATTCGGCCCTGCCCTTTTGGCTTTCGATCCTTCTGATCCCCGTGATCTGGGTAACGGCCGTTCTGGGCGGCGCATGGGTTCTGCTGGTTCCGTTGTCGACATGGTGGACCTTTGCCCTGCTTGACCGTTTGACGGGGATGGAGCTTGAAAATGGCGACCCGGATACGCCCGATTCCATGCTTGGCTGGTATATCTGGCTGACTAAAATCTGGGTCCCGCTGCAGTTCCTGACATTGTTCGGCCTGATCTGGTACGCCACGCACACGGACCACCTGAGCGTGGCTGCGAAGATCGGCCTTTTCTTCGGCATGGGTGTGCTCTCGGGCACAATCGGGATCAATTACAGCCACGAGCTGATGCATCAGAAAGGCCGGCTTGAGCGCTGGCTGGGAGACATCCTGCTGTCCATGGTTCTGTATTCCCACTTCCGCTCTGAACATCTGCTGGTGCATCACCGCTACGTGGGCACGCCGCGCGATCCGGTCACGGCGCGTTACAACGAAGGATTTCACCGGTTTTATCCCCGTGTCCTGCGCGAATGTCTTGTCTCGGCGTTCCGTGCGGAAAAGGCCAAACTCGGCCGCAAGGACCGGCCCTGGACCGACCGGTCAAATCCGTTCTGGCGGTATTGGGCCCTGCAAGGAGGGATGCTGCTGCTGGCGATTGCATTGGGCGGTTGGTCCGGACTAGGCCTGTTCCTGCTGCAGGCCGGAGTCGCGGTCTGGCAGCTTGAACTGGTGAACTACGTGGAACATTACGGTCTGACCCGGAAACATCTGGGCGACGGAAAATACGAACACGTCCACCCGCACCATTCGTGGAACGCATCGCAAAAGGCATCGAACTGGCTGCTGATCAACCTGCAACGCCATTCGGACCATCATTACAAGCCGAACCGCCGCTTCCCGCTTCTGCAACACCATTCCGAGGACACCGCCCCCCAACTGCCACACGGCTATCCGGTCATGACCATTGCCGCGATGATCCCGCCATTCTGGCGGCAAGTGATGAACCCGCGGGTTCGCGCATGGCGGCGTCAATATTACCCCGATATCACGGATTGGGGCCCCTACAACAAGGCGCGGAACCCGATGCCCAAAGCCTGACCGCAGCACGCCCCGGCGTGCTGCCCGGCCCAACGATTTGGATTGCATCTGCGATGCAGGATAAATCGGCGGGAGCGCTTGCTGCTCAAAGTACCCAGACATCCACGGGCGTCTCAACACCGCGCACGGCCTGGTTTTCCCGTTTTGTGAACCCATCCAGCGATGAGAGCTGGTTTTCCTGCTTCGCCTGCCTGAACACCGCGTCACTCAGGACAACCCGCGCGCCCAGGGTTCGGGTCGTCGCCTCAAGTTTCGCCGCCACATTGACTGCGTCTCCGATCACCGCGAATTCCAGCCGGTTCGCCCCGATATCTCCCAGCACCACCGAACCATAGTGAACGCCGATCCCCACATGGATCTCGGGCTCACCCGCGCGCCGCCGTTCCAGATTCCATCTATCAATCACACCCACCATGTCGCGGGCGCAGGCCACCGCGTTGCTAGCGTCCAATGATGTGGGCACCGGGGTACCAAACGTGGCCATCAACCCGTCCCCAAGGTACTTGTCCAGCGTTCCGTGATGCCGAAACACCTCGGTCTCCATGCGCGCGTGAAACCCGCGCAGAACTTCGATCACCTCGTAAGGATCACGACCGGCCGCAAACTTGGTGAACCCGACAATGTCGATGAACAGGACAGCGATGTTTTCCTTACGGATTTGCTTGAGCGGTTCGTCATTCTGGCTCAACTCGTCGACTACATTTGGCGAGAAATACCGCGACAGATTGGCCCGCTCGCGCACAAGCCCCGCATTGCTCAGCAGTAGCCGGTTGAGACGCCGCATCGATACGCCAAGGGTCACTGCGACCATCAGAAAGACAATCACCTCCTGTACGCGCTGCGACACCATGAAGCTGTTGGGATCAAGCAGTTCGGCCACATCCGGATACCCTTTCAGGGCTTCTGCCACCCGCTCGCTGATGCCTGGAATGGGCGTTGCCACCCACCAGGCGATGATCCAGCCGACTGTCCACATGGCCGCCGTCCAGGTGCCCAGCGCAACAACGGTACGCCAGGAATAGGCAAGCGTACCCGCAGCCAGAATAATGAAGAAATACTGGAAGTTATCGAACCGGTACTGCATGGCCAATGGTCGGACATCGTCGCTGAACGGGTTTGGGATGATCATCCCCAGGGTCATAATCATCAGATCAACAAAGATCAGCAGCAGTTCGATTCGCGATTGCCCCACTCGTCCAGCACGCCGGATCAGCCAGCCATTTGCGCAGATCAGCAGCAGAATGAAATGGTAATACAAAACCTCAGGGTGCGGGTTCAGAAAGATCAGCAGAACTCCCGTCAATCCCATCGCGATCCACCGCGCGCGTACTGCCAGTTCCAGCCCCTCGCGCTTGTGCTGTTCCATCGCTGCCAGAGTATACTTGTTGTCCAGATCGTAACTGTCCGGTTTCGTGAAGAAAAAACGGTCAAATCGGGATGTGCTGGCCGTGGTGTCCGTCATGGTTGCTGCTCCGTTGTTGCACGGCTGGAAACCGGAATTGTTGCCATCCAAGCATCGTGCGGCGCAAAACAAAAGACCCCGCCGAAAACGGCGGGGCAAGGCTTAGTGCCTTGTGTCAGGCCACAGGCACCGGCGGTATTGGTAAATTCAGTTGTGCATCTCGGCCCGAATCTGCTGGCGCAGCACGTCGATCGGCACCGTCTTGCCGTCGCGCTTGAAGCACCAGTAGGTCCAGCCGTTGCAGGACGGCGCATTTTCCAGATGTGCACCGACCTGATGAATCGAGCCTTTGACGTTCTGGCCCACCAGCGTTCCGTCCGCACGAACCTTGGCCTTGTGGCGCTGGTTCATCGAATACAGCTCCTCGCCCGGGCGCAGCATACCGCGTTCGACCAGCTGGCCGAACGGCACACGCGGCTCGGCGCGTTTGCTGGCGCTGACCTCCAGCGCTTCACGGTCGAACTTGCGCACTTTGGCAATGCGTTTCTCGGCAACCTTGCGATAGCTTTCCTCGCGCTCGATCCCGATGAACTCGCGTCCCAGCATCTTGGCAACAGCACCGGTCGTGCCCGTACCAAAGAACGGGTCCAGAATGACATCACCGGGATTGGTCGAGCCGATCAGAACACGGTGCAGCAGTGATTCCGGCTTTTGCGTCGGATGCGCCTTGTCACCGTTTTCATCCTTCAGACGCTCGTGCCCGGTGCAGATCGGCAGCACCCAGTCACTGCGCATCTGCACGCCTTCGTTCAGGGCCTTCAGAGCTTCGTAGTTGAACGTGTACTTCGCACCTTCGCGCTTGGACGCCCAAATCATCGTCTCGTGTGCGTTGGTAAACCGCTTGCCACGGAAATTCGGCATCGGGTTGGATTTACGCCACACGACGTCATTCAGAATCCAGTACCCGGCATCCTGAAGGGCGGATCCCACGCGGAAGATGTTGTGGTAAGAGCCGATCACCCAGATCGCGCCATTCGGCTTCAGCAGGCGATGCGCCGCCTTCAGCCAGTCCCGCGTGAACTGGTCGTAGGCACCAAAGCTGGAGAACTGATCCCAATGATCGTCGACGGCATCCACCTGGCTGTTGTCAGGGCGGTGAAGCTGGCCTTTCAGTTGCAGGTTATATGGCGGGTCTGCAAAGATCAGGTCCACCGACGCCTCAGGCAGACTGTTCATCACATCGATGCAGTCGCCGGATAGAATCGTGTTTATAGGGAGCGCCGCCGCGCCCTTTGTCTTGATTGTGGTCATTTCACTGCCTCGGTTCCACGGCGCTTTTGCGCTCATTTGGTTGAGACAAGGATGAGTCAAAGACGATTCGCCGTCAATTTCTTTTTTGAATCAGCAACTTACGATTTACTCTTGATACAAGATATTGTGGACCGGTTTAAACGAACGTCTATGATGTGGGGTGACACCAAGATTTTGCAGCGCGTCGCGATGCTGTTTTGTCGGATATCCGGCGTTTGCCTCCCACCCATAGCCGGGATGCTGTTGCGCCAAATCCACCATCACCCGATCGCGCCGGTTTTTCGCGATGATCGAGGCCGCCGCAATCGACAGCGATCGGGCATCCCCCTTGACCACCGCCTGGGACGGCAGTTTCAGCCCGCGCGGAATCATGTTGCCGTCGATCAGCAGAAAATCCGGGGCCGGGTCCAAAGCCTGAACCGCGCGCGTCATGGCCAGATGCGAGGCACGCAATATGTTGAGTTCATCTATTTCCGGCACCGAAGCCTCGCCCAACGCGATTTCGGCCCGTTCGCGCAGCGCAACGTCCAGCGCTTGGCGGCGCTTTGCGGTCAGTTTTTTGGAATCGTTCAGACCTTCGGGGATATCATCGGGGTTCAGGATGACCGCAGCGGCAACCACAGGTCCGGCCAGCGGGCCGCGCCCGACTTCGTCAACGCCGGCAACCCTGATATGCCCCCGCGCCAGAAGCGCCTGTTCCAGATCGAAATTCGGTTGTGTCATACTTCCGGCAAAGCGCTTTTCGGCCAATACCGCAAGAAAAAAGAGAGGGCAGCCTGCGCCACCCTCTCCTGCACGGCGCTTCTGTGGCGCCGCTCCTGCTCGAAACACGTTACTGGTGAACCACACGGTATCCTTGCTGGCGCAGGCATGCGGGTTCGTATGCCCGCTTGACCTTTTTGCCATCCCAGAAACCAACTTCGCACTGGCGGGGCAGGCTATCGGAATATCGGTAATGCTTGCCGAGGCATTTCGGCGTCAGCAGGGGGCGCTTGTTCGAATACGACTTGAAGGTGCGCAGGCACCGCTGCGGCAGGTCATATCGTGCCAGCCGCTGCGGCCGCGGGCGCACCGGGTAGTGATCGACGACGGGGGGCTGGTAGACCGGAGCGTGCTGCCGTGTTGCCTGATCCGCGCGCCTTTCCTTGTTGTAGTAGTGAACACCTGCCCCAATCAGGGCCAGCGCCGCCAATCCGCCCAGCAGATCCCTGGTGTCGGCTGCGCGCGCCTGTGACACGGAAATGCCGGTTATCGTGATGGCGGTCGCAACGATCAGCGCAATGAATTTCCTGTGCATTATGCCTGTCCTTTGTCTTTTTGCGGGCGGCCTGCTCACGGCCGGGAACTTGATGACCAGAACCTGGGGCCGACCATGCCGGACAAGCAATAACGGGCGGTTGTTATCCGATATCAGCGTCGCAAACCCCTTGAGATATTGAATTTCCGGCCACCTCATGCGCAGGATGCGGCCTATGAAACAGATCCTCACTTCTCTGGCCTTCATGGCCCTGATATCGCTGGGACCCACTGCGGCGGCGGCCCAGTGTTATGCGGATTACAAGGCCAAACAGGACAACCCCCTGCGGCTGCATTACGGCGTCATGCAGGTTGCAGCCTGCGACAAGGGACAGGCCAAATCCGAGGTCGCCCAACGCCTCGGCGCTTCGGGCTGGACCTTGTTGAACGTCATATCCGTATTCGGACCCGAAGGATTGGATCAAAGGAAGGCAAATGCCGGAAAATTCTTTCTCCGTTTCTGAGGCCCGGCGATCCGGTGCGCGGCTAGTTGGCGCGGGCATTGCCGCGATTGTCCTGATTCTGGTTACGGCGGCCGTCTTCCTGTTCTGGACCCTGCCAGATGCAAACGCCTTCAACGCCCGTGTCGAGCGCCTGTTCATCGAGTCCGATCTGACTTCGCAAACCGAGATTCGCCTGTTGGAGATTCTGGCCCAATCCGGCACGGCATTTGCCGACACGCTGTCCAGCTACCGGATGGTGATCTTTGTCCTTTTGGTCTTTGCCAGCGCGATGCTGATCTCGGCCCTGGTGTTTCTGGTGATGCTCGTGCTGCTGAACCGGCGCATGGCGCAGATCGAACGGACGGGCATTCAGGTGACGTCGCTGCTGATCAGCCGCGAGGAAAACACCGTCTATCTCAACAACATGGATTTCAAACTGACCCCGGCGGCGATGGAAACCCTGTCGGTTCTGGCCGAGTCCCGGCTTGATGACGAGGTTCTGTCCGGCGCTCAGATCGAAGCGATGATTTCGGGCAGGGATGCCGCCGACTGCGACGAGGCCGCCGGTGCCACCCGGATCAAGCGGCTGCGTGATGCATTGGGCAATCAGATGGTCAGCGAATTGCTGGTCAAGAATATTGCCAAAAAGGGCTATATGCTTTCGATCGAAAAAGACGTCATTCAGATGGTCTGATCCGCAGGCATTGCCGCGCACAATTCTGCAAATCATCGTTAACGCCCTTGGAAAACCGGCGGTGAAGGCCCATCCTATAAAGACCTGCGCCAGCGGAGGTTGATGATGAACATCCACGCCACACCTGAAACCAAAGGATATGGAATCTCGGTCGAACGGCTGAAGGGGCGGATTGCGATATACCGCGATCAGATCCTTCTGGCGGAAAGCGCAAACGCCAAGGTCATGTATGAAACACGCCTTGCGCCGACGATCTACATACCCCGCGAGGATGTCTGCGTTGATCTGAGCGATGAAACCGAATTGCAGACCTTCTGCCCATTCAAAGGCACCGCGACTTATCATGATGTGATTCTGGCTGGCGAGCGCCTGGGAAATTCCGTCTGGGCGTATGAGGACGCCCTGCCCGAAAGCGCCGCCATACAAGGTCACATCGGGTTCATGCGCAATGCGTATACCGATCTGGATCTAGGGGAAAACACGCTTCGCGAACCGCAGGATGGCAACATCAGCGGCCCTCTGATCGATTGGCTGATGCGCGGCGCATCAGAGAACGAAACACCCGAAGCCTTTACCAAAGCCCTCGCGGAAAAGATGCTGGACCATGGCATTCACATTCAGCGCCTCAGCATTCTGGCCTGGTCCCTGCACCCGCTGATCGCGGGAAAACACTACATCTGGGAAAAAGGCGCGGCCGAGATTTCGACCAACGTCCCGACCTATGAAATTCACGATCACCCCGCCTATATCAACAGCCCGTTGCGCCACGTCTCAAACGGGCTGGGCGGGGTACGTCAGCGGCTGAACGACGATAACCCCCATAACAGCTTTCCGATCATGGAAGACCTGCGCGCAAAAGGCGCCACCGATTACGTTGCCATGCCGCTGCGCTTTTCGGACGGGCGCACCAATGTGCTGACCCTGACCTGCGATCACCCGGATGGGTTCACCACCGAAAACCTCGGGCTGGTCTTTGAATGCTCAGCCGTAATCGCGCGGTTTTACGAGGTGTTCATGCAGCGCGAAAACGCGCAGGTACTGCTGGAAACCTATGTCGGCAAACGCACGGGCGCACGGGTTCTAGGCGGCGAGATCCGACGCGGCGACGGCGACGAAATCGATGCCGCCATCATGTTCTGCGACCTTCGCAATTCTACCAGCCTTGAAGAGAAACTGGGCCGATCAGCCTATATCAACCTGCTCAACGATTTCTTCGAAACGGTTTCGGGGATCGTGCACGAAAACGGTGGCGAGGTTCTGAAATTCATCGGTGACGCGGTTCTTGCGGTGTTTCCGGCAGGCGACGATGCCGCCGCCGCCCGCACCAATGCGCAGCGTTCGGCCATCGGGATCGTGGAAAAACTGGCCACCCTGCGCGGGGAGGGCTCAGATGCGCATTGCGACTGCTCGATCGGGTTGGCCTATGGCCGGGTGACGTATGGCAATGTCGGCTCTCGCGAGCGGCTGGATTTCACCGTCATCGGTCAGGCCGCCAATATAGCGGCCCGGCTTGGTGAATACGGGAAGTCGGCAAACCACAGGATCGTCGTGTCAAAGGACATTGAACCCGCCTGTTCGAACGCCGTTCCCCTGGGAGAGGTCAGGCTGCACAATGTATCGCAGCCCATAATCTCATTTGCTCTCAAAACGGCTGCGGACGCGGTGCTGGACGGCTGACATACGATGAGCTTGAGGGCGCGCCAGACTTATGCGTTTTTTGGGCATGACACGCCGCCTGCTTCAAGGGACTAACGCCATCATCTGCGCCACTGCAACCGCCGCATTGCAACCGATTGCAAGTTTCGTGCAAAGGTGCATAGTGCTACTATGAAATTACTTCCTAGCCTCCCCCCAATCCACAGACACCAATCATGAGTGTCACGCTCAAAGATGTTGCAGCCCTTGCCGGCGTCTCGCGCTCGGCGGTCTCGCGCACGTTTACCGAGGGCGCGTCGGTTTCGGCCAAGACCCGCAGCAAGGTCGAAAAAGCCGCGCAGGAACTGGGGTACAGCCCCAACGCGCTTGCATCCTCTCTGACGACAGGGCGGACCAAGCTGATCGGGCTGATTTCCAACAACTTTCACAACCCGATATTTCTTGAGGTGTTCGACCAGTTCACCCGCGCCCTGCAGGAACGCGGGCTGCGCCCGCTGATTGTCAATCTGACGGACGAAACGGAGCCCGCGAATTCGGTCAGGATGCTGCGGCAGTATTCGGTTGATGCGGTGATTGTCGCCTCGTCCACTCTGCCGCCAAGCTTTGCCAAGGCGTTTCACGATGCAGGCGTCCCCGTTGTGCACACGTTCGGTCGGTCTGCCACCTCGCCCGAAGTCCACGTCGTGGGGATCGACAACGTGGAATGCGGTCGCATGGCCGCGCGTGAGTTGATGGCACGCGGCTACAAGCGTGTCGGATATCTGGGTGGCCCCAAGGATGCGACTTCGGCCATGGACCGGTATCGCGGGTTTATGGAAGAGGTCGAAAAATACACCGACCTGGAAGTGTCCCATTCTTTCGCCGACAACTATTCGTTTGAAGCCGGGCGCGCCGAGATGCTGCGACTCCTGGAAGGGGCTCCGGCTGATGGGTATTTCTGCGGCGATGACATCCTTTCGATCGGGGCGTTGTCCGCCCTGTCGGATCACAGGCTGAAGCCGGGCATCGATATCGGCATCATCGGTCTGAACGATATGGAAATGTCGCGCTGGGAAAGCGTGAATCTGACGACCATTCACCAGCCGATCAAGCAGATCATCACCTCGTCCGTCGATCTGGTCGAGGAGATGTTGAAGGACCCCGCCCGGTATCCCGAAGCACGTATCTTCCCTTGCCGGGTGATTGAGCGGGGCACGTTGCGGCCCCGCTCATAATCAGCGGAACATCGGCGGGCGGGCGTCTTTCCAGACGCCTTCTTCTTTCGACGAAGCGACCGCGGCATGAACCGCCGCGATCGAGCGGACGCCGTCCGACGGCGTAGGCAACCCGTCACGAATCTCACCCCGGATGGCATCGGCCAGATCGCAATAGATGTTGGCCACGGCCAGTGGGAAACCCTCGGGGTGGGCGATGGCAACGCGGGACAGACGCTGAGTCTCTTCATGCAGACCGCCCTCGCCTTTTTCGATGATCTGGGTTCTGCCGCCCACGGGTGTATAGATCAGCTGGTTGGGCTGTTCCGAGGTCCAGCGCAACCCACCGGTTTCGCCAAACACCTGAATGTCGAACCCGTGCTGACGTCCGATGGCCACGGACGATGTCCAGAGCCGTCCAACCGTGCCTTTCTGCGTGCGGAAATTGATCATCGCATCGTCTTCAAGCACGCGGCTCGTAATGGTCGAGGCCAGATCGGCCGAGAGCTTTTCGACCTCGTCGTCGCAGATGAAGCTGGCCATGTGCAGGGCGTGAATGCCGCAATCAGCGAACTGGCCCGAAACGCCCGCCATCGCAGGGTCATAACGCCAGCGCACACGGGGGTTGTCGGCATCCGTGGCGTCGCCGTGATGTCCGTGGCTGAAATTGGTCACCACCAGCCGCACATTGCCGATCTCGCCCGCCCGCACCATGGCGCGGGCCTGGCGCACCATCGGATAGGCGGAATAACAGTAATTCACGGCGCAGATCTTGCCCGAGGCCTGCGCTATGCGGACGATCTCTTCGCCTTCTTCGACGGTCATGGTCATGGGCTTTTCGCACAGCACGTTGAACCCGGCCTCAAGAAAGGCTTTCGCGATCTCGAAATGCGTCGCATTCGGGGTGGCGATCGTCACCAGATCGATGCGGTCGGGGCGGTCCTTTTCGCCCGCCAGCATGTCCTGCCAGCCTCCATAGGCGCGATCGGCAGCAATTCCCAGTCGCTGCGCATATTCGCGGCCCACATCGGGGCGGTGATCCAGCGCACCTGCCGCAAATTCAAACTGCCCGTCCGCCAAAGCGCCCAGACGGTGCGCGGGTCCGATCTGGCTGCCTTCGCCACCGCCAATCATTCCCCATTTCAGCTTTGCCATGGTTTTTCTCTCTGTAGAAATTTGGTGTTTTTGCGATCAGAAATCGCGGATCTCTGTCCATTGCCGCTGTTCCGAAGATGCCAGTGCAGCCGCCAGCACGCGGTTGACCTCATGCCCGTCGCGGAAAGTTGGCCAGATCGGCTCGCCAGTGTCGATGGCCTGCAGGAAATCCTTGGCCTCGATGATGATCTGGTCCTGATAGCCGGTGCCGTGACCCGGACCCTGACAAAAGGGTTCATAGTCGGGGTGTGCGGGGCCAGTCAGGATTTTTGTAAATCCGCGATGCGCCTCGGGACCTTCGCGGCGATAGAACCAAAGGGCGTTTTGGTCTTCCTGATCGAACCGAAGCGCGCCCTTGGTGCCCGAAATCTCATATGCGTAGCCCATCTTACGCCCGGTTGAGATGCGGCTGACATAGATATTGCCCATCGCGCCATTTGCGAACCGGCACATGATCTGGGCATGGTCGTCATTGGTGACTTTGCCGCCTGGGCGGTTTTCGTGGACGGTTTCAACTTCGGCCATCACCTCGGCAATCGGTCCCATCAAGGCAAGCGCGCCATTGACCATATGGGGCGCAAGATCGCCAATGGTTCCGTTGGCCATGCCCGTTGTGCGCCATGTGGCCGGAGCGTCGGGATCGGCATAAAAGTCCTCGGTATGTTCGCCCCGGAACCAGGTGACATCACCCAATTCTCCGTCAGCAATCAGTTTCCGTGCAAATTGAGTCGCGGGCGTTCGGACATAGTTGAACCCGACCATGTTCGCGACACCGGCCGCTTCGGCTGCGGCAACCATTGCCTCGCCATCCTCCATCGATGCGCCCAGGGGTTTTTCGCACAGTACCGGCTTGCCCAGGGCAAAAGCCGCCTCGGCAATCTGGCGGTGGGTATCCTGCGGCGAGGCGATGACCACGGCCTCGATCTCTGGATCGTTGACCAGCGCCCGCCAATCACCGGTCGCGCGATTGAATCCATAAGCAGCCCGATACCGTTCTGCGCTTTCAGGGCTTGAGGCGCAGATCATCTCGAGACGCGGACGCAATGAGGTGTTGAACACCGCGCCCACCGCCGCCATGGCAACGGAATGGGCCTTGCCCATATAGCCGCCACCAACAATTCCAATTCCGATTTCAGGCATCTGTCACGGCTCCGAACATATCATTTGCAACCGGTTGCAAAATCAGTATCGTGTGAATCGATTCAACGCAAGGTCCAAACTTTGCCGACCCCATTTTGCCGGAGGACATGACTTGAGCGCTTTGATAGATGGTATCAAAGGAAACCGGTTTGCCGTTTTCGGGCGCGCAGGCATGGATTTGTTCGCGACCCCGATCGGTGTCAAAAGCGAGGATGCCGATACCTTCCACGCCGATCTGGGTGGCTCGTCCGCCAACATATGTGCCGGTCTGGTCAAGCTGGGCAGCCGGGCATCGCTGGTCACGTCGGTTTCGGACGACGCCGTTGCACGGTTTTGCCTGAACCGGTTGCGGCACTACGGCGTGGATACATCCTACATCCGCGTGGTCGGCGGTGAATACCGCATGTCCATGGCGATCTATGAAAGCACGACCGAGAACTTCCAGAACGTGATCTATCGCAACGGCGCGGTCGATTTCCAGGTCACGGCAGAGGATGTGGACAAGGTCGACTACGGCGCCTTCTCCGCCGTCCTTTCTGCCGGAACGGTGTTTGCTTCGGAACCCTCACGCAGCGCCACGTTCCGCGCCTTCGAGAACGCGCGCAACGCAGGTCTGCCGGTGATTTTCGACATCGACTATCGCCCCTATAGCTGGCCTTCGCCCGAGGTTGCCGCCGACGTCCTGTCCCGGGCAGGCGAGGCGAGCGACCTGATCGTGGGCAATGACGAAGAATTCGGGTTCATGGCGGGTGGCATCGACAAGGGGTTTGCCAAGGCCCGTGAACTGGCCGCAAAACCGGGCCGCGTCGTGATTTACAAGATGGGCGAAAAAGGTGCCGTGACCCTTGCTGACGGTCAGGAGATCACGACCGGAATCTACCCTGTCGATGCGATCAAGCCCGTCGGCGCCGGCGACAGTTTCATGGCCGGTCTGCTGGCCTCAATTGCGGCGGGGTATTCGCTGGAAGATGCCGTGATGCGTGGCTCGGCCTGTGCCTCGATTGTGGTGTCGCAACCCGGTTGCGCCCCCGCCATGCCGACGACGCCGGAACTGAACGCTTTTTTGGCCGCGCATCCCGGCCCCACCTCATAGGAGTTTGATATGCATATCGCGCCATATGACAACCGGAACAACCCGATCGTCGACGCGGACGATCCGACCGTTCCGCTGAACTATTTCAACATCGTCAAGCTGAAGAAGGGCGAGGCGTTCGAATATCAGGTGCCCGGCTATGAGACCTGCATCGTGCCCGCCACCGGCATTGTCGATGTCGATGTCGAAGGGGTTCAGTTCCCCCGGTTGGGCAACCGGGGCGACGATGTCTGGGACGGCGAGCCGGAAGGTGTCTATGTGCCGGTGGGCGCAAAGGCGCAGATGGTCTGCGTGTCGGACGAGACCGAGGTGTTTGTTGCGGGTGCAAAATACGACAAGGTTCTGGATCCGTTCGATGTGCGCCAGCATGACCTTGTGCAATACGGCAGCGACGACACCAAAACGCACCGCAAGATCAAGCACATCCTCGGCCAGAAACAGCATGACAAGGTTGGTCGCCTGTTGGTCAGCGAGTTGTTCACAGTCGGTCAGGGCGGATGGTCGGGTTTCCCCAGCCACAAACACGACACCAATCGCTTGCCGGACGAATCCCGGCATGACGAGACCTACAATTTCCGTTTCAAACCCAACTGGGGGTCTGGCCTGCAAATGCTGCAGCGCGAGGACAACGAACCCGGCGATGCCTATCATATTGTCGACGGATCCACGATCTGCATCGACAACGGCTATCATCCCTGCTGCGTACTGCCGGGGTATGAGATGTACTATTTCACCATCCTCGGCGGCCTCAGCCAGCGCTCGCTGGTGCAGTATTTCCAGCCGACACATGCCTACCAGATTGAGACGATTCCAGGCATCAAAGACATGATCGCGAAATTCAAATGACCCTTGTTACGCTTTCCGAAGTTCTGAGGCCCGCCTATGAACAGGGCTATGCCGTGGGGGGCCTTGTCACGCTGGGCTGGGAAGACATGCGCGCCTATGTAGCTGCGGCCGAGGCGGAAAACGCACCGGTGATCCTGCAGGCGGGCCCCAGCTGCCGCGAGCACACGCCGTTGCCGATTCTGGGCAAGATGTTCCGGCATCTGGCCGAAAACGCCTCGGTTCCTGTCGTCGCGCATCTGGACCATGGCTACACGTTCGAGGAGTGCAAAATAGCGCTGGACAGCGGCTTTACCTCGTTGATGTTCGATGGGTCGCGCAAGCCACTGCAGCAAAATATCGATGAAACGGCGGCGATTGCCGAAATGGCCCATGCGGCCGGGATTTCCTGCGAGGGCGAGATTGGTTTTGTCGGCTATTCGGGGGGCGAGGGATCAAACGGAACCGATCCGGAAGAAGCTGCAAAATTCGCCCGCGAAAGCGGTGTGGATGCGATGGCGATCTCGGTCGGAAATGTCCACTTGCAGGAAAACAAGGAAGGCGGTCTGGACGAGGACCGCATCGCGCGGATCGACGCGATGACAGACGTGCCATTGGTGATTCATGGCGGCTCCGGTGTGCCGGTGGAACAGCGCAGCCGGCTGGCGCGCGACAGCTCGATCTGCAAATTCAACATCGGAACCGAGCTGCGCATGACCTTTGGCGCCGCGTTGCGCGACGCGGTCAACCGCGACCCCGACCGATTCGATCGTGTCACCATTTTGAAAGAGACGCTTGATCCGGTCGAAGCCGCCGCCCGTACGGTGATCCGCGCATTCGGCGCCCCACCGCAGCGATAATCGTCAGACCGTAAAGGCCGCCCGGAACGCGGCCAGCGCAGTTTCGGGATCCTCCAGCGCGTAGGCTTCCAAGCCCACCGGTCCCCGGTACTCGAGATCATATAGTGCACGCGCGACCGAGGCGTAGTTAACCTCGCCCGTTCCGGGCTCGCACCGGCCGGGATTGTCAGCCACTTGAATCTCGCCGATCCAGGGCAGGCATTTGTCGCACCAGCGGATCAGGTCGCCTTCGCCGATCTGCGTGTGATAGAGATCCAGATTGATGCGCAGCTGAGGGCGGTTAACGGACGACACCAGGGCCAGAACGTCTTCGGTCGATCCGAACGGACAACCGGGATGGTCCAGTTGGTTGAGGTTTTCCAGCGTGAAGACCACGCCTTCCTCCTCGGCCAGATCACAAATGCGGTTCAGCGTATCGCGCGCTTTCAGCCACATCTGGCCGGTCACGACATCATGCTGCCAGATTGGTATGCCGCTTTCGCCCAGACCCGTTCCATGCAAATTCAGGCGTTGTACACCCAGCCGCTTGCCGACCTGTGCCGACTCGCGTGCGGTTTTCAGCAGCATCTCGGCGCCTTCTTCGTCGGCCAGTCGTCCTTCGACATAGCCGTCCATGATGGTGAATTCCGCGCCGGTGGCTTCAAGCTTTGGTATGTCCAGATCAGGCCAGCTCCAAAGCCCCACGCCGAACCCCATTTCCTTCAGCCGCGCCGCCCGCCAGTGCAGAGGTTTATCCAGCCAGAGCATCTCGGCGCAGGCCGCAAGTTGAAACGGATGGGACATGCCAGCTCTCCTTGGAAATCGGACTCAGATCGAGCCACCTTCGACCATGAAATTGCCAGCGCTGCACATCGCGGCATCATTAGAGGCCAGAAACAGAACCATGCGGGCCACGTAGACGGGATCGATCGGGTCGGGCAGACATTGCCGGTCAACCTGTTTTGCCAGCGCTTCGGGCGTCACCCACAGGTCTTTCTGCCGGTCTGTCATGATCCAGCCGGGCACAACGGTGTTGACGCGAATCCGGTGGTCTCCAAGCTCGCGCGCCATGGTTCGGGTCAGGCCGTGAACGGCGGATTTTGCCGTGGCGTAGGCGGGGAAACCGGCCCCGGCCTCCCACCAGGAATTCGAGCCGAGATTGATGATTGAACCGCCGCCTTTTGCAATCATGCCCGGGGCAACAGACTGAATGGCAAAGAACATGTGGCGAAGGTTGATCGCCATACGTTCATCCCAATACTCGGCCGTCACTTCGCGCCAGTCGTGGCGGTCGTCATGGGCGGCATTGTTGACCAGTACATCGGCAGCACCCAATTCGTCGGCCAGTTCTCCGATTGCCGTCTGCAGGGCTTCGATATCGCGCAGATCGCATTGGGCAAAGGCGTGCTCGCCGTCCAGATCGGCCAGCAAGGCGAGCCCGGCATCCGCGTTGATGTCCAGAAACCCTACCTTCGCACCCTGTGCGGCAAAGGCCCGCACGGTTTCGGCCCCGATGCCGCCAGCGCCGCCTGTGACGAAGACGGTTTTGCCTGCAAGGCTGGGGTAACTGGCAAAGCTATCTGTCAACCGTCCCGCTCCATGATCCATTCAACTTCGGGGGCCGGAACAAAGCGCCACTTTCGCAGCGGCCCGGCCATGACATTCAGGTAATACATCTCAAAACCATATGGCGCACCGCAAGGGTGATGTCCGCGCGGGACGGTCACAACATCGCCATCCGAGACGGCCATCGTCTCATCCAGCTGCCCGTGATCGGTATAGACCCGTTGAATGCCAAATCCATTGGCGGGGTTCAGGCGGTGGTAATAGGTTTCCTCAAGATAGGTGATGCGCGGATAGTCATCCTCGTCATGGCGATGGCTGGGATAGCTGGACCAGTGCCCGTTCGGCGTGAACACTTCGGTTACCAGCAGGCTGTCTGCGTAGTCTTCATTCTCCATCGCGATGTTGTTGATGTAGCGCGTGTTCACACCCTTGCCCCGTTCGGTCAGGGTAATCCCATCCGGGCCGATGCGGCGGGCCTGATGTCCGCCCCTGCCGGGGGCCGAGCATACGGCGATGACGCAATCGGTTTCGGCCACGGCCTCCCACTCGGTTCCGTTTGGCAGATAGAGGCAATGGGGCGGGGTTTTCTCAAAAACACTCATCCTGTCACCCAGAACGCCCCAGTCCTGCTCCGCTCCGCTGATCTGTGCCTTGCCTTCAACCATCACCAGAATGACCTCGCGGTCGCCGGTTGCCTCGGCTGCCCGGTCGCCCGCTTTCAGATGGTAAAGCCCGAAACCGACATAGCGCCACCCGGCACTAGCAGGCGTGATATCGTGCACCTTGCCCCGGGTTCCGAACGGCTTTTTCAGAAGGTCTGCCATGTGTTTTCTCCTTATTGGGCGGGCCTTGACGGCCCGCCAGTGTCTTGAATTCAGGCAGCTTGCCTTGTTTGCAGGGCTGCGTAGGCCTCGGACAGTTGCGCTTCGGTCCATCCCTCAGACACAGCCCGGCGCAGGATGTCGGCCTGACTTTCGGGCGCGTTGCCACCGATGGGTGGGTCGGTGTCCAGATTGGTTGGAAACGGATAACCCTCGGCCGTTGCGGCAATAGCTGCATCCAACTCTGCCGTGCTGAGTTCACCGCGTTGTCTCAGTGCAATCAGCGCCGGAAACACAGCCTGAGACATGGAACGCCGGTCAATCGCCTCCATCGCGCGGCCAAAGGCGGATGAAATCTGCAGCAGGTTCGCCATCCGGTGAATATCCGCGCTGCTGTTTTCCCCTGCGGCATGAAACAGGGCCGGGTTGAAGAACACCGCATCCCCTTTTTCCAAAGGCAACTGAATACAGTTTTGTTCGAAATGCGCCCGATGCGCCGCGTCATGAAAGGCCAGATAGCCCGGCGGATAAAGCTGCGAGAACGGCAGCAGCTTGGTCGGGCCGCTTTCGATCGGCATGTCGCAATGGGCAACCGCCCCCTGCAAGGTCAAAGATGCGGTAACCAGATGGGCGTGCGCCGGATAGCGCGCGGCCGTGTCGGCGCTCTGGAACCCCAGATGGTAATCGCGGTGCGCCTGCTGGGCCTTGCCTCCGGGACGTACCTGATTGATCTGGGCCGTGACCTGATAGTTCGGCCCCAACCACGCCTCACAAGCGGCGGAGATGACCGTATTTCCGAAATAAAGCGCAAAGCCTTCAGGGTCACGTAGGCACTGCTTTTGCAGCGCGTTCCAGACCCGGTCATTGGCGCCCGATGCGGCAAAGTGATCGCCCTCACCCGCGCCGCTTTGGCGTTCTTCCGCGATGATCCGATGGAAGACATCGCTGGCCCGGTCGATCACAGACGTGTCCGCGAAGGCACCTTTCAGGGCAATCACACCCGCGGATTTGCCCAGAACGCGGCCCCATTCTGCCAACAGCGCCTTGCGCTGATCCGCCTGTTCCAGCGTCGGGCGCAGGGCCTGCATGTCGTAGATCGGAACGTTCTTTTCGACCGACGCGGCATGAGGCACCGCGTCGGCGTCGAGATTCTGAGAGGTCAGCACCTTGAATTCATCCAGATCACAGGATTCCCGGTCGAAATAACCGACAAAACCAAGGTCCCGATCTACCATGACGTTCTCCTTTCTCATGGCCAAGGTGTTGCCCAATTGGGCGGATGTTACGCGACGATCTCCAATCCGGCCTGACCACAGACCTCGACGATGTGGTCGTAGCCTTTCTTGGAGTATTCATAGGGTGGCGCTTTGGCAGGGTCCTGCTCGGCCTCGACCACGATCCAGCCGTCGTAATCCATCGCTTTCAGCGCATTGGACACGGCCTGAAAGTCGATGCAGCCATCGCCCGGAACCGTGAACGCGCCGGCAATCACCGCATCCAGAAAGCTGCGGTTGTTCTCGCGCACGTCCTGCACGACCGCCGGACGGATGTCCTTGAAATGGACATGGTGCACCCGGTCGCCCCAGCGGCTCAGGGTGGCCAGAACATCCCCACCGCCAAACAGCAGGTGGCCGGTGTCGAAACATAGATTTACCTCTGGGCCCGACCCTTCCATCAGCCAGTTCACGTCATCTTCGGTTTCGATGATCGTGCCCATGTGGTGGTGGTAGGCCATCGGCATACCCTGATCCGCCATCCATTTCGCCAGCTCGGTGATCTTGGCGGCATAGGCCAAGACCTCGTCCCTGGACATTTTCGGGCGGTTGTTGACCGGGGTGCCGATCTGACCCTGCACGGTGTTCGAGCATTCGGCATAGACGATGCACGGACTGTTCAGAGCCACGAATTGCTCGACCTGCTCGCGCACGGCCTCACGCTCTGTCGCGAAATCGTTGACCAGTGACGCGCCCGAGCACCAGCCACCGCATAGCGCGATATCATTGCCTTCCAGATAGGCGCGCAGCCCGTCAGTGTCGCCGGGCATCCGCTGGCCGCGTTCGACACCGGTGTAACCGATCTCACGCGACTCCTTCAGCGCTTGCTCCATTGTATAGGCGGCGGTCAGATCCGGCAGGTCATCATTTTGCCAGGCGATCGGAGAGATCCCGATTTTCACGCTCATTTCGTGTTTCTTTCCTTGATGGCGACTTCATAGGCCGCGCGCTTTTCATTCACTTCAGGGCGGATGCTGACCTCGGGAACCGCCACTTCCCACCATGTGCCGCCATATTCGGTCGAGGGGTACGGATCGGTGTCGATCACCACCACATAAGGTCCTGTGACCTCGCCACGTTTGGCAAGCGCATCTTCCAGTTCGGCAATGCTGCTGACCTTGACCGATGTCGCTCCCATCGCCGCCGCGTGGGCCGCGAAATCGATGGCCGAGGGGTTCTCATGCACCGCATGATCCAGCAGGTTGTTAAACTCGGCCCCACCCGTACCCATCTGAAGACGGTTGATGCAGCCAAAGCCGCGATTGTCGGTAATGACCACGGTGAAAGAGACACCCATCATCGCCGCCGTCGCCATTTCCGAGTTCGCCATCATATAGGTGCCGTCGCCTGTAAAGCAGATCACGTCCCGATCGGGCTGGGCCATCTTGATGCCCATCGCCCCCGCGATCTCGTACCCCATGCAGCTGAAGCCGTATTCCATGTGATAGGCACCGGGGCGCGGGGCTTTCCACAGCTTGTGCAACTCACCCGGCATGGTGCCCGCCGCGCACATGACCACTGTATCGTCATGCGCGGCGCGCTGAACCGCGCCCACCACCTGCATGTCCGTGGGCAGGGCATTGCCGTCGCCGGGCGCGTCTGTCAGTTTGTCGACCTTACCGAACCATTCCGCCTTCAGCGTGTCAGCCACGGGATCAGCGCGGTAGCCCTGAAGAGCGACGCCCAACTCCTCCAACCCCACACGCGCATCAGATTGCAGTGGCATCGCGCCGTGTTTCTCGGCGTCATAGGCAGCGGTGTTCAGGCACACCATTTCGCGTTCGGGATTCGAGAACAGCCCCCACGAGCCCGTAGTGAAATCCTGCAAACGCGTGCCGATGCCCAAGACCAGATCGGCTTCGGCGCAGATATCATTGGCGGGTTGCCCGCCGGTCACACCAATGGGCCCCAGATTCAGCGGATGATCCCAGGCCAGCGCAGATTTGCCCGCCTGCGTCTCGGCAATCGGAACGTTGTGCGTTTCAACAAAGCTTTGCAGCGCATCGGTCGCGCCTGAATAGTGCACCCCGCCGCCGGCAACGATAACCGGGCGTTTTGCTGCCCTGATCGCGGCCACGGCGCGGGCCAGTTCGCCCTCGTCCGGGCGGATGCGGCGTTGATACCAGACACGGGGTTCAAAGAAGCTTTCGGGATAGTCGTAGGCCTCGGCCTGCACGTCCTGACAGAAGGCCAGCGTTACCGGCCCGCAATCGGCGGGGTCGGTCATGGTGCGGAAGGCGCGCGGCAGCGCCGTGAGCAGGTGCTCGGGGCGGGAAATACGGTCGAAATAGCGGCTGACCGGTTTAAAGCAGTCATTGGCGCTGACGGTACCGTCTCCGAAATCCTCGATCTGCTGCAGAACCGGATCGGGACCGCGCGTGGCGAACACGTCGCCGGGCAGCAGCAGAACCGGCAGCCGGTTCACATGGGCCAGCGCCGCTGCCGTCACCATGTTGGTGGCGCCGGGACCAATTGACGAGGTCACGGCCATGGCACGCGAGCGGCGCATTTGTTTGGAATATGCAATGGCCGCATGCGCCATGGTCTGCTCGTTATGACCGCGATAGGTTGGCAGGCTGTCCCTTACACCATGCAAGGCCTCGCCCAGACCGGCCACGTTGCCGTGACCGAAAATCGCCCAGACACCGGCGATGAAAGGCTCTCCGCCCTCGTTCATCTGTGCCCCCAGATAGCGCACCAGAGCTTGCGCGGCGGTCAGTCGGATTGTCTTGCTCATTTTGATCCCTTTCAACACATGCCGCTGCGGGCAATCTGTCGGGTTTCGCATTTTTGAAGGTTTCAGGCGCATGAACCGGCCTGATCAGGGTGCGGCCGTCTGGTGCCACGGGATTTGGATGGCCCACCTGTTGCGGCGGAACATCCTGCTGTTCCTCGCTCAGACGGTCCCGCCGAGCGATCCTTCGAGCTGGGCCATCTCCTGACCGCCTGCCATCAGGTCCTGCAACTGTTCCGGCGTAATCTCGCCACGCTTTGCCGTTCCCAGTGTCTTGCCGCGGTTCAGCACGGTAAAGCGGTCGCCCACCGCCAGCGCGTGGCGAACGTTGTGGCTGATGAAGACAACGCCGACGCCCTGGCTGCGCACCTTGTCGATGGTGGCCAGCACGTTCGAGGTCTGGCGCACACCAAGCGCCGATGTCGGCTCGTCCAGGATCAGGATCTTGGCACCGAAATAGACAGCGCGGGCGATGGCAACGGTCTGACGCTCCCCCCCGGACAGGGTGCCCACAGCCTGATCCGGCCCACGCAGGTTGATGCCCATCTTGCGCATCTCTTCCATGCAGACATCGTTTGCCTGATCGACGTCGAACCGCTTGAGCAGACCTTTGCCCTTGGTAGGCTCACGGCCCATGAAGAAATTGCGCGTCACGCTCATCAGCGGGATCATCGCCAAGTCCTGGAACACGGTCGCAATGCCCGCCTCCATCGCATCGCGCGGCGTGTCGAAATGCAGGGGCCGACCTTCGAAAAAAATCTCGCCCTTGGTGGGTTTGTGCACGCCGGACATGGTCTTGATGAAGGTGGATTTACCCGCACCGTTGTCGCCCAGCAGACAGTGGCATTCCCCGGGCTTGACGTCAAAGCTGACGCCGGCAAGGGCGATGATATTGCCAAAGTGCTTTTCGATATTTTTCATTTCCACGATCGGGGCAGCATCGGTCGCGTCGCCGTGGTGAAACTTGGTGTCTTCGGTCATATCAGCGCTCCCCGGTTACGCGTTTACGGATCGCGTTGTTGAACAGAACGGCGATCAGCAGCATGGCGCCCAGGAAGACCTGGAACCAGTCCTGATCGAAGTCGGTATAAGTGAGGCCGATGACAACCATGCCAAAGATGATCGAGCCAAAGAATGCCCCGATGGCGGAACCATATCCGCCGGTCAGCAGACAGCCGCCGATCACTGCGGCGATGATCGCCTCGAATTCTTTCTGGAAGCCCCGGCGCGCATCGGTCGAACCAGCGTCCATCACCGTGATGATCGCAACCAATGCGGCGCAGCATGCGGTCAGCATGAACAGCGAAACCTTGACGCGGTTGACCGGAACACCTGAGTTCGAAGCCGCAACCCTGTCCCCGCCCGAGGCGAAGATCCAGTTTCCGACCGGAGTGCGCAGCAGCACATAAGTCCCCGCCAGCGTGATGACGATGAACCACAGGATTTCGACCGGGATACCCGGCACCTTGGGCGCACCGCTTTTGAACGTGTCGATCATGCCGTTGGCCGCCAGCCAGGCGAACAGGCCGCCGAACGCTTCGCCGGAAAAGAATGGTGCCAGCCAGTCGTTTTCGACCGCATCGCGCACGCCGCGCAACTGGGTCGAGCCGCCTGTCGCCATTTTCAAACCAACCAGGGACAGGCCGCGCAGAATGAACAGAAACGCCAGCGTCACGATGAACGATGGCAGGCCCGAGCGGATCACGATATTGCCGTTGATCGCACCGACACAGGCCGCGAACAGGAATGTCATTGGGATGGCGAAGATCAGCGGCAATTGCCAGGTCACGACGCAGACGCCGAAAAACAGCCCCGAGAACGCGACCATCGACCCGATCGACAAGTCGAACTCTCCGCCGATCATCAGCAGCGCGGCCCCGATGGCCAGAATCCCCAGCTGCGCGGCGGGGGTCATGAAGTTCATGACGCCGGCAAGGGTAAACATCGACTCATCCGCAGTGATCGCAAAGAACACGAAAACCAGGACGGCACCTGCCATCGCGCCCAACTCAGGCCGTTTCATGAGTTTGGTTAGGAACGGTTCTTTCTTGACCCTTTCGTCCGATACGACGGGCGCTGACTCACTCATGGTTTCCTCCCAATTCGGTGAGATCGGCGCGCTGGCGCCGATCCTGTTGTTTGCCGGAACTTTCCGGGATTAGCGGATGCCCTGCGCGGACAGGTCGATCACCTGCGCCGCCTTTTCCTGCGTGATCAGGTTCGGACCCGAAGGCACGTTGCCGCCCGGCATCAGGCCGTATTTGGCGTGCAGACCCATGAAGTTCACCGACAGGTAGCCCTGCAGGTACTGCTGCTGGTCGATGGCAAAGGCCGCGTCGCCATCCGCGATCGACTGCAGGAAGTTTGCCGACAGGTCGAACGAGGCGACGTTCACGTCGCGGCCAGACCCTTTGACGGCTGCAACAGCAGGCTCACCAGCCGAGCTGGCACCCAGCGCCATGACGGTGTCGATGGCTTCGTTAGCGGCGAGCGCAGCAGCCACCTTCGATTCGATTTCCGACGGATCATTCGAGGTCGGCAGAACTTCGACATTGCCGCCAAAACCTTCGGTGAAGCCCGCGCACCGCAGGTCAAGCGCGACGTTGCCCACCTCGTGGTTGACGCAGATCGCCGTGCTGCCGCCCATCGACGCCAGTTTTTCGCCAGCGGCCTTGCCCGCGTCGAACTCGTCCTGACCGACATGCAGCAAGGCGCCCAGTTCCTTGGAAACGTCAGAACCCGAGTTTATCGAGATCACCGGGATACCGGCTGCAACTGCGCGTTCGATTGACGGGCCAAGCGCATCCGCATCCGGGATAGAAACGATCAGACCATCGGGTTCCTGGTTCACGGCAGCGTCGATCAGCTGCGACATGGCCACCATGTCGAAAGTTTCAGGCGCGCGATATTCGACGTTCACGCCCACGTCCTTGCCGGCCTGCTCAACACCGTTCTTGACGACGTTCCAGAAGGCATCATTGGCCTGGCCGTGCGAAACGACAACAATCTCCTGCGCGAATGCAGGTGTCGCCAGCGCCAGAGCCCCTGCTGCCAGTGCGCCCTTTACGAACTTATTCATTCTGTTTCCTCCCATTAGAACAGTCTATTTTCGTGTCGGGGTGTCAGCCCCAATCATTCGGCAGCGCCGAATCTCTGCGACTCCGATCTGATACGGAGCTGATGTCAGTTTGAAGCATTCCGGTCATTTTGCAACCGGTTTCAAAATTTCAGACATGTCAACCGGCCTTCCGGACTGCGCCGACCGCGTCGCGGCCTCGGCCATTGCAAGCGCGGCAACCCCGTCTTCCAGCGTCACCGGCAGCGCGGCACCCGTCAGGGCCGCCTGTACAAACGCATCCCATTCCGCCTGATAGGCCGGCATGTAACGCTCCAGGAAGAAATAGGTTGGTTTCGCCCCGACAACGCCTTTGTCGGTGGATTTGACCACCGTGTTTTCCAGCATATTGTGAGCCTGCAACAACCCCTCAGAACCCAGCAGTTCGACGCGCTGATCATATCCGTAGGCCGCCCGGCGGGAATTCTTGATGACGGCTATCCGACCATCATCATAAGTCATTGTAACAACAGCGGTATCCACGTCTCCGGCCTTGCCGATTTCGGGGTCCACAACCGATGTCCCCACGGCGGAGATGGTTTTTGGCAGCTGACCCATCAGATAATTCGCCATGTCGAAATCGTGGATCATCATGTCCCGAAACAAGCCGCCGGACACCTTGATATAACTGACCGGCGGTGGAGCGGGGTCGAATGAGGTGATCGACAACATTTCGGATTTGCCGATTTCCCCTGCGTCCAACGCAGCCTTAAGCGCGGAAAAATTGGGGTCGAATCGGCGGTTGAACCCGATCATGACAGGTTGGCCACTGTCCGCCGTGGCCTTTTGACAGGCGATGGCGCGTTCAAGGTTCAGATCAACAGGTTTTTCACACAGAACCGCCTTTCCGGCACGGGTTGCCGCTTCGATCAGGTCGGAATGGGTGTCCGTTGGCGTGGCGATCAGCACCGCATCGATTGACGGGTCCGCGATAATGTCGTCAGAACTGCGGGCCTCGGCCCCGGTGTCCGAGGCAAGGCTTTCAGCCGCCTCTGCCACCGCGTCGGACACAACACATAGCTGGCTTTTGGGGTGGGCGGTGATCGCCTGCGCATGCACGCGGCCGATACGTCCGGCCCCCAGCAATCCGATCCTCAGCATTCAATTCTCCCGAATCCTTTATTCGCGTGACAGAATGTTTCGCTTTGCAACCGGTTGCAAGATGTTTTTGCGCAGTGCTGAAAATTGGTGCAGAATCCGGTCGCATGAGCCTGTCAGACCCGATGTGGCAGGCCCGGCTTTGCCGTGTTCTTCGTTGCCGGATCTGCTGCCTGACTGCACTTGAAGCGTGCCTACGACACACCGTTTGCAAAAACGGCTTCGGCGATTTTGGGGTCAACGACGACCACGTCGACAGTGGCGATATCCTCAAAAATCTCTGCATGCAGGGAGTCACCCAGAACGTCCTGCATCTGCGCCTTGTGGCCATTGATGGATGCGTTCAGCACATCCGCGTATTCCGTTGGCGTCAGCTTTCCGGCAGCAAGCTTCGTGTAGGCATCCAGCAGGTCATGACGCAACTGGACGATCATTTCCTGATGTAAATCCACGTGCGATTGCATCAGTCCCGGATGTTCGTTTGGAGATACCAAAAACTCTGTTTCTTCCGAACACCGCGGGTAGCGCTTAGTCAGGCAGCCGTCGCAGATGCTTTTCCACTTTTTGACACCCAGACCGTCAATGGCCAACAGACCCAACCGCCCGTAAAGCGAGTGCGTCAGATATCTCCAGCCCTTTGATTTATAACCTTTTGCGTCATTCACCTCCAGCCCGGCCGTACACATGATCCTGTTGGTCGCCTGATGGCAGACACCGTCGAGACCGTACCGGATTCCGGCCAGACCCTTTGTCAGCGGGTCGGTTCGCATTTGCGACAGGCAATCACATTCGGGTTGAAAGGCCATTCCATGACCGATGGACCGCTGGTTTTCGTCGTGATCGCCCCCGCAAGGCCACAGATAGTTCCGCTTACCGGCATCATCGTATCCAACCGCATATGTATGGTCGGCATTCGACTTGATCGGATCGATAAAAGCGCCCTGCGCGAACATCTCGACCTTGCGCTCTTTGTAAGGGTCATAGATGTCGAACTCATCGTGCCACAACCGGTGGCGCTTCCCCTTGACCGGGTGAAAGACTTCGACGCTGACAAATCTTGGCCTGTTCGGATCGATACTCAGCCGAACGACCACCTCGTAGTTTGCAAGCGTCCATTTGTGGCTGTCCTGACCGTCCCAATGACCTTTGGCCGGGTCCAGCGTAATGCGGTAGGTGTGGTCCTGGCAGCCTGTTACGCTTGTTGGAACCTCAATCCTGGCTTTGGGGAAATCCACATAGACTTTACCGTGAAACTTCACCGTGATTCCGTGCGCAACGCTCAGCTTTTGTGTCGGGATTTTGTATGTTCGCATAACAATGACCTTTCTAAAAATATTCGAAAGGTACATTGATCGGGCCAATCCGTCTGTGACGTATTCACGAAGCGCACAGAACACCGTCCAAGTCCGGGCCGCGTGTCCCCAGCCTAGCCCCCGACGTAAACGCCGCTTTTGGGCCGGTAGAATATCTTCTGGTCGTGAAGCCGCCCCAACAGTTCCTGAATGTCGCGAAGCGTTTCTTCCCGCTTCGATTTCTCGTCTTCATCCTCTTGCGCAGATGCGTGAGACTGCGATGCCAAAGCGATCCGGAGAGAGCTTTCGATCAGGTCGATGTCCTTGACCGACAGTTCGAACATGTCGTTGTAGCGGGGCATTTCGAAACCTCCTGGCTGGGCGCAGGTTTCCAGACTGCCCCACGTCGCGTTGGATTACCACTTTTTCGTTACGGTGCGGGAAATCGTTCAGCTTATGAGATGGCATAGTATGGCCATTCGCCAAATTTCGAGCAGCCCATTTATGAAGCTCTGTCGCCAATTTTCGCCCAAACAACAATGAAAGCCACACGTTTTGTAAGCTCAGGATGTTAACCTGTTGTTGTAAAATGGCGATCCCTGAAGGACTCGAACCCTCAACCTGCTGATTAGAAGTCAGCTGCTCTATCCAGTTGAGCTAAGGGACCGCTGCGCCCTTCTTGCGGTTTTTACGGGCGGGGTTCAAGGGCCAAGCGCATGAAGGCGCTGTTGAGGTCGTCTTCATAACCGTAGATCGGCCCGCAATACGCATATCCCAGCGCCTCATACAACTTTCGGGCCGCGTCATATTCGGGCAGGTGGTCGGCACCGGTTTCCAGAACCAGGGCGGAAAACCCTTCGCTCTGCGCCAGAATTGCCAGGTGGTTCATCATGGTGCGCGCCAGCCCGCGCCCGCGCACTTCTGAGATGATATGCACGGATTTCACCTCGGCCGTACCGTCCGGCAGGGTCTTAAGCGCACCGCACCCGACCGGCTTGCCGGCCTCATACATCGCCCAGAACCGAATGCCCGGCCCTGCCAGCGACTCGGCGTCCATGGTGTGGTTGCTTTCTGCAGGCCCTGCCGTTTCGCTATGGGCAAAATGCGCCTCGACCACCGGGCGCAATGCGTCCGAGGTTGGGTCGGCCTCGCGGATTTCGATCATTCAATGGGTCCAGGGACCGCGCCGGTCGGTTGCGAAATTCTCGCCATAGCCACGGGCGCGCAGGTTCGGTTTGCGCTTGTGCGGTTCGCTGACAACCGCATCAATCCCATTGCTCTTGGCATAGTCCAACGCTTCTTCCTTGGTGTCGAACTTGAGACGCACCTGGGTCTGTGTGTCACTGGATGAGGTCCAGCCCATCAACGGATCAACCTCACGCGCGGATGCAGGGGCGTATTCCAGAACCCACTTGCGGGTCTTGGCCATCCCCGAGGTCATCGCATTCCTTGCAGGCTGGTAAATCCGTGCGCGCATGTCGCCTCTCCGTACTCACTTGGCTTTGGATGTTATGCGTCAGAGCGCGCACGGGGACAAGTCCGCAATTGTCGCGGCGCGCCCGCAGGCTTTCGGCATCGCACGGCTCTGCTGATGCCAGAAACTGTCATCATGGTCATCTAAATATTGTTGAACCCCATGACGAGGATAGACAGATGATCCATCACGAAAGAACCCTGGAAATCGATGCCCGGCCCGAGGCCATCTGGTCTGTACTGAGCCGGTTCATGAATATCGACGAATTCGCTCCTCAGGTAAAATCCGTGGATGCCTTGACACGAGGCCAGAATGGCGTGGGATCAAAACGGCGCTGCCACTTTGAAAACGGCACCTCATTGGTAGAAGAAGTCACGGACTGGCAAATCAACCGGGGCTATCGTGTTCAACTGTCGGACATGTCTGCCATGCCTTTGACCGAAGCGCACGCAGCGATTGCTATCGAACCACTTGCGAACAACCGCTCAAGGGTGGTCTGGAGCATGGACTTTCAAATGAAGTATGGGCCTCTGGGTTGGCTGTTGGGGCAGACGCTACTGAAGTCGATGATCGGGCGGGTTTTGGACCGCAACCTGAAAGCGCTCGCTGAGAAAGTGCAGTCGGACCACATTCCTTACCTGCAGTTTGCCTATTATTAGAACTGCGCATTCTAATCCGGATCAGCCCTTGCAGTTGGACAAAATAAGAACAAATGTAGGGGCCTGACCCGGAGCCTGCCTATGCCCTATGCCCATTCCGACAAGACCCAACTGACCGCAGAGGACGTTCGCGCGCGCCTGAAACTCGAGGGCGGCAAGCAGTTCGTCATGCACACCGAATTTGCGCCGGCGGGTGACCAGCCCACGGCGATCAAGGAACTGGCCGGGGGTGTTCTGGACGGCGAACGCGATCAGGTTCTGCTGGGCGCGACCGGGACGGGCAAGACCTTCACCATGGCCAAGGTCATCGAGGAAACCCAGCGACCTGCCATCATTCTTGCGCCGAACAAGACGCTGGCGGCGCAGCTTTATGGAGAGTTCAAAGGGTTCTTTCCGGAAAATTCGGTCGAGTATTTCGTATCTTATTACGATTACTACCAGCCTGAGGCCTATGTGCCGCGGTCGGACACGTACATTGAAAAAGAGTCGCAGATCAACGAACAGATCGACCGGATGCGCCACTCAGCCACGCGGGCGCTACTGGAGCGCGATGACGTGATCATCGTCGCCTCGGTTTCCTGCATCTACGGTATCGGCTCGGTTGAGACCTATGGGGCGATGACGCAGGACCTGAAAGTCGGCAACGAATACGACCAACGGCAGGTGATGGCCGATCTGGTGGCCCAGCAATACCGGCGCAACGATCAGGCGTTTCAGCGCGGGTCGTTCCGGGT
This sequence comes from Ruegeria sp. CG4, assembly GCF_056537185.1. Lineage (NCBI taxonomy): Bacteria > Pseudomonadati > Pseudomonadota > Alphaproteobacteria > Rhodobacterales > Roseobacteraceae > Ruegeria > Ruegeria sp. CG4. The sequence continues at coordinate 63,908 of NZ_JBQFRB010000005.1, read as the reverse complement.
GCGCGGCGACAGTCTGGAAATCTGGCCTGCCCACCTTGAGGATCGCGCGTGGAAACTCTCGTTCTTCGGTGAGGAACTGGAACAGATTACTGAATTCGACCCCCTGACCGGCGAGCGCGCCGCCACGATGGAACAGGTGCGCGTTTATGCGAATTCGCATTACGTGACGCCGAAACCGACGATGCAGCAGGCGATTATTGGGATTAAGAAAGAACTCCGCATCCGGCTGGACCAACTGGTCGGCGAAGGCAAACTGCTGGAAGCCCAACGTCTGGAACAGCGCACCAACTTTGACCTTGAGATGCTCGAGGCCACGGGCGTCTGCAACGGGATCGAGAACTACTCACGTTACTTGACGGGCCGCGCGCCGGGCGAGCCACCCCCGACGCTGTTTGAATTCATCCCCGACAATGCCATCGTCTTCGCCGATGAAAGCCACGTCAGCGTGCCGCAGATCGGCGGCATGTACCGGGGCGACTATCGGCGCAAGTTCACGCTGGCCGAACACGGCTTCCGCCTGCCGTCCTGTATGGACAACCGACCCCTCAAGTTCGAGGAATGGGACGCCATGCGCCCGCAATCCGTCTTTGTCTCGGCCACCCCGGCGAAGTGGGAGATCGAACAGACCGGCGGTGTTTTCACAGAACAGGTGATCCGCCCCACCGGCCTGCTGGACCCCGAGGTCGAAATCCGCCCCGTCTCGATGCAGGTGGACGATCTGTTGGACGAGGTGCGCAAGGTCGCCGCCAATGGCTACCGCACGCTGGTCACCACGCTGACCAAACGCATGGCCGAGGACCTGACCGAGTACCTGCACGAACAGGGCATCAAGGTCCGCTATATGCACTCGGATATCGACACGCTGGAACGTATCGAAATCCTGCGCGACCTGCGTCTGGGGGCGTTCGACGTGCTGGTCGGCATCAACCTGCTGCGCGAGGGGCTCGACATCCCCGAATGCGGGCTGGTCGCCATTCTGGACGCGGACAAAGAGGGGTTCCTGCGCTCGGAAACCTCGCTGATCCAGACCATCGGCCGCGCCGCGCGGAACGCCGATGGCCGCGTGATCATGTATGCCGACAAGATCACCGGTTCCATGGAGCGCGCCTTGGGCGAGACCAACCGCCGCCGTGCCAAGCAGCTTGCCTATAATCAGGAACACGGCATCACGCCCGAGACCGTGAAGAAGAATGTCGAGGACGTTCTGGCCGGTCTCTACGAAGGCGACGTCGACATGAACCGCGTCACCGCCACCATTGACAAACCGATGCACGGCGCGAACCTCGAGGCCCATCTGGACGGCCTGCGCGACCAGATGCGCAAAGCCGCCGAGAACCTGGAATTCGAAGAGGCCGCCAACATCCGGGATGAGATCAAACGTCTGGAAGCGGTCGATCTCGCCGTCGCCGACGACCCCATGGCGCGCCAATGGGCGGTCGAGAAAGCCTCGGAAGACGCCGTGAAATCACGCGGACGGTCAACGGCTGGACGGCCGGGGCAGCGGGGCGGGAATGTGAAGAGAAGGAAGAGATAATTTTATGATGGAAAGAGAGAAATTTCTAAATTTTTGGGAAATTTTGACCAGCGATCTGCACAGCAATCGTGATATTGAGAATTTAAAACCAATTTTGGTTCATTATACAACAATCGACGTTGTTCAGAAGATTCTAGCAAATCCTTGCTTATGGATGTCCAACCCACTGAACATGAATGACCATCAAGAAGTGCGGTTTCTAATTAACACCGCAATCTGGGAAATTCAGACCAGTTCATCGTTGAGAGATGCATTTAAGAGCGAAAGCGTTCACAACGAGTTTCTTTCCGCATTAAACTCACAATACAACTACTACGGTTCGGAAGAGGTGTTGAACCTTTTCATTACCTGCTTCTCTGAACACGAACTATCTGAGCTGCCCGATGGCAAACTGTCCATGTGGAGAGGTTATGGCGACTTCGGAAATGGTGCTGCAATAGCTTTTGACACAAGTTCGTTGGCACTTGAACAGAACACCCCACTTATCTTGTCCGAAGTCCAATACATGACAAATGAAGTGGTCATAGAACGTATTAGGGACATGATCAGCAAATTGATTACGGCAATCAAATCAGAACATATCTCGATTGATGAAGTTGAAGGCTTAGCGCATGTGGTGTTTCGGAGGGTCGCGCTTGCTGCAGTATTTGCAAAACATCGTGGCTTTGAGGAAGAGCGCGAATGGCGACTTGTCTATATGCCGAATTTGGACAGTTCAGGTAGGTTCAAGGGTATGATTGATTTCTTTAATGGTCCGAGGGGCCTAGAGCCGAAGCTGAAACTTGCGCTGACTGAAGATCAAGGGCCAGGTAGCTTAAAGCTAGACTTTGAGAAGTTAGTCCATTCAATAATCATTGGACCACGAGCAGCGTCTCCTCTTAGTAAACGAGCTGCAAGCATACTCCTTGATAAGATTGGGAAGCCAAACTTGATACAAAAACTGCAAGTGTCATCCATTCCTTTTCGTTCTTAGGAGGAATCAAATCTCATACCACAAACTTGCAGCCCAGCGCTCCTTCCTCCACGATTGAAATCACGAATTGTGAGTCCAAACGGTTGCCATGACGAACCCCAACACCCTGCCCGGCACCTATCCGGTCCAAAGCGCCGTTCTTTCAAAAAAGTAGGGCGGGTCCACCCCGCCCAAACCTTTACCCCTTATCCCAATGCGCAATCACATCGTATCCGACCGGTGAGGGCGGGCCTTCCATGAATTCGGCGAAATGGCCCCACAGCTCGGCCACTTTTGGTGCGTTTGCGTTCGAGGTCGCCTCGCTCTCGACGACCGAGATCACATAGCCCGAACCGTCCTCGTTCATCACGTTGGTAAAGCTGTGTATGCCGGGCATACCCATAATCTCGGACTTCAATGCGTTCATCTTCGCCGTCGCCGCCTCCCGCGTGCCGGGCTTCATTTTGTATTGAGTAATTCGCGCAAACATCACTTTCCTCCCTCGTCTGGCGAAATTGCCAATTGGCGGGGCCGGAGCGGCCTCGCCGGGCGCACCCTAGCACGACAGCGCGAAATCTCGCATTGATACGAGGGATTTGTGGGCGTTTTCAACTATACGCCTGACCGTATCCGGGCAGCTGACACTTCAAGGTTGCAGCCCAGCGCCCACTGCTTCACGTTTGAAATCACTAATTGTGATTCCAAACGGTTGCCATGACGAGCCCAAACACTCTGCCCTCAACGCATCAAGTCCAAAGCGCCATTCACCGGGTGCGCGGCACTCGCGTCGTGCTGGCCGAGGATCTGGCGCAGTTCTACGGAAAGTCCGTCAGCGCCTTCAATCAGGCCGTGTCGCGCAACAAGGACCTGTTCGAGGGCTACCGCTTTCAGCTGACCGATGCCGAGGTCGCCGATTTGCAATCACGGAATGTGATCTCAAAACCAATGGGCCGCGGCGGGCGGCGGGTCAATCCGTGGGTCTATACCGATTACGGCGTGGCCATCGCCTCGGCCCTGTTCAAAGACCCGCGCGCGATCAGGATCACCCGGATGATTACTGAGGCCTTTGTCGACGGCGCAAACGCTTTGGCCGAAACCCCGCGTAGCGTGCCGGAAATCCTGCCACCCGAAGGCACCCCCGCCGCGCTGCTGCCGAATGGCGATCAGTTGAGGGCTCTGGCCGAAAACATCCTAGATTCCGGTCAGCAAAGCCTCGTCGACTATATCGCCAACCCCACCACCAAGCGGCAACAGGCAGTGGCGGTGATCATGAAGGCGCTGGCCGAAACCGCTGGCGAAGAGGTACGCACCCAGCGGGAACGTTTGCGCCTGAGCATCGCGGAACGTCTGGCCACCGGCGACTATGCGGATGACGATGATCGCAAACGTTTGCTGGACCTGTTGAACGCGATGAAGGGATAGTCACACTTGCCACAACGCGGTCAGCGGCTAGTTACCAAAGGATGCGCTTTGTTTTTTTGTCTCTTCTCTTAGCCACGCCAGCCACCGCATGGGAGGCCACGGTCGGGTCGATTTGCACCTTGTCGCACGACACAAGCACGGCCGAAATCTTTCTGACCTATGACCCGGCGCAACCGCTTTATACGCTGACCATCACCCGCAAGACCGAGGGTTGGACGCAGGCGCCGTGGTTCGCCATGCGCTTTGACGGCCCGAACCCGATCGAAATCGCGACGCCGCGCCATGTTTTGTCCGAAAACGCCGAATCTCTGACCGTCACGGATACCGGGTTTGGCAATGTTCTGGATGGGTTGGAATACAATCAGACCGCCTATGCCTTTACGCAGGACAAGCTGACCGAGTTTCCATTGGACGGCGCTGCACCGCAAGTTCGTATCTTTCGAGACTGCGCTGGGGCCCAGCTGTCCTGATCGGTCGGCGGGCGGAACGGGTCATCGACCCTGCAGCCCCAACTCCGCCCTTACCTTCTTGGTCAGCTTGGCCACGACCATTTCGTATGAGGTGACGATATGCTCGCGCAGCGAGGCATCGCTCATTCCGCTTGGCTCATAGACCTGCAGCCATTTCATCCCGCGCGACGCCAGATAGGGCGCGGGGCGGATGCCGGGTTCGTCGCCCAGCACCTCGAAAGCCAGATCGGTAGCCTTGAAGGTGAACGCATCGCGCCCTTCGTTCCAGCCGCAGATCGCAAACACCTTGCCGCCCACTTTCCACACATCCGCATTGCCCCACTGCACCACATGGCTGGTGGCTGTGAGCGAGGCGCAGAAGGTGTTGAATTCATCGCGGGTCATCCCGACGACAGTGCCGGTCCGGGTGAGACATGGCAATATGCGGCGCGTGTTAATTTTGAAATAACCCTGACCGGTCGCTCTGGTTTAGGCTTGCCCGAAATTCTCAGCTTTCCTGAAAGAAAACGACCCCGAAACCCTGTCAGGATTTCGGGGCCCAATCACGCGGCGCGGCGCAATCGCGTCAGGATGCCGCCTTCATCAGCCCCTGCTTGATGATCTCGGCCTGCGCCTCATCCAGTGACTTGTAGATGCGCACGAACATCTCATCGATGTCCGCCGGGGTCAGGATCAGCGGCGGTGAAATGATCATGCGATCACCCACGTGGCGCATAATCAGATTGTTGGCAAAGCAGCGGTCGCGGCAGATATAGCCGATAGTGCCGGGTTCGGAAGCGAACTTGGCACGGCTGGCCTTGTCCGGGGTCAGCGCGATCGATGCCATCATGCCGACGATCTTCGCCTCACCCACCAATGGGTGATCGGCCAGAGCCTCCCACTTTTCCTTCAGATAAGGCGCGGCCACATCGCGGACATGCTCGACGATCTTTTCCTCTTCGAGAATACGCAGGTTTTCCAGCGCGACGGCCGCGGCGACCGGATGACCAGAGTAGGTGTAGCCGTGGTTGAATTCAGTGCCGCCGATGACCTCGGCAATCTCATCGTTCACAATCGAGCCGCCGATTGGCGCATAGCCCGAGCTGAGGCCCTTGGCGATGGTCATGATATGCGGTTTGATGCCAACGGTTTGCGATCCGAACCAGTTTCCAGTTCTGCCAAAACCGCAGATCACCTCATCGGCGATAAGCAGGATATCGTATTTGTCGCAAATCCTCTGGATCTCGGGCCAGTATGTGTCGGGCGCGACGATAACGCCGCCTGCACCCTGAACCGGTTCGGCAATAAAGGCCGCGACCCGATCTTCGCCCAGTTCCTGAATGGCTTCTTCCAGCTCTCGCGCGCGGGCCAGGCCGAACTCCTCCGGCGACATGTCGCCGCCTTCGGCCCACCAGTTGGGCTGGTTGATGTGGTGGATGTTCGGGATCGGGATGCCGCCCTGCGCATGCATGCCTGCCATACCGCCCAGCGAAGCCGAACCCACAGACGAGCCGTGATAGGCGTTGTGGCGGCTGATGATGATGTTCTTGTCGGGCTGGCCTTTTTCGGCCCAATAGGTCCGCACGAGGCGGATATTGGTATCGTTGGCCTCGGACCCGCCGGCGGCGAAGAAGACGTGGTTCAGGTCGCCCGGGGCCAGTTCGGCGATCTTGGCGGCCAGTGCAATGGCGGGCACGTGGGTCGTTTTGAAGAAGGTGTTGTAATAGGGCAGTTCACGCATCTGACGCGCGGCCACGTCGGCCAGTTCATCACGGCCATAGCCGATATTGACGCACCACAGTCCGGCCATGGCGTCAAGAATCTCTTCGCCTTCGCTGTCAGTCAGGTAAACGCCGCTGGCGCGGGTGATGACGCGGGCCCCTTCCTTTCCGAGAGAGCCGTTTGCGGAAAACGGGTGTATGTGATGGGCCGCATCCAGGGCCTGAAGTTCGGCGGTGGGCATGTGATTGGTTATGATGGACATCCGAGAATCCCCTGCAACGATGGTTGCGTCACACAATATGATCAAATTCTACGCTGTCAATCGAATCACTTCACATTATGCGTCAGTCAGCGTGTCAGCCATCAGTGCCATGCCTTGCTCGATGTCCTGCGCGGCCGCCTTTCCGGCACTTTCCGCATCCCCACGGCGAAGCGCGCCAATAATGTCTTTGTGCCGGTCGGGCAGGCTCTGTGTACCGAAACGACCACAGACAACCCGCAGGGACGGGCCGAATCGCAACCACAAACGCTCGGCCAGATCGCTGAGAATCGGGGCGTCCGCATGGGAATAAAGCGTCTCGTGAAATTCATGGTTCAGACGCAGGTAACCACTGACATCACCATCCGCGATGGTGCGGTCCAGCCGCTGGTCGATCTCTTCCAGCCGATCAATGTCCGCAGGGCTAATACGCGCCGCAGCACGGCGGGAAAGCTCTGATTCTATTGATATTCTGGCGAATATCACCTGCTCGACATCCTCGTTCGACAAGAGAGGCACACTGACACGGCGGTTGCCCTGAAACACCAGCGCGCCGTCTGAGATCAGCCGGCGGATTGCCTCGCGCACCGGGGTCATGCCGACACCGAGAGATTCGGTCAGACCCTGGATCGTCACGGGTTGACCGGGGACCAGTTCACCGAACAGGATCTGCGACTTCAGCCTGTGGTAGACCTGCGCATGTGCCGGGCTTTTTTCATTGTCCGCTAAAGTTCCGGATGGCTTATTTTTGATCAAATCCAATTGCTTCACCCTGTTTTTCTGGACCTGAACCAGCAGCTTTTGGTTCGGGGTGAACCTTAGTCGGTCTTGCAAGAAAACACAAAACTTGATCAAATCTCAAAAAAAGTGAAAATACGCGTGAATAAGCAGGGAGAAGAAAATGAACATCAAAACGCTGACACTGACAGCGGTGGTCGCACTGGGGACTTCGGCAGCATTTGCCGAAGAGGTGCGTGTCTACAACTGGTCAGACTATATCGACGAAGAACTGTTGAATAAGTTCGAGGAAGAAACGGGCCTGACCCTGATCTATGACGTGTTCGACAGCAACGAGGTTCTGGAAACCAAAATGTTGGCGGGCGGCTCGGGCTATGACGTGGTGGTGCCATCCGGCACATTCCTTCAACGTCAAATCCAGGCCGGTGCGTTCCAGAAGCTGGATACTTCAAAGCTGTCCAACGCGGGCAACCTTTGGGATGTCATTCAGAACCGTACCGCAGGGTATGACCCGGACAATGCCTATTCGATCAACTATATGTGGGGCACCACAGGTATCGGCGTGAATGTCGGCAAGGTCAAAGAAGTGCTGGGCGAGGACGTTGCCCTGAACAGTATGGATCTGGTTCTCAAGCCGGAGAACATGGAGAAGCTGGCCTCATGCGGCGTGCACTTCCTGGATGCACCTGCCGAAATCATCCCGATGGCGCTGCAGTATATCGGTGAGGACCCGGACAGCCACGACAAGGATGTAATCGGCAAGACCGAGGAAGTTCTGATGGGTGTACGTCCGTATATTCAGAAATTCCACAGCTCCGAGTACATCAACGCGCTGGCAAACGGTGACATCTGTGTGGCCGTTGGATGGTCCGGCGACATCCTGCAGGCGCGGGATCGCGCGGCCGAGGCCGAAAACGGTGTGGAAATCGAATACCACCCGTTTGCCGAAGGTTCGCTGATGTGGTTCGACCAGATGGCGGTTCCTGCGGATGCTCCGAACCCGGAAGGCGCGCACAAGTTCCTGAACTTCATTCTGGATGCCAACAACATGGCCGCCGCCTCGAACTATGTCTACTACGCCAACGGCAACAAGGCGTCGCAGGAGTTCCTCGAGGAAGACGTGATCGGTGATCCGGCGATCTATCCGGATGAGGCGACCATGCAGAACCTGTACATCACGACACCCTATCCGTCGAAGACCCAGCGGGTTGTGACTCGTCTTTGGACCAAGATCAAATCGGGCACCTGACCGATTTATCGGCGCAGGGCGGCCTTGGCTGCCCTGCGCCTGTTTCCAGTCCGGCAACACGGGGGCCACAGTGACTTCTGACGTCTTTGCGCCATGGGATGACCCACAGGCGAAACCGCTGATCCAGTTTCAGAACGTGACCAAACGTTTTGGGGCCTTTACCGCCATCGACAATTTGTCTCTGGATATCTTCGAGAAGGAGTTCTTTGCTCTGCTCGGGCCGTCCGGGTGTGGCAAGACCACCATGATGCGGATGCTGGCTGGGTTCGAAACCCCGACCGAAGGGCACATCATGCTTGGCGGTCAGGACATCGATCCGATCCCGCCCAACAAAAGGGCGGTAAACATGATGTTCCAGTCCTATGCCCTGTTTCCTCACCTGAGCATCTGGGACAACATCGCCTTTGGCCTGCGTCGGGACAACATGCCAAAGCGTGATCTAGAAAACCGGGTCGAAGAAATGTTGCGTCTGACCCGGCTGGAGCAGTTTGCCCGCCGCAAGCCGCATCAGATCTCGGGTGGTCAGCGGCAGCGGGTCGCGCTTGCACGCTCGCTGGCAAAAGCGCCCAAACTGTTGCTGCTGGACGAGCCGTTGGGCGCGCTGGACAAGAAACTGCGGCAGGACACGCAGTTCGAACTGATGGATATTCAGGAAAAGACGGGCACCACTTTCGTAATCGTGACACACGACCAGGAAGAAGCCATGACCGTCGCCAGCCGCGTCGCCGTCATGGATCAGGGGCAGCTCAAGCAGGTGGCCACCCCCGACCGGATATACGAGACGCCAAACTCGGTCTACGTGGCAGACTTCATCGGGGATGTGAACATCATCGAGGGCCGGGCGACCGCAAATGGCGAAGAGACGTACAAGATCGACTGGGCCGAAGGGCAGGCACCGCTGACGGCACAGTCAAGAAGCGGATTTTCAAACGGTCAGACCTGTCATCTGGCGATCCGCCCCGAAAAAGTGACAATTTCGGCCGAACGCCCCGCCGACGCGATCAACGCGGTGCAGGGCAAGGTGCATGACATTGCCTATCTGGGCAATCTGTCCACCTATCACGTGGAACTGCCGAACGGCACGATCATCAAGGCGCAAACGGCCAATACGCGCCGCATCTCGCGCCGATCCTTCACATGGGAAGACCCGGTCTGGCTGTCCTGGACAGCGACCGCCGCGGTTCTGCTGGATCGCTGATGCGCCGGGCCCTGCTGATCGCACTTCCCTATGTCTGGCTGCTGGCGCTGTTCATGGTGCCATTCTTCATTGTCCTGAAGATTTCGCTGTCGGACACAGCCCTTGCCATCCCGCCCTATACGCCGACGCTGGACCTGTCCGAAGGGTGGGCCGGCATCAAGGCCTTCTTCAGTGAACTGGATCTGGAGAATTTCGTCTGGCTGACCGAGGATGACCTTTACTGGAAGGCTTACCTGTCCAGCGTCAAAATCGCCCTGATCTCGACCGTTCTGACGCTGATCGTAGGCTACCCCATTGCCTACGGCATGGCCCGCGCGCCCGAGGAATGGCGCCCGACGCTGATGATGCTGGTGATCCTGCCGTTCTGGACCTCGTTCCTGATCCGGGTCTACGCCTGGATGGGCATCCTGAGCAACGAAGGCTATCTGAACCAGTTTCTGCTGTGGACCGGGATCATTTCGACCCCGCTGACCATCCTGAACACCAACACGGCGGTCTATATCGGCATCGTCTATACCTATCTGCCCTTCATGATCCTGCCGGTCTATTCGGCGCTGGAACGGATGGACGGATCGCTGATCGAAGCCGCCGAAGATCTGGGATGTTCACGTCTGCAGGCGTTCTGGCTGGTGACAATCCCGCTGTCGCGGCCCGGCATCATCGCCGGATGCTTCCTTGTGATGATCCCCGTGATTGGTGAGTTCGTGATCCCGTCGCTTCTGGGCGGATCCGGGACACTGATGATCGGCAAGGTGTTGTGGGAAGAGTTCTTCTCGAACCGCGACTGGCCTGTGGCAAGCGCCGTGGCGGTGGTTCTGCTGCTGATCCTGATCATTCCGATCGTGCTGTTCCAGCGCAATCAGCAGAAACAGACGGAGGCCGAGAAATGAACAGGCTAAGCTGGTTCAACGCGGTTTCCCTGACACTGGGCTTCGCTTTCCTTTACATTCCGATGATCATCCTGATCATCTTCAGCTTCAACGAAAGCAAACTGGTCACGGTCTGGGCCGGGTTCTCGACCAAATGGTATGGGGAACTGGTCCAGAACGAAGCATTTCTGGATGCCGCCTGGGTCACGATCCGGGTTGCGGTGTTCTCATCAACGCTGGCCACCATTCTGGGCACGGCGGCGGCTTATGTGCTGGTGCGCGGCGGGCGGTTCTTTGGCCGTACGCTGTTTTCCGGCATGATCTACGCGCCGCTGGTCATGCCCGAAGTGATTACCGGCCTGTCCCTGCTGCTGCTGTTCATCGGCATCGGTCTGGACCGGGGCATCCTGACCATCGTTCTGGCCCACACAACCTTTTCGATGTGCTTCGTTTCGGTCGTGGTCTCCTCGCGGCTGGTGACGTTCGATCAGTCTCTGGAAGAGGCGGCGCTTGATCTGGGATGCTCTCCGGCGCAGGCGTTCCGGCTGGTCACGTTGCCGATCATCGCGCCTGCGGTGATCTCCGGCTGGCTGCTGGCTTTCACCCTGTCACTGGACGATCTGGTGATTGCATCCTTCACCTCGGGGCCGTCGGCCACGACCTTGCCGATCAAGATATTCTCGGCCGTCAGGCTGGGCGTCAGCCCTGAGATCAATGCGCTGTCCACGCTCATGATTGCGGCGGTGACGGTCGGGGTAATCACCGCGTCACTGGTGACAAAGCGGGCCATGGTACGGCAACGTCAGGACGAGACGGCGGCGGCGCGCACTGAATGAAGCGCCTGTTTCCTGATTATACCTACGGCCCCGCCCCCCGGCAGGGGTGCTGGTGGGACGAAACCATCGCAGCACCGGATTGGCCCACGTTTCCTGGCGGGTCGCAGGTTGACGTCGCCATCATCGGGGGCGGCTTCACAGGCGTTTCCGCCGCCTTGCACCTGGCCCGGAATGGAGTTTCGGTCGCCGTGCTCGAAGCGGCAACGCCCGGTTGGGGCGCCTCGGGGCGCAATGGCGGGTTCTGCTGTCTGGGGGGATCGAAACTGAGCCACACCGGATTGGCCCGCCGTTTCGGGGAACCCGCAGCCGAGCGTTATGAACAGGCCGAACAGGACGCCGTGGCGCTTGTTGCCGACCTGCTCTCGGCCCACGGCATTGAGGCCGATACCCATTCGGGCGGCGAGACACAGCTTGCCCATTCAAAACGCGCGATGGATGCACTGCGCAAAAAGGCGGACGCGTCCGGTGTCTTGCACGAGCGGGAAGAATTGTTGCACTTGGGGTTCGGCGGTCCGTTTTACGGCGGTTACACAACTCCCGTTGGTTTTGCCCTGAATCCCCGGAAATACCTGTTCGGTCTGGCGGCCGCCGCCGGATCGTCCGGTGCACAGTTCTTTCAGTCCAGTCCGGTTTCAAACATAGAAAAGACCCGCAGTGGCTTCGAACTCAAAACACCGAACGGCAACTTGCGTGCGGATTACGTGCTGGTCTGCACCAACGGATATTCCAGTGAAAATATCCCGCCCTGGATGGCGGGCCGCTACATGCCCGCCCAGTCGACGGTTCTGGTCACCCGGCCCATGTCCGAAGCCGAATTGCAGGCGCAGGGCTGGACCACGGATCAGATGTCATACGATAGCCGGAACCTGTTGCACTATTTCCGGCTGATGCCCGACCGGCGGTTTCTGTTCGGTATGCGCGGCGGGTTGCTGTCCTCGACCCGCGCCGAGGCGGCCATTCGCCGGAAAGTGGAACAGGATTTCAGGCGCATGTTCCCGGGCTGGGCCGATGTGGACGTAACGCACACATGGTCCGGAATGGTGTGCCTGGCCCGCGATCTGGTTCCATTTGTCGGGGCTGTTCCCGGGCAGACCGGGATGTTCGCCGGCTTTGCCTACCATGGCAACGGGGTCGCCATGGGGACCTATAGCGGCCGCGCCTTGGCCCGGCTTGTCCTGGGACAGCCTGACGATCTTCCGCCACCAATGACCCGCTTGCCGCGTCGTTTCCCACTAGGGCCCTGGCGGCGTGCCCTGATGCCCCCCGCCTATGCGCTGCTCGCGCTGGACGATCTCTGAGCACGGATCAAAGCGCGGCCAGTTCCAGTTCGAACCCTTTTGCGTAATCCGGTGCGCCATTTTCCTTGCGCCACAGGCAATAGGCCGCCATGCGCCACGTGTACCAGCGGCGCAGGCTCCGGTACCGGTCCGTAACCGCTGCGTTTCGGTAGGCTGACAGGAACCGGTCTTCTTCATCCCGCGTCAAAGCTGCTCCGCGATACAGAACCTGCATTGCGGGCGACAGAAACAGGGCAAGGTCTTCGCACGGATCCCCCAAAGCCGGGCATTGCCAGTCGATCAGGGTCAAGCCCGATGATGCAACAAGGATATTGCCCGGAACCGGGTCCCCGTGGATCAGGCAGCGATGGGGCAAAGCAGCGACTTGCCCGACCGGCTTCAAACCCTCAAGCCGGGACCGGTCTGCGGACGTGCAGGCTTCAAGGATTTGCTGGCCATGACGGGCCAGATCGGCGCTGCCGTTGCAACCATCCGGGGCCTCGACCGCCGGAGGCAGGGAATGCAGCCTGTTCAGCAGCGACGCGACCTCTTCCGGCCCGGATTGCCAGGGCGATCCGGGGGCGTGGTCATAAAAAACCCATCGATCCGTTCCGTACAGCCCCGAACCACGCAGGCGCGGTACGAACCCGGTATGCGCCAGCGCTTGCAGACAACCAGCTTCCAGACCCGCGTCATTGCGGAACAGGGGGTTTCGCAGTGCCGTGCGGTATAGTTTTAGCACCCTGTCGTACTCCTCGCCCAGCACCTTCCACACCTGATTGGTGCGCCCGCCATAAAGCGTCTCAAACTGTGCATCGGTCGCGATCAGCTTCTGACGGCAGAGGTGATCGACAAGGTCGGTCGGAGGAAGAAGCGGACGGGACAGGGGCTTTACCGGGATTAATAACGAGTCGGGCTTTGCCAACCTTTGGCCTGTACGGCCCGGCAGATCAAGCGCCGGTTCGGATACCGGTGACATCGCCGGCGGGAACCGCCGCACCGCTTTCCAGAATCAAAAGAACCGTTCCTTCCGCGACCTGAGCCTCGACAACGCGCGTGTAGGCCGAGGCCAGCTTGTGCGATATCAACTCGCCGCTTTTGTAGCTTTCCAGTGTAGCGGAATAGCTGCCCGACGGCAGAGGATTGCCGGACGGATCCACCCCGGCCCAGTCCAGTTCGGGTTCGGTGACGGGCAGAGTTTTCCGCTGCAGAACAGCGCCTTCGGCATTCTGGATGACCAGCACGGTTTGGTCTGCATCCGGCTCCGGTTCGACAAACAGGGTGACAGGCTGGCCATCAAACTGAAACGCCGAAGCAGACCGGACGTCCATTCCGATCCAGTTGGCAAGTTGCTCGGGATTGGCTCCCGTCATCGCCATGGCAAGGCTGGTCAGCAAATCATTGGTCTGGACCTGTTGCTCAACCATTGAAAACTGCGCCAGCTGGGATGCGTATTCGGACGAATCCAGGGGTTCCAAAGGATCCTGATTGCGGGCCTGTGCTGTCAACATCAAAAGGAAGGTTTCAAAATCCGATGTCAGGGCAGATGCCCGGGATTGGGCCGCAGTAGGCGGCTGAGCAGTGAACTGCGTGACGGATTGGGCCGGTGTGATCATGTGTCAAAGCCTTATGTCGATGCCCCTTGAGGGGCCGAATTTTTTACTAGACGAATCAAGGATTTGGTCGGCCTCGGCCAAACCGGTGTCCGCGCTTGCAGGGCGATGGGCGTCCGACCCGCCGTGTCCGGTATCGGGTGATGTGCCGAACTCGAAGGACAGCCCCCCAAAACCGAGTTTCTGAAACTCGCTTTCCAGAATCGAGATATGCCGGCGCATCAGGTCCAGCGTTTCCGGACGCTCAGCAGCGATGCTCATGTGCAACCCGTCCTCGCGCCCGTTCAACACGATCGAGACCCGCCCCAGCTCTTCCGGGTTCAGGGCGACCTCAACGGCTCCGGTGCCGGGCCTTGACGAGATGACGGCGGCCATCTGCCCTGCGACGGCACGCGCGATATCTGCGCGGGACGTGGGCGGCGGACTGCTCATAAGTGATGCTTCGCGCGTCGCGACAGGTGAACGGGTGTCACCCGGCGATTGTGAAATGTCGAGTTCCTGAACCGCTGACTGCTCGGTCTTGGGATCCGATTTAGCTGACGCGAGCAATTGCATCTGAGCAAAGCCCGGTGCAGCTGCCGCGCCGGTGGTGCGGGCGGGTGCGGGCCTGAATTCTGAAGCGACCGAACTATCCCCCAGAGGTATCTCCGCAAGGTTGGCACTGACCCCCTGCTGTTTCGGTTCAGACCCGGTGGCGGCGCTCAGCACCAAGTGCTTGTCTATCAGGGAAGACATAGCCGCTTGGACCGGCGCAGCTTCAGGGTTTGCGGGCATGGGAGAGTATGACGGTTTGCGCCCGACCTGATCAGCCATTTCCACCCTCTGCACGGGGTGACTCAAAGCCTGAGCGGTTTCCGCCCGAGGTTCTAGTGATGCGTTGAAGTCTGTCCCCCCGTCCGGCGGCACGGAAATCTCCGTCCAGTCATCCGGTCCCCCACCGACTTCTGGAGCGTCGGCCGCCAGCACATCCGGCGGTGCCGGGTGAGCGGGCTGTTCTGGCGCCGCTTGCGGTTCGGCTTTTTCCCTCAGCAATTGATCTTCGAGCTCTGGCACCGCGTCCGTCACCTCAGGGGCTTCGGGATCAGCGCCCGTCTCGGTCGCGTCAATCTCCGCTGCCAGAATGTCCTGGAAGGTCGCCTCCTTTTTGACGTCACCACGCGGGTGCGGGTTCGCGTCCGCTTTGGCGGGCACAGGTTTTGACGGGGCGGACATGAGAATCGGGTTGGGCATTTTGCTCCGGGGCTCCGTTTGCGTATCCGGAAACCTGCCTTGCGGAAGTTACGTTTATTTTAACCGCTTTCCCTTTTGATCAGGAAAGTTCGATCCAATTTTCGGAGAAAGCCATGAAGATCGCCGCCCCTTCCGCCTCACCTCAGCCGTCTTCGCCTCTGACCAGGTTGCAGGCCGCCGCGATCGAGCTCGAGGCCACGTTTCTGGCCGAGATGCTGAAATCCGCCGGGTTGGGCGATACGCGCAAGGCCTTTGGTGGCGGCACAGGAGAAGATCAGTTTTCGACCTTTCTGGTCCAGCATCAGGCAAAGCAACTGGCCCTGTCGGGCGGTGTGGGCCTGTCCGAGATCCTGTTGAAAGCCATGATGGAGAACACCGATGCCGACTGAACGAAACGCTGACCTGCTGAAGTCACTGGAAAGCATCCTGGAGCTTGAGCGCATCGCGCTCACCGAAGGTGATCTGGATCGTGTGGCTTATCTGGAGCCCGAGAAGGAAAAACTGATTAACGCGATCAATGACCTGCAGGTTTTTCGCCGGGATGAACTGATGCGGGTTCAAGGCAAGGTTTCGCGGAATCAGGATCTGCTGAAAAGCGCCGCCGAAGGTATCCGGTCGGTGGCTGACCGCATCGCCGAGCTGCGCCGTGTTCAGCAAGAGTTCAGCACCTATGGGGCAGACGGGCAACGCAGCGGCTTTTCCGTTCGGCGCAGTGCAAAGCTGGAAAAACGGGCATAGCCGCAGGTTTGATTCAAATCGGAATTTTAGCGGCATTTCGCTTTAGCACTCCGTTAGGGGATCGGCACCAATAGTGAGCCTGCATCTGGAAACAGCAGGTGGCGCGAACGACCGAACGGCGCATCGCATCCGTCAGAAAGACATCAAAGCCCGCCCTATTTGGCGGGACAGCATGGGCTCGAAGTGCCCGAACAGAGAAGGATGAATGACATGTCCAGTATTCTGACAAACAACGGCGCAATGGTGGCGCTGCAAACCTTGAAGTCGGTCAACAAGAACCTGGCGCAGACCCAGAACGCGATCTCGACAGGCAAAGACGTTGCGACTGCCAAGGACAACTCTGCCGTCTGGGCAATTTCCAAGGTGATGGAGTCGGACGTCAAGGGGTTCAACGCCATCAAGGACAGCCTCGCACTGGGTGAATCGACGGTCGCCGTGGCGCGCAATGCGTCCGAGACGGTGACGGATCTGCTGACCCAAATGAAGGCCAAGATCGTTGCGGCGCAGGAAGACAACGTTGATCGCAGCAAGATCAATGACGACGTGACCGCATTGAAGGACCAGATCGCGTCCGTGGTCAGCGCGGCCCAGTTCAACGGCCTGAATCTGGTGGACGGATCTGCCGGGTCGGCGTCAATCCTGGCCTCTTTGGACCGCGACAATACCGGCGCGGTAACGGCGTCGTCCATCACGGTTGCCGGCCAGAACCTTTCGACGGGCGGCTATGTGGCGGCGCAGGTGTTCGATGGCTCGACGGGCGCGTCGACCGGCAACGACCGCGTGGGGGCCACGATTGACAATGGCGCCACGTCCGCCACCGCCCTGGTGACGGATGAATCCAGCGGTGCCTTCGCCGCCGGTGACAAGGTTGTCGTCGCGATTGACGATCAGATTGTATCCTACACGGTGTCGGCAGCGGATGCCGCTGCGACCACTACCGGCGATCTGGTCGCCGTAGGCCTGAAAGCAAAGATTGAGGAATTGGGCATTACCGGCCTGACCGTCGATTACGATTCAGGCACTGCGGGGACACTGTCCGTGACCAATGGCACCGGCGAGGATATCTCGTTCTCGGCCCAGTACGTGAACGCCGGATCCGGCGGCCTGGGCGCACTGGCGGGGATCGATGTCTCCACCGGAGCAGGAGCGACCGCCGCCCTGGCAGCAGTCGAATCGCTGATCGACACTTCGATTGACGCATCTGCGGCATTTGGCTCATCGCAGGGTCGAATCGAAACCCAAAAAGCGTTCATTTCGAACCTTGCGGACTCGTTCAAATCGGGGATCGGCTCGCTGGTCGACGCCGACATGGAAGAGACCTCGGCGCGCCTGCAGGCGCTACAGGTACAGCAGCAGTTGGCCACCCAGTCGCTTTCGATCGCCAACCAGGCACCGCAGTCGATCCTGTCGCTGTTCCGGTAATATCCAAACCTTGTCGGGGCGGGCGCGATCCGCCCCGGCAATGACAGCCTGAAGACGACCTGCTGGAAGGATTTCATGTGACCCCTCTCACTCTAGCCCAACGCGCTTATGCTCAAACCGCTGCGCCGACACGAACGCCGCGCGACACGGAATACGAGGCGATTTCCAAGATCACTCACAGGCTGAAGGCCGCATCCGCGCGCCGAAATTCGGATTATGGCGGGTTTGTTCATGCGCTGCACGAAAACCGGCGGTTGTGGTCGGTGCTTGCCAGCGGTGTTTCAGACTCCGAGAACGCGTTGCCCGCCGAACTGCGTGCCCGGATATTCTATCTGGCCGAGTTCACGGAACAGCACAGCAGCAAAGTGCTAAGCAACGACGCAATGGTGGACCCTTTGCTTGAGATCAACATGGCCGTCCTGCGCGGTCTTCGCCAAAACGGAGACCCAAGATGAGCGGGCTGGTTCTGAAGCTTGCCCCAAAGGAACGGGTGCTGATCAACGGGGTGGTGATCGAAAACGGAGACCGGCGCAGCCGGTTCTCGATCATGACGCCGGAGGCAAATGTATTGCGGTTGCGGGATGCCATTCATCCGGACGAGGTCAATACACCTGTCCGACGGGTGTGCTACGCGGCTCAGCTTGTTTTGTCCGGAGATATGGATCCGGATCAGGCCCGCCAACAATTGCTGCGCCGGGTCGAGGAGTTGAGCCAGGTGTTCACCGACGCCGACAGCCGACGGGTTCTGGCCGAGGCAACGCAGGCCCTAGTCGCCGGACAGCACTATAAATGCCTGAAAGCGCTCAGATCCCTGCTGCCGCGGGAAGCGCGGCTGATGGCGTATCAGTGATGAGCTTTCAGCCGGTCATACCATCGGGCGGACTGGTCGGTTGGCGCTTCCTGCAGCGTACCTATGACGCGCAGTTGCAAAGCTTCGGCACGTCCAACGTCAATGACCGCGAGGCCCGGTATTTTCTGGACAACATCGGCAAAGTGAAAGCGGCAGAGGATCTGGTGTCTGACCGCCGCCTGTTACAGGTTGCGCTGGGGGCGTTTGGGCTGGAGAACGACCTGAACAATCGGTTTTTCATTCAGAAGATCCTGTCAGACGGCACTCGGGCCGATGATGCGCTGTCCAATCGTTTGTCCGACAAAAGGTATCGCGCGTTCTCCGAAGCCTTTGGCCTGGGGCCAGGAGAAATCAGAAAAACCGGCCTAATCGCGAAGATGGAAGAAATAGCACGCAACAACGTGGTGTCCCGGTTCGAGATTGCGGTGGGCGAAAGCGACGAAACGTTGCGAATCTCGCTTTATGCGCAGCACGCGCTGGCCGATCTGGCAGCAAGCGGCGGGAGCGCGGACACAATGTGGTTTGATCTGATGAGCCTGCCGCCCCTGCGCAAGATGATGGAAACGGCGCTGGGCCTGCCAGCAAGTTTCGCACAGCTTGATATCGACAAACAGCTTGAGGTTTTCAAAGACAAGTTGTCCCGCCTGACCGGTTCCGACGATCTGTCTCAATTCTCAGATCCGGATGCCGTTGGCCTTTTGACCGACAAGTATCTGGCCCGCAGTCAAATCGCACAAATACAAAGTTCAATTTCTCCGGCGCAAACAGCTTTGGTCCTGTTGGGGGGCGGTTTCTGACGGGATAGCGAGCAGAACTCGAGACCTCACAACCCTAAGATGCCTTCTGAGAGAATGTGTTACGAATTCTTGTCGGCTTTTGACGGACATGCCTATGAAAGGCCGCGAACCGCCAGTCCGGACTTTTGCGCTTCAGCCAGATCCAAGCCGGAATTTGGTTGGTGTCACTCCAGTCTGGCCTCGAAAAAACCGCGTGAAATGGGACTTGTCCGAGTAACCCAGCAAGAGACCAATCTCTGCGATTGTCTTTTTGTCGTCCTTCAGGTGTTCCTTTGCTACATCGACGCGCAGCCGTTTGATTTCGCGCGGCAGCGTTGTGCGTTGTTGCTGAAGTGCCCTCAGAAACCGATCCGGCTGTATGCCAAGCAACCCGGCCACCACATCCGGCCCTAAATCCGTTTCATCCAGTTTGTCGCGCAAGACGGATCGCAATGCTGCCACCACGGTTACTTCTTCCTCTTGTCGCGCCGAGGCTTTGGGGGCGACAGAACCCCCTGAAACATTGTGCAAAAACAACCAATCGACGGGAAAACTCAGCTGCATTCCGGGGTCGGCCCCAAGGCCAACCTCGATCCCTTTATAATTAATCGGCAAGCCATTGATGTATCGGCTTTCCCATCGCACGACAGTTGGATCCCACGAGTTGCCAACAACGGTTTGCAGAAGCCTGACATAGATTGCGGCGCCGAAACCGGTGACTTGGATCGGTGGAACCGCGGGCTCTTGTTGCCGCTCGACCCGATAGGTCGCTTTGTCCGCATCCACGATCAGCCTGTGCCGAACCGAGCTGGATTCCCGCGGCACAAGCCGCACGAAATGGGCGAAAAACTCGAAAAGCGTCTTTGAGGATTGCTGCGCCTGCGCAAAAGGCGGCCAGCCTTGCAGATCGAAGGTTTCGCCGACATGAAGCCCGAGATACCGATCGCCCGCCAATTCCGAAAACGCATTCAGAAGTCCGAAAACCAGCTCGGAATGCACATAGACGGATGGATCGGACAACAATTCGGCCTTGAGGCCAACCTGATCCAGGGCCGGTCGCGGGTCGATTTTGCGGTTGGTGAGGTACCGTAGAAACGGCGCGGCCAATGCCAGCCGAATAAAGCCCTCGCTATGGTCCCCGGCGGTAGAATTGACAGGCACGATCGTCCCCTTCGGCTCAAGCGGCAAGTTTAGGCGAGTAGCCACTTTTCCTGCCACATTCGAACATCCTACTGAAAAAGTGGCAACCGGTCCAAGCCCTTTCGGGCTAGTTTAAAAGGATCTGAATATGACGAGGTTTCTCATGTCCGGCTTACAAAACTTCTTTCTTTCAGCGGCCGTTGTCACGGTAACGTTTTCCTCTTCTCTGGCCGCACAGGCGCAAGACGAAAAAGCGCCCCAGACGCTGTTTACCAATGTCCATGTCTTCGACGGTGTGAATGAGCAGCGCATCGAGAATGCCAGCGTTCTGGTCGAGGGAAACCTCATTAAATCCGTTTCGACTGATGCGATTGAGGCACCGGATGCCACCGTGATCGATGGCGGAGGACGGACACTGACCCCCGGCTTTATCGAGCTCCATGCGCATCTCATGTTGATGGGCCCGACGCTTCCGGCGATGGAGGCCAACACGACGTGGGAAGACTTCGCCATTCACGGCGCCCGGATGGCCGAGATGTACCTGATGCAGGGCTTCACCACTGTCAGGGATGCGGGCGGGGCCAATGGAGGACTTCGCAGGGCAATCGACTCGGGTCAAATCGAGGGCCCCCGTTACTATCCGTCCGGTGCGTTCATCGGAACCCGGGGTGGCCACGCCGACTTTGCCAATTTCACCGCGCCGCCGGGTTCGGAAACCAATATGAGCCGCCTGAACCTGGCGCAGGAGGTCAGCGGAGTTGACGACGTCTACAAATTCGCGCGCAACAATTTTCGCATGGGTGCGACGCAACTGAAATTCATGCAGTCCGGCGGTGTGGTTTCGGCATTCGACCCCTGGCAATTGCTGGCGGGATCTCCTGAAGAGATCAAAGCCGCAGTGCAGGTGGCAAATGAATACGGCAGCTACGTCATGGCGCATTCCTATCGTAAGGAAGCGATCCTGGGTGCGCTCGACGCAGGTGTGATGTCGATAGAACATGGCTTCTCGTTTGACTGCGAAATTGCCCAGGTCATGAACGAGAAAGGGGCCTACATCACCACGAACCTGACAGCCTTCGATCCCGGCCTGCTGGATATTCCGGCGGTTGCCAATGTGCCGTCCAGCCTTGCCAAGGCGAAATCGGCCTCAGCCACTTTCGCTGGCTACATCGACAACATGAAAAAATGCCCGGTCAAGCGCGGGTTCCAGACAGATTGCGTCGGCTCGGTCGAGGCGTGCAACATCCAGATCGCCTACGAGAAGCACCTCAATAACGAATTCTTCGGTCCCTACACGTCATTGGTGACGCTGACCTCGACCGGTGGCGAGGTTGTGGCGCTGTCGGGCGATTTCATGAACCCGTATACCGCCGGCAAGCTGGGCGTGATCGAAGAAGGCGCCTATGCCGACATTCTGCTGATCGATGGCAACCCGCTCGAGGAATTCTCGGTGGTTGGTACCGGGGATCAGTGGTTCGGTGCTGATCCCAGGCCCGACAGCCCGGAAACCATTCGCGTGATCATGAAAGACGGTGTAATTTACAAAAACACGCTGGATTGACCGCAGAAATCACCCGGAGGTTCTTAATGCGTCACTGGTTTTTCCTCGCTGTCGTCGCAGCCATGTCCTGGTGCGCTCAATCTGCGGTGGCGATGTCAGGCACAGCGCTGGACTGGGCTGATTTGCCCGACCCGTCCGTGCAGGAATTCGAGGACCCGTACCGGGACCTCAGCCCCGAACAATTCGACGACGTTCTGTTTGTTGTGCGGTTGCGCGGCAGGCTGCAGCAGGACAAAGGCAGCGCCGAAGAACGGCAGAACTGGCAAGAGCTTCTGACCGAGACCGAGGATGCCTTGCTGGCCGGTGGTGTGGATGTCGACTGGCTGCTGGATCAGCGGGAAGTCGTGACTGAACGCCGAAGAAAGGCGGGGACTGCCGGTAACCCGCAATTCGACGGTCAGACAATTACGCTGGCGGGTTTTGCTATTCCCGCACCCAGCGACCCGGACGGCCAGCCCGTGGCCTATTTGGTGCCGGAACGCGGAATGTGCAGCCACATGCCCCCTCCTGTGCCCAACCAGATGATCCGGGTGCGGCTGAACGGCGATTGGACGCCCAGCTATGTTCATGAACCTGTGCGACTGACTGGAAAGCTGACAATTGATCCTTCGGATCAGGAACTGATGGTTGTCGATGGACTTGTGCCCATGCGCGCAACTTTCCAATTGGAGACGGACAGCGTCGAAACTTTGGAAACAGAGGCAGACAGGCTGGAGTGGAAAAAGCAGGCAGCAGATCGTCTCCGCGCGGCGGGTGACCGCAAGACCGGTGGGGCAAGGATTTCCGAATGATAAGGCACCTGATTGCCGCCGTTTTTGTCATCGCGACCGTTGCTGCAGCCAATGCGCAGGGGCTGTCAGGACCTTCATCCGTTGAGGCCGATCTTGAACCCGGGGACGGGCTGACCGACCCGCAATACCGTTCGGATTTTCCGCGCAACATCGCGCCGGGTTGGTTCAATTGGAAAGATCGGCTGGCCGAAAACGGGGTTCGGTTCAACCTGGATTATCTGGCGTTGGGCCAAACCACGAATGCAGACTGGGGAACCGGAGAAGCAGCCAGCGGCATCGCGCGCTTTTACGGAAACTGGCAAGCGACCGAGCGTGGCTCTCTGACATTCAAGATCGAGCACCGGCACAGCTATACGGATGTTGCGCCGCAGTTTCTTGGACTGGACGGCGGCGCCCTGTCGATCACCGGGACGGCTTTCAACGACACCGGGCTGCTGTTGACCAATCTGTTCTGGACGCAAAGGGCCGACGACGGGGCGTGGACATTACAGTTTGGTCAGATCGATGTGACCGACTTCGTTGATATCTACGGTCTGGTCAGCCCATATAGCGGGTTTCAGAACCTGGCATTCAACACCAATCCAACCATCAATGCCCCAAATCCTGGGCTTGGTATTGCCGGGGGCCTCAAGCTCAACAGCAATCTCTATGTGGTCGCCAGTCTCGCCGATGCCAATGCCGACCCGTCCGATCCGGATTTTGATGTTTTCAGCGATGGCAATCTCTTCAAATCGCTCGAACTTGGTTACACATCCGGCTTCGACCGCATCTATTTTGACAATGTCCATCTTACCCTCTGGCACGCGGATGCCGCCGACGACGGCAGCCGCCCCGAAGACTATGGCGGTGCGTTCTCTGCTGCTTGGTTTGTGGACAACAAATGGATGCCGTTCCTGCGTGCCGGGGCCGCGAAAGGGACGGCCGCGCTGTACAAGCGGTCGGTCTCGGCCGGCATGGGATATTACGGCCGAAACACCGATCTGGCCGGGTTGGGCCTGAACTGGGCCGAAGCCCGCGGCATCGACGGAGACCAATTCACAGTCGAGGCGTTTTATCGCTTTTCGATTTCGCCCGGCCTGCAGATCACGCCATCGGTGCAGTTCATTTCCAATCCGCTGCTGAACCCAAATCAGGATAATATCACGCTGTTCAGTCTGCGAACCCGGATCGTTTTCTGAGGTTCGCCCGACGTCCTGAACAACAAATAACAAGGGAGATTCCGTAATGAAGACCCTGTTGGCCGCAAGCGCCCTGGCAATAATCTTTGGTGGCGCGTTGCTTGCCAGTGAAGAAAGCAAGACATGGGACGCGTCAGATGAAGCCAGGCAGTTCGTGAAGGACACAATCGTTCTGGGTATGCTGGCCAGCCCCTACGGCACCGGCTGGACCGAGTACGAACAGTTGCACACCTACTTTGAACGTGCTCGGGAAAATGGCATCACGGGGCATGAGATGACGCTGGCAGCCGCTGGCATGTCCTTTGAATCCCTGCTTGAGCAGCACTACCATTTCCGCGCAGCCATGGCGCAACAGCCTGAAAACTACCTGATCGTGAACGAGACACGCGACATCGAGGCCGCCCATATCCAAGGCAAGACGGCGGTCATCTGGAATAGCCAAACGGCAACGATCCTGGATGGCGATCTCAGGAAGATGGCGTTGCTGAAGGACATGGGCATCAAGAGCATGATCCTGGCCTACAACGATATTTTCCGAACGGGTTCGGGACAATTAGCAGCCTACAACGGACGTGACATCGGCCTTACGCCCTGGGGCAAATCCGTCATCGATGAAATGGTGCGGTTCGGCATCCTGCTGGACCTCAGCCATACTGGTTCCAAGACCGCCAACGACGCCATGGACTGTATGGACGAGAATTACCCCGGCTTGCCTTATGTCTACACGCATTCTGTGCCTGCCGGACTTTACGCAAACGAACCCAATGCCACGGCACGCGGGTGTTATAGGGCCATTCCCGACGACGAGGCGCTGCGCGCGGCCAAGTCGGGCGGATACGTATCGCCGACGTTCACCGAATGGATGATGGACGGCGTCTGGCCCGAGGATATCTCGCCCAAACAAGCTGCCGACATGATCGATTATTACGTCCAGCTTGTGGGTGTCGACCATGTCGGGATCGCAACGGATGACATGTTCTCGCTCGAACTCGTCGTGCAGTTCGCAACTGCAAACGCAAGCATGTACGATGATGGCGGATACATGATCGACGCCTTCAACAAAGGAGCCACCGGCAACGGTGAACTCGCCAAGATCCTGGCGGCCATCACAGATGATCTTTGGGCGCGCGGCTATTCCAACGAGGATCTCGAAAAGATCTATGGCGGCAACAAGATGCGGGTCTACGCGCAGGTCTGGGAGGGCAAGCCGCCCGAACAATTTCTGAAAGAATACCCCGAGCGTCTGCGCTTGCGACAAGAGCTTCGTGACGGGTTCTATTCACGTTAGACCAACAACAAACACCCGCGATGAACGCAAAGTGGCGTTGTCGCGTCTTTATTTGAAAAGACGCCAGAACATCAGGGCTGAAGTATGGTGGGTGATGAGAGACTCGAACTCCCGACATCTTCGGTGTAAACGAAGCGCTCTACCAACTGAGCTAATCACCCGTGACGGTGCATGTAGCCAAGCCTGCGCGCGGGCGCAAGAGGGTCCGGAACAAATTCTTGCGCCAAAGGACAGGAACGGACCGGATCAGATCAGCGATTTCGTCAGACCACTGGCCCACAAATTCCTTCGCCGCAGGGAAAGGCGCTTGCGTGTTCCCTGCTGCCTCCGATATTCCCGAAAGGACTGAAACCACAGGAATGCGCATGATCCTGACCCGCGCCTGCCGTTTTCTCATTGCGGCCCTGGTCCTTGGCACCCTGACGCTGGCTCCGGTGCGGGCCACCGCCGAGGGTGTTCTCGTCTTTGCGGCGGCCAGCCTCAAGACGGCACTGGATGAAATCGTCCCTGCTTTCGAAGACCGGACCGGGCATCAGGTGACGGTGTCTTATGCCGCATCCTCAGTTCTGGCGCGGCAAATTCAGCAGGGCGCACCGGCGGATCTTTTCATCTCGGCCAATCAGGACTGGATGGATCAGTTGCAGGACATGGGGCTGATTGCGCCCGATTCCCGTATCGATCTTCTGGGCAACGGTCTTGTGCTGATAGGCCCTTCCCGTAAGGCACCCGCGCAAGACCTGTCCGCTGATTTCGATCTGATGACCGCGCTGGACGGCGGGTATCTGGCCACGGCGCTGGTCGATGCCGTCCCTGCGGGTGTCTATGCCAAGGCCGCGTTGCAAAGCCTCGGCCTGTGGGACGATGTGCAGGAACAGGTTGCACAGACCGACAACGTGCGCGCCGCACTTGCGCTGGTCGCAAGCGGCGCAGCCCCGCTGGGGATCGTCTATCGATCCGATGCGCAGGCCGAAGCCCGGGTCAGCGTGGTCGCTGCGATACCGGGTGACCTGCACCCCCCAATCGTTTATCCCGCCGCCCTGACCGCAACCGCCAATCCGGCAAGTCGGGCCTTTCTCGAACACTTGCAATCTACGCCATCTCAGGGCGTTTTTGCCGCGCAGGGTTTTTCCCTGCCGAACGGGTAACGCCGATGGGTTGGTTGGGACCAGAAGAGCTTGAGGCGCTGAAACTGTCCCTGCGGGTGTCGTTCTGGGCCACACTGGCCACGCTGCCGTTTGGCATTTTTGTGGCCTACGCCTTGGCACGCTGGCGCTTTCCGGGGCGGCAGGTGCTGAACGGGCTGGTGCATCTGCCCCTGATCCTGCCACCTGTCGTGACCGGATATCTGTTGTTGCTGACCTTCGGCATTCAGGGGCCACTAGGCAGCTTCCTGGCCGAGTTCGGCATCGTGTTTGCCTTTCGCTGGACCGGCGCGGCGCTGGCCGCCGGCATCATGGCCTTTCCCCTGATGGTTCGCGCCATCCGATTGTCGATTGAGGCGGTGGACCCCAAACTGGAACAGGCAGGTGCGACCTTGGGGGCCTCACGGCCCATGGTGTTTGCCACCGTGACCTTGCCGATGATCCTTCCGGGCGTCATCGCCGGGGCAATTCTGGCCTTTGCCAAGGCAATGGGTGAGTTTGGGGCCACCATAACATTCGTGTCCAACATCCCCGGCCAGACACAGACCCTGCCATCCGCAGTCTATGCGTTTCTGCAGGTTCCCGGCGGTGAGGCCGCCGCAACCCGGCTGGTCATCGTGTCCATCATCATTGCCATGGGCGCGCTGCTTCTGTCCGAATATGTCGGCCGCCGTGCGGCGGAACGGGTGGCCGGGTCATGAGCCTTTCTGTCCGTCTGCAACAGGAACTGCCGGGGATCGATCTGGACCTCAGCTTTGACGCACCGCCCGGTGTGACCGTCCTGTTCGGGCGATCGGGTTCCGGCAAGACCACCGTTGTGAATGCGGTGGCCGGTCTGCTGCGTCCCCGGGCGGGGCGGGTGGCCGTGGATGACTGGGTTCTGTTCGACACGGATCAGGGACTGTGGCTGCCACCTCACCGGCGACGTCTTGGCTATATCTTTCAGGAAGGCCGCCTGTTTCCGCATCTGACCGTCCGCCAGAACCTTGCTTACGGCCGCTGGTTTGCGCCCCGCAGGGCGCACCGTGAAGATCCCGGCAAAGTGATCGAAATGCTGGGCGTTGGTCATCTGCTAGATCGCCGCCCCTCGGGCCTGTCGGGTGGCGAAAAGCAGCGTGTTGCCATCGGCAGGGCGCTATTGGCCAGCCCCCGCCTGATACTGGCCGACGAACCGCTCGCCGCGCTGGATGAAGCCCGTAAGGCGGAAATCCTGCCCTACTTCGAGCGGCTGCGGGACGAAGTATCGGTGCCTATCCTCTATGTCACGCATTCCGCCGCCGAGGTGGCCCGGTTGGCGACCTCGGTTGTGGCCTTGCAGGACGGCAAGGTCGTGCGGCACGGTCCCGCCTCGGACGTGCTGGCAGACCCTTCTGTTGCACCTGCCGGTGTGCGCGCGGTCGGCGCGGTGCTGCGGGTTCGGGTCCACGATCACCACGCCGACGGGCTGAGCGAACTGGACGCGGGCGGTGCACGCCTGTTCCTGCCTCGCATCCCGCACCGGGTCGGGGAAAACCTGCGCATTCGCATCCCGGCGCAGGAAGTCATCCTGTCAGACCGAAAACCCGAAGGTCTGTCGGCCCTGAACGTCCTGGAAGGCACGGTCGATACGATCCGCGCCGGTGACGGTCCGGGGGCAATCGTATCGGTGCAAACCCCCGCGGGCCCGGTTCTGGCCCGCGTCACACGTCGGTCGGTGTCGGCCCTGGGCCTGGCCCCGGGACGCACCTGTTACGCCGTAATCAAAACCGTGGCTCTGGCACCTCAGGATGTCGGCGGCCGGGTGAACACAAGCTGATCCGTCCGGAGCGGCATTCCGGATACGAACCGCGGGCATTCCCCGACCAAGTCACAGAAAACAAGGTGTTGAACCTGCCTGCGTGCCCTCCTATCGTGCCCACTCAGAAAAACCAGTCAGGAACAGGCCATGACCGACCAAATTGCACATCCCATGTCCCCGCAGGATTGCCTCGTGGCGATCATGGTTGCGGTCTCGGCCTCGGACGAAAACATTCGCACTGCCGAATTGGTCAAGATAGAAACCGCCGTCAACATGCTGCCGGTCTTTGCCGATTACGACATCGACCGTACCCGCCGGGTGTCACAAATCGTGTTTGACCTGTTCGAACAGGAAGACGGCCTGGACGCCCTGTTTGGCCTGATCCGGGAAAACCTGCCCGAGCGGCTGAACGAAACCGCCTACGCGCTGGCCTGCGACGTTGCAGCCGCCGATGGCACCCTTGCGGAAACCGAACTGCGCCTGCTCGAGGAAATCCGGTACGAACTGGACGTCGACCGCCTGCACGCTGCCGCGATCGAGCGTGGCGCCCGCGCCCGCCACACCGTCTGAGTTCAACTGCCGTAAAGTGACCCCCAGCGCTCGATCAGCGTGCGCTGCAGCTTGCGCGAGCGCCTGTTCCAGTTGCGCGCACCCTCGGGGCGTTCGCGCAGCGCACGTGGAATTGTGGCGCGCCGGTCCACGTCGGCGGTAAAGATGGCAAAGGCCAGATCGGTTCCGTCAACCGTGGTCAAAAACCCGCCCAGGCCGGAAACGAAATTCAGCGTACCGGTTTTGGCGGCTACCTTGACGGGGTGATCCCGCACGGCGCGTCCTTTGCTGTCGGTCAGGGTGAAGGGCTTCAACAACGGGCGCAGCACATTTGTCTTGCGCGCCGCCACCAGTGCCTTGACCAGATCGCCGGGCGCCATGCGCGAGGCATCGCCCAGACCCGAGTGATCCACCATGGCGATCCGCTCGACACCATAGGTTTCAGCCGCCCATCGGTTCATCTCGGACGCGGACTCGGCCAGGGTCTGCGGTCGCGCGCCCCGCGCCCGTGAGGCCGCTAACCCGACCATCTCGGCCGTCAGGTTGGTCGAGTATTTCAGCATTCCCCGCAGGATGCTCTCCAGCGGGTCACTCTGGTGCACCACCAGAACCGTACCTTGGGGTGCCTGCCGTGTGACCTGAACCCGGCCCAGAACGATGCCGTTGACCCGCGCCAGCGTGCGAAACACATCGCCCGCATATAGCGCCGGCTTTCGAACGGGCAGCCACCGCGCGCCGCCATTGCCCAACGCCGCCTTGGCAACAGTCCACCGGTCCTGCCGCGCACTGGGCTGGTAGGTGTAAATCGGCAAACTGCGGGTTTCGACCTGCATCGTCGCCATGTCGACGGCCGGGTTATACCGTGCACTGCGCGCATCCATGGCCACATCATAGCCCTTGCCGTCGCGCTTCCATTCGAAATGAACCCGGTTGAAATTCAGCGATATGCCACTGATCGCCGGGCTGTAGCCCAGATGATCCGGCTGGCCCGGGTCAATGCTGTTCACGTAGGGCAGCGCGCCATTATACACTTTGAACGCGCCGCGCACCTCGGTGATCCCGGCCTCGCGCAGATTGGCCGCCATGCTGGCAAGTGCATCCGTATCCAGCAGCGGATCGCCGCCACCCACAAGGATCAGGTCGCCCTTCAGAATACCGCTCTCGACCGGTCCGTCCGCCATCAATCTGGTTTCAAACCGATGCTCTGGCCCCAGCACATCCAGCGCATACAATGCCGTCAGCGCCTTGGCCACGCTGGCTGGCGGCAATCCGTCCTGCGCGCCATATCCTTCCAGCTGCGCCCCGGTTTCCGCATCGGCGACGGCAAAGACGACCTCACCCTGCAGTCCGGCTGCGCGGACAATCCGCTCGACACCGTTCAACTCCGGCCCGCGCATCTGCGGCCGCAGTGACACCAGCGGCGCCCCAGCCAGTCCGGTAGCAGGGATCAGCGCGGCCCCAAGCCCGCCAAGAATGAATCGACGCGAATAACGATCAACCATAGGTCAATTAAAATCCCAGAGTTTTCGCCCAAACAACCGCCTGCACAGGATTATGTGGCCATGGGGGCTATTCCGGCAACACCTGATTTGCCCATTCACCGCGCCCGCGTATTTCGGTCGAGCTGACATCGACCATCGGCACATTCACGAAACACCAGGCCGGGGCGCTGGCCCGCCCCAGCAAATGCCGCGCCTGCCCGTCAATCCTATATCTTGCGTAAGCCCGCGCTGCCGGAGACATCCGCGCCGAAATCCGGTCGCCGGGCCGCGCGACCACACCCACAGGCACACTGTCCATGATCTTCCGCCAGTCTTTCCAGCGGTGAAACTGCGCCAGATTATCCGCACCCATCAGCCAGACAAACCTGACCTGCGGATAGAGCCTCTGCAACGCCGCCAGAGTATCCGCCGTCGCCCGCGTTCCTGTCAGCGCCTCGATATCCGTGACCTTAACCCTTGGGTGCCGCATGACCGCCCTTGCCGCCCGAACCCGCTGTTTCAGCGGCGCGGGGCCACGCTCTTTCAGCGGATTGCCCGGTGAAACCAGCCACCACACCCGATCCAACCCGAACGCCTTCATCGCCTCAAGCGTCACATGCACATGGCCTTGGTGCGGCGGATCAAAGGATCCACCGAACAGCCCCACGACCTGCCCGGGCCGCGCAAAAGGGATCGAATACCGCTTCATTCTTTGCTGATGTTCAAATTCGGTCGGGCTTGTCAATCAACTGGTTGCACCGCGTCGCCCAGGCGGACCTGCCCGGATCGCACCACTTCGGCACACCAGCCGCCATGTCCGCGCACGGCTGAGTAGCCACCTTTGCCCAGCGCCTCCTCCATTCGGCTGCAGGGCGCACAAATCACGGTGAACCGCAAAATGGCCTCACCCACCTGCACCTCGCGCCCCTTGAGCGCGGCCAAATTGATCCCCGAAACCACCAGATTGCGTCGGAGGGTTTCTGGCAAAACAGGCCCCTGCCCCAGATACGCACCGATTGCCGCCAGATGTTCCTGCTGGATCAGCGTCACTGCGCGTTTACCTGCACGGCCCCGATCGCCCTCGGCTCCGGCCTCGGATACCAGAACCTGTTTCACAGGGATCATCGCGGCCCGCCTGTCCGGCCGCAACCCGATCCATTCAACGTGCCCCGGCTGCGCCCATCCAGCTATCAAACCTGCCAGTTCCGACAAAACACTCTCCCATTCGATCATGGCCACAATACCCGTCGCGATCCGTGAACGAAATTCACGAAACCACCAGCTTGCCCCGCCCGTCCCGCTTGGATATCTAGCGTTCCAACCCAATTTCCCGACCCAGAGGACGCGACATGGCCGCCTATCAATATGTCTACCACATGCAGGGTGTCTCCAAGACCTATCCCGGTGGCAAGAAGTGCTTTGAAAACATCCACCTGAGCTTTCTGCCCGGCGTGAAAATCGGTGTTGTCGGCGTCAACGGCGCGGGTAAATCGACGCTGATGAAGATCATGGCCGGCCTCGACACCGATTTCACCGGTGAGGCTTGGGCCGCCGAGGGTGCCAAGGTCGGCTATCTGCCGCAGGAACCGCAGCTGGATGAATCGCTGACGGTCCGCGAAAACGTCATGCTGGGCGTGGCCGCGAAAAAGGCCAAGGTCGACCGGTTCAACGAAATCGCCATGGAGATCGCCGAGAACTACTCGGACGAGCTGATGGAGGAAATGACCACCCTGCAGGACGCCATCGACGCGGAAAACCTGTGGGACCTCGACAGCCAGATCGACGTCTCGATGGAGGCGCTGCGCTGCCCGCCGGACGACGCCAACATCGCAAACCTCTCGGGGGGTGAGAAACGCCGTGTGGCGCTGTGCAAGCTGCTGCTGGAAGCGCCCGACATGCTGCTGCTCGACGAACCGACCAACCACCTGGACGCCGAGACGATCGCCTGGCTGCAACAGCACCTGATCGACTACAAAGGCACCATCCTGATCGTCACCCACGACCGGTATTTCCTGGATGACATCACCGGCTGGATTCTGGAGCTCGACCGCGGCCGCGGCATTCCGTACGAGGGCAACTACTCCGCGTGGCTGGAACAAAAGGCCAAACGGCTGGAGCAGGAAGCGCGCGAGGACAAGTCCAAGCAAAAGACCCTGCAGCGCGAACTGGAATGGATGCGTCAGGGCCAGAAGGCCCGTCAGGCCAAATCCAAGGCCCGGATCAACGCCTATAACGAACTGGCCGAACAGTCCGAGCGGGAAAAGCTGACCCGCGCCCAGATCGTCATCCCCAACGGCCAGCGCCTTGGCGGCAAGGTGATCGAAGTTGAGGGCCTGTCGAAACACATGGGCGACAAGCAACTGATCGAAGGGCTGGACTTTGCCCTGCCCCCCGGCGGCATCGTCGGCGTCATCGGCCCCAACGGCGCCGGTAAATCAACCCTGTTCAAGATGCTCACCGGTCAGGAACAGCCCGACAGTGGTACCATCACGCTGGGCGACACGGTCGAGCTGTCTTATGTCGACCAGTCCCGCGATGACCTGAAAGATAACGACACTGTATGGGAAGCGATCACCGGCGGTGCCGAGATCATTCAGTTGGGCGACGCGCAGGTCAATTCCCGCGCCTATTGCTCGTCTTTCAACTTCAAGGGTGGTGACCAGCAGAAGAAGGTCTCGCTGCTGTCAGGGGGTGAGCGCAATCGCGTCCACATGGCCCGCCTGCTGAAAGAGGGCGGCAACGTCCTGCTGCTCGACGAACCCACCAACGACCTTGACGTCGAAACCCTGCGCGCACTGGAAGACGCGCTGGTCGATTTCGCCGGCTGCGCCGTTGTCATCTCACACGACCGCTTCTTCCTCGACCGGATTTGCACGCATATCCTAGCGTTCGAAGGCGATGCCCACGTGGAGTGGTTCGAGGGCAACTTCGAGGATTACGAAGAGGACAAAAAGCGCCGTCTGGGACCGGACGCGCTGGAGCCCAAGCGATTGAAGCATAAGAAGTTTGCTAGGTAGGTTTTCGAATGGGCGCAGTCGCGCCTAGTCGAGCGGAACGGAAACCGAGTGGGATGGAGTTTGACCCATCCTTCCGCCGGCGCAATCTTACCCATTTCCGCGCTGCGGCCCTGTCCAAAAAAAATGGGCCAATTCACTTACTCAGAAAATTTGCTCTAAGGACAACAATGACAGAACTTCAACAGGCAATCCAAAGCGCATGTCAAACCGTGGCGCTACTTAGCAAAGCACGGTGTGTCAGGTCCTACGATCAAAAACCGGACAGTAAATTTAAGATGTTGTACCCTTGGCCAAACGAAAAGGGTCGAAACATTGAGTTATCATCATTTGCAGCCTCAAGGGGGTTGTCTGTAAACTCAACTTTACGAGTCAAATCGCTATTTGTTTCCTATGACACGTACCGAGAGCTTAAGAAAATCCACTTGCCAGAGGTGGATCGCATGCGCGTTAGCCGTATGTTGCTTGATGTAATGCAGATCGTGGAGGGGGGCAAAAAAATCTCTGGTGTTACCGCGGTCTGGGATACAACCGCACATCCAGACCGAGTTGTCCCTCAGTCGATGTCAGACACAGCCGGGCTGGAAGAGTTTGTTAGACACTCAGACAGTATGTTTATGTTTGACAGGCACGACGCAAACGAGAGTGTTAAGTTTCGGCCGGTTGCCTTACCCGCTTTACTCAAAGCCATGCCTGAAATTAAAGATTTGGTGGTGGCCCATGCAGACCGTAGTGAGTTTGCGGGTGAGGCTGTCGACAACAAAAGCCGAAGCCGCCGGAGCGTCGTTCATCAGGGAAACCAAGATTACCTGCAAAAAGTCTTGAAACATACGAACGATTCTGTTCGTAAACTTGTCGGCGATTGCGAATGGTCACATGATCTCAGAAGGGTGATGTCGGATTTCTAAGAGCAGACTGCAATCCTAGGACCAGCGCGCGCTCCCCTTTCGCCAACTGGTAGGCCGGGCTTCAGCCCGGCACCCCTCGAAACACCCACACCTTTACCAAAATCCGCCGATCAATGGCCTGAAACCCCTTCAATTGCTCTGAGGGAAATGGTGGATGCCGGGCTGAAGCCCGGCCTACGGGGGGTGTTCTTTGTTTCACCGCTCTCCGAATGCGCCGTCCGTCACACCACCGCTCCATTCCGGATCAGCAAGCGTAGGATGGGGTTTCACCCCATCACCCACTCAACGACCCTACCCGAACACCCGCACGATCTGTTCCCGCGCACCAAACTTCTTCTAAACTCCAACCTCTCAAATGATGGGGTGAAACCCCATCCTACGGCTCACCGAACGTGCCATCGGTGACCACACCACTCCATTGCGGATCAACCCGGCCCGCGCGAATATCGCGGTGTATCGACGAATACGGCCAATCGGCCGGTTGCTCCACCAACCCATGTTTGACCGGATTGCCCCAACAATACGCCATATGATTGCGGTAATCCCGTTCGTCCCGGATGCAATGTTCCCAAAACCGGCGTTGCCATACAGGCGCTTCGCGTTTATCGGCTCGTAGGCCGGGCTTCAGCCCGGCATACCTGCCGGATGTCACTACAGGCAATTCCCTGGGCACGAGTGCCGGGCTGAAGCCCGGCCTACAACTTGCCTTATTCACACGCATGTTAAACCGTGCCTTGATCGCGCCCCACCGCGTCGAATAATCCGGATCCCCAGGTGGCAGGGTCCATACTGCATGCAAATGATCCGGCAACACAACAAACGCATCGCACCAGAATGGCCGCTCCCTCTGCGTCATCGCAAAGGCCGCCCTCAGATGCGCCAGTTCGCGTGTCAACAGGTCCGACGAACGATCGGCCAAAGAAACGGTGAAGAAATAACTGGCGCCGGGAATGCGGACACGCCGATAGTTGGACATGCATCCGGTTTACGGCAGCTATAACTACCAACTCTTAAAGGGGTGGACTGAAACGGTAAGGGACCGGAAGGACGGGCGGTTCCACCCATCCAGCGACTCATTGCATACGCGACCGCGCAACGCCAAAGCACCGCGCCAACGGACTACAGAATTCACTTTCGAAATAACAGGGGGTCGTTCGTTACCGCGCCTACCCGGACCGGCTGCCACCCATCCTTCTGAACCCGAACAGTCCCGCCAAAGCACCGATCAGCAACAACCCAGTGGCCGGAATTGGGACGGCAGAGACATTCACTTCTGTCACGGTACCTTCCGACCCGGGCTCTTCGCACCACAATTCACAGAAGTCGGGCTCTGTAACTTCCGTCAATTCCTCATCCTGTTCGATGGGATCCTGTTCGATTGGGTCCTGCTCCAACTCCAGCTCTTCAAGATGCCGAATTTCTTCGAGATGGCGATCAGAGGTTGCTGCCGACTGGATGATTCGGAACATGTCCCATTCCATATCCTCACGGGATTTTTCGCTCGAATACGTGGACAACCGGTTGGTTTCCCGTTCGATACCATCAGGCAACGGGCTTTCCCAATCAACTGTAACAGTCAATGCATCGGTAGAACCAGCCCAGCAAAGGACCGCAAATGTACAAACAAGTCTCATATCCGCCCCCACGGTTATGTGCGTTACTATAGCACCAAAAGCCTGCTTTTCAAAACATCGTAATATCTGAATAAAATCCGAGGGTTGTGGGCGGCCCTGCTTCTCTACCCTGTTGTTTTTCGGGTGCTCTGCGACTCGGGACTCAACTGACGATTGCCCGGGCACGGTCCATGGTGGTAGGCGCTTCTGTCATTTCTGCTCAGGTTGTCAAAATCACGGTCCCCGTATCAGGTTTGACGTGCGCGGGATTCGGGCCGAACCCTTAGGCGGGAAACCGTAAAAATCGTGCAGCAGGCCCTTAAAACCGTTGTACAAACCACACAAACTCCCTTGTCACACGCCCTGCGCGGTGCCATATCCCGGTTGCTTACGTTTTTCTATTTCGACCTACTGTCTCCGTTTCCGGCGCTCAGTCTATCGATCCAGACCGACGACGCCAGGCTGCCGCAACCCCGTGGGCAGCATCAAAACAGGAGACAACGGACATGCCAGCAGGCACCGTAAAATGGTTCAACACCACCAAAGGCTACGGCTTTATCGCACCCGAAGATGGCGGCAAAGACATCTTCGTACACATCTCGGCCGTTGAACGTTCCGGCCTGACCGGTCTGGCGGACAACCAGAAAGTCACGTACGAGCTGCGCTCGGGTCGTGACGGCCGCGAAAGCGCGGACAATATCGAACTGGCCTGACCAGTTAGAAAGGGCGGAGAATCTCTCCGCCCTTTTTCTTGCCGCGCCCTTGAACTGTGGCGCGCAAAATACATCACAATCCCTTTATCAGTGCGCAGCGATTGACCGGATCGTGTATCCTTCCGAGACTGAATTCATGTTTTTCATGAAGGATAGGTGAGCCCACCATGTTCACGCGCCGTGTATTTCTTGCATCGACAGCAGCAGCCAGCCTCACACCGGGAATGAGCCTGGCCAAGAAGAAAGCCGTCGAATACGACCCCACGCCGCAGGTGGTCCGGATCAAGAAACAGTTTCAGCCTGGTCAGTTGCTGGTCGTGCCACGCTCGTTCTATCTGTATTTCGTGACCGAGCCGCGCAAGGCGATCCGCTATGGCTGCGGGGTCGGCAAAGCCGGATTGGAATTCACCGGCACCGCGACAATCGACGTGAAGAAGGAATGGCCGACGTGGCGGCCAACGGACGAAATGATCGAGCGGGAACCGGTGACTTACGCCAAGTTCAAGGACAACGATTATGTCCAGCCCGGCGGAGGAGACAATCCACTGGGGGCCCGGGCGCTCTATCTGTTCCAAAACGGCGTCGACACCTATTTCCGCATTCACGGTACAACACAGCCGCAGACCATTGGGCGGGCGGTGTCAAACGGCTGCATCCGAATGCTGAACGAGCATGTGATCGACCTTTACCAGCGCGTACCATTGGGCACGGTGGTCAGTGTGGTTTAATCCGATCAGGGCGCTGACCAATCCACATCCGCAGCCTGCTCGATCCTTAACCGCCCTTCTGGCCACGGGCGAGCAAGGCTTTGCGCTTCAGCCTCGGTTCCGGTCAGCCATCCTGGCACATCGGACGGATTCAGCAAAACCCCCATGCGATGATGGATCGGCCGGACGTCGGCGTTCGGTTCGCAGGTCACTGCGGCAACCTGATTGACACATAGTCCGCCGGGGGCCTGCCAGGTGTCCGTAATCGCCGCAAATATCAGCGGCGCGCCGTCAACCGACGAAATGCGCCACGCTGTCTTGCGCCGTTTCTCTCCGGTCCATTCGTACCAGCCGTCGACAGGAATCACCGCCCGGCCCACACCATGAAACGCCGTCTTGGCAAACACCGTTTCGGATCTTGCGTTGATGATCGTCTCCATCACCGGGCGGCCCCGCGCGTTGACCCGCCCCACCGGGATCATGCCCCAGCGCATCGGCGCCAGCCCCGCGCTTGTCAGGGTCATCACCTCCTGCCCCGGCTGAATGTTATGACGCGGCGGTTGAGCGGCCACCTCAGCGGGCACACCCAGAATCCGGGCAATCTCGGAAATGGGCCGCGTCAGAAAAAACCGCCCCGGCATGATGCGCTCCTATCGGTTTGCGTTCCCGACCAGCTTCAGAACATCTGGCCCAAGCGCCTCGACAATCAGGGCCACGCCCTGTGCATTGGGATGGATGCCGTCAGCCTGCATGAACCCAAGCGCGGCAGTCGGATCGCCCCCGGCATCAAGACCGGCGAAAAAGCTTTCTGCATAAAGCGTTCCGTGTTTCTGCGCCAATTCAGGATAGATGGCGTCAAAGGCCTGTTTGTAGTCAGGGCCAAAGTTTCCCGGCGCTTCCATCCCAATCAGCAAGACCGCGACATCGGCCGCTTTGGCTGTCTGCAGGATGGTATCGAGGTTCTCACGCGACACCGCAGGATCAACACCGCGCAACAGATCATTGGCCCCGAGGGCAACGATTACGCCATCGACTTCCGGTGTCAGCGTCCATTCGATACGCGCCGCGCCACCGGCTGTTGTGTCCCCCGACACACCTGCGTTGATCAGCGTCACCTCGGCGCCGCGATCTTCAAGCCAGCGGCCGAGCTGAGGGACAAATCCCTCCTGCTCGGGCAAGCCATAGCCATGCGTCAGCGAATCCCCTACCGCCGCGATGACCACCGGTTCGGCTGTGGCCGCAAAGCCGCAAAAGACAAACAGGCCCGACATCAAGGTCTTGCGCAAGGTCCCAACCGCTCCATATCCCAAATGACCGCTCCTTTTCGGAAAGACTGATGACGTCACCAGTTCTCACGCTCCAAGATGCCTCATTGTCGCTGGATGGCAATGCCGGTCGGGTGAATATCCTGCATGGTATCAACCTGACTGTGCGGCAGGGTGAAACGATAGGCCTGGTCGGGCCGTCCGGGTCAGGCAAATCCTCACTTCTGATGCTGATGGGCGGGCTTGAACAGGCGACCCGTGGAACGGTTTCGGCGCTAGGGCGCGATCTGACAGGGCTGGACGAAGACACTTTGGCGCGTTTCAGGCGCGACTACATGGGTGTTGTGTTTCAGAACTTTCACCTGATCCCGACAATGACCGCGCTTGAAAACGTCGCCACGCCACTGGAACTGGCTGGTCACAAGGATGCGTTCACCCGCGCCGAGGCCGAGCTTGAAGCCGTTGGACTGTCGCACCGGCGCAATCACTACCCGGCGCAGTTGTCGGGCGGGGAACAGCAGCGCGTTGCCCTTGCCCGCGCATCGGCCCCCCGGCCGCAGATCCTGCTGGCGGATGAACCGACCGGCAATCTGGACGAAAGCAATGGCGCCGCCATTGTCGAGCTGTTGTTTGGGTTGCGGGACAAACACGGTGCCACCCTTGTTCTGGTAACGCACAGCCACGCACTGGCCCGGAAATGCGACCGAGTCGTGCGCTTGCGGGATGGCCGCATTGCCGGGGATGCCCAACAGGAGGCCGCTGAATGAGCCTGCGGCTGGCCGGACGGTTGGCGCGCCGTGAACTGCGCGGCGGATTGCAGGGATTTCGCGTGTTTCTGGCCTGCCTTGCGCTGGGTGTCGCCGCGATCGCCGCAGTGGGTTCAGTCCGGCACGCGATTCAGGCTGGCTTGGCCCAAGAGGGCGCCGCCCTTTTGGGCGGGGACGCGCAGCTGGAATTCACCTACCGCTATGCCAGCGACGAAGAACGCAGTTGGATGAACGCGTCAGCTCGGCAGGTATCCGAAATCGTCGACTTCCGGTCCATGGCTGTCACGCAACACGATGACGGTCCGGATCGCGCATTGACACAGGTGAAGGCGGTCGATGACGCGTACCCATTGCTTGGCTCTGTCACGCTGGAGCCCGCGATGCCCCTGCCAGTTGCGTTGAACGGTCAGGATGATCTGCCCGGAGCGGTGATGGACCCCGCCCTGATGGATCGGCTGAACCTGGAGGCAGGGGACACCGTCACGCTCGGGACGCAGGAGTTTGTCGTAATGGCCGCGCTGGTGTTCGAGCCGGACGGGGCCGCTGACGGATTCGGATTGGGGCCGCGTACTTTGGTGCGCACCAAGGACCTGGACAAATCGGGTTTGCTGGAACCCGGCACGCTGTTTTCCACAAAATACCGACTGGACCTGCCGCCCGGCACAGATCTTGCCACCCTGTCGACCGAAGCAAAAGAAGCCTTTGCCGGCACTGGCATGCGCTGGACAGATGCTCGCAACGGTGCCCCTGGCATCACTGAATTCGTCGCAAGGCTCAGCGCCTTTCTGGTGCTAGTAGGTCTGTCAGGTCTGGCCGTGGGCGGCATCGGCATCTCGGCAGCGGTGCGGGCGTACCTATCGCAAAAGACGGAAACGGTTGCCATATTGCGCACCCTTGGTGCCGACCGTGCCACGATTTTTCAGACATACATGATCCAGATCGGCATTTTGTCTGTCATCGGCATCGCGCTGGGCCTAGCCCTGGGCGGCGCTGCCCCCCTGGTGCTTTCATCGCTGATCGAAAGCCGGTTGCCTGTTCCCGCTGTATTCTCGATCTATCCCCAGCCATTGGCCGAGGCTGCCCTCTACGGCGTTCTGACGGCGTTCCTGTTCACTCTCTGGCCGCTGGCCCGAACCGAAGAGGTCCGCGCCGCAACCTTGTTTCGCGACGCCCTGACATCGGCGCGGTTCTTTCCCCGTCCTGCTTACGTGATCGCCACCGCAGTGGGCCTTGCTCTCCTGATCTCAGCCGCCGCATGGTTCAGCGGCTCCGCCCGCCTGACCCTGTGGACCAGCGGCGGCCTGGCCGGAGCGATGGCTTTGCTGGCCGCAACCGCGTGGATCATAAGACGGGTTGCCCGAGCCGGCGCCTCGGCGACACGCGGGCGGCCCGCCTTGCGCTGGGCCCTGTCGGCCATCTCTGACCCGCGCGAAGGTGCTGGTCCCGTCGTGCTGTCGCTTGGGTTGGGGCTGTCGGTGCTGGCGGCCGTCGGGCAGATTGACGGAACATTGCGCAACGCAATCTCGGGCAATCTGCCGGACGTGGCGCCGTCTTACTTCTTTGTCGACATCCAGAAAGACCAGATGCCCGGGTTCATGGAACGGCTGGAAACCGACCCGGCGGTCAGCCGCATCGAAAGTGCGCCAATGCTGCGCGGAATCATAACCGGGATCAACGGACAGCCTGCACGCGAGGTGGCTGGCGATCACTGGGTGCTGGACGGAGACCGGGGTATCACCTATTCCGAACGTCCCCCCAAGAACGCGCGCATCACCAAAGGGGAATGGTGGTCAGATGACTATTCCGGCGCGCCGCAGGTCAGTTTTGCCGCGGAAGAAGCTGCTGAGATGGGACTCAAGCTGGGCGATGAGTTGACGGTTAACATTCTCGGCCGGGACATCACGGCCCGACTGACCTCTCTGCGTGAGGTTGACTTCTCAACCGCCGGAATGGGGTTTGTCATGTCCATGAACCCCGGCGCGCTGGCCGGGGCACCGCACAGTTTCATCGCAACGGTCTATGCCGAAGAACAGGCCGAGGCCGCCATACTACGCGATCTGGCAGGGCAATTTCCCAACATCACCGCGATCCGTGTGCGGGACGCGATCGACCGGGTTTCCGGCCTGCTTGCCGGGCTGGCATCCGCCACGTCTTACGGGGCCGGGGTATCTTTGCTGACCGGGTTTCTCGTGCTGATCGGCGCGGCCGCCGCCGGAGAGCCCGCGCGCCGCTACGAGGCCGCAATCCTGAAAACGCTCGGGGCTGGCCGCCGCCGCATTCTTCTCAGCTTTGCATTGCGCGCCGTACTTCTTGGCACGGCAGCCGGAGGCGTGGCCCTGTTGGCCGGCATCACAGGTGGTTGGGCCGTGGCAACGTTCATTTTTGACACCGGCTTCACGATCATCTGGCCATCCGCCCTTGCCATCGTTCTGGCCGGAATCGCCGTGACCACAGGAGCCGGCCTGGTCTTTGCCCTGCGCCCTCTGGCTGTCAGGCCGGCGCGCATCCTGCGCGCCGCCGGTTAGGTCTCAGCGAACACAGGCCACCGGCTGCAAAATCTGCAACAAGCGATCATTATCACAGACCAGCGCGTCCAGTGTGATTTCATCCAGCGACGCATAAAACACTTCGGCTGCATCGCGCAGGGCCAACCGCAATCGACAGGCATCGGTCAGCGGGCACGTGTTGTCCGCATCGGCAAAGCACTCCGTAATCGGCAGATTGCCTTCCACATGGCGAAACACCGATCCGATCCGGATCTGTTCCGCCGGACGGGCCAGCATCATGCCGCCGTTGCGCCCGCGTTGCGTGTTCAGATAGTTCAGCTGGCTGAGCTGGTTGATCACCTGCGCCAGATGGTTTTCCGAGATGTTGCACACTTCGGCAATCTCGGCCTTTGTCACCAGCCGATCCTGATGCGCCGCGCAATACATCAGCAGGCGCACTGCAATATTCGTCCGTTTGGTAATCCGCATCACAGGCCTCCCAAATATCAAGATGCAGTCTTATTGCATGTTCCGCAAAAAAGCGGTTTGACATACATCAATCGAGATCCAGGACGGTACAGCGCATGAAAGACCCGTATTTCTTCGGTTATGGCAGCCTGGTCAATCTGGCCACCCATGACTTTCCCGATCCGCATCCGGCCCGGCTAAAGGGCTGGCGGCGCGCATGGCGCCATACCGACCTGCGCGAAGTGGCGTTTCTGACCGCGGTACCTGACCCCGGTGCCGAAATCGAAGGCATGATCGCGCATGTTCCAAAGAACGACTGGGCAGCGCTGGATCAGCGCGAACGGGCCTACGATCGCGTGACTGCGACGCAATCAGTGACCCACCCCCTGGCGC
Organism: Ruegeria sp. CG4; assembly: GCF_056537185.1. NCBI lineage: Bacteria > Pseudomonadati > Pseudomonadota > Alphaproteobacteria > Rhodobacterales > Roseobacteraceae > Ruegeria > Ruegeria sp. CG4. The sequence continues at coordinate 21,533 of NZ_JBQFRB010000005.1, read as the reverse complement.
ATGAGGTTGAAATCGCCGTCTATGCCGTTCCGCGGGATCGGCACAATGCGCCAAGCAACAAACATCCGCTGCTGCTCAGCTATATCGACGTGGTGGTACAGGGTTATCTGCGCGCTTTCGGTCTGGACGGAGCAGATCGTTTCTTCGCCACCACGGACGGGTGGGACGCCCCGATCCTGAATGACCGCTCCGAACCCCGCTATCCGCGCCATCAACAGCTCCGCCCCGACGAAACAGACTTCGTCGACGACCGCCTGCGCAGTATCTCGGCAAACATCGTTCAAAACGCATAAAAAAGGGGCCGGATTCAACCAGCCCTCTTCATCTTTTTCAAAATACTCCCGCCGAAGGCACGCGCCGCAAGGCGCGTTTCATCACCCCCGCGCGCGGATCACCTGCAACAGGGGCAACAGGGCCGCCATCTCGGGCCCGCGTTCCATCCCCGTCAGCGCCTTGCGCAACGGCATGAACAGACCTTTGCCCTTGCGGCCGGTCGCTTCTTTCACGGCGCTGGTCCATTTACCCCAGGTTTCGCCGTCAAACGGGCCCTCCGGCAGCAGCGCCATCGCCTCAGCAATGAACGCGCGATCCTCATCGGCGATCAGTGGTTCCGCGCCTACGCGGCACAGCTCCCACCAGGCTTTCAAATCGCCCAGCGTGGTGATGTTCTCGCGCGCCATGGCCCAGAACGGCTCGGCCAGATCTGCCGGAACACCGGCATCGGCAACAGCATCAGCCACATCGGCAAGCGGCAGTGATTGCAAATACTTCGCGGTCAGCGGGAACAGGTCCTGCACGTCAAACTTGGTGGGCGCGGCACCAAAGCGGCTTACGTCGAACCCGTCAATCAATTCGGCCATATCCGCGCGCAGTTCGACCGGGTCGGACGATCCCAGACGTGCCATCAGGCTCAGCAAGGCCATCGGCTGCACGCCCTGTTCACGCAGATCCCGCAGCGCCAGCGTGCCCAAACGTTTTGACAGCGCCTCGCCCTGCGGACCGGTCAGCAGAGAATGGTGGGCAAAGCGAGGGCAGTTACCACCCAGTGCCTGGATGATCTGAATCTGGGTCGCCGTGTTGGTTACATGGTCCGAGCCGCGGACCACGTCGGTCACGCCCATCTCAGTGTCATCCACAACGGAAGCGATCGTATAAAGAACCTGACCGTCACCACGGATCAGCACCGGATCGGAAACCGAGGCTGCATCGATCGAGATGTCGCCCAGAATACCGTCGGTCCACTCGATCCGCTCGTGATCCAGCTTGAAGCGCCAGACCCCGTTGCCACGTTCGGCGCGCAACGCGTCTTTCTCGGCGTCGCTGAGGTTCAGCGCGGCGCGGTCATAGACCGGCGGTTTGCCCATGTTCAGTTGCTTCTTACGCTTCAGGTCCAGTTCGGTCGGCGTCTCGAACGCCTCGTAGAACCGCCCCATCCCGCGCAGCTTGTCAGCGGCCTCGGCATAACGGTCCAGACGCTCGGATTGACGTTCGACCCGATCCCAGTGCAGGCCCAGCCATTCAAGGTCCTGCTTGATGGCATCGACATATTCTTCCTTCGACCGCTCAGGATCGGTGTCGTCAATGCGCAGGATGAACGTACCCCCGTTTTTGCGGGCAATCAGATAGTTCATCAGAGCAGTGCGCAGGTTGCCCACGTGGATGTAACCGGTGGGCGACGGGGCGAAGCGGGTGGTGGTCATGGATATCTCCTGTTGGCGCGGCTCTTGTCACATGAGGGGCGTTTTGTCCAGCAAGCGAATGAGGATCCGGACAGGATTGAGCGTGCCAGTAATGCTCAGGTCGGCTCGACTTGCCAATGCCGGCCCAGATCTTGAAGCCCCGCGACGATCAGCTCAGACAGAACCGAAGGATCGATATCCGCCAGCTTGTTCACGTAAAGACAGGATTTCCCAAGTTTGTGTTTTCCCAGCCGGGACAGGATGTCACCGAAATCAGCATAACCGGGCATGATGTAGATGGAATGCGCCGCCTTGCGCGGGGAAAACCCGGTTGCCAGAAAGTCTCCCTCGCGCCCGGATTTGTAGCGATAGTGATAGCGGCCATACCCGATGATCGAAGGTCCCCACATCACCGGTTCAAATCCGGTGGCTTCGCGAAACAGCGCATCCAGCACCCGCGCCTCGTCTGCCTTTCGCGGTGGCAGGACGGATGACAAAAACCCGTCGACGGCCTGCCCTGTCGGCTGTGTTTTGTTTTCGGATCGGGACATGAGCAAAAATTAACACGTAATGTTTATCCATGCAGCCCATGTCAGGCGGGTAAGATATGGCAAACGACCCATAGCGGGCTAGTTCCCAACCTGGTGTCCTGACAGGGAGAAACATAGTGACCATCAATTTGACGAGAAGAGCAGCGCTCGGCGCTGCTGCAGCAATGCCATTTGCGTCGGCTGCAGCTCCGGTTCTGGCCAATGATGCTGAAACCGGCGCAAACCCGACAACCGCCAGATCGTTCGCGCTTGGTGATTTCACTGTTACAACATTGCTGGATGGCAGTCTGCCGCGCGACGGCGCCAAGGAAATTTTCGGCGGCGGTGCATCGGACGAGGAATTCGCGAGGGTTTCCGCCGAGAACTTTATTCCAGACGACATGGCCCAGTTCTTCTTCACGCCAACGCTGGTCAATACCGGGTCCGAAATGGTGCTGTTCGACACAGGCCTCGGAAAAGGTGGTATTCAGGCGGCACTGGCCGATGCCGGTGTGACACCCGATCAGATCGACGTGGTGGTCATCACCCACATGCACCCCGATCACATCGGCGGTATGACAACCAATGACGCACCGACCTTTCCGAATGCACGCTATGTGACTGCTTCGAACGAATACGATTTCTGGGCAGGGCAGGAGGCTGGTAACCGAGTCGGCGATCTGGTCGCGGCCAAGGTGACACCACTGGCCGACAAGATGACCTTTATCGAAGACGGCGGCGATGTTGCGTCCGGCATCACGGCCATGTCTGCCTTTGGCCACACGCCCGGCCATACAGTCTATCACCTGGAAAGCAACGGCCGGCGTCTGATCCTGACTGCGGATCTGGCAAACCACTATGTTTGGTCGTTCGCCCATCCGGAATGGGAAGTCCGGTTTGACATGGACAAGGCGGCAGCCACAGCGGCACGGCGCAATGTGCTTGGGCTTCTTGCCGCCGACAAAGTGCCGATGATCGGTTATCACATGCCATTTCCCGCAGCGGGATATGTCGAAACCCGTGGTGAAGGGTTCCGGTTTGTCCCCGTCAGTTATCAGATGATGGGCTGACCCCAAAGACACAGGATTTCATAGCGGACCCGGCCCGCCCTTGAACTAGGGCGGGTTTTTTTGCGCGTGTATTTCCACCTGTCGCAACCTGCGGCGGCCTTGCCAGCAAAAGTTCAGATCGCGCAAAAGCCGCAAGACCGGAGGCCTGTTCGACTGGACCATCGCAGGCCAACGAGCCATATCGCTACACCTCATCGAGCGTCACTAGTTCTGTCTGTGCGACATTGCCCGGCCAGTCAGAAAGCTTGAAACCGTCCTTGGCACTCTGGGGCAGTTCACCGGCAGTGCGAATCGAATCCACACCTGAAAAGTGTCGCACCCATTGGCGAGTCTCTACCTGGTTGTATTGGGCATCAAACTGCCAACCACCCGCGCTGAGTCACGCGGGTAATGGCCTATCAGAATGAGACAGGGTCAAGCCGTTACGAAGCCAGCACCCCCGTCCCTAGAATGACGGCACTGCATCCGTAATTTCATCAAAAGGGGAATCAAATGAGCATTTTGTCCAAACTGCTGACTACCACTGCAAGTGTTCTTGTATTGTCAATGACCCCAGCGGCGGCTGTTTTGACCGGCTTTGTCGCAACCTCCGCTTATGCCCAGGAAGGCGAAGGCGAGACTGAGGGTGGTGGTGAAACCGAGGGCGGTGGCGAAACCGAAGGCGGTGGCGAGACCGAGGGCGGTGACGAGACCGAAGGCGGTGGCGAGACCGAAGGCGGTGGCGAGACCGAAGGCGGTGGTGAAACCGAAGGCGGTGGCGAGACCGAAGGCGGTGGTGAAACCGAAGGCGGTGGTGAAACCGAAGGCGGTGGCGAGACCGAAGGCGGTGGTGAAACCGATGGCAACTCGGGCGGTGATGAAGGCGGCAGCGAGACCGAAGACGATGGAGACACCGAAGGCAATTCGGGAGATGACGAAGGGTCCACCGAGAATGACGTAGAACGGCCGGGCGAAGATCGCTAACCAAACACGGTTGGTATTACCCGAAAAGCCGATTGATCAGAGCTTTGAAAGCTCAGGATCAAAATCCTTCGGGAAAGTTCAATAAAAAAGGCCGGTGCTGTCCCGCACCGGCCTTTCAACTCTGTACGATATCTTCAGTCGCGCAGCAGCTCGTTGATGCTGGTTTTCGAACGGGTTCTTTCGTCCACACGCTTCACGATTACGGCGCAATAGAGGCTGATATTGTTCTTCGACGGCATCGAACCCGCAACGACCACCGAATAGGGTGGAACCTCGCCATACATGACCTCACCGGTTTCGCGATCCACGATCTTTGTGGATTTACCGATGAATACCCCCATCCCCAGAACCGAACCTTCGCGGACGATGCAGCCTTCGACCACTTCCGAGCGGGCACCAATAAAGCAGTTGTCTTCGATGATGGTCGGACCGGCCTGCATGGGTTCAAGCACGCCGCCGATTCCGACGCCACCTGACAGGTGCACATTCTTGCCGATCTGCGCGCAGGATCCGACGGTGGCCCAGGTGTCGACCATGGTACCTTCGTCAACATAGGCGCCAAGGTTCACAAAGGACGGCATCAGAACCGCACCCGGTGCGATATAGGCTGACTTGCGGACAACACAGTTGGGCACGGCGCGGAACCCGGCGGCGCGCCACTGGCTCTCACCCCAACCGGCAAACTTGCTGTCGACCTTGTCCCACCAGCCACCGGCTTGTGGTCCGCCGGCGTGGATTTCCATATCTTTGATGCGAAAGCCCAGCAGCACTGCCTTTTTGGCCCACTGGTTCACGTGCCAATCGCCATTTTCCAGCTTCTCGGCAACGCGCAGCGATCCGCTGTCCAGCGCGTTCAGTGTTTCCTCAATCGCCTCTCTCTGCTCGCCGGAGCTGGCGGGCGAGATCGTGTCGCGAACCTCCCAGGCGGCTTCGATTGCGGCTTCCAGTTGCGCATTGGACATGAGATCGCTCCCTGCTGAATCTGTTCACGTTGTTTTTGCCTATAAGCAAGCCACACACAGGGCGCAATGCGGCGTAGGCGGGCGGTTTTGCGTCACTGGTGGGACAAAGCCCATCGCCCGGGTGGTTATCCGCAGCCTTTCGCGGCTTTTGTCAGCTGGCCCGGCGTATGTGCCGAACCAGTATCGAGACAGCGGCGGCTGCGTCCCTGCCTTTCATCGCGCGCACGATGGCGGCGTGATCAGTGTCTGCGCGTTGCTTCCACCGGGGACGCCAATAGGCAAACAGATGGCGCGCGCTGGCGATATGCAGATCGTCAATCGTGTGAAGCAGGCGTGGCAATCCGCAGGGCGTCAGGATGGCCCGGTGAAAAGCACGGTTTCCCGCTTCCCACTCCGGCATGGTCCGGGCGGCGTCGCAGGCCAGCCGTGCTTCGTCAATCTTACGCAAGGCGGCTGGCGTCAGGTTCTGAACCGCGTGCTGCATCGCCAGCGATTCCAGTGCCACGCGCATTTCGATGACTTCGCGTACTTCTGATGGGTCCAGCGCGGTGACCCGCATCCCGCGTCGCGGCTCGCTTTTGGCCAGCCCATGCGCCTCCAGCCTCAGCAGAGCTTCGCGCACCGGAACATGGCTGGTCTCGAATGCGCGGGCGATATGGTCCTGACGCAGTTTTTCACCGGCGATCAGGTCGCCGGTGACGATTTGCTGGCTGAGTTTCTGATAGATCGTATCGGCAATGGTCGCGGTCATAGATTGTAGATAAAAATGAAGCCCGCCTTCCACAAGCAGATAATTCAGCCCGCGAACGGGTCCGGGGCAATATTGCCGCCGCAAATCAGAACGGCCACTTTCTCGCCCGGTTCCGGCCGATAGGCACCCGACATCAAGGCCGCCAAAGCCGTTGCCCCCGCCGGTTCCACCAGAAGCCTATGGGCCTGCCACAATGCGCGCTGCGCCTTGGTGATGGCCGCATCCGGGACCAGAACCGATGACATGCCGCGTGCCAGATCGAAACAGATCGATCCGATCCGCCGCGCGCCCAATGCGTTTGCCGCAACCCCTGATACGGACACGTCCACCGGTTCCCCGGCCTGCAACGCGGCGTGCAGCGCGCAGGAGGTTTCCGGTTCGACCGCCACAACCTTTCGCGCACCCTGAAACCAGGCCAAAGCCCCGGCAATCAGTCCGCCGCCACCGACCGCGACAAGAACGGTATCCGCCTGCAAGCCCTGCGCCTCCCACTCGGCGAAACAGGTGCCCTGCCCGGCCACCGTCGCCGGTGCGTCGTAAGCATGGATCTGCATCGCCCCGGTTTCTTCTTCATGAGAACGGGCCTGGGTCAGCGCATTGGCGTATTCGCCGGGAACAACGCTCAGGTCGGCGCCGGTCTGCTCGATCAGCGCAATTTTGGACGGCCCCGCCAGTTCCGGCACAAAAATCTTGGCCGGGTGGCCCAGCGACTGCGCCGCATAGGCCGCCGCCGCACCGTGGTTGCCGCCTGATGCCGCCACAACGCCCGCCTCGGGCACATCCAGGCTGAGCAGCGTGTTGAATGCCCCGCGTGCCTTGAAACTGCCGGTGTGCTGCAAATGCTCCAGCTTCATTTCAACCGGAAACCCCGGAATGCGGCTTTCCATCACCGGCGTGACCTGTGCATAGCCGGCAATGCGATCCCGCGCCGCCGATATTTCACTCTTCCAGTTCATTCTTGTCTTTCCGTGGCTGGCACTCTGTCCGCGAACCCTATAGCTGTTTGAAAAACACGCAAGCAGGGATCGTTCACCCATGAGAGAAGACCGACTCAGCCCCTTCCGCGACGCGCAGACCGACCGGTCGACCGCAAGCGAGGTGCCGGACACGCCACAGACACGGTCGCCCGCCTATCGTCTGGCCTTTGCCGACGAGGACTTCATGTGCCGGGAAGAACTGCGTCCGGTGCGCCTGCAACTGGAATTGCTGAAACCAGAGATGATCATGACCGAGCGCGAGATCACCTCGACCATCGTGATGTTCGGAGGGGCCCGCATTCCCGAGCCGTCACAAAAGCACACCGCTCGGACCAAAACGCTGGCTGGCCTGTCGCAGTATTACGACGAAGCGCGCGAATTTGCCCGGCTGATGACCCTGAAGTCGAAGGAAACCGGCTGCCGCGAAAACGTGATTGTCACCGGCGGCGGTCCCGGCGTGATGGAGGCCGGAAACCGCGGCGCACAGGATGCCGACGGTTACTCGATCGGCCTGAACATCGTGCTGCCGCACGAACAGGCACCAAACCTTTACGTGACGCCGGACCTGAGCTTCAATTTCCACTATTTCGCGATCCGCAAGATGCATTTCCTGATGCGCGCCCGCGCCATCACCATCTTCCCCGGCGGCTTCGGCACGATGGATGAACTGTTCGAGTCGCTGACCCTGATCCAGACCGGTCGTATGGAACGCGTCCCCTTCTTGCTGTTTGGCCGCGCATTCTGGGAAAAGGTCATCAACTGGGAAGCTTTGGCGGACGCTGGCACCATTTCGGACGAAGACCTGGACCTTTTCCGTTTCGTCGACACGGCACAAGAGGCGGTCGGGATCATCGAAAACTGGGAACCCGCCCCGCCCCGCGACGAAATCCCGGGGCGCTGACGGATGACGGCGCCAAAGACCGGAGAAATGCTTCACCTGCGCGGGAATGCCCTGAAAATGGGCGAGCCGGTGGCGCTGCCGCTGACGCAAAGCAGCATGTTCCACTTGCCGGGCCCGCCGGATGGTCACGCGACCTACGGACGCGTCGACAATCCAACATGGGTACATCTTGAGAACGTGCTGGCACATCTGGAAGACGCGCCCTGCCTCAGCTTTCCGTCCGGCATGGCGGCAATATCAGCGGCGTTGTTTGCGACCGTGCAAGCCGGATCGCGCCTGCTGATCCCATCGGACGGATATTACGTCACGCGCCTGCTGGCGGACAGGTTCCTCTCACGCCTTGGCGTGAAGATCGAGGAACGTCCCACCACCGCCTTTGCCGAAGGCGGCTTTGATGGGTTCGATGTGGTCTTTGTCGAAAGCCCTTCGAACCCCGGACTGGACATGATCGATCTGGCAGCCGTAGCCGGGCAGGTGCGCACCGCCGGGGGGCTGACCATTGCCGACAATACGACCCTGACACCGTTGGGCCAGCGCCCGCTGGATCTGGGCATCGACGTCGTCGTGTCTTCGGACACCAAGGCGATGGGTGGGCATTCCGACATGCTGATGGGCCATGTGGCCAGCCGCGACGCCAAGATCATGGAGCGGGTCGAGGAATGGCGGAAGATCTCCGGTTCGATCCCCGGACCTCATGAGGCATGGCTGTTGCACCGCGGGCTGGAAACGCTGGACGTCCGGTTCGACCGCATGTGCGCGTCGGCACAGGTTCTGGCAGAACGGCTGGCGGCGCACCCGGCCGTGAAAAAAGTCCGTTACCCCGGTCTGTCCAATGACCCGTCACACGCATTGGCACAGGCCCAAACAGCGCGGTTCGGCTTTCTGCTGTCTCTGACACTGGATAGCGAGGACACCGCCGAAACCTTCATCAACGCCTGCCCATTGCTGCGCCCGGCCACCTCGTTCGGAGGCATCCACAGCTCGGCCGAGCGTCGCGCACGGTGGGGCGACGCCGTCGATCCTGCCTTCATCCGCCTGTCGGTCGGATGCGAGCCGGTGGAGGAACTGTGGCAGGCCATCGAGGCAAGCCTGAACGCGCTGTGATTACTTCTTGGGCTCACGCAGTTCTGTGAACACGTAGATCGGCAGCACCACGCTGGCGATCAAAGCCCCCAACCAGACCAGCAAAGTTGCAGCCAGCAGATTGGAGATGCCGCCGACCGTCAGGCCCGTCGTCACCAGATCAGTTACCAAAAGGCCTACAAAGGTCACGATCAGCGCGATCCCGCCTTTCAGCGCGGGCGCTTTCTTCTCTCCCAGCTTCAGGATCAGCGGTTCGGCCACGACCTGAACAAGGGTGAATACGATCACCACGACAATGAACGAGATTGGCCGGATCGCGAAACCGGACAACAGAAGTGAGGCGATCAACAACCCGATGGCATTCCCCGCCAGAAGGGCCAGTGCGGATTTTATTCTGCGTGTCATGGGGGCTCCGTCAGAAAACAAGCTGAAATATGCATATGTTATCAGACCTGCGGGAATTTGCGAGCGGTTTCAAAAGCCTCTTCCAATCGGGGCATTGAAATCGCATGATAAAAAACAAGCCCAACGATCAGACGTGACCCGCGAGAGTGAGATGAGCGACGATCCATATTCGGTCCTTGGCGTCCAGAAAGACGCCAGCGCCGCTGATATCAAGAAAGCCTACCGGCGCATTGCCAAGGATTGCCACCCGGACCTGAAACCGGGTGACGCCAAAGCCGAGGCAAAGTTCAAAGCTGCCGCAGCAGCCTATGATCTGCTGAAAGACCCCGAAACGCGGGCGCGCTATGACAATGGCGAAATTGATGCATCGGGCCAGGAGAGACCCCAACAGCAATATTACCGCGACTATGCCGAGGCGGCAGGAAATCCCTATCGTTCGGGTGCGTCTTATGGGGACCCCGAGGATATGTCCGACATCTTTGCCGAGTTCATGCGTGGGCGCGGCGGGCGCGGCCAGCACCGCAGCCATAAATTTCACGCGCCCGGTCACAACCTGAACTATTCGCTTCAGGTCAGCTTTCTGGACGCGGTGTTCGGGGCCAGTCAGAAGCTGACCCTGCCCGATGGTGATCGAATCGAGGTCAAAATCCCCGCTGGCATCACCGATGGTCAGACCATCCGGCTGCGCGGCAAGGGTGCGCCCGGATATGGACAGGGGCCTGCGGGCGATGCGCTTGTCACCATCTCGGTCGCCAAGCATCCGGTCTTTGACCGGCAGGGCGACGACATCCACATCACTCTGCCGATCTCGATCGACGAGGCGGTTCTGGGTGGCAAGGTTCCCGCCCCCACGATTGACGGTGGCGTGAACGTCAGAGTCCCGGCGGGGACCAGCAGCGGCAAGACCCTGCGTCTGCGCGGCAAGGGTGTCAAAAAGCGGGGTGCGTCCGAGCGCGGGGATCAGCTAATCGAACTGATCGTGACCCTGCCGGACAAGGTCGATGATGACCTCAGGGCCTTCATGGAAACCTGGCGGGAATCGCATCGATACGATCCACGCGAGGGGATGCCGTCATGACCCGACACCTGACAGAAGACGAGGTGCTCGCAACTATTGCCCGCCTGACACCGGACCGGCTGTCCGTTTATCTGGCCGCTGAAATTGTGATCCCCGAGCAAACCGAGCAAGGGCTTGTCTACCAGAGCATCGACGTCGCCCGTCTGGAACTGGCCTGCGAACTGCATGATCAATACGAGATGGAGCCCGACGCGCTGTCGATGATGATTTCCCTGATCGACCAGATGCACTGCCTGCGCGCCGAACTGCGCGAGGTTCTGAATGCCGTCGATACCCAACCCGAACAGGTGCGCCAAACCCTGATAGAGGTCATCGGGTCCGCCCGGTTTGGCCGCAGGTGATCGGCGATCAGTTGTTCACAAGGTAGTCTTCCGGCACGAAAAACGTGTAATCCCGATCCGCCACGGCCTCGTGGCAGTCGTGGCAATAGGAAACAGCTTCTGACCGAGCGCCCATCGTGTCACCAAAAAGCGATCCGTCCGGCATAACCATGATATAGCGCCAGTCGCCGGTTTCAGGGCTGGCGCCTTTGGCCAGCTTTTCCATTACGAACATGGCACCCGGGTGCAGATTGCCGGTATCAGTGACCGTCATGCTGTCTTTGGCCAGAACCGACCCCATCGGCAACTCTTCGCCCTCTTGCAGGGTTCCGTAATTATGCGCCATGCGATTGGCGTAGCTGTTCACATAGCGCTGACCGTGTGTGGCCGAGATATAAGGCGCATCGTTGAACAGCGGCCAGCTTTGATAGTTCCGGATCAAATCCATCTGCGCAGCCGCGTACCCGCGCGCCAGACGCTTTTGCAGGGACTTATAGAACTTGCGCGCATCCTTTTTCGACAAATCCGCCGGGTTCTCGATGGCCAGATGCGTGTCTTCATCACTGGACTGAGCCGCCGAGAAAGATGGCAGGGCCGTTGCCATGATCAGGAAAACGAGGGGTTTCAAAAACTGAATCTGGTAACGTGCAATCATACTGGATGACCCACCTGAGTTGAAAAAGGCTTGCCTTGTTTCAGCGCACCTGCATCAGATTCGATCATAACAGGCGCAAATAAACCTGCCACAACCGGTCCATGGCTTTCACCGCCTTGTGCACACGCGTGAACCCCCCGGGCGCTGACAAGATGAAACATAACAAATCGCGCATATAAAGAACAGGCGCGGGAACATTAATTCTCGCGACCGGCAGGGTTGCAAGTGTCAGGGTCAGGTTCCCAGACCGGCCTCGGCCTCGATCTGCTTGCGGGACTTCCGCGCGCGTTCGGTCGCCGATTTCAGCTGCCCGCAGGCCGCCATGATGTCCTCACCCCGCGTCTTGCGGATGGGTGAGGCATAGCCCGCCTGATAGATGATATTCGCAAACGCCCGGATACGGTTGTTCGAGCTGCGCTTGTACGGCGCGCCGGGCCATTCGTTGAACGGGATCAGGTTGATCTTTGCCGGAATGTTATGGCGCTTGATGTGGTCGATCAGGCGGTGCGCGTCTTCGTCACTATCATTCACACCATCCAGCATGACGTATTCGAACGTGATCCGTTCCGAGTTCGACGCGTTTGGATAGCTGGCCAGCGCCTGCAGCAACTCTTCGATGTTCCAGCGCTTGTTGATCGGCACCAGCACATCGCGCGTTTCATCCGTGGTCGCGTGGAACGAGATCGCAAGCAGGCATCCGATTTCCTCGGCAGTCCGTGCAATTTCCGGCACCACGCCCGATGTGGACAACGTGATGCGACGGCGCGACAGGGAAATCCCTTCGGGATCCATGGCGATCTTCATCGCATCGCGGACGTTTTCGAAGTTATACAGCGGCTCACCCATGCCCATCAGAACGATATTCGACAGCAAACGGGTTTCGTCCTTGGGCGCGCCGGGGACGGGCCATTCCTCAAGGTCGTCGCGGGCCATCATTACCTGACCTACAATCTCGGCCGCGGTCAGGTTGCGCACAAGTTTCTGAGTGCCCGTATGACAGAACGAACAGGTCAGAGTGCAGCCGACCTGAGACGAGATGCACAGCGTCCCCCTGTCTTCTTCGGGGATATAGACCACTTCGACCTCATGCCCGCCGGCGATGCGACACAAGTACTTGCGGGTGCCGTCTTCGGACACCTGACGGGTCACAACCTCGGGAACCTCGATGACGAAATGCTCGGCCAGTTGCACGCGATAGGCTTTGGCGAGATTTGTCATCTCGGCAAAGTCGCGCACGCCCCATTGATAGATCCACTGCCAGATCTGGCCGGTGCGCATCTTGGCCTGCTTTTCCGGCGTCCCGTGTTCGATCAGAACCTCGCGCAAGCGGTTACGGGTCAGACCAACAAGGTTTACCTTCCCTTCGGGCAATTTGCGGGGGATGGTCATGACATCCTGAGTGATCGGCGCTTTGGGCGACATGTGGCTATCTCGAAGAATTCTGGCTTGGGATGCGCCTCTATATAGGATTGCGCGCAAAGATCAAAAGGAATCGTGCGACTTAATTTGCCATGCGCAGCAATTCGTCCACGCGCGCCCGACCCAGATCAATGCGGCAGGACGCGATGGCAATCCCGGTTCCAGACCCCCCGCCATACGACGCACCTACGGCGTCACACTGCATATCGCGATACGTGGTCCAAGCTTTTTGTGCGGCCTCAAGTGCGGGTTGCGCGGCCACGCGGCCTGTCACCTCATCCAACTCTGCCGCTGTCTGCATGGCAAAATCGTAACTGGCCTTCACTGCCATGTTTACGCGTTCTTCCATTTTCCCGACGCAAGACCCGATCTCAACCTGCGAACCTGCATCAGAGCATTCCAGGCTGGGGTCGGCTAACGCTGCGGATGAGAATAGAAGTGCTATCAAGACGTAACGCATCATCGTTTCCACATGTGAACCCTTACATCAGGGCACAGTAGCACGTGTTTTCCCGGCGTCCCAATCGCAGTTCGGTCGCAAAGACCATGTCGATGCGACCGAAACAAGTACATTTCGCTTTCAGGGTTTCAGATCAGGCGAATACGTCAAACGCCCGGGGGAAGGATATCGCAATCCGCAGCGTCCAAGGTTTGTACGGGATCTTCCGGGCCACATTGTTCACCGGTCACAGGGTATGTTTCGGCGGTCTTTTCACACGCGCTCAGCAACATCGCGGCCATCATCAGCGCGGCAAGTGATTTGTTCAGCATTGGCAGGTTCCTTCTCAATTCCTGAACCGATTAGTTCAGAAAAAGCGGGTAGCCTGCCTTGATGCGGATCAAGTTCAGGATCGAACGTTGCGTCAAGGAAAAGACTGCATTGCACCTTTTCACGAAAAAGCCCCGCCGGATGACGGGGCCGCATGAACGTGAAGTGAGCGCTTAGTTGGTGCAGCGCTTCTCGGCGTCTTCGATCGCTGCGGTGAACCCCAGCAGCGAGAACGTGTCTTTGGTCTGAGTTCCGCGTTCCGAGCGGGCTGTCAGAACCGCCTCGGTGCCGCGCTTCATGGCTGCAACCACCTTAAGGTCTTCGCCTTCAGTTGCTGGCCAAGCCCATTCGCCCTCGGTGATCAGTTCAAACTCGGTCCCGTCGACGTTCAGATTGACCGTCGATCCAGGCGCAAAGGGATAGCCGCCGGTAAACGTGACCTGCCCTTTAACCTCGGCATTGGGGCGGAAGAACACAAACAGCAGAATATCGCTGCGGCGCACCGAAACCACTCGGCCGCCACGTGTGTTGACCGTTTCCCTTGGCGCAGAAACGCTCCAGCATTCCGTCGGATCGCTTTCGACAAAAACGCTCCAGTCGGTTTTTGCTGCAACCCTGTTGGTGCTGCTTGCCTGTTGGGCCGTTGCGGTTGTTGCCATCCCGGCCATGCACAAGCCCGCAACTGCGCGGACTAGTCTTGATCCCATTTGTCCAGCCTCCTAGCCCGACCCATACCCCAAACCGATCGGACGCGCCCGCGAACCCTTATGGTCCGTCTCTCGTATGTTGCGCATTCCGATAATTGCCGACATACACACACTAACGCAGGTTTCGCCACAGGCGAAAGGGCGATTGGCAGAAATTTGCGCATAATTTCGGAGGATAACATGACGCAGCCCGTGGCAATGACAGAACTGTGGCGCGGCTCGCTGCTGGAAAGCCTGCATCTGGGCCATGCAGTGATCTGTGACGACAGTGGCCAGATCGTAAAAAGCTGGGGCGATCCGCAGGCGGTTATCTATCCGCGGTCGTCTGCCAAGATGATCCAGGCTCTGCCGCTGCTCACCTCGGGTGCTTCAGCCAGATACGGGTTGAACAGCGAACATCTGGCGTTGGCCTGCGCGTCACATAGCGGTGCCGCGATTCACACTGATCGTGTGTCGGCGTGGCTGGATCATCTGGGTCTGGCCGAGCCTGACCTGCGCTGCGGCCCGCAAGAGCCGCAGGACATGGCCGCGCGGGATGGGTTGATCCTGGCCGATGATACGCCGTGCCAGATCCACAACAACTGCTCGGGCAAACATTGCGGGTTCCTTTCGGTGGCGCAGCATATGGGCGCCGGGCCGGAATATCTTGAAATCGATCACCCGGTTCAGCAGGCCTGCCTGGCGGCCTTTGAAGAAACCACGGGTGTATCCAGCCCGACCTTTGGAATTGACGGGTGTTCCGCCCCGAATTTCGCAACAACACTTTCGGGTCTGGCGCGGTCGATGGCCTGGTTCGCCTCGGCGGCGGTCCGATCTGACCGGGCCAGCGATGCCGCGCGCCAACTGACCGAGGCCATGATCGCGCACCCTGAACTGGTTGCTGGCGAAACCCGGGCCTGTACCGAACTGATGCGCGCCATGAATGGTCGCGCTGCAATCAAAACCGGGGCCGAGGCGGTTTTTGTCGCCATCATCCCCGAGAAACGAATGGGCGTTGCGCTGAAAATCACTGATGGCACAACCCGCGCCAGCGAGTGCGCCATCGCTGCTATTCTGGTCAGCCTCGGTGTGCTGGAGGCCGATCACCCGGCCACCCGCAAGTTCATGAACGCCATTCAATACAGCCGCCGTGGGCTGGAATGCGGCGTGATCAGACCAGCACCGGGGTTTCCCGGCTAAGCCCGCTACATCTCGATTTCATGCACCTCGGCCACTTCGACCGAGCCCGAGCCATTGACGACCATTGGACAGCCTTTGGCCATTTCGGTCGCGGCATCAATGCTGTCGGCCCGAACGACCGTGAACCCCGAGGCGGGGTTGGCGCCGCCATTATCGGCAACGCCATTGTTGCTGACCGTATAGGACTGACCCACCGGGTTGCCGGGGATATCCAGCGAATCGCCCATGCCCTGAAACCAAGCACCCCATGCGGCCATGGTCGCCTCGATCTCGGCGGGGTCGGTTGGGGTTGTTCCCCCGTGATAGACAAACAAATATTGGGGCATATCGCTCCTCCCTTTTTGAAAACCTACGTGCACTGGGCCTGCAATTTGCGCAGGGACGATGTCCAGCCCATCTCGTGATTGGCTGCGGCCTCGGCATCCGCGAGTTCGCGGTGATCCACGGTCAGTCGCGCCCCGGTTTGCGTCGCTGCAACGGAAAAGGTCACGTGGCTTTCCGCGCCGCGCTTGTCCTGATCATCATGCCAGGCCCAGGTGAAGCCAACTGACTTCGGCGGATCAACATGGGTCACGTGACCGGACACCTTGAACTGTTTGCCCTCATCGTTCTGCATGACCGAGAACCATGGTCCGGTTCGTGAAAAGTCCAGATCATGCTCGGGCACGTGTACGCCTTCCGGCCCCCACCATCGCAACAGCTTTGCGCCGTCGCTGATCCAGGCAAACAGGGTTTCGGGGCTGACGGGAAATTCCCGTTCGAGTTTCAGGTCGGCCATGAATTCTCCTGTTCAAGAATGTCGCCCAAACGGTCGAGGCTGGCCTCCCAGAACTGCCGCTTGGAAATGGTCCATTCCGCAATCGCGCGCAGGCCATCGGGCTGGATTGAGTAAATCCGTTGAGTGCCGTTCACCCGTTGCCGCACCAGTCCGGCTTCCCGCAGAACCTTGAGATGACGAGAGATCGCGGCACCGGACATGCCCCGGCCTTCAATCAGATCACCGGCGGGCAGCTCACCTTTCTCCATCAGTTGTTCAACGATCGAAAAGCGGGTGGCGTCGGACAGGGCAGAAAAAGCGGTCAGAAGCGTGTTCATGACCCATAATTAACACATACGTTAAATAAAAGGAAGCCTCGATCAGATCGTGACGAATTCCGCGCGTGTGTAGCCCTGCAGGTAAAGCAGCGCCGTCAGATCACCATGGTTGACGCGAACCTCGCACTGCTCAGCGACCGACGGTTTGGCGTGCAGCGCGACGCCGGTTCCGGCGCGGCTCAGCATGCCGAGATCGTTGGCCCCGTCGCCCACCGCAAGAACATCGGCCTCGGCCAGGCCCAGGCGGCTGGTGACCTGCTCCAGGGCTTCAATCTTGGCCTGACGCCCCAGGATGGGGTGCTGGACTTTTCCGGTCAGCTTGCCGTCTTCGAACAGCAGCGTATTGGCCCGGTTTTCGTCAAAGCCCAACAGTTCAGCGACCCGTGCGGTGAAGGCGGTGAACCCGCCAGAGACCAGCGCTGCATAACCGCCATTTGTCCGCATTGTGCCCAACAAGGTCTTACCACCGGGCATAAGTGTAATACGTTCATCCAGAACTTTCTCTATGACGCCGACATCAAGACCTTTCAGCAGGCCGACCCGCTCCGTCAACGCGCCTTCGAAATCCAGTTCGCCGTTCATAGCCCGAGCCGTGATATCCTTGACCCGTTCACCGACACCCGCCTCATCGGCCAGTTCGTCAATACACTCCTGCTGGATCATGGTGCTGTCCATGTCCGCCAGCAGCATCCTTTTGCGCCGCCCTTCCGCTGGCTGCACGATCAGATCGACCCCCATCTGCTGCAAATCCGCCCAGACGTCCCAGCGATTTCCGGGCATCTCTGACAGCGGGAATTCCGCCGCCTCATCCGGGCTGAGCCACAGAATATCGCCGCCGCCCCAGGCATTGCGCAACGACTCGACCAAAGCCTGGTCCAGCGTCCGTGTCTCGGGGCTGGTCAACAGAGTGGCAATGAACATAATCGATCTCCTGCAAGCTCACCTGCGAAGAATCGCGGGTACAGTGTTTCGGCCAGAGGCTGTTGCGAAAACACGCCCCGCTGGGTCAGGTCGTGCCCGCCCGTCATCCGACAGGTGCCTGAAGTTCCACGCGTCCCTGATCCGTCAGCAACCAGCATCTTCGACCTTCGAACACCGCGACACTCACGCTTTTTCCATAGCCCGCGCCGCTGTCCAGATTGACCCGGTTTCCGTAATGGGTCGCCCTGTCTACCGGTGTGTGGCCATGCACAATCAGCTTTGAATACGGCTTCTTGTGCGCATGAAAGGCCTGCCTGATCCAAACCAGATCGTTTTCGTTCTGATCGCTCAGCGACGCGTCGGGGCGGACGCCGGCATGCACGAAAGCAACCTGTTGGGTCTGGTACATGGCAAGAAGATCACGCAGGAAATTCACATGCGACTTCGGAACCGCCGCACGGGCCATTGCGTGCAGGTCTTCAAGCCGGAGGCGATCCTCGAACTCCACCCCGTAGCTGCGCAAGGTCTCGATGCCGCCAAGGCGCTCGTGCAGCCAGTGGTACCCGACCAGCAGATGGGGGTCGTGGCGGGGAACATCCTCCATGAACCAGGCGAACATTCGGTCGTGATTGCCCAGCAGCGTGATCCAGTCCCGGCCTTCACCGCGGCCGGCAATGAGCCTTTCGATCACACCCCGGCTGTCCGGGCCGCGGTCGACATAGTCCCCCAGAAACACGATGCGCACATCCGGCCCGCCATCGCGCTCGACCAGTTGCATCGCCCGTTCAAACTCGGCCACTTGCCCATGCAGATCGCCGACTGCGTAAACTGGCATTGTCATTGGTATCCTCCGGTGACGACCACAGGGAACGTTCTGGCGCAATTGACGACTTTCATAAAGCCGATACCCGCGGGAATGCACCTGCGGGTATCCGTGCGTCTCAGATTCTCAACAGGTGTCAGGCCACATCAAATTCCAGCGGCTTGATCTGCGTGAACAATCCGGTCTCCGCCAGTTTGGCCCGTGCCTCGGCCGGGACGGGTTCGTCAACATAAAGCAAGGCGATCGCCTCGCCGCCAGCTTCGGACCGGCCGAGCGTAAAGTTCGCGATGTTCACACCATGCTCTCCCATGGTCTGTCCCAGCGTACCGATAATGCCCGGAACGTCCTCGTTGGTGGTATAGAGCATGTGCGACCCGATCTCGGCATCGATATTGATGCCCTTGATCTGGATAAATCGCGGCTTTCCGTCGCTGAACACGGTTCCGCCGATCGAACGTTCGCGCTTTTCCGTGACGACAGTCACCTTGATATACCCGTCAAAAGCACCCGATTTGTCCTGATTGGTGGTCGAGATCTTGATACCACGCTCTTTGGCAACCACAGGCGCCGACACCATGTTCACCTCGGGATTGAACTTCTTCATGATCCCAGCGATCACCGAACAGTTAAGCGCCGCCAGGTTCATTTCCGCCGCGACACCATCGTAAAGGATGTTGATCGCCTTGATCGGTTCATCCGTCATCTGGCCAATGAAGCTGCCCAAATGACCCGCCAGTTTAATCCACGGTCCCATGATCTTGGCCTCTTCGGCGGTAACGCTGGGCATGTTCAGCGCGTTCTCGACTGCGCCTGTCAGCAGGTAGTTCGAGATCTGCTCGGCCACCTGAAGCGCGACGTTTTCCTGTGCCTCCGTCGTTGCCGCCCCAAGGTGCGGCGTGCAGACCACGTTGGGCAGGTTGAACAAAGGATTGTCTTTCGCAGGCTCGGCACTGAACACATCGAACGCGGCACCAGCGACGTGACCCGATTGCAGCATTTCGGCCAGCGCCTCTTCGTCGACCAGACCGCCTCGGGCACAGTTGATGATGCGTACTCCCTTCTTGGTCTTGGCCAGATTCTCGCGGCTCAGGATGTTGCGCGTCTGGTCGGTCAGCGGCACGTGCAGAGTGATGAAATCCGCGCGGGCCAGCAGTTGATCCAGGTCGACCTTTTCGACTCCTATCGCGTCGGCTTTTTCCTCGCTCAGATAGGGGTCATAAGCAATGACCTTCATTTTCAACCCATGCGCGCGCTCGCAGACGATGCCGCCGATATTGCCCGCACCGATTACGCCCAGGATCTTGTTGGTCAGCTCGATCCCCATGAACTTGGACTTTTCCCACTTGCCCGCATGGGTCGAGGTGCTGGCCTCGGGAATTTGGCGCGCCACGGCGAACATCATTGCAATCGCGTGTTCTGCGGTGGTGATCATGTTGCCGAAAGGCGTGTTCATCACGATCACGCCCTTTTTCGAGGCCGCTTCCTTGTCGATATTGTCGGTGCCAATCCCGGCGCGGCCGATGACTTTCAGCTTGTCCGCTTTCTCCAGAATTGTCGGTGTGACCTTGGTGGCCGACCGGATGGCAAGACCGTCATATTGGCCAATCACCTCGGCCAGTTTGTCTTTGTCCTTGCCCAGGTCAGGCATGAAATCCACGTCGACGCCGCGATCACGGAAGATCTGCACGGCGGTTTCGCTGAGTTTGTCAGAGACGAGTACTTTGGGAGCCATATTCTTTGGTCCTTGAATTGTATTGGATGTCCGGGCCGGATGTGGCCCGGTGAATAAGATCAGGCGGCCTCAGATTGCGCCGCGATTTCAGCCTCGAAGGCCCATGCCAGCCAAGGCAGCATCGCCTCGATATCCGAGGTTTCGACCGTGCCGCCGCACCAGATGCGCAGGCCCGAAGGCGCGTCGCGATAGGCCCCGATATCCAGCGCGATATTCTCGGCTTCAAGCCGCTTGGCCACAGCCTTGGCGAAACCCGCTCCGTCCTGAATGCGCGCGTCGGTGAACTTCAGACAGACCGAAGTATTCGACTGCGTCGCCGCGTCCTCGGCCAGATTGGCAATCCAGTCATTCTGTTTGCAGAACGCGTGCACCGCACCGGCATTGGCATCCGCACGGGCCATCAGCCCCTGCAACCCGCCGACCGAGCGCGCCCAGTCCAGCGCGAACAGGTAATCCTCGACCGCCAGCATGGACGGCGTGTTGATCGTGGCGCCGGTAAAGATGCCCTCGGTCAGCTTGCCACCTTTGGTCAGGCGGAAAATCTTGGGCAGAGGCCAGGCGGGTGTATAGCTTTCCAACCGCTCGACCGCGCGGGGCGACAGGATCAGCATCCCGTGCGCCGCCTCACCGCCCAGCACTTTCTGCCAGCTGAAGGTGGTCACATCCAGCTTGTCCCACGGCAGGTCCATCGCGAAAGCTGCCGAGGTCGCGTCGCAGATCGTCAGGCCCTGACGGTCATCCGCAATCCAGTCGCCATTCGGAACCCGCACACCCGAAGTCGTGCCGTTCCAAGTGAACACCACATCATTGGCAAAATCGACCGTCGCCAGATCAACAATCTGACCGTAATCCGCAGTCTTGACCTCGGCGTCGATCTTCAGCTGCTTGACCACATCGGTCACCCAACCCGCGCCAAAGCTCTCCCATGCCAGCATCTCGACCTTGCGTTCGCCCAGCAGCGACCAGAGCGCCATCTCAACCGCGCCGGTGTCCGAAGCGGGAACAATGCCGATCTTGTAGTCGGCCGGAATACCCAGAATTTCGCGCGTGCCTTCAATGGCCGCCTTGAGCTTGTCCTTGCCGACAGCGGCCCGGTGCGACCGACCGAGTGCGGCGTCGGCCAGCTTGTTCAGTTCGAATGTAGGGGGTTTGGCGCAGGGGCCCGAAGAAAAACGCGGGTTCGCCGGCCGCAGTTCGGGTTTGCGCACGGCGTCGAGCGACGCCGGTTGTTCGATAGTCATCTGTATTACCCTTCCAGATACACGCCCCTCGTTGGGGAGGGGTGTCCCACGGACAGAGGTATGGTCAGTTTGCACCCGCAGCAAGCAGAAAAGACGCTTCGTTGGGTGAAAACGACATCCAAAAAGGGCACAAATTGGAACGCAGGTTTCCGATTGGCGAAAAACCCCGCCATTTTGCTGGCGGGGTTTTATCTTTCACTCAGCGGCTTCTTCGTATTCTGACATTGGAGGGCATGTGCAGATGAGGTTTCTGTCGCCGTATGCGTTGTCGAC
>NZ_JBQFRB010000004.1:0-326739 GCF_056537185.1 Ruegeria sp. CG4 | reverse complement strand
GTCGACAACGCATACGGCGACAGAAACCTCATCTGCACATGCCCTCCAATGTCAGAATACGAAGAAGCCGCTGAGTGAAAGATAAAACCCCTCGCCGGAAACATCCGGCGGGGGCACCATTCAGCCACCTTCGCAGCCACACTCCGGTGCACAAATTGAAAGCAGGTCACTGTTATTGAGATGAAGCACTATATCCCTAAAAACGCCAGCAGCGAGCTGGCTGAGCCGGCCGCGCTCAAGGCCCTGAAGGTTCATGAAGTTGACGTTTTCGTAAAGGAAACGGGTGCACTGCCATCCACCGATATGATCGTCGAATTCTACGACGCGTTGAACGATCTGATCGAGGGGCACTCCTACAAGGTAAACATCCGGCGTGTCGCCGTTGAAAGCGCGGGGACACCCTTGTACTGGGCCGGACGGACCGCGATTTTCTGGGGCGATATTCACAAAAACTGGAAACTCTCCTCGCGCGAGCGCAACTGGACCTCGCAGGTGTTTAGCCTGGCACCCAGAACAATTCTGGTCGGTGGCGCCGTTCTGCTGCTGGCGCAGATGGGACGGGCCGACAAGACAGACGTCGCTGTCCATTCAAACTTTGTCGCGGCAGCGCAGGAAAACGGGTTGCGGCAATGCGGAACCGATACGCATCTTGCTTCGACAGGTCGCATGCACAGTGCTTCGACCCGGCTCAGTTCACTGCGGCTGATGTCGGATTTCGTGTCGCTGGATCACGGGGCCTACATTGCGGAATCCCTGCGCGACTATATCGGTCTGACCGAGTCGGGACCACAATACCAAAGCCAACTGGCCATCCGGCTTATACAACGGTCGGGCGCAGACCCACTGGTCAGGCAGGCCGTGGACACTATGCTGACCCACATCGAAGAGCCGCTGAAAATCCCTGACATCTCGACCGTTCTGGGTACGTCGACCCGGCAGCTTCAGCGAAGGTTTCTGAGCAAAACAGGAACCAAGCTGCTGTGCACATACAGGGCGCTGAGGCTGGAACGTGCAAACAGCCTGCTGCGCAATACGGACATGTCATTGCGAGAAATATCTGCCGCGACCGGGTTTTCGTCGATCACGTCCCTGGGTCGGTCCTTTCGGACAATGTACAACAACACTCCGGAAAAGGTGCGGGAACAGCGGTTCTCCGGATGCCTGCCTGGACCGGTGAAACAACACAGTTCAGGGGCCACCGCATTGGCCCAGTTTCCGTCCTCGGTCGCTTATTGAACTGATGTCTGCGTTTTAACCAGGGCGCATGTCAGTAACCGACAAGGTCGCTGGGCTGGAACCCATTCGCAGGTGACGGTTTTTTCCCAAGGATATTTTTGAGAATATCGTTCATTGTCTGGCGATCATTGTCGAATCCGCCATGGGTGTGACTGTCCGTTATAGATGATGCACGCCCGGCAAAGTGCACTTTGTAGCCCTTCTTCCCAGGAACCTTTTTACCAAACTTGTCCATGCCCAGGATCGGCATTTCCTTTTGGTCTTCAAATGCATTGGACACGAAATACAGCAGGGATTTCCGATAGGGCCCGACACTGTCATCCTGTTCGCGCTGATCGATCAGGTTATACTGCCAAAGGTTTGTGACACCGCTGGCTACTCCGGCTTTGCGTATTCTAGGGTGATAGCTTTTCTTGAACAGATCAACGGTGCAGGCCGGAGCCATCAGGGAACATGATTCAACCGGGGTGTTGAGCGGGTTCATTTTGTCCATGGCATCCAGCATATGCGCCAGAAGTATCGAGCCCGCGCTGTGACCCACAAAATGGATCTGAAGGGGTTTGGACCGCTGCGCGTTGCCCTTTAGAAGTGCCTTGACAGCTTTACGCCCGCCGCCCCCGGCCCTAAAGCTCTCCCGGGCGTCCCATTTCATGTCGCGCCATACAGCTGTTCCCGGTTTGCGGGCAAAGGATTCCAGGGCGGTATCAAAGAAATCCGACAGGCCGCCGACCCGAGCCTCGGCCCTACTGCGCGACGAAAAGACGACATCTGTGAGCGATTCAAAAAAACCGGTCTCCCACATGAAGTGGATGGGGTAGATTCCGTTGCGCTTGAACACTTCCTTCATTTTCCGGACGCGATTGGCCGAGGCGTTGGCGTTGTTCAGGCCACCATGCGCATAGAATAACAGGTGTTCGTACCCACGCTCAGCCGTTGCGGCTTCGTCGGACAGAAAGTCCGCAGTCTCCTGTATGGTCGTCATCGGTGTCGGGTATTTCCCGGTTTCCCTAAGCTGACCGTCATCGAGATGGATGATGTGTCCGATGATGTCTTCGTGCCGGGGCGCGCGGACTTCCTGTGAACCGAACAGGGTTCGAGATTGCGGTGAAGGATTGCTGATTGTCAGGTCAAAGGCGTCCGGCGTCGGAACCGCCAGGCGCAACACCCAGGCATCCATAATGGTGGCGGACCAGTCTTCATACTTCCACAGGGCAATTCCCGGACGGCCATCGAAACCTCCCCAGTCCTCGCCCCATGAATTCTGGATCAGAAACCCGCGTTCGTTATAGCCGACGATGATGAAGGCGTGTCCGCCCTCGCTGAAATATGAAGGTTCGATTTCGCCATCCGCCGGATTTCGCCATCCCCGGTGAATCCGCGCGGACACGTAGATGACGCCGACCTCATTCAAAGCGGCGTGGTAGTCGATAATTTCCGGGCGCATGCGATAATATGCGCCCAGTCCTAGGTTGCGGGCCTCCTTGGCGTGCTCAACAGTCAGATGCCAGCCGGAGTCACCATCCTGGTACGGTGCGGTTTCATCGCTGCAAACGCCGTTGTGGTAGAACCCTTTCAAGGCCGCACGGATGCTGGACCCTTCGTAGTCTTCCCCGGGCCATTCATCGTTGATCTTAGCCATCTCATACAGCATGCGTGCACTGGCCATCGGGACCTGTGCCGACGGATCAATCCGTGCGTGGCGCTGCCGGTTCATCAGGGTGATCGCACTGGACAGGGCAAACCCAGTACAGGCCCCTTCCCGTCCCTGATCCCGTATGGGGCTTAGATCGGGATGCGGTGGATCCATCGTCAGGCGCAGCTGTCGCAATGTTGGCTTATATGCTCTGTCCCGCAGGTCAGTCATATCCCTGTGAGCGTTCAGCACCCGGTTGCCAAGCCGCGGGGCCGCAGCAAGCGCTTTTGGCAAGCTGGGCTTTCCGCCAGACTTTGACTTCCGCGATTTTGTGGGACGTTTGCTCATGACTTTTCCTCTCAACAAACAAATGAATGCCGGGACAGCGGTAAATACTCGTTATCAATGAGAGAAGTGTAGCCGAGGAGTTGCAACGCGAAAAGCGTTGCGCTGAAAATCGGCGGATTCAAATGAATCCGCCGGTCAACCGAACGGTTTCCTTGCGAGGTTTCGGCCTGCACTCCGATTTCAGGGGAATGCAGGCCGGATGGTCAAAGGCAATCCGAAAGGGTGGTTGCAAGATTACGAAGAAGTTGAGGATAAAACGATGGACCCGGTTCGATATTTGCGCCGATCGGATCGCTGACGCCGATATTGGCCTCGGTCCCGTCCAGAACCGTCTGGACCAGTCTGGGGTCGAACTGAGGTTCGGTCAGCACACAGTCGATGCCCTCCGCACGAATACGGCCCTGAATCTCGGCGATCCGTGCCGGGCTGGGATCGGAGGCATCAGAAAGCGAAATTGCCCCGGCGGCCGGAATATCGAATGCCACTTCGAAATATTGGTAGGCATCATGGAAGACAATGAATTCTTTCCCGCGCACCGGTTCCAATATCTCGTTGATCTCGGTTTTCAGGGCTTCGATTTCTTCCCGTGCCGCCACAGCGTTCGAGAAATAGGCACTTGCATTGTCCGGATCAGCGGCTGAGAGTTTTCCGGCGATCAGGTTCAGCCAGATTGCCGCGTTCTCGGGTGACAACCAGAAATGAGTGTCGTGTGACCCATGATCGTGTTCAGCATGTTCGTCGTGATCGTGGTCGTCATGATCTTTTTCTTCGGCATGATCGTCATCGTGGTCGTCATGGTTTTCATGATCATTGTGGTCATCGTGATCGTGATTGTCCGAGTCGGCATGTGCTTCATGGTCATGCGCCTCGAACAACGCGCTCTCGCGAAGCTCCAGTTCGGTCGTGCCCTCAGCCTCCATCAGGGATGTCACTTCTGCGTTTTCCGAAAGCGTTTCGATTGCCCCTTCCAACCACGGTGTCAGGTCTTCTCCGACCCAAAACACAAAATCCGCGTCTTGCAGCGCAGCAGCGTCCGACGGGCGCAGGGAGTATTCGTGCGGCGAAGCTCCGGGTTGAACAATCAGAACCGGGCTGCCGACACCATCCATTACCCGCGCGACCAGTGAATGCACGGGCGCGATATCAACTGCGACATTCGGTGTATCAGCCCACGCCACACTTCCAAACAAGGTTGCGCTGATGGACAGGGAAAGAAGCTTTCTGGACATGGGGTTCCCTATGTGATTTTATAACATTAATCGCTCAACTATACGATATGTAATAACATGACAAGTGACTTGCAGAACCGCGAGGAAGCCGTCAGCGTCGGGTTCGAACAGCATGACCATTCGGCCTGCGTTACCGACGCTATCGCGTCGGCAGATGCGCGTTGTGAGAAAGAGAACCTTCGCTTTACACCCGTTCGACGGAAGGTGTTGCAAGTGCTGCTGGAAGACCACAAGGCGCTTGGCGCCTATGCGATCCTTGAAAGGCTGCGCGAGGCAGGTTTCGGATCTCAACCACCGGTCGCGTATCGTGCGCTGGATTTTCTGGTTGAGCATGGATTCGTTCACAAAATCGAACGACTGAACGCGTTCGTTGCCTGCGCCCATCCCGGCGAAGCGCACGCCCCTGCCTTCATGATCTGCCGAAACTGCGAAATAGTCGCCGAGGCACAATCCACCCCCGAAAAAGGGGCATTGGGAGAAGCTGCCAAGACATCCGGATTCCGGATTGA
This sequence comes from Ruegeria sp. CG4, assembly GCF_056537185.1. Taxonomy (NCBI): domain Bacteria; kingdom Pseudomonadati; phylum Pseudomonadota; class Alphaproteobacteria; order Rhodobacterales; family Roseobacteraceae; genus Ruegeria; species Ruegeria sp. CG4. Next base: position 321,784 of record NZ_JBQFRB010000004.1, on the reverse strand, counting down.
ACGAACCATCATCGAAGTAGAAGGCCTTTGCCCGACCTGCGTTGGGAAAGAAAATTCATGAGTCTGGCAACCATTGAAGGCCTCAGCATCCGCTACGGCGCAAAAACCGTGCTGCGCGATGTGAACCTGTCGATAAATCCGGGTGAGATCGTCACGATAGTCGGGCCAAACGGATCTGGAAAGACAAGCCTGCTGCGGTCCCTGATCGGGGCGACGCGTGCTTCGACTGGCCGTGTACGACTAAAACCGGGCCTGAGGCTGGGTTATGTGCCGCAGCGGCTGCATATCGACCCTACGCTTCCGATCACTGTGGAACGATTCATGCGTCTTCCGGGCGCCGTTGATCGATCGGCCTGCAGACAAGCGCTGAAACGTGCGGGCGTTCCCGATCTTTCGGGGCAGCAAATGTCGCAACTGTCCGGTGGGCAGTTCCAGCGCGTCCTGCTGGCGCGGGCTTTGCTGAATCAGCCCGAGTTGCTGTTGCTGGACGAGGCGACTCAGGGGCTCGATCAGCCGGGTTCTGCCGCGTTTTATCAACAGATCGAAGCCACCCGTGCCGAGACCGGATGCGCCGTACTGATGATCAGCCATGATCTACACGTGGTCATGAGCGCCTCGGACCGTGTCATATGCCTGAACGGCCACGTCTGTTGCGAGGGTACGCCTGCAACGGTGGCAACCGCACCGGAATACCGGGCCCTGTTCGGTTCGGGGACAGGTGGTGCCCTCGCACTGTATCGCCATGACCACGACCATGGTCATGATCACGCTTCGAAGGAGGCTGCCGAGTAATGCTGGACGATTTTTTGACGCGCGCCACGCTGGCCGGGGTTGGTGTAGCGTGCGCAGCGGCACCTTTGGGTTCTTTTGTGGTCTGGCGGCGCATGGCCTATTTCGGCGATGCAACCGCCCATGCCGCAATTCTGGGGGTTGCCTTGTCCCTTTCTTTTCAGGTGTCGATCTTTGCAGGCGCGACTGCTGTTGCGCTTCTTCTGGCACTTACAGTGACGTTCCTGTCCGGGCGCGGATACACGATGGACACCTTGTTGGGGGTACTGGCCCATTCCGCACTTGCCTTCGGTCTGGTCGCAGTTTCGTTTCTGTCAGGGGTGCGAATAGACCTGATGGCCTATCTGTTTGGTGATATTCTGGCCGTATCACGCGGTGATCTGGCTGTGATCTGGGGCGGTGCGGCGCTGGTTGTTCTGTTGATTTCGTGGCGCTGGTCGGCATTGCTGACGGCGACCCTCAACACCGATCTGGCTTATGCAAGCGGTATTGACCCAAGGCGAGAGCAGTTGTTTCTCACACTGGCGCTGGCTGTCACGGTTGCAGTTGCCATCAAGGTTGTTGGCGTGTTGCTTATCGGCGCAATGCTGATCATCCCTTCGGCAGCAGCCCGGCCTCTGGCCCGTACGCCTGAAAGCATGGCGGTGATAGCCGCCGTGATCGGCGCCTTATCGGTTATTGGGGGGCTACGCGCTGCCCTGGAATTCGATACGCCTGCCGGGCCAACAATCGTTTGTGTGGCTGCCTTGCTCTTCGCGGCGACAAGCGTGACGAACATGGTGAACAGGGCAAACTAGCCTCGGTTCATACACTGTCAAAACGTCATGTGGGTGGCAGGATATGAACGGAAAATAGGCTTTCCGGGCATATATCAGCGCATAACCCGACGTCCTCCGGGAATTTCGTTGCCCAAATTTTGCCGCATTGCTAGAAATGGGCAAAAGGGGTGCAAAGCCCGGAGGCAAAAATCGAGCAGAAAGTCAAAAAATCGCGGCGCTTGGTGCCGGATTCCCTGGTTGGGAAACGTGAGGGCCTGTTTTTTCTTTGGGCAGAGCTTGAGCGGGCACGTATCCGGGCGGCAAGGGCGCAGGAAGCTGCCCCTCACCAGGCCAAATCGAATGGCATCAGCACAGGCAAAGCTCAGGCGTTTCATCCGTTCCACGTGGATGAATTCATTTTCTTCTAAAGCCTGACTTTCGCCTTCGAAAGCATCTAGCACGCCATAGTTAGGCGGGCTGCAAGTGCACCAGCGCTTCGCTAAATAACTATTTGATCTGTTCTGCGCCGTGCCAGATCAGGCTGCGCCGCGCTGCATTTCGGGGAACCCTGCTGCTAGACTTTCCTCTGAAGCTTCAAATACGCCACGTTCAGTGATCAGCCCCGTGACAAGCCGCGCGGGAGTGACGTCGAACGCAAAATCCATGCCTTCTGTTCCGTCAGGCGTCACTTGCACCGAGGAGATTTCGTTCGCATCGTCCCTGCCCCAGATATGCGTAACTTCGCGCGGATCGCGTTTCTCGATCGGGATTTCGCGAACGCCGTCACTGACCGTCCAGTCAATGGTCGGCGACGGCAGAGCCACATAGAAAGGCACATTGTTGTCATGGGCGGCCAACGCCTTGAGATAGGTTCCGATTTTGTTGCAGACATCGCCGCGGCGGGTGGTCCGGTCGGTGCCGACAATGACCATGTCGACCTGCCCGTGCTGCATCAGGTGCCCGCCTGCGTTGTCGACAATATAGGTGTGCGGCACGCCGTGGTTGCCCAGTTCCCATGATGTCAGCGCACCCTGGTTGCGCGGCCGGGTTTCATCGGCCCACACATGGATGGGAATACCTGCATCATGGGCGTGATACATCGGGCTGGTGGCGGTGCCCCAATCGACCGTCGCCAACCAGCCGGCGTTGCAATGGGTCAGCAGGCGGACCGGTTCGCCTTCGGGCTTCTTCGCTGCAATGTCGCGGATCAGTTCAAGTCCGTGGACACCGATCATCCGATTGATCTCGACATCTTCGTCCGCAATGTCATGGGCCAATTGCAATGCCGCTGCCGCCCGGTCAGACGGGGCCAACTGACGCATAGCCGTTCGGCACCGGTCCAACGCCCACCGAAGGTTGATCGCGGTCGGTCGTGTGGCGTGCAGCGTTTCCCAGGCCTGATCCATTGCCGCATCCGATGGGTCCAGCCGCATTTGCAGCGCCATGCCGTAAGCGGCGGTCGCTCCGATCAAAGGCGCGCCACGTACGCTCATTTCCACGATTGCGGTGCAAAAGGCATCCATCGTGTCGACAGGCCGGATCACCAGCTTGTGCGGCAGCCATCGCTGATCAATGATCTCCAGCACATCCCTTTCCGCGTTGAACCAGAGCGAGCGGTAATGCTTGCCGTCAATTTTCATGATGCAGACCTTCCCTTGAATTAGACCGCCAAAGGCGCACACAGCCAGCGCCGCTGTCTTTCGGTTTTGTTGTTCAATACTCTAATGATATTCAAATTCTTTGCCACAATCCAAGTTTGCTGCGCTTGGACGCGGGCGCCCGTGTCATCGGTTGGTCCTGCGGCGGGCGTGCAGAACTCCGGCTTCGCGGATGATATCGGCAACCATATGTTCGCGTCGATAAGCCATGACATGCGCCCCCGCGACGCCCCTGATCTGCTGTACCTGCTGAAGCAGTTCAATGCAGATCCTTTTGCCTTCCTCGCTGGGATTGTCCGCTTTTTCAAGCCGTTCGATGACCGCGTCCGGGATATGAATCCCGGGCACGTTGTTGCGCATCCAGCGGGCCGCTCGGGCCGATGCCAGCGGGCCGACCCCCGCCAGAATAAACACTTTCTTGTCCAATCCTTCGTCCCGGACACGAGACATGAAAGATTCGAACAACGGCATGTCGAAAATGTAGTTGGTCTGGATGAAATCCGCCCCGGCAGTGATCTTTTTGGCCAATCGGTTTGGACGCCATTCATACGGCGGAATACATGGGTTCTCGGCCGCGCCCAGAAACATCTGCGGCGGCGCGGTTATTTTGCGCCCCGACAGAAATGTTCCGTTGTCCCGCATCGAGCGGATGGTGCGCAGCAACGTCAGAGAATCAAAGTCAAAAACCGGTTTCGCGCCGGGCTGATCCCCTGCACCGACCCCGTCGCCCGTCAGGCAAAGGACGTTGCTGACACCAAGCGCGGCAGCGCCCAGCACATCGCCCTGAATTGCGATACGGTTACGATCACGGCAGGATATCTGATAGACGGGCGAGTACCCGGCCCGTGTCAGCAACGCGGATATGCCGATCGAGGACATGTGGCAGTTGGCACCCGAAGCATCCGTTGCGTTGATGGCGTCGGCAACCTCGCTGAGCGGCTGGGCGGCATCGTAGACATCGGACGGATCGGCGCTGTCCGGAGGATTCAATTCGGCCGTGACGGCAAATCTGCCAGACCGCAGGACTTTTTCCAGACGACTGTGTGAGACAAATCCTTCCGGAAGTGCGGAACGGGATGAATGAGTGTCCAGCGCTTCGATATGACCAGTCATTTCTTACCGCTCCCGATATTTTCGGGTTCCTGCGCCAAAGGTGCGGCAACCGGCTCCATCGACCGGGCCTCAGGGAAGGACTGCGCCAGTGCTTGTTTGGCCAGGTCACGTTGATCCCGCGCACGCATTGCTTTTTCCCGACTGACCCGCAGCCACGAAGACGTCCCCTGAAAGGTGTGCTCGACCGGAGGCAAAACCTCATTGATCTGTGCCGCACCGCTGCTCATCCGGCTCGCCCCGCTCCAGGCCAATGCCCAGACGCATTTCATGTCCGGTTTCACTTCGCAGTATTCGCCGGGCCGAACCCCGCCGCAGGGGCCATTGCGCAACTGTTTCGGGCAATTCATGGGGCACGACATACCGGTCGATGACAAAACGCATTGACCGCACATGCGGCAATCAAACAGCAGCGATTTCACACCCCGTTCAACCAGCGCAACAGGTTTTTCCACCCGGTGATATCCGATCCGGTCGAACAGCGGGTCAAGCGCAACCATCGCCCTTTCCACGTACTTGTAAATTTTTTCAAATGTACCCGAATGCCGGACCGAAAATAGACGAAGGCGATACATGTTCCTGGCCCTCCTGCGGAAGCTGGCGGGTCAGATAGCGGAATGCCCACCGAGCCCGATAAACCCCTCTGACTTAACGGTTCCTGCTTGGGGAAGCCAAGTCAAGCCAAACGTGGGTTTTTGCCCCACTCGCTGATCAACCGAACGACCATTCATCTGCCCGAAACGGGCCTTCGCTCGCGACACAGATACTGTCAGAAAGCATTGGCCGCTTTGGTAAGAAACTCACACAATGCGTGGTCGTGTGCATTTGCGATATGCAGGCGAAACCGGGTTTCCGATTGAACGCGGTAAAGAATGACCTCGAACCCGAAAAATCGACGGACCGCGCTTTTGGATGGCTGATCAAGCCGGATTTCGGTTCCGCGCTGTAGCAACTCCATCGCCCCCGGCCCACTCAGGTCAAAAACCGAATAGGCGTGCGAAACGTCAGAAACAGCCATGTTCTGTTCTTCATGCCAGCATTCCTGTCGGTCTGCTCCGTTGATTTCAAGCAATCTGTCGCGACGCAGGGCGATGGTGTAGACGTCATCTGCCACGACATCAGGCCAGCCGGTGCACGGGGGCACCGACCGCGATGCAAGGTCGGGGCCGGACATCAGGGTCTGGCGTTCGAGATGCACTCGGGACATAGCGGCTGACCCCAAATCAATCTCTTGCCCGTATTGCCCAGCGGGGGCCCATTTATTCCGGTCGTCACGCATTCAGACGCTCCCCTTCCGGGTCGTAGAAGCAAGGCGCACACAACGTCGCCTTGCGACGCTGGCCGTCGTGCCAGATGTCGATCATTTCGCCTGTTCGTTCTGCACCGCTTTCCATCAACCCCAATGCAATCGGCGCGCCGACACTTGGACTGTCATAGCTTGATGTTACGTAACCCAGCGAGCGGGGTGGTGTGTCACCAGTCACCATATGCGCGCCGGTCGGAATGGCCGGTTCGCCCACCGGAACGGTCAGGCCGACCAGTGTCTTGCGGTCCAAACGGTTGGCCGTGGCGGTGTGAAGGCTGCGGTCCCCGACAAATGGGGTTTTCTTCTTTTCCCGGGGCATGGAATAACCCAGATCGTGCGGCATGGTCTCTCCATCCGTGTCCTTGCCGATCATGATATAGCCTTTTTCAGCTCGCAGGACCGAGATTGCCTCGATGCCGACAGGGGCGGCGCCGAAAGGCGCAGCCGCCTCAACTGCGGCCTGCCACAGGCTGCGCCCAGACGATGCAGGGACCGAGATTTCATAGCTGAGGTCACCGGTAAAACTGACACGTGACACCCGAACAGAGGCGTCATTGAAGCTCCCTTCGCGAAAGGTCATGTGCGGGAACCCCGGAGCGGACAGATCAATACCCAGATCGAGAACCATCAGGATTTCCCGGGCTTTGGGCCCGGTGACCGTAACCGTGACATATTGATGGGTCAGGTCGTGCACAAAAATACGATCGGGGTCGTTGCCATCCTGACGCCAAGATTCCAGGTGCATGCGCACGCTGTCCACGTGGCTGGACGAGCAGGAAATCACAAACCGGTTCTGATCCAACCGCGAGATCACCCCGTCATCATAGACGATGCCGCCTTCGGTCAGCATGAATCCGTAACGGATTGCACCGGGTTTGAGTGTTTTGATGGTATTATAAAAGATGAAATTCACAAAGGCTTCGGCATCCGGGCCCATCACCTCGATCTTACCCAAGGGAGAGCCATCGAGAATGCCCGCGCTCTCGCGTGTGCGCACTGCCTCGGCCCGGATCAACTGTTCCGGCGTTCCGTTGCCGTACCATCCCGGGCGTAGCCACCCGCCATATTCACAAAGCGCCGCGTCAAGCGCGCGGTGCTGCGGTTCCAGCGGCAAGCGTTTCAACGGATTGCAAAGTTCCTTGGTTCGCGCCCCATGGTAGGTCTCTATCGGGACCGGCACAAAGGGGGGACGGAAGGTTGTGGTGCCAACCTCGGGGATTGGCCGGTCCTGAATGGCTGCCATGGCCGCAAGCCCGGCCATGTTTGATGTCTTGCCCTGATCCGACGCCATCCCAAGTGTCGTGTAGCGTTTCAGATGCTCGACCGAGACAAAGTTTTCGCGGGCGGCAAGTTCCACGTCTTTGAGCGTGACATCATGTTGAAAATCGATCCACTGGCGCCCTTTCGAGCCGGGTGTTGGCCACAACGGGTTAAGGATAATAGTGGTGTCCGGACGTGTCGTAGTTTCGCCCCGACCGGCCGCACTTGCCTCATCCAGCGCTGCGTTCAGATCGTAGGTGCCGTTGGCCGCGCCGATTGCGACCATCCCGCCAGGTGCGGCACCAGGCAGGAAGGTCTGCCGCGTGGCGCACCAATCCAGTTTACCCCCAGCGTGCCGCCACAGATGCACCAGCGGCGTCAACCCGCCTGAGCTCAGCACGGTATCGACCGGATAGGTTCTGTCACCTGCAAAGATTGATTTCAGAGACTTGCCGCCAGAAACTTTGACCGGTCCCGTCGAAGGGTCGATTTGGACGACCCGCGCCCCGGTGTCCTTGAGCTTGGCAATGATCGGATCGGCCAATGAGTGATTGCTGAGAACCGCAACCTCCCGCCCGGCCAGAACACCATACCGCGCAAGATACTCGGCCGCGCCCATCAGCGACATCACGCCCGGCCGGTCATTGTTGGCAAACGTTATCGGCCGGTCCAAAGCCCCGCTGGCCAGAATGACGCGCCCTGCCCTCATCCGCCATAGGCGCGGAGCGGTGCCGAAAGGGCCGTTTTCAACCAGCCCAACCAAACCGTGGTCATAGACCCCAAAAGCTGTGGTCGATGTCAGGATGCGCCCGCCTGCCAACTCGATGGCCATTCTTAGCGATGTAACCCATTCTACCGGCGCCCCGGATTCAATCGCCTCGAACTGATAGGCGCTGCCGCCGGTTTCCGGATGATCATCGACCAGAACGACGTCCTGCCCGGCCTCTGCGGCAGTGCGGGCAGCGACCAGCCCTGCCGGGCCCGCGCCCACAACCAGCGTGTCGCAATGCGCATGAGTTTTGTCCGAGGAATAGCCGTCGAAAACGTCCGTCGACACTGCGCCCAATCCGGCCATTTTCCGGATCGATGGTTCAAACAGATGCCAGTCGGGCCAGATGAAGGTTTTGTAATAAAACCCGGCAGACAACCAACGGTGAAAGAAATCAAGGCCGCCCTTGATATCGAACTGTGAAGTGGGCCAGGCATTGACCGCGCGGACCTGCATCCCCTCCTCAAGATGCGTGGTTGTGGCCAGGCAATTGGGCAGTTCGCGGCCGTTCAAAGTGACTGTCATGATCGCGTTGGGCTCATCCACCCAGGCACTCCAGACACCGCGCGGACGATGGTACTTGAAACTGCGCCCCATCACACGCGCGTCGCTGGCCATCAGCGCCGAAGCCACAGTGTCGCCAGCAAATCCCTGATAGGGTTTGCCATCGAATGTGAAATTCAGCGGCCGGGTCCGATCAATCAGCCCGCCCGAAGTAGTGCGAAATGACGTCATGGCGCGACCTTTCTGAGAGGGGTCGAGCCAAGGACATCCATCGTCACACTGTCACGCTCCAACAGGAACACTTCGGCGCAGGTTGTGTGCATCCAGATTTCCCGGACCACTCCCTTATCGTTGCGGTGCATGTGCAGATAGCCTGCCCATTCCGCATCGGAAACCGCGCCGCTGGTATCCGGGCGGGTTTTTCCCGCCTCGGCTGCAAAGTGAAACTCGCGCTCGTCCCGGGGACCGCAAAAGGGACAGGGAAATATCTGCAATTCAACCTCCTAGTGCGGAATGCCAGAGGCCGCGCTTTCATCCACAAGCGCGCCTGTTGCGAAACGGCTGATGTCAAAGGGGCGGCTGATCTCGTGATGGCCGCCCGTGGCCATCAGATGTGCCAGCAGATACCCGCCCGCCGGGATCGCCTTGAAGCCGCCGGTACCCCAGCCGCAATTGAGATAGATGCCATCCACGCCCGACGGTCCGATAATCGGAGAACTGTCGGGCGTCACGTCGACGATCCCGGCCCAATGGCGCAGAAGCTTCACCTTGGCCAAGGCCGGCATCATCTCGGCCAGCCCGCCCAAAACGACTTCCTGCATCGGCAGGTTGCCGCGTTGACCGTAGGACGGCACTCGGTCCAGCCCACCGCCGACCACCAGCCCGCCCTTGTCTGATTGGCTGACATAAGTTCCCAGTGCCGGGCATAACACGACGGTATCCAGAACCGGCTTCAACGGTTCGGATACAAACGCCTGCAGCGCATAAGAATGGATGGGCAATTTGTACCCGGCAATTTGCCCCAGAACAGACGAATGCCCTGCCACAGAAGCGCCAATCACACCCGCGCGCACTTCACCCAATGACGTCTGCACACCGACGCAACGCCCGGCTTCCATCACAAAGCCTTGCACTTCGCAGTTCTGAATGATGTCTACCCCCAATTGGTCGGCCGCGCGCGCATATCCCCAGGCAACCGCGTCGTGCCGACCGGTTCCGCCACGCGGCTGATTGACACCACCATGAATCGGATAACGCGCATCGTCCCGGAAGTTCAGAACAGGAACCCGCTTGCGGATCTCTTCCCGGCTCAGCAGCTCGGCATCTATGCCATTCAGACGCATGGCGTTGTACTGCCGCGCGGCCATTTCCATGTCATGCTCGGAATGAGCGGTGACAAGCATTCCGCGTTGCGAGAACATGACGTTGTAGTTCAGCTCTTTGGACAGGCCTTCGTACAACCGGACCGAAAAATCATAAAGCGCGGCGCTTTCAGGATAAAAATAGTTGGAGCGGATCGCGGTGGTGTTCCGCCCGGTATTGCCGCCGCCAAGCCAGCCTTTTTCAAGTACGGCGACATTGGTCATCCCGTGGTTTTTGGCAAGGTAGTAGGCGGTTGCCAACCCGTGCCCGCCACCGCCGATGATCACCGCATCATAGGCTGGTTTCAGCGTGGCAGACCGCCAGGCTTTGGCCCAGCCTTTCTGACCGCGCAAACCTTCGCGAAAAACCTGAAATGCCGAATACCGCGTCATTCTTTCTTATCCATTGCCAGTGAATAGGCCACGAAACTCTGAATCAACTCAGCTGAAGGTTCCTTTCCGGTAAAACCCTTCAGGAACCCTTCGATCCGGCTGACTCGCACCTCCATGGTTTCGCGCATTTCTGCCGCGTGATATCCGATCTGCATGAAATACAGGATGCGGGCCCGCGCATCTGCGTCGCCTGCGTCGTAGCCGTGGCGCGCGTACATTTCGGTTATGGCGGCCAGTCGGGTTTTATCGGCGGCGTCGATCAGCGCATTGACCTGATCGTCCCGGCGCGCCCATTCCCGCACCGCAAAATCCAGCCCCTGATCGAACAGATCCGAGGTCACAAAGCAGCGGAAGAAATTGCAGACCGCAGCACAGATATCTGGCGCGGGTTTTGCGCAGTGGGTTACGATCGTTTGCGTGTTCCGCGCCTCCCACTCCTCCAGAAGCTTTGCCAGAAGATCCGCCCTGTCCTCGAAGTACCAGTAGAAGCTGGACCGCGAGACCCCAAGCCGACGGGCCAGAGACAGTATCTTCAGCTCGGCAACACCTTCGTGAACCAGAACGTCGCGCGACAGGTTCAGCCAGTCTTCACGCGTGACCTTGATGTTTCCGACCAGCGGGTCCTTTTCCGGGTCATCCCGGTTCAAAATGGGTTGGGCACGCTTGTTCATTCAACTCTCCGGCGGTGCACCGCCTTCCGCCGTGCGCTTTGCGATGAACTGTTTCAGGTTTTCGACCCGTGCACCATCCAAATCGGGTCTTTTGTCTGCAGCAAGAATATCTTTCCAGACCTTGGTCGCCCGCGCCGAGGCGTCAACTGAGCCGCGTTCGCTCCAGGTGCCGAAATTGGCATAGTCGTGCACAATTGGTTCATAGAATTCGGTGTTATAACGCTCCATTGTCTGCGGCGCGGCAAAGAAGTGTCCACAGGGTTCTACCTGCGACAGTGCCGAATCCAGTCCGATTTCATCGGCCCCCGCCACGCGCCCGGCGCAAAGTTCGGCCACCATGTTCAGAACCTCGGCGTCGGTGATGAGTTTTTCGTAGGAAACACTGAGCCCACCTTCGAGCCATCCTGCGGAATGAATGATCACCGTTGCCCCGGCCATCAGGCATCCCCACAGGCCAAACTGGTTTTCGTTTGCCGCCTGCACGTCGTTCAGATTGGACGCTGAACCGGCAGCGGAACGCCAAGGCAAACCTATGAAACGCGCCAGCTGCCCGGCCGCGAGCGAGGCGTGAAAATGCGCAGGTGTCCCAAAGGCGGGCGCCCCGGATTTCATGTCGACATTGGACGTGAACGTGCCGTAGCAGACCGGCGCACCCGGACGGGCCAGCTGGGTCAGCGTGATCGCCGCCAGCGCCTCGGCATGGCTGAGCGTAATCGCCCCGGCCACCGTGATCGGAGCCATCGCCCCCATCAGCGTGAAGGGCGTGACAATCGAAAGTTGCCCGTGTCGGGCAAAATCGATCAGGCCCTGCGCCATCGGGATGTCGAGTGTACGGGGACTATTGGTGTTAATGATCGTGTATGCATGTGGCGTGGCAAGGAATTCATCGTCCGACAGACCCCGAAAGTTCCTCAGCATCTCAAAATTGTCCATTGCCTGCGGTGTGCCACGGGAAAACAGGAACGGAAACTTGTCTGACAGCGTCAGTTGAACTTCGGTCGTGAAATAGTGCCGCAGATGGGTCGGCACATCCTGAGGTTCGACCGAAGGTGACAGCATCTGAAACACATCGAAATGATGGTTGATCTGCGTGTATTCCCTGTAGTCCCGCGCCGAACCCGCACGCCGCCCCCGTTCGAGGTCGGTCGCGTTGGGTGCCCCTGCCCCGGCTTGAAATACAAGGCTGCCAAGCTCCAGTGTCACATCCCGGTGTCGCGCCCCCGCGCGGCAGGTGATGGACTTTGGCGCCGTTGCCAGCGCCGCGTCGACCATGTCGCGTCCGATATACACCATTTCGGTGTCCTCATCGACGCGGGCACCGCCTTTCGCGAAAATAGCCCGGGCCTCTGGCAACAGAACTTTCACGCCCAGCTCTTTCAGCAATCGCAGGGCAGTTGCGTGCATGTTCGCGATCTCATCTGCCGCAAACACGTCCATCGCCGGAAACGGGTTTTTGAGCTGGCGGTAGTTCACATCGCGCGCCGGGGCGTTATCAGCCTTACCTCCGCGTCCCCTGCGCCTGCCACCCCGGCTGTTGCTTTCTGGGTTCATCGCATCACACTCTCATCGCCAGACCCTGGGGATCATAGGGCGATGCGGCGATCACACGCGCCGTTTTTTCAACGCCCACCACATGGATCTGCAACTTGGTCCCTTCCTCGGCACATTCCCGATCCACCATGGCCATGGCCAGCGACTTCCGTACTGTGTGCCCGTATCCACCCGATGTGACAAAGCCCACGCGCCTGCCATCTTTCCAAACAGGTTCATAACCGCTGGCATCTGCATCCTGGCTGTCGATCTCAACCGTGACGATGACCTGATCCGGTGTGGCCGTGCGTTCCGCTTCGGCCGCGGACTTTCCGATGAACGATTTGGACCAGTCAATCCATCGATCCATTCCCGTTTGCGCGGGCGTGTACGCCTGCGTAAACTCGGCCGACCAGATGCCAAAACTCTTTTCCAGCCGCAGTGACAGCAAAGCGTTGAAACCGACCTCACGTATGCCCAGATCCGCTCCGGCCTTCAGAAGTGTCTTGCGCAGAGCGATGTGTTCAGCCGCTCGACAGTGGATTTCGTATCCCAGCTCTCCCGCTACTGAAAGCCGGCCGACTTTGGCGCGGATCAGTCCGATATCGAACGTAGCGCACCCCATAAACCGAAGGTCGCCGATAGGGCCATCCGTCAGTTTTTCCAGAACCTTGCGGCTGTTTGGCCCCGATAGGCTGAACCCAACAATATCATCGGCAATGTCGCGGATCATGACGCCATCGGTCAGGTAGGTATTGAACCAGCGCATGTGCCATTCGCGCAGGTAGTAGCTGCCCATGATCCACCATGTGCCGTCGCCCCAGTTGAAGACTGTCAGATCACCTTTCAGCTTGCCTTCGGGGGACAGCATTGGGGCCAGGCTTGCCCGTCCGGGTCCAGGCAACTTGCTGGCCATCAGATTGTCCAGCCAGGCTTCTGCATTGGGGCCCGAGATTTCGAAACGCGAGAATCCGGAGATGTCCAGCAGCCCGACGGTTTCTCGAACGGCTTTACACTCCTCGGCCACGATATCGAATGCGTTGGAACGCTTAAGGGTGGGTGTTTCTGCGAAATCCTTGGCGGGGGCGAAGTACAGCGGAACCTCAAGTCCCCAACTGGCGCCCCACTGGCAGCCCGCTTCGGTCATGTCCGAATAGGCAGGCGCCATTTTCAGCGGACGGCCGGCCGGCAATTGTTCGTTCGGATAGGTCATCACAAACCGCCGGGTGTAAAACTGACCGGTGGTTTCCTTGATGTACTGCTTGTTCTCGGCAAATGGCCCGTAGCGCGCGACATCCATGCCAAAGACATCCGCCTCGGGCTCGCCATGGATCATCCATTCGGCCAGCGACTTCCCGACGCCGCCGCCTTGCAGAAAACCTGCCATCACCGCGCAGGCACACCAGTAGCCGGGCTTGCCGCGTACCGGACCGACCAAGGGGTTGCCGTCCGGTGAAAAGGTAAAGGCGCCGTTCACCCATGTTTTGACGCCCACATGCTGAAGATCCGGGAAACGCTCAAAACCCAGCGTCAGTTCTTTTTCAATCCGATCCGGGTCCTCCTGCTGCAACTCGAATCCGTATTCCCAGGGCGCGCCGTCCATCATCCAGTGTTCGTGATCGATCTCGTAAATGCCCAGCAGTATGCCGTTCTGATCCTGCCGCATGTAGGTAAAGCCTTCGAGATCGACGACCAGCGGCAGTTCTCGTTCCAGCTTCTCGACGGCCGGGATCGTGTCGGAGATCAGGTAATGATGGTTCAGCGGCGAGACCGGCAGTTCGATACCGGCCATGCGACCCACCTGCTTGGCCCACAGGCCCGCGGCGTTGACAACATGTTCGGCGTGGATCGTCCCCTTTTCGGTCACAACCTCCCATCCGCCCTGGGTCTGGTTCAATTCCAGAACTCGGTTGTGTTCTATGACTTCTGCACCGTGCTTCCTGGCCGCGCCCGCATAGGCATGGACCGTGCCGGTGGTGTCGATATATCCTTCGCGCTCGGCCCACATGCCGCCCAGAATCCCGTGATCGGACATGATCGGGCACAGTTCTTTGGCCTCTTTGGGCGACACGAGACGCACGTCGTCGATGCCGATGGCCTGAAATGTCCGATACGCCGATTGCAACCATTCCCATCGGTCGGGTGTTCCGGCCAGGGTGAGGCCACCAGTCATGTGCATCCCGACGGATTGTCCGGATTCCTTTTCGATTTCGGACAGCAGGTCGATCGTATAGGCCTGCAATGCAGCGATATTAGGGTCCGCATTCAGGGCGTGAAAGCCGCCTGCGGCGTGCCAGCTTGAGCCCGCGGTCAAAATGTTCCGCTCGATCAGACAGACATCTTTCCAGCCGAATTTGGCCAGATGGTACAAAACAGACGCACCGACAACGCCGCCACCAATAACGACCGCACGATAGTGTGACTTCATCGGTCCATTTCCTTCCCTGAGTGCTTTTGATCCGGACAGGCACAGTACTGTTCATAACTGTCCATTAGAGAACAGCATCAATAGACAGCTCTGTCCAGTGTTTTCTGCAAGGTACCCTTCGGGCACAAGCCCGCTTAAACTCGGACGCGGCCTAGTAGGATACCTTCAGGGTGTCACCGGTGATCACAAATGTCGGTGAATTGCCATCTATGGCATTTCCAACGAATTGCGCCACATCCAGTTCAGCCATGTTCGGAGCCTGAAGAACGGGGTACTCAACCCCGTTTTTCAGACCATGGCCGCGAGGGAAGGAAACAACCAACGTTACCGGGGAACGATTTACGTTTACGGCCCCGGAAACACTGAGCGTTGTGGGGTTCGTACCAAGCTGGACCTTCAGTATGCCATTGGTCAAATCCAGTTGTCCGATACCAAGACCGCCATCATGTCCGCTGAGGTCGAGCACGCCATTGCCGATCAACTGAACCGTTGCCGAGCCTCCGGTAGATTTGTCGGAAAACAGGACCTGACCACCATCGCCGCCGCGCGCCCCGGCATAAGCAATCAAAGTGGCACTGGCTGCGGTGCCCACATCCGTGAACGAGGTATATCCGCCCTCCTGACCCGGTTCATTGCCGCCCAGATTGTGAAAGATCGCAGTTTCTGCGGTCGGTGGAAGATTTGGCGCGCCGGTGCCGTAGGAAGATTCAAATATCGTATAGCCGCCAACCTGACCGGGGTGGTTCCAGATTGTCGCCTTACCGGCACTGGAAAAGAATTCGTTCGGGGGTTTGATTGAAAAGATCGTATGCCCCGCGCCCGAGTTGCGGTTTTCGGCACTTCCGAAATTCACAATGGTTGCGTTGGCGGCTGTGGCATAACCGTAGCGCGCTGTGAATTCGGTATGCCCGCCGCCTCCGGGCCAGTCTTTTGTTGCACCATAGTTGATATAGGTCCCGTCGCCCGCTGATGCGCCGGGATTGTCCATCGCAGGATAGTTGGGGTTGTTGTTGAAACTGGTCACGCCGCCATGCGCACCGTCGATTGTAGCCGGGTAGTTGTTGAACTTTCCCTGCCCGCCTGTCGCGCAGCCGTCAAAAGCGACGTCACCGCCATTGGCCCCATGCCAGTCCGCATCCACTGCGGTGCCGCCAAAATTCAGGTAGGTCGCCTGTCCGGCGGTCGAATAGTCGTAAAACTGCGTGTTGCCGCCATCACCGCCCGGGACAGTGCCACCGTGATTGATGAAAGTGCCCCGATCCGCAGATGCCGCCTGATGAAACACGGCATTGGCAAAGGTATCCCCGTCGCTGCCCAGAGTTCCAAAAATCGAAAAGGTCGCGGTTCCCGCGCGGGCACGTTCGCTGAATTTTACTGTGCCACCAAGACTGCTGTTTCTGTCCGGAGGGGGCACTTTCCCGGTTCTGAGGGTGAAGTACGCGGCCCCGGCATCGGCGTCGTCATGAAAGGCGATCGTGCCGCCCCCGTAGGTCGTTTCCAGCGACGGAGGGCCTGCGTAAAAACTGACCGGCCCCTCGCCAGCGGATGCAGAACCGGTGAACTTCAGCTGAGGTTGGTTGTAGGTTCCAAAGGACGCCACGATGAAGCTTTGGGTATTGAGCGATTGATTGACGATGCCGCGCCCGGTGATCGTCAGCGCGGGCTGCTTGGCAAGATCCCGGATTGTGAATGAATAGGCATCCGACTGTTCCGAAAATTCAAGACACTCGATCTGAGCCATTGAATCAGGAGTGAAGGTTATCGCGGTATGAGAGGATCCTCCGAACTGGGCGTTTGCCATCGGTATCTGATCTGTGTCCCAGTTGTTTGGATCGTTCCACTGATCTGAGGAGGGATTTGCTTTCCAATTTGCGCTCGTCATGACGAATTCCTCTTTGAACAAACAATAGGTCTTGGGCACGCTCCCGAGGGGCGGGTCAAAAGTAAAAGGATGCGCGTGTGCCGTTTGCACACGCGCCGGTCAGTCAAAATTCAAAAAGCCGCTTGAAAGTCGCCTTGTAGGCGTCAGACGCGCCACCCAACACCGGCGCGCCGTGGCCACAGAAAACGTGCCTGAATTCCAGAGCCGACAAGCGCTGAAAATCTTCGGCCTGCGGTTCGGACACCTGCATCCAGACCGGGCCGACATTGGCCGGTGTAAAGAACCCCATGCCTGCCATCATTTCGGCAGAATCCTTGCTGAAGAATTCGTCAGGGTTCAGATAGTTCTGCAATGCGTCGCACGCGATCATTACCCCGCCGTCCCGGTCGAGCCTAAAAATGCATTCAGGGGTCTTGGTGGTCTTGAAGGTAAAAAGCTGCGCGTCTGATACCGGCAGTTCGCCGCCTTCGACCAGTTCACGATCCACCGGAACGCCTTCCTGACCGGCACCGGGCTGGGCCCAGTAGGTGGCGCCAAATGTGTCCCGGTAAAAGGCATCGTCGGCTCCGTGCAAACCACCGACCTGAACGACGTCCGTGATCCGGCCCAACTGCTCAAGCGCCTTCAACCCGTCATCGGAAAGCCTGACTGCATTGAACAATATCAACCTGTCACCTTCGCGAACTATCGTCATGTTCCGGCTGAACTGCCAGTCAATATCATTGAAATGCATCTCTCGTGTGCCGGTGACGAAAAAAATGTCAGGCAAAGGTTCCGAGATGACTCCATGCGGAGACGCTGCCAGATGGCCCATAATACCCCCCTTTAAAAAGCCCTATCCTAGCCTTTTTTCGGCTGGCAGGGAAGTATAGTCGAATTGACCTGCATACTGATACTCATCCGCAAAGGCGTGCAGATAGGTGTTCAGACAGTCTTTCTGGTCCGGTCGCAGCCGGTCGTTAAGGATATCTTCGAGACATTCGGTCCCGTCGCTGGTGTCCAGTCGCTTGAGCAAAAACACCGTGACTTCCCTGCCGCCGAACCAGTCCTTCCCGATAGATTGCGCCGGACGCGCATTCGTCATGTCAAAGACAGATCCCGCCAACACCGTCAGGTGCCGGGCAAGCCCGGTGTGGTCAATGACACGGGGAACAGGTCCCGGGTCAAAGGCGGGCAGGACCGGTGGCTGAAGAACCGGATGCCGATTCAGCGCCGCAATATATTCCGGGTCAATGCCGGCCTCGGACGCCCCGCGCGCCAGAATGTTCAGATAACGGCGTGTTGGCAGGCAGGCGTCGTTGACAAAATCCGGCAAGCCAACATAGGCCAGCGCCTGCTCGGTCCCCTGAACAGTTTCGATGTCGACCACAGTCCGGTCATACCCCACGCCATAGGCTTCCATCTGGTCGAGCGCTGCAAGGTCGGCCTCGTTGCAGCAATGCAGAACGCCCAGAACCCGGTCCTGTGGGTTTCCGGTGTGTTCGATATTTCCAACGCCCCCTTCGTGGCGAAAGAAATGCTCGACATTGAACGTTAAACGCCACCCCCTGAGCGTCGCCGCACGGGACGCCGAAGGTGTGACGCCTTTAGCTCTTAATGAAGTAAAATTCATATTAGAGCCGTATCCAAAATAGTTAATCAAGGTTATGCTCTATCTTAATTTCATCCTGTGTAATAATGCAGGAGCCCGCGTTTGTGTCACAGTTTTTTTAAACAGTTCCTTGTAGTCTTTCGGGAAGGTAGTTTCTGCCTTGCATCTTGAAATCGCCGGATACCAGATCGAACAACAGATCGAGGCGTTTTACGCAAGTTCGCTTTTTCATGCCCGCAACAGCAAAAGCGGGCAGCCGGCGATTGTCAAAACCTTGTCTGCCGAGTTCCCCGACATTCGGGATGCCAAGCGGCTGGAACGCGAGTATTGGCTGTTAAACGAGCTAGGCAGCCTGGACGGGATTATCCCGGTCACGGATATGGTCTTCCTTGGCAATGGTGCCCCGGTCATGATCAGCCCCGCGACCGGATGGACCTTGTCGCACTACCTGCGCGCCAAACGAACCGCCACATGGCCGCTTGAGCGTGTTGTCGACATCATAATCCGGCTTACCACTGCGCTGGACGCCATCCATGCGCGCGGCATGGTTCACAAGAACATCGCACCACAGAATATTCTGCTGGATGACACGGACTGGAGCGTCCGGCTGATGAATTTCGAAATCGCGACGGCCCTGTCGCGGGAACATCAGGGGAAAGTCGCTTCGAAACTGATCGAGGGCCATCTGCCTTATATCTCGCCCGAGCACACCGCACGGATTTCGCACGATGTCGACTACCGATCGGATTTCTATTCTCTTGGTATCGTATTCTTTGAACTTTTGTTTGGGCAATTGCCATTCAGGGCCGAAACGCAACTTGAATGGGTCCATGCGCACATCGCCAAGCGGCCACGTGTCCCGGATGATGCCGGGGCATATGTTCCAGCGACGCTGATCGAGATTGTGCTGCGGCTTCTGGCCAAAAACCCTGAAGACCGCTACCAAAGCTCGTTTGGTCTGTTGCACGATCTTGAGATCTGCCGCCGAAGCCTCTCGCGCACAGGTGAAATTGCGCCCTTCGATATCGCGCAGCGAGACACGTCCGAAACGTTTCGTGTTCCGCAAGTGCTGATCGGACGCGATGCCGAGCTGGAACAATTGACCCAATTGCTTGCCAAGGTAGAGGCCGGCGCATCCGAGCTATGCCTGATCTCCGGCAGTTCAGGGGTTGGGAAAACCGCGCTGGTCGCGGAACTGAACCGGCCAATTCTTGAGGCGCGCGGCTTTTTTCTGCGCGGCAAGTTTGACCAGTTTGAAAGGGTCAGACCTTATAGCGGCATTGCCGCTGCATTTTCCGGGCTGGTTCAGGAACTGCTGGCGGAACCGCCAGAGTCACTGGCGACGTGGAAATCAAACATAGTCGGCGCATTGGGACGAAACGCACAAGTGTTGCTGGATGTCCTGCCGGATCTGGGGCTGATCATCGGACCGCAACCGCCGGTCCCGACCCTTCCTCCGACCGAGGCGCAGAACCGGCTGCAACTGACATTTCTAAGCTTCGTAAGGCTGCTGGCGGATGAAAACCACCCGCTGGTACTGTATCTTGACGACCTGCAATGGAGCGATGCACCGACACTTAACCTTTTGCAGAAAATGGCAACGGCCCGGGACATAGGTCATCTGCTTATTCTGGGCGCTTATCGCGAGAATGAAGTGGACAGCGGCCACCTGCTGAGCCTGATGCGCAAGGAGGTTGCCAAGACACGGGCGGTACATGATCTGACCTTGCCGCCGCTGGATCAGGCGGTCGTGAACCAGATAGTTGCCCGGACATTCCGAACGGATGAGGCGGACACGCAAGAGCTTGGCGCTGTTCTTTTTCAACGAACCGAAGGCAATCCCCTGTTTGTAAAAGAACTGCTTCAATCCCTGTTCGACGATGGGATGATTAACTTTGACCGCACACATGGTCGCTGGACATGGGATCTGGCTGCGATCAGGAAGGCCGAAATTGGCGATAACATTGTCGAGTTCCTGATTGGAAACCTGAACAAGCTTCCGGATGACACCAAGGAAACGTTGCGCATGGCCGCCTGTATCGGACACGAGTTCGACATGGCCAAGCTGTCTCTGATTCATCAGCGCTCTAAAGAGCAGCTGGGCATATCCCTGATGAGCGCCCTGGCCCGCAACATCATCCTGCCCTTGGACGACAGCTACCAGCTTTTCGATCAGGCCGCAGCTCTGACGGACGCCAGGGCAGATGCGGCAGTCAACCCGCGCTACCGGTTCCAGCATGATCGTCTGCATCAGGCCGCTTACGAGTTGATTGATGATGCCGAAAAACAGCCCGTTCATCTGTCGATCGGACGACTTTTGCAGAGCGAAGACACGGATGAGCCGCAAAACGAACGCCTGATCAAGATCGTTCGCCATCTGAACGTGGCGCGCGAACTGATCACCGGGAAAGATGACAAGCGCGAACTGGCAGAACTGAACCTGGCGGCTGCTCGCATTGCGCACAATGCGTCCTCGTATCAGGTGGCTTTGAACTATTTGCGTGTTGCCCGGTCCCTCCTTCCTTCGAACCCGTGGCAAGAGGCCTATGGGCTGACCAGATCGCTATCATCGCTCTATGCACAAACCGCCTATCTGAACGGCTTGCATGACGAGGCCGATGCCGAGTTGTCGCGCGCGCTGGAAAACCTTCGGACCTCGCTGGACAAGGCGCGCGTTTTGTCGATGAGAACAAGGCATTACTCGACCTTGGGCCGGATGAAAGATTCCATCGATTCCGCCCTGGAAGGTCTGGCCCTTCTTGGGATCAGGTTCACGGCGGACGTCTCGGATCCAGAGGTTGAAGCAGAAATCGCAGAAATTTCGGTCAACCTGGCAGGCCGGGAGATTGCCGATCTGATCAACGCGGGCCGTATGAGGGACGCCAATATGGAAACGGCGGTCGGGCTGTTGATGGAGATCTTTCCTGCGGCCTTTCTGTCAGGTGCCGGAAACCTGTTCCGTCTCTTGATCCTGAAATCCGTCAACCTGTCACTGCGGTTCGGAAACTCGGCCGAAACCGCCTTTGCCTACTCGACGTACGGGATGTTGCTGTGCGGGGGCATGAACCGCCCTGCTGAAGCGATCGCGTTCGGCAAGCTCTCGCTTGCTATGAACGAGGCATATGATGACATCGCCCTGAAATCCCGCATTATTTACGTCTACACGATGTTCATCCACCACTGGGGCCACCACTGGAGCACGATGACAGAATGGTTCACCCGCGGCTTGGAGGCGGGATACCAGTCGGGCGATCTGTTGTATCTGGCCTACAACGCTCAGGATTGCATCATCTGGAACCCGCGTCTGGATCTTGAAACCGCAATTGCCGAACAGTCGCGATACATGGTGATCGTCAAGGACTGCAACTATGCGGACAGCTACGATTCAGGCAGTCTTTTTCTGCAGATGTTGCAGAATTTCGCAGGCAACACCCGGGATTTGTATTCACTTAGCGATGACACGTTCGATGAAGTTTCCTGCCTGAAGGGAATGACCGAGCGCGGTTTCATGACAGGTGTCGCGAATTACCACATCTATAAGGCCGAACTTCACTGCCTGTACCGCAACTTCAAGGGGGCCGTTCCGCACGTAGCCGCGCAGGAAAGGTTGATGGACAGTGTCATGTCGCTGCCGCAATCCGTTCGGTTCCGGTTTCTGGCCTTTCTGACCTATTCCGCGACGTACCAGACATCCCCTGCGGACGAGCAACCGCACCTATGGCTGAAGATGGAAGAACACGCCAATCATATGGCCGACTGGGCCCAGCACTGCCCCGAGAATTTCAGCCATCTCGACCTTGCCATGCGCGGAGAGTTTGCGCGCTTGCAGGGCGATATGTTGAATGCGCTGTCGTGTTATACCCGGGCCGTCGCATGTGCCGAAGAGAACGGGTTTACCCGCGACCGGGCCATGATTCACGAACTCGCGTCGTCGGCCTTTGAGAAGATCGGCCAGAGTTTTGCGGCCAATGCGCATCTGGACGCTGCTCGCCGCCTGTATCACCGATGGGGTGCAAGGCGGAAAGTCGATTTGATGGATGCCGAGAACCCCACCCTTCAACTCATCGCACCAGCCCGTTCATCGGGGGACAGGGATGCAGAAAACAGCGGATACTCGATCTCGCACAGCGCTCTGGACTTGCAGGCGGTCATGAATGCGGCCCGCGCGATTTCGGGCGAAATCGTGTTGAGCAATCTACTGTCACGCACAATGCGCATTCTGCTGGAAAGCACGGGCGCGCAGCGTGGCGTTTTCCTGTCAATGAATGGCGATCAATTGCTGGCCGAAGTTGAATGCCTCGTCGAAGAGGGCGACCTGGAAACACGCAATATTCAGTTTGAACCCGACCCCGATACCCTAGCAATGTCCGTTGTCAATTATGTGGCCCGAACCCAGAAACCTCTGGTTCTCGACGATGCAGCCGGCCATCCGCGGTATGGCATTGATCCTTATGTCGTCAGGAATCAGATCCGCTCGGTCATGTGTGTTCCGGTGATCCGTTCCGACCGCTTTTCCGGGATTGCCTATCTGGAGAACAACCTGGCCGCCGGAGCATTCCCGGAGGAGCGGGTTGCAATTGCCGAATTGCTGACGGCGCAAGCCTCAATATCCATCGAGAACGCCAAGCTTTATGTCGATCTTGAGCAGAAGGTCGAACAGCGCACCGCTGAACTAAGTCAGAAAACAAATGCACTGGAAGCCGTTGCAAACCAGCTGTCCAAATACCTGTCACCGCAGGTATATCGATCGATTTTCGATCGCAGGAAAGAAGTCAGACTGACGTCGGAGCGCAAGCTTCTGACGATCTTCTTTTCGGATCTGGTCGGGTTCACCGAGCTTGCCGAACAGATGAGTTCCGAAGATCTGAAGACATTGCTGAACCACTACCTGTCAGAAATGTCCGAAGTTGCTTTGTCTTTTGGCGCGACCATCGACAAGTTTGTCGGCGACGGAATTGTCATCTTTTTTGGCGATCCGGAAACCCGCGGGCCTGAAAATGATGCCATTGCATGCGCCAAAATGGCGATTGCCATGCGTGACAGACTTGGAGCGCTGCGCGAGGAGTGGCTGAAAGAAGGCATCCGAAAACCTCTGGAATGCCGCATGGGCATTCACACCGGATACTGCACCGTTGGCAATTTTGGCAGCGAGTCCCGGATGGATTACACCCTGATTGGCCGCGCTGTGAACCAGGCCTCGCGCCTTGAAAACGCTGCGCGCACCGGTAGCATTCTGATTTCGCAGGACACGTATGACCGGATCAAACCCGAAATCGCCTGCGTCGAACATGGAACGGTTGAACTGCGCGGCATCGGGGCGCCCGTCAGAACATACGAAATCACTGGTCTGAAACAGGACGAAAACACCTGAGGTACATGAAAGACATCAATTGTCCCGTTCTTGGACGCCTCGCTAGCTGTGTGTCATGCTGTTCTTCGGTCCGGACGGAGGCGCAATCTTGCACCCGCAGGTTTCGTTCCCAGCCCCGGCGCACCGCGCCATCGCTTCGTCGAACGTGTATTTCGGGTGCGGCGGCGGTCCCGGACAATAGAACAAGTCCATCTGGGCCAGCGCGCACATGACCTGCGCGTCGTGTGGGTCACCGGGATTGGGCGGCCCGAGCCCTTTGGTGTTGCCGAACCAGCGTTGGCAGGCGTTCTCCTTTGCCTGCTCTGGCTCGATATCGGGGTTCTTGGTGTATTCAAACAAAAAGGACGCAGCCACCAGATCCTGCGCCTCGTACATCCGGATATCCGGTATCTTTTTCGCGCAGTCAGTGCACTTTCCGGTCACTCCTGCCGCGATCATGTGATTGGCAACCATATAAGGCGTCTCGCGCGGGTCGTCGGGGGATATCCGTACTTTCCCGACCTGCAAGACCGGCGTTTCCGGCGTGCCGTTTTCGTCTTTCGGCATATCATCCTTGAACGCGACCCTGAACCAGCCGGGAGCCTGCGGATCATAAAGAGGTGATCCGCAGACCAGCAGCGGCAGCGTGTGACGCTCACCTGTTGCGTTGGGCCCGTTCAGATAGAGGTTAAGCATCGATCGGATATAGCTGCGCTCGGGCGGGCCGTCGAAAAAACCCGAGGCCATCATGATGGGAAAATAGTCATTGGGGTATTCGCTTTGACCTGCACCGGGCGCGGCGATTGGATTTACATCCACAATGGTTCGGTAAAAACTCACGTCATCCGCGGGAATTCCGCTGGCCCGCAGCACGGTATCCCAGCGATGCATGGTCATGCATTCCAGAAAAGTACCCTGCTGCAACACCTGCCACGGCGGGTAATGCATCAGCAACAAACCCCTCTGACCCATGACGTTCAGCCCCAGTGGCGGGAAGAGATGCCATTTGCACAGGCCGTCGTCCTTGTCGCTATTGACCGGATAACCGGCCATCGGGTTCCAGACCCCAAGGTCCTGCAACAGGTTTTTTCCCGCGACCGCTTTGCCCGCAACATCCGGTGCGAACAGTTTCTGATGGTGTTCGGCAAAGACAGACAACGCCGATTGCGGCTGATCAGCCGAGATCGAAACCCGGTAGTGCCCGCCTGACTTTGTGACCTGCACGTTGCCCGAGGAAAACCCGTCAGCCTCGAGCGAGTTCCTTGTGTAATGCGCAATCACGCTTTCGCGGTCGGTCAACCCGAGATCGGAATTGGCAAGTTCGGCAGGTGGGAACAGTTCGTTCAACAGCTCCACCGCCCCCAGAGAATAGGAAAACTCAGCCATCGGATCAGCCATCCGAACCGATAGGCGGATAGTCCTTGTCGTAAGGCACCGAGAGCTTAGGGTGATCGGTGCGCGGATCGCTCAGTTCAAACACCGATTCAAAGGTCGGTGCCGCCTGTACCCGATCGCCCAAGCCCCAGCGCGCACGCGGGATGCCGTACCAGTCCAAAACCGTCGACAGCAGAGAGGTGCCTTCATACGGCTGCGGTTGGCCACTGCGAAACACCGTGTTGGATTTCACTCGCGGCGACACCACTATTGTCGGAACACGCGGACCCAAAACATCATACTTGAACCCGTCGTTCACATCCCTCGGCCAGGCCGGTTGTGCCATCGGTGGTGCCTCATGGTCGTACATTCCTCCGCCCTTGCTGAACGTGATCACCAATGCGGTTTTGTCCCATTGCGGGCTGGCCCTCAGCGCCTCGTAGATCTCTTTCAGTTTGCGCTCGCCCGGAACCATGTCGCCGGAAGCACCGGGATGATACGAGGTCGCGCCACTTGGTGCGATCCAGGCGGGTTCGAGGAACGAGAATTTCGGCAGCATCCCAGCCTTCGCATCTGCAATGAATGTGCTGAGCGGCTGCACGTACTGAAACTTGCTTTTGTCCACGCTGGGCAACTGATTGCGCATATACAGGTGATAGGTGAACACTTGGTTCTCCCATTCCACCGAGTAATAAATCTTCCAGTCCTGATGGCCGTTGTTTTGAAGCACTTTCCAGATCGGCTGCCGCAAGGGCCGCTCTGCGTATTGCGTGTATTGCGGCTCACCTTCGCAGTTTACCGTAATGTTGTAGTTCGATCCCGACAGGGCAAAACCCCGGTTGGCAATTGTGCCGCCCGGCATGGGTGAAAACCAATAATCGCTCACCGCGTAATTCTCGGCCAGACCGTTCAGCACCGGTAATTGTGTCGGGCTGAACGAACTCATTGCTTCGGGGCTGAGGTTGTTGGACACAAACCCGCCCATGTCCGGCACTGCACCGCTTTGATAGGCAGGAAAACCGCCGCTGTATTGCTGCTGAATGCTGTCGGCTGTCGAATGAAACGGATCGATCTTGGGCGAGGAGAGTACGAACTGATCGCTCAGCTTGCCATCCTCATACTGGTGCACCGGATACGGGGTGCCTTTGTAAGTGTTCGTATAGGATTTTGAGTTTGCCTTGAACGGCGGTTCCGCGTTCACATAGTTCAGGTGGGGTGCGTCCGCGTCGTATAGCCAGCCCAGAACACTGTCCATTGTCCGGCTTTCAAGCATGTAGACGACCACATGTTCGATATTGGTGCGCATGAAATCCATCGTGCCGGGAACAAGGGCTTTGGCCGCATCAATGGGAACCGGCATCTGTACCGGAGTCAGCTGACCGGACACATCAAACCCCTGAGGCAAGGCGCCCTGTTTCAGGGGGCCGACAAACGGGTCGGTAAGGAACGGATCAAACCCCCAAAGCCGGTAACTCCCATCTCCGGGCGCAATGTCCAGAATGTTCTCACCCATGGCGATTAGGTGGTGCGAGGTATCAATGTCCGGGCGCGTGCCTTCAGATATCGTCGGCATCGACAACGGATGCCAGTTTTGCGGATCAAAGTTCCACACGCGGTATTTCGAATGCTCGGCGATCCATTCGAGCACATAGTTGCCCATGGGCAGCAACGCGCTACCGCCGGTGATCTCGGCAAAGGCATCCTGCGGCCCCATCGAGGTAGGCAGCGGGTCGGGCGGCGACATCGGGCTGGGTGCAGGATCGAAATTCCACAGCATATATGTCCCGCGTGCAGCTGTCGGCATATAGGCCATGACATATCCCGTCATGGGCACAAGCTGCACGATATCCGTTTCTGTTGCATCCCAGGTGTAGTGATCGAAATACTGCCAGAATTTGTGCTGCTTCCATTTCCCCGATTGCAAAGGCTGAACGCTCAGCGGGTCGGGGTTGGTCGGGTCAAATTCGAACAGATCATAAGGAACATGGGGATCTTTTTGATCCTGAAGCTGCGACAGATCGTAGGAGAGCATGTACCCGCCGATCGGACACAGCTTTGTGCTGGATGGAAAATTTGATCCGGGCGACAACAGGATCTGTTCGAACAGCTCAGGCAGATCCATGTTCAGCCGCCACAGGCTGTAGGTGTCGCCGCTGTTGACCTGGTTAATCAGATAGGTTGGTGCTGCATTTGCGATAAAGTCTTTCTCGGCCATGTTTCCGTCCAATCCATGCGGGGTCAAAAACTGAAAAAAGAGAGAAATGAGAAACGATTTGTTCACTAATTTGCAACAAATACGCCAAATCAAAAAGAAAAATCTTCTGACCTCCGAATGAGCCGCGCTTGGCTGGGGGTGGATTTTTGGCTTTGAGTTGCGCTGCTATGAGGCGCCGGAAACCGACCCAATAGACTGTCAGCCAGTTTTCCGTCGACAAAAACGATTGCCGTGGGCCACGTCCCAAGACGACGACCTACGTTCAAGATTGCATTACAGAACAAAGGTCTGCCGTGTGAACGTAATTCTATTGTCATCGGCAGATGGGGGTGGTGCCGGGTTTTCCGGTAAACGAATTGAGCATCCGAAAACCATCATGTCCGATACGCGGGCGAGTGATAAAGATTGATAACATCATTAAGCTTCATTTGTGGATGCTCAAACCTGCGAGAGACCGGTTTTGTTCCGCCGAAAGTGAAAAGAATCACCGTGATGTGATTGCAAAAATCCAATCGGAGCAACGGATGACCAATAAGCCTCGCGACAATGCTTTTTTGTGAATCCTGCACTGGTAAGGATGTCGATGCTGTGCCAATCTCGTGCCCCGGATAACCTGATCGGCAGCGTTGAAAGTGGAAAAGAAAAACGACACTGAAAGTGAAGTCGGTCAGACGCTTCAGCGGTTGCGGCATGAACGGGAACTGACGCTGGGCGATCTTGCGGCTCGGGCGCAAGTATCCACTGCGATGATCAGCAGGATCGAAAACGCCAATGTCTCGCCTTCGCTGTCGACACTGCAATCTTTGGCGGATGCTCTGGATGTGCCGCTGATGGCGCTGTTTGCCCGGTCGGATATCGCTGCAGATGTTCATCACGCGCGCGTTGGCGATGGCCTGCCCGCGCGGCGCATCACGCAGGGGCATGCGCATGACTATCTCCTATTGGGCAAGCACTCGGCACCCGGTGGGATTTTTCAGTCTGCGCGAATTCGCATTTCAAAAGAGCAATCCGGCAACTTGCCCAGCTATCAGCACGAAGGTCATGTGTTCATCTACATGATCGAAGGTCAGGCCACCTACCGTTGCGGAGGAGAGAATTTCCAGATGTCGGCGGGCGATACACTGAGTTTTGATGCCAAGCTTCCGCACGGCTTCAGTGAAATCCTGTCTGATGCTGTCGAGTTCATTACGGTCTCAACCCGCCCGCAATAGGGCGCTGCCAAGCTTCGGCCTGTGAGGCCGAGCCTTTCACCTATCGGCGATTGAGTGCTGCGCGAAAAGTCGAACGTGCCTCTGCACTGTGAATGTAGGCGTAGTCTCTGGGATAGGAGGTTCCTGCCGTGACCTCCATCGAAACAAACTGTGGGCCTGCCAGAGACAGGATCTGCGGCGCGGCTTCGGCGAACCTGTCAACATTGGTGAATCGCTGAACGCCAGCATAGCCAGCCGCCCAGGCCATTGCAGCAAAGTCGACCTTTTCAGCGCCGGGCAACGGATGCGCTCCGTTCACCTCGTAAACCCGATTGGCCGAAAGAAAGTGATAGAGGTTCGACACGCCAGCGCCGGCGATCGTCACCAGCGACCCGAGGTTCATCAGCAGGCTGCCGTCGCCATCAAGAACAATTACGCGCCGGTCCGGATTGGCCAGTGCCAATCCCAGCCCGTGGGACGATGCCTGACCCATCGCGCCAACGGCGACATAGTTCAGGTCTCGCGGGTTCAGGGCCAGCCAGTCAAAGCAGCTTTGATAGACTGCAACTACAATGTCACTGTCATGAATCTGGGGGATCAGCGCCCGCAGCGCCTCGTCGCGACGCATCGTCATGACACCTCCGGAGGTCTGCCGATCAGAAAGATATGAGGCTGCGAGGATGCATAGGCCATTGCGATGGCCTGCGGTATGTGGGTTTCGTCGCCGGGTTCTTCGATCAGCGAATGCGATACCTCCATCGCGTCAAGGACAGGGCGGATTATCCGAACACCGTAGGAGGAAGATTGATCCGGGTGCACATGTGGTTCCTTGCCCTGCAAACCAACCATCATCACAACGGGCAATTCATAATCCATCCCGATCGCACGAATTGCATTCAGGGAGTCCATCAACCCTGTCTGCTGCATCATCAGAACGGCCCGGGTTCCATTGTAGGACATGGCGCCGCAAATACTGACACCTTCATCCTCTTTGCAGATCCGCGTTAGTCGAAAATCGGGATCCTTGGAAACGGGCCACAACAGACCGTCGCTGGTGACGATATCCGGAAGGGCGACGATTTCCTGAACCTGTGCGGCCTTGAGCTGCGCAATGATCGCGCGCCCCGACGGGTATGCAACCTTTGGCGCGTCCACCGTAATTCCGGAAGACATACCCATTACACGCCACCGTTCAGGAATTTGGCAATTCCGTCCCGTGCAATTTTCAATTCATGCATATGCCCGACTGTAATGCGCAGATAGTCCGTGTACGCTGGCGATGCGAACCGCCGCACGGCAATGCAGTGCTGCAAAAGCGCGCGTGTCGCAGCTTCTGCTGACTTGTTGCCATCCGGGAAGTGAACAAGAACGAAATTTGCCTGACTGGGGATGACGTCCAGTCCCAACCCCTGCATCTCGGCGGTGATCCAGTTCCTGCCCAAGCGGTTGGCATCGCGAACATACTGAGTGTGGGCTGTGTCCTCCAATGCGGCGATCGCAGCCATTGCCGAAGGCGAAGCAACCGGAAAGGTCAGCCCGATCCTGCGAACGACATCGACGATGTCGTCAGGCCCATACAACCAGCCCACGCGCGCGCCTGCCAGACCGTAGATTTTTGAGAATGTACGGCACATGACCACGTTTTGGGCCTCTTCAACCAGAATATGCGCTGGCTCGTAATCTTCGGCATCGATGTATTCTTCATACGCCGCGTCGATTATCAGCAGTACATTGTCTGGCAAGGCGGCGTGCAGGCGGCGAATTTCAGAGCCGTTCAGATACGTGCCTGCGGGGTTTTCCGGGTTGGCCAGATAGACGATGCGGGTCCGTTCGGTCACGGCTTCGATCATGCGGTCGACAGAGGGTTTGAAACCATCGTCCGCAACCGACACGACGCCTGCATCGTTGGCGTGCGCATAGTTCGGGACCTTCAGGTACCCGTTCGCGCTGCGGATCAATTCAGTACCCGGACCCAGATAAGCGCGGGCAAGCCGTGCCAGCAGGTCGTCCGATCCCTGCCCGGTTGTGATCCGCGTGGCATCGAGGCCGAAATGTTCAGCGATGGCCGGGGCGAGAGTTAGATCGGGGTTTTCCAGATACCGTTCGATTGAACTTGTGGCTGCCTGCGCGGCGGTCCGGGCCAAACGGCTGGGACCAAACGCGCTTTCATTGGAATTTAGCAGGACAGACGGTGGAGGTGATGCATCAATCGCCCCTGCGACCATGTGGGGTTTGATGCGCGAAATTCCTGATTTCGCCAAGGCTACTGTCATTCTTGTCCTCCAGCAGTCACTGGCCGGGTAGGTGGCGCTTACTTTTATCATACAATACTCACTTTTTAGCAACTCAATTTCAAAAATATTATGATTTAAGTGAGCCTGCTTGGATGAAAGCAGCGCGACGCTTGTTTGCCCGGATACCTGCGGCATCGGGTTGGAATTGACAGGCATGAAACGGCAGCCCAAAGGGCAAACGGCTGTTCGGGATTCTTCAGCGAGGGTCGCTTGGAACTGTATTACCCGGCCATCGGAAGCAGTATCGCCAACGAAAGTGGTATACTGACCGCAGCAATCAAGGTCTGTAACGTGACGATCGCCGCCATCAAAGGCGCATCTCCGCCCAGTTGTTTTGACAACGTGTAAGAGGACGCACCCGTCGGAACAACGGAATAAACCACGGCGATCTGCAGCACGTTCTGCGGTAGTCCGACGGCCAGTCCGATTACCAGAACCGCGACAGGGAAAACCACCATCTTGCCCGTGAACGCAAGGATCAGGGGTATTGTGCTGGCAGCCATTGCGCGGACTCTCAGGTTTGCGCCAACGGCCAGCAGAGTAATAGGCAGCGCCCCCGCACCCAGAACATCCGCCACATCGTGAACCACCGGAATCCGGTCTCCGATCAGCTGGTTGGCACCCACTGCCAACAGGATTGAAATGACATAGGGGTTGCGGGCCAGTTCCCGCAGAATGGCCAGCGGCAGACTCGTGGTTCTGTCGCTTTTCAAAGAACCGACCAGCATGATCACCATGACGATATTGGTGATCGGAACAAGGATCGCCGTCGCCAGAATGGCGATGTCAAACCCTGCCGGACCGAAAAGGTTTGCCGCCAGAGCAAGTCCTATGAAGGAATTGTGCCGGGCACTGCCCTGCAAAATGGATGTCCCCTGTGGCGGCGCGAAACCCATCAGGCGCGTACTGACAACCGCAAAGATCAGTGCAGCAACAAACCCGCCCAGGATCGTGGCCGAATAAAGCCCAAGCGCTGATTTGTCCAAAGGCGACATTGAGATCTTGCTGAATAGCAGGCATGGCATCAATACCCAGTAGACAAGTTTGTCGTTCAGGTTCCAGAAGTCCGTGCTGGGAATGCCACCTTTCCGAAGGGCCAGCCCAAGGGCAATAATCAGAAAGATCGGCAGAATAGAGGTCAGCGTTGTCAGCATGGCAATCAGCAATTCGAAAGGCGCTTATTGAGCGGACCTTTTCATGCCGGAAATTGCAATTCAACCGATGGTTTCGCTCTGACTTCAAGTCAGGATCTTTATTCTCGTGAATTCCGGAGATTGGTCCGCTAAGCGGCCCTATCTAAGGTGCAAGAACAAAGGCCCAAGCTGTGAACCGCCGTTTCTTCAGGCGGTCGCCTGGGCCAGATAATCCTCAATCATATCGCCAAAACTCTGTTCGACTGCGAATTCGAAACCGCCATCACACCTTGTCACCAGCGCCTTCAGGCCAAACACCTCGGAATAGGTCACGTCATCCGGGCCGAATATGGTTTCGTTCAGATCCAGCGGACAGGCAATGGCCATCACGTCCGCCGCCTCGGGGCCGGCAACGCGAAAAAACGTCAGCGTGTCCGAAATTCGTACGATGCTGATATCTTCCGGGCAATCCGCCGGTTTGAGCCTTTCCTCATAATCCTGTTCACGATTTAGCCCAGTCCGAACAATCCAGTGATTTCGGCCGACATGGTACAGTTCGGCCCCCTCTTGCCCGATGCGGGTATTGGGTTGTTTTGGCAAGCTCGGCAACAGGTCCTTGACCCAGCTTTCGATTGCCTCGGGTTGCCCCTTCAGATCGAAAAGTGCGCTCAGGCTCTGGCGCGCAACTTGTACGTCATAGCTCATCTCAGGACCTCAGAAGTTTGCCGTCGGGGTCGTGAAACACCGGTCTGGTGATTGTGACCGGGATGACCTTGTCCTGAAGACGGACATACGCGGTTTCACCGTGCCGGGCATGTCCGTTTTCCAGCAAGGCCAACCCGACCCAGCGGTCGTTTACCACGCTCCAGACGCAGGCCGTAACCAAGCCTTCGGTCGCCTCCTTTCGGCCGCCGGGGGTCAGTGGCGCGCCTTCCGGAACCTGCTGGTTGGAGTCTTCGGGCAGAATGCCAACCAGTTCGCGGCGAACGCACCCGCTTTCGCGTCGCAGCAAGACCGAGCGTTTGCCAAGATAGTCCGGCTTCTTTTTGGCCATGACCCAGCCCATCCCCAGATCATATGCGTCGACGGTGCCGTCGACTTCGTGACCCAGCGAAAGAAACCCCTTTTCGACCCGCAGAACATGGCTGGATTCCGAACCGACCGGCAGAATCCCAAATGGGGCACCCGCCTCCATCACTTTGTCCCACAATTCGGCCATATGACGCGGGGCAACATTGACTTCAAAGGACAGCTCTCCGGTAAAACTGACACGAACGACACGGGCCGGAAACCCGGCAACAGTGCCGTCCCGGAAAGACATGAAAGGGAACGCGTCAGATGACAGATCAATGTCCGTACCCAGTGCCTGCAGAACATCCCGGGCGCGCGGCCCGCAGATCGTGGCGTTGTTCCACTGGCTCGTGACTGTGGTGATCATCACCTGCCAGTCCGGAAACTCGGTCTGCAGAAGTTTCTCCATATGCTGGTTGATCGAATCCGCATGGCCCGTCGAGGTCGAGACCAGCCAGCGATGCGCGTCCAGCCGAAATGCCACCCCGTCATCCATGATCAACCCGTCATCCGACAGCATCAGCCCGTACCGCCCTTCGCCAGGTTTCAGACTGGACATGACGTTCGTGTACAGAAAATCGAGAAAGCGCGGTACGTCGCGGCCCTTTAGTTCAAATGTTCCAAGTGGCGAGCCGTCATAGACACCGACACCTTCCCTGACAGCCCGGCATTCGCGGTTGACGGCCTCCTGCAATCCCTCACCGGGTTTTGGGAAATAGCCAGGACGCCGCCAGCGTGCACCAGCCTCGTACATCACCGCGCCGTTGTTTTTGTTCCATTGTGTCACCGGAGTGTGACGATAGGGAAACAGAACGCTGTCCTCTCGCAGCCCACCGATCGCGCCGAAGGAGACCGGAGTGTACGGCGACCGGAACGTTGTCGTACCGACCTCCTGCAAGGGTACGCCCTTTTGCATTGCCACGGTGCCGATGATGTTGATATTGCCGGTTTTCCCCTGATCGATGCCCATGCCACCAGTCGTGTAGCGCTTGACGTGCTCGACATTGTCATAGCCTTCGCGCAAGGCCAGATGCACATCGCTGACCGAGACATCATTCTGGATGTCCAGAAACGCCTTGCCGCGTTGCCCCGGCACATCGACACGCCAGAGCGGTTCGATGTCGTATGTCAGATCTTGGCCGCCGTCGATGATCCGACCCAGGTTCATTTCCCCAGCCGCAGCACCCGTGGCCCGGCAAGCCTGGGCCGCTGTTTCGGGAACAAATGCGGCCAGATTGTCATCGAACCGCAGCGAGCTGCGGGATTGCGACCACAGATGCACAGTCGGGTTCCAGCCCCCGGAATGACCCAGCACATCGCAGTCAATCCATGTTTCAGCGCCGCTGTCGACGGCGACAGCGCAGACGGCGCGCAGACGTTTGTGCCCGCGTACACCCGCAGCCACGGTCCCCGGATGAACCGAGATACCCGGCACCTTGTCCAGCGCAGCCTGAGGCACCTTTTTGCGGCTATCGAGAATTGAAACAACTGCCAAACCCGCCGCCAACAGATCAGCGGCGACCGCGTAGATGCTGTTGTTGTTGGTGAACAAGGCCACGCGGTGCCCGGGAACAACGCCCCAGCGGTTCACATAGGCCTGTATCGATGAGGCCAGCATGACACCGGGACGATCATTGTCGGCAAAGACCATTGCACGCTCCGTGGCGCCGGTGGCAATGATCACTTCACCTGCGCGCACCCGCCAGCTGCGCTCCAGGATGCAGTTCTGTTCCGGCTCCCGTTCGTTCACGATCAGCAGATTGTGTTCGCGATAAGCCCAGACAGTTGCGTTTTGCAGATGGGTGACATTGTCCATCTTGCGCAATTCCCGAACTGCTTCGGCCACCCATTCCATTGCTGGTCGCCCATTGATGGTCAGCGTCCGGTTGAGCAGGCTTCCTCCTGCCTCGGGTCCCTCATCCGCGATGAACACCCGCTTTCCTGCGCGACCTGCCTCAAGTGCGGCCTGCAGGCCGGCGGGGCCTGCTCCGGCGATCAGAACATCAGCATGGGCGTGCCGCGCCTCGAACCGGCCCGCAGAGGGGGGCCGAGAGGGTGCTGCGGCGAGCCCCGCAGCCTTGCGGATTGTGGGTTCAAACAAGTGCCAATCCGGCCATTTGAAGGTCTTGTAGTAAAACCCGGCCGGGATGAAGCGACCAAGCAGTTGGTTCACCCCGCCCAAATCGAAATCGGGCGAAGGCCAGCAATTGACGGAACGGGCGCTCAGCCCATCCCGAAGGGGTACGGTGGTTGCGGGTCGGTTGCCCGATGCGTCCTCGCCATCCAGTTCTACCAGAGTTGACGGTTCCTCGGGGCCATGACCGACAATGCCGCGCGGGCGGTGGTACTTGAAACTGCGGGCTGTCACACGAACGCCATTGGCCAGCAAGGCCGAAGCCAGAGTGTCGCCCTCGTACCCTTCGTAGCGTTTGCCGTTGAATTGAAACTGCAAAGGTCGATTGCGGTCTATGCGGCCCCCGGACGCGAGGCGGTTACGCTGTGCCATGGGGCGCCTCCACAATCTCGTGTGTCCGGGTATCGCGCCAGATTGTCAGCCATTCACCGCATCCGCGCGCGTGCCACCATTTTTCCTGCACAGGTCCCAATGGGTTTGGCACAACAGTCAGGTATTCGACCCACTCCGCGTCACTGACAGCATTCGGGTCGGGCCGATCCGCCCCAACCGGACCGCCAAAGATGAATTCACTTTCGTTTCGTTTGCCGCAATATGGGCAGGGTATCAGCATCATGGTCCTGTCCTTTTCATCGCGCCGTGGTGGTGCCGGCTTCCATCACGAATTCAAGATGACGGAACCGGTCGAGGGTGAAGGATGCCATCAGCGGGTGCGGTTCTCCTTTGGCGACCAGATGCGCCAACGTCAGACCGCCCGCCGGGATCGCCTTGTAACCGCCCCACCAACCCGCCGTGACGAACAGTCCGGGCACTTCGGTCTGGTCCATGATGGGGGATGCGTCATGCGCAATGTCCAGATGCCCGCCCCATTGGCGCATCAGTTTGAGTTTTTTGAAGGACGGGAACAGGGAAAGCATCGAAGCAACCGTGTCTTCAAAGACGTTTTGCTTGATGTCCCGACGAAAACTCTGCCCCATATCCGGCGCGCCGCCGATCACCATTTCGCCTTTGTCGGACTGACTGAAATAGAACCCACTGTCCGGGCAATTCACTATGACGTCGACCAGCGGTTTGACAGGTTCCGACACAAAGGCCGTCAGGTTCATCGTCCGCAACGGCAGTTTGAGCCCTGCGGTTTCCGTCAGCGTCGTGGTATGGCCCGACACCGCCACGACAACCTTATCCGCGTGTATTGTTCCCCGATTGGTCTCGACACCGGCAATCTTACCATCCGAGCCGCGGATCAACGACTGCACGGCGGTCTTTTGATGGATTTCCACACCCATGGCGTCAGCCGCACGTGCATACCCCCAGGCCACAGCATCATGTCGGTTCACGCCTGCATCGGTATGAACCATGCCGCAAATGACCGGCAGGCGCGCATCCGGCCCTCCGCCGGTCAGCGCCGGAATGCGACGGCGCAGCTCTTCTGTCGTGATCTGTTCATAGGTCGAGCCATAGATATCCATGACCAGTTGGCGCCGCCGCAGCTCCCGCAGTTTGGGCCAGGTCTGCACAACATCAACCATGGTGCGTTTTGAATGCATCATGTTGAAGTTAAGCTCGTGCGTGAGGCCTTCGTACATCGCAACAGATTTGACATAGAAAGGGATCGACTCGTCACGCATATAGTTCGACCGGATCGTCACCGTGTTGCGCGCGATATTTCCACCGCCCAGCCAACCGCGTTCCAGAACTGCGACATTTGTAATGCCGAATTCTTTCGCCAGATAATAGGCCGTAGCCAGACCGTGCCCCCCTGCCCCGATCACAACGACCTCATACCTGTCTTTTAATGGTGGGCTGCGCCAAGCCAGAGGCCAGTTGTGGTGTCCGGACAACGCATTCCGGGCGAGCGAGAATATGGAATACTTTTGCATGATGGTAAGAATATTTATTAATAATCAAAACTCGTCAATAAACAAATTTACCGGGAAGCAACCAAAATTTCGGGTCCAGAACCTCTGAACCGAACCGTTGTTTTGGCGGACAATTCGGGTTGCTTCCGTATTTTCTGGCTATTCACACCAGTTTGGCTAGGATGTCGCCATGATACGCCGCGTTGAACAGTTTCATCGAAGCCTTGCCGGCAAGTGGTCGGCCCGGTCGAAATGGCCCTGTTTCATAATCAATTGCCGCAGTTCACCAGCCTCCTGAATCCATGAGAGCCCGGGCGCGTCGCGCCCATTTTCTACCGTCCTTTAATTCGGGCGGATTTAGTGGATGGAAATGCAATGACATGTACAATTGACACAAAGGCCGTTCAGGAAGCCTATGCACGCGACGGTGTCGTGTTGCTGAAGAATATCCTGTCCGAGGAGTGGTTGGCCAAACTGCGCAAGGCTGTGGACACCGAAGTCCAAAAAGGCGACCGGTATTTTGCCTACAAAAACATGCGTGAATTGCCGGGCGTGTTTCAAGATTATTGTCTTACCTCGGACATAGGCCAACGCGTGGCAGAGGTGGCCGACAGCCCCTGGACATCGTTGATATATGACCAGATCTTCGTGAAAGAGCCCGGGACACAGACCCAGACCGGGTGGCACACGGATCAACCCTATTGGCCGGTGTCCGGCCCGATCATGACGATGTGGATCGCGCTCGACCCAGTCGACCCTGACAATGGCG
This sequence comes from Ruegeria sp. CG4, assembly GCF_056537185.1. NCBI lineage: Bacteria > Pseudomonadati > Pseudomonadota > Alphaproteobacteria > Rhodobacterales > Roseobacteraceae > Ruegeria > Ruegeria sp. CG4. The sequence goes on along the minus strand of NZ_JBQFRB010000004.1, from coordinate 284,385 downwards.
CACTGGAATTTGTGCGCGGATCACATGCCTGGGGCGCTAAATACCGACCGTTCAAAACCGATCAACTGGGTGGTTTCTTGCATTATCTTGAGCAGGACAACCCGGAATACATCGACATGCCGGACTTTGAGGCCAACCGCGCAGACTTTGACATCTTTCACTATGAGCATATGGAGCCCGGTGACGCTTTGGCCTTTGACGGGATGACCGTGCATTCGGCGATGGGCAACAGAACCACGACCCGCCGAAGACGCGGATATGCAATACGGTTTGCAGTCAAAGGGGCAACCTATGAACCGCGCGATGCGGTGACCGAATGGCTGCATGATGAAAGCCTGCAACCCGGCGCCCCGTTTGCAGGCGGACGTTTCCCGGTTATCTACGAAACTGCATAGGCTGAATGTGGCAAGGGCCGGTGTTCCGGCCCTTCACCGCGACCTCAGGCAGATTTCGCGACGTTTTCCGTTGCAGGGTTTTCCGCCTCGATCGCGCGGTCAAGCACACGGCGGAACTGTTTTGCCCCGGCATCCAGGCCAAGATCTATGTGGGGCGTTTTGGCGTATTTCATTCCCTTGTGAACTTCTTCCAGCACGTCTTTGTCCTCAAGAAACGCCATTCGAGCCCCATCATTCATGAATTTCGAAACTTCGGCATTGTCCGGATAGGAGTTGCGGTGCTGGAACCAGAAATACCGCGTCCGGTCCTCATCAATCGGGGTCATGAAGTTGTACGAGATATTAATGAATGTCTCATCAACCGGGTCCTTGTCATATCCACCTGTACCAACGGGTGTGTAGATGGATTTGTTCAGTCCGATTGCCGGCATACACATCTCGTAATGCTGTAACCGGTCACAATCGCCGTCGAAGGACACCAATTTCGCATAGTAAGGAGACGGCGGCTTCTTCTCGATCCACCGGGATACGATCACGCCACGGTCCGTCTTCTCGACGTTCAGGGGTTCTTCGTCGGTGCCCGCGCCTGCAAAGGACGTAACGTGCACCCAGGCCACATGGCTGGGATCCAGCAGGTTGTCGCAGACCCAAAGGTAGTGGCAGTCGATGTCCATCACACCACCATCGGTCAGACCCCAGCTTGGATCGTCGAAGTTCTCCACCGGGAATATTTTGTCGGGATCGGCCAGCGCCGGATCGCCCATCCAGATCCAGAGCAGCCGATACCGATCAACCACGGGATAGGATTTCACAACCGCTCGCCGGGGCGTCATGCCACGTTGTGTGGGGCTGTCGATACATGTGCCGGAACAGTCGAAGGTCAAACCGTGATATCCGCACTCGACCAGATCACCCTTAAGGTTGCCTTTCGAGAGCGGCAGCTTGCGATGGGGACACGCGTCTTCCAACGCGACCGGAGTTCCATCTTGCTGCCGGTACAGCACGATATTCTCGCCCAGAAACGTCTCGGCCCTCAGGTCGCGGCTGATATCCTTGCTCCACGCAGCGACATACCAGCAGTTCTTCAGATACATGATCCGGATCTCCGTTCGGTTTGTTGGCTTTGCGCCAGTATGGAGCAATTTGCCCGCGTTTCGCCATGCCGGATTGGTAATGCGACATATAAGGTGGACTAATTTGAAACCGGTGCAGGATCGGGTATGTCCGGCTGCGCCCGAGCCTCTGCCTGAATCCAGTTCAGGAACTCGCTTACCTTCTGGCTGTCCTTGGTTTCGGGTCGGCGCACAAGCCAGTAAGACAGGGGCGATTGCGTCAGGTGGGGAAAAGGCCGTACCAGGCGACCATCGCAGAGCGCATCAATAACCAGAGGCTCACGACCAAGCGCCACACCCAACCCTTCGATTGCGGCCTGCACAACCATATTCGACTGCCCCAACCTGCGCGTGCGTAGTGCGGCAGGCAAACTTAAATCACATTGCCGCGCCCAGAAATCCCATGTCGGACTGGCCGTGCCATGGTGCAGGTTTTCATCCACCAAAAGCGTATGAAGGGACAGATCCTCGATACTCTGAAGCCTTGGCAGAAGGCCGGGCGCACATACAGGAAACAACTGTTCCTTCATCAACAAATCGACCTGAAACCCGGGGTATTCGCCCAGTCCATATCGAATCCCGATATCTGCATCGACGCGTGAAAAAGGGTGTTGCCCGGTGTCGGTGGCAATCGAAATCGAAAGATCCGGGTGGGCCAGGTCAAAGTGAATAAGCCTTGGAAACAACCAGTTAAAGGCGAACCCCGGCAAGCACGAAATAACGATTGTCCGGTCACTACGGGTTTTGTCCCGCAAATGCGTGCAAACATCAGAAATGCGCCCTAACCCATCGGAGATTGCCAGGGCAAGTTGCTCACCCTCGCGCGTGGGGCGCGACTGGCGCGCTCCACGGACCAGTAATTCTCTGCCAAGCCATTCTTCCAGAGACCTGACGTGCTGACTTACGGCGCTTTGACTGACACCCAGTTCTTCTGCTGCGGGCGAAAAGCCCGAATGGCGCACCACGGCTTCAAATGCGCGAAGCGCCGAGTATGGTAGGTTCAAGATCATATTAGCCACCCTAATGCCAGCCATTATTTCTTTCAAATGGATTAGAACCGCGTGCGTCCATTAAATTCATTAAAGTCAGGTATTAGGGGTTATTGATGTCCGACACGACGCCCGAGCGAGGAGCGCGAAATCTGCTGGTGAACTGTGCGCGTGCATCCGCAGGCGACCGGCTGCTGATCGCGTATGAACCCCCGGAGTTTGGGTATTTTGATGCCGACTGCGTCAAGGTGGTCAGAAATGCCGCCCAGCAGCTGGGGCTGGTCGTTGACGCGGTCGATGTCGGTTTCAACCCTGACAACCCGCATCTTTCGCCCGATCTTCTGTCCCGTTTTCAGGCCGCGGACATCATTTTGTTTCTGGCGCGTCTGGGGGATCAGTTGCGGTTTTCGGACATGCCGCAGGGCAAGAAGATTATCGTCAGCTTTGCCGTGAACCAGGAGCTTCTGGGTTCAGGGTTTTCCAACGGACACCACGACGCATTTATGGAACTCAAGGCCGACGTCAACGCGGTTCTGGACAGGGCGGATGACGTACGGATCACCTGCCCTCTGGGATCGGATGTGCGTGGGCGACCAATTATGGATTTGAAACCCACCGGCGATACATCCATTTTGCGGTTTCCGATGTCCGTATTCACACCAGTTCCCGCGTACAGTTTTTCCGGTCGTGTGGCCATCAGCTTCCTGACGGGCACAGGATCGAAATATTATGACGACTATACACTGGAATTTGACAGACCGGTCTTCGCCATGATGGAGAACGGTCGCCTGACGCGGTTTGACGGTGACCCCGAAAATGCCGCCAGGGCCGAGGCACACTATGATCGGGTCGCCGGACAGTTCGGCATCGACCGGAATTTTGTACATTCCTGGCACGCGGGCATTCATCCCGGCTGCGGATACCCATGGGACATGCGGGAAAATTTCGAGCGCTGGGGAGGTGCCGCTTTCGGCAATCCTCGCATTCTGCATTTCCACACATGCGGAGCATATGCCCCGGGCGAGATCAGTTGGAACGTGATTGATCCGACAATCGTGATTGATGGGGCGACGTATTGGGATCACGGTGTTTTCCACGCGGAAAGGTTGCCCAACGGTCCGTCGATACTCGCCCGGCATTCCTGCGCCGCTGATTTGTTTGCAAATCCCGATCCAGATATCGGGCTGCGCGTGGCTGTCTGACCTATCCCGGCTTGATCGAATCACGCTCTGGTTAGATAATCCATTGTTAATAAGGCCTGACCGAGTTGGCCTTATGGTGCGGAGCACTCCCGTCTCCGGTGCCGGATCATGTGCAGAGGGCGCGACCCCCACACCGGCAAAAATTGTGGAAATCACATGCCAAAACCAATCGTCACGCCGCTGACTCAGGCCCTGGCCGAAGGAAAACTCACGCGCGAAGAACTCAGAAGCTACATGCAACGTTCGAACGGACCGGGATTACGCCACCTGGCGCTTTGGGTCCTGTTACTTGCCTTTACATCAACACTCATTACTCTTGCCTGGGACAGCTGGCTGATTTGGCCTGCCATGTTCCTGCAAGGCGTCGTTCTGGTGCACCACTTCTCGCTGCAGCACGAATGTGTGCACTACACGGTTTTTCGGACCCGCTGGCTGAATGATCTGGTGGGACAGATCTGCGGGCTGATCATCATATTGCCGCACCGCTTTTTCAGGTACGAGCATTGCGATCATCACACGTACACACAGCTGACCGGAGAAGACCCTGAACTGATCCCATTGCCCAAGTCCTTGGGGCAGTACTTTCTGTACCTTTCCGCTCTGCCCTACTGGCGCGGCAAGTTCACAGAGGTGTTTCGCCATGCATCCGGACGCCTGAGCGAGACCGAGCTTCGATTTATCCCGAAGGTCGAACACAAGGCCGTATTTCGGGACGCACGAATGATGCTGGGTATCTATGCCGCACTATTCTTGGCCATGGCGCTGACCGGGTGGTGGGGTTTGATCTGGTACTGGATCATACCGCTGTTTCTGGGCGAACCGGTCATGCGGTTTGTGCGCATGACCGAACATGTCGGGCGGCCCGCTGTTGCCAAGATGTCGGAAAACACCCGGACCAACCTGGTATCGGCACCGATGGCGTTTTTATGCTGGAACATGAACTATCACGCGGAACATCACTATGTCGCCTCTGTGCCGTTTCATGCATTGCCCCGTCTGCATGAAAAACTGAAAGACCATATATTCGTTGAAAATGGCGGGTATCTGGCTGCCCATCGCGACATTCTGCGTCAGATCTTGCAGCGCAAACGCGAACATGCGGCTGAGGTTTGAACGATGGCGGCTGAAAAAACCTGGCGCGATGTGATCGCGGTGTCCAAACTTGAGAAAAACTGGGTCACGCGAGTCGAAATCGGCCCGCGCATGATTGCGGTCTACGATACACCAACCGGCATCTACGCATCGCTGGCGTTGTGCAACCATGGCGGGGCCGATCTTTGCGACGGCTATTTTGATGGCCACGTGATCGAGTGTCCGCTGCATCAGGGTGCGTTCGACGTGCGGGACGGCAAGCCTGTGTCTGCCCCGGCCACGCGCTCTATGCGGGTGTTCGAGACGCGGGTTGAAAACGGGATGGTTCAGGCCCGTTTCTGACAAACGCGCTGAACGTTCAGACGAATAACGAACTCATCTTTTGTCTGATCGTTTTTCGAGGCGTGCAAAAAGACGGCTGAGGCCAAAACAAACGACAAAGTAAAACGCTGCGGTCGTGATCCACGCCTCGAATATCATTCTAGATGAAGCGACAAGTTCAACTGTCTTGTAAGTGAGTTCCTGAACCGAAATCAGTGACAGGATCGAGCTGTCCTTGATCAGGGATATGAACTGGTTTGCCAGCGGCGGGACCACTTTTTTCATCGCCTGAGGCAGCACGATGTAGCGCAGCTCCTGAAAACGGCTCATCCCGATCGAACGGGCAGCTTCGCGCTGGCCTTTTGGGATGGACTGAATCCCGGCCCGGACAATTTCCCCCACAAACGCGCTTTCGAACAGGGCCAGAACGATGACGCCGGAAACCAGCGATGGGAAACGCCGCATTTCGCCGAAGAAAAACGTCCAGATCTGGTTGTCTTCCTGTCGTGCAATTCCGCGGGCCCAGCGTTCCAGGTTCAACGCATCGATCAGTTGCTGGGACAGGAAAAAGAAGAAGATAAAAACAACAACAACGGGCGGGACATTACGCAGGAATTCCAGATAGGTGCGCGCCAGCATCCGGATCGTCAGGTTGGCCGAACAGCGCGCGACACCCAGTATCGTGCCCAGCAGCAAAGCCAGAATGCCCGAATAAATGCTGATGCGAATGGTGGCCGCCAGACCCTGCAACAGCAGGTTGGCAAAATACTCCTCACGACCTGTATGCCAGCCAACGATATATCCGGGGATCAGTTCCCAGCGCCACTTGTAGTTCAGCGTGCCTTCAATCGACACCCAGATATACCCGAAGAAGGCGAGCAAAATCGCCATGATCAGGTAATCAGGCCATCTGAGTTTCTTGAGGAAGTTCTGCACCGGGTCCGCTCCGCCTTAGTTCCGGGGGCGGTGTGCCCGCCCCCGGTCGGATTTGTTACTGTGCAACCTGATCAGCCCACTCTTCGGTGGCGAACCAGTAGTTGTGACGCTCTTCCAGCCAGCCGGACCGCCATTGCTGGGCAATCCAGTTGTTGAAGAAGTTCATGGCGTCCGGGTCGCCCTTGCGCATGCCAAATGCTTCACCACGCGGGTCGAAAAGTTCGCCCTCGAGAACAACCAATGTCTCGGGGTTGCGACCTGCCTCACGGTTGGGGGTCGGTTGCGACGCCATCGTAGCATGGGCATTCCCGTTCAGAACTTCCTGAGTGGACGCGCCGTCTTCATCAAAAAGCAACAGGTTGGCTTCGGGGAATGCCTTCGCAATCACGGTCGCCGGGGTCGCGCCGCGACGGGCCGCGAAAGTTACCTCCGACGAATTCAGATCTTCGCGCGACATGCCCGCCGTCAACTCCTTGTTCGCCAGAATTGCAAGGCCCGAATATGCATATGGGTCTGTGAAATTGATTGTCAGGTTACGCTGTGCCGTCACGGACATGCCCGAGATGATCACGTCAAAATTGCCCGATACCAGCGCCGGAATGATTCCGTCCCAGGCGGTGGGCACAAATTCAACCTCGACGCCCATGTCCTCGGCCAGTTTTCGGCCGACATCCAGTTCAAAGCCGATCAGATCGCCATTCTTGTCGCGCATCGACCATGGCACAAACAGCGACAGGCCGATCCGGATCACCCCGTCCTGTTTGATGGTTTCAATAACACTTTCGCTGGACAGTTCCTGGGTCGCGCTTTGCGCCCAGCCCGACGTCGCCACACCAGTCGCCACGACCGCGCCCAGGGCTGCCCCGAGCATTCTGCGAGAAAGCTTCATCTTGGTTCTCCTTGTTGTCCGACAATTGTTTCAGTTTTATTGGTCGACGGCATATTTCTTCTCCAGATGGCTTACGCCAATCGACAGGATCAGGGTCACCACCAGATAGACCAGTGCGATGGTGAACCAGATTTCAAAACTCATATACGTGTCTGAAATGATGTTGCGTCCGAAGGTGGTCAATTCGGCCACCGCAATCACGCTGACAATCGCTGAGGACTTGATGAGGTGCACGACCTCGCCGGTCATCGGCGGCAGCATGAAACGGACGGATTGGGGGAGGATGATATAGCGATACGTCTGGGCAGGGCTCATCCCGATGGATTTGGCGGCCTCCCACTGACCGGTCGGAACCGCGTTAATCCCGGCCCGCAGGATTTCCGATATCAGGGCGGAATGGAACACGGCCAGCGTCAGGATGCTGGCGGTATAGCGATCAAACCCGAAAATCGGCCCCAGAACGTAATAGAACAAATAGAGCAGGACCAGCAGCGGGATGTTTCGGATCAGCTCCAGATAACCGACGGCGACGGCCGACCCAACGACCAGACCGGACAGGCGCAGCAGCGCCACGAACAATCCAATAACGGTTGCCAGCAGAAACGCGGTAACCGATAGCTTGATTGTGGCCACCAGCCCGATCGGGATTTCACCCCATTCGAACCCCAGTTCGGTGTTGCGGTACAGAAATTGCGGCACCCTGTACCATTGCCAGTTATATCCCATGCCCTGCGCGCCAACGTACGAGCCATAGGCAATCAGCCCCACGATGATCGCATACATGACGACGGAAACGGGGACCGAGCCGAAAAAGCGCTTGTAGAGCGGTGGCTTGGGCAACGGCTGGCCCTTTGGTGCAGATATGCCCAGATCGCTCATGTCAGTGTTCCAGTATCTGGTTCAGGAACAACCGGCACCGTTCGCTGGATGGGTTGGTAAAGAACTGTTCCGGCGGCGAAACTTCGACGATCTGACCGGCTTCCATGAAAACCATCGTGTCAGCGACTTTGCGGGCAAAACCCATTTCATGCGTGACGACAACCATCGTCATGCCTGTGTCGGCAAGCTCGACCATCACATCAAGCACTTCATTGATCATTTCAGGGTCAAGTGCGGAAGTCGGTTCGTCAAACAGCATGATCCGGGTCTCCATGCAAAGAGACCGGGCAATGGCCACGCGCTGCTGTTGACCGCCGGACAACTGCGCCGGGTATTTGTCGGCCTGTTCCGGAATGTGGACACGGTCAAGATAGTTGCGCGCGGTTTCTTCGGCCTTTGCCTTCGGGACCTTACGTACCTTCATGGGGCCGATCATCAGGTTTTCCAGCACAGTCAGATGTGGAAACAGATTGAACTGCTGGAAGACCATGCCAACTTCCTGACGCAACTCCCGGATCTCCTTGGCCCCTTCAAAAACCTCGATCCCATCAATCACGAGGCGCCCAGAATTATGCCACTCCAGCCCGTTGAAACAACGGATCAGGGTCGACTTCCCGGAACCTGAGGGACCACAGATGACAACCTTTTCACCCTGGTGAACGGTCAGATCGATGTTCTTCAGCGCGTGAAAGCCACCATAGAACTTGTCCAGATTGCTTACCTCGATCATCGGAGTGGGTTGGTTCATGCCTGACCTGTTCTAATTCGGGATCGCATATTGAGGGCGTTGTGAGTTCAGGAAGCCTATGGCAAGAGCGGTCGCCTTCGGAAATACCTGCGCGCGGAACACTTGTTTCGGCGCAATTCTGGATCGGCCCAAGCAGTGCCATCGACTTGGCGATACGATTGAGTGGGGCAATCTGGTAAGGCCATGGAATCCTCAATTCTGTTGCGCACTGATTAATATGGTTGCTTAATATGCAATATTCGTCAATAAAAAACTCAGCGGGTAGTTTCTGACTGCCTGAAATTTGAGCTGACGGCCAACGGAAGGAGCATGAATGTCTGCCTGGATTCGGATGATTTCTGACGAGGATGCCGACGATCAGCTAAAGGCCGCATTGGACCTGGCCCGTACGCCGCACGGAACCGTCGACAATGTCATGCGCGTGCATTCGCTGCGGCCCAATACGATGAATGGGCACGTTATTTTGTACCGGGCCTGTCTGCACGATGACGTCAACACCGTGCCCATGTGGTTTCAGGAAGTCATAAGTTCCTATGTGTCCACCCTGAACGGCTGCCCCTATTCCTATGCCAATCACTGGGCCAATGCCCGGCATCTGATCGGGGATGATGCACGCGCAGACAGGATTGAAGCCGCGCTGAAAGCCAACCGCCCGGAGGACGCATTTGACGGCGCACAACTGGCAGCGATGGTCTATGCCGGAAAACTTACCCAATCGCCCGCCGCGATGGCCGAGTCTGACGTCTCGGCCTTGAAAGAAGCCGGATGGGACGACGGAGAGATCCTCGAAATCAACCAGATTGTTGGATATTTCAACTACGTGAACCGGTTGCTGAACGGTCTCGGCGTAACCACAGAGGGCGATGTCGTGGGTTATTACGCCGACGAGTGACGGGATGTACCATGCAGGATGACACTCCGGGAAGACAGATTGACCGCGCGATCGGTGCATCGCTGAAGGAGCTGCGCCAAAGCCGGAAACAATCGGCCCGTCGTCTGGCCGAGCAATCGGGCATTTCAGCGGCGATGGTCAGCCGCATTGAAAACGGGCTTGTGTCACCTTCGATCGATACATTGGCCGCTTTGGCCGAGGCGCTTGAAGTGCCCATCGTCTCGCTGTTTCGCGAAGCGCGGACAGATCACACCGACTATACCCTGGTTCGCCACGGACAGGGGCTGAAGTCCACCCGTCTTGCTGGCGGGCATTCCCATGAATACGTCAATCTGGCCCTGCATTCCCGCAAGGACCTGCGATTTCAGGCGCGGCGGGTCACTCTTCTGCGCGATGAAGGGCGCCCGCCAACTTATGTCGGCCACGGTGTCGTCTTTGTTCAGGCGCTGGAGGGTCAGGCTGTCTATCGTTACGGCGAGGCGCGATTCACCCTGTCAGCCGGGGACAGCATCAGCGTCGATGCCGAACTGAACCATGGGTTCGAAGAGGTTTTGACACCGGAATTCGTCTTTCTGACCGTTCAGGCCGAGCGCCCGTAAAGAAATGCTGAAATGGCCATTCCTGCCGATCTTGATCTGACGCGAGGGCCGATCTCGGTGCATTTTCGCACCTTGGCCATTCCCGGCGCCATCGGGATGCTGTTCAACACGCTCTACAATGTTGTCGACATGTTCTTCGCAGGGCTCTTGTCCACAAGTGCTCAGGCCGGGCTCGCACTTGGGTTTCAGGCGTTTTTTGTTGCGATCTCAATAGGCGTTGGGCTTGGCGCTGCAATGAGTGCACTCGTCGGCAACGCACTGGGCGCGGGTGATCATCGAAAGGCACGCAGACTGGCCGCACAAGGCATGAGCTATGGCTTCCTGGCCGCGTGCGTCCTTGCGCTGGCTGGTCTGTGGTATGGTCCTGCACTGATCCGTTTGGTGTCCGAGCCCGGGGATTATCGCGATGCAGGTCTGCGGTATTTCTTTTGGTTGCTCCTTGCTCTTCCAGGTTTTCTGCTGGCCTTTGGCTGTAACGGTATCCTTCAGGCACATGGCGATGCCGTTTCCATGCAGCGGGCGCTGATTGTCGCATTTTTCGCCAATATCGGACTGAATCCATTGCTGATCTACGGGGTTCCGGGCCTTGTTCCCGGCATCGGGTTTGACGGTCTGGCAGTTTCAACCGTGATCAGTCAGACAGGGGTCATGCTCTTCCTGATACGTCAGGTGCTCAGACGGCGCAGGATGCAACGGATGCGGGCGCGGAATTTTGTTCCGCGCCTGGAAAAATTCACTGAAATCTCGGTACAGGTGTTGCCCACAGCCACGTCGTTCATGGTGATGTTGCTGTCCGGGTTCGTGATGCAGTTTGCGCTTAAGATTTTTGGCGAACACGCAATCGCAGGGTACGGCGTGGCCATTCGTCTGGAGCAAATCCTGCTGTTGCCCGTGTTGGGCGTCACCGGCGCACTTCTGCCCATAGCCTCCCAGAATTTCGGAGCCCGAGACGGTGCGAGGGTGCGCGAAGCCTTGTTCTATTGCTGGAAGGTTGGGTTCATCATGACCGCCATCGCCGCACCTGTCCTGTGGATTTTCGGCGGTCCGGTTCTGGGCCTGTTTACTGACGACCCCGAAGTGATCCGCGTGGGACTAAGCTACCTGCGCGTCGACAGCCTGATCCTGCCGTTCTACATGATGCTGTTTTCGATCAACTCGCTTTTGCAGGCACTGAAAAGGCCGATCTGGACCGTCTGGATCAGCCTGTATCGGCAGGGTTTTGGGGTTGCTTTCTTCGTCTGGATATTTGTCGGCCTGCTGAGTTTCAACGAAATCGGCGTGTGGATCGGAACGGCCGCAGCGGTCATAACCGGGTGGATGATTGCCGTTCTCATTGCAACACATGTGGCACGTCGCGAGCTTGGTGGACTCTGGAAGCCGGTGATCTAATCAGAGGCCGGTACGTATGCTGTTAGTGAAGAAGATTTGACTTTCCCACTAGCTCGTTCTCGGGGCCACTGAATCCGTCCGGCGAGCCTGAGGGATGATGTCGCTCAGCGTCAAGTGTTCCAATTTCGGCATAATGGCCAGAATGGCGCTGCCATGTTCCAGCATGTCCGGGATTGAGCTTGCATTTACAAGACCGCCGGCCTTACGAATGATCAGGGATCCCCGCCAGAGCGTCCCGGTCATTCAGGTGCGCCACGTAGTAGGTGCAACGACATCCATCGATCACATCGCCCAAGAGGTTCTGACTTTTTGCAGCAGTCCATCGGTCTCGCGACGAAAAGTCATTATTGAAGGCGGCATTCACCTTTACTGAGGTCAGTTTCAGGTTCAAACATGTATACGTCGCGTTTGCCACTTACGTCTGATCGGCAGGCGTTGGGTTGTCGTTGACGGACAACTGCGCGTTTTTCTATGCTGTTGGAATGATCAGCGGCAAGTTTTTTGACGATCTGTCAGTCGGAGACACCTTCGAGACTGGTGGGATTACGCTCACCGAAGGCGCAATAATTGATTTTGCACTTACGCACGATCCGCAGCCCTTCCACGTGAATAAAGTGGCGGCGAAGGAGTCGATTTTCGGCGGGATCATTGCCAGCGGCTTTCAAACCATAGCGCTCACCTTCCGGCTGTTTCGTGATACCGGCGTACTTACTGGCACCAACCTGGGCGGCCATGGCATGGACGAGGTACGATGGCTCGCTCCGGTGTTCCCGGGAGACACACTTCGTGCTCGTGTTACGGTTGAGGTGCTCACACCGTCACGCTCGAAGCCAGACCGTGGAACGGTACGGTTCCGCTATCTGACGTTTAACCAGGATGATATCGAGGTGCTCAATTTGGTTATGGATCACGTAATGGCACGGCGGCAATAAGTCGGTTGAATTTCATATTTCGGTAGTTGGGTTCTGAGTTTTTTCGGCGCCGACACCGGATCGCGGTCCTGGCCGACCTCCGCACTTTAAAACCTGCTCGGAGCGCTCTATCGCCAACGGAGAGGTTCCAGCATCCTTTCAACAGGTTGCCGAAGGCTATTGCACTCGCCCCTTTCTTACCGTTCGTCGGATTGTCGCATTGCTGCGTGGCGACCTGTCAGACCGTACTTCGGTTCAAAGGCAATATCCTGTCGCCGCCAGAGATTGGCAGTGCGCAACAAAGTTGACGGGGATATTGGCAGCGGGGCATTTCAATATAAGAAAAGCCCCCGTCGGGTAACGGGGGCTGTTTTTGAGTTTCATAGGAGTTGCATCAGGAGCCTGTTTCGGGTTTCGGGCACGGGCGGAACTCGATCATCCGCCCACCTTCGTTGGCTTGATCCATGGCATCCGCACAGACCTGACCACCGTTAAGATCGTGGGCGATTTTGGCATCTGTGATCGAGTACGAAATTTCCGCAGCGGTCGCGAAATCCCGCACTGTGATGACGTCGTCTCCCAGGATCGTTCTGCTGGTCTGTCTGGTAGTATAAGTCGCTCCGATGGTTGGGTCGATCACCTGCTGCGGGACACTGGCACCGCTGTCATACATGTTCTGTACCGTTCCCAAAGCTTCCGGCTTGGACATACCACCCAGAGAAATGTTCTGGTTAAGCCAGGTCAGACGCAGGTGTCGGCTTGCCGAGGAAATGTCCGCCGGAACGTTCTCTGCAGTCTTTCCATCTTCCGCATTGAACGCTGCAATGTTCTCGCGGTGGTACTGCAACAATGGCGCGTTCGCTTTTACCCCAAGGTCCGAACCTTCAACATTGCCGGAGTAAACCAGAACCTCACCGCCCTCGTTCACTTGGAACAGAACGACATCACCATTTGCGTCCACGGCCGAAACATGCACTCCGTGCTGACCCGCATGACCCAAATCTGCTGACCAGGCGAACTGGAACTCACCCGAGTTATACGCCTCGGCGATTTCGGGGGCGGTGTCGTACATTGCGACCAGATAACCCGGCGCGTCGGCCAAGTTCACGGCCGGGGCGCCATTGTCCTTGTAATCACCAATGTAGTCTGCACTGGGGGACATATAGAGCGTATCCGCAACCATTCCCTTGTCGTTGAAGGCCTGTGCCTGAACACCGTGGAAAGACTCGTTCTCTACCCAAGCTACAGTGAAGTTCTTCGCCGGTTCGTCTGATTGGCGCGCGTATCCATCGGCTTCGTAAGATGTGACGTCATCGCCAACGCCGAAAGTCACAAGATCCATTCCGGTTTTTGTGCCCCAATCTACTGAGCGAACATAGGCGACACCGTGGTCTGATTGCTTGGCAAGCCGCGAGCAGGCGTCCGCTGATGACGCCAATGCGGTCGAGGCCATGAGGGTTGCCATCATTACTTTTGAAAAGAGGGTCATTGTCGTTTCTCCGTCTATCTAGTGTGATTGATCATCTCTGTGAGGCCGATATAGACGTTGAATCATCTATGTGCAATGATTTTGCGCACATTTCCGGTATGCTGTTTTTGCAATGCCACCTTTGCCGGTACCGTTGACTGATGTGTAGATCGCCATTAACCCAAGGAATGACAGAACATTATTTACCGATGGAAAATCATGCAGGTTGAGAGCGACGTCGAACTCGGAAAGCGAATTGCAAAAAAAATCGCGGACCTCATCGAAGAACAAGGCACCAACCCTGGTGCTGTAGCGAAAGCGGCGGGGCTTGGCGTGACGTCGGTCAGAGACCTGCTGAGCGGCAGGGCGCGTACGCCGAACGTCGCAACTCTGGTTCGAATAGCGAATGTGCTTCACGCTGATCCGGGAGACCTCATTAGCCCCCAGCAAAGCGACCCCCAGGCAAATGCACTGTACTTTGCGTTAGACGCGGACAATCAACGCCGTATTCGCGCCATCATGCGAGCGTTGCTCAGCGATCAGGAAGCACGCCAGTAATGCTATTCCGAAATGGAACAGCACACGTCAGTCATGGGCTCGGTGTCGACCTTGAACACTCGCACCAATCACTGTGGAGCGGCTCGCCGAGCTAACCTTTCCCGACAAGAGCAATGTCATCGGCCGACGATGGTTTGTTTTACGCCCTGCGCCGCCGCACAGTTGCTGCAGCAAAGTCAGCGCAACCGGCGCTTCCGGATCGACACATCTGAAGGCTGATGATAAACTGTGACGAACCCGGCCGATTCCGATTTCATTTGCCTCTCCCGGAAACGACAGACGAGGCTAGAACTGCTCTGGCAACATTACGTCCGGTACGTTCTGGAAGCATACAGGCCGCAAGAAACGGCGAATGGCCAGTGTACCGACGGATGTTGCCCCAAAGTTCGTGGAAGCCGGGTATGGACCTCCATGTACCATTGTGTCGCTGACTTCCACACCAGTCGGGAAGCCGTTTACAAGGATCCGGCCAGCTTTGCGTTCAAGAACTGGCAACAACGTTTGCGCAATTTCCGCGTCATCTGAATCCATGTGCAGCGTACATGTGAGCTGCCCCTGCAGGGACATTGACACTTCCCGCATCTGGCCGATGTTTTCTGCGACTACCAGGAGCCCCAATGGCCCGAAAACCTCGTGTTCCAGTGTTTCATTGCCCAGCCAACCCTTTGCCGAGACCTGATAAAGGAAAGGGGTTGCCGTGCGCCCGTCGCGCGCTGTTGCCAGCAATTCGGTAACAGACGGTTCTGCAGCAATCATCGACTGACCGCTACGGTATGCCGCCGCAATGCCGTCTGTCAGCATGGTTTGTGGGGCGGTGTTCTTCAAGCCTTCGACTGCTGCCTTGGCGATTTCTTCGGCGTGGTCCTTCAAGACGACTGCAATGCCGGGGTTGGTGCAGAACTGGCCCGCACCCATCGTAAGCGAACCTGCCCAACCGGCGCCAATCTCAGCACCCCGTGTCGCCGCGGCTGCCGGCAGGATGAACATCGGGTTGGTTGAACCCAGCTCACCAAAGAACGGAATGGGTTCAGGACGCTGCGCACAAAGATCGAACAGTGCCCGGCCACCGGTCAAAGAGCCGGTAAACCCTACCGCTCGGATCAGCGGGTGTCTCACCAGTGCCTGCCCTGCCGCCATCGTGTCACCGTGTACGAATGAGAAAGCGCCAGGATGCGTGCCCGTCTTGTCGATTGCGCCCTTGATGGCTTCTGCAACAATCTCTCCGGTCCCCGGATGCGCGGGATGGCCTTTGACCACAACAGGGCAACCGGCGGCCAGCGCCGAAGCAGTGTCGCCGCCAGCGGTTGAGAACGCAAGCGGGAAGTTAGATGCCCCGAAAACGGCAACCGGCCCGATAGGGCGCTGTACCATTTTCAGATCAGGACGCGGCAAAGGGGCTCGATCCGGCAACGCTTTGTCATGGCGGCGGTCCAGATAGTCACCTGACAGTATATGAGAGGCGAAAAGGCGCAACTGGCCTACGGTACGACCCCGCTCTCCCTGAATCCGAGCTTCGGGAAGGCCGGTTTCCTGCGTGCCAATTTGGGTAATGAGATCGCCGCGCGCGTCGATCTCATCGGCAATCGCATTCAGCAGGGCCGCGCGGTCTTCGCGGGTGGAATACCCAAAGTTCCAGAATGCCTCTTCGGCGGCTTGGACCGATGCGTCGATATGGGCGGCGGTTCCGGATGAAAACTCATGTGCGTCCCCACGCGCCGGGGAGGATGAAAATTTCACGTCTCCAGCGATCCAATCACCTGCAATCAGGTGTTTTCCGTGCGGCTTGAAAGTCATGTTTCAGTTGTCCCAATGCGTGACCATGTCACATGCGATGTCAAAAGCAGCGCGGGTTGCGCCGACATCCGCACAGCCCTGGCCTGCGATATCAAACGCCGTTCCGTGGGCCGGAGTGGACACGGGGAATGGCAGCCCACCCTGCACCGTCACACCACGGTCAAAGCCAAGCAGTTTCAGCGCTATCTGACCCTGATCGTGATACATGGTCACAACCGCGTCTATTTCCTTGGCAACCGCCTTGAGGAACACGGTGTCGGACGGCCACGGACCATCAACTGACATCTGCCCCCGCGCCAGTTTGCGGACTGCCGGTTCGAGGATGTCGATCTCCTCGGTGCCGAAATTTCCACCGTCACCGGCATGCGGATTGATCGCGGCCACTGAAATCCGAGGGCGATTTAAACCAGAACGGCGCAGTGTGTTGTGGATCAGATGCACCGCTTCGGCAACGCGTTCTTCGCTGATCATGTCGGCCACGTCACGCAGGGCGACATGACTGGTCACGCGGCTGGTCCACATGCCGTCAAGCGTGTTGAGTTCCGAGATGTAGTTCGTCACGCCCAGCTTTTCGGCCATGTAGTGAAGCTCGTCATCATGACCCAGCCCCGCCAAGTGCATCGCGGCCTTGTTGAACGGTCCAAATACGATGGCGTCAATCACACCGGAGCGCGTCAGTTCCAGAGCGGAATCCAGCGTTCGCAGAACCGATGCACCGCCAGCTTCGGTCACTTCGGCAACCCTCACTTCGTCAGGCGCAATCGTCTCCATCTCGTGCAGGGCGAACGCAGGGGCTTGGGTCCAGTCGCCCAACACGTCAACGAGGGTCAGGTCATAAGTTTCACCGGCGACGGTCTGTCCCGTTTCAAACACATGCCTGTCGCCGATCAGCAGAATGTCCGCCGCCTCGGAAACGCCCTCCGAAGTCAGCAACCGTGCGATCAGTTCCGGCCCGATGCCGCTTGGATCACCGGGGATAATACCAATTCTGGGCTTCATCTTTCAGTCCTCGGACTTTGCTCCACTGCTTTGGGCGTGAAGGCGTTCAATATTCTCGATTGTACTATTCAGGTGATCGCGCAGCGCCCGCCGCGTCGCGGCTGCGTCACGCTTTTGCAGGGCGTCAGTGATCCGCGAGTGTTCGGACAGGGTATTGTCACGGCGATCAACCTGTTGCGACGACAAGAAACGTGCACGCCAAAGGCGGGCGTTATATTGCCGGTGCGTTTCGATAAGGGGCTCATTCCGGCTGGCTTCAACGATGGCCGCGTGAAACTGCATGTCGAGTTGGAAGAACTCCAGCGGTTCGAGCTTTCCGGAACCTTTGGACATACGGGCACCTAGGCGAACAATTTCGGCTATTTCAGCCATCGTTGCTTCGACGCAGGCGATTTCACCCGCCAACGCTTCGAGAGCGCCCAGGACCGAAATATACTGCGTCAACTCGTGCAGAGAAGGGTCGGCAACGTGCGGGCGCCGTGTGGCCGAGTACTCCACCAACCCTTCAACTTCGAGCAACCGCAAGGCTTCGCGCAAAGGCGTACGGGATACGCCGAGCGCCTCGGCCAGATCACGTTCGGGAATTGCCGTACCGGGGGCAAGCTTACCCAGCAGAATAAATTCGCGCAGGTTGTCGGCGGCTTCTTCGGCAAGTGTCTTGCGTGGCTTTACACCACCTTCTTCTTTCAGGCTATCAATCCAGCTCTCGCTCAAATCACTTCCCCCAGCTCAAAACCATAGGATCCAACGGCCGCAGCAGGTCGATCAGACGCGAGCGGATGGCGGGATGCAACGGCGGAATTGGGTGGCGGCAAAATTCTGATTTGATTACACCGCCTTCGACCATCGCGGCCTTGCACGATTGCCAGCCGCATTGACGGTTTTCGTGATTAATTGCCATGGCTACCCGACCATAGGCGGCGGTCGCTTCGTCGATGCGTCCGGCATGGTGGTGGGTCAGCACCGGTTTGATCTGATCCACGATCATGCCCGAGGTCATCGAACCTGTTGCACCGGCATCCAAATCCGCCAGAAGGGTGATGGCCTCTTCGCCATCAAAAGGCGCTTCGATTGCGTCGCCACCCTGTTCTATCAGCGAACGGATTTTGTTGGCGGCACGGGGACATTCGATCTTGAACAGCTTCACTTCCTCAATCTCTTGTGCCATGCGCACCAGCAGTGGCACAGGCAGATCCACGCCGGAAAGTGGTGCATCCTGCACCATGATCGGAATGCCGACCTCGCCAACAGATGCGAACTGCTCGAAGCTCTGTTCGGGTGTGCCTTTCAGAAGTGCACCATGATATGGCGGCATCATCATTACGATGTCAGCCCCCAAATCCTTGGCGAATTGCGCGCGCTCAACGGCAATCTGCGTGGCATAATGGCTGATCGTTACGATGACCGGAACCCGTCCCGCGATATGTTCGACCGAAAGCCGCGCCAGTACTTCGCGTTCGGCATCCGAAATCAGAAACTGCTCCGAAAAGTTGGCCAGAATGCAGATTCCATCCGCCCCTTGATCAATCAGGCAGTCGAGCACCCGTTTCATACCTTCGAGGTCAAGTGTCCCGTCATCATTGAACGGCGTTGGCGCGACCGGCCAGATACCTGCGTATTTCCGGTTCATTCCGTCACCTCGAAATCATGCAGATGCTTGTCCGAGATCTCGATCCCGAGGCCGGGTTTGTTGTCGTCCAGATCCAAATAACCATCCACGGCATCCGGGTCGCCTTCGAAGATGTAGTAGAACAGCTCGTTTCCGACCTCGACGTCGAAGACCGGGAAGTATTCGCTGATCATGCAATTCGCATTGGCCATAGTCAGGTGATAATTGTGCATCTGACCTGCATGCGGGATGACCGGAACCTGGAAAGCTTCGGCGACGGCGTTGATCTTTTGCGCGGCCGTGATGCCACCCACGCGGTTCGTGTCATATTGCAGCACACTGACGGCTTTCTTTTGGATCAGATCCTTGCAGCCGATGAGCGAAAATTCATGCTCCCCGCCCGAGATGGGCACGATATTCATGGCATTCAGTTCACGGTATCCTTCCACATCGTCGGCAATCACCGGTTCTTCCAGCCAGCGCGGTTCGTACTTCGCAAGCTTGGGCAGCATCCGCTTGGTGTAATCGACGTTCCAGCCCTGATAGCATTCCAGCATCAGGTCTACATCATAGCCAATAACTTCACGCACCGCTTCCACGCGTTTGAGGTTTTCCCGCATGCCGGTCATGCCGTCCTTGGGGCCCCAGCCAAACCGCATCTTGTAGCCTTGATATTTGTTCTTCCTGGCCTCTTCCGCCTCGGCCTGCATCGCTTCGATGGGCCCCGAATAGAGCTTAGAATAGTAGACCGGTATCTTTTCCTTGGTGCGACCGCCCAGCAACTTGAACACAGGCTTGCCCGCCAGTTTGCCCATCAGGTCCCAGATGGCGATGTCGACAGCAGAAATCGCGGTCATTCCGATACCTTTGCGGCCCCAAGCATGCGAGCGGCGGTACATCTTTTCCCAAAGGTAGGCATAGTCGAACGGGTCCTCGCCGATCACCATGGGCGCGAACCATTCGTCGATGGCCTTTTTCACAACACCTGGCGCTAGTGCAGCGTTGCCGATGCCGACTGTGCCATCTTCGGTTTCAATCTCGCAGGTCAGCCACTGGTGAAACCGGAAAGAGGACATCGCATCGCCCTTTTCCCACAACAAGTCGCTGGCGTTGGTGCAGAAATTACCCTGCGGTGGAACGGTCTTGCCTTTCCAATTCCAGACACGGGTGCGGACGGATTTGATCTTGGTCATTGTTATTCTCCGGTCGACTTAAGCGGCGAGCGTTGTTTGAAAAGGCGTCCCCACAGCAGCGGGCCAAACAGAGCCAGGACCGTAAGAACAAAGAAGAAGAGCGTCAGCGGACGGGTCAGCATGAGCCACCATTTTTCGTCCAGCATCACCATCGACTGACCGAGGCGTGTCTCCAGCATACCGCCCAGGATCAGGCCGATGGCCATGGGCACCACGGAAAAACCGTAACGGCGCATGAAGAAGCCCAGTATCCCCGAGCCGATGGCGATCCAGACATCCAGCATGGATTGTTCCAGCGCATAGGCACCCACGATCGAGAAGATGAAGACACAAGGCCACAAGATCTGGATCGGGATCAGCGTGACGCGGGCAAAGATCTTGGCACCCCACAGTCCGATGAAGAAGAACAAGATGTTCACCAGCATCATCGACCAGAAGATTGCGAAGGCAAAGTCGGCCTGTTCGGTAAACATCGTCGGGCCGGGTCGCAGGCCATGCACCATCAGACCGGCGAGGATCACAGCAGCCGTCGGGCTGCCTGGAATCCCCAGCGCAAGAGTCGGAACCATCGCCCCACCCGTGGCCGAGTTGTTTGCGGCCTCGGACCCAGCGATACCTTCAAGAGAGCCGTTGCCAAACTCTTCAGGCCTCTTCGACCAGCGCTTGGCCTCGTTATAGCCGATCATCGAGGCTACTGTCGCACCTTCAGCTGGCAGAATGCCGATGAACGTGCCAATACCGGACGACCGCAAAATGGTTTTCCAAACCCGCGAATAGTCTTCGCGCGATGGCAAGCGGATGGCCTTCATGATGACGCGCTTGCGCTCCACATGCAGGTTATCGGCCTGGACCAGCAGTTCTGAGATGCCGAACACACCGATCATGACGGGTACGAATGGGATACCTTCGCTCAGCTCGTTCAGGCCGAAGGTGAAACGCTCGATCGAGGTCAGCAGATCGATGCCGACAGTTGCGATCAGCACGCCAAACGCGCCGGACAGGATGTTCTTGACCGGCGATCCATCTCCAATTGTTGCCAGCATCGACAGACCGAAAACTGTCAGCGCAAAGTATTCAGGCGGTGCAAAGTTATACGCAGCCCGCGCCATCAAGGGTGCAGCGGCCATCAGGCACACGACCGAGATAATTCCACCGATGGTCGAGGAGACAGCGGCCATCCCCAGCGCGCGGCCTGCCTCTCCCCTTTGCGCCAAGGGATAGCCGTCCAAGCAAGTGGTGGCACTGGCCGACGTCCCGGGCGTATTGATGAGAATCGCGGTGATCGCTCCGGCAAAAGTCGCCGCGCAATAAATTGTCGTCAGGATCGCAATGGCCGGAATGGGCTCCATCGTGATCGTAAAGGGAAGAAGCAGCGCAACACCTGTTGTCGCATTCAATCCCGGGAGAGCGCCGACCAACACCCCGCCCAGTGTCGCTGCAAATATCAACGCCAGCAGGTTGGGATCAGCAAGAGCCAAAAGGCCGTTCAGAGCAGCATCCATTGTCTTTACCCGTACCAGAGGTTGGTGAGGATCCCGCGCGGGAAGCGGACCTCGAATATGCCGTTGAATAGGAAGAACACCGCCAGCGGCGCGATGATGCCGACCAGTACAAGTGCCCAGACACGCCGCTCACCCCACAGCGCCGCGAGCGACACGGCAAACAGGCCCAACCCCAGAAAGAGATCAATCTCGGCGATCAGCAGGAAACCGATCAGCAACCCGATTGTGGACTGCACAAGTCGCGAGAGCCTGGCAGGTGCCTCATCACGGTCCTTAAAAAGCAACCAGACTGACAGTAGAACGATCAGGCCGATAACCAACTGAGGGAAATCAGAGGGCTGCATGCCGCGTTTCAGGATCGGCGGAACGCGCTCGAATTGCGTCGACAGCCAGAAGGCCCAGGCGCAAAACACCAAGATCCCCAGCGGGACAGCAAACTGCGCGAAACCACCCTTTGGACCATGTCCGGTATTGTCATTGGACTTTTGCATCAGTTTGTACCCGTCCGCTGGAAAAGTTAGCGCGGCAAGCACCTGACCTGCCGCGCTAAATGCTTAAGATTACTCGATAAAGCCCAATTCTTTCAGAGCGGATTCCATATCGGTGACCATAGTGGTGATCTGGTTGCCCCACTCATCGGAACCCACGACCGAAGTGCTGTCCAACCCGACGGATTCCAGGAAGCCTTGGTATACGCCATGGTTCATGGACTTCAGCAGGGAATCCTCGATCTTGACAGCAACATCATCGGGCGTGTCGGCGTGAACAACAAATCCGCGAACCGTCGAGAAACTGACATCAATGCCCATCTCCTTGGCGGTTTTCACATCTGGCAGACCTGCCATACGCTCGTTGGCCAAAACAACGATGGGGCAAACGTCGCCTGCGTCGATCTGAGATCCGGCTTCGGCCAGGTTCAGAACAGCCGCGTCAACCGCACCTGCAACCAGTTGGGTCGCCAGTTCACCACCGCCTTCGAAGGGAACAATTTTCGGGGTCTGCATGCCGCCTTTCTTGGTGAACATGAACGCCGATACGTCGTCAATGTTGCCCAGGTGGGTGGTGCCATAACTGATTGGTGCTTCTTTCTGAGCTGCAACAAAGGCTTCGGCATCCTCATATGCACCGCAACGTACCATCAGGATCTGCGGGTCATCGGTACCGCGGGCGATCGGGCGGATATCGTCCAGAGACATCTTGGTCTTGCCTTTTGCAACTGTCGCCGCGTGACCGATGGTGAAGGTCAGGATCGTGTAACCATCCGCCGGGACGGTCAGGTAGTGGTCCATGGCGACTGCACCGCCGCCACCTTTCTTGTTTACGACAACCATGTCGGTGCCCAATTCGCGACGGGCACGCAGCATCATCATGCGAGTGGTGACGTCCGTACCACCACCGTTTCCGGCATGGGTCACGACCTCGATGGTTTTGGATGGGTACTCATCAGCGGCGGCGATGGTCCCGGTCAGGGTCATGGCTGCAACCGAAACGGTGGCAAGAAACTTCATCATTTTTCGATCCTCCTAAGTTCTCGAACCGGGCCTCCTCAGATCCGATTCGCAATCTCGCCCGGATTTCGTATCAGGTATTTGGAATTTGGTATACCAAATTTTTTTCTTGGGGATGCGTGCCTGAAAACGCAGGTACGGGAAACAGCAAAGTTGCTTCGCTCATGTATTCAGATGAGCGGTCGACCCGTTCTCAAGGCTGGCTTTGAACAGCGCAGCAATTCCAAAGGCTTTTGCAAGAATTGAGCGAAAGTCTATGTATAAGTGAGGCCAGCAACGCGCGCACAGCAAACTTCTGCCATCAGCGCTTTCCAAATGTTTGAAGCGTGAAAATGAATGGCCGCTTCGGACACGCGGACGCTTGCCAGCAGCCCCTCAGGGACTGACATATGGACTTTGCGACCTTTTCACCGAACCCCAAGAACATCAGCTTTCGCTGTTTGGCAACTGAAAGCACAACGGTCTGTTCATCCAGTCTCTTGAACCTTCATCGACAAAAACAATCAGTCACCATCGGCGACGCCTTCTGCCCGTGCAAGCGCTCGGCGCTGGCGATAGCTGGGAAGGACGACCAATACGACGGCCAGCAGCAGCAGTCCCAAAGTCATTGGACGTTCCCAGATAAAGCTTACTCCGTCATACAGTTGCATCGCGCGCGAGAAGTTGTTCTCCAGCAGCGGGCCAAGGATGAACCCGATCAGCAGGGGCGCAAGCGGGTAGTCGGCAAACCTCAGCAACGTGGCGCAAACTCCAAAACCGACCAGAATAAGCAGTTCGGTCGCGTTGTTCTGCCCGATATAGGCACCCATAAGGGTGAAGAACAGAATGAACGGTATAAGGAAGTTGCGCGGTACGGCCAGAATCTTGGCGATGTAGGGAATTAGCGGAAGGTTCAGGATCAACAGAACCAGATTGCCCAGATACATCGAGATAATGACCGCCCAAAAGATCTGCGGTTCGTCAACCATGAGGCGCGGACCGGGCGACACGTTCAGGGCAATCAACGCACCGAGAAGGATCGCCGTCGTACCAGACCCGGGAATGCCGAGCGTCAGGAGCGGAACAAACGACCCCGTACACGCGGCGTTGTTGGCACTTTCGGGTGCGGCGATCCCCTTGACGGAACCTTTGCCAAATTGCTCCTGCTCTTCTTTGGACGCGATATTGCGCTCGACGGCGTAACCGAGGAAAGAGGCGATCGTCGCCCCGGCCCCGGGCAGCACTCCGATGAAGAACCCCTGAAGGGATTGACGTCCGATGACCGGGGTAATCCTGCGCGCCTCGTCGCGTGTGATCCTAAGGTCCTTGATCTCGCCGGCCTTTTCGCCATCACCCGTCTTGGATCGGTTCGGATCAAGCACCAGATAGATCGCCTCGGGCAACGCGAACATCGCCATGGCCAGAGTTATGAAGCCAAAGCCCGACTGCAAATCCATGATGCCCATCGTGAAACGCGGCGAATTGAACAAGACGCCCTCTCCGACAGTGGCCATGATCAGGCCGAGAAACGTCATCAACAGCGCCTTGCTGACCTGCCCGGTTCCGGCAAAAGCCGCGATGGCCGAAAGCCCCACAACCATCAGGGCGAAGTATTCGGATGAGTGGAACAGAAGCGCGACTGAAGCCAGCGCAGGGGCGAAGATCATCAACAGGACCGCGCCAATCGTACCACCCGCAAAGCTTGAAATTGCGGCGACCGTTAACGCTTTGCCAGCTTTGCCCTGGCGCGTCATGGGGTAGCCGTCAAAGCTCGTGGCCACGGTTGAGGCAACCCCGGGCGCATTGATCAGTATCGATGAGGTCGAGCCCCCGAATACCGCGCCATAATAGACACCGGCCAGCAGGATCAGTGCCGCCGAGGGATCACCGATGGTGATTGCGACCGGGATCATGATTGCGATGATCGACATCGGGCCCAGGCCCGGCAACATGCCGATGAATGTTCCGATCAGGCAACCGCCGACAACCATTAGAATGTTGGTGAATGTAAAAGCCGTTGAAAGGCCCGTCATTAATCCTTCGAGCATCTCAAACTCCGTTCAGAAGTGATGGCATCGGGCTGAGGAAAATGCCCAGGACCACATCAACCAGATACCAGATACTGCCTGCCGCGATGGCCGCTACCACAGCCATCAGGACATAGCGGCGTTCCCCCAAAATGAAGTTACCGCAAGTAAGAAACAGGAACGTGGCCGCCAGGAACCCAAGCGGGCGGAGCAAAAAAGCATATGCAACCATGAGGCCTAACAGAGACAGCGCTTGCCCAACTTTGTACTCGCCCAATCGGGACAGGTTGATATCCGCGGCTTCCTCTTTCGCCGGGGCTTTCTCGAAGCCGAGCAGAATAGCCAGTGACAGCAATATTCCACCTGCGGCAAGAACCTTGGGAAAAGTCGACGGCCAGAGCGGCCGCTGTTTCATGATCGGCGGCAACAGATCGTCCATTGTGAAATAAGCCGCGTAGCCATAGGCAAGACATAGCATCAGGATGACAAGCGCTATCCAGCGATCAATCACCATCGACCTCTCCCTCGTTTATCGGTACCACGCCCGGGCAATCCCGGGCGCATTTGTGTTTGGAAGCGAATTAGCGTGATCAGAGGAAGCCAAGCTGCCGCATTAGATCGCCGATAACCTTCTCTTGATTTTCCAGGAAGGTCTGGAAATCGTCGCCAGGGTTGTGAATGTTCACCCAACCGTTGCGCGAACGAACTTCTTCCCATTCAGCCGTGTCATACATTTTGGCGATGGCCTCCTGATAGGCCGCCAACTGTTCGGCGGGCAGACCCGGTGCCGCGAAGAACCCACGCCAGTTGACAAACGTTGTGTCGTTGCCTTGCTCGACCATGGTCGGTGCATCCGGGTACGCGTCCACGCGATCCGAGGACGTCACTCCGATGATACGGACCTCTCCGGCCTTGGCCAGTTCCACGGCTTCGGAAAAGCCGGTAGAAACCGCCTGTACTTCGCCAGACAGCAGACCCGCCATCGTGGCACCGCCGCCGTCATATGGGACATACTTCATCGCGACCGGGTCGGCGCCCGCCGCCTGGAACACCATTGCGGCAACCAGATGATCCATCCCGCCCGGGACCGAACCACCACCTACGGCAACACCCGCGGGATCGGCATTGAACGCCTCAATCAAGCCATTGACGTCTTGAATGTCGCTGTCCGCAGGAACAACCAGCGCCGCGTAGTCACCGATAGTTCCGGCAACCAGTGTCAGATCGCGGAAGCTTTGCGGGAAGACACCGGTCAATGAACGGATCACGATGGGCGTTGAGTTCACCATCAGCGTGCCGTGATTGCTGGCCGCGTTTTCGATCAGATAACCGATGGCTTTGCCACCACCGCCACCTGACATGTTCTCGTAGCTGGCGGTTCCAACAAGACCCGACTTGGTCAGCGCTTCGCCAGTTCCGCGCGCCGTGCCATCCCAGCCGCCGCCGGCTCCGCCGGGGATCAGAAAGTGGATGCTGTCCACAACCTGGTGACCATCAGCAGTCGCCGAGCCGACAAGACCAAACGCCGCAACAGCCGCAAGAAGGGCCCGACGGCCCAGTTCGAAATTCGACATAATGTCCTCCCAATTGACAACCGTCCGCACTACGGATCAGTTGATGTGGGAGAATGCACACCAACCTGACACAGACCTGTCACGCAGAAAAAATCGTTCCAGAGCGCAATGAAGTTCCTTCTTGTCGAAGACAATCTTGACCTTGCCAATGCCATCGCATCACGCATGCGAATAGATGGTCATGTCATTGATCATGCAGAGAAACTTGAAGACGCCTCGGCCTTTGTTGCGACCGGGGAATACGATCTTATCCTGCTCGACATCATGTTGCCGGATGGCGATGGCCGCACGTTCCTTGAGAAGCATCGCGCCAGTGATTTGGACACTCCGGTGATCGTCCTGACCGCCCGAAGCCAGGTGTCGGATCGAATCGGTTCGCTTGATCTGGGCGCTGATGATTATGTCACCAAACCCTTTGATCACGCCGAACTGGAGGCCCGTATCCGCGCCGTCCTGCGTCGCAGGTCCGGCAATGTAAGAACCAAGATCGAGATCGGTGGCGTCGTTTTCGACCCGGTCGCAGGCCACCTGACTGTCGGGGGTGAGGCCGTTACAATGCGCAATCGCGAACTGCGCCTTCTTGAACTGTTTCTCAACGCACCCGGCCAGATCTTTTCCAAGAACAAGCTGTCCGATCGGTTGTTTTCCTACGATGAGGACGTTTCGGAAAACGCGATCGAGGTTTACATTGGACGCCTTCGCAAACATTTGTCAGCCTCGAAGTTGAGGATCACGACATTGCGTGGCCTTGGCTATCGATTGGACCAAGATGGGTAGCGTTGCGGTATCAGGATCGCTCAGAAATCGGTTAGTGCTGACCCTGATCGGAGGCGCTGCGGTTCTCGCACTGGTCTTGTTTTTCGCCGTCCGAAACTTTGCGGTGCAGGTGGCGCAACAGGGTCAGGACAACATCCTTGACGCTTCGGTCACGTCGATGCTGGACGCCGCCACAATTCGGGATGGCACGGTCGAGCTTGATCTACCCTACTCGGCGTTTTCGATGCTCAGCACCCCGGCCGACGACCGCGTGTTTTATGCAATCCTGCAGGACGGCCAATTCTTGTCGGGCTACGAGGACCTGACATTTGCCGATGACCAGACATTTCAATCCGACAAAATTCGCGGTTCAGACGTCCGGAAAATCAGCGCAAGCCGCACCTTGATCGGGGCGAACCGACGAACAGAAATCCAGATTGTCCTTGCTCAAACGCAAGACGCTCTTTCCGAAACACTCGACCAGATTTCACGAAATGCTGCCCTTCTCGGTATCGGCTTTTTTGGGCTGGCCGCTGGACTTTCATTTTGGGCGACGTCGACCACAATTGGCCAGCTTGGCAAGCTGACGACATCCGTCGCGCGACGGGGGCCGCAGGACCTGAGCCCGTTCGCCAAACCAGTGCCACGGGAAATGGCACCACTGGTCAAGTCGCTCAACTCGCTGATGGGGCGGCTGGACCAGTCCCTAAGCCAGTCCGAGGACTTCATCGCAGAGGCTGCGCACCGAGTCCGCACGCCACTTGCAACCGTCCGTTCCTACGCGGAAGCCACTTTGCAGCGTGTTGAAAAAGAGGAAAATCGCGAAGCCATGCGGTCGATGGTGAAGGCCATCGACGAAAGTTCTCGTGCGGCAGGTCAGCTTCTGGATCATGCGATGATCACATTCCGGGCCGATCATCTGGAACGGCTCGAGATCGACCTTGTCGAACTTGTGCGCGATCTGGTTTTGCGCCTGACGCCCATCGTGGAAATGAAAGATCTTTCTCTTTCTTTGGTAGGGGACGCGCACGTTCGTTATGCCGGGGACGCGATTTTGATCCAAAGCGCTGTGCGAAACTTAATTGACAATGCAATGAAATACGGACCTGTCGAAAGTGAGATCGAGATCACGGTTTCGAGCAAACCGACCCCTCGGATCACGGTGTGCGACCACGGGCCCGGTTTTCCATCTCATGAAATCGAAACTCTGACCACGCGTTTTCAGCGTGGGGCAAATGCCTCGAATACTATCGGCTCAGGACTAGGACTGACGATCGCACGGGATGTCGCATCGGTCCATGGCGGCCAGCTAATTCTGAAAAACCGACCGGAGGGTGGCGCGTGCGTAACCTTATCGCTTTAGGTTTGATCTGGCTGTGCCAAGTCGGATGGGCGCAGGACTGGGAAGATCGGCAGATCTTCAACGAAACCCAGGCGACCACGTCCCTGCGTATAATCTCAAGCACTGACACGGACCTGTTTGCGCCACTGATCGAAGCCTTCGTCGCCAGCAATCCGGACGTGACCATCGAATACCTGGTCACCGGAACAGCCGATATCGACCGGCGTTTTCGTGAGGAACCCCGGGCTTTCGATATTGCCATTTCCAGCGCCATGGATTTGCAGTTGAAACTCACAAACGATGGCTACGCCCTAGCTCTGGAGGACCTTTCACATCCGGCCTGGGCGCAATGGCGGCAAAGCCTGTTTGCCTTCACCTCTGAACCAGCGGCCATTGTCATCAACCGCGCCGCCTTCAAAGGGCTCCCAATCCCGCAATCCCGGCAGGAGCTGATCGAGACGCTGCGTGCGCACCCAGACATATTCAGAGGCCGCATTGGAACCTACGACGTCCGCCAGTCCGGTTTGGGCTATCTTTTTGCGACGCAGGACGCGCGGGCGTCCGAAACGTTCTGGAGGTTGATGGAAGTGATGGGCGGGCTTGATGCCCGGCTTTATTGTTGTTCGGGCGAGATGATCGACGACCTTACCAACGGAAAAATTGCGGTCGCCTACAATGTGCTTGGCAGCTACGCCGAAGCGCGTGCCGAAAGCCAGGACATCCTTGAAATTGTGCTGCCCTCTGACTACCCGACAACAATGATGCGGACAGCGTTGGTTTCAAGGGCATCCGGTGAACCGGCAACAGCCCGGCGGTTCATCGAGTTTGTTCTGAAGTATCAATCCAACCCCATGGACGGAGCGCGTACTCTGCCGCCGCTTCAGGAAAGAAAGAACGGCACGGAACACGCAACTATTGCGCTTGAACCAGCCTTGATGACATTTCTGGATACCCTGAAGCGAAACAAGTTTCTTTCGGAATGGGAAAACGCGCTGATACACAAATAAGATCGCTTGGCGGTGGTCAGTTTTTCCTGTGTCCGAACATTGGTCGATCTTAAGGGTCTGATCTATTTGGGCTCCTGCCAGACTTCGAAAGATGCGCAGCATTTCGTGCACTTATTCCTCTTCAAGGACGCTTCGCGGTGATGGTTCAACACGGGCCACAGTTTCCCACTTTGCGTTCATAGCCAACAATGTTGCCCTTTTGATCCAGAGAGAAATCACAGCAATTCTCGAAAAGTTTGCGCAGTTGACGACGGCTGGCCTGCACCTGGGACTTCAATGTTGAGTAGCTAACACCGAGTTCGGCCGCTTGATCTTTTTGCGATACGCCTTGCAGGTCTATCCTGCGCAGCAGCTCGCCCATTTCAGGCGGCAGAGCATCTATGAATGGTGCAACACAATTCTCCAGCACATGCTGGTCATTTTCATCCAGATCGCCGTACCAAAGGTCATCCGGATGAACAGATTTGTGCCGCCCTCTGCTTCGATAAAAGTCAGTGATCGTGTTGCTCGCAATCTGAAACAGCCACGATTTCAGGCTTTTGACCTCATTTGGACCGCTTATGCCCTGGTGCGCTTTCAGCAGGATCACTTGAAGCAGATCCTCTGCATCTTCTTCGTTCGGTACTTTTGAGCGAAGGAATGCAAACAGGCTGGCCCGGTATTCTGACCAAACACGTTCGATATCTGGTTTCGCTTGCGCCATTCGCGGCCACCCCATCACTGCCAAAACATATCCCTCAAGATCAACTTGTTGGAAGGTTTTTTCCCAATAGGTTCGTCTTTTTGCATCGCTGGTCGTCTTACAGGTCGGATCAACCAGAAAGGACTTCACCCATGATCAAGATCGTCAGTTTCAAGATCTGCCCGTTCGTTCAGCGCGTCACCGCGATGCTCGAAGCGAAGCAGGTTCCCTATGATATTGAGTACATTGACCTGAAGAACAAGCCCGCGTGGTTTCTCGATATCTCACCCACCGGCCAGGTTCCTGCATTGATTACCGAAAACGGCCAGTCGCTGTTCGAATCCGATGCAATCATCGAATACATCGACGAAATCACGCCACCACTACAGGAGAACTTGACGCCCGAGCAGCGCGCGGCCAATCGGGCCTGGAGCTATCAGGCAACCAAACACTATCTGGTTCAATGCAGCACGATGCAAAGCGCCAACAAAGAGGTTCTGGACGAACGCATGGCGAAACTCAGAAAATCCTTCGAAAAGGCCGAGCGCCAGTTGGGTCAAGGACAATATTTCTCGGGCGATACGATTGGGAACGTGGATATCGCCTGGCTCCCTCTGCTGCATCGCGCGGCTATTGTTGAGGAGCACAGCGGTTACGACATGCTCTCGGATTTCCCGAAAGTAAAGGCCTGGCAGCAAGCGCTTTTGACCAGCGGAGTTCCTTCGAATTCTGTGCCTGAAGACTTTCACCAGAAGTTTTCTGACTTCTATCTGGCCGAACGGACCTGGCTGGGACGTGGGGCCAATCCGAACGAAGTCCCTTGCGAACCAACACAAACCAAATCGGGTGCGTGCTGCGGATAACATGACGCGTCGGATCCTGCCCATTTGCCATCTGCAAATGGGCAGACGCATAATTGGACAGGATGAAACTGCGGACATGAGGGTGAAATGAACAGTTGGGTCGAGGACGCTATCGCAAAGATCAATGCAGATGCACACAGGTCGGCGGATACACACCTGTTCAAACTGCCGGTTCCGCATCTGGAAGGCGTGGATATCTACCTGAAAGACGAAAGCACACATCCGACGGGCAGTCTCAAACATCGGCTGGCCCGATCCCTGTTCCTCTACGCCTTGTGCAACGGCAAAATCAAAGAAGGCACAACGATCGTCGAGGCGTCATCCGGCAGCACGGCGGTGTCCGAGGCCTACTTCGCGCGTATGATCGGCGTTCCCTTCATCGCTGTAATCCCGAGAAGCACCGCGCATAGCAAGATCAGAATGATCGAGTTTTTTGGGGGCCAAACGCATTTCGTAGACTCTGCACCGGAAATGCACGGCGCATCGGTTGAACTTGCCAACTCCATTGGCGGCTACTTCATGGATCAGTTCACTTATGCAGAACGGGCCACCGATTGGCGCGGCAACAACAACATAGCGGAAAGCATCTACCGTCAGATGGAATGTGAACCTCATCCAGTGCCTGCGATGCTGGTGATGAGCGCAGGCACCGGAGGGACGTCGGCCACGCTTGGTCGTTTCATTCGCTATAAAGGGTATGATACCGCCCTGACCGTCGTCGACCCGGAGAACTCTGTGTTCTACGAAAGCTACCTGACGGGAGACCGAAGCCTGACGTCTGAAACCTCCAGCCGGATCGAGGGCGTTGGTCGACCCAAAGTCGAGCGCTCATTTCAACCAGATATCATCGACCGCATGATCAAAGTGCCGGACGCAGCAAGTGTCGCCACGATGCTCTGGCTGGAAAAGCGGATCGGACGACGCGCCGGCGCGTCGACGGGAACCAACCTTTGGGGTGCGTTGCAGATTGCAAACGAGATGATGGACGCCGGCCGGAACGGCTCGATCGTCACCCTGCTGTGCGACAGCGGAGATCGGTATCTGGATACGTATTACGATCCAGATTGGGTCAAAGCACATATCGGGGATGTCCAGCCCTTCGCCCAGGAGCTGGCCGGTGAACCAAGCTGAGGCCGGGGCTGTTCAACAATGCCTCACTGATCGACTTTAAACACTGTAAACCAAGGCTATGCGTCCGTTGTTTCAATGCGCGGACCCAAAGCGGACCCTGGCTGGCCGTACCGAATCTGTGTCAAAATCCAGAAGCCAAGAATTCAAACCCCGGCCAGACGCCAATCATGCACGCCTGTCCGACCACCCCCTTCTGAATGACGTTGGCGCCTCGCCGTAGCGTTTTTTGAACCGCACCGTAAGCTGTGTCGCGCTGCCAAAACCTGTCGCGGCCGCGATTTCGGCAACCGTCATCTCAGTTTCGCTGAGCAATGCGTAAGCCCGCGAGACGCGCAGTTCGATGTAAAACTGTACAGGTGAAGTTTCGACATATTTTTGGAAAAGACGCTCAAGCTGGCGACGAGATATCTGCACAGCTTCGGCTATTTCAGAGATATCCAACGGATCTTCCAGGTTTGCCTGCATGATCTGCATGGCGTTGATCAGGTGCTGGTTGCGACTGCCCAACGCCACCGAGAAAGCTGATTTCTGAAGCGTTTTACTATTGTTGGAGCGAAAGTGGATGCACATGTCCGACACGATGACCGCCAGTTCGTTTCCAAAATCAGATTCGATCATGTCCAGCATCATGTCGGTGGCGGCATGCCCACCACCGCATGTCATAAGCTCATCGTCGATCTCGTACAGGTTTGCCGACGGTTCCAAATCATTAAAATGTTCGGCAAATGCAGGATGGTTCTCCCAATGCAATGTGAACCGTCTGCCTGTGAGAACTCCGGCCTTTGCAAGGGCAAAAGCTCCTGTGCAAATACCACCCAAATTACACCCAAAGGTTCTCTGACGCCTGATCCACGACAGGACTTTCGGGTTCGTACTTTCCGCCGGTTCAATTCCCGAACACACAAGCAGTCGCGAGGATCTCGGTAGATTATGCAAGGCAGAATCCGGCGTAATCTCTATCCCGTTCGAACAAGAAACCGGCCTTCCGTCCTCCGTGATCAGAAACCACCTATACAGTTCCTTGTTTGTAACCTGATTGGCGATCCTCAGGGGTTCCACCGCAGCGCTAAAGGCCAGCATGGTCAGCTTTGGCAGCAACAGGAAATAGATTTCCCTGGCCGACCCATCATACTCTATACGATAGCTGGCGGCACCCTTTGGGACAAAGTTTCTTGGGTTCATTTTGGCTGCTCCCAGCTTGGATCAGGACGGATGAAGGGCACCAACACCCATTGAGCTTTGGTGCAGGACGGTCAGGTGCTCATCTGCGCAACAGGTTAACCGCCTTCCTCCCTGGACCGTATCCCATAGTTGCTCGCTCTGGGTGAGAAGAGCCCGTCATGGCGTAAATGATACCAATGACTGGCGACGGCCAGCAAGCAAGCAAATGCGAGCGGAATATACAGCAGGTTTACGAAATTGCCGTCTGCGATACCCAAGCCAAGCGCCGCGCTAACGAACGCACCGCCCGCATTCAAAGGGATCAGCGGAGAAACCAATGTCCACCTTTCTCAAGGCCACGTTACAAGTTCAACGGGGAACAGCCCATGGCGCGACAGACCGGCGCATACATTCGCCCCGGCAGTGCGATTGACAAATATGGATCACCCGTAACGGTATTGGTGGCAACGGATCTCAGGACCGCCGAGGTCGGAACACCGGCGAAGGTCTTTTCCTTTGAAAGGACCACTTTGATGATGGCTTTAAGGCAACTCACGCGTTCAAGCGCTCTGCCGAAACCCAGGGCCACCAGCACCAATGAGATTGCCCACATCATCGACTGAATGCCGCTGCGGTTCAAAACGAGATCAATCTCAGGAAACCCGGCATTGATAAAATAGCCGTTCTTGCCGAAAGTGAACGCTTCAAGCAGTCCGGCCGCCTGAAAAAAATGGCCATGGAGCCGCCCGCAACAGTCCAGCAAACAGCGACGAGATTGGAGGTTGTTTCATGACGGCCAGTATAATGACCAGAACAGCCGGAACGCATCATCCAGCGCGGTCGTGATTGCGTGAATAAGCTCTAACGAAACCTGAGACGTATCGATCAGAGTGAAGCCGACGACAAAATAGATCACGAGCGCGAGCGCTATATGGTCCTACCGGAATATTGGAGTTCGTTGGGGCACTTGCGCAGGCATGATGCATTCCTACGCTAATGAAAAGGCAGTCATGACAAAACTGTGGGTTATGTCCGAGGAAGCGACAGGATTCATTTGAGCGCTTTGAGCTTCACTGCCGAAATACAGATCTTCAAGCAACGTCCTAATCTGCCAATTTCCGCATGACCCAGCGCCGCAGTGGCGTTTCCAACACGCGGAAGTTGGCCCACCCTTGGTTTCGAATACTAATATGGCACCAATCGCAAACCGTCCAAGACAACTCAACCAATATTCAAAGACAGATAACTGCGGAAACAGGTGTGAGTGGTTTGATTCCGGTCCTGGCTAAGATTGCACTCAACGAACTGGAAATCTGTTCCGGGAGGCTCAGTTCCGCCATCATTGTGAGGCTCCTTAGGTCTGCCAATATAGCCAACATATCGAAACTGTTATGGTTGCCGGTAAGAGACTGAATGCCCCGGGGAAGTGCCGTTCTTGAGACCGGAAAGAGCGGTATATGGAGCGTTGTTTCGCTAGACGCTGCCGAGGGGCCGTATTCATTCTAAAGCGGGCCTCGTGGCTCAGGAAACGAACGGCAAGTTTGTCCGCAGAGTCGTCATTAATGCACTGCACCGAGAATGACCCTTTTGCGGACTTTTCGGCCATCCGGCTATCAAGGATGAAGGGTCGCTACGGGTTGCTTATGTGTCATTGGTCAAAAAATCTCGGAGCGTCTTCGTGGATTGCGAGAGAGGGACATTTTCCTTGTGGCACAAGAAATAGGATTTCTTGGGGGTCAGGCCAACTTCACCAATTCTGACAAGCTTGCCGGACTGAAATTCAGTTTCAAGCAAGTCCGAATTTGCCAGAACGATGCCTTCGCCCTTGAGCGCCTTGCCGACCGAATGAACGTAGCTGTTGCACGGGATTGTTGACCATGCGGATATGTCGGCAAAACCCGTTTGCCTGAGCCAAATCTGCCAGTTGATCCAATCCGGCGTGAGATTCGCGTATTCCAGAAGGGCGGGCTCGCCGCCCTTGGGCGCGGCGCCATCAAACATCGCCGTTGCTTCTGCAATCGCGGCAATATCTGGTGTTGCTGCAGGTACGAGTTCGCCGCTCAAGAGATTTATGGCGTCCCAACCCGGCACCTTTCCGTCGCAATAGACGATCGCGAGGTCATGGGCATCCGACAAAAGCTCGACGGTGCTGTCGGTTGTTGAAACGCTGACATTGCAAGACACATCGCTGAGCGAGAATTCTTTGAGTTGATCGTAAAGCCAAAACATCGAGACTGCCGCATTCGCAGCAATGCGTACCACGGGTTGCTCCGGGGCTTTGACCTTGTCGATGGCGCGTTCAAGGAAATCGAGCGCAATTTCGACATCCGCTGCCAGACTGGTGCCTGCTTCGGTGATCTGCAAGGCACGCCCGTCGCGTGAAAAAAGTGGTGTTCCAAGCCAGTCTTCGAACCGTTGTATGCGTTTGCTGACGGCGGCCTGTGTCACAAACAGCTCTTCTGCGGCACTGTTCAGGCTGCGATTGTTCGCGACTGCGTTGAAAAACAGCAGGCTGTCAAGCGGCGGCAGGGATTTGCGATATGATTTCATTCCTTGAGGTTATGTATTTGGCAGACAAATACTAGCGTTTTCTATTTCTGCGGAAAACATGAAGTATAGTCTTGTAGAGCCGATGGGAGGATCACGCATGTCCACAACTGATGAGCACCTGAAAGCGGGTTCAAGCAAGGAATGGAATTGGCACCCGGACCTGCCGGTTGCTGTCACACCGCTGTTTTCCTGGCCGCCGCAGCCTGTGGCAACGCTGCGCTGGTTTGCGACCAACTGGCTGCCGATGACCGAGTACCTGATCTATGCGCTGATGGCATGGGCTACATGGGCTTGGCTGGTGCCGCCACTGGAGCAGATGCAAACGCTGAGCTGGGGGTGGGTGTTCCAGCTTTGGGCGCGCAACCTGATCCTGATGATCATTTTTGCCCAAGGGCTGCACCTCTGGCTGTACGGGTGGAAGAAACAGGACGACGACTACAAGTTCGACCGGCGCGGACTGGCCAAGAACGCGCGCATCTTCCTGTGGAACGATCAATATTGGGATAATGTCACCTACACGCTGCTGTCTGGCGTAACGTTCTGGACGTTCTATGATGTGATTGTCTGGATGGGATACGCCAATGGCTGGGCCCCGATGATCACGATCGAAAGCAACCCGATCTGGTTCTTTGCCCTGTTCCTGCTGATGCCTGTCTCTCAGTCCTTCCACTTCTATTGGCTGCACCGCGCGCTGCACATCCCGTGGATCTACAAGCGCGTACATTCAGTGCATCACCGCAGCGTGTCCATCGCGCCTTGGTCCGGCTTTTCGATGCACCCGATCGAACATATCGGCTATATGGGGCTGCTCCTGATCTTTCTGGTGGTGCCCGCGCATCCGATCCACTTCATCTTTATGGGATATTGGCTGGCGCTGGCGACGGCGACCTCTCATGCCGGGTTTGAAAATCTTGTGCTGGGGGACAAGGCCCATCTGAAGATCGGGTCGTTCCACCACCAGCTGCATCACCGGTATTTTGAATGCAATTACGGCAACCCGGAAATGCCCTGGGACAATTGGTTCGGCAGCTATCACGATGGCAGCCCAGAGGCGACGGACCGTGTGCGCGAAACCAAGAAACGGATGCATGCCCAGTAGCGACACCTCACAGAACAGGCCCAAATCCATGTCCGCCCCACACCACAGACCCACGGTCTGGAACCACGCGCCAGAATTGCCCTTGGCACCGATGCCCTATTGGCATTGGCCGCCCAGGCCATGGGCCGTGCTACGCTGGTTGTTTGAGAATTTCCTGCAGGCCTCTGATCGGGCGCTGTTTCTGGTCTACAGCATTGTCATCGCGTTCTGGCTGATGCCCTTTGGGCCAGCTGAGGCGGCATTGTCTTGGGATTGGGCCACGCTGGTCTTGCTGCGGAATATGGTTGCTGTGCTCTTGGTGGTTGGCGGGCTGCATATCTGGTTCTACGGCATTGATGGGCAGGGCAATGTCATGCGTTTTGATGCCCGCCCGATCACCGGTCGCAAGAACGCGCTGTTCCTCTTTGGATACCAGACATGGGACAACATGTTTCACACGCTGGTCTATGGTGTGCCGATTGCATCTGGTTTTGAGATCGCCATACGTTGGGCCTACGCCACCGGCTGGACGACGCCAGTTACCTTTTCCGAAAACCCGGTTTGGTTTGTCTTGCTCTTTCCGGTGCTGACAGTGCTGCAAGGTCTTCACTTTTACCTGATCCATCGCCTGATCCACTGGCCGCCGCTGTACCGGCATGTGCATTCGGTGCACCACCGGAATGTCAACGTTGGCCCCTGGTCCGGCTTGTCGATGCACCCGGTTGAACACCTGTTCTACTTCAGCAGTCTGTTCGTCTTTTTTGTGCTGCCCGCCCATCCCGTACACATGATGTTCCTGTTGCACTGGCAGTTGTTGGGGGCACCGACCGGCCATTCGGGATATGAGGCTGTGTTTGCCAAGAACAAGGCGCGCATTTTGATTGGCGGGTTCTTTCATCAGCTTCATCACCGCTACTATGAATGCAACTATGGCAGCCCGGAATTCCCGCTCGATAAATGGTTCGGCACGTACCACGATGGAACCGAAGAGATGACGGCTGTCATCCGTGACCGCAAAAGAAGGATGCACGCGAAATGAGCGTTTTACTCTCCCCCCAAGACGCCCGTGCGTTGATCTGGAATGCGTTGACCGGCAGCGGCACCGCGCCTGAGAATGCCGAATATTTCACAGAAGCTATTCTGGATACCGAACTCTCCGGTCTTGAGGGCCACGGGTTCTACTGGCTGCAATACTACTGTGCCCATCTGCGCAGCGGCAAGGTAGATGGCAAGGCGATCCCGCAGATCGAGGCGCTGTCCGACACCAGCTTTCGCGTGGACGCGCAGCACGGGTTCGCCCATCCGGCGATTGAGGCCGGGTTCAAACATCTGATCCCGGCGGCCAAGGCAAACGGAGTTGCGGCGATGGGCGTCTATAACTCCTACAACGCCGCGACGCTGGGGTGTCACACAGGGTATCTGGCGCGCGCTGGCCTGCTGGCGATTGGTGCGACAAATGCCGTGCCCAATCTGGCACCGGTAGGTGGCAAAACCCCGATCATCGGCACCAACCCCATTTCCTATGCAGTGCCTGCTCCAAATGGCGGGATAGCCTTTCTGGTTGATCAATCGGCAACACAGGTCGCCTGGACAGCGGTGAAACGCGCAGCCGAAGCCCGTGAGCAGATCCCGCTGGGCTGGGCGCTCGATGCCGACGGCCAACCCACAACCGATGCAGCGGCCGGGCTTGCCGGGTCTATGGCCCCTGCGGGCGGGGTCAAAGGGTTCGCCATCGGCCTATTGGTCGAGGTTCTGTGCGCCGCACTCGCTGGGGGCAAATTGGGGCCAGATCAGGGGTCTTTCACTGATGATGACGGCACACCCATCGACAACGGTCAGTTCTTTGTGGCTTTTGATCCGGGTAAACTGTCTGGCGGCGGTTTCGATCAGACGATCACCAAACTTGTCACTTCGATCACCGAACAAGACGGCGCTCGCCTGCCAAACGCGCGGCGCGAGGCGAACAAGCGGCAACTCGCAGAACAGGGCATACCGATTGAGTCAGAGCTTTATGAAACGCTGAAAGGGTTCGCATGACCGAGGTGGAGTTGCGGGACTTCCTTGCCAAGCAAGGACTGGCGGACAACGGATCAGCGTTTCGCAAACTCAAAGGCGGCTATCTGAACAGCGTCTGGCGTGTTGATACCCCGGATGGGTGTCTGGTTGCCAAGGAGTTTGCCAAGCCCATGACCGGCACACTCTTTCCGAACCTTCCTGAAGATGAAGCGGTGGCCCTGCGCCGCCTTGCTGGGCTGGAGGTTGCCCCAGATCTGGTCGGGTTCTGGCCGGACGCATCGCTGCTTGTCTACGACTTCGTTGAGGGTGAGATGTGGGACGGCGATATGGCAAGCGTCGCGCAACTGCTTTTACGCAAGGAGGCTGCTGATCCGACAGGATTCCGGAGCGTGTCGTTGACGATCCCGGACATCATTGCCGAAGGAGACGCCCTGTTCGCCCGTTGCACATCGCCGCCAGTTGTCATCCCACCACCACAGGCCAAGGTGCCACCACCTCAAAAGCTCTCCCTGATCCATACGGATATCGGGGTGAACCTTGTGGGCGCCGGGTCAAACTTGCGCCTCATTGATTGGCAATGCCCGGCCATTGGCGATATCTGCGAAGACATCTACAGCTTTCTGTCGCCCGCATTCCAAATCCTCGGCGAACGTGCGCCCTTGACCGACGCACAGGTCCGTGACTTTTGGGATGCCCTCGCGCGCCCCGACCTTGAAGCGCGATACGCCTTGCTGCGGCCCGCTTATGCTTGGCGTTTCGCCGGATACTGCGCATGGCGAGCGGAAGTTCTGGAAGATGCCGAAATCTGTGCCCGCTACCGCCGTGCGCTTGGCGAGGAACTGAGCTATATGGGGCAATCGGCATGATCGTTGAGACCACAATCCACAGCTTCAGCCTCTGGCATCACTTCGTGCACAAACCGGGCTTTGACGTTATCGCCTTTGCCGAACTGGCAAGGTCGATGGGGTTTCAGGGCATCAGTCTGTCGCTGAATGATGCGAACTACCGTCATCTGGGCGGACGTGAGATTGAACCTATGGATCGCCTGCGCACCTATCTGACGACCCACGGGATGAGCCTGGAGGTGGACACCTCAGACACCGCTCCCGCCCACATGTCTGAAATGCTGAACGTTGCGCACCGCATGGGGGCAACATCCTTGCGCACATATACCCGGCACAACGGCACGGTGCGGGAGATGATGCAAAACACGAGCGATGATCTGGCGGCAGTCACACAAGAGGCAAACGATCTGGACGTGATCATCGTGCTGGAAAACCACGAAGATTTCACCGGCCCGGAACTGGCCGAGATCGTTGAACGGGTGAACCACCCCAATCTGAAAATCCTCTATGACTACGGCAATTCACAGATGGTTCTGGAAGACCCAATTGCCGCCCTCGACGCGGTGTTGCCCCATGTCTATTCCGTCCATTTTAAGGATCACGTGATGATCCGGGCCGAAGATGCGGGCCAGCTTACAGTTGCGGGCGTTCCGGTGGGCGACGGCTTCCTGCCCCTGACTGAATTGACCCGCCGCCTGCTGGATCAGGGGTTGCGGCGGTTCACGTATGAAAATGTCTGGGCCTACAGCGCACCCATTCAAGAGGGTCGCAAGGCGCTGAATGGTGTGAACCTGGGAGAGGGTGCATTTGCCTATCTCGATCCACCCTTTAACCCGGCGCACGTCATATTGCAGCAATCCGCATTCAGCCCGCAAATGCTCGTTGATCTTGAAAACCAAGCTCTGCACCGGGGGCATGAAGGCTTTCGGCGGGTTCTGAGAAAGCTCGGCACAAGCGGAGACTGGGATATCCGGGAAATCTGTTGACTCTATGGGCCAGCGGAACCGCCAGACGTCTCGATTTGGATGAAAAACACATCATTTGAAGGTCCGCTTGCAGATGTTACGTACTATCGTTTACGCCGCAGCATTCGGAACTTTGGGCTCGGCGCAGACCTTCGCTGCAATTAGCGAAAATGGCAGCTTTGCGCTTCATCGCAGACGTTTGAGGTCGAAGATTTCATACCCACGCACAGCTCGGTCAAAAGCGCCCTCGCGCGGCGTCACAACCGCATGCGATTTTCCCTTCTTGGTCGTTCGGGTCGATAATTGCCTTGGCGGCGGTCGGAGTAAGGATCTGAATCGAGATATGTTCCTTGGCTTCCACGCATATATTCAGCGAACTGGGTAAGGGCATCCACCTAGTCATCTTTTAGAGCATTCACATTCCGAAGCGAGAGCGGGAACCGGATGTTCAGCATCACCGCAAGGCGGATGATCTCGGGACTGGTTTTGAAGTACTTAAAAGAGGCAGGCCTGATCATGGGCAAAAGCTACGCAACCGCCCTGCCCCGCTCAAGCAAAGTTCTTCTGACAAGACCCAGATGGCAGAACAACTATACTTGCTTCAGACCAACCAAATCGGAATAAGAACGCTCACCGCGAGTGATTTGACGTTTGAGGGTGTTCGTTGCTGCTTTTACTTTACCCTCGCCCAATAGCGATGTGATCGCTTGATGTTCCTTGTAAGATTTCTTCGTTCGATTGGAACGCTTGGACAGATGTGTCCGCATAGTTTGGACGATATCACTGACTTTTTGATATCCATCCCGCAGATAACTGTTTCCGCAGGACCTGAAAAACGCGTCGTGAAACTCGGCGTCAAGTTCCAAATACTGCTCGAATTCATCCGCTTCCTGCGCTTCTGACATCTTAGAAACAATTGTAGCCAGCTCATTGATCAGAACCGACGGGTTCTTTTCAAGCGCCTGCTCCAAAGCTGCAGATTCTAGGATGAGCCGATACTGGCAAAGCTGCACCACGTCCTCTTGAGAAAGAGAGAATACAAACGCTCCTCGATGAGGAAAGATCTGAACGAGCCCCTGAAGATTCAAAGCCGATAGCGCTTCGCGAATCGGAGTTTTGCTGATGCCCATGGCATTTGACAGCTTCACTTCCGGCAACGATTCACCCAATTGAAACGTGCCATTGATAATGCCTTTTCGTATATGCTCTTCAGCAGTTTTACTCAAAGAATCCGGTCGCTTAATCTGCAAAATCTCGGTCATTTTCACTTCGTCCTATTTCGTCTCTCTAACACAATAGCACAAGTAAGCTTGATTTCTATATTATATCTGATATCTCAGATAATAGATCGAAAAATAAATCCATGGGAGGAAACCTTGTTCAAGAAATCAACAATGGCGCTTGGCGTCGTCATGTCAGCCGGGCTTGCTTTTGCAGCATCCGCTGAAACAGTCATTAAGGTTGGGCATGGCGCAGCAGAAGCGTTTCATATGCATCGCGCGCTACTGAAATTTGAAGAACTGGTCGAAGCTGGCTCGAATGGTGAGATCGACGTACAGATATTCCCTTCGTCGCAGATGGGCCCTGATCGCGAAATGATCGAAGGTGTTCAAACCGGCGTTCTGGAAATGGCCATTCCTCCTTCCTCTTTCTTCGCGGGCTGGGATCCGGCTTTTGCAGTAATTGAACTGCCCTACATGTATTCCTCCAAGGACATCGCCTTTGATGTTCTTGATGGTGATGCTGGTGATGGCATGCTTGCACGGGTCGAAAACCAGGGATTGGTAGGTCTTGGCTGGCTTGAATTGGGTGTACGCAATGTGACCAACAATGTCCGTCCGGTTGCAACCCCCGCAGATCTTGAGGGTGTTAAGCTGCGTACTATGAAGGTTCCGGCGCATGTGGCGACTTTCGAGACGCTCGGGGCCAACCCGACGCCAATGAACTTTGGTGAGGTCTATTCTGCTCTCCAGCAAGGCGTGATCGACGGCCAGGAAAACCCCCTGGCGATCATTACATCACAGCGTTTCTACGAGGTGCAGAAATACCTTTCGACCACGGGCCATGTCTTTGCGGTCTATATGCCGGTCATCTCCAAACCGTTCTTTGACTCGCTGTCCGCAGAGCATCAGCAACTGGTGCGGGACTCGATGGCCGCCGCACGTGACTATCAGGCGGAACTGGTCGCAAGCGAAGATGCGGAACAGCTGGAACAGATCCGTGCTGCTGGTGTCGAGATTCTGGAACTGACTGCCGAGCAGCGACAAGCCTTTGCAGACAAAACCGAAAGCGTCCGTCTGCAGTATCGCGACGAGGTTGGCGCCGAAGCCTATGACGACTGGGTAGCAGCGGTTTCCGAAGCGAGCGGAAGCTGACCCTCGGACTACTCAGCCAATACGGGCACCCGTGCCATTAAGGTTCGGGTGCCCCTTTCGTTCAAGGGGAGGTGAACGGTGTCGGTTATCAAATGGATCGATATGAATGCCGAAAAGGTCTTAGCCAGTGCACTTTTGGCCGCGATTGTCTTGTTGATCTTTGGCAATGTGTTCATGCGCTACATTCTGAATGCCTCTCTTTCATGGGGCGAAGAGCTAACGCTTTGGCTGTTTGTATGGTTTGTCTGGCTTGGTGTCAGCTATGCATTCCACACAGGCGATCATGTGCGTATCACGGTCCTGCGTGATGTCCTAAGCGAGCGCGCAAGGCTTTACGCGGATGTTGTGATCGCGCTTCTTGTCCTTGGATTTCTGATCGTTCTGACAATTGAATGCATCAAGCTTATCCGACAGCCTT
Source organism: Ruegeria sp. CG4 (assembly GCF_056537185.1). Lineage (NCBI taxonomy): Bacteria > Pseudomonadati > Pseudomonadota > Alphaproteobacteria > Rhodobacterales > Roseobacteraceae > Ruegeria > Ruegeria sp. CG4. The sequence goes on along the minus strand of NZ_JBQFRB010000004.1, from coordinate 240,631 downwards.
TTGTCGCCAGCCAGACTTCGGTCGTTTTGGGGCTACCGATTCCGATCCTTTATGCTTCGGCGCCGATTGGCGCGGGCCTGTCCGCGATCCGCGTCACTCAACATCTGTTCCGAACCCTGCGTCTGATCGCAGGAACCAAAGCGTGAGGAACCCTGCATGCTTGCAACAACGCTTTTCTTGACGCTCTTTGCCCTGTTGCTCTTCAGCGTGCCTATTGGCATCTGTCTGGGCTTGGCCACTATGATCGTGATGGTCTTTGTAGATGGCACACCACCCATGGTTCTTCTGGCACGGTCGGTGGTAACAGGCGCGGACTCCTTTCCTCTAATTGCTGTCCCTCTGTTCATATTGGCAGGCGACCTGATGCAACACGGCGGAATGTCTCGCCGACTGGTTGGATTTGCCAATGCGCTGATCGGTCATATCCGGGGTGGGCTGGCTTATGTGAACGTGCTCGCCTGTGTGTTTTTTGCAGCCATATCCGGCTCATCTCCTGCGACCGTAGCCGCCATCGGGTCGAACATGATCCCAGAGATGGAAAAGGTCGGCTATACGCGCAAATTCAGCGGCGCATTGACAGCATCCTCAGGAATGATCGGTGTAATGATCCCGCCAAGTATTCCCTTCATCATCTATGGTGTTACTGCCGAGGTTTCGATCGGCAAACTGTTTCTTGCAGGCGTTGTTCCTGGCATCCTTTTTGCCCTCATGTTCATGTTGGTCGCTCGTGTTCTGCTGCGAAAGGACGAGGTTGTTCAGCAATCGACGACTACGTTCTCAGGCCCGGGCGTCTGGCAGAGCTTCCGGTCTTCCATCTGGGCGCTATTGGTGCCGGTAATTATCCTTGGGGGCATCTACAGCGGTATCTTCACCCCAACCGAAGCCGGTGCCGTGGCCGTAGTCTATGCCGCTTTCATCGGCATATTCGTCTATGGCGACATCACCCTCAAGGACCTGCCAGAGGTTTTGGCGGGCAGTGCAAAGACCAGCGGGACCATTCTGATATTGGTGATCATGGCGACCGCCTTTGGCAGGTTGATCACGCTCGCAAGAATCCCGACAGAGCTCGCAACAACGATCACCAGCCTGTCCGACAACCCAATCATCATCCTGTTGCTGATCAATCTGCTGTTGTTGGTGATCGGCATGTTCATGGAGACGATTTCGTCGATCATCATCATGACGCCGATCCTGCTGCCGGTTGCAACCGCGCTGGGTGTCGATCCGATCGTTTTTGGTGTCATCTTGACGGTCAACCTGGCCATTGGGTTCTGCACACCGCCATTGGGTGTGAACCTGTTCGTGGCCAGTACCATTTCGAAGGTTTCCATCGAAAGCCTCAGCCGGGCGATCCTGCCATTCTTTGTCGGCATGCTGATCTTGTTGATGTTCATCACCTATGTGCCCGCAATTTCCTTGGCCCTGCCATCCCTTTGGTGACCGACTGAGGAGCTTCAAACGTTAGACAAAGAACAGAGGACCCGGATGGATCTGGACCTTTCCCACCCGTCGATAGAAGACCTTCGGAAAACCGCACAAAAGCGCATTCCGAAGTTTGCCTTCGAATACCTCGACAGCGCGACCGGCCGGGAGCTGGGGTTGAAGGTCAACCGGGACGCACTTGACGCCATCGGATTCATGCCGCGTGTACTATGCGGCCGAACAAAGGCCGACCTACAGACTACATTGATGGGTAGAACTTACGATCTGCCATTCGGGATAGCACCGGTAGGTATGTCCGGCCTGATGTGGGCAGGAGCAGAGCGGATGCTTGCAAAGGCTGCGGTTGCTCACAATATTCCGTTTTCGTTGTCCAGCGTGGCGGTTGCTTCACCGGAGGATGTGGCACCTTACATTGGAAAAAACGGATGGTTTCAGCATTACCCGGTGAACTCCGGCGATCTGCGTCGCGCCATGCTGCCGAGGATTAAGGCAGCGGGATTTCATACGCTGATCATCACGGTGGACGTACCAGAAGAAAGCCGGCGCGAACGACAACGCCGCGCCAACTTGACCGTGCCTCCAAAAGCTGACCTGCGCACGCTGACAGAAATGGCGTCACGACCCGCCTGGTGTCTTGCGCATCTGCGCGAGGGCATCATGCCACGCATGCGGTTCTTTGACGATTACGTCCCCGCGCGTGGGCGAGAAAGCTTTACTCATGCAGGCGCTCTGATCCGTGGGATTCCAGATTGGGACTACCTGCGCGAACTGCGGCAGGAATGGGAGGGCCACCTGGTCGTCAAGGGTGTCCTGCGGCCGGAGGACGCGCAAAAAATGGTGGCCGAAGGCGTGGATTGCATCTGGGTCTCAAACCACTCCGGGCGTCAATTCGAAGCCGGGCCCGCCGTGATTGACCAACTCCCGAACATCCGCGAGGCGGTCGGTATAGATGTGCCACTGATCTACGACTCTGGCGTTGCCTGGGGATTGGACATCATGCGTGCCCTGGCGAAAGGTGCAGATTTCGTCATGGTCGGGCGCGCCTTTCAATATGCTGTTGCAGCGTTCGGAGCACGAGGGATCGACCATCTCGTTCACATCCTGAAAGCTGACATTGAGGCCAACATGAGCCAGCTTGGTAGCGAAAACCTCGGCAGTCTGGCAGAGCACCTTCTGAGAACCAGCTGATCGGCGCTTGCGGCGCGTGGCGTATCACGCAGGCGCGTTTTCATCCTCGTCAATCAGCCCCTTGACGATCAGATCCGCAGTTGAGCGCGAACATGCCATTGGCAGATCATATACCGTTGCGAGACGGGTCAGAGCCTTAACGTCGACGTCATGTGGCATGGGTGAGAGAGGGTCGACAAAGAAAATCAATGCATCCAGTTTTTCTTCGCAGATCATAGCGCCGATCTGTTGGTCGCCTCCGAGTGGTCCGCTTTTCAGGCAGGTCACATCCAGTTGTGGATAGGCTTGCTTAATGCGGCTGCCGGTGGTCCCTGTCGAAAAGATTTGTACTCTGGACAAGCGGGCCAATTGCAGACCCACCCATTCAACGATTTCGTCCTTTCGCGCATCATGGGCTACGAGGGCGAAACGCGGCGCATCACCGGATGAACTGTTCAACGTAATCTTCTCCAAGACCGACTTCCGCGAAGTGTTTTCGGCACAGATCAATCTTGGTAAAGACATCTTCGTAGCCAGTAACCTCGCCCCACGGATCAACATAGCACATCACGCCATTGACCTGGAAATAGGTTACCATCTCTTCGACATCGTCGGGAACGACCAAGGTATGAGTCTCACCCGGCGGCTCAAAGACATATCCCCCTTCTTCCGCAACCCAATCATGTTCCAGATAATGCCAGCGCCCTTTCAGGACGAAGCCGTGGACTGGCTGTGGATGGCGGTGCCGCGAAAGAACACCAGCTTTGCGTACTTTGAGAAGGTTCATCCAATAACCTTGCGAGCGGTTCAGGCAGAGCGGTCGGAACCAGACGTTCTCTGCCTGCGGAACCCACAGTCTGTCGTCCTCACTCATGGCATTCGGGATCACGATCTCGTCTTGCGCATCCTTGGGGAATGGCAATTGATATGGCATTCGGGCGGTGTCATCGTCATTCATAGATTTTCCTCACATAGCGAGATAGCCGCCGTCGACCGGATAGATCGATCCGGTCACAAAACTGGCGTTTTCACTCAAAAGCCATTGCACAAGCGCACCAACTTCTTCGGGTTTCCCCCAGCGTTTCATTGGCGTACGCGCCATGATCCCCGCCGTTCGTTCAGGGTCTTCCCGAAGGCCCTGGGTCATCTCTGTCTCAATCCAACCCGGCGCGATGGCATTGACCCGGATACCGTCTTCGGCCCAGCGACCTGCGAGCGCCTTGGTCAACTGTGCCACGCCGCCCTTAGAAGCGGAATACGCCGGAACCAAAGGCCCACCAAAGGTACTGAGCATAGAGGCGGTGTTGACGATGGCCCCACTCGCTTCAGCCAACAATGGATGCGCGGCAAGACAGCAGCGCATGGTGCCTGTCAGATTCACATCGAGCACCTTGGCGAAGACGTCGATGTCATATTCTTCGCCACGCAAAAGAATACCTGCGCAGTTCACCAAGGCATCGAGACCCGTGAGTTCGCCGAATACATCATTGATGGACGCCTGGTCGGTGACATCCAAGAGCTGCACGTTGATCCCGTCCTGAGGCTCGAATGCATCCATTTCGGATTGGGAGGCGGATGCGGCAATGACGGACCAACCTGCGTCTGCCAACGTACGTGCAACACCCGCACCAATCCCTCGCGTACCGCCCGTTACAAGGACCTGTTTCATCCAAGTTCCTCCAATACACTGGTGAAGGCGCGCGCGCGCCTGCCGATATCATCCAATGTATAGCTCGGTTTGAATAGTGCAGAGCCCAGCCCATATCCATCTGCACCCGCGGCATGATACGACGCCATCGTATCCGGCGTTATGCCCCCTACCGCAGCGACGACTGCGTCTGCAGGCAATACGGCGCGCATGGCAGCAATGGCAGCTGGTGGCACCATTTCCGCCGGAAAGAATTTGAGGACCGATGCTCCGATATCCAACGCCGTAAAGGCCTCGGAGGGGGTCATGACACCCGGACACCAAAACAGATCACGGGCGACAGCCGCGCGCCCGACATCCGGGTTCATATTGGGCGACACGATGATCCGCCCGCCTGCATCAGCAACCGCCGCGACCTGATCCACAGTCAACACTGTGCCAGCGCCGACGATGGTCTGAGCGCCATGTTTCGCAACGATCTGCGTAATCGATTCCAGCGGGTCCGGTGAGTTGAGTGGCACTTCGATTATCCGAAACCCGGCATCGAAGAGTACATCAGACACCGGGCGCGCATTTTCTGGTGCCAGCCCCCGCAAAATCGCAATCAGCGGGTTCTCGGCAAGAGCTGCGGTGAGGTCAATCATCCAACCAACCCCGCAGCGCGAGCAATCAGAAAATGCCCTTTCGCAACGATATCGTCAGGCGCGCGACGGCTGTCGAAACCAGCAGTTCGAAGCGCTATTTCGTATCGGTCAGACAAATCACTTCGTCCAACAACAGTGATCGTGCCGAAGTCTTTTACTTCGCCGGTCGCGGCGGCAACCTCGGTCCCGATCAACAAGCCCGACAAGTAGTCGGCCGTAGCAACCTTTGGTATTTTGCCCATAAGAGGAAGCGTCCGGACATGAAACAGGCTGTGCAGCAGGTTCGACTCACCACTGAGGCCTGCCTTGACGCCCATCTCGAATGCGTCTTCGCTGAAAGCGTCCTCCTTCATCAAGGTGCCAAGGATTGTGTGTTCTTTCAGCGCCGAAAAGATCTCACCCGTCATGTAAGTCGAGAAATCCACGATCTTCCCGTCCGCAACCTGAACCCATTTGCTGTGCGTTCCCGGCATCACGAACATACCTTCGCTCAAGCCTAGCGAAGATGCCCCGATGATCTGGGTCTCCTCGCCGCGCATTACGTCGGGTCCTCCGGCATGTTCTGTCGAAGCACCTGTCACAAAATGAATACGCGCTCCGTTGGCCGCTTCGTGCGGGACCAACGCTCGCGCAAGACCGCCAGCACCCAGCGGCATCTCAGCATATTGCGTTTCTACCCAGCCATTGCGGCTGGTGATCATGCCAGATGCCAGGATCGGCAGGTTAGCCTTGGCGACCCAAGGGCCGATGAGACGATCAAGGACCGCCTCAAAGGTTTGTCCCGCAACCTGCATGATACCTTCAGGCGACGAGACCCCATCGATCACGTCGCCCTCCGCACCAATGAGAAATGCACGGAACGATGAAGTGCCCCAATCTACGCCGATCAGCGCTGGCTCAGATGCGACCGAATTCATTCAGCAGATCCTCAACGGTTTTGCCTTGGGCCACCCATTTACGGGTTTCCTCCTCACGGTCAGCTTGCTCTTGAGCAAGGCGCACGGTTTCTTCGGCAATATCCTGTGGAACCACAACGACGCCCATAAGATCAGCTACAATGAAATCTCCGGGGTTTACCACGACGCCCCCACAGGCGATTGGCACATTGATCGAAAGTTCTTCTTTACGTTCCGAGAACATCGTGTGCGTTCCGCGCGGCGTGATCGCGCGCGTCCAAATCGGCCAGTTGATATCTTCCAACTCATCTGTGTCACGCCCAGTGCCATCGACAATCATACCGCGAATGCCACGGTTCTTGGCCAGACCACCCATTAAACCGCCGCAGACTGAAGTTTGACGATCACCACCCGCGTCCACGACGATCACGTCCCCGGGTTGTCCCATTTCAAGCGCTCGCAATGGGTCGACCAGATCGCCTTTTGAAAGCTGAACCGTCACGGCCTGGCCTGTCACCTTGGCGCGGAAAGCGGGCTTGATGGCGCTGTCCATCACGCCTGTTCGGTACTGAACATCCGCAAAAATGGCAGCAGCAGAGTACGCCTCCAACACCTTGTCGAATTTTTTGAGAAGTTCCGGGTTTCTTTCAAAATCATTGAAAACCCTGAGGTCCGTGCTGACGTCTGGCATTCTAGTCTCCTGTTATGCGGTAGATACGGCCAATGCGTCGGCATTGACGGTATAGTCGGGGTTTTGCCCTGTCAGGACCTTGGCCACCTGAGTGGCCGCGGTGACCCGCGCTGCGTTTATGGATTCCTCGGAATAGTAGGCCGCATGTGGCGTTACGAGCACGTTGGGCAGTGTGAACAACGGGTTGTCATCAGGCGTCCAGTTGGCGCGCTTGGCCGGCTCTTCTTCGGGGTCGTCGAGCCCTGCAGCGGCCAGATGGCCTTCGGTCAGCGCCCGGAATAGGGCTTTGTTGTCGACCGTTGGTCCGCGTCCGGTGTTCACGAGTATCGCACCGGGTTTCATGACCGCGAATTCGGCATCCGACAAAAAGTGATGCGTGTTCGGCGTCATCGGCGCCTGCATCAGGATATAGTCGGACCTTGCCAGCAATTCGGGCTTGCTCACCAGCTCGACCCCAATCTTTGCCGCGACTTCTCTTGGCAAATACGGGTCGTAGGCGATGACCGTAACCCCGAAAGATTGCGCCCGCGCCACGATGGCTTGCCCGATTTTACCCAGCGAGACGACACCCATCGTCCGCCCGCGCAAACGGTAGACCGGCTGCCCGCTTTGCCATTTCCAGATCCCTGCATGAGTGGCCCGATCATAGTCAGGCAACTTGCGCGCCAGGGTCAGCCAAAGGGCAATCGCATGATCGGCGACCTCCTCGGTGCAATAGTTTTGCACATTGGTGACGAGGATACCTTTTTCCGTCGCCGTGCCGACATCCACGATATCCACGCCTACGCCATAGCGCGCGATGACCTCGCAGTTTCGCATCCGCGTGATCGTTTCTTTCCCGATCCGGGCATATTGGTTCATCATCGCTGCGCAATGCGGCGCGAGATCAAACAGGTCTTCCTGGCGCTTGGCCTGAAGCGCGATCACCTCGGCTCCTGCGGCTTCCAGGATTTCCGTCTCAACGGCAACATCACCAAAGTCGTAATCGGTTATCACAACCTTGGGTTTGTCCGTTCTGGGGGGAAAGTCGGCGCGATCAGTCATAAGCACCCGCCGAATAGGTCAATTCGTACGAGTGGCTGTAGAGCTCGAAGATGTTGCCAAACGGGTCTTCCATATAGACCATGCGATAAGGCTTTTCACCTGGGTAATACTTGCGCACTTGGCTCATGCGCTGGCGTCCGCCCAGGTCTTCGATAACCTTGATGCGACCTTCCAGATCCTCGTCCTGTACGCAGAAATGAAACAAGCCACGCCGCCAATATTCAAACGGGCGTTCTTCTTCGACGGTCTTCGGGAACTCAAACAATTCGATGCCAACACCGTCGCCCATTGACAAGTGCGCGATACGGAAGCTTCCCCAACCTTCCCCAAACACATCGTCGCACATCTGACCGATGGCGCTTTCGTCATGCAGGATTTCAGTTGGTTCCATCAGCACGTACAGGCCGAATGCCTTGGAATAAAACTCCACGGCTTTTTCCAGGTCGGGAACTGTGATGCCAATGTGAGAGAAAGTAAGAGCGGCCATAGCAGGCTCCTCCAGTTAGCAGTTAAAGAATATTGCGAACGATGCCGCCTTCGATCCGATGCGCAGAACCATTGGAGGCTGTGCTTGCAGAGATCGTGACGATCATGCGGGCGACTTCGTCTGGTTGGACAAAGCGTTGTATGAGCGATGTGGGCTCATCTGATTTGAAGTAATTGTCTACGATCGCGTCGAGCGGCTCACCCTTTTGATCGGCGAGGCCGTCAAAATAGGCTTCGACACCTTCGGTCCAGGTTGGGCCAGGCAGGATCGAGTTAACCCGGACTTTTGTCCCCTTTGTCAATTCTGCCATGCCACGTGTTAGACCTAACATGGCAGTTTTAGTGACAGAATAGTGCACCATCTGAGGTAGTGGTTTCACTGCCGCTTCGCTGGCCATGTTGATGATAGATCCCTTATCCCGGCCAAGCATGTCAGGCAGGAAAATTCGGCTCATCCGAACGGCGGACAGGACATTGATGTTGAAGTAATGCATCCAGTCGTCATCCGTGAGATCCTCAAACGGCTTAACCGAAAAGATGCCGACATTATTCACCAGAACGTCTACGGCACCGCGAGCTCGCGCAAAATCCGCCAGTGTTTCTGCATCTGAGGTCTTGGTTAGGTCGGCCGCAATGCCCTCAACGTCGCCCAAAGATGATAGGTCGTCGACGCAATCGGACACTTCCGCCTCGGTCAGGCCATGCACGATGACCCGCGCGCCCTCTTCCAGGTAGACCCGGGCAGTGGCTTTGCCGATGCCGGAACCTGAGCCAGTCACCAGAACCAGCTTATTTTTGAGCCCCAGATCCATCTCAGGCCTCCTTCTTAACGTTAGATGACTGCTGCGATGAAGGGCGACCGAACATTCGACCCATCAAGCCCGAAATTTCCGCGCGCCACATGTCTATGCCGACGGCCAACAGAATGATCAGGCCCAGCACGATGTTCTGAACCGAAGATGGCGCAGCGTTCAGGTTCAAACCATTCTGGACGATAACGATTGTCATCGCCCCCATCAGCGTGGCGAGGATGTTGCCGCGGCCGCCTGCAAGGCTGGCTCCGCCAACTACAGCAGCGGCAATGGCCTGCAGTTCCAGCGTCTGGCCATAGTTGGGTGAACCAGAGTTGAGGCGCGCTGACATCAGGATCGCACCAACCGCAGTCATGAAACCTGCGATGACAAATGTCGTCGTCTGAACTTTACGTACGTTGATGCCCGTCAGAACGGCAGCGGCTGGGTTGCCACCCACGGCATAGATCTCACGGCCGAGTTTCGTGAAGTTCATAGTGAACGCGGCAAGGACGTAGAAGAACACGAGGTAGAAGAAAGGCATCGGAACGCCGAACAGCTTGCCGTAAAATATTGGCTCCAGCGCCGGATCCAGCGAAAAGATCGGCGATCCATTGTTGAAGGTCAGCGCAAGGCCCCTGAAGGCAATCAACGCTGCCAATGTTGTGATGAAAGACGGGATACGCCCGTAGGCTGTTATCAGCCCAATGAACAGACCAAGCAATCCGCCCATGAGAAGAATGAGTGGCAATGCCAGTACCAGTGGAATGCCAACAAATTTCAGCATCTGCGCAAGGATCATGGTCAGCAACGCCACCATAGACCCGGAACTCAGATCGATGCCCGCAGCGAAGATCACGATAGTAGACCCGATTGCGATCAAGGCCACGATGCTTACCTGTAGGGACAGGTTTGAAAGGTTACCCGGGTTCAGGAAGCGTTCCGTCGTAAGTGCCACGATCAGTGCGACGATCACCATTGCTGCAAATGGTCCGATCAACTGGGTGTCAAAGATCCGCTTCATGCGAAAGCCTCCTTAGGCTTGGATTGAGGAGTGTCGGCGGATGCGCGCACAAGGTCGTCATGAGTAAGGTCGGATGCATCGACCGTGCGCACTATCGTTCCGTGCTGCACGACGGCAATTCGATCGCTCATCGCAAGCAACTCATCATGGTCTGAACTGATCAGAATGATCGATTTTCCCGCCCGCGTGAGCCTGTTAATCAGCTTGTAAACAGCGATCTTAGCGCCGATATCGATCCCTTGCGTCGGTTCATCAAGGATCAGGATGTCAGAAGCTGAGAACAGCCAACGTGCAATCACGATCTTCTGCTGATTACCACCAGACAAGAAGTTGACCGTCTTTTCCTCAGCCTGGGTCGAGATTTCCAAATCGCGGATCAGGTCATGGGTGGCTTGCTCTTCCGCCTTGAGATTCAACACGCCGAACCGACTAAGCCCGCCGAGGGAGGCTGCGGTTACGTTCCCGCTTGCGCGGAAATTGAAGAACAACCCGTCAAACTTTCGGTTCTCTGGAACAAGAGCCAAACCCGCACGGATCGCATCAATTTCCCGGCGAAAGCGAACCGGTTTGCCGTTCAGTGATATCTGCCCGGCGGTTAGCTCATCTGTCCCGAATAGGGCGCGGGCAATCTCTGTGCGGCCACTGCCCAATACACCACCCAAGCCCAGAACTTCACCCCGGTGCAACGAGAACGATACATCTTTCACGCCCGAATTGGTGCCCAGACCTGCCGCTTCCAGCACAACATCCTTGGTCGCGTTCTGCTCCTTGGGATAGTGCTCACCAATGTCCTCACCGACCATTGCGCTGACAATTTCAGAGACGTTGATCTTGGTCTCGCCACTTGCACGCACAACACAGCCGTTGCGCAGGATCGTCACTTCATCAACGATCCGTTCAACCTCATCCAGCCTGTGCGACACATAGAGAATAGCGGTTCCGCGTTCACGCATATTGCGCAGTAACTGGTGCAGGCGTTCAATTTCATCTTCACCCAATGCCGCCGTTGGCTCATCCAGGATGATCATGCGGGCGTCCATCGCGACGGCTTTCGCAATCTCGACCAGTTGTTGCTCGCCTACCGATAGCGAGCCGGTGATCGTTTCGGGAGAAACATCGACATCCATTTCCGCCAAAACGCGCGCGGCTTCGTTGTGGACCTTGGCCCAGTCGATCACGCCAAAGCGGGACCGAGGCATATTGCCAAGGAAGATGTTTTCGCCAACCGACAAGGTGGGCACGATAGAGAATTCCTGAAAAACTGTTGCGACGCCCAGTTCACGTGCCGCCTGCGGGTCGCTGATCGTGACCGGCTTGCCATTGTGCAGGATTTGACCGCTATCGGGTTGCTGCACGCCGGACAGTGTCTTGATCATAGTCGACTTGCCACAGCCGTTTTCACCCAGCAGCCCATGAATGGAACCGGGCATAAGCCGGATACTGACCTTGTCATTCGCCAGTACCCCAGGATAGGCCTTGGTGATATCGACAAACTCCCAAAGTGGCGTTGCGGGTGTCATTGCGATTGCCTCGACAAAAGTGAAACTCGGTCGGTTTGCGACCCGGCAGCACGCGCACGCGCCACCGGGAAGCGGGGAGAAAGCTCAGTACTCTTTGGACGGCTGCGGGAAGAGCTTTTCTGGCTCTTGCAGCACGTTGATCGCACCGTCTTTGTCTTCAATTGATGTGGGCGTTTCGATCCAGCCGCCGGGATAGGACCCGTTGAGCGCATCAATGGTTGCGTGCATAGCCGCCTTACCCATCAAAAACGGTGAGGTGTTGACGGTTGCCGTGATGTTGCCAGCCGCAATTTCTTCAAGGCCGGACGTGTCGCCATCGTTACCCAAAAGAACGATGTCATTGCGGCCAAGTGCCTTCGCAGCAAAGGATGCCCCGATGATCATGTAGTCGTTCGCCGCGAAGATCATGTCGAGATCGGGGTTCGACTGCAGGATGTCCATACCAGCAGTGTTGCCGCCCTCAACGTTCCATTTACCGTCGATAGACACCACAACGTCGAAGTTTTCGTTGCCCTCGATACCATCGAGGAAGCCACCCACACGCTCGGTTGAGTGATAGCCAGGCTGCCCTTCGATAATGCCGACCTTCAACGGTTTATCGCCATAAGTCTCAATGGCCCAGTCAGCGATAGCATGCGTGCCGTTGCGCTGAGAGTACCCGACAACGCCATGAATGGGTGTCGGGAAGTTCGGAATGTCCGAGTTGATCATCAGAACTGCCATGCCCTTGTCGACGGCCTGCTTCAGCAGTGGTGCCGCAGCAAATTCATCGTGTGTTCCAAAGATTATCGCATCCACGTCCTGCGTCAGCACATCCTGGATCATGCCCATTTGGCCGTTGATGTCCGCACCGGACTGGGGCGCAAGCATGAACACTTCGACCCCGGCCTCAGCAGCAACCGCTTTGATGCCTTCACCGATGGCGATGTAGTAGTTGAACTCGGTCGCCGGCGGCATATACGCGATCCGGAACGTTTCGTTCTTGGGTTCTATCGCATCGATCGGCGCTTGTGCCCCGTCCTCAAGTGGAACCGGCGCTGGATAATTTTCCGCCAGAGCGACCGTTGCCAGCGTGGCGAACCCTGCGGCAAGCGTAGTGGTCATTAGCGTTTTCAACATAGTTTTCTCCTCCAGAATTTCGTTGGTTATCCTTTGAATGGCGCGTCGATCACGCCACGAACGCCGGGTTTCACAGCATAGAGGCCGCCGGATTCCGGTTCTTTTGTTAAAGTTGCTTCGTCACTCATCAGCCTTGAGGTCGTGATGAACAGCGTGTCGAGATCAGGGCCACCAAAAGCGCAACAGGTGGGCTTCCAGACAGGCACCTCGATCACGCGATCTATCGTGCCGTCAGGTGCGACTCGAACAATGCGATGGCCTTCCCATTCGGCATTCCAGACACCCCCTTCGGCATCAACACAGGACCCATCAGGCAAGCCAGGTTCATCATTAAAAGAAGCGTGCTGCCGAGGGTTCGAAACGGTTCCACTGCTGGTGTCGTAATCAAATGCGACGATTTCCCGATCCGGGGTATCGGCGAAGAACATCGTCTCACCGTCGGACGTAAAGCAAGTCGAATTGGCGCAAGACACTCCTTCGATAATCGTCCGTACACTCAAATCCTTATCTACGCAGATGACCGACGAGTCGGCGTTACCAGAAACTTCATTCATGCCTCCGACAATCAATCGCCCCTGGCGATCGGTTCGCCCGTCGTTCAGCCGTGTTTCTGGGTTGTTCGGCTCGAATCGTGCCACGAGGGTTTGCTCGCTATTCGGCGAATCGAACAAGACAACTCGATCCGCATAAGCAACAATCAGACCGCCAGACGCGCGCGGCGCGAAGCAACACACGCGCTCCGGCATCTCATGAGAGGCGGTGTCTGACGTTGCAGGATCAAATGACCAAAGCGCACAGCCTTCAATATCGGTCCACCAGACAAGACCATCGGCGGGATTCCAGAAAATCCCTTCCCCGTGCTGGTTCTTACAATCGACGACCAACTCTGCGCGCACTTTTTGATCTCCCAAATACATTCTGATATCTGATATACCAGCTTGCCTAATCTGGTGTATCAGATATCTTGCATCTGGCAACACCTTTTTTTGGAGATATCCTCAGATGGCGCTTGAGAGACCCAAGTCTTTGCGTGAACTCGCACTGGAACATTTGCGGAATAGTATTATCGATGGCTCCCTGAAAATGGGTCAGGTTTTGTCGGAGCGAAAAATCTCCGAAGAGCTGGGCGTATCAAAATCGCCAGTACGCGAAGCACTCGCTCAATTACGTGACGAAGGGTTGGTCAGTATCGAGCCTCAAAAAGGCGCACGCGTTTTTTCGCTGTCTGAGCCGGAAGTGACTCAGATCTGCGATTTCAGACAGGCTATCGAAACTGCCGCCTTTGAACTTGCGTTGTTACGGAACCCGGAAGGTCTTGCCAGCGACATGCAGCGTGTCGTGAAGGACATGGAGAAGGAACGCAGGCGAGGTAATGAAAAGGGCTACCTTTCACTGGATACCACATTTCATCAGTTGATTTTTGAACATGCCGGTAACGATTATCTGACGGCCAGCTATACACGCTACATCGGTAAGATTGCCGCATTGCGAACCCATTTGGCGAAGCTGCCACAGCATACTGAGCTCTCCTTCGACGAGCATTCGAAAATCGCTATTGCCGTTAGCGAAGGTGACATGGCCAAAATCAAATCTCTTCTCACAGCGCATATTGACCGCACCAGACAAGCCTACAAAAGCGCCGCCATCGTCCTCGAAGGAGCGACCGCATCCTAGCAAAAACGTAGCTTCGTTGTGACGGGGGCGGGCCAGAACGGCGCCGCCCCTTTCTTTTGGGCACCTCACGGTCTTTTCTTTTTCAGTTGACATCTGAGATATCAGATGCCAATCAAAAGGCGGGAGGAAGCTTGTATGACGCCAGCAATGAAACCTGACTCACCGGGGCTACAGCCACTGATCCAGCTGGATCGGGTTGGCAAAAGCTTCGGCACGAACATTGTTTTGGATGGCGTCGACTTTGAATTGAGACCCGGCGAAGTTCACGCGCTATGCGGGGAAAACGGCGCCGGAAAATCCACCTGTCTCGGCCTGTTTTATGGACTTCACCAACCTTCTGCTGGGCGTATCCTGTGCGACGGCAAGGAACAGCGGGTCGAAAGCCCGTCGCATGCGCAATCCCTGGGCATCGGCTGTGTTTTCCAAGAGCTCAGCCTCGCTGGCGCGCTCTCTGTTGCAGAAAACATCTACGCGGGCCGCGTACCCACCCGGTTCGGCGTAGTTGACTGGCCCGAACTGCGCCGCCGAGCGGAGGCGTTGCTGGCGGAATTCGGTCTGGATATCGACGTCTCAACACCCGTGGAAAACTTGCCGATCAGCTCCCGCCAGATTGTTGAAATCGCCAAGGCTCTGTCGTTGAATTCCCGCGTCCTTTTGCTGGATGAACCGACATCGGCATTGGCACCCGACGAAGTAGACGCATTATTCGAAGTCCTAAAGTCCCTGACAAAGAAAGGGATTGGCATCGTCTATGTCAGCCACCATATGGCCGAGATTTTCCAGATCTCGGATCGCATTACCGTTTTGCGAGATGGGCGCCACATCAGCACTTTACCGGTTTCGGAAACTTCTCAGGAACAAGTCGTCGCCGAGATGATCGGCGGCGCTCACCCCGGTGATGTCACGCGGTCAGGTAAGGTTAACGGCGAAGAGGTTTTGCATGTCCAAGAATTAACCCATCCAGATGAATTCGAAGACATTTCTTTCTCCATTAAAGCCGGAGAGATTGTAGGGATGGCAGGGTTGATGGGCGCTCGCCGCAGCGAGATTGTTCGATCGATTGTCGGGTTGATGCATGGCGCGACCGGGGAGATCAGACTGCACGGCAAGCCTGTTAACTTTGCGTCCTTGCGGCAGGCGATGCGTGCTGGGGTCGGGTTTGTTCCCGAGGAGCGCAAGACTGAAGGCCTCTTTCTGGAACAATCACTCAGCGACAACCTGATCGCGGCCAGTCTTTCCGATCATGCGTCTGCTGGGTTCATGCGTTCGGGCTCGATCAAAGCAGCCAGCCAAACAGCCATTGACGCATTCAGTGTCAAAACCAGCGGGATTAACGAACTTGTTGGTGATCTCTCAGGGGGCAATCAGCAAAAGATTATGTTGGCCAAGTGGCTCAAACGCGCGCCAGCTCTTCTGATCATTGAGGAGCCCACAAAAGGGGTCGATGTCGGAGCCAAATTCCAAATCCACACGGAACTTTTGCGTCGAGCAGCCGAGGGAATGGCCATCCTCGTCGTGTCATCCGATTTTCCCGAACTGGTCTCTCTCTCGACCCGCATCCTTGTCGTCCACGACGGTCACCTCATGGGAGACATCGCAGCCGCTGAGGCAACCGAAACCACGCTTCTTCAAATGGCCGCTGGAAATTCCGTTCCAATTGTGGACGCACCCCAAACCAATCAATCAGGAGTCGCGACGTGACCATGACCGCTCAAGCCAACTTGCCCATGAAGCGTCCGCTGCTGCGCCGTGTTCTACAAGCTTTTGTCGATATTCGTGAACTGACGCTGATCGTTCTGATCGCCGCCATCATCATCGTGATGTCCAACGTTAATCCCTATTTCCTCAGCTTCTCGAACTTTCGAGCCGTGGCCGTGGGCATGGCCCCCACCGCGATCATCGTGATCGGTATGGCGATCCTACTTGCATCCGGCGGGTTCGATCTTTCCGTTGGATCGGTTATGGCTTTGTCTTCTACCGTCGTAGCCATGCTGCTTTTGACTGGCATGCCAATTCCGCTCGCTGTGGTATGCGGATTAGTGTTGGGTGGAATTGTCGGGGTAGTGAACGGTTTGCTCGTGACCGGCCTCGGGATCAATCCGCTTATCGCGACCCTCGGCACGATGTCGATCGCGCGAGGCATCGCTCTTGTCCTGACCGAAGGTTTTTCTGTCTCAAGCCTGCCGGCATCATTTGCCTGGATCGGCAAAGCTGACATAGGCGGCTTTCCGGTAATCGTCTTGTTCACCATTCTGCTCGTCGTTCTGTTTGACCTGGCCGTCCGCCATACGCGCTTTTTCCGTCAGGTCTATTTCATCGGCGCCAATGAAAAGGCCGCGATGTTGTCAGGCATCCATGTCACACGCGTACGTATCATTCTGTACGCACTGACCGGTATTCTGGCTGCTTTGGCGGGTGTTTTGCTGGCCTCCCGCCTGATGAGCGGCACGCCCACGGCAGGAAACGGTATCGAACTTCAGGTTCTGGCAGCGGCTGTCATCGGTGGCGCATCTCTACGCGGCGGCGAAGGTACTATTCTTGGTGCTTTCCTCGGCGTCGTTTTCGTTGCGTTGATCAACAACACTATGACGATGCTGGCTGTATCGATCTACTGGCAGATGATCGTCATCGGCGGTGTACTCGTTACAGCGGTCGCCTTGGACATGCTGATCCGAAGCAAACGGGGCTAATCCCGAAGCTTTCCAAAACTCAACAACAACCAAAGATCCAAAACAGGGAGACTACGATGACTGAATTGAACGTGAATCGGCGCAGGCTGCTGACAGCGGGCACCACCGCTGGATTGGCCGCAGCGTTCGGACTGCCCATGCTGTCCAAAGAAGCCATGGCGCAAGCGGCCGGCAAGGAGTATGTGTTCCTGTCCATCGTCACGCAGGTGCCGTTCTGGGTGGACTATCGAAATGCAATGGAAGACCTTGAGGAACTGATGGGCATCAAGGCCACATTCACGGGCCCCTTGGATTTCGACACGGCCGCACAAGCACGCCAATTGGATGAACTGATCGCAAGACGTCCCGCAGGCATCCTTATCTTCCCCGGTGATCCGGCCACTCTGGCCCCCGGCGTCGAACGTGCGGTCGAGGCGGGCATTCCGGTCACATGTTGTATTGGCGATATTCCCGACAGCCCCCGGTCCACATTCCTTGGTATCAATGGCGTTCAGGCAGGACGTGTCGGCGGCGAAATGCTCGCGCAAGCGATTGGCGGGAAAGGCAAGGTTATCCTCGGCACTTTCCCTGCCCCCTCCACATTGGAGCGGGTCGAGGGGTACAAACAAATCTTTGCTGAGAAATACCCGGATATCGAAGTGGTCGACGTCGTCAACGATAAGGCCGACCCTTCCTATGCGCCGACAGCCTACCTTCAGGCAATTCAGGCGAACCCGGATATTGTTGGAATTGGCGGCACGGACGGCGACAGCGGCAAAGGCGCTGCAATTGCCGTCAATGAGGCGGGACGCAAGGACATTAAGATCGTCGCGATGGACCGAAATGATGATATGCTTCCCTATATCGAAGACGGCACAATTCACGGCGCTGTGGCACAGAAATCCTATCTTGAGATCTTTCTAGCCTTCCACATGATGCATTGGCAGAACACAGACGCGCTGAAGGTCTTGCCCGATTGGAAGGCGGCTGGCATCAACCCTTTGCCGGAGCGCGTTGAGACCGGGGTTATGCCGATTACGGCCGAAAACGTCGTCCAGTTCAAACACACCTAAGCGATTGTCCCGGCGCATTCGATCGCGCCGGGAACCCGATAGGAGGGGGTACATGTCGGACAGATGGAGCGTTCTTCACCTGCAGCAAAACGATCTGCAACTGACACTCCTGCCCGGCATCGGGGGCCGCCTATGGGATATAAACTTCCAAGGTCGCTCCCTCCTATTTCAGAACGCAGATCTCGACGGTTTGGATGTCGATGACACACGGCTTACTGATCTGCCCACACGCTCTCCACAATTTGGTTTTCCGCTCTGGGGCGGAGAGAAGACGTGGATCGCCCCAGATGCATCCTGGGTAAACGGCGCTCCGTTTCCCGTGTTGGACAGCGGCTCTTACCAGATCACTTCAAGAAGCAGCACTCGTATCGACATGACCAGCGCAGTATGCCCGACCTCGCACTTGTCAGTGTCGCGCCGCATCACGCTGACCTCGGCGGAAAGCTGGGAAATAGAACACATCGTGGTCAACCATGGGACCTCCTCTCGCCTCACCGGCATTTGGTCAGTCATGATGCTTAACACCACTGCCAAGATCGGTGTCGAGTTGGAAGACCCCGCGTTTTATCCTGTTTTTGGCTCTTCCGAAGGGATGATAGCTACGCACGGCAAAAGCATTGTCGTGGATTGCAACAGACAGCAGGAATTCAAGGTCGGGCTACCGAACCCCAACGGTCGTACATTGATACGGTGCGGCGCCGATGCCCCGTTGCTAATGTGCTCGGTACCAGAACCTCAAAAGGGCGATCAATTTGCACACGACTATCCGTTTGAGGTCTTTAATTCAGCCGATTACGCCTATTGCGAAGCGGAGTGGCACTCCCCGGCACGCAAGCTTGCACCAAATGAAACGCTGAGTTTTCGGCAGACGTTCCGCGTCTTGACGGATGAAGATGCAACCCAAATGCGATTGGGGCTCACAAACAACAAGGAGTTCCTGTCATGCATGTCCTGATTACAGGCGCTGGTGGGCATCTCGGCCGCAAACTTTTTGACGCGCTAGAAAGCGACCCCGACTACACCGTTTCTGGCATCGACATTCGCCCCGTTGATCATCCCGACATTCACGCCGCAGACCTGTCCGACGACAGCAGTTGGGTCAGTTTGCTAAAGGGAGTGGACGTTATCGTGCATCTAGCTGGTGACCGAGAGCCCTCCGCCACTTGGGCCTCCGCGATCAAACACAATATGGATGCAACGCTTTCTCTCTATCACCATGCGGCAGCCATGGGCGTCAGCCGCGTGGTTCTTGCCAGCTCCAACTGGGTTCACGGCGACAAAAGGTTCACGCATGAGGTGCTCAACAGCGCGACACCACCAGGGCCAGTAAACGCCTACGGCATGTCAAAGTTATTCTGTGAACGGACAGGGGCCTATTTCGCCGAGCATCACGGACTGTCGGTCATCTGCTTGCGCATCGGCTGGACGCAATGGACTCACGGCAACCAACCCGGCACACACATGGCGATGGGCCGGTGGGGTCAGGAAATGTGGTTGAGTGATCGGGACTTTCTAGGAGGAATGCGCGCCGCAATAGATGCCAAGGATATTTCCTTCGCAGCCCTGAACCTAATGTCAGATAACCCAGGTATGCGCTGGGATATCACCGAAACGCGGCAAGCGATTGGCTACTCTCCAAAGAACGGAAGCCCCGCGAAAACAACAGTGGGCATTGTCTTAAGATCCACGCTGAAACGGCTGTTTACAGACCGACTCCCCAGCTACGTCACGACACGTTTTCCAGATTGGTAAAGTACAAGGTCCGGGCACTGTTGTTGCGTTGTGCAATCATTTTCAGAAACCTCGCATCGAAGTAAGCGCTGAAAAGGTCAGCGTTGTCCGCTTTGCATTCGACGGAGAGCGACAGAACGAGCGCCAGATATCGCAGCCGTTGGATGATTGATAGCACGGTAACGAACCGCGAACGTCGCTGTATGGGTATAATGAGAAGCGATCTCTGGTTGAGTGGTCAACTGCCCTGCGGACGAGACGAACCAGCACTTCAATCCGCCAGATAGCAGCCGTTGATACTGTGCACGGAAAAAGAAAACATCGCACTCGGCTGGGCCGCTATTGCACGCTCGTTCGAGAAGTAGCCCTATAAACTGCTTTTGCCTTCTTCTCGACATAAGCAAGATGACATTTCGAAAGTCCGCATTGGGCTCATAGCCGACGTACGCTGCTATCTGAAGCAATGACCGTTTGGAGCAATCTGCTGCACTTTCCAAAGTCTGCTTTCCGCGCATCTCTGCCGTTCGTGGCCAGCGCAGCAATTGCCCCTACTCCAGCACCTCATTTCCGTCGCGAGCAGCCGCACGCCTTTCGGCTAGACGTTTGGCCATGTTGTACTCGTCACTGCCGCGTTCGAAGCGGCTTTCATAGAAGTCGAGCACCATTGCGTTTTCCTTGGCGGTCAGCAAACCACCAGTAGAAAGCCCTTCAATAATGCTGCGACGTTGCTGGTCCGACATTTTCCCATAGTAGATTTCCGTGATTTTTTCGTTCGTATGGCCGAGGTTTAGGGACCAGGCTTTGCGGTCTTTGGGAGAGGTGCAGAGCTCATCCCCAAGTGCCTTGAGTGTATCACGAACGGAGTGCGGTGTGCATTTGCGTCCGATCTGGGAGGTGGCGAGATCAAAGGCACAACTCACGGCTGAGGAGGATTTCATAGGGGGTACGGGGCTGATCTCTGGACCTCGTTGTTTCAGATGTGCAAGCTCAGGGAAGATAGCGTCGTCTTGGGTGAAGCCCAGTACAAATAACTCCGAAAGCCAGGATACAAGGACCTCTTGGAAGGCTTCAGTACGCGGGAAGAAAACACTGCGAAAGCTCTTCCCATTCTTCGCGCGCATTTCTAAGGCGTCCTGAACCAGCTCCCCTTTACAAAGGTCAATATGTTTCAGTCTCAGGGTAGTGAGCGCTGCGGCGCGTAACCCACTGGCATAAGCACAAGCCACCATGGCGCGATCACGGCGCTCCGCAATCGTGCGATCTGGCATCTTCTCCAACATCTTTTCCGCCTGCTCGATCGTCAGATAGTCGCGATCATCGCGTGGCAGGGTTTTGGCGTGTACCGCCTTCGGAAGCGCTAGATAGAGCAGAATGTTTTGGTTCAAACGCTTGTAGCCGTCCTGAAGCCGGAGCCATTCGAAGAACTGGCGAACCTGCGAAGCGTGGTGCCGGATGGTGGAATTGCCCAAACCTCCATGCGCTTTGGGCGTTTGGCCAAGATTGACCAAATGATCACGAAAGGCTGCGGCGTCTTTCGGCGTGACCTTGTCGAAGGCTTTGCCTCCTAGGTAAACCTCCAGCATGCGGATGCTGCGCAAATGGGCGCGCTTGGTCGAAGTCTCAAAGCGCCCAGCATAGATTTGCCACTCATGCACGATCCGATCGTTTGTCGGGTACCAAACCGTCTCGCGAAAGTCGGGTTTATTCCCGGTATCAGCTGGGATCTCGCAATTACTTTCGTCTATTAGAGCCAGGCTGGTACCCGTCTTTTGGCATTTTTTTATGCTGTCGTATTCTGACGCTTTCAGTAACTTTGTTACCTGGGCGTCGCAGGTAGCGCAGACGCCCGTTGCCATGTACCGAAAACTGGAGGTAGTCATCAGCGAGATCGACTGAGGAGCGGGATAGCCTGCACTGCCGCAGCTCAAACAATTGAACTCACCCTGCTTCAGTTTAGCCAGCGGTTTGCGCTTCTGGCCATTGTGGTAGCGTTGCAGCTCAGCCCCACGAAAAACAAAAGGGCGCAGATCGTCTGATTTCCGCAGGCCGGATTTCATCCAGTCGGTGATGGCATTGCGGCGAACATTGTAGAGTTTGCATAGTTCATCTACCGAATAGACTTGATCTTGGCAGACCTTTACCTTGTAGTGGGCCCGCGTCATATTTCGCGCCCTGACTTGCGACTTATCTTTTTGGTTTGGCGTGATGCTTCAGCCAGTTTTTTCTCAAATGCGAGCAGGCTGGATAGGCGCCAGCGACTGCTGTTTGGAGGCAGCTTGATCGGTGCGGGTAGAACACCAAGCTCCACGCGTTTCCAAACTGTTTGGCGAGCGATACCGAAGCGTTTGGCCACTTCAACGTCTTTGAGATAACGTTCGTCTTCGCCGAGGTTTTCAGCTTCTATCGCCTCCAATGCAGCAACCTGCACTGACGTCAGAGCGGGCGGATTGGAGTGAAGCTGAACTTGAGCCGGAACCCCGCCTTGATTGGTGTCAGACACAGGCGATTGCGAAACGGCAGTAGAGGGATCTGCGAACAGATCCCCCATTGCAGAATTGTAGCTGAATTTAGCCATCGGCACCCCCATTCCGAGATGCCCAGTTATGGGAAAGAGAAAAGCTCTGGGGCTGGTACATCAAGCGCCCTCCCGCAAGAGTTCGCGGATGTCACCAACACGCCAAGCTGTTGTGCGAGGTCCGAGGCGAACAGGCTGAGGGAAGCGCCCAGCGCGGACGCCTGCCCACCACGTCGAACGGGATACAGGCACGGGACCGTGAGGGTGCAGGATCTGCTTTTCGCGCAGCAGCGCATCGTCGGGAAGATCGTCAAATTGCATCGTAGTCCATCTATGTTTGTTACAGATGGTCCAAGGCTGACGAGGTCCGGTCTTGTGCAGCGAGTATCCACGAAGCCCGATCGTGGATCCACGATGTGAATTATATTTTTAAGGGTTCAGTCGCTCCAATAGTCGCTGTTGACGTGCAACTCACTGGCATCCTTAAGAAGCCTGCGAACCGTTTGTTGGTCCACCCCGCAGCCAAGTTCAGCAGCCTTGTCCGCAATCTGCTTCGGCACATCAGAGCGTTTTTGAATGGGCGTATAGCTGTGGCCGTCCACTGCGCAGGCAATGAGGGCTTTTTGAAGCGTTGCGATCCGTGTAGTGCTTGCAGACTTTTGAGCCCGGCTATTTTCGGCGGAGGAAGAGGCCTCTAGCTTTGCGTCCAATTCAGACAGGCGCTCATCTTTCGCTCGCAGCATATCTCGAAGT
Organism: Ruegeria sp. CG4; assembly: GCF_056537185.1. Taxonomy (NCBI): domain Bacteria; kingdom Pseudomonadati; phylum Pseudomonadota; class Alphaproteobacteria; order Rhodobacterales; family Roseobacteraceae; genus Ruegeria; species Ruegeria sp. CG4. The sequence continues at coordinate 217,743 of NZ_JBQFRB010000004.1, read as the reverse complement.
TTATCGTTCTCCGCGATGATTTCCGCATTCTCGACAACAGTATCCGGATGCTGGTTATTGTGAGGCGGCATCCCTACGGCACGCCGCCACGCTAAGGACACATAATACCCCCTTTTCGCCAGCCAAAGCAGATAGTCCTTTGCAGGCGCCTTCTCACTGATTTCCCCGATCTCTAACGCCCTTTCCAAAATCAGGAACCTGTCGTTACGCTCACGTATCGTCTCTCCGGTTTCCGGGGCGATGCCGTGCCAGCTATCTGTGCTGAATGGCTTAAAGTTCAGCGACAAATCGATTGCCTCGCGGGCTGTCCAATAAGGTTTTCGGACCCATTCCCCAATCAGACGCCGTTCCTGCCCGGCGTAGTCGGGGGACAGAATTTCCTTCCTCCGATGGGCAAAATGCTGACCGTCAAATGCGATCGGACCTTCCGGTGTGATGGCCAGCCACCAATCCGTATGGAACGGTAGGTTGTTGCGCTCTGCCCACCAAAGCCAAAACACAGGCGCGCCCAATCGTTCACCTGACTGCTTCGCTCTGGTTAGTAGCGCGCTATGGTCATTCAGCACCTGTGCGACTCCGGCATCATCTGGCGAAATGCCCAGCGCCAGTGGGACGGCTTCTTCGAGAGACCAACTGCTCTGATAGATCCAAGCCTGCATCAAGTGTTCAGCAGGTTGTACCGGGGCCTGTTTACATTCAATCATGTCCCAGTTTGTCCTTCTTCATCTTATCAAGCTGATCTGCCCACCACTGTGTCAAATCAACTCGCTCATCCCAGTGAGCGCCGCGTGCGTATGCCCGGCGGATTTCGTTCTTTTCCACATGGGCGAGGGCTCGCTCAATGGCGTCCGGATGCCAGCGGCCGGATTCATTGGCCAATGTGGAAAACATTGCCCGAAAGCCATGCGCCGTCATCTCGTCCTTCTCATACCCCATGCGGCGCAGCGCGGCATTCAAAGTATTGTCGCTCATGCAGCGCTTGGATGAACGTACCGATGGAAAGAGCAACTTGCCCCAGCCCGTCAGTTCGCGCAGTTCCTTCAAGTGATCGAAGGTTTGGCGGGACAGCGGTATTGTGTGAGGCCGACGCATCTTGGCGCGATGTGCCGGAATGGTCCACGCCATTCTGGCTTCGTCGATCTCATCCCACTCCGCCATTCGCAACTCTCCGGGGCGCAGGGCAGTCAACGCGAGCAGTTGCAACGCGAGGCGCGTAGTTCTTTGACCGGAAAACCCGTCGATAGCCCGGAGCAATGCACCGACCTGCGCCGGATCAGTGATTGCCGCGCGGTGCTGTACCTGGGGCCGGATTAGGGCATCCTTCAAACCATAGGTCGGATCGTTATCCGCGAGTCCTAGGGCAATGGCATAGCGAAAGACAGCCCCGGCAGCAGACCGCATCCGTACGGCGCTTTCGTGATTGCCCTTTTTTTCCATCTTCTGCAGCGGAACCAGAATATCCCGTGCTGTTATTTGCGTGATCGGCATTTTCCCGATGTCTGCGGAAAGTAGCCGGTGAAACCAGGCGGTCTTTGTCAGCGTTGCTTCGGCACGGCCTTCACTGCGCTTTTTTTCCAGCAGTTCTGCCGCCAACTTGGAGAAGGTAGCGTTGTTCTCTGCCTCTTCTCTGGCTTTTTTGTCTTTGCGAACGCTGGAAGGATCTTTGCCATTTGCGATCAGGCCGCGGGCGTCGTCGCGTTTCCGTCGCGCATCAGCCAGTGTCACTTCAGGATACTTGCCCAGCGCCAGCAGCTTTTCCTTTTGGAGCCAACGATACTTGAAGCGCCAGAGTTTCGAACCGTTCGGCTTTACCAGCAAATATAGTCCGTCAAAATCGGCCTGCTTGTAGGGCTTCTCCTTAGGTTTTAGAGCCCGAATCCGTGCGTCGCTCAAGACAGGCATTGGGGGTACCTTCCAGTCATCGTGTGGCACGTACCCCAATTCGGCACCCCATTTGGGGGTAGATTACAGCGCACGTGGCAGGACAACATCGGACAATCCGACAGTATAAATCCTGCAACTACAAGCTACTATCAGTCAAAATCGGACGCAACTGGATGTTAAAGTGGTGCCGCTGAAGGGACTCGAACCCCCGACCCCATCATTACGAATGACGTGCTCTACCAGCTGAGCTACAGCGGCCTAGTTATGTTCGCCAAGCCCTGTATTGGGCCGGACTGTGACGGCCTTTTCTAGTCAATTCGAAGCGAACGTCAATCGGAGATGGGGCGTTTTGAGAAAAACTTGCGCTCCTCACTCGGATGTGGCCGCTGTGCTCTCGACCCTGTGTGGCCTGTTAGCTTTTTGAGACGGGATGAGCCCAGTTCAGAAATCCAGGCCTAGGTCGATTGTCCGGTAGGAATGGGTCAGCGCGCCGGAAGAGATATAGTCCACTCCGGTGGCGGCGATTGCCGCTACCGTTTCACGGGTTACGTTTCCCGACGCCTCGGTTACCAGACGTCCGTCGACCATCTCGACCGCGTTTGCCAGGGTTTCCACGGACATATTGTCCAGAAGAACCACATCCGCGCCACCGACATCCAGGACTTCGGCCAGTTGATCCAGGCGGTCGACCTCGATCTCGACCTTCATCATGTGTGAGGCACGGGATTTCGTAGCCCGCAGAACGGCGGCGATTCCACCGGCGGCGGCGATATGGTTATCCTTGATCAGGATTGCATCTGACAGGGAAAACCGGTGATTGAAACCGCCGCCATGCAGGACGGCCTGTTTTTCGACCAGACGCAGGCCGGGCGTGGTCTTGCGGGTGCAGGTGATGCGCGCCTTTGTACCTTTGGTTTCCGCCACAAGGGCCGCTGTTTTTGTCGCCACGCCAGTCAAACGTCCGGCAAAGTTCAGCGCGACGCGTTCTCCGGACAGGATCGAGGCGGCGCTGCCCCTGATTTCCATCAGCGTTTCACCTTTGGCGCACCGCTGTCCGTCGGCAACAAGCGGCGTAATCTGAAGTGATGGGTCGACCAGACGGAAAGCCAGTTCCGCGACCTGCATTCCGGAAACAACAGCGTCTTCGCGCGCGTTGAGACGGGCCGTGTACTGCGTTCCTGCCGGAATAACGGTCAGGGTGGTGATGTCGCCATTGGAGCCGAGATCCTCCATCAATGCAGCCCGGACAAGGGGCTCCAGGATCATGTCAGGCAATGTCGGGATTGTCATTGTGGAACCTTTGCGATGCGGTCGCGCAGTGTCACGGCCTCGCCGAGTGTCAAAGCTGAGCGTTTACCGGGGCCGGGATCTGTCTGGGGAAAATCGGACCGAAAATGCGCGCCGCGGCTTTCTTCGCGCATCAGCGCGGCCGCGGTAATCAGGGTGGCGGTTGCGGTCATGTTCAGAAATGTGGCCGATGCCGCACTTTGTTTTTCGAGCCTGGCGATTTCGGACAGCGCTAGGCGCAATCCCTTGCCGTTCCGAACAACGCCCACGTAATCCGTCATGACCCGCCGCAGAGTTGAAACCGCCGGGACCTCTGTTTTCGGGTCACCTTTAGCCGGGTCAATCGAGACCTCAGGGCAAGGCTCCGCTGCCGTATTCGCTGCGATGTCTTGGGCGCAGGTGCGGGCAAAGACCAACGCCTCCAGCAACCCGTTTGAGGCGAGGCGATTGGCTCCGTGCAGGCCCGTGGATGCGGCTTCGCCACAAACCCAAAGCCCTGTGAGGGTGCTGCGGCCGTTAAGTTCTACTTCAACACCCCCCATGTGGTAGTGAGCTGCGGGCGTGACAGGGATCGGTTGGGAAACGGGATCCACCCCATTGCGAATACAGGCGTCGGTCACGGCCGGAAATTGCGTTGTGATTTCCACACCAATGGCCGCCCTTGTGTCCAACGCAGGCCGCTGTCCGGATTGCGCCTGCAAGTAAACTGCCCGGGCAACAATATCCCGGGGCGCCAGATCACCATCGGCATGAACCCCTTGCATGAAGCACTTCCCGGCTTTGTCGATCAGAACCGCCCCTTCACCGCGCAATGCCTCGGTGGCCAGCGGCGTTGGATCTTCGCCGACATCCATTGCGGTCGGATGAAACTGGACGAACTCAGCATCAGCTATTCGCGCCCCGGCGCGGGCGGCCATGCCGATCCCCTGCCCGCGGATACGCGCCGGATTGGTGCTTTGGGCGTATAGCCCCGCGGACCCGCCAGTCGCCAGAATGTGTGCGGCCCCGCGCAGAAGCACTGGTTTGGCGCCGTTGTCGGCAGCAGCAGTCAGGTAGACGCCGCTTACATGTTTGCCGTCGCTTTCCAGCCCGATGGCCTGAACCCCTTCGATCACCTGAACCGACGGGGTCCGGCGCAATTCGGCAATCAGAGCGCGCATGATTTCCGCGCCTGCCTGATCCCCTTTCACCCGCACCACGCGCGCAGCGGAATGGGCGGCCTCGCGGGATTGAATATAGGCCCCGTCCGGCGTGCGATCGAAATCAGTACCCAGATCAGTCAGATCCAGAACATGGTCGCGGGCAGAGCGGGTCACGTATTCGGCAACCTCACGCAGAACGGACCCGGCCCCGGCACGGATGGTGTCTTCGGTATGGGCTTCAGGACTGTCACCCGGAGCCATGGCAGCGGCGACCCCGCCTTGTGCCCATGCGGAACTGGCCCCTGACCCCAGCGGCTCGGGCGAAATCATGACAACGGGTCGTGGTGCCAGTTTCAACGCGGCGTAAACGGCGGCCAGCCCGGCGCCGATAATGACCACCCTTGGAGTCACAATTTCCTGCATCGGCTGGGTCAAATACCCAGCTTGCGGGACAGGTCGATCATTCGCTGCACGGACAACCGCGCCTTTTCGGCAATGCTCGCGTCAACCTCGACCTGACCGGTCATCGTGTCGAGTGCATAAAGCACCTTTTCCAGCGTGATCTTTTTCATGTACGGGCACATATTGCACGGCCCGACAAATTCGACTTCGGGCAATTCATCGGCGATGTTCGACGCCATCGAACATTCCGTGATCAGCAGTGCTTTCTCGGGCTTTTCTTCTGTGACATACTTGATGATGCCGCTGGTCGATCCGGAGAAGTCGGCCTCATTCACCACGTCCGGTGGACATTCAGGATGCGCAATCAGGCGCGTACCGGGATTCCATTCACGGAAATCGCGCAGATCGCTGGCGCTGTATTGTTCGTGAACGATGCAGGACCCTTCCCACCAGACCACGTTCTTTTGCGGCACGTCACGTGCCACATTCTGGGCCAGGTACTGGTCCGGCGTCATGATGACCGTTTCACTGTCCTGCGCGGCCACGATCTGCGCCGCGTTCGACGAGGTGCAGCAGATGTCGGATGCGGCTTTGACCTCGGCGGTCGTGTTCACATAGGACACAACCGGTGCGCCTGGATAGCGGCGGCGCATTTCCGCGATTCCCTCGGCTGTAATGGACTCGGCAAGCGAACATCCCGCCTCCATATCCGGCATCAGTACCGTCTTTTCCGGGCTGAGGATCTTGGAGGTTTCCGCCATGAAATGCACACCGCATTGCACGATCACATCTGCCTCGACCTCAGTCGCCTTGATCGCCAGTTGAAGGCTGTCACCCCCAAAGTCCGAGATACCGTGAAAAATCTCTGGCGTCATATAGTTATGGCCCAGGACGACCGCATTCCGCTCGGCTTTCAGATCATTGATCGCCTTCACGTAAGGGGCATAGATCGCCCAGTCCGCCGGGGACACAACGCGGGACATGCGCGCGTAGATGTCCGCCATGCTGGCGGCCAGTTCCGGCGATGGGCTGAGGTCATATTTTTCGGAAAGATGCGCGCGCTGCGCGGGTAGGTCGAACACGGGACTGTTTTTCTGCCTGATGACGTCGTGAAGCTCTGATTATTCGATTTTCTTCAGAATGGCTACCGTCAACGTGAACCGGCAAAACTGACCCAAATTTTCTGCGATGGATGGCCAAGGCGGTTGCCAATCGCCCGCAGTTTTCCTAGCCTGACGCAAAGGTAACAACCAACAAAAGGAGGGCACGAGCTGAACATGCGTATCATCCGCCGACTTCAGCACGGTCCCCGTTTCGCCCTGTAGATCCGTTTACAGGGCCGACCCGAGACACCTTTCATCGACGGTCTGCTCAAAGCCGCTGTGCGGCCATACCTTCTGGGTGCGAGATTTCCATGACTGTCATCAACATCAATGCCTTGGGCGTGACCCTTGGCGCGACTTTATTTTCTGACCTCAACCTGACCATATCGAAAGCCGACCGGATCGGTCTGGTGGCCGCAAACGGACGCGGCAAGTCCACGCTGTTTGCATGCCTGTCGGGCGACCATGAGCCAACAACCGGAGAGGTTACCCGCGCTCGCGGCTTGCGAGCCGGACACGTAAAACAGAACATTCCGGCCGGCGCGCTGGCGCACAGCTTGCACGATTGGGTCCTGGCGGCCCTGCCACCAGAGCAGGCGGACTATGAAAGCTGGCGCGTGGATGTCGTGCTGGATGACCTTCAGATCCCCTATGAGTTGCATCACAGGCCGCTGCGCGATCTCAGCGGCGGATGGCAGCGCACTGCCATGCTGGCCGCGGTCTGGATCACCAGACCGGACCTGCTGCTCTTGGACGAGCCGACCAACCATCTTGACCTTAACCGGATTGCGCTGCTGGAAAACTGGCTTGGCGCATTGCCGTGCGACGTGCCGGTTGTGATCGCCTCGCATGACCGGGCGTTTCTGGATGCCACGACCAATCGTACCTTGTTTCTGCGCCCCGAAAATTCCCGCGTGTTTTCGGCGTCATACTCATCGGCACGTGCCGCCCTTGCAGAATCTGACACAGCCGATGAGCGGCAGCAAGCCAATGAACTGAACAAGGCCCGGCAGCTTCGTCGTCAGGCGGCAAAACTGAAGAACGTTGGTGTGAATTCCGGCTCTGATCTGTTGCTGACCAAAACCAAACAGCTGTTACTAAGGGCCGACAAGCTGGTACAGGCAATCGGTCACGTTCACCACGAACAATCTGCAGGCGATATCCGGCTGGGGAACAGCGGCACCCACGCCAAGGCGCTTGTCTTTTTGGATGATGTGCCTGTTCGCTCGCCAAACGGGCAATTACTTTTCAAGACCGGCCGGAAGTGGATTGCGCGCGGAGACAGAGTTGTGATGCTTGGCGCGAACGGTGCTGGCAAGACACGTTTGATCCAGATGATACAGGCAGCTCTGGCAGGGGCGGAAGATGGCATCAAATACGCAGCATCCATCGTTCCCGGCTTTTCCGATCAGCATCTGAGCCAGCTTGATGATGCGGAAACTCCTTTGGCTATGGTGGTAGCACGGTTTTCCATCGGCGATCAGAGGGCGCGTTCGGTCCTGGCCGGGGCTGGAATAGACTACCAGATGCAAGACACGACAATTGGAGCGTTGTCCGGTGGCCAAAAGGCCCGGCTGGCGATGCTGATGCTGCGGCTAAAGGCACCTAACTTCTATTTGCTCGACGAACCGACCAATCATCTGGACATTGACGGGCAAGAGGCGCTTGAGGCCGAACTGACGGAACATGACGCAACCTGCCTGCTGGTCAGTCACGACCGAAGTTTTCTGCGGAATGTAGGAACCCGGTTCTGGTGGATCAAAAACCGGAAACTTGAAGAAGTAGACTGCCCTGACACGTTCCTGTCTGACCAAAGTCAAGGTGGCGCGGACGACTGACTAACATACTATTTTGCGTGCGTTTCCGCGGCGCGGCGCTGCACTGCAGCGCCGTGTTGGCTAGCAACGCGTTCAATTCGCTGGTTTTCGCCTGAATGCCATTCCACATGGGAGATTCCAGTTGTAGTTTTTGGGTTTATCAATAATAAAAGCCGGAAAGACAGACGCCTAGGAAAAGTATCGATAAAATGGATCAATCGACCCCCACCTGGACCCGCGAGGCCGCGCAAGCCTTGTACGACATGCCTTTGATGGATTTGCTGTTTCGCGCTCAGACGGTTCACCGCGAAAACTTTGATCCAAACAAGATCCAGACATCCAAGCTGCTCTCGATCAAAACCGGCGGCTGCGCCGAGGATTGCGCATATTGTTCGCAGTCCGCTCGAAACGGCTCGAAGCTGTCGGCGTCAAAACTAATTGAGGTTCAGCGTGTTCTGAACGAGGCGCGCAAGGCAAAGGATGGCGGCGCGACCCGGTTCTGCATGGGGGCCGCCTGGCGCGAGCCCAAGGAACGGGACATGGACGCGCTTGTAGCCATGGTAGAGGGCGTGCGCGACCTTGGCATGGAAACATGCATGACGCTCGGCATGCTGGACGACAACCAGGTCGTCCGTTTGCGGGATGCCGGTCTGGACTATTACAACCACAATATCGACACGTCCGAACGGTACTACTCCGAAGTGATCACAACCCGCACTTTCGCGGACCGGATCGACACGATGAACCGGGTTCAGGAAGCCGGAATCAAGGTCTGCTCGGGTGGCATCCTTGGCATGGGCGAGGAAATTCAGGACCGCGTCGACATGCTGGTGACGCTGGCCAACATGTCCCCTGCGCCCGACTCCGTGCCGATCAACATGCTGATGCCACAGGAAGACACACCGTTGGCCGATGCCAAGCCAATCGACCCGATCGACTTTGTACGCGCAATTGCAACCGCCCGCATCATGATGCCAAAATCCTACGTGCGTCTGTCCGCTGGCCGCAGTGAGATGAGCGATGAGATGCAGGCGATGTGTTTCCTGGCCGGAGCAAACTCGATCTTTGTGGGCGAAACCCTGCTGACCGCTGAAAACCCCGAGGAAGATACTGACGCAATCCTGTTTGCCAAACTGGGTTTGCAGGTCGAAACCGTGGCCGGGCAGAGCTGCGTGGAAGCGGCTGAATGAAGGCATTGGACCGCCTGAAATCCATGCTGGATGTTCTGAACAACCGGCACCGCTATAGGGTGCTCGCAACTCGTTGCGGCCTGGATTTCGCCTCCAATGACTATCTGGGGCTGGCGCAGTCTCCAATGCTGAAGGTGGCGGCGCAAGACGCGCTGGACCGTGGAGTTCCGCTGGGGTCCGGCGGGTCGCGCCTGTTGCGGGGCAACCACCCTGAGCATGAAGCGTTGGAACAGGAAGCCGCCGCCTTCTTCCAGGCCGAATCCGCCTTGTTCATGGGCGGTGGGTTTCAGGCCAATCAGGCGATCTTTTCCACCCTGCCCGCCGCAGAAGATCTGGTTCTCTATGATGCATTGATTCATGCCAGCGCGCATGAAGGCATGCGCATGGGCCGCGCCACTACACTGGAGTTTGCACATAACGATGTCGCCGATGCGCGGCGTGTCATCGCGGAGTGGCATTCGGCCGGAGGCTCCGGTCAGATCTGGATTGCCGTTGAAAGCATCTACTCGATGGAAGGCGACTTCGCGCCTTTGGCAGAATTGTCGGAGCTGGCCCGCGCCAATGACGCGATCCTTGTTGTGGACGAAGCCCATGCCACAGGCGTATTCGGCCCGCAGGGCAAAGGGCTGGCGCATGGCTTGAACGCGGAACTGCTGACGCTGCACACCTGCGGCAAAGGGCTTGGTGTTGCCGGCGGGTTGATTTGCGGATCAAGGGTGATGATCGACGCCCTGATCAACCGCGCGCGCCCTTTCATCTTTGCAACCGCCCCCTCCCCCTTTAACGCAGCGCTGGTGCGGGCAATGATCAGCGTGCTGAAGGCGGATAGCTCGCTAATTGATGCGGCGCAGGAACGTCTGCGGCATGCCCATGCAGAAGCACGGCGTTTTGGCGTGCCGAACGACGTTCTGAACAGCCAGATCATACCCGTCATTCTGGGGGATGACGGGCGAACCATGGAAATGGCGGCCACGCTGGCAGAACACGGATTCGATGTGCGCGGTATTCGACCACCGACCGTGCCGCGCGGCACTTCGAGGTTGCGTATCTCTATCACCGGCAATGTCAGCAAGGCGGAAATCAGCGCCCTGTTCGAAACACTGAACCGTTACCAGAGGAAAGCGGCATGAGCGCTGTCGTCGTGACAGGAACCGACACCGGTGTCGGCAAAACGGTCTTCGCCGCAGGCCTGACGGCGGCGCTTGGAGCCAGCTATTGGAAACCAGTTCAATCCGGGTTGGAGGATGCAACCGACAGCGAAATCGTTGCAACTCTCTCGGGGGCTGAAGTGCTGCCGGAAGCCTATCGGTTGAACATGCCTGCATCTCCGCACCTATCCGCCGAAGATATGGGTGTCGAAATCGACCTGTCGCAGCTTGCACTGCCGGAGGTAGACGGCCCGTTGGTTGTTGAGGGCGCAGGCGGGGTCATGGTGCCGCTAAACCGCAGGCATTTCTTTCTGGACCTGTTCACCCACTGGAAGGCGCCGGTGGTGCTTGTCGCGCGTACCGCGCTTGGAACGATCAACCATACGACCCTGTCCCTGATGGCGCTGCGCACCGCGGGCTGCACCGTGGTTGGCGTGGCCTTTATCGGCGATGCGGAACCCGAAGTAGAACAAACTATCGTCGAAATGTGTAACGTCCGCCATCTGGGCCGGCTGCTGCTAATCGACGATCTGTCACACGACACGCTGTCAGCGGCCTTTGAAGCCATCGATGTCAACGCTATCCGGAGCGTCCTGTGACCCCGCTGGAATTCGACGCACGCCATCTTTGGCATCCCTACACCAATGTGTTGAACCCCGGCCCGATGCACCTCATCACCGGGGCCGAGGGCGTCTGGCTTACTCGGGAAGACGGCACACAGATGATCGATGCCATGTCGTCATGGTGGTGTGCAGTTCACGGGCATCGGCACCCTGCCATTATCAGCGCAATGCAGGATCAGCTGGCGCGAATGCCGCATGTCATGTTCGGCGGCCTGACCCACGAACCCGCCGTGGAACTGGGCCGCAGGCTGATCAGCCTGTTGCCGGATGGTCTGGACCGCATTTTCTACAGCGACAGCGGTTCGGTCGCGATCGAAGTCGCACTGAAAATGGCTGTGCAGTATCAGATGGCCATGGGTCGTTCCGAGCGCACGGAATTCGCCACCATTCGCGGCGGTTACCATGGCGACACCTGGAAGGCGATGAGCGTTTGCGACCCCGTCAACGGTATGCACGGGCTGTTTCGGGGCGCATTGTCGATACAGCATTTTTTGCCCCGCCCACAGATCACTTTGGATCAGGACTGGTCTGACGACACTGCCCTCAATGGCCTTGGCGCACTTGAGGAGTTGCTGGAGACCAAAGGCAATCGAATTGCCGCACTGATCCTGGAACCGGTGGTTCAGGGCGCGGGCGGCATGTATTTTTATCACCCGGTCTGGTTAAAGCGCGCGCGGGCGCTATGCGATGCATACGGGGTTTTGTTGATTTTCGACGAAATCGCCACAGGCTTCGGCCGCACCGGTGAATTGTTTGCGATGCATCTGGCTGACGTCGTGCCGGACATTCTTTGCCTTGGTAAAGCGCTGACAGGTGGTCATATCACTCTGGCGGCCACGGTCGCCACTGAACCTGTGGCTCGTGGGATCGGTGAAAGCGAAGCCAGTGTGCTGATGCACGGCCCCACCTATATGGCCAATCCGCTGGCCTGTGCCGCCGGTGCCGCCAGCCTTGACCAACTGTCCCGGCGCGACTGGCGCGCCGAGGTGCACGCAATCGCACAGCAGATGGCACATGAACTCGCCCCCGCGCGGAATTTGCCCGGAGTGGCGGATGTCCGGGTTCTGGGTGCGATCGGCGTCATCGAGATGGAGAATTGGGTCGATCCCTCTATCGCGCACAGGAAGGCGCCGGAAACCGGTGTCTGGTTGCGCCCGTTTGCGCGGAATATCTATTGCATGCCACCCTACATCATCTCACCGGACGAGTTGAGCAAAGTCACCGCTGCGATGGTGGCGTTGGCCAGGGAATCGTAATGAAACGCCAGTGGTTATCCCGGTCGGAACAATCATCGCTGATCCTTGTTTTTGGTGGCTGGGCACTGGGTGCGGCCCCGTTTGCAGAACTGACGGGACAGGACGATGTCCTGCTGGTGGATGACTACCGTCACTTGGATGATGCCCTGCCCGAACTCGCGCAATATGACCGCGTTGATCTGATTGCTTTTTCTTTCGGTGTCGCGTCCGCCGCGCATTGGATTGCAATGACTGGCTTTTCACCCGCGCGTCTTGTCGCCGTCAGTGGAACGCTGTCGCCAGCGGATGCGGAAACCGGAATAGCGCCCCAAATGATACGCGCGACAGCCGATGGCCTTACGGCAGACAGTTTTTCGAAATTTTGCCGTCGCGCCGGTTTGCAAGGCCCCGCTCCTGCCCTGAACATCGAGGCCGCGCAGGCTGAGCTGCATTGCATCATTGATCGGGGTCCAGCCCCGGAACGTGCCTTTGATCGCGTCTGGATACCCGAAAAGGACCGGATCATCCCGACCGGCGCCCAAAAGGCAGCGTGGGCGCGGCAAGGCAAGGCTGTTCGCCCCGTCTCGGGGCCACATGTTCCGTTTCGGGCCGGGCAAAGCTGGGCGGAGTGGATCACATGATGGCGCATTTGACAGACCGGGTTCAGCGTAGCTTCAGCCGTAGCTTTGACACCTATCACCAGGCCGCGGGTCCTCAGGGGCGGATCGCGGAGCGACTGGTAACGGACCTGCGCGATTGCGGCGCGCCGGGTCACTTTTCCTCAGTCCTGGAACTTGGCTGCGGTACCGGGCTTTTGACACAAAAGCTGCGCGAAGCATTTGTCATTGGGGACCTGACCCTCAACGATCTGGCGCCCGAAGCCGGGCTGACTGCACAAACGGCCGCCGCCACGTTCCTATGCGGGGACGCGCTGCAGGTAGACTGGCCCGACCGGCCTGATCTGATCACCTCTGCCTCAATGATCCAGTGGCTGGCGGATCCGGCTGCACTTTTGCGCAGAGCCGCAGACGCGCTTGCGCCGGGTGGTTGGCTGGCAGTCTCGGGCTTTGGCCCAAAGCAGTATCATGAGCTTGCTCAAATCGGCTCGTCTGCAGGGGCACCGGGTTTGTGCCGTTCCGAGGATCTGGTTGCTTCAGTCCAAACTGAAATGGAACTTGTGACATCGGGCGAGCATGTGCAGCAACTGCACTTCGCGTCACCGCGTCTTGCGCTTAAACATCTGCGCCAAACCGGGGTCAACGGGCGGGCCAAACAGTTCTGGACCAAATCCGATCTGTTGCGGTTTTCAACAGACTACACCCGCCGGTTCGGGACCGACGCCGGCGTACCCTTGACCTATCATTCAGTCTGGATCGTCGCACGAAAACCGGTCTAAGTCACCTTTGTGCCCGGACCGAACAAGACAGATGGCCTAGATGTAGGAATTGGCAATCAATTGCTGGGTATAGGCATGATGGGCGGATCTGCTTCGCAGTTGCTCGACGCTCAGATGCTCGACGATCTGGCCGGCGTTCATCACGGCAATGTGGTCACACAAATGCCCGACAACCGCCAGATCATGGCTGACCATAAGATATGTCAGGGATCGCTCGGCGCGTATGTCCGTCAACAGGTTGAGAATCTCGGCCTGAATTGAAACGTCCAGCGCGCTGGTCGGCTCGTCCAGCAAAAGCACATCCGGCTCGGCCGCAAGCGCCCGTGCAATTGCAACCCTTTGGCGTTGGCCACCTGACAGCTGATGCGGATAACGAAAACGAAACCTGTGGCCCAGATCCACATTGGCCAGAAGATCCTCGATCCGGCGGTCAATGTCGGTCATGCCGTGTAGACGCAAGGTTTCAGACAAAACCTGATCGACGGTCTGGCGGGGGTGAAGCGAGGCATAGGGGTCCTGAAAGACCATTTGAACCGTCTGATAAAACTCGCGCGAGCGATGTCGGCCCAGTTCGGCACCGTTGACATGCATTCTGCCGGACCAGCCGGGTACAAGGCCGGACAGCGCCCGCAATATTGTCGACTTGCCCGAACCGCTTTCGCCGACAAGGCCCAGGCTTTGCCCTTGTGCGACAGAAAGCGAGGCGCTGCGCACGGCGTCCACCCGATCCCTTCCCGTTCCGAACCAGACGTTCAGATTGTGTATGTCAATCATGCTCATGACTTGACCTGTCCGCTGACTGAAGGCGCATCGGCCCAGGCTTCGTCCCTGTTCAGAACCGCAAGCCGTTCATGCGGCTCATCCAGACGGGGCAAGGCATTCAGAAGTCCCTGAGTATATGGGTGTTTGGCCTCAGACAGCTTGTCGGCATCGCAGACTTCGACAATGCGCCCCGCAAACATGATCAGCACCCGGTCGCAGAATTCGGCCACCAGGTTCAGATCATGGCTGATAAAGATCAGCCCCATTCCACGCTCGCGCACCAGATCGTCCATGATATTCAACACCTGACGCTGGACCGAAACATCCAGCGCGCTCGTCGGTTCGTCGGCAATCAGGATCTCGGGATTTGCGGCCAGCATCATGGCGATCATGATCCTTTGCCCCATGCCGCCGGACATCTCATGCGGATAAGCGCGAAGTACCCTTTCCGGGTCTCGGATTGCAACGGCGTCCAGCATTTCCAGACTGCGCGTTCGGGCAGTGGAATGCCCGGCGCCGGTGGATTGGCGATAGGCCTCGATCATCTGCGCACCGATGGTCATCACGGGGTTCAGGCTGAACTTGGGATCCTGCATGACCATGGAAATCTTGCTGCCGCGAACAGCGCGCATCTTGGGTTCGGACAACCTCAGCAGGTCAATGTCGTGCAGCTTGATATGGTCCGCCTCGACAAGACCCGGGCTGCGCACCAGGCGCAGGATTGCCCGCCCGGTCATGGATTTTCCGGACCCGCTTTCGCCGACGATCCCCAGTCTTTCGCGCCCAAGGCTGAAACTGACCCCGCGCACTGCGTCGAACACGCCCCTGCGGGACGGAAACCGAACCCAGAGGTTCTGCACATCCAGCAACTGTTCGCTCATCCCTGGCCCCCTTGTTTGGGGTCAAGAATGTCACGCAATCCGTCGCCCAGCAGATTGAAGGCGAGCGATACGATGAATATCGCCAGCCCCGGCATGGTGGCGACCCACCAGTGATCCAGGATGAAACGGCGCCCCTCGGAAATCATCGCACCCCATTCCGGGCTGGGCGGTTGCGCGCCGAGGCCCAGAAATCCAAGACCGGCTGCCGCAAGAATGATCCCTGCCATATCCAGCGTGACCCGAACGATGAGTGAACTGATGCACAACGGCCAGATGTGGCGCGTGATGATCCGGAACGGACCGGCCCCTTGCAACCTTATGGCGCTGATATAGTCCTGCGATCTGATCGTCAGCGTCTCGGCCCGAGCCAACCGTGCATAGGGCGGCCAGGCAGTGAGCGATATTGCAAGAACTGCGTTTTCGATCCCCGCGCCCAGACCGGCCACAAAGGCCAGTGCCAGAACCAGCCGGGGAAAAGCCAGAAATATATCGGTAATCCGCATCAGGACGAGGTCGGCGATTCCGCCGACATATCCTGCCACGGTGCCAACCAGAAGCCCAAGAACCGGCGCGATAAGAGCGACAAGTGCAACGATGTAAAGCGTTATTCTCGCACCGAAAATCAGGCGGCTGAGGATATCACGCCCGAGGCTGTCCGTCCCCAGCAGATGTCCTTCTGTCCCAAGCGGAAGCAGACGTTTGCCAAGGTCCTGAACATACGGATCATGCGGTGCCAGAAGTGGCGCGAACAGGGCGGTCAGGACCAGCGCCACAATGATGACCAAACCGATCATAGCCATGACATTGCCGCGCAACGTGAGCCATCCGTTATATATGGAGGCGAGGCGGGCCTGTACCCTGCTTTCCGGTTCTTCCGAGAGAAGCCATTGTCGTAGCGTTTGAGTGGTCATTTGGCCCTCGGGTCCAGAACTTTGTAAAGCAGATCGCTTGTGACGTTCAGCAATATGAAGCAGAAGCCGACAACCACGGTTCCACCCAGAACGGCATTCATGTCCGCACTCAGAAGCGCCGTGGTGATATAGCTGCCGATGCCTGGCCAACTGAAGATGATTTCGGTCAGCACGGACCCTTCCAGCAATCCCGCATAAGACAGGGCTATGACGGTGATCAGTTGCACACGGATGTTGCGAAAGGCGTGACGCCAGATAACGATACGTTCGGGCAATCCTTTTACACGGGCGGTCAGGATGTATTCTGCGCTGAGTTGCTCCAGCATGAAACTGCGGGTCATGCGGCTGATATAGGCCAGCGAATAATAGCCCAGCAGCAGCGCAGGCAGGATAATATGGCTGACGGCATTCCAGAAGACCGTCATGTCGCCGGCAATCAGGCTGTCGACAAGGATCATACCCGTACGCGTCGGCACGATGTCCTCGTAGAAGATATCCAGGCGCCCCGGGCCACCGACCCATCGCAACTTACCGTAGAATATCATCAATCCCATCAGGCCCAGCCAGAAGATCGGCATTGAGTATCCCACCAACGCGATGAAGCGGGCGATCTGATCGATCCAGCTACCCCGGTTGACGGCCGCGACAATGCCCAGCGGCACGCCGACCAGAATACCCGCCAGAACACCCAGGGTGGCCAATTCCAGTGTTGCGGGAAAAACCCGCTTGATATCTTCAATCACTGGACGCGCGTTAAGATAGGAAATTCCAAAATCCAGCCGGGCGACGTCGGACAGGTAGTACCAGAACTGGACAAGCAAAGGCTTATCCAGCCCGAGCATTTCATAAGTTTCCTGATAAACTTCCTGCGTGGCGCGTTCACCCACTATCGCAATCACCGGGTCGACCGGCATCACCCTTCCGATGATGAAGGTCACAAACAACAACCCAAGCATCGTCACCAGAATCGATCCGATCGTCAGAACGGTTGTTTTTAAGACGTGCATGAGAGGCGCGAGCCCGCGCCTCTCGGAATTTGTCATGTCGCTCATTACTTGGTTACGACAAAGTAACCGGCTTCGGACACCGCACCGCCAAGGTTCCAGTTGGTGACGTTGCCGCCGATCCCGGATCTCTCAGTCCTTTGGAACATGATTGCAAAGGGCGAAGTCTCGCGGAATATGGCCTGGATTTCCTCGTACATCTCGGCCCGTTTTGCCGTGTCGGGCTCAATCTTGGCCGCATCGGTCATTGCCGTCATTTCTCCGGGGTTCCAGGAATTACGCCAAGCAAGAATACCCGTGGCCTTGGCTTCGTCCGAATTGTCAGGGTTCCAGGCAAAGGTTCCGGCATTGGTCTGCGGATCGGGGTAATCCGGCCCCCAAGCGCCAAGATAGGCGTCCAGTTCACGGGCGCGATACCGGGTCAGCACCTGCTTGGCGGTCCCCACAGTGATCTTCATGGTGATCCCGGCCTCGGCCAGCGTGTTCTGGATGGACTGTGCGATCTCGATACGTTCCTGCGCCTCGCGCACACCGACTTCGAACTCAAACCCCGAAATACCGGCCTCGGCCAGCAATGCCTTTGCTTTTTCCGGATCATAGCTGAACGGATTGTCGTCGACCGATCCCATGTAGGTTGCCGGCAGGAAGTTCTGGTGAACCGCCCAGTCACCTTTGAGGAAACTATCGGCCATCGCTTCATAATCGATCAGGTACTTTATGGCCTCCATGACCTTTGGGTTCGACAGTTCGGGGTGTTTCTGGCTCAGCGAGAAATACATGATCTGACCGCTCAGGGCCGCGTACATGTCCAGATCGGCGTTCGACTCGACCGCGGCCATGTCTTCAGGATTCAGGTTGCGTGCGATGTCGATATCGCCTGCCTCCAGCAACAACCGCTGCGACGCGCTTTCCTGCACATGGCGGGTGATGACGCGTTCCATGGCAGGGGCACCGCCATAGTAATCAGGGTTGGACTGCAGCGAATAGCTCTCATTCGGTTTCCAGCCTGTCAGCATGTAGGGACCGGAACCCGCCGAGTTTGTCGCCAGCCAGGTGTTGCCCATGTCGCCATCCACGGCGTTGGCTTCGACGGTCTTCATATCGACGATGGCGCCGACACCGGCTGTCAGGCAGTTCAGCACAAAGGATGTCGCGTATTTCTTGTCCGTCGTAATCAGCAGCTTGCCATCTTCCACGCGGATCATCTGATCAACGTTTTCAGGGGTGAAACCGAACTGAGTGAGGATGAAGGCCGGTGTCTTGTTCAGCTTGATGACACGGCGCAGCGAGTACGCCGCATCTTCCGCCGTCACCGGGTTGCCGGAGTGAAACTTGACGCCCTCGCGCATCGTGAAAGTGATCGTCTTTCCGTCCTCGGACACATCCCATTTGGTCGCGAGATCCGGCTGATACCCGGCGTCCAGATCAAGCGGATCGTAATTGACCAGCTTGCCGTAAATGTTGCGCGTCATCTCCATGCCGGTGAATTCAAACGACTGCGCCGGATCGGCTGTCGTGATGTCATCGATACGCATCGCCATGACCAGCATGTTGGGCGGCGTTTGGGCAAACGCGGCCGGTGCACCCACAGCCAGTGTCGTCGCAAAAGCTGCGGTGCCGACAAGTTTGGAAAATAACTTCATAGTCTAACTCCCTGTTGATTATGCTCGGGTCTACCCGCCCCAGGTGTCGGTCAGCACGCGCAGCCAGTTTCCGTTGGCTATCTTCGTGATCCGATCTTGTGTGTATCCATGGACATCCATCGAGTTCAGCAATGCAGGCAGCTTTTCTGCGCCGTCGAGGGCATTGGGCACCGTGGCACCGTCATAGTCCGAGCCCAGGGCCACACTGTCTTCGCCCATGACGTTGATCATATGATCGATATGGGCCAGAACCTGATCCAACGGCACATCCGGGTCGCGACGACCGTCTGCGCGCAGGAACTGGGCCGCGTAATTTATCCCCACGACACCGCCCTTTTCGCCGATTGCGCGCAGTTGCGCGTCGGTCAGGTTCCTGGAATTTGCGCAAATGGCATGGGCACAGGAATGTGTGGCCACCAGCGGCGCATCCGACGTTTCGGCAACATCCCAAAACCCCGCTTCGGTTATATGCGACAGGTCCACAAGAATACCAAGCGTGTTGCACCGTGCGACCAGCGACCTTCCCGCTTCGGTCAGTCCACCACCGGTATCGGGTGATCCGGGAAAGCGGAACGGAACGCCGTCGCAAAAGATGTTGTTGCGGCTCCAGACCGGGCCAAGCGACCTGAGGCCAGCCGCATAGAACAGGTCGAGCGCTTTCAGGTCCGGATCAATCGCCTCGGCCCCTTCCATATGCATGATTGCGCCGATTTCGCCGGACTCGCAGGTTAGGCGCAACTCCGCCGCGTTCTTGCAAATGCGCAGCGCCCCGCGTTGCTCAAGCTGAACAAGACTGCTTGCCAGTGCAACCGATCGTCTCATCGCCGCATCCTGTGGCAATTCGGGTGGCAACGGCACGTCATAGGTCGCTCCGGCCATCAGGCCATCATAGTCGATCGTATCGTTTTCGGATGGCCCCCAAATGGCGAAGAAACCGCCCAGCAATCCGCCGGCCTTCATTCTTGGACGATCAAGATGCCAGTCCCCGTTTCCGGAACAAAAAAGCGCAAGAGGATCCGAGGCATTCGAACCGGCAATTTTGCTTAAAACGTCATTGTGCCCGTCAATGGCGAATGGCGGCATATCGAAAACCCTGGACTACGTGTTCTGAGCATGGTTCCGCTGGTTAGTATCAATTTGCAACAAAAAAATCCAAAACTCCGGAAATGTCTTTCGGAGGGATTGCAATAAAATGAATGCCTTCTGGGGACGCCAACAGGTTATAGGGCGGTTTTTGCCTTTGTCTGCCCATCAGCCCTCGGATGCAGATCATCAATAATGATCACGTGCTGATGAGGCTCATCGCCCTGTAGATGTGGGTGATCCTGCGGCAAATCCGGGTGGTCGTGACGGACAGGTCGGCCGTCATCGGCCGGCCATAGTCGCACGGCCGCCAGAAGACCGAACAAAGCCAGAGCAGACAGTGAGATCATGGCGACAACGGTGCCGAACACGGTGATCAGCCAGCCCGACGCAGGGTAAAAGACTAACCAGCAGGCGTGGGACAATGTGAATTGGGCTGCAAAGATTGCCGGACGGTCTTCGGGATGCGCCGACCGTGTAAGCAGCCGCCCTGTCGGTGTCAGTATTGCGGAATATCCCGCACCAACCAGAAGCCAGCCGACCATCAGAGCGGTTTGGGACAGCGGCGTTGCCAATGATGTAAGCGCCAACGTGAACAGTGTCAGAATGCTCAGCACCGCCCCTGACAGCATCACCTTTCGGTCGGGCACGCTGTTCAGCAGGCGCGGAAGGGTCAATGCGGTCAGCATGGAACCTGCCCCGAACGCCGCCAAGACAACCGCGACGGCGCTTTCCGACAGGCCCAGATCCCCACGCACGATGACAACGGTGTTGACGATGACCATCGCGCCGGTGGCCGAGGCGACCCAGTTCAGCGCCAGCAAGCCGCGCAGGCGCGGCGTTCTGAGATATAGCCGCATCCCGCGCGTTGTCCGATCGTAAATGCCGCGCGGCTTTGCCGGCTTTGGCGACGGCAGAAGCACCGAGACAACCAGAAGCGCAGAGGCGACAAACCCGATTCCGGTACCCCAGAACAGGTTGTCAAAGCTCATCACGGTCAGCAGCGCCGCCGCCAGCATCGGGCTCAGCAGGCTTTCCATGTCAAACGCAAGACGGGACAGCGACAGCGCCTTGGTATAGTCTCGTTCATCAGGAAGAACGTCGGGGATCGTTGCCTGAAAGGCGGGTGTGAACCCGGCCGATGCCGATTGCAGGACAAAGATCAGAACGTAGACCTGCCAGACCTCTGATACAAATGGTAGGGTCATGGCAACCGCGGCCCGGATCAGATCGAGGACCACCAGCATTCGTCTCCGATCGACGCGCTCGGCAAATGCCGCCGCAATCGGAGCGATCGTGACATAGGCCACCATTTTGATGGTCAGTGCGGTTCCCAACACCAGCGCCGCCGAATCCCCTGCCAGCTGGAATGCTAGCAAGCCAAGTGCAACAGTGGCCAGACCTGTGCCCGAAAGCGCCACGATCTGGGCGAAGAAAAGATGGCGATAGGTGCGATTTCTAAGAACTGAAAGCATCGGATTACAGGTACTTGCTGATTGTTTTCAACTCTTCCACGGCTCCTTCCGGATCATCGCCACCCGTCAGACAATGATCGATATGATCATGGATCAAAGCTCGTTTGGCGTTTGTGATCGCTTTCTCGACCGCGTGCAATTGTTGGGCGATGTCGGAACAAGGTTGCTGCAGTTCCAGCATCGAAACCACTTTGGACAGATGCCCTTCGGCCCTTTTCAGTCGCGCAATGATTGCCGGATGGGTTGAGTGGATGTGTGTCATGTGGCGAACCTTATCCTCCCCCGGGGGATATCGTCAATCGATCTGTCTTTCTTGTCGAACGTGTCCCGATACTTCGACAAATGGCCACCGTCAGAACAGTTGCGGGCCGTCGAACAACTTCATTTCCACTGTTGAATGCCTGCCTTATGGCTTCTTATGGTTCTGTCCCTGATGACACGTGAGCCCACCTGAAACGCGGCCCAAAATCCCGCGCTCCTCCACTATTTTCGTTGAGCTAGAATTTCTCAGCCGATAAGTCTCTTGCATCGCGAATACAAAGGTCAGTTTCTTGGCAAACCCACTCTATGACAGCCTGTTCGGAATTCATGCGGACAAAGACACACCGTTCCTGCATCTCGCGGATGGCAGGGTGATCTCTTATCGCCACTTTCTGAATACAGCAGCGCAGATCGCGAATGTCACTGCGCGGATGGGGTTGCAACCCGGTGATCGGGTCGCGGTGCAGGTCGAAAAAACGCCCGAGGCGCTTGCCCTTTACGCAGCCTGTGTTCAGGCCGGGTTGGTGTTTTTGCCACTCAATACGGCCTACACGGTCGAGGAACTGACCTATTTCATCGAAAACAGCGGCGCATCTCTGGTCGTATGTGACGAACAGAACGAGGACCAACTGAAGTCTGTCAGTACTCCGATGGGGGCCAGCGTTGTGACCCTCAATGCCGATGGCGGTAGCACATTGATGGAACAGGCCGCCGCCATGCCGAACAGCTTTGCAACTGTGGATCGTACAGGAGACGACCTGGCGGTCTTTCTGTACACCTCCGGCACAACTGGCCGGTCCAAGGGGGCCATGCTGACGCAGAACAACCTGCTGTCCAATGCCCGGACGCTGGCAAAGGAATGGCGGTTCTCGCCTGACGATGTGTTGATGCACGCGCTGCCGATCTTTCACGCTCACGGGTTGTTCGTGGCGACCAATGTCTCTCTGATCGCTGGCAGCCGTATGGTGTTCCTGCCCAAGTTCGATCTGGACAACATCATCACACTGATGCCGACGACCACGGCGATGATGGGTGTTCCGACTTTCTACACGCGACTGCTGAATGACGCGCGTTTCACCAAGGAATTGACCGCACATATGCGCCTGTTCGTCTCAGGATCGGCCCCGCTGCTTGCCGATACACATGTTCAGTTCGAGAACCGCACGGGCCATCGCATTCTCGAACGCTATGGCATGACTGAAACCAGCATGAACACGTCCAACCCTTATGACGGTGAACGGCGGGCCGGGACGGTGGGATTCCCACTTCCGGGGGTCGAGCTTAAGGTATGCGACGCAGAAGGCAGTCCGTTGCCCCAGGGCGAGACCGGCGTGATCGAGGTGCGCGGCCCCAACGTGTTTTGCGGATACTGGCAGATGCCGGAAAAAACTGCCGCCGAGTTGCGAGAGGATGGTTTCTTCATCACCGGTGATCTGGGGCGGATTGACGAAGACGGTTATGTCCACATTGTCGGGCGCAACAAGGATCTGATCATTTCGGGAGGCTACAACGTCTATCCAAAAGAGGTTGAAATGGCGCTGGACGACCAGCCGGGTGTTCTGGAAAGCGCAGTCATCGGTGTGCCGCACCCGGATTTCGGTGAAACCGTGGTCGGTGTGATTGTTGCGGAACCGGACGCGCACCCCGATCTGGAAGCGATACAGGCCGCGATCAGCAGCGGTCTGGCCCGCTACAAACACCCACGAAAACTGATCAAACTGGATGAGTTGCCGCGCAATACGATGGGCAAAGTTCAAAAGAACGCGCTACGCGCGCAATTCAAAGACCTGTTCGCGGGCTTGTGACACGATCACCCCGCAAGAGCCCTAGGGCCCTTCGCGTACCATCGGAAGATCCTCAACCCAACCGCTGTGAAAAGAAGATTCTGAGGTCTTCAAGATGAGTCTGAACACCCCTATCAGGTGATGTTGGGCACCACCATCGTTGGAATTGTCGAGCGTCTCAGCACCCGTTTGACGACCGTCCCGATGAAGGTGTGTCCGGTGCCCTGCTCGTGCGTGCCCATGACAATCAGGCCGCAATCCAGCTCGCGCGCGCGCTGCAGGATGGACTCGGCGGGATGCCCGTCAACCAGCTCCACCGAGGCGACAGACGCGTAAGCCTCCTTTCCTTCTTCGGTCAGGGTTTTCACGAACTTCTGCTGGTTCTCTTTCAGCAGTTCCTTCACCGAAGCGTGGCGGTCCCGGATCGCTTTTTTGCGCGATGCATCATCCTGAATGAACATTCGCATCGTCACGATGGCGTCCTGTGTCAGAGGCTCGGTCACGTGCAAAACATGGACTTTCGCCCCATGGGCGCGCGCCATGCTCAGGGCATGGCGCAACGCATTGTTGGCGTTTTCGGACAAATCCGTTGCGAACAGGATGTCTTTGATCTGAGGTAACATTGTTCAGTTCCTTTCTGTCCGCACTCAATACCCAAGCGCCCGCGGCAGCCATAGCGAGATTTCGGGAAAGAACGCTATGATGAAGATGGCGACCGTATTGATGAAGGCAAAGGGCAGCGCTGCAACGGAAATCTTCTCGATTGATATATTGGATATACCGGATGCGATGAAAAGGTTTTCGCCCAATGGCGGGGTTTGGAAACCGATACCCAGCGTACACACCATCACGACACCAAAGTGGATTGGGTCGATGCCGACGCTGTAGGCCACAGGCAGCATCACCGGAACCAGGATAAGAATGGTTGCCAGCGTTTCCATGAACATGCCCACGAACAGCAGGAACAGGATGACCAGCGTCCAGATCACATAGATGTTGCTTGTGACGGAAAGCATACCTTCGGCGATCAGCGCGGGGATCTGGTTTTCGACCAGAAGCCGGCCAAACACCGTTGCCGTGAACATGATCAGCAACACGCGCCCCGTCAGCCATGTGGTGGTTTCAAGCGAGGTGAACAGCTTTTCCCAGCTGAGTTCGCGGTAAATGAATGCGCCCACAACCAGTGTGTAGAAGATCGCGACGATCGCCGCCTCGGTCGGGGTGAAGAAGCCCGAATAGATGCCGCCCAGGATTACCACCGGGGCCATCAGGGCCCAGAAGCCGCGGTACATCTCGCACCAGATATGACGCATGGACCAGCCCTCGGTCGTACCCTTGTAGCCGCTCTTTTTGGCCAGGATGTAGTTCATCAGCAAAAGGCTGCCGGCGATCACGAATGCGGGCATGAAACCGGCGATGAACAGTTTCGGGATGGACACGGTCTGGAAGGTGCCATGTTCGGCAACAGCTTCTGGCGGGGCTGGCATGCCGAGCGCGGCAATGCCGAAGATAATCAGCGGGATGGACGGCGGAATGACAATCCCCAGCCCTCCGGACGATGCAGTGATCGCCGAAGCATAGTTGCGTCCGTATCCCCGATCTATCATGGCCGGGATCATCAGCATGCCGACGGCGGCAGTTGTCGCCGGGCCTGAACCCGAAATCGCGCCGAAGAACAGGCAGGCAAAAACTGTTGCCGCCGACATACCGCCGGTGAAGGGACCAGCAAAGCTTTCGGCAACATTGATCAGTCGCCGTGACAGGCCCGAGGCTTCCATTAATGCGCCCGCCAGAATAAACGCCGGCAGGGCCATGAGCGGGAATGAACCCACGGACGTGAACGCAATCTGGACAAATTTGATCGGATTCTCGTCCAGGACGAGAAAGGTGATCATCGTCGAAACGCCAAGCGCGACCGTTATCGGCGCGCCGATGAACAACAGCAACAGGAAGCCGCCGAACAGGATATATACGATTTCACTGCCCATTATTTTGCCTCCCCAATGTCAGTGTGGTCCACGTCAGCGCCCAGGTCTGCGCGGACTTCTTCCAGATCGATCGCGTCAGGATCACGCAGATCTTCGTCCAGAATGATTTTCTTGTAGTTCACCTGAAGGATACGAATGGTCATCAGGGTGAAGGTGATCGGCAAAACGATGTAGACCCAGCTTAGGTGGAACCCCAGGGTCTGGGAGGACTGGAACCGGTTCATGCGGTTGAAGATGAAGTCGATCGCCAGGTAGACGAAGTAGACATTGAAGCAGATCCAGAACAGATCCGCGAAAGCCTCGATATATTTGATCGCGCGAGGGGGCAGAAACTTGAACTGAAACGTGACGCGGTTATGCGCACCCATCTTGGCCGCATAGCTGGCGCCGAAAAACACGAACCAAACGAACATGTAGACGGACAGCTCTTCAACCCACGAGAAAGAAAAGTTGAATACTGTCCTTACGACCACCTGCAAAAACAAAAGACATACAAAGACTGCCAGAAGAAACCGACAGATGTAGCTTTCTATGTTGTCGACTATTCCCCAGAAGTTTTTCATCGGTCCCTCTCCCTCAGAATGGAAAGCGCCAGTCAGGCGCTTTCCTTTGTTTTATACTATTTTCATTCCGAAACGGGGTCGCGGCCGATGGCGGCCAGAACGGCGTTCAGCTTTTCAACACCACCGATGCTTTCATAGAACTTCGGCCAGACCGCTGTGGTTGCCAGTTCGATGAACTCTGCCTCGTCGTTTTCGGGAACATGGATTTCCATACCCTTTTCAACCAGCAGTGCTTTGATCTCGGCTTCCTTGTCGCGCAGGAATTGGGCCGAGGCCTGGGTTGCATACTGCCCGGCTTCCAGTACGGCGGCCTGATCTTCGGCGGACAGACCCTGGAATACCTGCTCGGAAATGATCAGAGGCTCGATCGAGAAGATGTAACGGATTTCAGTCACATAGTCCTGAACTTCGTAGAACTTCATCGCGTTGATCGTGGTGTAGGGGTTGTCCTGACCATCAACAACCTTGGTTTGCAGACCGGCAAAAGTTTCCGACCAGGCCATCGGTGTCGGGCTGATGCCCCACGCCTTATAGGTGTCGATCATGATCTCGTTCTTGGGAACGCGGATAACCAGACCTTCCAGATCCGCAACCGATTTCACCGGCTTCTTGGAGTTCGTCAGAACGCGGAAACCGGTATAGGTCCAGGCAATGATGCGCACACCGGCGTCATTGATCGTGTTTTCGGTCAGTTCCTGCCCAATGGGGCCCTGGGTCAGGGTTTCGGCGTCCTCCAGGCTGAGGATGACGTAGGGCAGCGTGAACACACCTACGGTCGGCGAGAACGGCGTGACGTTGTTGATCGCCAGCAACGACATGTCCAGCGTGCCGATTGCTGCTTCGTTCACGGTGTCCTGTTCGGACCCAAGCTGGCCGTTCAGAAACAGAGTTGCGGTGTGATTGCCACCCGACAGCTCCTCGAGTTTTTCCTTGAAGGCAAGGCCGGTTGCCTCCTGGCTGGAACCGCCGCTGTCGCCCACGGCAATCTTGAAGTTCTTCGCCATGGCCGGCGCGGCAAAGGTCGCGGCGGCAAACGTGGCAGCCAACGCGACAGATGAGAATGATTTGATGAGTTTCATAAGTCCTCCACCTTATTTGTGACGATGGCATCGCATTCCTACGCCTGTGAGTATGGCGCAAACTGGAGTCACCGGTGGGCGAGTTATAAGTTGCAAAAACCGTTGAGGTAATACAAAGTAATCTACGTAAAGTTCGATAAAAGGAAACCTTTCAATTCCAAAGAAACTTGCCATTACGCGCATCTCGGATGTGGACATTCGCTTGCTGCAGATTTTTCGTACCGTGGTTGCCTGCGGAGGGTTCACCGCCGCCGAATTTGAGCTCAACATCGGGCGTTCAACTATCAGCAAACACATCTCGGATCTCGAAACCCGCCTGAACCTGAAACTATGCCATCGCGGGCCCGCCGGGTTCTCGCTGACATCCGATGGCCAGCATGTCCTGAAGTCCGCAGACAGCTTGTTTGCCTCAATCGACAGATTTCAGAACATTATCGGTGAGGTTCGCGCAGAAATGGCGGGAAAGTTGAAGATTGCAATCTTTGACCGGTCTTCCTCCAACCCGGATGCGGAAATGTCCGAGGCAATTCGACTATTCCGAAACCGGGCGCCGGGCGTCACGCTCGATATTTCGGTCGAACCGCCCAACGTGATCGAAGAAGGTGTCATAAACGGTCGCTTCAATCTGGGCATCGTCCCCTTGCACCGCCAATCGCCGATGTTGAACTATTCACCGCTGTATACCGAAGACATGCGCCTGTTTTGCGGCCAGAATCACGAGCTGTTTCAGCGCGCAGAAACCGAGTTCAAGTTAAGTGAGCTTCGAAAGTACACCTACGCGGGCCTGAGCTTTAACTCACCCAACATGTCGATCCATCAAAAACTGAAACTGAGAAAGTCTGCCTTTGTCCAAAGCGAAGAAGCGTTGGCACTTCTCATCCTTTCCGGTTGCTATCTGGGCTTCTTGCCGACCCATCAGGCACAGCCGTTCGTGGAAGCTGGTCAAGTCCGGGAAGTCCGTTGCGAAGCTGCGGAATATATTTCAAGCATGGCCGCAATCGTGCGCAAAAGCGCTTCGCAAGGGCGCAGGTTGAACGTGTTTCTTGAATGCCTGAAAGACGCTCATGACAGGTAGGCTATGAAATGCCGGTCCGGTTACTTTATTCGACCACCCAAAGTTAGCGGGATCGGATTCTTCACCATTGAAAGCACGGTGCCCGATTGGTTGGAGCAAGCAGTGTGTCAACTTGTTCAAAGCTCGGGCTCTTGGCATAATTTTATTTCGTTTCCGCCATAGTTGGCGAAACTTCATGACAAGGCTGGCGCAATAAGTTAAGTGTTCCCAAAAGACCAAAATACAATTTCCCGGTGAACTTTGTGGAACAAGTAACCTTTACGTTCGAGATGGGTGTGGTTTGCGCCCTGTTGGCCTTCACCGTTTTCCTGTTTGTTTCCGAAATCGTAAGAATTGACCTTTCCGCCATACTGGTTTTGGTCATCGTCGGCCTTCTCAGTTATGCGCCCGGGCTGGAGAACCTGGCAAATGTCTCTCGACTGTTCGACGGGTTCGCGTCCAACGCCGTTATTTCAATCATCGCGGTCATGATCGTCGGTGCCGGATTGGACAAGACCGGCATCATGAACAAAGTGGCCGCCGTCATCCTGAAATACGGCGGCACAGCCGAGAACCGGGTTTTGCCGATCGTGTCAGGCACTGTCGGAGTGATCTCGTCTTTCATGCAGAATGTCGGCGCGGCGGCCTTGTTTTTACCGGTTGTCAGCCGAATTTCCTCAAGGTCCGGCATTCCGCTGTCGCGACTGCTGATGCCTATGGGTTTTTGCGCCATTCTGGGCGGCACCATGACCATGGTCGGTTCTTCCCCACTGATCTTGCTGAATGACCTCATTCTGACGGCAAATGACGGGTTGCCCGAAGGGCAGAAAATCGAATCGTTTGGACTTTTTTCAGTCACTCCAATCGGCATGGCCCTGATCCTGACGGGTATTGCATATTTTCTTTTGCTGGGGCGCTGGGTACTGCCGACTGAAGGCGCGTCTGATGCAACAGGGACCGGGCAAGGCACGCAAGAATATCTGCAAAGGGTCTACGGCCTCAAGGCAGACGTTTTTGAGCTCATCGTCCCCGAGGACAGCCCCCTGGTGGGGCAGATTCTGGCCGATATCAACCACGAGAACCACCTTTACATCATCTCGACATTCTATCGCGGGAAAACCTCGATGGTGCAGGTTCTGACTGCCGAGATTGCCGCACCTTGCCGGCTGGCCATCATCGGGCGTCGCTGGGTGGTCGAGGAGTTCGCGCAGAAGTTCGGTCTGACTGTTCTGCCTGAACTGGATATCTTCGTCGAAGAGTTTGCACCCACCAATGCCGGGATCGCAGAAGTTGTCGTGACCCCGGACAGCAAGCTGATCGGCAAATGCCCGCGCGAGCTTTTGTTCCGCAAGACCTATGGCATGTCTTTGCTGGCGATCCATCGCGGGGAAGAAACGCTCAGCCATGTCGAGACGGATGATCACGCATCAACCCAGATCGGCCTTGAAGCATTTCACGCCGGTGACATGCTGGTCGCCCATACCCGATGGGACAACCTGATGCGGATCAAGCGCGATCCGGATTTTGTCGTTGTGACCACGGACTTTCCGCAAGACGAATTGCGGCCGCAAAAGGTCGGTTGGGCGCTTGCCTTTTTTGCCATTTCCTTGTCGCTGATCCTGTTCACCGACGTCCGGCTGTCACTATGCCTGCTGACCGGAGCGGCCGGCATGATGCTGACCCGCGTGTTGAGTGTGGACGAGGCATATCGCGCAGTTGGGTGGAACACCGTTTTCCTTCTTGCCTGTCTCATTCCACTTGGTCAGGCCGTGCAGAATACCGGGACGGCCGCATGGATTGCGCAGCAGATCATGACCATTCTGGACGGCTGGCCCATTTGGGCGCTTCAGGCTGGGGTGGCAATACTGGCCACAGCTTTTTCGCTGGTAATGTCGAATGTCGGGGCAACCGTCTTGCTTGTGCCCCTTGCGGTTTCAATCGCGGTTGCCGCAGGGGGCAATCCGGGGGTCTTTGCGCTGACCGTTGCCATATCGACCTCGAACAGCTTCATCATTCCGACCCATCAGGTGAATGCCCTGATCATGGGTCCGGCAGGCTACAAGGTAATGGATTTCGTGCGATCCGGCGGGGTCATGACAGTCCTGTTCCTGTTCGTGTCTCTGTTCATGCTCAACGTCCTGTATTGATTTTACAGGCATGTCAGTGACAGCCTTGCAGGTCTTTTTCCTCAGACGGCCGTGATTTTGAACACAAGCACCTGCGACCACTGGATATGACACGATGTGGTCCGGAACCCATTTCGACGATACATATGCAGATCGTGTCGGGCTTTCTCGAAGCACTCTGTGTAAAACGGATCATTGGCGAAATGACCGATCACGGGGTTGAGCATGATCAGGATCGTCTTTCGGGTGATGCGGCAAAACTCGTCCAGTATCAGCATCCAGTCCTGAGGGTGGCAATAGTGCTCGATCGACTGCATGCAAATCAGCACATCCTTTGATTTGTCCGCCAATGGATAGGGCGTGCGCCCGGCGTCAAACAGCGTCATTGGAATATCGATTGCTTCGATAATCGGGCGATAGGGCCAGTCGTGTACCTTGTGGTCTTTGGGGATCTGAATGCCGTGATTGTCGGTTTCGCAGACAAACGTCTCGTCGTTCAGGCGACGATGCGTGGATGCCAGTTCAGTTTGTTTGTTGTTGAGCATATTGGGAAAGTCATTTCCCAAAACGGTATGGCCAAAGTGCCGGGCAACCTCGAGCATACCGCCATGCGCCGTCGACATCTCGAATATGTCCTGCGGTTCTTCGGTGTACATCAACTCGGGAAGGTAAAGCTGAAACCTGTTCCAGCACCTTCGGATGTTGTTGGCACGATTGATATATTTCCTTTGTACGCGGATCTGCTCAAGCTCGGTATTGTCACCATTGGAATACGGCGTGAGAAGTTCAGCGGGTACCGGATGGTCGAACAGATGGCCGTTATCGCCCATGACCCGTTCAGCACGAACTCGTTTTTCAAGCCTGCGCTTTTCTGCAGCCGTGAACTCTTCCGACATGTATTGGTCCCATCCTTCTGTACCGCGCCTACTCGGGTGTTCTCGACGCCCGAGCGCCGGTACCCGCCCCATTTGGTACAGAACACGTACGGCAGACAACACCAAAACCCAGGTCGTGTGTGGTAGTTCTGAGGAATTGTCGCCGAGACGGCACGCAAAACCGAACCGATCGGATTCAGTGCCCGCCGAAATACGCTTCGAGCAGCCTTTTGTCGTTCCGCAGTTCGTCCGCAGTGCCGGACGTTTGCATGCGGCCGGACTCGAGCACGTAAATTCGGCTGGCCAGCGACAGGGCGAAGTTGGCGTTTTGTTCGGTGATGACCACGGTCAGGCCGTATTCCTTGTTTAACTGACGCACGACCTCGGCGATCTCAAGGCAGATTTTCGGGGCCAGACCGATTGTTGGCTCGTCGACCAACAGCAACTCGGGGCTGGTCATCAGGGCCCGTCCGAAGGACACCATCTGCCGTTCGCCGCCGGACTGGGTCGAGGTTTCCTGCCCTTCCCGCTCGGCCAGCCGTGGGAACAGCTTGTGGACCATGTCCAGATTGCTTTCGATATCCTCGCGGGCAGTATAGGCGCCCACCATCAGGTTGTCGCGCACCGACATGTAGGGAAACAGGTTGAACCGTTCGGGCGCGTAACCGACGCCGTGGCGCACGATTTCGGCCGGTGATCGGCCTGCAAGACTGTGGCCGCGCAGCCGGATATCACCTTCCGTTCTGACCATCCCCATTATGCTGTCCAGCAGGGTGGACTTACCCGCACCGTTCGGACCGACGACGGCCACGATCTCGCCCGGCTGGACCGTGATCGAGATGTCTGTCAGCGCCTGCGCCTTGCCGTAGAATGCGGACAGGTTTTCGATTTCCAGATAGGACATCAGGCGCCCCCCAGATACGAGGCCTGCACGGCCTTGTCATTCATCACTTCGGTGAATGTGCCTTCGGCGATCATCGTTCCCCGCTCAATTGCAATGGCACGGTCGATCAGGGGTTCAAGCGCGGGCAGATCGTGGCTGACGATCAGAAAAGTCATGCCGTCCTTGCGCATGGACTGGATGAGGTCCGAGATCTGCGCGATTTCCCCCACCGTCAAACCGGCAAACACCTCGTCCAGCAGCATCACACGCGGCGCGGTGGCCATGGTGCGCGCCATTTCCAGCTTGCGCAGATCGCCCATGGCCAGTTCGGACGGTGTCCGTTGCAGGTCAGCCTCGGTGAAGCCGACGCTCAAAGCCAGTTCCCGTTCCCGATCCGTGTCAGGGGATTTGGTGATCATGCGCCAGATGTTGTCAGGCATCAGGCCCACGCGGATATTCTCGGCCACGTTCATTTCGCCGAAGGGCCGCGGGATTTGATACGTGCGGCTGACGCCCGCCCGAATGCGCCGGGACGTGGGCAGGGCCGATATCTCCTGCCCGAAAAGTTCGATCGTGCCGCTGTTCTGTCGCAGCTCGCCCATGATCTGGCTGAACACGGTGGTCTTGCCCGCCCCGTTCGGACCGATCAGACCCAGAGATTCCCCTTCTTTGAGGGAAAAGGACAGACCATTCGTGGCCACCAGCCCGCCAAAGCGTTTGATCAGATGGGAAACTTCCAGCGCCACAGTCACGCCACACCCCCTTTCCGCAGCCGGGTGAATCCGCGCCGCACCAGTTCCACCAGCCCTTTGGGTTGGTACATGTAGAGGATCAGCGCGATGGCGCCGTAGACAAAATACCGCTCGGCCCCCGGCAAGACCGGCCGCAGGTATTCCAGCAGGAAGGTCATGAAGAATGCGCCGATCATCGGCCCAATGATGGTCGATGTACCGCCCAGCAGTGCGGCAACGATGATGGTAAACAGGAAGTTGATGTCAAACAGCGCACGCGGGGCCAGTGATCCCAGATAGTGCACATAGAAAGCCCCGCCCAGCCCTGCGATAAACGCGCTGGTCAAAAAGGCAAACGCTTTCAGCCGGGTGGTGCTGAGCCCCGAGCCGCGCACGCTTTCCTCGTTCATGCCGATCGCTGCCAGCGCTGTTCCCAGCCGGGTTTTCATCAGCAGCCACATGCTGACGGCGACGCTCAGCATCAGGGCGGTCGACAGGTAATACCCGTTTGCTGCGCCCCGCGTCAGGGTCTGGATACCTGACATACCCCGCGTTCCGCCGGTCAGGTCCGGGCGGATCACCTGCACCAGCTGATACAGCAGCTCCATAAAAGCCAGTGTAACCAGTGCGAAATAGCTTCCGCGAATACGCAGCGCAGGCAGCAGCACCAGCAGTCCGGCTGCCATGGTGACCAGCACCGCGACCGGGATCGAGATTTCAACCGGCACATCAAACCGTTTGGTAAGAATGGCGGTCGTGTACGCTCCGATGCCGATCAGGAAAGGGTGGCCAAAGCTCACGTATCCTGTCCGCCCGGACAGCACGTCCCAACTGATCGCGAAGATCGCCAAGTAGTTGGCAAAGATCATCGTACGCAGTGTTCCGTTGGAAACGACCTGAGGCAACAGGAACATCCCCGCAATCAGACCACCCCAGAGGGCAAAGTGAAACCAGCGCAGCCCCATCTTTATAACTCCTCACGGCCAAACAGGCCCTGTGGCCGGGTCACTAGAACGCCAATGATCAGCAGCATGGTGAAAACACCGCGCAACTCGGGCGCAAGGGTCGCCACCACGATGACTTCAAGAAAGCCAACGATGTGTGCGACAACCAAGGTCCCGATGATCGACCCGATGCCGCCCACGATGACAACGGCCACCGAGATGATCAGCGGGGCGACCCACATGGATGGTGAAAGCTGCGTGTAACTGGCAAAGAACACACCGCCAAGTGCCCCCAATGCCCCCGAGATGCCCCAGGTGATCAGGTTGATCCGGTCCGGGTCGATCCCCGAGATGGCAGCCCCCTTGGCGTCCATCGAAACCGCCTGCATTGCCCGCCCGGTGTGGGTGAGCCGCACGAACGCGTATAACCCCAGAAGGATGGCCCAACTAATGAGCGTTGCAATCAGGATGTTGTAGGTGACGGACGCTCCTGCAACGTCGATCACCCCGGGAACGATGGGCAGCAGGATCTTGCTGCTGTCGCCAAAGACCAAAACGATCCCCGCCTGTATCACGACCGCAAGGATCAGCGTCGATATTTCGACCGCCACATGATCACCTTTGAGCGTCTTCACGATCAGGCGGTACTTCAGAATACCCATCAGAACGCCCAGTGCGGCGGCCACGACAACGCCCATGAGCTTGGGCATCCCCAGCGTTTGCGATACCCAGAAGTAGATGTACCCACCGACCATCAGATAGGCGCCATACGCCAGATTCAGAACACGCCCTATGCTGAAGATCAGCGTGAAACCCATTGCGATAAGCGCATAGAGACCACTGAGCAAAAGCCCCTGGATCAGTATCTGCAACATTGAGGTATCCCTGGCTGCGGGCGCACGCTGTCGCGCGCCCGGTTCAAGCTATGTGGACGACCGGATCAGTTTTTGACCCAGCTTGGCAGGGTAAACTCGCCCGTCGCGTATTTCTCTGGGTACACAACAGCGGCGGTTCCGTCCTCGTACCACTGCACGACAACCATGGACGGTGCGGCGTCATCAAACGGCTCGGACAGATCAAAGCGGATATTGTGCGGATAGGTACGGCCGGTCACGGGTTCGACCTCATCATCGCCCCAGAAGGCATAGCGCAACCACAGCTGACCATCCATCTCCAGGACCAAATCCTGCTTCTTCATCGCATCGGCCCAGCCTTCGACATTGTCGAAACCGCCAGCCTCTTCGGCAGCAGCCATGGCCTGCTTAAGACCGTGATAGGCGTTGAACCCGTTGAAATGCGGCAGCAGCGGGCGGCTGTCATACTTGGCCTGATAGGTGTCGACAAAAGCCTGGCTTGCCGGATCCAGCCTGAACCCGACCGAAGGGATCGGGGACAGGGTCGAAATGCCGCCGCCGGCGCCGCCCGTGTCTTCCCAATACTCCATTCCCAGCGCGGATACGTTGACGCCCGTCATCGCCATCGGCACTTGCAATTTCACATATTGCGACGACACAACCTGAGAGTTAACGGACGAAACCTGATAGATGAAGTCGGCCCCTGTATCCTGCGCACGGCTGAAGATCGGCGCGAAATCGACAGTGGCCACATCATACGTAATGATATCCTTGACCTCGATCCCGGCGACCGGTGCAAGCGCTTCGGTCACAAGTCCGGTGATCGCTTCGCCAAAGGCGGTGTCCTCGGCCAGAATGACAACGGAATCCCAGCCCATCTTTTCCTTCAGGACATCCGCGCCGAAATTGATGTAAAGCGTGGCCAACGCCTCGTCCGAGGCGATGTTCATGAAATAGGGCGCCATGCCCTCGGGATCTTCGACCACCATGTCGATGATGCCGATATAGGATGTTCAGGTGTCCAGCGTCGGAATGCGGTATTCCTGCATCCGGGGCAGCCAGCCAAGCGACACATCGTCGATCGAGCCCGATATGATGAAATCAACCTCTTCGGTCTCGGCCAGGTATTCATAAGCGCGCACGCCTTCGGTCGGATCCTGCCCGGTATCTGCAGAGACCAGTGTGATCTGCTCGCCCATCACGCCGCCATTGGCGTTAAGCTCCTCAATCGCGACTTCTGCCCCGCGAAGGGTCGACAGCCCGGTGTCCGAGGAAAGCGACCCAATAAACCCAACCTTAATTTCTGCTCCGGCCGTCGAGGCCATGAGCGCGATGCATGTTCCGCTAAGTAGCGCTGTCTTGATCATCAGTTTTGCTCCCTGTGTCTCATTATGCCGTTCTTGTATTCTGTATACAGTACACAAGAAGATGGATCGATCAAATCCTTTCTTGAAAACTCATGTTCAGAATCCGCCGATTTTACCGCTTTCATCGTGGATCACGGCGTCCACATCGATTTCCACCATCAGACCGGGTTGGGTCAGGCCTGCCTGAACAGCGGTCAGAACCGGATCGATCCCCTTGAAAAACTCTCCGTGCACACGCGCGAATTCGCCCGCTGTTGACAGATCGGTCAGGTATGCGCGCACCCGGCCCACATGGCGCAACTCTGCCCCGACAGCCTTAAGCGCGTCTTCGGTACGGGACAGGATATACCGTGTTTGCGCGCCCACATCGCCCGGCGCATGAATACGCCCTGTTGGTTCAATCGCGGTCGTCCCTGCGACCCAGACAAATGGTCCGATCCGCTTTGCGCGGGAATACGATGCGACCTCTTCAAACCGCCCGCCGAACTTCCACGACCGAAGGGTCACAGACCCAGCCTCAGCCGGATCGCATCAGCTGCTTCTTGCAGCCCTGCCTGTTCCTGGTCCGTCAGGCGCAGTTCCTCGACCTCGACCAGTCCACTGGCGCCAAGATGTGCGGGCACGCCCAGCACCACGCCATCAATTCCGTATTCGCCCTGCAACATAACAGACACCGGAACCGGACCAGACCGAGCGCCCCTGATGTGATCGATCAGTTCAATCGAGGCATGGGCCGGGGCAATCGTCGCCGAACCGGATTTCTTGAGCGCGACGACCTGCCCGCCGCCTGTGATCGCGTCCTGTACGCATGCTTCAATTTGATCCGGTGACAGAAAGACCTCAAGCGCCCGTCCCTTGATCCGGGCGCGACTGGGGATCGGCGCCATTTCATCACCGTGACTGCCAAGGGTAAAGGCCTCAACGTCAGCGGGAGAGACCCCCGCGGCCATGGCAAGTGCGTTGCGGAACCGGCTGCTGTCCAGTGTTCCCGCCATGCCCAGAACCTGTTCGCGCGCGAAGCCTGTGGCCCGCAGCATCTCGACCGTCATTTCATCCAGAGGGTTTGTTACGACAATCACGATGGCGTTTGGTGCGGCTGAACGGATCGCTTCTGCCGACTGGCGGATCACGCGCGCGTTCACATCGATCAGGTCAGCACGGGTCATGCCCGGGCGGCGTGCGCGCCCGGCGGTTACGACGACCACCTCGGCACCTGCCACCAGATCCAGAGATTCCCCTCCGACGCATCGGACACGAGCACCAGTGATGCCGGACGTGTGATTGAGGTCCAGCGCTGTCGAAGCTGCCAGACCCGGAGAAATGTCGATCAGGGCGATTTCATCCGCGATATCCGCCATCGCTGCCAGATGTGCGATATTGCCACCAACGCCGCCTGCACCGATCAGCGCCAGCTTGCCCAGCCTGCGGGCCTTGCGCGGTGCCCGCGCAGGCGCAACCCATTTGGGTGAACGACGATAGAGTACGCGGCGCATCGAAACGGCGCCATCTGTACGTGGTGCCTGTGGCCGCTCCAGCGGGCCGTCCACCAGGGTGATGCCGATGCGCTCCGCCGTTTCCCGGGCCAGCGCCGTGACGATGTCGCCGGGCAGAACTTCGAACACGATCCTGCCACTTCGGCGCGCGTCCTCGACTGCGTCCGAGCCTATGACCCGCGAAGCAGCCATCAGCCTGCCTGCCCGTCCACCGCCTCGATGGCGCGGGTTGCCGCTTCGACGGCGGTTTTGACCGAGTTTTCCGACCCCGAGATGAACAGGCGGCCAAACCGGCCCACGGCGCGCACTTCGACGATGTCGATCTCGGCTGCCTTCTCCGCCTCGTTCGCGGCGATCGAGATGTAGGCGGCTGGCGCGCATTCGACGATCCCCAGTGTTTGTCCGGGAACGATGAGGGCGCCCTTGCGCCATTTGTTCAGCAATTGCGCCTGATAAGGTTCAACGCTTGTGATGATCTGAGTCGAACTGATTGCGGGTTTCAGACGGTCCGACATCGAAGCCCCAAGTTCGGCCAGCATCGCATCGCGGGCCGCAGACACCTCGGCATTTGAAGGTGAGCGCAGGATAAAAAACCCGAACTCTCGTTCCACCATCTGCGTTGTTGCCTCTACCGAAGACGCCTTGAGCGCGCGATCGATCAGCGAAAACACCCCGTTGCCCGGTGCAAACTCTCCGATCAGCACTGTGTCCCCGGACAAAGGCACCGAGCCCTGCACCGTCGCGCCGTTGTAGGCCGCGAATTTCGGTTGCAGGTTGTCGATCTGCATCAGCGCCCGGATCGTGATCTCGCTCATGCGCCATACTCCTCGTAAATGTCGCGCCAGGGTCTGCTTTCATAAGCAACCCGCTTGATGTTGATGAGATGCAGGGCCGTCACGTTGTCCGACGTGATCGACCCTGACCACGTGCCAGTGCCCAGCATGAAAGACGGCTCCAGATCTGTGGAATAGCCCATGCCACCCATGATCCCTGGCGTGTTCACCAGCACGCGTCCCGTGGGTACGGTGGCAAAGCGGGCGACAACCTCGGGGTCGTCCGAATGGATGACCGAAGAATGTCCCCAACCTTCGAACCGCGCGATGGACTGCGCTAGTTCGATGCCGTGGTCGGTGGATTTCGCCTCGTAGAAAGCCAGAACCGGGTTCAGTTTTTCCGCCGATAGCGGGCGTTGCCAACCCACTTCGGTTTCTTCGGAAACCAGACAA
The DNA here is from genome assembly GCF_056537185.1 of Ruegeria sp. CG4. Classification (NCBI taxonomy): domain Bacteria; kingdom Pseudomonadati; phylum Pseudomonadota; class Alphaproteobacteria; order Rhodobacterales; family Roseobacteraceae; genus Ruegeria; species Ruegeria sp. CG4. The sequence goes on along the minus strand of NZ_JBQFRB010000004.1, from coordinate 179,529 downwards.
CGGGTGCGCGGCGGAATCGAGAAACCGGCGGCATCGGCCAGGGCCTGCGGGCTTTGCCCGACCCTATCGGGGTCCATCGCCCGCGCACCCTTGAAAATCACTTTCGCCAGTCGATCCGCCTCGGCCGGGGTGCAGAAATAAGCTCCCTTCAGCTTGAGTTCATGCCGCAGGTCACGGGAAATTTCCGGGTCGGCCACCACGGCCTGTTCGCTGACACAGGCGGTGCCGTAGTCGAAGCTTTTCGATGTGACGATCATTTCGGCCACTTCCGCCAGATCGCGCGCCTTCGATTTGTGCACATAACACGGCACGTTGCCCGCCCCGACCGCCAATGTCGGCTTGCCGCTGGAATAGGCGGCCTTGACCATAGCCGGGCCACCTGTCGCCATAACAACCGACGTACGGCGGTGCTTCATCAACTCGGCCGTGCCCTGAATGGTCACTGCATCCAGACATTGGATCAGTCCCTTGGGTGCACCCATCTGTTCGGCCACCCGCGCCATGATGCGGACGGTTTCGATCCCGCACCCTACGCCTCGCGGATGGGGCGCGCAGACAATCGCGTTGCCCGCTTTCACTGCTGACAGCACCTTGTAGATGATGGTTGAGGTCGGATTCGTGACCGGAATAAGGGCGGCCACCACGCCCATCGGTTCCCCAAAGGCCGCGACCTTTGTGGCATCATCCCGCCACAACAGGCCCAATGTCGTTACATCCCGCAAATAATCCGCGACTGACAACGCGTTGAAAAGGTTCTTGACCCGTTTGTCCGGGACATTGCCGTATCCGGTTTCCTCGACCGCCAGCCGCCCCAGCCGTTCAGCCTCGGGTTCAATGGCGCGGGCCATGGCGTCCACGATGGCATCAACTTGTGCCGGATCGGTCCCGAGAAAGGCCCGGTAGGCCTCGAACGCTGTTTCGGCAGCGCGCCGCGCGGCGGCGATGGATTTCAGATCTGCGTCCATCACGAGGCTCCAGTGGCAATAGTGTCAAAGATACGACGCGCCTGATCGACATCGCCTGCGGTTATTCCGATGGTTTCAAGCCTGCGCCCTGCCGCCGCGACGTCAGCGCCAAGAATACGGTCTGTCATGGTGATCAGACTCTCTGTCAAAGGAACGGGCTGACCGGCCAACCTTGCAGCAGACACCAGCGGGACAAGCGAGCCAAGCACACCGTCACGCATCAGGTGGCGTGCGGCCTGTCGATCCGGCACAGGCCGGGAACCCGACCCCCTTTCAGCCCCGGCAAAGGTGGCGATCCAGTCCGGCGTTTCTGGCAGGTTTCGGACTCCAAATGCAGCCGCGACCTGTCTCCGTTCCTCGGCCAATCCTTCGATGACGGCGATCTGATCGGCGCCGATGAGCGAGGCAAAAGTCTGGTTTGCCTCCAGCGAAACACCCCCCATCGGAACATCGGGGCCGCCGTTGCCCATCCCCTGCCCGCCAAGGGTCAGGGCAGGTATTTCCACGGCCGCGGACAGGTCACGAAATCCGGAAGCCAGGACAGAATCAACCGGGTGAAGGTTCGGCAGAAAACGGTTCAGAGCTTCAAGGATGTTGTTGCGGTCGCGTGGCAGCGTTGCCGCCGCCATTGGTGCGGCTGTGGACAGGGTCAGCCCAGCACCTTCGGCGTTGAACCAGTAGGGCAAACCCAGAACTTCAACCAGCGTCACATCCGCCCGACAGCCCCCGATGCGCAGCATCCAGGCGGCTTCGACAGCGCCCAGAGACCGCCCGGGGGCCAGTACCAAAACCTGGCCGTCACTCAGGTGATCAGCCAGAACCATGGCATAGGTACGCTGCTTGTGAACGGGTCCGGTCAGAAAGATCACTTGTGCGTCCCGAACAGCGGCATCCAGTTCCGCTGTTGTTTGCACCGATGGCCCGTCCCGGTTCACCTGGTAGGTGCCCACAGGACCGTCACCCCGGATACCAATTCCCGAGGATTGGGTCAGCAGCGAAAGCTCGGCTCCATAGGCCGAAAACAGTGTGACATCGGCCCCTTCAGCCAGACACAGCGCTGCCAAAAGGCGGGCATCCGGTCCGCCGCCCAGCACTGCAAAACGCTCAATGCTGCGCGCGGCAGGGGCGTCGCGGGTAGCGCCCCGCGTCACCGCACGGGTGAAATCCTCAAATCCGGCTGACATAATGTCTCCTTAGCGGCGATGGATCAGGCCGAAGATCCGGCTCCGAGCCCGTCGATAATGGCTTCAAGCTCATCATGCGGGCGCGCGATCACATGGACCGACACCACTTCACCAACTTTGTTGGCTGCCGTAGCGCCCGCATCTGTTGCGGCTTTAACGGCGCCGACTTCGCCGCGCACAAGGGTTGTCACCAGACCGCCGCCAGCTTTGGTCTGGCCGACAATCGCCACGCTGGCCGCCTTGACCATTGCGTCCGCTGCTTCGATTGCCCCAACAAGACCGCGGGTTTCGATCATGCCCAGGGCCATCTGCCCTGCCACTGGTTTCGCCATTTTTCCTATCCTCCGAAGGCTATTGATTTGTGTGTTGTGTTTCAGCTCGTTGAAACGCGATCGACCACCGCGATAATCGCCAGATCCACCGGAGCGGTGGACAACCCCGCCGCCATTCGTGCGGCTGAGCCTGTCGCGATCAGCACCGTGTCACCCACGCCTGCGCCGCATGTATCCGCTGCGACGCGCGCCGGGTCGATCAGATTGCCATCGCTGTCGATCAGGTCTGTCACCAGCAGTTTCAGACCGACCAATCTGGCGTCCTTTGCCGTTGCCGTAACCGTTCCCGCAACCTTGCCGAGGTGCATCAGAATGTCCTCAGATAGCGGTCAAGCTCGACCTGAGTGACCTGTTGGTTGAAAAACTCCAGCTCGCGTTCGGCCTGCTGCAAGACCAACTCCCACAGCATCTCGCCCATTACGTCGCGCAGCCACTCGGACCCACGTGCCAGTCCGATGGCGGTTGGCAGATCGGTCGGAATGGGATCACCTGTGCCATCCTCGTATGCGTTGCCGGTTGTGGGGTCGGTTGGGGTCAGACCCTGCTCGATCCCATCCAGACCTGCGGCGATTTCGGCGGCGAGCAGCAGATAGGGATTGGCATCCGCACCGGCATCGCGTTTTTCGACACGCACGGCGCTGTCGGATCCTTCGATGATGCGGATACCGACTGTGCGGTTGTCGTATCCCCAGCTCGCGTTGATCGGACAGAAGGTATACGGCTGGCGGCGACGGTAACCATTGACTGTTCCGCTACCGCAGATCGCACTTTCGCACATCCGCTTCTGCAGCCCGGCTATGAAAGACTTACCTGTGTCGTTGATCTTGCCATTTTCGGCAAAGACGTTCTTTCCGTCCTTCCACAGCGAATAATGCGTGTGAAAGCCGTTGCCGGACTGATCAAAGAACGGCTTGGGCATGAAAGTCGCCAGATACCCGTGGGCGATGCCCAACTGGCGGATCAGCGACTTGAAAAGAACAACGCGATCTGCAGCAGCCAGCGCTTCGCCATAGCGAATGTTCACTTCGATCTGGCCGGCGGCATATTCCGGGTTCGATTGTTCGATCGGAATGCCGCATTCATTGATCTGCTGACGAATGGGCCCAACGATATGCTCCATTCTTGCCGCCCGACCCAAACCATAGACCTGAATTCCGCTGTCACGCGGCTGCCCGGTTTCAGGGTCCAGCAAATAGAATTCCAGCTCGGTGCCGACATTGACCTCGAAGCCCATGTCGCGCGCGCGCTCGACCTGACGCACCAGAGCCTGGCGCGGATCAATGGGCACCGGCTTGTGGTCCATACCTTCGGCGCGGCCAAAGCAGACCGCCACGCCCGGCTCCCATGGAACAGCGACCGGTTTGGTCATCGGGAAAACATGCATGTCGGGATAGCCGTTGTCGAAATTGACATAGGGCGTGTCCCAGACATCGCAGGTCATATCGATTGCCATCAAGGCAATCGAGAGCGCATTGCCGCTTTTGCACACATGATCCCAATGGCTGGCCGGAATGCGCTTGCCCCGCATGATGCCGTTCAGATCGCCGACGCCAAGAATGACGGTATGCGTGCCCTCGGGCAGATCAAACCCCGAACTCATTGATGCGCTCTCCCTGTTTTTTAGCTTTATAAATGCTGTATTCTGTATACAGTATTCACAAAGACAATCCAGAAACAAGGAAAATCTGCGTCATGTCCAAAAGCTCGGTCATCGTTGTCGGGGGCGGCATCGTCGGCGTCATGACGGCGCTCACACTGCAACGAAGGGGCGAGGCGGTGACTTTGATCGATAGGTGGGAACCCGGTCATTCCCGTGCATCTTCAACGGATTACAACCGGGTGATCCGCGCCATATCGGGACGGGATGAGTTCTATACCCGATGGGCGCGCGAAAGCCGCCTGCGCTGGCTCGAGCTGCAGGCCGAAAGCGGACAGAACCTGATGTATGAATGTGGTGCCCTGATTCTGGCCACCGGCGGCCATTGTGACTGGGAAGACGCAACCGCGCAGACTTTCGACAAGGTTGGCGTGCCTTACTACAAGTTCGATCAGCACGAGATCGAATCGCGGTTCCCTCAGTTTCGGGTGTCCGATATCGAATATGCACTGTTCGAGCCCGAAGCCGGAATGCTGATGGCCCATCGCTGCGTGTTGACCGGACTGGATCTGTTTCGGCGCGCTGGGGGAATCGTGCAGCGGGGACGTGTCACCACGGACGGCTCTGAGCGTCCGATGCTGGACGGCAAACCGCTTGAGGCTGATCTGATCGTCATTGCGACAGGCCCTTGGATGGCGGACATGTTCCCCAAAACAATCAAGCCGATTTCAACGGTGGTTGGCGTCAATGTCCTTTACACCTCGACGCCAGATGGGTCCGAGGACTTCGATATGAGCCGAATGCCCTGCTGGATCGATCATGGTCAGGGGTCATTTGGCCTGCCCTCGTCCGAGGGGTCTGGTGTCAAGGCGGCTGTTGTGATCCCCGACAAGATCGACCTGGACAACGACGAACGCCTGATCCGTCAGGAGACACTGGGTCGCACACGCAGCTATATCCGCCACCGTTTGCCGGGGCTGGAAGGCGAGCGTGTCGTGGATTCGAAGTTCAACCAGATCATACTGACACCGGACACTCACTTCATCGTTGACTGGCACCCGGAACATGACAACGTGTTATTTGCCGGGGGATGCTCAGGGCATCTGTTCAAGCATGCTCCTGTGTTTGCTGAATTCGCTGCAGGTGTCTGCATGAAAGATTTTGGCACGGCTGACCGGTTCAGGGTCGCCGGACGCAGAAAACTCAGCCCAAAAGAAAGCCCAAGCGGCCGCTAAACTTCGGACAAGGCGCGGTACAAGCCAGCATTGGGACATTTTTCCTGCGGCAGCCGGGCTCCGGCCCGAATGGCGTCGCGGCATGTCTCCGCCTGCAGGCAATGGCCGCATTTTTCGGCAAGCTCCAGGCCAAGGTTGGCGTGCGCGTTCAGGTCATCTTCCGTCAACCCGAACTGCCGAGCCATCGCAAGGATGCGCTCGCGTGCCTGCGGCGCACCCGAGCGCAGCATCGCCAAATCCGCGCGGGAAAGCCCCAGATCTGACAACTCGCGATCGTCCACATGTTCCGTGCGGGGCGCGCCAACGATCCGCGCAATGGACTGAAAGAAACCTGAGTAACCGGACATCTGACACCTCCTTTGCCTTGTATTCAGTATACATGACAAGCTCGTGCGAGAATTGATCAGGATCAAATGGTGCTGTCGGCTATTCGCTCAGCTGAAAGCGGTATTTTCCCCGAAACAAGGCTGCAGCCTGCAACGCGGCCAGATCGCCCGGAACATTCGCTGTCCTGAGCGCTGCCAGGCCCGCATCCGCATCCTCTGGCGTCACAATTATGTCGCGACCCCGAATGAACAGGTCGCGCAAATGTTCAGCCGTGTATTCGGGGTGAAACTGAACCGACCGGGCCGGAAATTCGTAATCGAGCGCCCCGACAGGACAGTGATCAGCCGAACCCGTAACCCGAGCCGCCGGGGGCACCTTGGTCACCTGATCCTGATGCCAGACATAAGCGTCCGGATTACCGCCTCCGTAGTCAAAAGCGCGGCAGCCAACAACGTTGCCGATCACCGCCTTTTCCGCCTTTCCGCCATAGACATCGGCCATGATCTGATGGCCGAAGCAAATTCCGAAGACAGGTTTGCTCTGGTCCCGGCAGGCTTGCAGGAACAAGCGTAGGGGCTGCATCCAGTCGGTGTCGTCGTAAACGCCGAACTCGGAACCTCCGACAATGACCCCTTCAAAATCGGACAACGCCGGAAGAGCGGCGCCATCCACGACATTCGCCACAAAGAACTCTGCTTCCGGCAAATGCGGTTCGATCCACTCGCGGATCTGCTGCGCGGTTCGCGGCAAACCCTCCAGCAACGGCAGCGGGTGGCTGGTCATCTCAAGCAGGGCGATCCTCACCAGTCGAAAGCCCGGTCTATGCCCGCCATCTTGACTCCGGTGAAGGCCGACGCCTGAAAGCTGAGTGCGCGCAGGTCTTCGGTTTCCAGATTGTGGACCGAGGATTTGCCGCAAGCCTTGGCCAGCGCCGTGATCTCCATCGTCATGGCCGTCAGATACCGGGCGATACGTTCCGCACCGGCATGGGGGTTCATGCGCGCCTCAAGTTCAGGGTCCTGCGTTGCGACGCCGACCGGACACCGGCCTGTATGGCAATGATGGCATGCACCGGGCGATGTCCCCAAAGCGGTGTAGTCGTCGAGATACCTGGGGCTGTTGCACCCAAGCGCGACCATGGCTGCGTTGCCAATCATCACCGCATCGGCACCCAATGCCAGACATTTGGCTGCATCCACTCCCGAGCGGATACCCCCGGCCGCCACAAGTGAGACCTTGCCGGTCATACCACAATCGTCCAGAGCCTCGCGTGCGGCGCGAATGGCGCTCATGGTCGGAATGCCGGTGTGATTCAGCAGCAATTCGGGGGATGCCCCAGTACCGCCCTCTGCCCCGTCAACAACCACGACATCGGCGCCTGCCTTGGCCGCAACCGCCACGTCGAACCTGGGACGGGTCGCGCCCATTTTGATGAAAATCGGCACCTGATAGTTGGTCGCGATCCGCAATTCCTCGATCTTTACCGCCAGATCGTCAGCTCCGAGAAAATCCGGGTGGCGGATGGTCGAACGCTGATCCACCCCTTCGGGCAGTGTCCGCATCTGGCTGACCCGCGGGCTGACCTTCATGCCAAGCAGCAGGCCGCCGGTTCCCGGCTTGGCCCCCTGCCCCACGACGATTTCCAGCGCATCCGCGCGGCGCAGGTGATCCAGATCCACACCATAGCGGGCGGGCGACATCTGGTAGAGAAGGCGTTGGGAGGCTTCGCGCTCCTCCTCCAGCATGCCGCCTTCGCCCGTGCAGGTCATGGTGCCCACTTTCGAGGCCCCATAGCCCAGCGATGCCTTGGCTGACGCCGACAACGCGCCGAACGACATGGATGCGATGTAGATGGGAATCTTGAGTTCCAGCGGGCGTTCGACAAGGCCGCGGCCACCACCCAGAACAGTCGTGGTGTCGCAGCTCTCACGATACCCTTCCAACGGCAGGCGCGTCATGGTCGCCGGAACAAATGTCAAATCGTCAAAGGTTGGCATCTGCTTGTTGAACGTGTTGTAGCCGCGAACCTGATAGCGGCCCAACTGCGCCAGCGCGTGCACCTCGGAAATCGCCTCGGGCGTCCATCGCGTCGATCCGCCTTCGTCATACGAGGACGGCACCCCAGCCGGGCGGCCTTCAATTGCGCCCGCATCGCGAAACCGGATTTCCTCTTCCGGGGCGACATCGAACGGATAGTCATAGGGTTTACTCAGATCATGAGCCATGCGCTTGCATCCCTGCTTTCAAAATACCAAAGACGTTGACCGGACACCATTTTTCTCCAGTTCCGTGAACTGTCGACAAGCCCGAGCGGGTCAAGAATGGCGTCGACCTCGGCGACTTCCTCGGCCGTTGGTTCAAGTACATCGACATCGACGCCAAGGCTGTCGACCTCGCCCGCCACCCAAACCTCTCCTTGCCACAGGGCATCGGCACAGGACTCGCCCGCTCCGCCCAAGGCAATGATCCGCCCGGAATGCGCCATGAAGCCGGATTGATACCCGATCTTGCCTTCGACCACGATGTTTCCGCCCTTCATGGCAACGCCGACGCGGGGCCCGGCGTCCCCTTTGACATGGATCGTGCCGCCAATCATTGCGGCCCCACAGGACATGCCCGCATAGCCGCCAACGGTTATGTGGCCCTTGGCCATTCCCTCGCCCACGGCCCAGCCGCAGTTGCGTTCGATCGTGATGTTTGCTCCGGTGTTCAACCCGCCGCAGTAGTAGCCAACGGACCCTTCGAACGTGATGTCCACATTGTCCGGCAACCCCACACCCAGATTATGCCGCGACAACGTATCGACCACCCGGATGGGACGCCCTGTGGCACACGCTGCCATGATGTCCTGATTCACTTCGCGAATATGCCGTTTCCCGACTTCGATGACGATCTCATCCATCTGCCTTGCTACCTCGCTCATGCCGCCAGGCTCCGGTTTCCCACACCCCAGATACCTGTCAGCGACGGTCCGTCGTAATTGATCACGTCGCATTCCTCGGTCATCACCCGACGCACGGCCTGCTCCTCGGTCGCGGCGGCAAGATCGCCGTTGCGGTTGACGACGACCAGCGGCTTCATGGCGAAGCGATCCTTGGCAAAGCCAATCCCGTTCGGCGTTGCGATCATGTATGTGAAAACCCCGTCGATCGAGGTGATCGACTTCTTCAGCGCCTGCTCCATCGTCAGGCCTGCCTTCATCTGGTCACTGACCCAGACCGCAATCAGTTCGCTGTCATTTTCGGTCAGAAAGCGATAGCCCATCCGGGTCAGTCTGTCGCGCCACGTGAAATAGTCCGTGATCTGCCCGTTGTGGACAATCGCCACATCCGAGAAAGGCCGTGCCCAGAACGGGTGCGAAGCGTTCGGCAGAACCGAGCTTTCGGTGGCCAGCCGCGCATGCCCCAGACCATGGGTCCCGACCATGTCGCGCACACCGTGTTTATCGGACACGGCCTCTGCTCCGCCGATATCCTTGATGATCTCGAGGCTGCGTCCGCAGGACTGAATTTCGATCCGGTCGGTCAATTCATCCGCATCACGGACCCAAGCCTGCAAATCCGCAGGGTCCGAGATTTCCATCCGAAAGCAATAGTGGTGATTTTCATCCGTCAGAATTTTTGGGTCGGATAGGAACTCTGAGCCGTGATCCTTCAACACTGCCTCAAAAGTATCCAGATCGGAACTTTGCCGGGATTTATTGAACCCCATGCCCCGCAGAACGTATCCTGCTTCCCGTGGCGGCCCATAGATTGCAAACCCGGTGCTGTCCGCGCCGCGATGTTCCTGCGCGTCCATCAGGTCTACCAGGTCCGCCCCGACCTTACCGGGCGCGGCCAGAATCCTTCCAGCGATTCCACACATGAAGAGCTCCCTGTTCATTCGCGTCTGTATACTGTATACAGTACACGAACAATAGCAAGCCCAATCGCCTTGGCACCGGTTGCTTTTTTGAATACAGAATTCACAAAATGCGGAAAGTGAGGCTCCGAGTGGCTCTGAAAGAAATTAAAACTCAACGCAGAAGACTGGCTGACGAGGTTTACGATCAGCTGGTCGAGGCCATCATGAGCCGCGAGATTTCAGCAGAAGACCGGCTTGTGCAGGAGAAGCTGGCGGCGGAACTGAATATCAGCCGCACACCGGTCCGAGAGGCATTGATGCGGCTGGAAACTGAAGGGGTATTGGAAGTTGCCGCCAGCGGCGGCTTCCGTCTGGCCCGCATGGATCAGGCCGAGGTCAGGCAGTTATATCAGGCCCGTGCAGCCATCGAAGGGCAAGCAGCGCGCATTCTGGCGGTTCACGCGGAACCCGAAGTACTGGACCGGCTACGAGAATTGATTCGCCGCGAAGAGGATTTGATCAACGGCTCGACCCGGGACTACTTCATTGCAAACCGGCGCATTCACCGTGCCTTCATGATTGAAGCGGGCAACAAATTCCTGCTGGATATGTTCGACATGATCTGGGGCAAGGCGATGGCCTTTCACCTGTTTTCCGCGATTGAAAACGTGGATATTTCAAAATCGCTGGGGGACCATCTGACGCTTGTCGATGCCATCGCAACGGGCGATGCAACCGAAGCGCTCGAGACATTCACAGCGCATATTCAGGCCGGCTTCGATCTGCAGATCGAGGGCCTGAAGGAAGCCAAATAGGGCTGCGTCACGGGCATAAGTTTAATCGGGAACGACAAGATCAATTTCGTTCAGCGCGAGCATTGAACGAATCTCCTGTGACGGCTGGGTGTCCGTGAAGAACAGATCGATTTTGCCCGATGCTTCCAAAGTAACCGGTGCGCGTTTACCCAGTTTCTCTCCATCTGCCACCACCACGCGAACTTGTGCCCGGTCGATCGCTATACGGGCCAGGTTGGCCTCTTGCAGATCGTGCAGCATGAAGCCCAGATCCGCGTTGACCGCGCCTGCCGACAGAACCGCAAACCTGACGTTCAGCCGCTTGATCAGGTCCTGAGCCTCCACACCAAACGCGCCGCCATCGTGGGGGCGCAACTCGCCACCGGCCATGAAAACCCTGTTGTTGTTTCTTGAGGCCAGTTCGTTTGCCACGAAAACAGAATTGGTGACGATAAACAGGCCCTTATGATCCCTAAGAGCCCTTGCGACATAGGCCGTGGTCGATCCGATATCAAGAAACACGGAATCCCCATCGCTGATGATCTTCGCAACGGCCTTGGCCAGTTTTTCCTTGGCGTCGACCTTTTTGTCCAGACGGCTTTCCAGCGTTGGTTCCAGGATGTCTTCGACCAGGTGAACACCGCCATGGACCTTTCGCACGATACTGCGCTCTTCCAGATTGCGAACATTGCGTCGGATGGTTTCCAACGTGACGCCCAGTTGATTGGCCAGAAAGCTTACCCGGCACGATCCGCCGGCTTGAAACAGCTCTCGCAGGATCTCTTCTTCACGTTGGTTGGTCGTCTTTAGATTCATCTTTTCGGGCATTAGATATCGATCTTGAAGTGGCATTCAGGCATATCACAACACCCACAGAAAGCAACGCCACACAAAAAATCAACGGTTTGAGCGGCGTGATTTGAGTATTTATGTGGCTTTACGTGGTTTTTATTGACACAAAACCCCACGATATGGTCGTCTAGAGAGAGTACCACCGATTCACCAGAAAAAACCACGACAGGGAGATGGTATGATGAAACGCAATCTGGGACTCTGTGCACTTGCCTTGACAGCTGCCGGCGTGACCTCGGCGGCATGGGCCGCAGAGTCGACCGACCCGATAAAATTGACACTGCACGACTGGTCCGGTCAGCTGATCAACACCAAGATCATGGGCTCGATCCTGCAAGAGGCGGGATACAACGTCGAATACGTTCAGGCGGACTACATCGCACAATTCGCAGGCCTGAAGACGGGCGACCTGCATCTGGCGATGGAAATCTGGGAAACCACCGGACGCGAGGCTCTGGACGAGGCGACCGCCACCGGCAATGTCGTCAATGTCGGCGAAACCGGCCTGATGGCGATCGAGGAATGGTGGTATCCGTCCTACATGAAAGACCGCTGCCCGGGTCTGCCCAACTGGGAAGCGCTGAAAGATTGTGCCGAAGAATTCGCAACGGCTGAGACTTCACCAAACGGGCGCTACGTTGGCGGCCCTGTAACCTGGGGCGGATTTGACGAAGAGCGTGTCGAGGCGCTGGAACTGGAGTTCGAAGTTGTCCACGCGGGAACCGATGCAGCCCTGTTTGCAGAATTGGAATCCGCCTATCAGCGGGAAGACCCGATCATGCTGTGGGTTTACGTACCCCATTGGGCGCCCGCGAAATACGACGGCGAGTTCGTTGAGTTCCCGCCTTTCTCGGCCGAATGCTACAGCGATCCGTCGGTCGGTGTGAACCCGAACCTGGCCTACGACTGCGGCAAGCCGCGTGGTCCGATCTGGAAAGCGGCCTGGTCCGGTTTGCAGGAAAAATGGCCTGGGGCTTATGACATCATCGAGGCCTACAACATCAACAACGATGAAATGAGCGCGATGGTCGGAAAGGCCGATCTGGAAGGCGTGGAAATCGATACGGTTGTTGCGGATTGGATGGACGCCAACAAGGACCGCTGGTCCGGCTGGATCTCCAAGTAATCCGCCTTTTGCCGGAACGGGCAAGCTCCCTCTCCCCACCCGTTCCGGCCTTTTCCATTCTCTGACTGGACACACCAGATGACCCCCAAGACAAAACTGTCCTGCCGTAATGTATGGAAACTGTACGGTCCAAATGCGGAATCGCTGCTGCGGCAACACCCGAACCCATCGGCGGATGAGATTCGCAACGCAGGCGTCATCGGGGCGGTGCGCAACGCCAATATCGAAATCACCGAGGGAGAGATTTTCGTCATCATGGGCCTGTCCGGATCGGGCAAGTCGACTTTGGTGCGTTGCCTGTCACGGCTGATCGAACCAACTGGCGGAGAAGTTCTGTTCGATGACACCGATCTGCTGCGCGCCAACGAGAAAGAGCTGATAGAAATCCGCCGCCACAAGATGGGCATGGTATTCCAGCACTTTGCCCTGTTGCCGCATCTGACCGTTCTGCAAAACGTCATGTTCCCATTGACCATTCAGGCTAAACCAAAAACCGAGGCAGAGACCAAGGCGCGCGACGTGGTGGAACTGGTGGGTCTGAAAGGACGCGAGGACTACTACCCGCGCGAACTTTCTGGCGGACAGCAACAGCGCGTCGGAATCGCCCGCTCGCTGGTGACGGAACCCGACCTGTGGTTTCTGGACGAGCCCTTCTCGGCCCTGGATCCGTTGATCCGGCGCGAGATGCAGGATGAATTCCTGCGTCTGCAGGAACGTCTGCACAAAACCATCGTCTTTATCACGCACGACTTCGAAGAAGCCGTCCGCCTGGCCGACCGCATCGCCATCATGAAAGATGGCCAAGTGATCCAGATCGCCACCCCGGAAGAGCTGGTGATGCATCCCGCCACCGACTACGTGGCCGAATTCACCCGCCATATTCCCCGCTCAAAAGTGCTGACCGTCGGCGGCGTCATGATCGCGGGGGCCAGTGGCGATGGCGATCCCATACCGCAATCAACCCGTGTGTCAGACGTGGCAGAACGGATCATTGCATCGGACACCCCAATCCCGATTTCGGATGAAAACGGCCAGATTGTTGGCGCGATAGATCGCAAGGCCGTGGCGCGTGTGCTGTTCGGCGGCGGAGATGCGGCATGATCCGCCTGAACCGCAGCCAGATTGTCATCCTGACGCTTGTTCTGGTAACGATCCTGCTGGGTTGGTTCGGACGCGATCTGGGCAAGGTGATGGATGCCCGCTGGTTGACGAAATTTCCGTCGGCATGGGTGATCCCGTTCAAAACCTACATTTCCTCTGCCATGACCTGGCTGATTGAGGACGCGGCCATCGGGCCGGTTTCGTTCACCGATATCACACGTGCCATCGCCTGGCTGATTGAACAGCCCTACAACTTTGTTCTGGCGCTGCTTGCCAATGGGTTCGTCAGCGGTTTGGGCAATGACGCTCAGGTCATTCTGCCCGCCATCAGCTGGATCGTGGTGATCACCGCAGTGATCGCGTTGGGCCAGTATTGCCGCGACTGGGCACTGGCCGCGTTGGTTGGTAGCTGTTTCATCTACCTTGCGGTCTTTGGCCAATGGGACAGCGCAATGGTCACATTGGCTTCGGTTCTGATTGCAGTTCCGATAGGCGCGGGCGGAGGGTTGCTGACCGGCATCTTCGCCTATCGCCACCCGACCTTTGAACGCATCATCTCGCCCATTCTGGATCTGATGCAGACGATCCCGATCTTCGCCTATCTGGTGCCGATCCTGTTCATGTTCGGCTTTGGCCCGATCTCGGCTCTGGTCGCGACGATCATCTACGCCACGCCTCCGATGGTTCGGATCACGACGCTGGCACTGAAAGCCGTTGACCCCGAGATTCAGGACTTTGGCCGCATGGCAGGCACGACACAGCGGCAACTGATGTGGCGCGTTCTGGTGCCCTCGGCCAGTCACAGCCTGATGGTGGGCGTCAATCAGGTGATCATGCTGACGCTGAACATGGTCATCATCGCCTCGATGATCGGGGCCGGAGGGCTGGGGTTCGACGTCCTCGCCGCGCTGCGCCGTCTGGACATAGGCGCAGGGTTCGAAGCTGGCATCGCCATCGTTGTTTTGGCCATCGCGGTGGACCGGCTGAGCCAGGCTTTTGCCGAACGGATGGGGCAGGTGCATCATGAGGCGCCGGGCTCGTGGGCCGCCCGCCATCGGCGGACAGTTCTCGTGCTGATCCTGCTGGTCGTTACATGGGTTCTGGGCCAGTTTTCACCCCTGCTACTGGAATATCCCGAAAGCCAGACGATCACCACGGGTGCCTTCTGGGACAACACTGTCGAATACCTGAACGTCAACTATTTCGACACGTTCGAGGCGATCAAGGTCTTTTTCCTGACCTGGTTCATGATCCCGATCAAGACGGTTCTGCTGGGCATCCCATGGCCCTGGGCCATTGCCATGCTGACGTTGCTGGGCTGGCACGCAGGCGGCTGGCGATTGGCGCTGCTGTGCGGCGGTATGGCCTCGCTGATCCTTGTCTCGGGCCTGTGGTCGAAGGCAATGGTGACGGTATACCTCTGCGGGGCATCGGTCATTCTGGCAACCCTGATCGGAGTGCCTCTGGGCGTGCTGGCGGCCCTGAACAAACGCGCCGGAACGGTGATCAATCTGCTGATCGACACGCTGCAAACTCTGCCCAGCTTTGTCTATCTGATCCCGGTGGTCATGCTGTTTCGGGTCGGCGACTTCACCGCACTGATCGCCATCGTGCTTTACGCATTGGCCCCAGCAGTGCGCTATGCCGCGCACGGTGTGCGTTCGGTCAGCGAAGACCTGATCGAGGCCGGGCTGGTTTCTGGCTGTACCCGCACGCAACTGCTGCGCCATATCCGCCTGCCGATGGCCCTGCCCGAAATTCTGCTGGGCATCAACCAGACGATCATGCTGGCCCTGTCGATGCTGGTCATCACCGCGCTCGTCGGTACCCGCGATCTGGGGCAAGAGGTCTATATCGCACTGACCAAGGCCGACACCGGTCGGGGTCTGGTGGCTGGTCTGTCGATTGCCTTCATCGCCATCATTGCGGACAGGCTGATCAATGCAGGTGCCCGGCAGGCCCGTATCCGCTTTGGACTGGAGAGCTAACATGAGCCATTCCGATCTGATGACCCGCATCCGCGATCTGCCGATCTGGCAAGGAAATATTGAGGCAACGCCTCTGACCGGCGGCATCACCAACATAAACTACAAGATCACCGACGACAGCGGTTCCTACGTGGTGCGTGTCGGAGACGATATCCCCCTGCATCAGGTGATGCGCTTCAATGAACTGGCGGCCAACAGGGCGGCCCATGCGGCTGGGCTTTCGCCTGCCGTGGTTCACGCCTCGGGCGATCTGACGGTATTGGAGTTCGTCGAAAGCCGCACCTTGTCCGAAGAGGACATTCGCCACCCCGACACGCTGCCGCGTGTTCTGGACCTGGTGAAAGCCTGCCATATCGAGGTTCCCAAGCATCTGCGCGGCCCGTCGCTGGTGTTCTGGGTCTTCCACGTCATCCGCGACTACGCCGCTACACTCAAGGAACGCGGAAGTAGCCATTCGGCTTTGCTCCCGGATCTGGTGAAAATCAGTGATGGCCTCGAAGCCGAGGCGGGACCATATGACATGGTTTTTGGCCACAACGATCTGCTCTGCGGCAACTTTCTGGACGACGGGACTCGCCTCTGGTTGATCGATTTCGACTATGCCGGGTTTAACTCGCCGCTCTTTGACTTGGGCGGGCTGGCTTCGAACAACGGCCTTTCGCCCGAACAGGAAGACTGGGTGCTGGAGACCTATTTTGAAACCCCAGTCACCGACGATCTGCACCATCGCTACACGGCCATGAAATGCGCCTCGCTGCTGCGCGAAACGATGTGGAGCATGGTGTCCGAAATCACCTCGGATATCGACTTCGACTACGCAGCCTACACAGCCGAAAACCTCGCGCGGTTCCGCGCGGCCCTGACAGACTTCAAAAACACCTGAGGACAGACATGACCGACCTTCCGAAAACAGCCAAAGCCGTCATCATCGGCGGCGGGATCATCGGCTGCTCGACCGCGTATCACCTGGCCAAGCTGGGCTGGACAGATACGGTACTGCTGGAGCGCAAGAAACTGACCTCGGGTACGACATTTCACGCGGCCGGTTTGGTGGGCCAGCTTCGATCGAACGCCAATATCACGCAGTTGCTGGGCTACTCGGTCGATCTGTACAACAAGATCGAAGAGGAAACCGGGCTCGGCACCGGTTGGAAGATGAACGGCGGCCTGCGGCTGGCCTGTAACGAAGAACGTTGGACCGAGGTAAAACGCCAGGCCACAACGGCGCATTCCTTCGGTCTGGACATGCAGCTTCTGACCCCTTCCGAAGCGCAGGACCTGTGGCCGCTTATGGACGTCTCTGATGTGATCGGCGCGGCGTATCTGCCGACGGATGGTCAGGCGAACCCCTCGGACATCACTCAGGCGCTGGCCAAGGGCGCACGCAGGGCCGGGGCGAAGATATTCGAGGACACCAAGGTCACCGATATCGAAATCGAAGATGGCAAGATCCGTGCGGTGATTACCGAACATGGCCGGATCGAATGCGAAAAGGTGATCTGCTGTGCCGGTCAGTGGACCCGCACATTTGCCGGACGTTTTGGCGTCAACGTGCCACTGGTGCCGATGGAGCATCAATATATGGTAACGGAACCCTTTGACGTGCCTTCCAACCTGCCGACCCTGCGCGACCCGGACCGGCTGACATACTACAAGGAAGAGGTCGGCGGGCTGGTCATGGGAGGGTACGAGCCAAACCCGATCCCCTGGGCAACCAAAGGCATCCCGCAGGGCTTCCACTACACGCTGCTCGACAGCAACTTCGATCATTTCGAACAACTGATGGAGCTGGCCCTTGGCCGTGTTCCCGCTTTGGAGAATGCGGGTGTCAAAACGCTGACCAACGGGCCGGAAAGCTTCACGCCCGACGGCAATTTCATCATCGGTGAAGCGCCAGAGTTGCGCAACTTCTTCGTCGGCGCGGGTTTCAACGCCTTCGGCATCGCCGCTGGCGGTGGAGCGGGCATGGCGCTGGCGGAATGGGTCCACAAGGGCGAGCCGCCTTTCGATTTGTGGTCCGCCGACATCCGCCGCTTTGGCCGCCCGCATTTCGACACCGACTGGGTGCGCACCCGCACGATCGAGGCATACGGCAAGCACTACACGATGGGCTGGCCGCATGAAGAACACGACTCGGGGCGGCCCTGCCGCAAATCTCCGCTCTATGAAACACTGAAAGATCAGGGCGCGTGCTTTGGTGAGAAACTGGGCTGGGAACGCCCGAACTGGTACGCCGATGCCTCGCTGGGTGAAACACCGAAGGATGAATACAGCTTCGGCCGTCAGAACTGGTTCAGTGCCGTGGGCCGCGAACACAAAGCCGCGCGCGAGGCGGCAGTGCTGTTCGACCAGACCTCTTTCGCCAAATTCGCCCTTAAGGGTCCGGATGCGCTGGCCGCTATGAACTGGATCTGCGCCAATGACGTGGACAAGCCCGTGGGCGCGCTGACCTATACGCAGATGTTGAACGACAAGGGCGGGATCGAGTGCGACCTGACCGTGGGCCGCGTCGCGCATGATGAGTTTTACATCGTCACCGGCACCGGCTTTGCCACCCATGATTTCGACTGGATCAGCCGCAATATCCCCGAAGGTCTCAACTGTCAGCTTTTTGATATCACCTCATCCAATGCCGTGCTGTCGCTGATGGGCCCGAAAGCGCGCGATATTCTGGCGAAGGTCACGCGCGATGACGTTTCGAACGACCGCTTCAAGTTCGGCACGATCCGCACAATCGGCATCGCCGGGTGCCCGGTTAAGGCACTGCGCGTGACCTATGTGGGAGAGCTTGGCTGGGAACTGCACCTGCCGGTGGAATATGCCCAGACGGTTTATTCCGCCCTGATGGCTGCGGGCCAGCCGAACGGTTTGGTGAACGCGGGCTATCGGGCGATAGAATCGCTGCGGCTCGAAAAAGGGTATCGCGCCTGGGGTGCGGAAATCGGCGCTGACCACACGCCATTCGAAAGCGGGCTGGGCTGGGCGGTGAAGCTGCGCAAGAACGTCGACTTCAAAGGCCGGTCTGCGTCGGAAAAACAAAGGGCCGAAGGCGTCAAAAAGATGCTGGCCTGTTTCACCGTCGACCCGGATGTTATTCTGCTGGGCCGCGAGACGATCTATCGCGACGGCAAGCGCGTCGGCTGGCTGACCTCGGGTGGCCATGGCTTCACCGTGGGCAAATCCATCGGTTACGGCTATGTCCGCAACCCCGAGGGGGTCGACCCGGGATTTGTAACATCCGGCAGGTACGAGCTGGAGGTCGCTACCCAACGCGTTCCCTGCGAAGTCACTTTGCAGCCGCTGTACGATCCGAAAATGGAACGTGTCAAAGCATAAAAGCGACGATACCGGAAGGTTAAGACCTTGTGGTACCGGTAACGTAACAACAGAAGGGAACGGCCAAGCGCCGATACTGGCTTCAGACGGCGGAGTAACTTCCGCCGCGACGCCGGAACTTCATACTGAACTTTCGAGGTTGCTGAGCGACCAAAACCGAAAAACCGATACCCGTCCGAACCGGAAAGACAGGCGACAAGTTTTGCATCAGAGTCGGTTCTCCTTCCTGGCGGACTGACCAATTGGAAGCGCTGGCAGCAAGCCGCCAATTGCGATCAGCCCTGCCCCGACCCATCCCCAGAAATCCGGCAGGTTGTTCCAGATCGCATAGCCAAAGATGATGGCCCAGATCATCCCGGAGTACTCTACCGGTGCCATCAAGCTGAGCGGCGAAACCGAGCACGCTTTCGTTCGACAATACACGCATAAGGCGCCGAACAGCCCGAGTAGAACAACAAGCCACAAATCCGGCGTCTCGGGCAGGTGGTCCCCAGCCGGAACCAGAAGGACAGCGACCAGAAAAATCGTCAGATATTCATAGCCCGTGATTGCTTCTGGCGTGTCGCGGCGGGACAGGGCGCGCGCCGCCGCAAGACCGAAAGCACTGCAAAAAGCCGCGGCCAGCGGCAGCAAAGCGGCCATGTTCATGCCGACGCCCGGCGGGCGAATAATGAGACATGCACCCAAAGCTCCGGCAACCACCGCTAAGACCTGCAGGACGCTCGCGTGTTCCCGAAAGAACAGGGAAGACAGACACATTGAAATGATCGGGGAAACCATGAAGATGATCGTCACCTCAGCCAGAGGCAGTACCTTCAGACCTGCGATGAAAAAATACATCGTTCCCAAGGTCAGCAAGCCTCGGCCAATCATCAGCGGCCACCGTGGCGACACCATCGAACGCCAGGTCGACGGGGCGATGATCCCGAAGAAAAACAGCAGCCCGAACACGCTTTCGAAGAATATGACCTGAAGCTCAGAATATGTCTGGGCCAGCATTTTTGCGACCGCATCCAGCGCGGACATGAAAAACACGCCCAGCGCAAACAAGATAACTCCGCGCGCGTTCCCTTGAAACTGACGAAGCATGGCGTTCATTGGCCGACCTGGTCGAAAACCGAAGTGCGTTCCAGATAGAACTGCGACGAAAACCTGCCCGGGTTCTGCTTCAGGAAGTCCTTCATGAAGATTAGCATTTCGACCGCATCAGATTTCTTTACATCGACTTTGCCATGGTCCAGCCAGTCTTCAAAACGGGCGAGTTCCTTTAGATCAAACCCTTTTTGACGACCGTATACGATCATGTTGCAATAGGAACGGTGTGAGAAATATGTCCGGCTCATATACGCTTCAAAAGCTACTGCGGTTTCTTGTGAAATGACCCCGTTTTCCAACGCAGCCGCCAGCGTGGCCTTGATGTTCACCAATGGTTCAGACAATGCGGGATAACCCAGTTCGGCGGGTCCGTGGTTCAGGGCGACTTCGTCGTCCCGTGTAATCCGGCCAGTGCGGTAATCCTCGAAAACGCGCCCGATCCCCTTCATGCCGAAATCGCAAAGCTCGGCGGCTCTTAGCGCTCCCATGCTGGCGCTGCCGAAAACGTGAACGCCTTGGTCAAGCGCCCAAAGTATTTCCTTGTGTAAGACCGAAGGTGTCAGCTGAAAGTACCCGTCAATGATACCGATGGCATGGGGGTTGCGCGCTATCACGGCCATCACATCCCCCTGTGCAGCAGGTGGCAGGTATTCAGCGTCAAGAATACTCAATGCTTCACTTTTCCGGATCGTGGGGCCGCAAAATACGAATATGGTCATTGGGCCGGTTCCAGCTGTCTTTGCGCCCGCACCCCCATTGCGTAGCGCGGGTCGTCGCTTGGACCTTCCAGTCCCGGAACAAGCACACGGACCACCGAAATATGTTTGGCCACATAGTCCGCGGTTATGTCGATGATGTATGCGTCGTGAAGTCCAGCATTCTGCAAGCCCGCTAATATCTGATCCAGATCATCATCCGGGGTTGCTGTGTCCTGCGATTTTCTTGACCCGAACTCAAGCTTTCCGGGCCTTGCGATTGTCTCGTGAAATTCCATTTCGCGATAGAACTCCCTGGACAAGTCATCGCGGGAACCGGTGATCAGCGTCAGCCGTTCCTGTGCGGCTTCTGTCAGCGCGCGGGACAATGCGATTTCGCGGCAAGGGTGACACCCCGCACCGACCGAGGGCCGCGGCAGCAAAACCGGCAGGTTTCCTTTCTCGCATGTCCAGACCAGATATGCAGGCACACCAATGTCCGAAGTGACGTCCCAGATCGCCACATCAATATCCGCGTCTTGGAATTTTTTCAGAATCGCAAGAAGTGAGCCGTCGCAAATCGTATCTTGGTCGATGCGCCGCGCGTCACGATCTGTCCAAGGCAATTGCGACCATAGCGCTATGGCGTCGCGTTCAATGACTTCGCACAAGGCGTGGCAGGCGGCTTCGGCAAAGGTGTTTCCTGACGCCAAGCCGTTGGAGCTTGAAAGGAAGAACCCACTGCCGGGCGGCAAAGGCCGTGTGTAATTTGTGTGTATCAGTTCATATGGCGCCCAGCCCCCGGAATTGCCCCCAAGCGCTTTCATCTCCAGCCACAATATCGGCTGAAAGGGATCGAACTGTCTTCCCCTGCATTGCGGCAGAAGATCCGGCTCAACGACATTGTGCGTATACCGAATGTCCTCATAACAGGCGTGAATTACCGGAAAGACGATACGCTCTGCATGAAATATCTCTATGGACTCCATCACCGCCGAGGCGACGGCGGCATCATAAGTGGCCCCTTTTCCCTGCGATACAGCCATCGAGCGGGAATTTGGCCGACACACGACGATTGTCGGCAACCCAACCCGGTCGAGCCCGGTGACATCCGCGATGCGCGTGATCCCGAAAACGGGGAACAGATCGCGCATCAGGTCAACGGTCTGGCCCGGCGGGCGGACCCTGTGTGTGCCTTCGAAATACTGCTTCAAAACCAATCTCTGCCGGAAAGGACAAGGCCCGGGATCTGATCCAGGTTTTTGTTCCCGGGCCCGTTACCAGAACGCCGGGGTTGGCGTTCTGATCCAGCTGTTAGCCCTAGGCTGCCGGATCAATCTTGGCGCCGTGTTGTGACGGGTCGATCTTGGCTCCGCACTGGGTCGGGTCGATTTTCGCACCATGCTGGGTTGGGTCGATTCTTGCACCAAATTGGGTGGGGTCAATCTTTGCGCCGTGCTGCGCCGGATCAATTCTCGCACCAAGTTGCATTGGATCGATCTTGGCGCCAACCTGAGCAGGACTGGAACGGGGCTTACTAGCGTTGATTTCCGGTGATCTTGAAATTCCGGTCGATGCCTTGACCGGTGTTTCCACTTTTACACCTGTCCGACCGATTGAGATCAGCCTGCCATCTGGCGCGCGAACAATAGTCTGATTATCCAACATGAAGTAGCTCCTTGGGTTAATTGGGTCTCCTGATCCTTTGAATGTCACCCGGAATTGGCGACGCGCCCTATTACCACAAAATACTGCTAAAATCACGAATGGATCAGCAGCCAAGATCGACCCGGATCCGGTCCGATTGACGGCTTGTATTCGTGCTGTCCACACCGAGTTGCCCCGCCTGCCCGCACTGGATGACCTGGCTGTTGGGATCAATCATCTCGGGCCTGTCGGTGTACGAAACAAGCCCGCTGCCGAGAACCGTGTAAAGACCACTTGGTTTCGGAACGGATAAATACCCCTGAACCTGCACAATCCCGACAGGACCATCAAACAAGCCAGTTTCGATCCTTTTGGCCTCGATCCCGTCCGACGTCGGCATACCGAAAACTCGGATCACATCGCCGGGTTCCAGGTGCATTGGTCTGATCCCGGTGATCTTGCTGCCTCCTATGACGATATCGCCATTTGGGTCCGGACCCAGATAGGTTCCGCTCAACCGGGCCTGATGATCCATGCCGTTTAACCGTTCGACCCGAGAGGCAAGCAGGCGCTCCCCTTGCCACAAACCGCTGATCGCGACCCAGTCTCCCACTTGCACGTCCGGTTTCTGATCTGGGACTTCAATCCGGGTGCCAAGCACGGTCAGGGTTCCGCCTTTGACATCCGACACTGGCCCGGCGACCGGCAGAACCTGCCGGATTTGCCTTGCGTTCCAACCATCGCCCCTACGCTCGGCTGTGATCGCGACCGTGTGCCCCGGTTGAAGTGACCCGGCGGCTATTGCCGGAACCGAACCTGCCACGGATGCCTGATCGTCAATCTGAATGCGTAACCCGTTCACATGGATACTGCCGAGATGCGTAATCGTTCCGGCGATACCGGTACCAATTATCCCGCCTTCCCGCTCTTCGCTACCCTCTGCGCCGGCGGGGGAGGCCAGTATCAGGATTGTCAGGATTGCGGACAAGGCACGGTGAAACAGGAACATGGTCACTCACTCTTATCCCTGCCTTTGTCCGGCAAGGGCATCACATAAGCGCCCGTCGCAAATCGGCCCGAGTGGCCCTTGCCCTGATCCTTGTCCTGCAGGGATCGGGCCAGCGCGTTAATTTCCTGCAACAACGCCTGTGCCTTTTCATCGGATACCTTGCGCAACTCTTCGATCGAGGCCTCTGAGAGATGTGAATACCGGACAGCGCGGTCGAAATTCCGCCGGGCGCCCGGCTCTGCCAGCAGGTTCTGCGTGGCGGCCAACAGATGTGCGGACAATGTTGCCTGGTACGCTGCGACCTGTTCCGCCCCGCCGCCCGATGGCAGAAAGGCGTGGGTCAAAAGACGCAAATCCCCATCCTGTCCTTGTTCGACGATATTCTGGTCAAGCAGGGTTTTCAGAACGGTACCCGGGGCCATGTCGATACGTGCAAGCCGAACCAGATCGTCAAATCCTGGCCCACCCTCGCTGCCCTTTCGCCGCAGTTTGCGCGGCTCACCGGAGTTGTCCTGAAACTCGGGCGATGTCGCCCAATGGCTGATCACCAACGCGGCCGCACTGCAACTGCGCTTTTCCGGCGCTTCATCATCAAGATTGCGCAGGCGTTTTACATCCTTGCGATGCAGCCCCGTCAAAAGGCTGGCGCGGCTGTCGCTCAGAGGTGTGTCTGAACTGTCTTCAACCGCTTTCAGCAACGCCTTTTTCAGCGCCTCGGTCGCGCTGCCAACAGTGACGCCATGTGCGACCATCGCCTGTGCCAAAGGCTCCAGCAAGGCTGGCAACGCGGATTCAAGAGGTGTCTTGGGGGTCGTCGACATTGCGCTACTCATTAAAGTCCTTTGGCGGATAACATCTGTCACGCATTAACACATTCAACGCTTTCGTGACTATTTCGTGATCAATCGTGAGTCATAATGGGAAATTTTCCCATTATCAATATTGCGTGACCCCTGAACCGATAGGAAATTGTCATGCAAGAAATCAACATCTCAGCTTCAAGCAATTTTACCCCTCTTAGCTCCTCAGAATTGCCCCTTCGACAACACCCAGATGTCCTCTGCCATCTCAGCCCTATGGATCAGGTCCGCTTCCGAAATTTCGGCTGGGGCCCCAAGGCGGAACCACGCCACGCCACAATTGCCGAAGCCTTGCAGCATCAAATGCAGCGGAACCCAAACGCGGTCGCCATCGACTGCGGTGGGCACGAGATAAACTACCGTACGTTGGACCAGGCATCCAACCGTCTGGCCGCCGTATTGCGCGCCCATGGTGTGAAACGCGGCGATGCAGTCTGCCTGTTTTTGCACCGCTCGATCGAAATGGTGGTTGGCATTGTGGCCGCCATCAAACTGGGTGCTGCGTATGTACCGCAGCATGTCGGCGTTGCGCCTCCCGAAACGCTCCGGCATGTGGCCGAAGTAACGCACGCGCGCGTTCTGCTCAGTCTCAGTGAACTGGCGGATCAGGTGCCCGTATCGGCAAACCAAACATTGATCACCATCGACACGGTCATGTTCGACCCGCTCCTGGATGCCCCAGCCCCGGATACCCGATACCGGGCGCGACCCAAAGATCTTGCGATGATCCTGTTTACATCAGGTACGACAGGTGTGCCCAATGGCGTTCAGGTCAGCCATGCCAATCTGGCGAATATCCTGCTGACCGCGCCCGGTGATCTGGGAATGCGCCCGGGCATGAAGGTTGGACAGGTTCTATCCATCGCTTTCGACATGGCCGCCTGGGAAACCCTGGGGGCGCTGTCAAACGGGGCAACGCTGGTTATTCGTGGCAAGTCCATTCAGGATACGGCGGAACAGGTGGACGTTCTGATCGCCACGCCGTCGATCCTGAACGCGCTGGATCATACACGATGCCAACAGGTCAAAGTCGCCGCCGTTGCCGGAGAACCCTGCCCACGCCCTCTTGCCGACAGGTGGTCGGCCTTTTGCACATTCTACAATTCCTGTGGTCCGACAGAGACGACAATCATCAACACGGCCGAGCCGCATCACCCCGGCAAACAGATCCTGTCCATAGGTCGTCCGACACCCAACAACACGGTCTACATTCTGGACGAAAACCTGCGCGCCCTGCCAATTGGCCAGAAGGGTGAGATGTGGGCCGGTGGGGATTGCGTGACAACCGGATACCTCGCCAACCCTGAGCTGACGGATGAGCGTTACCGCCCCGATCCGTTTCGCCCTGGCCATATGATGTTTCGCACCCGCGATCTGGGCCGCTGGACCGACGATGGAGAGCTTGAACATTTCGGCCGCGTTGATGATCTGGTCAAGATACGCGGCTTTCGGGTGGAACTGGACAGCGTCTCAGGCGCGCTCGAACAGTCGCCCTGCTGCCAACAGGCCGTGACGCTGCAATACGACAGCCGAAATCTGGTAAGTTTCATCTCGCCTGCTTCCGCTTGCCCCAAGCGTGCGGCGCGATCGGTTGCGGACCGTCTGCCCTATTATTGCTGTCCGGCTGTGGTGATGCCGATGGACGCCCTGCCACGGACAACACGCGGCAAACTGGACAAGCGCCTGCTGAAGCAACTCGCCCGTGACCACATCGCGCAAACCGGGACGGAGCTGAAGTGATGACAACTCAAACCACAAATCTGCAATCCCGGGGCCTGAACTGGCGGCGGGTCACACGGCACCCGGCGCTGATGGAATATCGGCGACTGGCGGCGCTGGTTGCCGTCGTCAATCTGGGTGTTTTCGTGATGGGGCTGCACCAGGGCAGGTGGTTTCATGATGGTGAGTACGCGCTGAACCTCATCGCGGACATGGCGTTGATCAACCTGAGCATCGGTATCCTGATCCGGCAGCAAAGGGCGGTCAACGCATTGTTCTGGCTGGCGACCCGGGTTCCGACATCCTGGCCTTTGTGGATTCGCTGGGGTGCCGGCAAGGTCTTTCATTTTGGCGGACTGCATTCAGGATGTACCGTTGCGGGCACGATCTGGTTCGGGTTCTTGCTGTTTGGAATGATCGCGAACAGGGGTGCAGGGGCGGATTCGCCCTCGGGCCTGACACTGACGCTAAGCGCCGCCATGGTCGTGTTGATGACCGTCATGGTGGTTTCAGCGTTGGGACCGATCCGAGCCCGATTCCATAATATGTTCGAGAAAATACATCGCTTCATCGGATGGACCGTCCTGGCGCTGTTCTGGGCACAGACGGTGTCAATAAGTTCTGACACGGGCGATGCATTGTTGCACAGCACAGCGTTCTGGATGCTTTGCCTGATCACACTGTCGATCCTGTCTCCGTGGCTGACGCTGAAACAGGTGAAGGTTGATATTGTCAAACCGTCAAACCATGCGGTGATTGCCCGGTTCGAATACGGCGACACGCCGTTCCCCGGCAGTTCCAACGCCATCAGTCACACACCGTTTGGAGAGTATCACTCATTCGCCAATATCCCGGCCCCGAACCAGAAAGGCTACCGGCTGGCAATCAGCCGGGCCGGAGACTGGACAGGACGATTCATCGACAACCCGCCTGACAGGGTCTGGGTCAAAGGCATCACGACATCTGGCGTGGCCCGCATTGAGGTTTTGTTCAAAAAGGTCGTTTATGTCGGCACCGGGTCCGGAATTGGTCCGATCCTGCCTCATCTTCTGGCCGGTGATGTGCCGAACAGGCTGATTTGGTCTACCCGAAGCCCCCGAAAGACCTATGGGAACGCGTTGGTTGACGAGATCGAAGCGCATACTGACACCCCTCTGATCTGGGACACAGATGAAAGGGGCAAACCGAACCTTTCCGCATTGGCTTTGCAGGCGGTGCGTGACAGCGACGCCGAGGCTGTCATCGTGATTTCGAACCAGAAGCTTACGCGCAAAGTCGTGCACGACATGGAAAGCCTGGGCATCCCCGCCTATGGCGCAATCTGGGACAGTTGATCATGTATGGGACAATTCAGACGGAAACTCACGGGCGTGTCGCCACAATCCGCTTCAACCGGCCGGATCGGCTGAACGCCCTGAATTCGCAGGTCATGCATGAGGTGCTGGACGCGGCAACCAACTTTGAGGCCGATCCGGCAATCGGCTGCCTGATCCTGACCGGAAACGAGCGCGCCTTTGCGGCCGGGGCTGACATCAGCGAGTTGGCGGTTCAGACCTATGCCAGTATGCGGGCCAGTGACTTCTTTGGCGGCTGGGACCGGTTCGCCGCACTGAAACTGCCAAAGATTGCAGCTGTTGGCGGCTACGCGTTGGGCGGCGGGTGCGAGATTGCCCTGATGTGCGACGTCATCCTGGCGTCGGACACCGCAAAGTTTGGCCAGCCTGAAATCAAGATCGGCTGTATTCCCGGTATCGGCGGCACGCAGCGCCTTACCCGGCTGGTTGGACGTGCCCGGGCGATGGACATGATCCTGACCGGTCGCCTGGTGGATGCGCAGGAGGCGCTTCAGATGGGTCTGATCAGCCGCGTAGTACCGTCCGAAGAACTTGAACAAACCGCACAGGATGTAGGACGAACCATTTCGGGCTATGCACCTGACATCGCAGAAATGGCTCGTGCCTGTGTAAACATGGCTGAACATAGCACGCTGGACTCCGGTCTTCGCTATGAGCGGCAGATGTACCACGCCCTTTATGGATTGCCGGCGCAACAGGAAGGCATGAATGCGTTTCTGGAAAAGAGAGAACCCCGGTTCCATTCCGCCTGAATTCCATCGAACGGGAAAGATCGGGATTGACTTTCCCAAAATTGTATACAGCTATGCGTACAATTGCATCCAGTGGGGCCACGCCATGCAGACCTGTTACGGTGGAAAAACGGTATACGGAGCCAACCTTGGCATTCTTATGCTTGAAACGCAGTTTCCGCGCATTCCCGGCGACATCGGAAATGCGCTGACCTGGCCTTTCCCGGTACAGTACCGCGTCGTGCGCAGCGCCACGCCCGAGTTGGTGGTGCGCAATGATGCACGGGAACTGGTTGACCTTTTCATCGAAGCCGCAAAAGACCTGGTTGCCTCAGGATGCGACGGTATCACGACAAATTGCGGTTTTCTGTCGATTGTTCAGGACAAGCTGGCCGAGGCGGTACGGGTTCCTGTTGCCACATCCTCTCTGATGCAGGCCCCCATGATTCAGGCTATGCTTCCCCCCGAAAAAAGCGTGGGCATTCTGACGATCTCGAGAGAAACGCTGACGCCGGCCCATCTGGCTGCCGCGAATGTGCCGGCTGATACTCCGGTCGTGGGCACCGAGGGTGGTCGGGCGTTTACCCGTGATATCCTGGGAGATGCCCCCAAAATCGATTTTGCGGCCTGCCGACTGGATATGCTTGATGCGGCGCGGCAATTGGTGACAGAACATCCGGATGTCGGTGCAATCTTGCTGGAATGCACCAATATGACGCCTTACGCGGCGGATGTTCGCAAACTGACCGGGCTGCCAGTGTTCTCGATCTACACCTTCCTGAAATGGTTTCATGAATCGCTTGTACCGGATCGGTTTTCCCAGGAACTGGATGATCCACTGCTGGGGTTGGCGAGGTAGACATCGCACATCCTGACCCAGCTGCGTGACACAGTTGGGCAGGACTGTGGGTCTACAAGTTCCCCGGAACGTAGAGTTGGGAAAACGCCACGCGCACCAATTCGACCGTCTGTTCACTGCGGCGTTCAATGTGACGCCGTAAAGCTGCGATCGCGGCGTCTTTGTCCCGTGCCTTCACCGCATTCAGGATGATACGATGCTGTGACAAGGAAGAGTGATCGTAGTCAGGCGTATCCCGGCGATCACGCAGCAGCCGCAAGTTTATCATCCTTACATACCGGATGCGTTCGTTCACGTTGCACAGCAGCCGGACCAGTTCACTATTGCCCGACAGTGTCGCGAGCTTGACATGAAACTCTTCGTCCATGCGCAAAAGAACATTCAGATCGCTGCAAACAGAATAGGATTTCTCGGCCTCGTCCAGATAGGCGACAACCTCGGCTATTGCGTTGTCATCCGCTCCTTCAATGGTACGGATCAGCGCCTCGGTCTCAAGCGCGCATCGTAGCTGGTAAAGTTCCAGAATCTTGTCGGGGCTGAGTGGGCGGCAAAAAAACCCTTTGCCAAGCTCGAAAGTCAGGAACCCTTCGGCGGCAAGCCGGTTCAATGCCTCGCGCAGCGGGGTGCGGCTGACATCAAGAGTTTTTGTCAACGCGGTCTCGTTCAGGCGCTCACCGGGCATGAACTCGAAACTGATCGCCTTCTTGCGTAACGCCTCGTAGGCGCGTTCTACGCTTCCTTCGGATTTGGACATCTCATACCCAACAGTTCGGATTTTGCCCGTTCTATCAAAGCGCACGGGAAAAGAAACATTTGTCTTCACAGATTGCGACAGTACTGTATACAGGCTGGAATACGATGCAAGGGGCGATGATTCTCGCCACAATGGGATGATATGACGTCTGAGGCTCAACAAGTCGTCGTAATTGGCGCCGGAATCGTCGGTGTCTCGACCGCTATCTGGTTGCGTCGCAAGGGCGTCGACGTCACCATTGTGGACCGCAACGCGCCAGGGGATGACAGGGCGACGTCATATGGCAATGCCGGGGTGCTGGCGGCATGCTCAGTCGCCCCTGTCACGGCGCCGGGACTGGTTCTCAAAGGTCCCCGAATGGCCTTGGACCCGAACTTCCCGCTGTTTCTGCGCTGGTCCTATTTGCCACGGCTTGTGCCATGGCTGACAAAATACCTGTCACATGCCAACGACAAGGACACCCGGAGAATTGCTGCCGGGTTGGCTCCGCTGACCTCGGACTCGGTCGAGCAGCACTTTGCCCTGACTAAGGGAACAGATGCCGCGCAATGGGTCCAAACCTCGGACTACAGTTTCGCCTATCCCGACCGCTCCGCCTTCGAAGCGGACAGCTATACGTGGATGTTGCGTCAAACCGCAGGCTTTGGACCCGAGGTTTTGGAAGGGGACGCCGTTCGAGAGTTCGAACCGAACCTGACGGAAAATCTGAAACTTCTGGCCGTGATGCACGATCACGGATTTACATGCAGTCCCGGATCATACGTGGCCGCGCTGGCAACCGAAGCCGAAAAACTGGGGGCTTCGATCCGTCGGGCCGAGGTAACAGATTTCGAGTTCACTGACGGTAAGGCAACGGCCGTTATCACCGACAGCGGCACACTGCCCTGCTCCAATATTGTTCTGGCGACAGGTGTCTGGTCCGGACCGTTGGCGAAAAAGCTTGGACTGTCCGTGCCACTCGAAACCGAGCGTGGTTACCACATTGAATTCGCGGGGGCGGAAAACGGGCCATCAACCCCGTTGATGATCACCACCGGCAAATTTGTCGCCACCCCGATGGCAAATGGGCTACGCTGTGCCGGTGTCGTCGAATTTGGCGGGCTGAAAGCCGGGCCTTCAAAGGCGCCGCTTGATTTGCTCAGGCGCAAGGTCGAGGAAAGCTTTCCGCACCTCAGGTTCGAAAATATGAACAGCTGGCTGGGCCATCGCCCTGCCCCGACCGACAGCCTGCCGTTGATCGGAGAGATTGGCCATAGCGGCGTACTGGCCGGGTTCGGGCATCATCATGTTGGCCTGACCGCCGGGCCCAAAACCGGACGCATTCTGGCGGGGCTGTTGACCGGAGAGCGCAGCAATATTGATCTGACCGTCTACGATCCGCAGCGGTTCTGAAGAAACGACCATAAACGCCCCGGAAAATCAGGGGCCGAAAATAGGCAACAAGGGAGTTTGAAATGCCAAATACAATCACCAAAATTGCCGCTGGTGTCGCGGTAGCCACCGTATCAGCGGTATCGGCCAATGCTGAAACCTGGGATATGCCGATGGCCTATTCGGCCACCAACTTCCACTCGGCCACCGGCGCAATGTTTGCTGAATGCGTGACCACGGGAACGGCGGGTGAATTGACCATTCAAACCCACCCGGGCGGCTCGCTCTATGCGGGCGCGGAAATAAAACGCGCAATCCAGACAGGGCAGGTCAACATCGGTGAGCGTCTGTTGTCCGGTCACCAGAACGAAAACGCGCTGTTCGGCTTTGACTCTGTTCCATTCCTTGCGACCTCGTTCGAGGATTCCGAAAAGCTGTGGGATGTGGCCAAGGGCCCGCTGTCCGAACTGCTGGCGGAACAGAACCTTCATCTGCTCTATTCGGTACCGTGGCCGGGTCAGGGTCTGTATTTCGACCGCGAGGTCAACAAACTGGCCGATGCCGAAGGTCTGAAGTTCCGCGCCTATAACTCTGCCTCGGCCCGCATGGCCGAGCTTGCCGGGATGCTGCCGGTGCAGATCGAAGCCGCAGAAATCAGCCAGGCATTTGCGACGGGTGTGGCACAGGGCATGGTCTCGTCCGGGTCCACCGGTTACGACCGCAAAGTCTGGGAAAGCCTGTCGCATTACTACGGCGTGGATGCCTGGATGCCGCGCAACTATGTTCTGGTGAACATGGATGCCTGGAACGGCCTGGATGACGCGACCAAGAACGTTGTGAACGGCTGCGCCCTTGCCGCGGAATATGCAGGCGACTGGCGTTCGATCCAGTACACCGAGTTCACCGTGAACGAGCTGGGCAAGAACGGCATGACCACCGGCCCCGCAAGCGATGAACTGGCCGCTGAACTGCGCGCGATCGGCGAGACCATGACCGCCGAATGGCTGGAAGCTGCCGGCGAACAAGGTCAGCAAATCGTCGATGCCTTCAAGGCTGCCCAATAATCCTTGACTGAAACAAGCCCCGATGCCGGTCCGGCGTCGGGGCGCAGAAGAGGAGAATTGCCGTGGCGCTGTTCAATCTGTTGCGCGTTGTTCTGGATGCTCTGTACCGCTGGGCCGGATATATCGCCGCTGTCTTTCTGATCCTGATCCTGTGTTTCGTCTCGATGCAGATGATCTCTCGATGGGTCGGCGAGGTTGTCGTGGGCGGACCAGATTTCACCGGCTATTGCATGGCCGCCGCGTCGTTTCTGGCGCTGCCTTATGCGCTGAACAGCGGCAGCCATATTCGGGTAAACCTGCTTTTGAACGCGCTTGGACGGTTCCGGCGATTTGGGGAAATCTGGTGCTGGGCGATTGCCAGTTACCTGACATATCTGTTCGCGCGCTACGCCATCAAACTGACCTATGAAAGCTATCGCTTCAACGACATCAGCCAGGGGCAGGACGCGTGGCCCATCTGGATCCCGCAGATGTCCATGGTCATCGGCACGGTCCTGCTGGCGATCTGCGCCTTCGACAACCTGATCAGTACCCTGTTCACGGGTAAGGACAACATTCGATCCGCCGGGGTCGATGTGCACGCGGAGTAAGCCCAGTGGAACAATTCTACCTCGTCTCCATCTTTCTGTTCGCACTGTTTGTGCTTTTGGGCACAGGCGTCTGGGTCGCCCTCGCGCTGTTTGGCGTGGCTTACCTTGGACTTGAGATGTTCACATCGCGCCCGGCTGGCGACGCGATGCTGACCCGTATCTGGACCGGATCCTCAAGCTGGACACTGACGGCGCTGCCGCTGTTCATCTGGATGGGGGAAATCCTGTTCCGAAGTCGATTATCGCAGGACATGTTTCGGGGTCTGAGCCCGTGGATGCAGCGTTTGCCCGGTGGCCTGGTTCACGTGAATATCGTCGGCTGCACCATATTTGCTGCCGTGTCCGGTTCTTCAGCGGCCACGCTCACCACCGTCGGCAAAATGTCGATCCCGGAACTGCGCAAACGGGAATACCCTGAATATATGATCATCGGGACCCTGACCGGCGCGGCGACGCTGGGCCTGATGATTCCGCCATCTCTGACCCTGATTGTGTACGGGGTCGCTGTCGAGCAATCGATTTCGAAACTGTTCATGGCAGGCATCCTGCCCGGTATCGTGCTGGCCAGCATGTTCATGGCCTATGTCGCTGGCTGGTCCTTTCTGCGCCGTGATGAAGTACCGGAAATCTCCGACCGTATGACCTTTGGGCAGAAACTGAACGAAAGCCGGTTTCTCATCCCGATCATCCTGTTGATCCTGGTTGTCATCGGCTCGATGTATGGCGGCTTTGCCACGGCAACCGAGGCTGCCGCCATTGGGGTTATCGGATCGTTCATTCTGGCGGCCATGCAGGGATCGCTGACCAAGGAGGCCTTCATAGAAAGCCTATTGGGTGCCACCCGAACCTCGGCCATGATCGCCTTTATCCTCATGGGTGCCATTGCCCTGACACTGGCGATGGGCTTTACCGGACTGCCGCGCGCTTTGGCGGAATATATCGAAGGGTTGCAACTGTCGCGCTTCTCTCTGCTGCTGGCGCTGATGCTGTTCTATATCATTCTCGGCATGTTTCTTGACGGCATCTCGTCGGTCGTTCTGACCATGGCGATTGTGCAGCCGATGGTCGAGGGCGCGGGCATCGATCTGATCTGGTTCGGAATCTTCATCGTGGTGGTTGTGGAAATGGCGCAGATTACACCCCCGATCGGTTTCAACCTGTTTGTCATGCAGGGGATCACCCGGCACGAGATGGGATATATCGCCAAGACCGCCCTGCCGCTGTTCCTGATCATGGTGGTGATGGTCTTCGTGATGATCGCTTTCCCGGAACTGGCCACCTGGCTGCCTGACAATATGCGGAACTCGGCAGGCCGGTAATCGGCCAGCCCCTTCCACACTTTATATTCGCCTGTCACAGCAGGGGGGGACCCACGTCATGACCCGATCCAAAATACTCGCAGCCGTTGACCTTGTGCACAAAGACAGCGACGCCCATGTCGTTCACGAAGCAATTTCGCTGGCCCGATCCCATGACAGCACGGTCGAGGTGATCTTTGTCATACCGGATCAGGAGCTCAGCTATGTTCAGGGTTACATCCCGGCAGAAATGCACCAGCAGGTACTGATCGAGGCAGAGAATGATCTGGCCGCGTATTGTGCCGACTTCAATTGGCACGGCGTCGCACACAAAACCAGGGTGCTGCGCGGTGTCGTTTACGAGCAATTGATCAACCACGCCGACGATCAGTCTGCAAGTTTCGTCGTGATCGGTGCCAGCAAACCATCGGTCCGGGATTTTCTGATCGGACCAAACGCTGCCCGGGTGTCGCGATACGCCCGTTGCAGCGTGCTGGTCGTGCGGCCGAACTGACCACCATCAACTCTCACTTTCGGAGACATACGTGAGCGACCATAAAATCGAAACTCTGCGCGTTCATCGCATTTCGATCCCCGCCAAAGCTGTCCATTCGCATGGCAGCGGCGACGTTGCAGATATTAACGTTGCGATATTGGAGTTGGTAACGGATACCGGCCTTACAGGCTGGGGCGAAGCTTCACCCTGGCCTGTCTTTACCGGAACCGCCGAGGCGAACGCCGCCGCCCTGCACGTGCACCTGCGCCCGCATCTGATCGATCAGGACCCGGTCCAGGTCGAAAAGCACATGAACATGGCGGAGAAGGTGCTGATCGGCCACCCCGAGGCCAAGGCCGCGCTGGAAATGGCGCTGCTGGACATCACCGGCCAGATCACCGGCCTTTCGGTCTGCGAACTGGTCGGCGGTAAAATGCGTGACAGCATGGGGATGAGCTTTTCGGTCGCTAACCCAGATTTCGACGCGGACCTCGATGACATCGCCGCGATGTGGGAAGACGGCGTGCGCATCTTCAAGTTCAAGACCGGTTTTGCCGGCCATCGGTTCGACCTTATGCGCTGTGAAAAACTGCGCGAAATCTATGGCGACGAGGCGGACATCCGCATTGACTACAATCAGGGTCTTCCGGCCTATGACGCCGTGCGCTGCATCCGGGATCTCGAGGCGTTTCGCCCGACATTTGTCGAACAGCCCGTCAAGATGCACGAACGTGAAGCCCTGGCCCACATTGCGCATGTAATCGATACCCCGATCATGGCGGACGAAAGCGTGTTTGACCCCAAAGGCGCGCTTTACGGGGCGCAGATCCGGATCGCGGACATTTTCTCGCTCAAGATCATGAAATCCGGTGGTATTCGGCGGGCGCTGGAGGTGGCCGCAATCGCCCGTGCTGCCGGAATCGAGATCTATGGCGGCTGCATGTTCGAAACGGGACTGGCCCATGCCGCCGGTGCCCATCTGATGGCCGCCGTACCGGACCTGATCCTGCAATGCGAATTCTACATGGCGACCTACTACGCCGCCGAAGACATTCTGACCGAACCCTTCCCCGTCAAAAACGGGCGAGTGCACGTTCCGACCGGGCCGGGCCTGGGCGTTCAGGTCAACCCTGACATGCTGACAAAATACGCAGTCGCAGAACCTTTGACGTAATCTCAAAAACTTCAGGTCAGCTGCATACAGCACTGTGTGCGGTAGTTGATCGGGAAAGGGAACCTACCCATGGAACACCAAGACACAAAGCGCATGAACGGCGCGCAGATCATCCTGAAAATGCTTGAATTGCACGGCGTCCGCCATGTGTTCGGCCTGCCGGGGGAAACCACCATCGGCTGGTACAAGGAATGGCGTGAACACAGCAATATCGAGTTCGTGCTGACCCGCGATGAACGCACCGCATCCTACGCCGCCGAGGCCTATGCGAAGATCACCGGGCGCCCATGCGTTCTCGAAGCTCCCAGCCCCGGCGTCACTCATTGTTCGCCCGGCATCACCGAAGCATTCCTCAGCTCGGTTCCGGTGATCTTTTTCAGTTCGGACATTCCGATCAATCAGGACAAAAAACACGGTCTGACCGGGGTCGATCAGACCAAACTCTACGACAGTATCTGCAAGGAAAGCTTTGTGCTGACGAACGCGAGGGAAATCCCGTTCCTGCTGCGCCGGGCCTTTCGTGTCGCAACCTCCGGTCGCCCTGCACCGGTGCATATCCGAGTGCCGATCAACATCTTCGGAGAAGAGGCGGAGGTTGACGATCTCTATGCCGAGGCGGAATACAGCCAATACCCGGCGCACCGCCCAGTTGCCGACCACAGCAAAATCCGCGCTGCAATCGAGATTCTTCTGGCTGCCAAAAAACCGGCCATTGTCTGCGGTCAGGGCGGGCTGATCTCAAAGGCCTCCGACGCAATCTTGGAACTGGCGGAACTTCTGCAAATTCCCGTCGGCACAACAACGCCCGGCAAAGGCACTATCCCAGAGGATCACCCACTGGCACTGCGCGTCATCGGGGGGCGCGGCGGAATGGAGTATTCCAACCAGTACGTGTTTGAAGCTGACACGATCTTCTTTGTCGGATCAAACACCGACAGCGCTGCGACCGACCACTGGAAGCTGTACGGGGACCCAAAATCCAAGACCTTTCTGCATCTGGATATTGCCGAGGCGCATGTCGGCAACAACTTTCCCGTCAAAGTGGGCATGGTCGGCGACGCACGGGCCAGCATTGAATACATGGTCGAGATCATCAGGGCCGAGCATCCGAACCTGAAGCGCGACAGGATCGATCTGAACCCGATGAAGAAAACCGCGCTCGACAATGTCTTCAACTCGAACATCCCGATGCCCGAAGGGACGATCTCGCCGGTCAAGCTCAGCCAAGCGCTGGACACAATAATGCCGGACGACGCCGTGATCACGTCGGAGCCGGGCGTCAGCGCGATCTACCCGTCTGCCCTTCTGACGTTCAAAAAGCCGGGCCGGCATTACATCACAAATTACTCCATGGGGGCGCTGGGATATTCGGTGCCTGCCTGTCTGGGAGCGTCCTATGCCAATGACGGCCCGGTGATTTCCTTTACCGGTGACGGGTCGTTCGGATTTGTCATTGGCGACATGGAGTCGATCAAGCGTTCCGGCAAAAACGTTACGATCATCCTGACCCGCAACGACACATTCGGCTGGATCCGGGGCGAAGCTATCCTACTGGACGAAATAGATGAACCGTGGTCCACCGACTTCGGCCGTGTGGACTACTGCAAGGTTGCCGAGGGGTTTGGTTTCCGCACTGCGAAAATCACAAGTGAGTCAGAAATAGAGGCTGTTCTGTCTGAGGCGATCGCCAACCCCGGAGCGAACTTCATCGAAATTATGGTTCCGTCGCAGGACAAGATCGTCCCGTTTGTACCGAACTGGGTGCGCGCCGCGCGGGCCAAAAACCTGCCGCACTTCTACTGACTGAAGCTGCGGCCCCATTGGCCGGGGGCCGCGCTAAAACCTGTCTTATTTCACCAAGGACACTAAGAAAGGTATTAGGTTGGCGCGTGCTGACATGCGCCAACACGGACAACGAAATCGCCTCAGCCCCGGCACACGGCCTCAGCTATTTCAGTAATGGCATGGTGAAGTGACTTGGCCGAGGACCGAGGGCCAAGGGCGGAGAAGGACGTTCCGGTCTCGTGGCACCACAGGTAGCACCCGATGTGGTGGATCGAGCATCGGGTTGCGGCACCGGATTGCATGGTTCGGGTGTCAACATTGCAAAGCCGTTCGAACAGATCGCAGGCGGCCGGGCCAGTAATGTCAAACCGGCACCAGCCGTCGGTTTGTTCGGCAACGGAAGCAGTGTTTCCGACAGCGGCCTTGACCTCAACTGCCAGCATCTCGTGGCTTGCGTGATCGGCATCGATCATCCAACTGTCCGGACCAATCCAGAATGCCGAAAAGGCCGATGTCGAAACCGATTGGCCCGGCGCAGGCAGAGCCGCACCGATCAACTCATTTGCCTTGGTGACACACGCTGCCTCATGCCCTTGACTTGCGGTTAGTGACGCCAGCGCCCGCGAGGTGTTTTCCGTGATCGTCAAGCCGGGAAAGCCGTCTGATCGGGGCTCGGCGCCTCCAAGCGGTGTGAGCGGTTTCAGTTTATGCACGCTGACGTCCTCCATCGGGATCGACAAAATGGGCGCTGACCACCTCGACCTTCACTTCGCTGCCCTCCAGCGGGTTGACCAGACGCAGAACCTCGCCCATCCGATCTGCACCGTTTTTCAGGAATCCGATGCCGATCGAACTGTGCAGGACCGGTGAATAGGCGGCCGAAGTGACATAGCCCTGGTCGTGGGCCGCATCGACCGGACCATCACTGGTCATCAAATGGCCCCCTGCGACCACGGGGTCGCCGGCATCCACCGGTTTGAAGCCCACCAGACGCAGAGCGTCTTCCTCGTTCAGCCCAGCGCGCTCGCTCAGGGTGTTGCCGATGCAGTCCTTCTTTTTACTGACCATCCGGCCCATGCCAAGGTTCAGCGCCGTGGTGGTGCCGTTCAGCTCATTGCCGGTGGAATGCCCCTTTTCGATCCGCATGACGCCCAAGGCTTCTGTGCCATAGGGAACCACACCGAATTCCTCTCCGGCCTCCATCAGCGCGCGGATCATCGCATCGCCATAGCGTGTGGGCACGGCGATTTCATAGGCCAGCTCGCCGCTGAAAGAGATACGGAACAAACGCGCCCGGCAACCGCCGCAAACGGTGATCACGGCACAGGCCATGAACGGGAACGCTTCGTTCGACAGATCGAACCCTGGATCGACAATCTTTTCCAGCAACTTGCGGGAATTCGGCCCTGCCACGGCATACTGGGCCCAGGCCTCGGTGGTCGAGATCAGCTGCACGTCCAGATCGGGCCACAGACATTGCCGCGCAAACTCCATCTGGCGGTAAACCAGAACGGCGTTGGCGGTGGTTGTCGTGACCACAAAGTGGTCGTCGGCCAGTCGCGCAGCGGTGCCGTCGTCATAGGCGATGCCGTCTTCACGCAGCATCAGGCCATAGCGCACCTTGCCAACCGGCAGTTTCGCGAACCCGTTGGCATAGATCCTGTTCAGGAACTCCGCCGCGTCCGTTCCCTGCACGTCGATCTTGCCCAGCGTGGTAACATCGCAGACACCAACCGATTTGCGGGTCTGCAGAACCTCACGGTCCACCGATTGCCGCCAGTGCGTCTCACCCTTTTGCGGGAACCATTGTGCCCGCAGCCAATCGCCGACTTCGGTGAACACCGCGCCCTGTTCCGTTGCCCATTTGTGGCTGGGCGTCTCTCGGGTCGGATGGAAATGCTTGCCGACCGACCGGCCAGCCAGAGCACCCATCGCAACCGGCGTATAGGGCGGGCGGAAAATGGTGGTGCCGGTCTCCGGGATCGACTTGCCCGTCATCTCGGCCATTACCGCCAGGCCACCCATATTCGACGTCTTGCCCTGATCGGTGGCCATACCCAACGTGGTATAGCGTTTCAGATGTTCGACCGAGACATAGTTCTCCTGATGCGCCAGTTTGACGTCCTTGACGGTCACATCGTTCTGCTGGTCGATCCAGGCGCGGCCCTTGCCCTCTTTCACATACCAGAAGGGTTGCAGGTTCACCGGTGCGTCCTCGGCCCGCGGTATTTCCCCGACCTGCGCCGCAATCCCGAGGCCCGACAGTGCTGCCGCCGCCCCTTCTGCGCCGGATTTCAGCGCGCCGTGGGTCGACATCAAGCCAGCCGCGGCCCCGGCAACCGTCATTCCGACCGGCAACACGTCACCCGGAACAAACGCTGCAAGACCCTCGTTCCATTGCGGACGCCCGCGCTGATGGCAGGTCAGATGCACATTGGGGTTCCAACCGCCTGAGACAGCCAGACCGCCGCATATGATATCGCGGGTGAACCCCTTCGCCGTACGGACCGTCACCGACCCCAGGCCCAGTCTGCCCTTGCTGTTGATCACCTGCGCACCGGCGAACAGTTCCGTCCCTTCGATGGCGGGTGCGTCGGCCCGCGTGTCGATCACGGCGGTGACATGTACACCTTTGGATATCAGGTCGGCAGCCGTGCGATGACCGTCATCGTTGTTGGTAAACACCGCCATGTGTTCGTGCGGTGTCACTGCCCAGCGATTGGCATAGGCCCGGGTTGCCCCGGCCAGCATCACGCCGGGGCGATCATTGTTGGCAAATGCGATGGGCCGCTCGGTTGCGCCGGCACATAGAAGCGCCCGTTTCGAATAAATCCGCCACATGATCTGCCGGGGCTGCCCGGTACCGGGCCTCAGTACGTGATCGGCCACCCTTTCGACAGCACCATAGGTGCCATGATCGAAAGCCCCGATCACGGTGGTGCGCGACAGCAGGCGTACATTGTCCATCGCCGACAGCTCTGCCACGGCCTGCGCTGCCCAGTCCGATCCGGCCATTCCGCCGACCTCGTAACTTTCGGCGTTAAGGCGCCCGCCCAGAACAAAATCCTCGTCCGCCAGAATGACCCGAGCACCTGCTCGGCCAGCTGTCAGCGCGGCCATCAGGCCCGCCGGACCGGCCCCGATCACCAGCAGATCGCAATGCAGAAAGCCTTTGTCATATACATCAGGGTCGTCCTGTCCGGACACGCTGCCCAAACCGGCCGCGCGCCGGATCGCCGGTTCATAGAGCTTTTCCCAGAACGCCTTCGGCCACATGAATGTCTTGTAATAAAAGCCTGCGGTCAGGAAGTTGCTGAACATGTCATTGACCGACAACACATCCCGCTTCAGCGACGGCCAGCGGTTTTGCGATTTTGCCTCGAGCCCGTCAAAAAGCTCGGCCACGGTGGCGCGGGTGTTGGGCTCCTGCCGCGCGCCCGAGCGGAGTTCGACCAGCGCGTTGGGCTCTTCGGATCCGGACGTCAGCGGCCCGCGTGGACGGTGATACTTGAACGACCGACCCATCAGCCGCACGCCATTGGCCAGCAGGGCCGAGGCCAGTGTGTCGCCAGGGTGACCCTGATATCTTTTACCGTCAAAGCTGAAGCTCAGGGGTTGGGTCTGATCGACAAGCCCACCATTCAACCGGTTGGTCTGTACACTCATTTGCTGCGCCCCCTTGCCCGGGCCACATCACGGGCCAGTTCGACGGATGTGATCTCATGCGTCAAGGTGTTGCGCGTCACCACTAACCAGGACCGGTCGCCTTGCTCGTGATACCACAACTCAAGATGCTCTCCGGCCGGGTTGTCGCGCAGATAGAGATAGTCGTGAAAGGCGTCGGCAGCATTTTCGGCCTGCCAGTCGGGGCGGTCGATCAGGGCAGCGTCGCCGAGATAGACAAACTCCTGCGCATCGCGGGGCCCAAGAAGCGGATGGTTGATAATCAAGGCATTGGCTCCTGTCGCATTTTCGAACCGCGGAACCGGTTACCGGTTTTGCAGAAAATGCTCATGTCTTCTTCAGTGCAGGTTGGGCTGCGCGCCCACCCCCTTCTCATCGATCATGTGGCCGGTGCGGAACCGGTCCAGGCGATAGGCGGTCGCGACATCATGCGGCCGGTCTGTGGACAGCAGATGCGCAAAGCACCAGCCCGAGGCCGGGGTCGCCTTGAACCCGCCGTAACACCAGCCGCCGTTGAAATAGAGCCCATCAATATGTGTCCGGTCGATGAACGGAGACCCATCCATCGACATGTCCATAACGCCGCCCCAGGCGCGCAGCAGACGCACCCGGCCTAGCGCCGGTATCAGCGCCACGCCGCTTTCCACAACATCCTCGATCACCGGCAGGTTCCCCCGCTGGGCATAAGTGTTGTACATGTCGATGTCGCCACCAAAGACCAGTCCACCTTTGTCGGACTGGCTGCAATAGAAGTGGCCCGCGCCAAAGGTGATCACACCGTCAATCACCGGCTTCAGCCCTTCGGACACAAACGCCTGCAACACATGGCTTTCGATTGGCAGGCGCATCCCCGCCTTTTCCATCACGCGGCCTGAAGACCCGGCCACAGCCACGCCAACTTTCTTGGCCCCGATGAACCCACGCGAGGTCTCGACCCCCAGAACCTTGCCGTTCTCGATGCGAAAGCCAGTGACCTCGCAGTTCTGGATGATGTCCACGCCACGCTGATCCGCGCCACGCGCATAGCCCCAGGCCACCGCGTCGTGGCGCACCGTGCCGCCGCGCCGGTGCAGAAGGCCGCCCTTGATCGGAAAGCGGCCGTTGTCGAAGTTCAGAAATGGATACATCGCCCTGACACCCGCTGTATCCAGCAGTTCAGCGTCCGAGCCGTTCAGGATCATCGCATTGCCCCGGCGCCGTGCCGCATCGCGCTGCGCATCCGTATGCACAAGATTAAGAATGCCGCGCTGGCTGACCATGGCGTTGAAATTGAAATCCTGCTCCAGCCCTTCCCAAAGCTTCAGGGAAAACTCGTAGAACGGCTCGTTCCCGTCCAGCAGGTAGTTCGAACGAATGATCGTCGTGTTCCGCCCGACATTTCCACCGCCGATCCAGCCCTTTTCCAGAACCGCAATCCGCGCCTCGCCGAACTCTTTAGCCAGATAGTATGCTGTGGCCAGACCGTGGCCGCCGCCGCCTACGACAACAATATCGTATTGGCCCTGAGGTTCAGGGTCGCGCCACGCCGGTTCCCAGCCCTTGTGCCCGGTCAGAGCCTCTTTGATGACCCGAAAGCCGGAATATCGCATGCTTTGCCTCGTTCTCGTTTGGAACGCCGTCTGGCGTTCCGCTTGGCCATACTCATCGAATCTAAGACCAACACATGTCATTCCGCGACATTGTTTTTCGTTTTCGGGTCAAAATTCAGAGAAGTCGGTTAGGAGACTTGACCTCCCGAGTATTCTAAATCGAGTGCTCGAACACAAGAAGCGGGCAATCGCACATGCGTCGTCAAGATGCTTGGTTCCATTCCGATCTGCAGATCTTAGCGCCAGAAACTGCGTTCGCTGATGTTCGACCTGTGTTTCGGCGCGGTTCGCAGCAGCCGGGGAACATGAGCGTTTTTGAGAAGGGCGGGAGCTGTGGTATGATTTCACAATAAGACAAAGGATTTAGACATGTTTGAAGGTTTAAACCCCATAATTGCCTTCCGAATGTCCGAACGATTGCTGCTGACCGCAATAGTCATTGTCGTCGCTCTGGTTGTTCTTGTCGGATTCTGGAAAACCGTTCAAAAAATTACGGTGACTGACAGTGGCCCGCTGGGTGTTGCCGGGTCAATGGCCCTGTCCACACCGGTTTTCGCGCTGTTGGCGGTGATACTGTACGCGTGGGTCAGTCTTTCGCATCCCATTTCCTATTCCGACGCGGCACCGCAGAGCGCTGCGGAAGAACAAGTTGCCGAAGCATCAGGCAGCGCCCCCAGCAGTTTCACAGGATCTCTGAGCGAGCAGTCCCATCAAGTTGCGGCGTCCGAGATCAACGCCTATGCGCGCCAGCAGGCTCGCCATCAGATCTGGACCCTGAACTGCCTTGCGGATTCGACAACCGTTCGCCCTTCGGCACAGAGCGACCTGACCGGCATCAAGCTGGCGTTGATGAAACAGGTCTGGCAGGACGATTGGGGCAATCCGGTGCAATTCGAACGCTGGGCGCAAAATCCATCAGAAGGCGTTCGCCCTTCCGATGCGGCGCTTGAGGTATTTGAAGGCAGGCACACGGGATGTTGAGGCTGGTTATTCTCATCTACGTCCTTATGACCGGCAGTCTTGCGGCCGAAGTCGTCTACAGTCCTGCCGATCTTCAGCGCGTTCGCGACCGCGCAATTCCCACGATTCAATCCGTCATGTGGCAGGACATCGTGCCACGCCTGCCTGATCAGTTTCGAGACCGCGCCAGTGACGTGCAGCTGTTTTTCCCGGAACGCGGACCGGGGCCCATGTCATTCTATGCGTCACCCGCAAATGGCGAAATCTACATTCCATTGACCTCGTTACGGTTTTTCGATGATATCGCGACGCTTCACGCCTGGTTTGAATCCCAGGACTGCCCGACGGAATACATTCAGACCTACCTCGCAGGACTTCTACGGGCGGGCGAGGTTCTGCCGGCCCCGCTTGTCGCTTTTGGTCTGGATCGTGACCGGCTCTTTGCCGACAACTACACCTATGACCTGAGCGGCAAAATTTATTCTTCGGCAATTCAGTTCATTCTGGTTCATGAACTGGGGCATGTTCTGCTGGATCATCAGGCCGGTGTTGAAGGCGCAGAAAGCCGTCAACAGGAAGCCGAAGCCGACAGTTTCGCACTGGATCATTTCGCACGGTTGGGTGGAAACCCCATGGGAATATTCTGGTACTATCAGGCCGCATGGTGGCACGACCCGGCCAGTGACCGTGGAAGGCGCGAAAACACCCATCCGGTTTCAGCGGAACGCATCCGGTCGATGGCGAACCGGTTGATCGAGAACCCGGGCGATTTCGCCCATGGCGAGGCCAACCCCGATCGTGAAGCGGGCTTTGTCCGGCAGCTTGGCGTCATGACGTCCGCATTTGCCGATCTGATTGACGATGACACTTTTCTGACCTGGATGGCTCCGGCGATGTTCAACGACTATCCGCTGTCCAATCTGCGTCAGGCCTG
The DNA here is from genome assembly GCF_056537185.1 of Ruegeria sp. CG4. NCBI lineage: Bacteria > Pseudomonadati > Pseudomonadota > Alphaproteobacteria > Rhodobacterales > Roseobacteraceae > Ruegeria > Ruegeria sp. CG4. The sequence goes on along the minus strand of NZ_JBQFRB010000004.1, from coordinate 135,180 downwards.
CCCCCACCAATAGGTTCGGATCAAAACCTTGCCAGACCGCACAAATCCCGTTTGCGTTACTCGTGTTTCGCGGGCGATGTTCGATCCCGGAACCTGCATCATCGCCACGTCGATATTATCGTTTTGAATATCCTTGCGAAAACAGATCTGATGGTGGCACACGTAGGATATGAAAATAACGTTCAAACAAATCGATGCGTTCCGGACAGTGATTTCAACCGGAACTGTGACCGAAGCCGCCGAGGTGTTGGGGATTTCGCAGCCTGCGGTCAGCCGGCTTGTCTCGGATCTGGAATCCGAAGTTGGATTTAGCCTTTTTCAGCGCTCTGGCAGGGCGCTTGTTCCGACGGAAGAGGCGCGGCTACTGGTAAACGAAGTCCGCCAGGCCGTCAGCGGCATGGAACATATCAAGCAATCTGCGACGGCGATCCGTCATTTCGGCCACGCACGCCTCAGCCTGGTTACCACCCCGTCATTTGCGTCACAATTGGCACCGGATCTTATCAAGGAATTTTCGGAAACCTGCCCCGAAGCGATGGCGCGCATGGAATTCGAAGCCAATGACGACACTGTCGAGTGGCTGGTGTCGCAGAACTATGATTTCGGCATCAAGACAAGCCCGCCGTCAAACCCGTCCTTTGAAAGCCTGAAGCTGTATGACGACGATGTTTATTGCGTGCTGCCCAAAGGTCATCCGCTTGCGGCCAAGGAAGCCATCAAAGTCCGCGATCTGCAGGACGAAAGCTTTATCTCATACATGGGCCTGTCCCGCTTTCGCTTTGAAGTGGATCGGTTTTTTGAGGCCAATTCTGTTACGCGACGAATGAAATACGAAGCCCGGACAACGGACGGAATCTGCCGTCTGGTCGCGCGCGGCCTGGGCGTATCCATTGTCGGATCGTCCAGAGATTACCTGAAATCGATGCCCGGGTGCATTGCCCTGCCCTTTGCGGCGCCGCTTAGCTTTCAGGCCATCCTGTTCTGGTCCAAAAACGAGCCTTTGTCGGCGGTTGCAAAGATCTTCCTGGACCTCGCCCGTCAGAAGGCAAACTCAGCCTAGATCATGCTGCAATTGGCGGCGACATGGTCAGGTTGCGGAAATGATGACCTTTCGGAAGGTGGTCACTGCTCGGACCGCCTGAGTAAGGAAAGCAAAGAACGTATTCCTCGTCCGACATCAGGGTTCCAACCAACCTGGTCTCCAAGGCAAACTCCCGGTCAAAGCTTGTTCGATAAGGCGCTCATCGACAGTGCCGCTAACAGACGACCTTCATTCAAACGTCTCCGATCCGTCCGGTTCGATGTGGGCGGCCTTGTTCATTTGCTGACGAAAGACTGCCAGTTCCTGATACATTCGCCGCCGCGCCCGGCTTTGGTTGCCTAGCGGGCGGTGGTCGGCCAGCGAATGCCAGGGATTGATCCGCAAGTTCCGCGCAAAAGACATCTGGGCCGGAGTATCAAACTCCTGCTGCGGGATATGAATACGCGCGACGGGTATCCAGGGCGATTTGTCCTCGGGCCACAGCACCGAGGCATCCTCGACCGGCATCAGGTGCGGGTCGGTCTGGATCTGCACCAGCATCTCAAATTCGGCTGGACCTGCGCGCAGGGCGCGGGACATGTTGTCCCGTAAGTAGTTCGGCGGCACGCGCCCGAACGGAACGCCGGGGATGGTCATCGGCACATCGGTCAATGGTTTGTAAGAGTACAGCATTGCCTGCCCTTCGCCCAAAAGGTACGGCACGCAACTGAAGTAGCGCTGGCCCAGCGGATTGTACTGGGTCTCGTTCCACAGACCCTGCATCAGGAAGTCGATCAGGTGTGAATCCTTAGGGTTCAGGAAATACCAGATCGGCTCGTCAATAGTGCTCCAATATTGCAGTTTGGCATTCTCGCGCACGTCCGGCGTCACGAATGTCGGCGTGACGACTGCGGGCCAGTCCTGAGTGAATTTCTCCTCCTCCATCAGCTTCGGCCCCGGCACGTCCATCAGCTTGACTGACATTGACCCGAACCCGACATCCCGAATGTCTTCAGGCACATCCGGGCCGGGCCCGGCAAAGCGAATATAGGCCGGATAGTTTCGTTCGGTTGCAAATACGCCTTTACGCAGGTTTTCGGGCAAATCGGGATTCACCGTAAAGGTCGCGCGTACCAGCCCGTGTGTTTTGGTATTGCCACCGCGTTCGTAGGCACCGGGTTGAAAATGCAGGTTCATCTGCTCGCGCATCTCGTCGATGATTGTCTGCAGCGCCTCCTCTTCCCAGTCGAATATCTTCTCCTCGGCCAGGCCAAGCCCAAGGTTCGGACGCTTGCGGTTCTTGAGACGCTGAAGAAAGCGCGCCGCAGGTGCGCGCACCAGGCGGTTTAGCTGCGGGCGGAAAAATGGCTCTAGCCTGCGTTCGAAGTGCAACCCGACCTGAAGCAGTGAATGCAGAAAACGGCGGATGAAAAGAAGGATAGCGCGCATGAGGATCTCCTATTCCTTCTGTTCTGCGAGCAAGCGTAACGCGCGCAAGCCGGGCAGGAAGAAATAGCCGCCGCCCCTGACGGTTACGAATTGCGGCAGGTGGTCCAACCGCTCGGCGATACCGGTTGCACGCTGGATACTGAAACTGTCTGATGCCACGCCGCCGACGGGCTCGCGGCTTCCGACAATCGGGTCCGCCTCACCGTGCAAGCCATCGAAGGAAGGTGAAGACATCCAGGCGTTCTGCACAAACTCGAACTGGCGCGTGATATCGGCGCAAAGGCAGACAAAATGCAGCCCCCTTGCCTCTTGATCGGCCCCTTCGTCTGACAGCGCCTGTTCAGGCGACAGTGGCGGCCCGTAGGCGCGCCCGCGACGGACAAGCCGGTGAAAGCGGGTCGACGCAACCAGATCATGCCGTCCCGGCAGCTTGTCCCGCCTGCGGCGGAACCCAAGCGTGCTGGTGATCCAGGCCCATCGGCTGGTGACACCGGGTGGCTGATCACCGGTTCTCGGATTGGCCCGCCTGATATGGGCACCGACCGGGCAGACCACGCCATCGATGTCATCCTCGTAGGTGAAATTGTTTCCCTGACGCCCGCCCTCAATCTCGCGCCTGCCCTTTATCAGGGGTGTGCCGTCCCGCGCGCGACCCACCATCGCCGTTGCCAGCGCTTCGCGGTGCGCGGCGTCACCATGCGCCACCGAGTCGAGATGTCGCCAGAACCCCGGCACGTCCTGTTCAAGCTGGCGCATGACCAGATAGCTGCCATTGTGTCCAAAGCTGTTGTCCCCCGAGGCCGCGCCGGCATGCGCCGTTGATCCATCTTCGGCGGTGATCAGCGGACCGGAGGAGACTTCCTTGTATTCATTGACATGGCCCAGAACGACCTCGCCGGGTGCGATAAGATTGGAATACGTCTCTCGACCATGCTTGGGTGGGGGGCTTTTCCAGTCCCAATCCACTTTCGGCTCGCTGATGCCATCGGCAAAACCGAAAGGCTCGATGCCGTCATTCAGGCGCGTCGGCAGTTCTTGGATGATGTCGAATGCATCGTGAAATGCGTGTTCAAGAATTGTCGACTTGAAAGGGCCGAGCCCGCCCTCGCGCGCATAGAGCATCAGCAGCACATGGACTTTGCCACCCTCCCAGATCCAGTTTTCCGGCGCGTTTCCACCGGAATCACCAAGCCTTCGGATGCGGCTGGCTTCACCTGCCATCCCGGCCAGAAATGGCTGCGAAAACTGCGCCAGAATCTCATCCGGCAAACCGAGTGCGCGCAATCCGCCAGCCGTGAACGCGACCTGAAGCGCGACCTCGGGCGGGGTATCCAACCACTCGGCCGACGTTATGGGTGCGGTTGCCAGCCAATCCCGGGCGGTCCGAGCATCCGAAACGGTCAGCAGCAGAAACTCGGCCTCGGGCAGCTTGCCATGACCAAACCGGATCAAGCCCTGCATGTCCGCGAAATCGACCGGTGTGGTCTGGATATCCCTGTTTTTGCTCATATCTTGGCCAGCCATTTGCGCAGCGCGCGAAGCCCGGACGGCCGCCGTTCCAGTCCGGCGCGTATTTGCGAGTGCCTGTCGAGATCGACGGCAGTAAGACCGGGATAGGCCTTGTACCAGACCAGTGTGGCTTGCTGGCGGTTCCGCAGGAAGCGTTTGAACTTGTGCTCCTGCTCGGCCCCATCCTTGATCAGAAACCGCGTACTGGGATAACCCACGCCGTTCGAAAACACGAGGTTGAGCCCCCAGGCAACTTTGTTGACGAAATCGTCCATGTAGCTTTCCAATGCGCCATCGTAATTGCTGCAGAACATCACACGGCGCTTGTCATCGAAATAAACCCAACGCGCGAAATGGATTGTTTGAACGCGGGTGAGGTAACCACGCGAGAAGATGTGCCTTGCTGCGTAATTCAACAGATACAGCGCAACCGTTGTCACTGCGCGCCGGAATCCACCGGGCTTGAGATCGCCAACCGCCGAAAAGGGGTTGGTGACGTCATGGTCTTCATAAGTGCCCATCGCGGCGATATGCGTGTCGTCCGGGCGCGGCAGGATTTCAGGATCCGAACGCTCCAGTCGTCGTAGGCGCCAGATCAGTAGCGGCGAGGCCAGCAGAACGAGCGGCGATATCGCCAAGAGCACCAACGGCACACCGAATTTTTCGGTCCAGTCGATGAAAACCCGCCGTAACGAAGGTGACCGCCTCGGCGTCAGGCGCAGGCGTCCTTCGCGCCGTTCGGCCGAGACAAATTCCTGCAACCGCTCGTGCAGCAGGATGGCATCTTTTGCCCCGTGGGCCTCAATAAGCGCGTGCAATTCCAATTTCAGAGCGTGCGCAAGCGCGGCTTCCTCGTGAATCTGCTGCACCGTGCGACCGCGCCTGTTTACGTAATTGGCGGCCTCGACCACATTGTGCCGGGCCATCCAATCACGCAGGTCCGTACCTTCACGGAAGTCCTCGCAATGCGAAAAGATGCGACTCAACCCTTCGCCCGCGTGATTTGCCATCTCAACCAGAAAGCTGTCCCGGTCTCCGTCCATATCGCCCAGAAACGCCAGATGCGGCGGGAAGGCGCGCGCTTCGACGCCATAAGCTTCAATGTCCCGCCATGTGTCGACTTGCGGAAGAAAGAACCGCGCGACGTGCAAACGATCGAAATCAGCGAAGGGCACGATCGGGTTCTTGGGATCCGCAAGCCCCGGTTTAAGCACCATCTCGGACAGCAGCGCGCGCAAATCCTCGATGCGTCCCTCCGCAATGGGGGCCAAAATCAGAAAGGTGCTCTGCTGTGTCATGGCGGGGCCAGTTTACCAGATTTAGGACGATATCGCGTCAGCATTGAAATCCAGCGCGAAGTCGATCAGGCGATTGTCGTCCCAATAGACCTTACCCAGATAGAGGCCAGGACCGATGGCCCGGATTTCGTCGCGGATCCATTGTGCGAGAAGCGAAGTGTCGGAATAGTCCAGCACGATGCATTCCTTTCCATCGAGCCAGCTCTTGTCCTTGTAAACCTTGGCCAGTATGGCGTTAAGCCCAAACGGCAGGATCCGATTTCGCAGCACCCCTTTCGACTGGTCGAAAACTTTGCCTTGCCAGGCAAAACTGTTGATAAAGCGCGAGATCAGCGGTGTGAATTTCGTGCCCGGGGCGACAATGGCGGTTCCTTCGGCTTCGCCGTCGGGAATGTCCCCGGCCGGTACGCTGGAAAACAGTTCGTCCAGTTCTTCCTGACTCATATCCATGAGCGACTCGATGCTATGTGCCATAGTGGCCCCCTTTCTAGACAGTGACGTGTTTTGCATCCTCCAGAATGTCCTGGGCGGCTTTTTCGCCGACCATGTAAACAGAGGATGCGATGAAAAATCCCGGAATGCGCGGAAAGACCGAGGCGTCAGCTACCCGTAGCCCCTTTGTACCATGTACGCGCAGGCGGCTGTCCAACACGCCGCTGTCGGGCGGCCCGATGGCGCAACTGCACGACGCGTGATGCCCCCAACACTCGTCACGTACAAACTGGGCGATTTCCGTATCCGTTTTGACATCCGGGCCGGGAATTTCCTCGGCCTCGATCTGGCCGTCGCGGCGCAGCGGCTCGGTCAGGTTGCGAACAAATTTCACCCCTTCGACAACCGCTTGCAGGTCGTCGTCGCCGCCTTGCTTAAAGTAGTTGAACTCGATGAGGGGCCGGTCGCGCGGATCGGCCGAGGCCAGCCGCACGCGCCCCGTCGCATTTGCTGTATGGGCCTTCAGGACGGCCCAGCTCAGATGGTTGCGGCTGCGCGCCAGATCAGCAGCATAGCCGGGGTAGTAGCCAGCGAACCGCCCTAACAATGCCATGCAGAACAAATCAGGCAGCTTCTTGTCCGGGCTCGAACGCCGAATAACGCCCAGCGCCGCTCCGTTGGTTGAATACAGACCCTTACCGGTGTCCTGCCATTCCCGCCATAGCGGATCACCGGATTCATAACGGCAGTCGGTCAAGCTTTCCCAGCAATCCACCGCCATGCGGTTTACGACGGCAACTTCGTAGCGATCCTGCAGGTTGCGACCAACGCCGTCCAGCGCTACGCGTTGCGGAATACCCGCCCGCGCCAGTTCGTCGGCCGGACCAATTCCCGACAGCATCAGCAATTGCGGAGTGTTGAAGGCGCCACCCGCAAGAATAACTTCGTGTTTAGCCTGCACGCGCCGTCGAATTCCCTGACTGTCGCTTGGGGTTGCATGCGCACGATAAAGCCGCTCTCCCTTGAGGTATTCGATCCCGGTCGCGCGATTCTGATCATCAAACAGAACCCGGGTCGCAAGTGCGTCAAGCTCGACCGTCAGACAATCCGGATAACGCCGTGCGGTTTCGAGCACCCGCTCTCGTGTGCCAATACGCCGTCCGTTTTGCGTGGTAAGCGGCGTGTAAACCAGGCCCTCGGCATTGTCGTCGATCCGGTCAAGGTCATTTGGATCTGCCGCACTCTTGAGCTGCCAGCGCAGGTGCCGCCATACCTTGTCTCCATCACCCAGCATTTCGCGAACGGATGCACGCAGCATGTCCATGATGTCGTCATCGCGCAGGGCCGCACGCGGGATCGCCTTTTCCGTCGAAAGCCAACCGCGATAGCCGTGGCCGGTCCGGTCGATGCCAATTGCATTCAACGCCTTTTGCATCGGGCGATGGCGGCAGTTTTCGATCCGGCGGAAAATCTGATGCATCGCTTTCGGCGACCAACCGGCGTCGCCGGTAAGCTTCTCGATGTGGCGCCAGTCATCGTGGTGCGGGTAAACGAATATCATTGCGTTATGTGCCGTGCAGCCACCCAGCGTACCCGCCCGTGGGTACAGTACGCCATCCGGCCCCGCCTTTGGATCGCGCGCCTGGAGGGCCGGGTCGGCATAGTGGCTGACATGAAAGTCCCAGCGCAGTGCTTCATTCTCGGTGGCGAAGGGATGAAATGCCGGCACGTCATAGTCATCGGGCAACCGGTTTTCCGCGCCCAATCCCCGCACTCCGCCTTGTGCGGAACGGGGATCGCCACCTGCCTCCAGAAGAAGCACGCGCATTCCCGCTTCGGCCAGTCGGGCCGCAACCGTGCCGCCGCCCGCGCCCGAGCCGACGACGACATAGTCATAAATGGGCGCGTCCACGCTCATACCTCAGAAACGTTTGAGGTAGGCGATCAGATCCTCCTTCTGCGGATCCGTCAGCCGGGTTCCGAAATAATGACCACGATTGACGACGAAGTCGGGGCATTTGCTGAGTTCGAGAAGCGGTTCGACCAGATCAGCGAACATGGCCCGCACCTGAGTATTGCTGGCATTGTCGGGCAAATCCTTCAGGTTCCGCTTGATCATGATGACAAGCCGGGCGAGCCTGAAATCATGCTCGATCCGTTCCAACAAGTCGGCGTTGTCCAGCCGTATGTTGAGATTGGCAAGCAGGTTGATCGGTGTCCCCGCGGGGATCGGGCCCAGTTCGATGTCGCCGTTTTCGCTGAAAAGCCAGGGCAGTTCGTCCCGGAAGGGTTCGAACAGGCGCACCAGGAAGTCGGGCTGGAAACCACGCGGGATCATCAGGTAGCTTTGCTCGGTCGTGCGATCGATTAGCCCGGGCACCTTGTCGCCCAGTTCACTGTCACGCAGCCGGCGTTCCGGCCACAGCATCTTGCGAATACCATCGTCGAAGGTGCGCATCCTGGCTGCGACCGACGGGTCGGGTTCATAATAGCCCACCGTGTTGTTCAACAGATACGGCGCCGTCGACCAGAGACTGATCAGCGAAGGTACACGCGTGTAACCACGGCCGCCTGCAGGCATTTCGTACATGTAGGGTTCGCCGGTCACCGGATGGTGCACCTCGATCTCGCCGACCGACGGCAGCGCCTTGTAGGTCGAAGACGAAAAATTGTCCCAGATGTTACCCTCGATGGCGTTTGTCGCCAGCGGGCTGCAGGCGTTTGTCTCAAGTAGCGTGACCGGAATCCGCATCTCATTAGACAGATAGTTATTTTCCAGAAAATCGTCGGCATTGACGATTTCGGTCATCTCTGCCTTGAATTGATCCGTCTTGGTTAGCTCCCAGTAGTTCGACCAGCACTGCAGGTATCCCGGCCCCGAACATCCGCCTGGCATGGCCGCAAAGGCCGTTTCGGGCAACTTGGAGGAATGGCAGCGGGCGCAGTTTTCGGCAAACAGCGTCTTGCCCCGGTTCACCGTCTCGTCATCTTCGGTCAGGTGCTCTGCCCCGCCCGGCGCGTCAGCCAGGTAGTCCGGACGTCCGGCCTTGAGGAAATAGAGCGCAGTCAGCGGAGACTGCAGTTCCGTCGCGCGCCAATAGGCCGAATTCTTCTGCGCGGTTTCAATCTCGATGGGCGTGATCGTGCGGCCTCCGACAATCGGGTTGAAGTGCCGCGTCCATTCTTCACTGAAAAGACCTATATTGAGATAAACCCGGTTTAGCGCCCCAAGCGCGCCAACCGAATCCGCGCCGTCCTTCAGGACGCGCGGGCTGAAGCTGATATCGGGCGGCTCAAAAAGCTGTGTCAGCGGGCCCTGATCCACGAAATCCTGAAACTGCATGTTGTCGCGCTCGCCCCCGGTCAAGCGTTCCTCGCCCAGACTTTCCGCTACACGCAGACGTTCCTCCAGCAGATAGATCGCGTTCATTGTGCGCGGGTTGTTGATGTAGTCAGGCGACACCAGCGACGTATCAAGCGATCCGGGCCGCGCTGTGTGAATCAACTGGACCATGTACTGCCGGTCGTCCGGCTTCCACGCGAACACCCTGTCGAACCAGAAATACTGGGCGCCCACCGTCGCGTTGAGATTTCGCATCTCGGGGTTTTCGGGGTCCTCTGGCGGGTCGATCGGGCTTGGACCGACATGGCAGAAAGCGCAAGACATGCCAACGCGATAAGGCCGGACCAGATCCTTGTCGAAATAGTAATCGGGGTCGTTGTAGAAACGCTCGGGATCCCAACGCCGCTCAGCGCGTTCGTCGAAATCCGGGTTGGGGAATAACCGAAGACCCAGAACGCCTGTTGGTTCACCGTAATATGAGCCGACAGGCATGTTGCGGCCCCGCGCACCGATTTCAACGCCCGGATATTTTTCGGCGTTGTCAAAGGGGTCGGCGGCACAATTGTCACGCCGTTTGTCCAGCCAGAGCCCATAGCGTTCGGGATCCGGGCCAGTCGCCTGATCGAAACACGGTTCGTTTATCAGACCCAGATATTCGAACCGATTGGCGCGTTGCGCTGGCAGATCAGGATGCGAAGACAGGGTCTTGAGAAGATCAAATTGACCGAACGTGTCGCGCGTCAGGCGATCCCAAAGCAAATCGTTGCCGCCGGTCCAGACCATCCACATGTTGCGACCCTTGATTTCATCCGGGCCAAGCGGAATGCCGTTGTCAATCTCGGCGAAATAGTCCTCATCCGCAGGCGGAAAAGACGTCTCGTCTCGCCCGACCAGCATTGCCTCGTCAAGCGGGCCTGAAAAAAGCTGCGCCAGGGCGGCAACGGGCAGAAATGCGACCGGAAAAGTCAGCGAAATAATGCGACAAAACATCAGGCAAACTCCAATCTTCAGCTAGAAATTGGCATCAACCTCTCAGTTGGTACTGTCATATCAGTGTTGGTCCGAATCGAATTTATTGCAACCATGAAGGGAAAGCCGGGTATTTGCGCCTGGATCGAAGGGCTGGTTTTTGCGGCTGACGCGTTTTGGTGACCAGTTTGTGGGACCGTATGACAGTGTGTTCCGGTCGTCTGACCAGCAAACCGGACGAGGCTTTTAATGTTTTATTTCAAAGTCTTAATGACATGAAAATTTTTCACCGATGAGCCTACTGCCTCCTTCTGGCCACCGGTGCGCGAGGGAATTGATTAGTCCGAAGGTGCGTTATGGATGACCATAAAGACACAAAGACGGCGGCGGGCCTTCCTGAAGGGCGCAAACCGCGCACACGACCGAACAAGCGGCTCATTGTGTTCGCTGACGGTACAGGCAACGCATTCGGTGGTCAGGCATCGAACATCTGGCGGCTTTATGAGGCCATCGACAAACGCGGGCTTAGTCCCCTGAAGTCCAGCCCGCAACTGGCGCGCTATATCCCGGGTGTCGGAACGTCATCGATTGGACTGGTGCGCTTGTTTGACGGTGCCACGGGGCTGGGCGTGCCGGGCAACGTGCAAAAGCTGTATCGATTCCTGTGCTGGAACTGGGAACCCGGTGACGAAATCTGGATGTTCGGCTTCAGCCGCGGCGCTTTTACCGTGCGTACGCTGGCTGGACTTATCAGTTCCCAAGGGTTGATGCCCCGGGAAGTCGACGGGACCACCGTGTCCGTCGCGGAAATGCATCGCAACTCGAAAGGCGCGTGGCGTGCCTACAGACGGCAGACCGCACCATTTCGCGATCCTCGCACAGGCAAAGTTCGCATGAGCCCGACCGTCTCGATCGGGCGCTTCATCCGGGATGCTTGCGTATGGGCAAAACGGACCATCAGCAGACAGAAGAAACATGTCCAGGTGACTGAGATTCTGCAAACCGAGCAACCAGAACGTTGCGCCGGTCAGATCAAAATCAGGTTCCTGGGCCTGTTTGATACGGTCGAAGCTTATGGAGTGCCGCTGGAAGAGCTGCGCGCGGTGTTCGATTTCTGGATTTGGCCCATCAGTTTTCGCAACCGTGTGTGCAGCCCGGTCGTAGAACATGTCTGCCACGCCCTGTCCCTTGATGATGAGAGACGCACCTATCACCCGCTGCGATTTGATCAGACTCCACAGCTCGATCTCAAGGGCTCAGGCAATCAGAAGGACGGGCCAAGGATCAAGGAGGTTTGGTTTGCCGGTGTCCACGCCGACATTGGTGGCGGGTATCCCGACGATGAAGCTTCGCTTGAGCCGCTGATCTGGATGATTGAGGAAGCCAGAAAGGATGGCCTGATCTTCATTGACGAAAAGGTCCACGAACTTGACAGCCGGCGCTCGAAAAACGCGTTGATTCACGATTCACGCAGCGGATTGAAATCGGCCTACCGCTACACGCCCCGACCCGTTGAAAGTGGTGAGGCATTTGGTGGCAAGCCTGTTGTGCACAGCTCGGTCGTCCAAAAGATCCTGACTGGCCGGGATGGCTATGCGCCAGTGATGATGAACGACGATTTCCAGCCGCACGATCAACCACAACAGGTTTCACTGCACCACAGCGCGGAAGTTGCCGAGCAGGTCAAGGCACTGGTCTTGTGGCGCAGGATCGCAAATATCTCGTTCATCAGCCTGCTTTTGTTCGCATTGGTCCTGCCATGGGCGGGCGAGCCCGTCCGGGCCATGTTGCAGCCCGGCCGACCGCCGGTCGGGTCAGATGGCGTCGTGCTGCCCGACGCTATATCGTCCGTCGCACCCGGCATCGTTCAGCCCTGGATACAGTCTCTGTGGAAGCATCCAGTGCTTTCGATACCGCTCATCGTGGCAATTGTGGCGCTGTTTCTGTCAGGCGCGGCGCTTCGGGACCGGATAAAGGATACCGCCCGTCAGGCCTGGACCTCGGATCGCAAAACCAATCTGCAAAAACCGACAGACCGGTTTCTGGTTCGAACGGGCAATTTGCTGCAGTCCAGCCGAACACTGAATGCGGCTTATGCATTTCTGGGCCCCAAGCTGGTGCAGGTCGTCTTGGCTGTGTTGATCTTGCTCGGCGTGTTCAAGCTTGTGCATGTTTTTAGCCTAATGTTCACCACCGTCAGCGGCAGTCTGTGCCCAGACACTGGCCCCGGACACGTGATCGAACCGGGAAGCACTTTTGTTCTGCAAGATGAATTCTCGCCCCAATCTGTCTGCTGGCCGACTGGTGTCGATCTTGTCAAAGGGCAAACATACTGGATCAGGCTCGAGGAAACAGAGCCATTCACCGACAGAAGCGCACGCGTTCCGATGTCCGGGTTCCAGACCAACAAACGGGTGTATGTACTGGGCAGCCTGATAAGACGTTCGAGCGCGAACTGGTTTCAACCGATCGCGCAAATCGGGGCGAAGGGTCAATCGATTTTACCGCTTTTTGACTACACAGACAAAACCACGGCGTTCATTTCGTGCTTTGATGACATGGCCGCCGAAGACGGCCACAAATGCGATCCGATTGATGCACCCAAGGCGATGACGACGCGTGTCCGGGCAGAGAGAAGCGGACCGCTGTTTCTGTACGTGAACGACGCGATCATCTGGCCCTTTGACGGTTTCTATGCAAACAACGGTGGCTCCGCCCGTGTCAGCATCCTTGCAGAGAAACCGCCGCTATAACTCGTGATGCAGCGGAACTGTTTCAAAGCTCTGACCGTCAACATGCGCTCCCTCCGCTTTTGCAGAAGTGCAGCAATCAAGACTGTCGCTAGTGCCTGGGTGCAGTGCAATCAGCCGCGAAAGGCAAAGTCCCAACTGAGTTACCCAGAACCCGTTGCCTTTACAAACTGGTTCTGGCACCAGCCCGACAACTATGACGGAAACGGGCATTTCGGAAGATTTCGCCAGTTTTCAGACCAGCCCGGGATCAAATGGGATGATGCCCGGCATGTCTCGACCGCGCGAGGGTATCTGGTCGAATTCGAAGGTTCCTCGATCCAGAAGTGAAGAGTTGGAGTTTTTTCAGCAGAAACCGGTTTTCTGTCTCAGGGAACATTGACGGTATGGACTAAATTCCGAGATCGTCATAGCGCACAGAAATTCGCTCCAGAAGCCCAACCATTGGGGCGACTTCAGTTCTGCTACCGCGCCCGTCTTTGAAACCTCAGGCGCGATTTCGCTCGGGAAACGGACGGATGGTTCTCACGGCTGACTTGCCAGTTCTCCCTCTCAACGAAAATCAACAGGCAACACGTCGCATTGTGCGTTCGCATCGGAGTTTCTGGATCCAGGGCAGATTGCCGAAGAGAAAAAGTTGAGCACGGATCGGTGGCAGTCGATTCTACATCCCACAAACGTAATTTTATGCATTAAGCTGTCTGGAGGTTTCCAGCCTTTAGCTCTGACAATTTCCAACTGACCCTGGCTGCTGTCACATGACTGTCGCCAATACCTTGCAGAAGACCTTCGAAACACGAACCCAACAGGTGTCCCATGACTATGAAAAACGCAACGGCCCTTTCTCGCCGTCAGTTTCTTGCCACGACCACGGCTGGCGCAGCGCTTGTCGTGCTGCATCCCTACTCGGCAGCGGCAAGTGGAAATCAGGCGCACCTGCGGATTATGGAAACCACGGATATTCACGTCCACGTGTTCCCATATGATTACTATGCCGATAAGCCCCGCGACACGGTGGGTCTGTCGCGCACCGCTTCGATCATCAATCAGATTCGGTCAGAAGCCACGAACTCCCTCCTGGTCGACAATGGCGATTTTCTCCAAGGTAACCCCATGGGCGACTACATCGCTTATGAGCGTGGAATGAACGAGGGCGACAGCCATCCGATCATAACGGCGTTCAACACCGTCGGCTATGACGCGGCCACCTTAGGCAACCACGAATTCAACTACGGCCTGAGCTTTTTGGAGAAAGCACTTGCAGGCGCGGAATTCCCGGTTGTTCTGGCCAACGTGGCCAAGGAAAAGGGTGCCGGCCCGCTCGGGGACAAGACGTTGGTTCAGCCGTACACCATCCTCGACCGCGAGATTGAGATGGGCGACGGCACCAAACACCCGATCAAGATCGGCGTCATCGGCTTTACCCCGCCGCAGATCATGAACTGGGACCGCAAGCATCTGGATGGCAATGTCGAGACGCGCGACATCGTCGAAACCGCCAAAGCCTATGTCCCTGAAATGCAGGAACAGGGCTGCGATCTGATTATCGCCCTATCGCATTCGGGGATTGGCGAAGCCGACCATACTGACGGTATGGAAAACGCCTCGGTCGCACTGGCGGGGGTTGACGGGATCGACGCACTTGTGACCGGGCACAATCACCTGGTCTTCCCGTCACCGACCTTTGCGGATCGCCCCGGTATCGATGTCGAGAAAGGCACGCTGATGGGAAAACCAGCCGTCATGGGCGGATTTTGGGGCTCGCATCTGGGCATTTTGGACCTGCTGCTGGAACGCGACGGATCCGAATGGCGTGTCGTCACCACCACCTCCGAAGCGCGCCCGATCTCGAAGCGGAACGAAGACCGCTCGATCACGGCTCTTGTCGGTGACGATCAGAAAGTGCTGGATTCGGTTGCCGTAGAACATGAAGAGACGCTGGCCTATGTCCGCCGCGCGGTGGGCAAAACCTCAGCACCGCTGCACAGTTATTTTGCACTTGTGGCGGATGACCCTTCGGTCCAGATCGTCTCGATCGCGCAGAAATGGTATATTGATCAGATGTTGAAAGGGACCGAGCACGAAGGGCTGCCGATCCTGTCGGCAGCGGCACCCTTCAAGGCCGGGGGTCGGGGTGGACCAGATTACTACACCGATGTCCCGGTTGGTGATGTCGCAATCAAGAACGTGGCAGACCTGTATCTGTACCCCAACACCGTGCGGGCCGTGCGGGTCAACGGGGCGCAGGTGCGCGGTTGGCTGGAACGGTCGGCAGGCATGTTCAATCAGATCGAGCCCGGTTCCAAGGACGCGATCCTGCTGGACCCAAGCTTCCCGTCCTACAACTTCGACGTCATGGACGGCGTGACCTATCAGATCGACCTGTCTCAACCCTCACGCTTTGGTCCCAAGGGGGAAGAGGTCAATCCCGACGCTGCTCGGATTGTGAACCTTCAGTTCAACGGCGAGCCCGTGACAGACGACATGGAGTTCATCATCGCCACCAACAACTACCGCGCCTCGGGCGGTGGATCCTTCCCGGGCGCCTTGGGGGACACGGTTGTTTTCGAGGCCCCTGATACAAACCGTGATGTGATCGTTCGCTATATCGTCGAGCAGGGAACAATCGACCCCAAGGCAGACGCCAACTGGTCGTTTGCCCCGCTGGAGGGGACCACCGTCCTGTTCGAAACCGGGCCCAAGGCTCGTGATTATATGAACGATGTCAAAGGTGTAAGCATTGAAGACGCCGGCGACGGCGCCGACGGCTTCGCGGCGTTCCGTATCAAGCTTTGATGCGCAACAGTTCAATCTCAAGGGCGGCCGATGGGTCGCCCTTTGTTTAATCTCGAAGCCCGCTCTGTCTCTTCGGTAACAGCTGCCTGTGTGAGGGCGTGCCTTGACTTTTCTCTACCTACTGATAGGTAGTTATTTGTTGATTGATCCACCCAAAGGGACATGCCGCATGAAATTCTATGACGTTGAAGGTTTCCCAAATCCTGCCTGTGCCTGTATCGCGCTTGCTGATAAACGGGCCAAGGACAAGGTTGAATTCGTCCCCGTGGATATGATGGGCGGCGAGCATTGCACGAAGGCGTTCAAGGCCAGGAACCCCGAGGCCGTGGTACCCTGCCCGGAACTGGCGGGTGGCACATACATCTCGCAATGCCATGCGATCACCGAATTTATCGGCGCGGCCTTGGCCGATTTTGCAAAGGTAGACATTTCCGAAAGATTGAAAACCTGCAGTCTTGGCGCGCCAAACATTCGAACCGCCCGCCTGTAGCGGGTTGATCTCCGTGTCGTCGGCATCACAAATCGCAGAGGGAATTGGACCAATGGAAATAAACTCGGACTTCTCAGATCGCGTTGTAGTTCACTCCGACCAGCTTGCGTGGCAAGCCTCGCCCATGAAGGGTGTAGAGCGCCGGATGCTGGACCGGATCGGAGACGAGGTGGCACGCGCGACCACAATCGTGCGCTACGCGCCGGGCAGTCATTTTTCCGCCCACACTCATACCGGGGGCGAGGAGTTCATCGTTCTTGATGGCGTGTTTCAGGACGAACACGGCGACTTTCCCGAAGGCACCTACGTTCGCAACCCCCCGACCACGCAACATACGCCAGGGTCGGAGCCCGGGTGCACCATCTTTGTCAAACTCTGGCAATTCGACATGGAGGACCGCAACCAGTTCCGCAAGACAATGGCGGATGAGCTGGCCGCGCCGGAAAACGGCGTCGCCACGGCGGTCCTGCACAAAGACAAGCGCGAGGTTGTCACCTATAGCCATATTGATGCGGGCGCGACGCTGACGTCGGATGCCACAGGAGGCATCGAGGTTCTGATCATCGACGGCTCGGTCACAGAAAGCGGGGATGAACTGGTCAGGAACGACTGGCTGCGCCTGCCCGAAGGTCAAAGCCTGTCAGCCGTTGCAGGGCCTAGTGGCGCCAAAATCTGGATGAAGACCGGTCATTTGCCGTTTGCCCGGCCACCAGCGGTGTAACCGATGACCCAGCAAAAACCCTTGGCGCTTGTCGCCGGAGCGGGAGCTGGCCTTGGCCAATCCCTGGTGTCGCGTTTTCAGGCCGAAGGCATAGAGGCGGTTGGTCTTGGCCGTAGCCGTCCGGAAAACCCCGTCGGCGCGTTTCACAAGGTCGATCTGTCCAACCCGGACTTGACCGCACCAATCATTGCAGACCTGATCGCGGAACACGGGCCGCCAAAGATTGTCGTGCACAACACCGCAGAGCTTGTAGTCGCGCCTTTCGCAGAAACGTCGCTGGATGACTTTCAGCGCACATGGACCTCGATGGTACAAACCCTGGTCGTGCTGGCGCAATCGGTGATGCAGCCGATGGTCCGTGGTGGCGGCGGTGCCCTGATCGTATCGGGGGCAACCGCCTCGCGGCGCGGCGGGGCCCGTTTTTCGGCTTTTGCCTCGGCCAAGTTTGCCCTGCGCGGACTGACACAATCGCTGGCGCGCGAATACCAGCCGGCGGGTATTCACGTCGCGCATGTCCTTCTGGACGGCATCATTGATACAGCCCGGTCGCGCGATCGCCACAGTCTGGATCCTACCAAGATGATGAAGCCTGAAGACATCGCGCAGGCCTATTGGCAACTGGCGCAGCAGCCGCGTTCGACCTGGACCCATGAGCTGGACCTGCGCCCCTTGAGTGAGGCGTTCTGAGGCATGCGCACGGATACGCTTATCATTGGTGCAGGGCTTTCGGGTCTCAGCCTGGCGACACAACTGATGGATCAGGGGCAGGACGTTCTGGTGGCCGAGGCACGCGCCCGTCTGGGCGGGCGCATCCTGACCGAAGCGCAGGGCGACGGCTATTTCGACCTGGGCCCGTCTTGGTTCTGGCCCGGTCAGCCCCGGATTGCAGCGCTGATCGGCCAGCTTGGATTGGACCGGTTCGAACAATTCAGCAC
The DNA here is from genome assembly GCF_056537185.1 of Ruegeria sp. CG4. NCBI lineage: Bacteria > Pseudomonadati > Pseudomonadota > Alphaproteobacteria > Rhodobacterales > Roseobacteraceae > Ruegeria > Ruegeria sp. CG4. Next base: position 117,467 of record NZ_JBQFRB010000004.1, on the reverse strand, counting down.
CGGCGCGCTGAGTTTCGAGGATGAGCATGGCCGTGTCGAGCGCGGCCGGGGATTTTCATCGATGGAAGGGTCATTTCGCCTGAAAGGCGGCCTTGCCGCCTTGATCGATGCACTGGCAGCCCGAGTGCCTGCCGGAATGATCCACCTGTCCACCCGGATCACCGCGCTGACGCAATCCGAAAACGGAGTGCTGGCCACCACGCAATCGGGTCAGCAGATCAGCGCACAGCGTGCGGTTCTTGCGTTGCCCCCGCGCGTCGCGGCTGAGCTGACCTATAATCCACCTTTACCCGAGCAAACTCGCTCCTCCATGCGCGAGGTCGCGACCTGGATGGCTGGACAGGCAAAGGCGATTGCCGTGTACGACACGCCCTTTTGGCGCGAGGCGGGACTATCAGGCGACGCCATGAGCAGGCGCGGGCCGTTGGTGGAAATACACGACGCTTCGCCCGCCGAAGGCCGTACTTATGCGCTGTTTGGCTTTATTGGCGTTCCACCACACATGCGCGCGGATGAACAGACGTTGCGCCAGCAGGTTCTTGCACAACTGGTGCGCCTGTTTGGCTCAACGGCGGCAAATCCAAATGCGCTTTACATCAAAGATTGGGCATTCGACCCCTTCACCTCTACCGACCTGGACTTGCAACCTCTGTACACGCATCCGCGATTCGGATTGCCGCAAGCCATGCGGGGCGTCTGGAGGGATCGGATCATTTTCAGCGGCACGGAAACAGCCGCGCAATTCGGGGGATATCTTGAAGGCGCGCTGGAAGCGGCAGAAACCGCAGCGGCTTTGGTGCGTAGGGAAAGGGTTTAGACGCCATGGAAACAGATACAAAGACGGCTCTGCTGAATTCTGCCGAGCGTGCCGCCCGCAGCAAAGGGTTTGACGGGTTCAGCTACGCTGACCTTGCCAAAGAGGTGGGCATCCGCAAAGCCTCGATCCATTACCATTTCCCTACCAAAGACGCGCTGACGATTTCGTTGATGGTCCGCTACCACAGCGACCTGTCCGGCCGCTGTGCCGAGATTGAGCGGCTGTATGACGCGGCGGGCGAGCGGATAAGCGCGTTGATCGCGCTCTATCGCACAGCATTGAATGGCGGAAAAACCCTGTGCCTGTGTGTCTCGTTGATCAGCAGCCGGGAAAGCCTTTCACATGAAGTCACTGATAAAATTCGCGAATTCCGCAGCATGATGGTTTTGTGGATCGAAGGGGTCTTTACTTTGGGCAAGGCAGATGGGTCGATCTCGGGCGTTGGTGAACCAGGGGCGGAAGCGCGTGCCGCATTGGCCTTGCTGGAAGGCGCCCACCTGGCCGCGCGGGCCGAGGAAAGCCTGCAAACCTTTGATGACGCAGTGGCAATACTACAGTCCAGATGCTGACACGGGCCTGATCCTGATCACGTGGGCGCGGCAACGCTTCAATCAAACCACCCAGATGCGGTCGTCCACTGCCGGTGATCCAAACTAGCAACGACGTATTGTTTGGCCCGCAGGCCAAACAAACGCTTGAAACTCAGTCACCATCCGCGACCCCTTCGGCCCGCGCGCGCGCGCGCCGGCGGCGGAAGCTAGGCAGCAACACCAGAAGCACGGCGAGAACCAGAAGACCCAAAGTCATCGGCCGCTGCCAGATAAAACTCATGCCATCATAAAGCTGCATCGCGCGCGAGAAGTTGTTCTCAAGCAAGGGTCCAAGAATGAACCCGATCAACAGAGGTGCCAGAGGATAATCGGCAAAGCGCAGGATCGTCGCGCAAACACCAAAGCCGACCAGGATCAGCAATTCGGTCGCATTGTTCTGCCCGATATACGCCCCCATGAGCGTGAAGAACAAAATGAACGGGATCAGGAAGTTGCGCGGAACGGCCAGTACCTTGGCGATATAAGGGATCAGCGGCAGGTTCAGGATCAGCAGCACCAGATTTCCAAGATACATCGAAATGATGACTGCCCAGAAAATCTGCGGCTCGTCGATCATCAGGCGCGGTCCGGGGCTGACATTCAGCGCAATCAATGCCCCAAGAAGGATCGCTGTGGTACCCGACCCGGGAATGCCCAGCGTCAGAAGCGGCACAAACGACCCGGTACAGGCGGCGTTGTTTGCGCTTTCCGGCGCGGCGATACCCTTGATCTCGCCCTTGCCAAAGCGCTCCTGTTCTTCCTTCGGCGCGATGTTGCGTTCCACCGCATAGCCAAGGAAAGAGGCAATCGTCGCCCCGGCCCCCGGCAAAACGCCGATGAAGAACCCTTGAATGGACTGGCGTCCGATGACCGGGGCTATCTTTCTCGCCTCGCTGCGGTCAATTCTCAGGTTCGTGATTTCACCACTATCGCCATCCCCGGTTTTCGACCGGTTGGGATCCAGAACAAGGTAGATTGCTTCCGGCAGGGCAAACATTGCCATGGCCAGCGTAATGAAACCAAATCCGGACTGCAGGTCCATGATGCCCATGGTGAAGCGCGGCGCGTTGAACAGCACACCTTCGCCCACCGTCGCCATAATCAGACCCAGGAAGGTCATCAACAGCGCTTTGCTGACCTGCCCCGTTCCGGCAAAGGCGGCAATGGCCGAAAGACCGACGACCATCAGCGCGAAATATTCCGAGGAATGAAACAGCAGTGCCACCGATGCCAGAGCCGGCGCAAAGACCATCAGCAGCACCGCCCCGATCGTGCCCCCGGCAAAGGACGAGATTGCGGCCACGGTCAGCGCCTTGCCAGCCTGCCCTGAACGGGCCAGCGGGTAGCCGTCGAAACTGGTTGCAACTGTCGAGGCCACCCCTGGCGCGTTGATCAGGATCGATGATGTCGATCCTCCGAAGACAGCACCGTAGTAGACGCCAGCCAGCAGGATCAATGCGGCCGACGGGTCGCCGATGGTAATCGCGATCGGGATCATGATCGCAATGATCGACATCGGTCCTAGACCCGGCAACATGCCAATGAACGTACCGATCAGGCAGCCGCCGATCACCATCAGAATGTTTGTGAACGTAAAGGCCGTCGCGAGGCCCATCATGAGTCCTTCAAGCATGTCAGCCTCCGTTTGCCATCGCGTTCAGAAATCCGGGAAACGGGCTGAGGAAAATGCCAAGTATCACTTCCACCAGATACCAGACCACCCCGGCGGCAATGGCACTGACAATGACCATCAGCACGTACCGGCGCTCGCCGAGAATGAAGCTTCCCACCGTGAGAAAGAGGAAGGTCGAGACCAGAAATCCAAGCGGACGCAGCAGCAGCGCATAACCGACCATCAAGGCCACCAGCAGCAACGCCTGACCCAACTTGTATTCATGCAGCTTCGCCAGATTGATGTCCGCCGCATCTTGTTTCTCAGGTGTTTTTTCCAACCCCAGAATAATGGACACCGACATCAGAATAGCACCTATGGCCAACACCTTGGGAAAGCTCGACGGCCAGATCGGGCTGCGCCGCATGATTGGCGGCAACAGGTCGTCCATGGTGAAATAGGCGGTATAGCCATAGGCCAGACAGATCAGAAGAATGACAAGTGCAATCCAGCGATCCAGTGCCATTTCCATCCCCTCCCCTTTTTTTGTTTGAGGTGTCCGGCACACAGCCGGGCACCCGTTTTTCAGGATATCGCAGACCGCGTCAGAGGAAGCCCAGCTTCTTCATCAGGTCGCCGATTTCCTGTTCCTGCTGCTCCAGGAACGTACGGAAATCATCACCGTTGTTGTGGATATCGACCCAACCGTTGCGATCGCGGACTTCCACCCATTCCGGCGTGTCGTACATTTTGGTCAACGCATCCTGATACATCGCCAGCTTGTCTTCCGGCAGTCCGGGTGCGGCAAAGAACCCGCGCCAGTTGACGAACGTGGTGTCATTGCCCTGCTCTTTCATGGTCGGAGCATCGGGATAAGCGTCCACACGCTCGTCCGAGGTCACGCCGATTATGCGCACCTCACCGGCCTTGGCCAACTCCACCGCTTCCGAGAAGCCCGTCGATACGGCCTGTACCTCACCCGACAGCAAACCGGCCATGGTCGCACCGCCGCCGTCATAGGGGACGTATTTCATGGCCACAGGGTCAGCACCAGCTGCCTGAAAAACCATGGCGGCGACCAGATGATCCATACCGCCAGGTACCGAACCACCACCCACGGCAACGCCGTTCGGGTCGGCGTTGAAGGCTTCGATCAACCCGTTCAGGTCCTGAATCGGGCCATCGGCCGCGACCACAAGCGCCGCGTAATCCCCGATGGTCCCGGCCACGAGGGTCAGATCGCGGAAGTTCTGCGGGAAGATGCCCGTCAACGACCGAATCACGATTGGGGTCGAGTTGACCATAAGCGTGCCGTGGTTGCTGTCGGCGTTTTCGATCAGATAACCGATGGCCTTGCCACCGCCGCCGCCAGACATGTTCTCGTAGCTGGCCGATCCGACCAGCCCCGATTCCGTCAGTGCCTCGCCAGTACCACGCGCGGTACCATCCCAGCCGCCGCCGGCACCGCCGGGGATCAGAAAGTGGATACTTTCAACGACTTGTTCCGCGTGCGTCAGTGTCGGCGCGCCAAGTGAAACCGCCGCCACGGCGGCAGCCGCAAATGTCCTGCGGGTTAGATTGATTTTTGCCATGATTTCCTCCCATTGGCTGGCATTTCCTTGTTTTGTTTAAAGTGGCTCCTCCGCAATCAGGATACCGTCTTCATCGCAGTAGATGTAACTTCCGGGCTCGAAGAGCACGCTGCCAAAGGCAACCGGAACGTCTATTGCGCCGATCCCTGTCTTGGCGGACCGAACCGGAGTTGCGCCCAGCGCTTTGATGCCAAGGTCGAGCTGCGCCAGACGCTTGCTGTCGCGGACAGCACCATTGATGACGATCCCGGCCCACCCGTTGGCGATCAACCTCTCCGCCATCATGTCCCCCAACATAGCTGTTCGGAGTGACCCACCGCCATCAACTACGATGACACCGCCATTTCCCTGTAAAGTAAAGAGTTTCTCTTGAATCAGACGGGTATCTTCCGCTGTCACAGCAGTATGAATACGCCCCGAAAAGCTGCGTTTTGCACCGTAATCGTTGAACCGTTGCAGTACAGGGCGCACCTTGTCCGGATGGGCATCACTCAGATCCGTCGTAGGTCGGCTGGTTTGGAAACTGGTCAATGCGCTTCCTCCATCAATTCGGATGGGTAAAGGACGGCCCCTTCCATAATTCGCCTCTGTGTGCGGAAAGTACCGGCCGATATTGCCTCGGGTCCCGACGGACCTGGCCGGACATCCGCGATGGTTGGCAAGTCACCCGATGGGTTTCCAATGCGTAATTCCTGACCCTCAGGTTGCGCGATCCTTTGCACCAGACTGCCCCGTATCTGGGCTGCAACGGCGGTGCACATGGCCCCCGTCAGAGTAATCGCGCGATGAAAGTTGCCCATCGACACGAGCCGCACATTGATGTCATGGCTGTCCTTTTTGTGAAGGCTGCCATCCAGCGCCGTGAACTCAGCGGGCGCACCGAGCATCGCCACTTTCGGGCTGGAGCGTTTTACGTCCTTGCGCGACGGAGCCATTCCCATTGCAACAGCACCAGCAACGCGAATTTCTTCGACCAGAGCCATAAAGTCCGGATCACCATCCAGATCCTGGGGGCGTTCGGTGGCGGTTTTGTGCAGATCAGCAGCGCGGAAAAACACCACCGGATTGGCCGCGTCGATCAGTGAGACCTCCAGCGCTCCGAACCCTTCGATCTGAAGCGTATCCAGCGCATTGCCCGTCGGCAGCAGCTTGCCGGTTCCGGCCCCACCGGGTGCAAGGAAATCTATCGTCACTTTCGCCCCGGTTCCCGCCACACCGGGAATTTCAAGCGTGCCCTGTTCGACGGGCTGACCGTCCCGCACCGGAAAGCGCGCGTGATAAACGCCATTGGTATTGGTGCTGAATATGCGGACCAGCGCCTCACTTTGATCCGCTGCAACCTGCACCATGCCTTCCTCAACCGCGAAAGGGCCGACGCAGGAGGACATGTTTCCGCAGGCCGAGCCGTAATCGGCGACCGGTTCGTCCACGGCGATCTGCACGAAGGTATAATCCACGTCCGCATCGTCACGATCCGAAGGCTCGACGATGACCACCTTGGACAAGGACGACAACCCGCCGCCCATCCCGTTCAGCTGGCGCCCGTTGGGGTCGGGGCTTCCCAGGACATGCAGGAAAATGCGATCGCGCGCGGCCCGGTCCCTGGGCAGATCTGCACCGTTGAACACTACAGCCTTGGATGTACCGCCGCGATAAAACGCGGCCCGTAAACGTTCCGCCATCACGCCGCCCCCGCCAGAAATCCGCGGAACGCACGCGGCAGCAGACCGCCCTCGGCAAAGGTCGCACGCTCACCGTCATTGTACAGACGCAAATCCAGCGGCGTGGTATCCGTGCGACCATCCTTTCTGTGGATGGTCAGCTTGGCCTCGGTCAGATCATCGCTGAAGTCGATGTCAAAAGTCTCGGACCCGTCAAGTTGCAGCGTCCTGCGGTTCACGCCCTCCGGGAAACACAGCGGCGCAATCCCCATGTTTACAAGATTCGAGCGGTGGATCCGCTCAAAGCTCTCACAGATCACGGCGCGTATTCCGGCAAGCCAGGGGGCCTTTGCCGCCGTGTCCCGGGAAGAACCGCAGCCATATTCTTTGCCGCCGATCACCACCAGTTTCTGATCCCGGTCCAGATAGGTCTCAATCGCCTTGAAGACCGATGTAACCTCACCTTCAGGCTCGATCCGGGTCCACGAGCCTTCTTTGTCCGGGGTCATCTCGTTGCGCAGACGGTAATTTGCAAAGGTCGAACGAATAACCACATCCGAACATCCCCGGCGGGTCCCGAACGAGTTGAAGTCGCGTTGGGTGACACCCTTTGCCTGAAGGAACTGCCCGGCCTCGGAGTCGGTGGTGATGATACCAGACGGCGATATATGGTCGGTCGTGACACTGTCGCCCAGAATGGCCAGCGGACGCAGGCCGCGCAGCGGTTCGATCCCGGCGTTCTCGGGGCGAATGCCTTTCACAAAGGGTGGAAATGAGACATAGGTCGAAGGCACCCATTCATATGTTCCGGTGCCAACCTCCATCGCGTTCCACTGGTAATTCACATCTCCGATTGCAGCGTAGTTGTCGCGAAACTCGTCAGGTGTGACATAAGTCTCGACAATCCGCGCCACCTCATCCGCCGAGGGCCACAGATCATTCAGCATCACCGGCTTGCCGTTCCGATCCAAGCCCAAAGGCTCGGTCGTAATGTCTTTATGGATCGTACCCATCAGCGCATAGGCCACGACCAGCGGTGGCGAGGCAATCATGTTGCGCGAAGCCAGCGGGTGAATGCGCCCGGCAAAGTTCCGGTTCCCGGAAAGGACCGCGATCCCTTTGACATCATTGTCCTTGATCGCCTTTTCGTGATCTGGATGCAGCGGTCCCGACATGCCGTTGCAGGTCGAACAGGAAAATGCCGCAACTTCGAACCCGAGGGCGTCCAAGGGCGCCTGCAGGCCGCTTTCCGCCAGGTATTTAGCCACGACCCGCGAACCCGGAGCCAGCGAAGTTTTGACATGTGGCTTGACAGTCAGGCCGCGCGCCACGGCGTTTCGGGCCACCAGCCCGGCTAGAACCATGTTGCGCGGGTTGGCGGTGTTGGTGCAGCTGGTGATCGCAGCGATGATCACATCGCCGTCACCGATGTCGTGATCGGCATTCGGGACCGGAACCCGACGGTCCGTTTCGCCCTCAAAAGTCAGACGCTCAGCAGCGGCGGACAGGTCAATCCGCTGTTCCGGCCGGGACGGGCCCGAAACGGACCGGCCAACCTTATCGAGGTTCAATTCAATCACCTGCTCGTATTCAATGGCCGCATCCGTACCATCGACCCACAGGTTTTGCGCCTTGCAGTAGCTCTCGGCCAGTGTGGCACTATCACTGCGGCCGGTCTGGCGCAGATACCCGATGGTGCGCTCGTCAACCGGGCAGAACACCATAGTGGAACCATATTCCGGCGCCATGTTTGCAATGGTGGCGCGGTCGGCGACGCTCAGCGCGGAATAACCGGTGCCAAACAGCTCAACAAAGGTGTCGACCACGCCGATGGCGCGCAGTTTCTCGGCGATGACCAGCGCAATGTCAGTGGCGGTGACATCGTCGGACGGGTTGCCCGTTACCTCAAGCCCGATGACGCGGGGCACATTGACCGGGGTGGTCTCACCGAACAGCAGCGCTTCGGCCTCAAGCCCACCAATCCCCCAGCCCATGATCCCCAACGCGTTGATCATCGGCGTGTGGCTGTCAGTGCCAAGGCTGGAGTCCGGGATCAGAACATCGGGGGTCTCATTGGATGGCAAAACAGTCTGACCGAGATATTCCAGATTGACCTGATGGCAAATCCCACCCCCCGGCGGAATGACCCGCAGCCGTGGGAACCGTGCTTCACAGGCTTTAAGAAAAGCGAAACGCTCGCGGTTGACCTCAAACTCTCGGTCCATGTTCTTGGCCAGCGCAAACTTGTCCGCCCAATGGTTGATCGACATGGAATGGTCGATCACCAGGTCGACCGGCAGGCTCATATCAACTACGTCCGGATTTCCGCCCACCTCCTCCAGCCGGTTGCGCATGGCCATGATGTCGATCAGCGCCGGAATTCCCAGCATGTCGTGCAACAACAGCCGTGCAGGACGGAACGGTACAGCCTCGCCAGAGCGTCGGAGCACATCCAGCGCCGCCGCGCCTCCTTCGGAATGACGCGCAGCATTTTCCGCCAGAACCCTTAGAGAGTATGGAAGCTTTCGAAATTCGGGGCCCAATAGGGCGCAATAGTCCACGGCCCGCAAAGATGTGTTGGCGATCGGTTTGTAGGTTGCGATTGTCACGGTTGCCTCCTGATTTGCTGACAAGCTAGACACCGGCGCCGGATATCAGCAAGATCGAACCGACTCCATTTCACCTGACAGAATGCTATGCCCGCGAACAGAACCGAATCCGTCGAACGTGCCATGTCCATCCTCAGCGCCTTTTCGACACAGCGCCCAATCATGTCTCTGGCAGAGTTGGCCGAAGAGACCGGCCTGCACAAAAGCACGATCCTGCGGCTGACTAACTCGATGATGATCTATGGCTTCATCCAGCGCGATAGTGACGGCATGTTCAGTGTCGGCCCCAGCGTCTGGCGGCTGGGGTTGATATTCCGGCGCGATTTCACCAAGCGCGAACACGTCGCGCCATCTCTAAAAATCCTGGCTGACGCAACTGGGGAAACCGCCTCGTTCTATGTCCGCTCAGGCAATGAACGTATCTGTTTATACAGGGAAAATTCCCCCAACCTGCTGCGATTTCATGTTGAGGAAGGTATGCGCCTGCAATTGTCCACCGGGGCTTCCGGGCTGGTCTTGAGGCATTTCTCGGGCGAGGATGTCGGTGACCTGGCCAAGTTCAACAAGAACGGCACGGTCAGTTCAGTCGGTCAGACAAATCCCAACATCTCCTCTGTCGCGACCCCTGTTTTTGATGCAAACGGCGATCTCATCGGCGCCCTGACAGTGTCCGGTCTGGCCAACAGGTTCGATGCCGAGGCACGGGCAAATACGGTCCCGCTGCTGGAAAGTCTTGCGCGCAGTCTGACCACACGCTGACGGCACTGTTTCATCTGACAGAACGCAATTCACAGCAACTTGCCTCGTACCGCAGGCTTCGCTAGGCAGGCAGGCAGACCATTGAACCGGAGAGCGCGCCGATGATGAACCATGAGATCAACAAAGCATTCCGTGAACGCCTGAACACGGGTAAAGCCGTTCTGATACCCGGCGCAGCCAATGCTCTTGCGGCACGCGTGATCGACCAGTTGGGGTTTGAGGCCGTCTATATCTCGGGCGCGGGGCTGACCAACACCTATCTGGGCATGCCCGATCTGGGCTTCATCTCGCTGCCCGAGATCGCCCAGCACACATCGGCCATCCGCAACAGCACCGAACTGCCCATTGTGGTTGATGCGGACACCGGCTTCGGCAATGCCCTGAACGTCCACCATACCGTGCGCACGCTGGAACGCGCCGGCGCCAGCGCCATTCAACTTGAGGATCAGGTCAATCCCAAACGCTGCGGTCACTTCTCCGGCAAGGATGTGGTCGATCTGACAGAGGCGCGCAGCCGTATCAAGGCCGCAACAGACGCCCGCCGCGACCCAAACTTCCTTATTGTCGCGCGCACCGATGCCTGTGCGACCCAAGGGTTCGACGCCGCCATTGAACGCGCGGAAGCCTTTATCGAAGACGGGGCGGACATCACCTTTATCGAGGCACCGCGCAGCCTTGACGATATTCGCAGCATTCCCAAGCGGCTTGCAGGCACGCCACAGCTGATCAATCTGGTTGTTGGCGGCAAAACTCCAATCATCGAATTCTCTGATCTGGACGAAATGGGTTTTGGCCTGGTCCTATATGCCAATGTCGCGCTGCAGGGCGCACTGAAGGGCATGAACGACGCGCTGTCGATGCTTCAGGCCAACGGCCGCATGGACGAAAGCGGACCCGTCGCCAGTTTCGAAATCCGTCAGAACGCAGTTCAGAAAGCACATTACGACGAGATGGAGAGGCGCTACTCGGAATAAACCGCAAAAGCGGCGTGCCGTTTCTGATCGGCGTTTTGCCCCGGTGCGTTGCCAATCGTGCGAAAGGCTGCATCCGGACAAAAATAGTCAAACCAGCACCACCAAGCCCGGCCTTATTCTTCCGAAACGTCTGCGACGAAACCACCATCGGCGCGACCAAAGCGGGCTATCAGAAACCCTGACAGTTTTTCCAAACCCTCCCGCAGCACATCGGGGTCATTGGCAAAACCGATACGGACATAACCTTCCATGTCAAAGGCGTCGCCCGGGGTCAGCATCACTCCGGTTGTTTGCACCAAGTCGACACAGAATTCGCGTGAGCTGATCGGTATGTCGAGTTTCAACATCGCGGTTGTCCCGGCGCGGGGTTTGATCCAGTCAACGCGCGGCTGCGTGGCAATCCATGCGTCCAGCACAGCAAGATTCCCCCGCGTGATCCGATGACTGCGCGCCAGAACCTTATGCTGGCTCTCCAATGCGATGGCAGCAAAGTGATCGTTGATCATACCGACCGAGATTGTATCGAAATCACGGTGGATCAGGATCTGCTCGGTCACCTCTTTCGGGGCCACCACCCAACCGACGCGCAACCCGGCCAGCGAAAACGCTTTCGATGTACTCGCCGTACTGATCCCCTTTTCGTAGATGTCCACAATTGAAGGCGACATGCCGTCGCCCTCCTGCCCGGTGCCGCGATAGACTTCGTCACACAGGACATATGCGCCGACAGAACGTGCAATCTCGGCAATGTCCAGCAACATTGGCCGTTCGATCAGCGCACCCGTCGGATTGTTGGGGTTTGTCAGGGCAATCAGTCTGGTTTCCGGTGTCACCAGTTCACGTAACCGGTCCAGATCAGGCAGGAATGCGTCTTCCGCGCGCAGTGGCAGAATCTGAACATCGGCTCCGATACTGGCGGGGATCGAATAGTGTTGCTGATAGGTCGGCACAATCGAAACCACCCGGTCCCCGCGCGAAACCACTGCCTTATGCACCAGCATATTGGCCGCAATCGTGCCGTGGGTAATGGTGATATCTTCGACGTTCCGATCGTCATAGAGATTTGAAATGGCCTGACGCAGGCGGATTGACCCTTCGATCGCACCGTAGGTCATTTTCATTGGCAGCAGTTCGGACAAGTCGTTTTGATTAAGTCCGGACAGTTGCAACAGCTGATCGATCGTGATGCTGGCCACGCAGGTTTCGGCAAGATTGTGGGTACAGCGGGTTTCCCACTCATTCATCCAGATTTCGACTTTGAACGGTTCGATGAACATGTGCGCTCTCCTCAGGCTGAAGTCTGGTCAAAAACGGCTTTTGCCACGGCGATGTCCTCCAGCCCCAACCCGACAGAGCGGAAGAAGACCGCAGCCCCTGCTTTTGGCCGCGGGCACCTGCCCGTACAGAGTTCCGCAAGATCGCCAAGGATCGCGGTCTTGCTCCAGTTGTGTCGTTCCACCGCAATCAGCATCTCGCCGGCCGTATCAGGGGTTGTTTCCCGGTAGTCGCAATAGACCTGCGCGGATGCCAGAAAGGTCGGATCAACTTCATGCGCACGGGCAACATTGGTGCTGATCGATGTCACCAGCGCATCGACCGCTATATCTTCCGTGGAAATGACCGGACTACCCGATGACGTGCACAGCATGACAACATCGGCCTGTGCAATAGCCTGCCTGGAACTCGTGGCCAGCTTGGCGTCAGGGCACAGCATTTTCCATGTCGCCTGAATATCCGCGTTTTCACCCAAACCCGGCGAGTATATGCGCACCTCTGCCCAGTCGCGCAGACCGGCCAAATGGCGCATATGCGCCTGTGCGACCTGACCTGTTCCGATGATGGCCAGCGTCAGCGGGCGGCCGGTCGGAGCCAGCTCATCCACCGCCAATGCGGTCGTGGCGGCCGTGCGCTCGGTGGTCAGCACGCCTGCGTCGATCAACGCCAATGGCCGACCATCTTCGATGGACATCAGAACAGTCCAGGCGGTGATGATGGGTCCATTGGCGCGCGGCAGGTAAGGCGACAACTTCGCCCCGAACACACCGGCCCCCTCAAGCGCACCGAGATAGGTTATGAAATCGCCGCCCCCCGGAAACTCGGTCACGGTCTGCGGTGGTTGTACCGCACGGGCTTCACCAAGATCGGTGAACAGCGTGCGCATCGCCTGGACCACATCCAGCTTGCCCAGGTGTTCTGAAACCGTTGTATTATCAAGGACAATCGGCGGGTTCGGCATATTGATACTCCTTTGCGGAGTTCGGTATCAGCAACATTATGGTAAAACCATCGTCCCAAGGGATGAGACAACGGTAGGAAGAAGGCCGGATTTGCAGTTAAAGGAGTTCAGCCAATCCATTTCTGAAGTGATCGACGGGCAGGCAAAAAGCGATGCCCTGATCCGGGCCGTCGAATACCTATTTCCGTGCGAGGCGGCATTTGCGGTGCTCAACCGACCCTCAGGGCCTCCGGTTTACCTAGCGGATAGCTACCCAAATCCAGCGTCCAAGGCCGCGGTTCAGCTGTATGTCTCCAGAACCTACCTGCTCAACCCGGTGCACAATGCGATCCGGGCAGGTATCGCCGCAGGGGTATACCGGATGGCCGATCTCGCACCGGATAACTGGGTCGCAACAACGCCGGATGTCATCGCGGATGAGAGCGAAGAGATCAAATTCAGGACGCCCGGCTGGCCCTTCGGTCTGCAGGAAGTTTCAGTCCTAGTCGACATGCCCCAGGGGATCATGGGTGAGGTAAGCCTGGCCCGCAAAGCCACGCCTGACGGTATCCCTCAGCAGGATTTGGAAGTTTTGCGATCCGTCCTGCCATTGATCCGGCTGGCGTTTCTACGGCTGTCCAGAGAGCAGACGCAAGCGTCGGGTCGTCCATCACCTTCACCGGAGTCTTTTGGCCGTGACGTTCTGACCGCGCGAGAGGCTGAAGTTGTCCAGATGATCCTGAAAGGCCATTCAAGTCTTTCGATCAGCAAGACACTGAACATAGCGATGCCGACCGTGAAATCACATCGTCGAAATGCGTATGCAAAGCTTGGGATCAGCACTCAATCTCAGCTATTTCACGCCTTCGTCGATGGCTTGAACCTCGGGTTCAACGAATGAAGGCCATTGGCATTCAAGTGCCATCACAGCGTCAGTTATTGCACCGAAAGTTCCGGGTTTGACGCGGACCGTGGTACTGCATTTTTTTCGAGACTGATCAAAGGATGATCGACGACTTGAGACACGGTGCAGCCGCTTCCCTTGGCATTCTAAACTTGAACGTGAGGTTCGAATGCTTGCCTTTTGTCACTCAGATTTTGGAACCAGGCCATTTGTGAATAAATTCTCAAAACGAACTTCGACCTGAATGATCTCAGGGTACCCTATTCGGATGGCGCGTCGCGTTTCAGTCACGCCGGACTGGTCAATCAGAGTAATTTAGCCGACACACAAGAAAATACACTGCAGAGTGGTTCAGTTTTCCAACATTCTTTGAAAGGTTGGCTGCATAAGACCACGATCTGTTTTTGCCCGCATTTGGCGAAATACAGGCTTCAGAGAACCGAGTCGAATTGATCTTTAATTAAACAGCCACTCACCCACCGGCACCTATTCCGTTGACGGCCAACGCATTTCACCAGAACCAAGGCGGTGAACTTTTTCGAAGAACGACAAACGCAACCGACCGCTTCATGCCTTATGGTCTGGGCAAGGCGGTTTGATTGATAAATCAGTCGCAGGCAGCGGTGACGATCATCTCGACCTTCAGAACATCGCGTGCCAGTTTGGCTTCACCGCACGCGCGGGCCGGAGCGTGGCCCGCCGGCACCCAGGCATCCCAGACTTCGTTCATCTCTGCAAAATCTGCCATGTCCGCGAGCCAGATCGTGCATTGAAGCATTTGTGTCTTGTCACTGCCCGCTTTGGCCAACAGATCCTCGACCTTGGCCAGGATATCGCGGGTCTGATCCGCCACAGTGGCCGCATCCGAAGTCTGCCCACACAGATAGGCAACTCCATTGTGCTTGACGATCTTGCTCATGCGTTGGCCGGTTTCGATACGGGTGATTGTCATGTCGGATCTCTCCATCAAGGGACCTTGCGGTCATATCGATCAATGCGGAAGGGCATTAGATTGAAACGACTTGATCCGCCAGTCACCAAATCCGCCAGAACCTGCCCTACGACAGGAGCCATCTGAAATCTGTGCACTAAAAATCCGAAAGCGTGGAGAATGCGCGGCGTATCCGCGGCCGATCCGATGACCGGCAGGTTGTCAGGCATGCAGGTCTCCAACCCGGCTCACCTTCGTTGCCTGCCAAATCTCTGTCGACGCTTTCGTCAACGGCCACACCTGACATCAGAAGTATCTGTTATTGTCTCCCATGGGCAAGCGCGCTTTTGTTTTCCTTTGATCGCGAAACAGGTCAGGTGATCACGCCACCGCTACCCTTCTTTTTCTTCTTGCCACCCCGGCGAGATGTGATGTGAACTTTGACCCCTGCATCCTTCAAAGCCGCGGCAAAAGGTTCGGGCGGTGCAGCATCGGTCACCAGATCGGTGACCTGGTCAAACCGACAGGCCACATTGGCCGCTCTCTCTCCGAACTTCGTGTGATCCACCGCAACGATCATGCGCCGGGTGTTGTTATGCAACGCGCGCGTCAATTCAGCCTCCAGCGGGTTTAGCGCAAGAACCCCTCCGGAAAGCGACAGGGCATCCGCGCCACATATTACCGCGTCATAGCTGTACTGGCAGGCAAGCTGCTCGGCGGCACGGCCAAAACTGCCGCGTTCGGATCGAATGACCTCTCCCCCTGCCAGAATCGCACGCGTTCCGTTGTGATCAGCCAGCGATGCGACAACCGACAGCGAATTGCTGACCACGGTCAAATTTTTCCGGTCGCGCAATTGCTCGGCGACATGCGTCATGGTTGACCCCACCGTAAGGAACAGCACCATGCCGTCCTCGACAATCTGACTTACTTTTTTTGCGATAAGCGTCTTTTCTTCCGCGTTGAGTTCCAGCGCCCCGGAAAACATCGGTGTATCCTGCGCACGCGAAAGAAATGTTCCGCCATGCACCCTTTCAACCATGTTCTTCTTTGCCAGGCCCTTGACCAGTCGACGAACAGTTTCTTCCGATACGTCCATGACCTGCGCAATCTGTGTATTGCGCGCCGAACCTCCCAGTCGCGCTAGCACATCAAGCAACTCTCGGCCGCGATGGGGGATGTTTTCGCTGTCGTCAGCCATCATCAAATTTCACCATAGTTTCGCCTAAAGTTCCACGTCGCAGGCAATTGTTCTGTGACAGTTTCCGCCTTTTGGGTCGGGCACCCTCATTTACCAACAAATTTGTTCACTGGGCCGGGCTTTGTTCTTTAGCTACAAGTCGAGTGTCAGCATGACCGACCTTTGGTTCGGCTCTGTTTCGCTGTTACGCGCCTATGAATCCGAAACAAAGTGCGGGGTCCGTTTCAGATCACAACGCGGTGTTGAAGAGGTTTGCGAGGTTCTCTTACGTGTGTTCGATGGCGTTTCCGCTGCAGTGGGGGTCGATGAGGGCGCCCTGGCCGAGGTCGGGGATTGCTACTTCGGTGATACCCAGCTCGGAGAGCTTGCGCCGGATGCCGAGGCTGCTGTTGAGATCCTGTAAAAAGGCGCGGAAGCCGCCATCGACCGGTGCCGTCATCCATCGGCCTCTGTGTCCGCATCCTTTTCCATCCGCGGCATTTCTTCGATCAGGCGCGTTTCAAGCAATTGCCCGTTCCGATACAGGATCGGATAAGCCACGGCCGCGATGTGACTGTTGAACTCCCGGAACGCGCGCAATGTCTCCAGATGGATGTCGCTGGTCTCAAAGCTTTCCGTGCTGCCATGCTGCAAACGTCTGAGGTGGCGTTTGCGGCTGTCACGCTCAGCCCGCTTGATCTCGGTTTTTTCAAGGCTCAACAGGCGGGCGCTTTCCAGGTCGTCCGAGATCAACACATTTGAGGCCAATTTCAGATTGGCCAGGATGCCTTCGTGCATTTCGACCAGTTCCGACCATCCCTCTTTCGAGAATGAGGCCCCCTTTTTGCGCATGTCGGCGGCCAGAACAGTCAACCGCTTGGCAACCACATCGCCGGCGGTTTCCAGACGGATTGCGTATTCCATCAGATCCCGGGCCACCTTGGCGTTTTGCCTGCCGAACTCTTCGGCTGAAATGGCGGCCACGTATTTCCGGATACCCGACAGGCAGTCGTTCACGTCTTCATCCACCAGCCGAACAGCACGTATCTGCTCCTTGTCACCGCTGCGGTACAACTCCAGCGACGGCCTGAACATCGACTCGACCAGATCGCTCATCCGCAACAGCTCGCGCTTGAGACTGGAAAGCGCCTGACTGGGGCTGCCGCTATTGCGCATATCCAGCGCGCTGGTCGGACGGCCCGGCTGGACCATTGCCTCGGCTGATTTCGGTTCCGGAAAAAGCCGCTCGAACGGAGCACGCAAACGTCCGCAGAACGGCAAAGCCAACACCAGCAACGAGGCGTTGAACGCCAGATGCGCATTGACCAGCATCTGCCCGCCTTGCAGATCCCCCAAAACACCCGCACGCAAAGCCGCAGTAGCTGCAAACAGGGTGACCACGGCCCAACTGCCACGCAACGCGAGATTGGCGAACGGAATGCGCCTAGCTGGCAATTCCATCCCTCGCGTCAGCCAAACCGGTATGAAGGCCGAGCCGAAATTGGCCCCCAACACCAGCGACAGTCCGGCGGCAAACGGAATTGCGCCAATCTGAACCAGTGTCACACACATCAGGATCGCCGCGACCGATGAATGCATGACAAAGGCCAGCGCTCCGCCGACCAAGAATGCGGTTATGTAATCTCGGGCCAGATATTCTGCGACGGCGGGCAGAAAAGCACTGTCCCGGATCGGATCCATCGCCTCGCGCAGAAAGCGCAATGAGATCAGAATGAACGCAACACCCATCAGGATGCGACCCAGTTGCCGGGGCTTTTTGGACTCGGTCTTGACGAAGAGATACCCGCCAATCGCCAGCAGCAGCGGCACCAGCCAGTCCAACTTGAAGGACAGGACCTGGATAATGAGCGCAGACCCAAGATCGGCCCCCAGAACAATCGCGAGACCGGTTGGAAAAACCAGAAAACCACCAGCGGCAAAACCGGATGTCAGCAATGCGACCGCGGCCGAACTTTGCAGGACCACCGCCATTGCGAGACCGACCATTGATGCCTGCACATAGCTGCGCTGGCCTGTCATGACCCGCTGGAAAGAGGCTCCGTAGCTGCGCTCGATCCCGGTGCGCACCATTCGCACCGCGTAAAGCAGCAACATCGTGGCTCCGGCCAGACTGATGAGGAAGCTTACAATCGCCATGATCCTATCCGTTCACCATTTCCAGCATTTCAGCATGCAGCTCGGGCGTCGCCGCCGAAATCACACAACCATCCGAATTCAGGTCGAGTGGTTTACCATCCCAGTCCGTCATCACCCCACCTGCGGCCTCGATCACGGCCAGCACCGGCAGAAAATCATAAGGTTGCAGATCATAGTCTATCACTGCATCCACATGCCCCGCCGCAAGAAGCGCGTGCGGATAGCAGTCATAGGCAAACCGTCTGGTCTGACCGGACTGCATCAGCTTGGCGAATAACGCCGGATGATCACGATAGATCTTATCCCCTTCATTCACAAACAGGATGGACTGATCCAACCGCGTCTGGTTCGAAGTCACGATCTCCTTGCCGTTCATTGTCGCGCCCTGACCGGATACACCAATGAAAACTTCATCTATCGCAGGCATGCCGATCACTCCGATATCCGGCTTACCATCGATCAGATGCCCAAGCAGAAAGCCAAAAAGCGGATGCCCCGAAAGGAAAGACCGGGTGCCGTCGATCGGATCAATTATCCAGACTTCGCGGCGGTTCTGCCCTTCAAACCCATGTTCTTCTCCAAAGATGCCGTGATCCGGAAAGTGTTGTTCCAGGTAGGCCCGAACCTGCGCCTCGACACCCTTGTCGGCCTGCGTCACCGGGCTCTCGTCGGACTTGAACTCAACACCAAGTCTGCCGCGAAAGTACCCCCGTGCCGCCTTGTTGGCCAATTCGGCAATCTTCACCGCGTGTGACACCAATTCGGCCGTTTCGAACGTTTGAGAGTTCTTTGGATTCAGCATCCGTTTCTGTCCTGTTTACTTTTGGAGTCTTGGCTCATTGAAACAACAACAGCGAAAGAACCCGCCGAAGGTCCGATCCCACGCTACTTGGAACGCTTTTCACAATCGGACCCGCAATCTTTGCCCGCTTGTTGATGGGGTCCTGTTGTTCGGCGCACCATCTTGTGCCACGCACAACGCCAGACCCTTCGAAGAAATCACGGCTTTGCAGTGACCCGGGCAAGCTAACCCTCCGTTCCTGAAGGTTATGACTATAGCTTATTTGCGGCATCAAAATCCCACATTTCGCGATCAATCCCCACAATAAACCCACAAATTCTCTCCAATACAAGCGAATAGTACTGATTTTGTTTGTTTACCCGATAACTGTGTGGGTTTTTGGGGATTGCAAAGGCCTCTTTCCAACCGGCTGAAACGGATTGCGTAGAAAATGGGGTGAAAACAACGCCCGCACCGTCGGCCACACCGACACGTCGCAAGCTCCACGCTTCTTTGACGCGTAAGATCCGGCGCTCTTTTTACCCGAAGCCGATCCCCATATTGGCCGGGTCGGACAACTCATTACCGAAAGCGAACGGTATAACAACGCTTCACAGGCCGTGACCGCGCAGATTACGTCGAAAGTGGGCCTACGAGCTGGCGCTAGTTTTACTTTTCAGAGCTCGAATTTTCCGATCTGCTGGCACCCACGCGCCGGCAGCACGATCTGGGAACAGAGTTAGCCGATAGCGGCATGAAACTCGATCACCCGACCTGCATGTCAAACAGACCTTTTGCTGGTCTCTTCATTGATCATTTCGAGGATCTTGTTTCGCTGGATTTTTCCGGATGGCCCCTTTGGCAGGTCCTGCAAAACATGAACTTCATCGGGCGACTTGAAATGGCCCAACTGAGCATTGCAAAGCCTGGACAATTCCAGTGGCGTCAAAGCGGAACCTTCGCGAATTTTCACCGCCGCCTCGACAGTCTCACCATAGCTGGCACAAGGTCGGGCGAAGGCGGCGGCTTCGACAACATCGGGATGAGAATAAAGCACCTCGTCAATCTCGCGCGGCGCAATGTTTTCGCCCCCTTTGATGATAAGTTCCTTCAGCCTGCCGGTGACATAGACGTAGCCATCCTCATCCATACGGGCGAGGTCTCCGGTCCGCAGCCAGCCATCGGGTGTAAATGTGCCTGCGGTTGCGTCAGGGTTCTGGAGATATTCCAGCATGACATTCGGACCGCGTATGACCAGTTCGCCCTCTGCTCCGCGTGGTACGGGCCGGAGGTTCTTGTCAAAAATATCCGCCTCATTTCCAAAAGGGATACCCGGTGATCCGATTTTGCGAATGCCGGGCGGCAACGGATTGGACAGTATCTGCGCGGCGGTTTCCGTAAGCCCCATGGTCTCGACAATCGGGATTTCGAAACGGTTTTCAAACGCACGCTGCACGTCCGGCGCCAAAGCGGAAGATGCAGAACGGCCAAAACGCACACGATGGCGGGTCGGCGCATCCGGTTTTGTATCGGAATGCAGCAGGTGGGAAATGATGGTCGGAACCACCGAAAACCATGTCGCCTCGGCCTTCCCAAGGTTTTCCCAGAACCGGCTGGCGGAAAATCGTTCACACATGGCCAATGATCCGCCAGAGACAAGCGTTCCCATAACCGTCACGCACAGGCCGTTGATGTGGTAGATTGGCAGAACGCAAAACCCGCGATCAGCTTCGGACAGCTCATGTGCAACCACCGTGGTCCAGCCGCCCGCCAACAGGCTGGAATGGGTGTGAACGACGCCTTTTGGGCGCCCTGTTGTTCCGGACGTGTACATCAGAAGCGCGTGATCGCCCGGCGAAAGGTCGTGCAGATCGCCATCGGCATCTTTCGCATCTGAAGTTCTCAACGCGGTTATTTTCGCTGGGTCGGCAGTACGTTCAAACAAATCCACCTGTTCGGGGTGCACAAAACCATAGCGCGCACCGCTGTGGTCCAGCGCATAGGCCACCGCGCTGTCCCCCGCGACGAGGTTTATCATCGTCGCCCGGAACCCGCCGTAAAGGACGCCGAAAAGGACCTCCAGCGCTTCGCGGCAATTGGGATAAAGGATGGCGACGCTCTCTCCTTTTTCGACACCTAACCCGGTCAACATGACCGCAATTCTTTGCGCTGTTTCGCGCAGCTCGGGCCAGCTCAGGTCGCTCGCGCCATCCGGAAAAACGAAACCGGTTCCGCCCTCGGCTGCCCGCTTGTCCAGCCAGTCACGGAGGGTTCCTTTGGGCGGGTCGATCATTGCCCGGCCTCCGACCAGTACTTTCCGAAAATCTCCTCCAATCCGGGCTCGCGCGGCGGTGTTTCACGCACGACTTTGGTGGTCTGGATGAAATGCCGCCAATGCAGGTTTGTGTCGATGGAGTTTCCCCCCCAGCTGCCACAGCCCATCGACAGGGAAAAAGGCATCCCGTTGGTAAAGCTACCGCCGGTGGCAAAGGTATGCGCCTGGTTTACGATAACACGACAGGTCGGCAGATCCCGGCCCAACCCGATCGCGCGCGCGTCGTCCTTTGTATGAATGCCAACCGAATGCCCTGCCCCCTGATGTGCCAGAATGCGGGCGGTGATTGTCCGGGCCTCTTCGAAATCTGCCGCGCGATAGAGCGCGAGTACCCGGCTAAGCTTTTCTCCGGAAAGGGGATGATCCGGGCCGATCCCGGCAGTCTCAACTGCCAAATATCGGGTTCCCTCGGGCACCTTGCCCGCCATGCCCAGCGCTTCAAGCATCTTGTCCGCGTCCTGCGCGATGACGGAACGGCTGAGATGACCATCGGGCCAGAGCCGGGCGATGATATCACCTGCTTCCGAGGAACGGACCAGGGCACCACCCTCGGCGGCCATCGCCGCAACGAAAGCGTCGTAGACTGCATCCACCACGACCACCGCATTCTCGGAGGAACAGGAGGTCGCGTTGTCGAAACACTTTGAGGCGGTAATTTTTGCCGCTGCGGCCTGCAGATCGGCAGTCTCGTCGACAATCACCGTGACATTGCCAGCCCCAACGGCCACCGCAGGCGTACCGCAGGATTGTGCGCGATGAACGTTGTTTTGGCTTCCGGTGCAGATCACCCGGTCAACAGCCTCCATCAACCGTTGTGTCTTGGCCTTTGACCCGGGCGCAGGCAGCATCTGCACCAGATCGCGATTAAGCCCAAGCTTGTCGAATTCGGCATGTATGTAGCCAAGCAGCAATTCACAGGACGCAACACCTTTGGGGGACGGCGCCACCACGATGGCATTGCCGCCCTTGAGTGCGTTGATGATGTTGTTGGCCGGCGTCGCGGCAGGGTTGGTCGACGGCACAACCGCACCAATCACGCCGATGGCGCGCGCGATCTCGGTGATACCTGTTGCCGGATCATCGCTGATAATCCCGTGCGTATTGGCGTCGGCTATATCGCGCAGCAACCCGAGCGTCTTGCGGTGGTTCTTGGTGATCTTGTCGGGCACGTTGCCCAGGCCGGTGGTTTCCACGGCCAGTTCGGCAAGGGCCCGGTTGCGTTCCGGTTCCATGATGGCCCATCCCGCTGCAAGTGCCGCTTTGTCATATAGCGCCTGACTACCACTGGCTTCGAAAGCAGACTGAGCGGCACGCGCCCGTTCGACGATCCGGTCCACTTCGGCAATTTCGGGGGCAATCCCGTCCTGAGCGTTCATCTTGGTCCTCGATAGATTGACCGGGGCGGACCTGTTCCGCCCCGTTTTAGAATGTCCGGGTCAGAGACCGGCCAGCAGTTCGTTCAGTGTTTGTTGACGCTGGCCCCACATCTCGATCACCTCGTCGCGGGTCATGATGTGCATGGGCGACCCGCCGGCCTCCATCTTCTTGGCGACACGCGAATTGGCAAACATCTCAGGTACTGTCGCGGCCAGCTTTTCAATCACTTCGGGCGGTGTTCCTTTTGGCACCATAACACCCCGGAAATTGACCGACGAGTTGTCCACGTCCAGCCCCTGTTCCATCATCGTTGGAACATCCGGCAGAAACGCGTTGCGCTCAAGATCGGCGACACCCAGAATTTTGACATTGCCCGCTTCCTGCGCGCGGAATGCGTCGGACAGGTTGTTGATGCCGCCCATGACCTCACCGGCAATCACGGCCTTCATGGCCGCCGCACCGCCACCCTTGGTCGGGATATAGGCCATCTTGGTTCCGGCTGCCTTGTCGATTTGCAGCGCCGCGATGTGGTGGCCCACAAACAATCCGGCACCGGATACCGTCAGCTTGCCCGGGTTTTCCTTGGCATAGGCAATGACATCCTGCATCGAGTTGAACGGGCTGTCGGCGCCCACGACAAATACCGCCGGATCCGCACCCCAGTTCGCGATAGGTTCGAAACTGTCGGTCGAATATTCCACGCCACCCTTGATCGACTGGGCGATGAAATGCGGAACATTGTAGGCCGCCAGCGTATAGCCGTCTGCATCCGCCTGCGTGGCGAACCAGTTCCAGCCCACGCGGCCACCCGCGCCGGGCTTGTTGATGATGGCGATGGGCATTCCCAGCGCGTCCTCGTTTCCGGCGGTCATGGTCACGATCCGCGCCTGAAAGTCCGTCGCGCCGCCTGCCCCGTAGCTGATCATCATCATGATCGGCCGTTCGGGATAGTCCTCGGCCGCCGCCGCACCCGTCAGGCTCATGAGGGCCAAAGCCGCCCCGGCAATCAATCGTTTCATTTTGCGTTTCCTCCCTGATTTGGTTCTTCCGCTGTTTGCGCGGTCAGAACAGAATTTCCCTTGGCGTGTAGACGTTCAGAAGCATGGAAAAGAGGCCGTACATCACCGCCACGAAGACGCCCGTGATGATCCCGCGCCGGATCCAGCTTTTGACGTCCG
This sequence comes from Ruegeria sp. CG4, assembly GCF_056537185.1. Lineage (NCBI taxonomy): Bacteria > Pseudomonadati > Pseudomonadota > Alphaproteobacteria > Rhodobacterales > Roseobacteraceae > Ruegeria > Ruegeria sp. CG4. Next base: position 93,795 of record NZ_JBQFRB010000004.1, on the reverse strand, counting down.
AATGCGGCGCCGGGTCATAGATCGACAGCAGGATGAAGAAGGCGATTGTCGTCGCGGTGTAAAAGCCCAGCGACTTGGCCGCCCAGAACACGTAGATCAGCGTCACGATCAAACCCGGCAGCATGTTGACAAACATGGTGCGCGTGACACCGTTGCCAACCTTGGACAATCCCATGACTGCCTTGCCAAACGTCCATCCGGCCAGAACCACAAAAACGGTTGCGATCAGACGCGGGAACAGGAACGCCTCGGCCGGTTGCTGGGTGTAGCTGACCCAGGTCACCCAAAGGCCGACCGCAAAGACAAGACCTGATCCGAATACATGCTGCGAACGGTTCATGCCTGTGCCTCCTCTTTGGTGGTGTAGCGACGGTGGCGCAGCTCCATCCAAACCGAATAAGCGACCGAGGCCAGCACAATGGCGATCAGGAACAGGTTCAACCCGCCACTCAGGAAGTATGCGGCCTTGCCCACGGTGGCGTCAGCAATCATTCCGCCCTGAATGAAGTTGGCTTCGGCGATGGGTCCCAGGATCAGGCCCAAAACCAGTGGCGCCGCGGAGAAGCCGAACCGTTCCAGAAAGAACATGCCGATCCCCAGGCAGGCCATGACATAGACGTCACCCATCGAACCCTGAACCGAGTATGCTCCGAAAACGGACAGCGCCAGGACGATTGCAGCCATCACCGATTGCGGCACCTGCGCGACACGGGCTGCAAGACCGGCAACGTAAAGGCCAAAGATGCACATCAGCACCTGCCCGATCAGCATCGAGTTGATGAAGGTCCATGCCACGTCCGGGTGGTTGTCGAACAGGTCCGACCCCGGGAAGATGCCGTGGATCAGCAATCCGCCCAGCAGAACCGCAGCGGTGGGGCTTCCGGGGATCGAAAGGGTCAGCAGCGGCACCAGAGACGGGCCGACCATGGCATTGTTGGCGGATTCCGCGGCAATGACGCCCTCGGAATGACCGGTGCCGAACTTGTCTTTTTCGGATGAGAACTTCTTGGTCTGGTCATAGGCCACAAGGCCCGCGATCTGCCCACCGACACCCGGGATCAGGCCGATGATCGAACCTGTCAGGGTTCCGATGCTTAGGGCCCGCGTGCGGCTGAACAGCTCCCGGAAGGCGGCCATTATCGAGTGGCGCTGCACCTCGATGACCTCGGCTCCGGCATTGTGGCGCCCTTTGGCGAACATCGTCAGAACCTGCGGGATTGCGAAAAGTCCGATCAGGGCGGCAATGATGTTGATGCCGCCACCCAAGGCGGGATGAAAAATGAACCTCTGCGCGCCCATGATGTCGTCGAAGCCGATGGTCGCAAGCCACAGCCCGATGCAACCCGACAGCAACCCTTTGACAACCGACGCGGAATCCAGCGTTCCGATCACCGTGACACCCAGAATGGCCAGCCAGAACAGGTGCGACGGACCAAAGGCCAGCGCCCATTTCGCCAGAACCGGTGTCAGGAAGATCAGAAGCAAAACGCCAAATATCCCGCCCACGGCCGAGGCGAGAAAGGACAATTGCAGCGCCCGCGCACCCTGTCCCTGTTTCGCCATGGTGTGCCCGTCCAGCGTCGTGGCGATATTGGCAGGCGCTCCGGGGATTTTCAGCAAAATGGCGCTGACCGCGCCGCCCGCAACAGTCGAGGTATAGGCAGCGCCCAGCAGGATCAGGCCCTGCGCGGCCTCAAGCTGGAAGGTGAACGGGATCAGCAATGCAACCGCCATCGTGGGTGACAGGCCCGGCGTCGCCCCAAGGATCAACCCGCCTATCGTGCCACCCAAAAGCAACAGGAACGAGAGCGGCGTGAACACATCTCCGAAGTAGTAAATGAATTCCATTCAGGGCCTCCCAACCCGTCGGTTCACACTTTTACTTTTGTTGACAAATCAGGTTAGGCGATGAAAATAGTATTGCAAATGTTTTCATAAAATCGACTTTGCGAGAGAGTTTTATGGCCAAATTTCAAAAAGATAAGGTGGATATCGTGGCCGTTGCAAAGGCTGCAAAAGTTTCACCCTCGACCGTTTCCCGCACCTTCAACCACCCCAATCTGGTCAACCCTGCGACTCGGAAAAAGATCAACCGGGCCGTTCAGCGATTGGGCTACATCCGCAACCGCGCGGCTCAGACGATGCATGGAAAACGGTCGGGCACGATCGGCCTGGTGGTGCCAACAATCAATCACGCCATTTTTGCCGAAGTCATTCAGGCTTTTTCGGATTCAATCGACAAGGCCGGCTTCAGTCTCTTGCTGGCGTCGCACGGGTATGACCTGGATCGGGAATACGCCATGGTTCGCAAGCTGCTGGAACATCGCGTCGACGGCGTGGCACTGGTTGGGTTGGAACATTCCGATGCCACCGCCCGACTGATCGAACAGCAGAAAATCCCGGCGCTTGCGATCTGGAACTATTCCGAGGATTCCGCCCTTCCCTGTGTTGGGGCAGACAATCGACTGGCAGGACGTCTTGCGACCGAGCATCTGCTGGCCTTGGGGCACCGGGACATTGGATTGATCTTCCCCAAAACGACCGGCAATGACCGTGCGCAAAACCGGCTGTCCGCCGTGCATGACGCACTTGAGGAAATGGGTGTATCCATCCCGAGCGAGCATGAGTCGGAAGCTCCGTACAGTGTGTCTCAGGCCAAACAGGCCGCCCTGACCCTTTTGACGGAACATTCTCGTCCAACGGCCCTGCTTTGCGGAAATGACGTCATCGCGCAGGGCGCGTTGTTTGCGGCCCAGAGCCTGGGTTTGAAGGTTCCTGATGACCTCTCGATCATCGGTATCGGGGATTTCAAGGGATCCGCAGATGTCGAACCGGGGCTCACCACCATTCGCATCCCCGCCGAAACCATCGGCAAGCTCGCCGGTGAAAGGTTCACCGACTACATAACCTCGGACGAACCAGAGCCTTTCAGACTCTGCTGTGAACTGGAGTGCATTGTCAGGGGAACAACTGCCAGCACTCGTTTTTCCCGAACTGTTTGAATGGTTCTTGCCCAGTAAGACAAGACGACCTCGTGATCCCAGGCGGGCCTTTCTTAATCTGCCTTCGGCATGGGCAAGCAGCCTGTCAATCCCGCAGGCAGCACCATCCAGGCCCCCGACCGATACAATAGTGGCACGAAACCATCCTGCTCGGACGTCAGAGTGACGCTGAAAACTGACGCCGAAATCATCGACGTTTCGCTCGGAAGGGACTTCAGAAACCCGTCTGTCGGGAACAAGACGACATAGGCCGGGGCCTCATCTGTCAACAGGGCCGTCACCAGCATGATGACCAGCCAGCCGATCAGCATTGAAGGGATTGCAATCAGGACAGACCTAGTAGTCATGGATATGCTCCAGCTTCTGCTCTCCTATATCTAATGCACGGATCCGATTGGCCAATTCGGAAACTTTCACCACCATCAGATGCCGGTAATCGCCAGACCCTTGCCGTGACCGACTGTAGATCGCGCCGTCCATGTCCGGATCACCGGACAGAACTGTGAACAGGATGTCGTCATTCCCTGCGATCTCCATAAAATCCACTCCCTCACGCGCCCAGCGTTGCAGCAGAAGGGTCAACGCGCGGTATCGGGGAGTTTCCACTTCGATCCCCTGCGGATGCTCCGCCAGAACATGAACACCCTCCTCTGCGTCCAGCAGGGAACGGTCCGCATTTTCAACAATCATCCGCAGGGTCGGTTCATCCTGGCCCACCTGCGCCACCGCATCGGCGATCACATCCGCATAGGCGGCCTTGACCCCGTATTCGATCCCCAGGGCGATCCGCCGCTCACGGTCCCGCAAATTGTACGTGGCCTGTTCGTTCAAATCAGCCCGATCCTCGCGAAACCGCCATTTGTACCACGGAACCTGCTGCAAAAACCTGGCATAGCCGGCGGCTTGGCTGGCCGAGAGATCATCCAAAGGCGCCCGTGTCTGTCCGCGCAGCGCCGCGAAAACCCGGCCAAAGGTTTCCTCATAGGCGGCTTTGAGCAGCAATTCGGCGGTAAAACTGACCCCGATCACATAGACCATTTGCTTGGTCGCGCCATCAACCGCGCCATGGGAACTTGCAGCAGCACTCAGCGCGCAAAGCGAAGACCAGAATCCTCCGACAGCGCGAAAATATCCGTACTCATGCGGATCACCGGATTGGATGACCGTGGCGTAATCCTCGTAAGCATGAACGATGTGCCATTCCGGATAGGTCATCAGGGTCCGGGTTTCGGGTCGTTGAAAGGCGGGATCGATCAGCGCCTCATAGGCGGCAGGCTGGCCCGACCCCCGGCACATGATTTCCACATAGGCAATCGGCGACAGCAATCCCGCAACGCAGATCACCACCACCAGCAACAGCCATTTGCAGTATCGCCACAGCCGTCTCACCCGTGCTCGGCTCCGCCGCGAAACCCGGCCCAGACGCCGATTCCGCCCAATGCCAGATGCGGCAGGTTCGCAAGGAACCGCGGCAGCGACCAATCGGTGCCCAGCGATGCGTTGGTGAATATTCCAAGATCAAGGAACCCGTAGCCGGTGAAGATGCCGAATATCCCATCCCCAAGATAGGCCAGCCCGAACAGGATCAGGAATGTCCGCGCCGCCCGATGTGAAAGTAGCCCCGCGATCAGCGCCCACAGGGCCGAAGCCACATGCAGTGCATCGTCGTAGATATCCAGCGCAAAGATGCCAAAAACCAGCCCATCTTCATCCGTCAGGCCCGGGACATAGTTCAGCGACGCCGCGATCATGAGCGCCACGAAATACCCCAAACACAGTTTTTGCAGATTGCTCATAGTTGCCCCAGATACTGATCCCAAAGATTGTTGCGCAGCACCAGATCGGGGTCCAGTTCCCGCTTTGCTTTCGCAAATTCCTCTGCCCGTGGGTAGGCACCGGTCAACTGTCCGATTGTGGCGTGCGGGCGGTAAGGCAGGTAATAGGCCCCACCGATCTCGACGATCCGGTCAATCAGCGCGCGGGTCATGCGCGCCATATCCGCCTCGCCGCGTTGGGTCAGCTCCTGACTGAAAGACATGACGGCAGCAATCCGCGGTACACGGGCAAAAGACAGCACAGACTGATCGTCCTGCGCCACATACCGAAGGGTCACATTCAGGAACTCCTGATACGAGGCCGGGATCACCTCGCGGCAGGCCTCGACAAAGCTGTCGAAAGCGTCAAACCCGACGAAATGCTCGTGCAAAATGTCCGTCCGGTCGGGGTTGCGATCATCCAGTGTCACCACCGGTTCATTAATCAGCGAGTTGCGCGTCACCTCCCCCGACCCCAGAGCCGGGCCAACTCTGGTTTCATTCCACCAGCGGAAGGATTTGAATGTCTCATTGCCAAGCTGGGCGCGATAAATCCGGCTGGCCGCATGGGCCATCCATCCGGAACCGGAGGCCGCCGGCAGATCGTCTTGATCTTCTGTCTCGCGATATGTGATCAGCAGCGCCTTTTGAAAGAACGACTCGCGTTCCACATTCAGCCGCCCGTAGGCCATCGTCACTGTCGGATCCATGATTGCCGCCTTGAAACGGTCGGCAAAATCGCCGGTTTCCATCACATCAAATGTGGGAGACAGCCGGGTATTTCTGACCATCTCGATCTCCATGTCCACAATGACCCCGATAAGGCCGTATCCCCCCATCGCAAGGTTGAACAGGTCGGTGTTTTCGGTTGGTGAACAGGTCACCAGATCGCCGGACGGCAACACCATCCGCAGGGACCGCACAGTGGATCCCATCGGTCCGAACGGCACCGGCCAACCATGCGCATTGACCGAATAGGTCGCAGCGAGGCCGAAGTCATTGTTGGATTGCATCACTTTGGGCGACCATCCCTGGGGGTCGAGCGCCGCAATGACATCCGACCACCGCGCGCCCGCATGGGCCCGATAGCTTTGATTGGCCGTGTCCAGTTCGACACGCGCATTGTCAAAAGTCATGGCCGTGCCGTCACGCGGGATCGCTTGCCCTCCCATGGAATGACGCGCCGCGCCGACGTTCAGGGGCCGTCCTTCCGCACGCGCCTGTGACATTTCTCGCCGGATCACCGCAACCAGTTCCTGATCGCCCTCTGAAATCCGCAGATGCTTGTGGATCGGCGTCGCCGACAGACCGCTTGCATCGTTCAGGTAGTTCTCCCCGGTCGGCGCAACGATGCGGTTTGCACCAGCATAGGTGGGCAACTCCGCCCGAAACAGGCCTGCCAATCCCCATCCCGCCAAACCACCGGCACCGACCAGCGCGGCGCGGCGTGTAAAATTTTTCATTATGTCTTCCTCCCACAGTCGGTGCGGAAACCCAAAACAATACTGAAATCAGCTGAGCTAATACCGTGTTTTGGAGGAGTTATCTCACAAAGTCATGGCCGCAGGGAAGGCACCGCAGAGAAATGAAACCAAGTGACAATTTCCGTGTGCGAAATGCCTGGACGGAAACGCGCCATTCCGCCCGATGACATGAAACTCTGCATCGGTCTCTCACGTTTTCGAACCCGCCGGTGGCGGCTTTCTGCGCGGATATTCAGACCGCCTTGGAACCAGTGATCAAAGCCGACCGACGAACATCACGACAGCTTCATGCAAGTGACGAACAATACCCGCTCTGCTTGGTTCAGGCGTCGAAGTTCCAGATGTCGCGCTGGACCTTCCAGCCGTCGTTGCCTTTCTGGAAGTAGAGAATGTACTTCCCTGAGAGGTCTTGCCCTCCCATCGAGCCCGTCAACGTTCCCATGGTGACGGCAAAATCTCCGCTGACATGCGCGCCGGTCGGGTTGGCCACTACGTTGCTTAGACCTCCGTCAATTGCGGCCTGCCAGTACTCGCGGATCGCGGTGTGACCTGACATAGTCGGTGCGCCCGGCGGCATGATCGCGCCGTCTTCGGCATAGGGTGCGGTTGCCTTGCCGGCATCCTTTGCGTTGATCCCTTCAATGATTGCCGCATCGAGCGCTTTAACGGTGTCCAGAACTGACATCTTCTCCTCCCGAGTTTTCCCGCAGATGATCACAGACTACCACAGTTGCCCGAGTCGCTTCACATCTGCGATGCCAGGACTAGGTAAGCCCCGGGAAAAGCGGAAGGCGAAGAAGGCCAATCGGCTCAGCTTAGGTTGCTATGCCTCTGGTCCTCCATCGCCCGATTGGCGGCGGCAAACAAGCCCACGCCAATCTCAATCCGCTGCCAGTTCCGTGATCTCGCGGCGGAATGGCAAGGCGTCCCCGATATCCGGCCCGTCCAGCTCGCGGGCGTATCGATGCCCGGCATAGGTCGCCCATGCAATCGGCCCCGGCGCGTTGGCGTCTCCGATCAGCTTGACGGACTTGATGCCTGCCTCGGCCCAATCGGTCTCTTTCGCCTTCAGGGCGTTGTAGACGCCATTGTTCTCAAGCCGGGATGCGACCATTACGACGGCATCGGCTTCGATCTTCCAGGTGCGGTCCGTATACACACAGTTCGATACCACATGATCGGCGTGGATTTCCGCCACACCCTGATTGAGCACGATTTCGACCCCCGCTTCGACCAGTCGCGGGTGGATAGCGATCTGTTCCAGCGTGTTGTTCGTCCAGTCGCTGACATAGGCTGACGGCGTGACGAGCGTCACCTGCGCTCCGTTTCTGGCCAGCAACTCGGCCAGCACGCCACCCATGTAGTAGTGGTCGTCGTCATACACCACCACGCGACCCGAAGGGATCGTACCATCCATCAGGTCGTCAGGCGTATAGACCTTGGCGCCATCTGCAATCGGCATTGGCACGACATGCTGACGGGCAACACCGTCGCGACGCCATGTGGATCCGGTCGCGATACAGACGTTCTCGAATCCGAACTCAAGAATGCTGTCGGCATCCAGTTCACTCTCGCGGTAGATTTCCACGTTCGGGCGCTGTTGCAACTGATATTCCCGGTAGTCCACGACACGCCCCCAGGCGCTGAGCCCCGGCAACGCGCGTTCGCGGGTGACACGTCCTCCGATCACGTCCCGCGCTTCGGCCACGGCCACATCGTAGCCGCGGCGGCACAGCGCCCAGGCCGCTTCAAGTCCCGCAGGACCAGAGCCGACAATCAGCACGTTCGAGCTGTCGCCCTTTTCGTTCATCTTCTCGGGGTGCCAGCCCTTGCGCCATTCCTCCATGAAGGTCGGGTTCTGGGTGCAGCGGCTGATCGACATGGTCATGTCGCCGGTGATGCAGATATTGCAGCCGATGCATTCGCGAATGTCGTCGATCCGGCCTTCCTCGATCTTCTTCGGCAGGAACGGGTCGGCAATGGATGGGCGGGCGCAGCCGATGAAATCCAGCGTTCCGGACTTGATCATCCTGGCCATCACATCAGGTGAAGTGAACCGCCCTACCCCGACAATGGGCTTGTCGGTGAGTTCATGAATGCCGCGCACAAGATGTTCCTGCGCCGCCTCTTCCTTGAACCGCGACGGGCCCGAGCAATCTTCCCATGTGCCCTGCGCCAGATCCCAGAGATCGGGTAGATCCTTGTTCATCTCGACATAGTCACGCACCTCGGCGTTCGAGAAGCCAAGTTCGCCGATGGTTTCGTCCAGCGACACCCGCAGCGTGATCGCCATCTTGTCGCCCACAGCGTCGCGCATGTCAGCGATGACTTCCTGACTGAACCGGGCCCGGTTTTCCAGAGAACCGCCATATTCATCGCTGCGCTGGTTGGTGGCCCGGCTCAGGAAGTGCTGAAAAATCCCGAACCCGTGTGCGCCATACAGGCAGATCAGGTCAAATCCGGCATCCTGCGACCGTTTGGCCGCATTCACGAACCAACGGCGCAGGTCCCGGATGTCCTGCTTGTCCAGTGCGCGCGCCTGAACCGGATCGTTGGTGAACGTCCGGATCGGCAATGCGGTCGGTGCCAGCGGTACCTCTTTCGTGTAAAGGTTCGGCCCGTTGATGCCCGAATAGGCCAATTGGATCCCGGCCAGCGCGCCATGTTCTTTCATTTTCTCGGACATCTTGCGCAGTTGCGGAATGTCCTTGTCTTCCCACAAACGCAATTCGATGAACGGCGTGATCTCCGAGGTATGGTGCATCTCGCACTGTTCGGTAAAGATCACGCCCCAGCCGCCCTCGGCCTTGATACCCCGCATCGCAGCAGCAGCCGAAGGATCACGATAGCCGCCGCCATTGCAGTGCGGCACCTGATAGAAGCGGTTCTTGGCGGTCAGCGGGCCAATCTTCATCGGTTCGAACAGAACATCATAGCGTGGATCGCGCATTGCTGGATCTCCCTTAGGCATCTGGCGGTATCGCCCTGTGGCGGGCCGAAATTCTGATGGTCAGAGCGTATTTCGCGCTGGATATACCCCCTTTTTTCGACAATCATGGTAGATCATGGATCACGAGGGGGTATATACCCCCAAAGAGGTATAGCGCCGTGGACCACATGCCCAAGCCAGAGCTTCTGGCAGACACAATCCTGTCCATAGGTACCACCGGATTTGCCCGGCGATTGCAAAACTGGCTCGGCGCCTGCCTGCGTATCGATAACATGACCATCGTCGCTTTCTTCAAAAGCCAACAACCAGAGGTCTTTCTGACCCAAGCCAGCGAGAAGTGCGTTTTTGAACGTATGAACAGCCACTATGTAACAGGCGCCTACCTGCTGGACCCGTTCTATTCCCTGCACGCGGCAGACGCGGCAGATGGGATGTATCGGCTAAGCGACATTGCCCCGGACCAGTTTCATCGCAACGAGTACTACAAATCCTATTATCAACGCACCACGCTCGCCGATGAGATCGCCTTCTTTTCGTCTCCGACGCAGGGCGTGTCGATAACCGTCTGTCTGGGGCGGGATGCGACCACCGCATCACGGTTTTCATCCCGTGATCTTGAACAGGCAAGGCAGTTGGCCCCAGTTGTAAACGCTCTGGTCAGGCAGAACTGGTCGGACCTCAGACCGCAGGGCTCAGACACGCCGGAAGATGTCGTCGATCTTTTGCGTCACCGACTGTCCTCGGAACTCGAGATCAGTTTGAGCGCAAGGCAAGCTGAGATCGCACTTTTGATCCTGCAGGGGCATTCATCGGTTTCCATCGGCCTCACGCTTGGGATCAGCCCGCAAACCGTCAAAGTCATACGCAAGCAGCTTTACAGGAAATGCCAGATATCTTCGCAGGGAGAGCTGTTTTATCTGATCGCACCGTACCTGTCCGATCACAGCCAACTGCAATCAAAACAAGCGTAAATCCTGCCAGATTAGCCAAAACCTAACTAAGGGTAAGCTAGACAGTAATTTCGCCCAATTCCAACTTGTGGGACGTTCCTCACGAAACGCGCAAGGCGTGCTGGATCGGCACGGAAAGCTGTAATCGCGAAGTGACCGTCGCCCGAACAATGGTCACTTTGACGACTGCACGCCGTCCTCCGAAATCGGTGATTACAGGGGCCTCCATATTTGGAGCCGTCTGACAGACCCTATCCAGTTCAGCCATGAGTTTGCCCGGCCATTTGTGTCGGACCGAGATACAGTCAAAGGGAAACGAAACATGCCCATCGAGAAAACGGACACACTGGTTGTTGGTGGCGGTCAAGCCGGTATCGCGCTCAGCGAGCATTTGGGAAACAACAATGTTCCGCATATCATTCTGGAAAAGAACCGGACGGCCGAGGCATGGCGTACCGGTCGCTGGGATGCTCTGGTAGCCAACGGCCCGGCCTGGCACGATCGTTTCCCGAGCCTGCTGTTCAAGGGCGACGATCCGGATGCCTTTGTCTCGAAAGACCGGGTGGCCAACTATCTTGTCGAATATGCCGAAATGGTGAACGCGCCCATCCGCGAAGGCGTCGAGGCGCTCAGGGCCGAGCGTATGCCCGGCGAGGGCGGCTTCCGTGTCGAAACTTCGGCCGGTGAAATCCATGCCAAGCGCATTGTTGCCGCTACGGGCGCTTTCCAGCATCCGGTGATCCCGCCGATTGTGCCGGAAACGGAAGGTGTCGACCAGATTCACTCGTTTTTCTACAAGAACCCCGGCCAGTTGGCCGAAGGTGCCGTGATGGTCGTCGGTGCCGGATCATCCGGCGCACAGATCGCGGATGAGCTGAACCGGGCCGGCCGCAAGGTGTTTCTGTCGGTTGGACCGCATGACCGCCCGCCGCGCCGCTATCGAGGCCGGGATTTCGTCTGGTGGTTGGGCGTTCTGGGCCTGTGGGACGTGGCCGCGATGAAGCCGGGAACCGAACACGTGACCATCTCGGTCAGCGGTGCCTATGGCGGGCACACAATGGATTTCCGTCGTCTTGGCAACGAAGGCGTTACCCTGGTTGGCATGACAAAAAGCTTCGAGAACGGCGTTCTGAGCTTTGCCGACGATTTGCAGCGCAATGTGGCCGCTGGCGATGCCAATTATCACGAAATGCTGGATTTGGCGGACGCCTATGTGGACCGCACCGGCCTTGATCTTCCGGAAGAACCCGAGGCCCGCGAAGCCTTCGCCGATCCCGACAGCCTGACCAACCCGCTCGGTTCGGTCGATTTCACCAAGGAAGGCATTACCACGATCATCTGGGCCACGGGTTTCCGTCAGGATTTCAGCTGGATCAAGGCCAATGCCTTCGACGACAAAGGCGCGCCGATCCATCAGCGCGGGGTTTCGGTTGAACCGGACGTGTATTTCCTTGGCCTGCCCTGGCAGTCGCGCCGCGGCTCGACCTTCCTGTGGGGCGTCTGGCACGATGCGAAATACATTGCCGATCAGATCGCGATCCAGCGGGCCTATGCCGATTATGACGGCGAAGCAGCCATCATTGCCCCCGCAGCAGAGTAAGAAGACAGGACCCCGACATGGCGCATACACGTATCCGCAAATTCAACACCTCTGACACCTACCCCGAGCAAAACCTCGACAACGACCTTTGCCAGGCCGTTGTGACTCAAGGTGGCAAGACCGTCTACCTGCGTGGCCAGTGCCCGCAGAACCTGGACGATGCGGTCAACATCGAAAGTCACGACCCGGTCGAGCAGACCCACAAGGTGATGCAGAACATCAAGCAGTTGATCGAGGAATGCGGCGGCTCGATGGAGCATCTGGTCAAGGTCGTCGTCTACATCACCGATGTCCGCCACCGCGAGGCCGTCTATCGCACCATGGGCGAGTACATCAAAGGCGTTCATCCGGTCTCGACCGGTCTGGTGGTTCAGGCGCTGGCGCGTCCGGAATGGCTGGTCGAAATCGACGGCACCGCCGTCATCCCTGACTGATCGTTTCGATCAGTCGACAGACCGGACCGCGTCCCTTTCTTGCTCTCACGCGCGGTCCGGTTGCTGTGATTCAAGGAGACCTGAATGACTTTTTCATTGGTTGCCCGCTGCGCTGAAACCGGAATGTTCGGCTTAGCGATTTCCTCCTCGTCGCCCGCCGTGGCGGCCCGCTGTTCCTTTGCCCGCGCCGGAGTCGGGGCGGTCGCAACGCAGAACGTGACCGACCCCAGCCTTGGTCCGCTGACGCTGGATCTGATGGAACAGGGCAAGACCGCACCCGAGGCTATCGAGGCCATGAAGGCCGGCGCAAAATTCATCGAATACCGTCAGGTGCTGGCTGTGGACACGGCCGGGCGCACCGCAATTCACTCCGGCCCGAACAGCCTTGGCATCTGGACACAGGCGCAGGCCGAGAACGTCGCATCGGGCGGGAACCTGCTGGACAATGACGGCATTCCGCAGGCCATCGTCGACGGGTTCCTTTCCGCCTCGGGCCATATCGGCGACCGCCTGATTGCCGCGATGCGCGCGGGACTTGCTGCGGGTGGCGAGGCAGGTCCGGTGCATTCCGCAGGCCTGAAGATTGTCGACAAAGTTAGCTGGCCGGTGGCCGATCTGCGCTGCGACTGGACAGAAGATTGTCCCATCGAGGCCGTCGCAACCGCTTGGGACATCTACAAACCACAACTGGACGCCTACATCCAGCGCGCACTCGACCCGCGCGAGGCGCCGTCCTACGGCGTTCCCGGCGACCAGTAATCAGGGAGAGACAGAATGTTGGACTATTCACACGAAGACTGGAAAGCCCGTGCCGCCGGTCTGTCGTTCCGGGGGCAGGCCTTCATCAATGGCTCGTTCGTCGATGCGGCCTCAGGCAAGACCTTTGACAGCGTCAATCCGGCCACCGGCGCGGTTCTGACCAAAGTTGCGGAATGTGACGAAGAGGACGTCAACCGGGCCGTGGCCGCAGGACGCGCTGCGTTCGAAGATGGCCGTTGGTCACGTATGGCACCGGGGGACCGCAAGGCGGTGATGCTGAAACTGGCCGATCTGATCCGGGACAATCTGGAAGAGATGGCGCTGCTGGACAGCCTCGACATGGGCAAGCTGGTCACTGATGCCGCCACCATCGACGCGCCGGGGTCCGCGCATTTCTTCCAGTGGTATGCCGAGGCCATTGACAAGGTCTATGACGAGGTTGCCCCCACCGGTCCCGGCGATCTGGCACTGGTCCGTCGCGTCCCCCTTGGCGTCGTTGGCGCCGTTACCCCATGGAACTTCCCACTGGACATGGCCACGTGGAAAGCCGCCGCCGCGCTGGCCGCAGGAAACTCGGTTGTGTTGAAACCGGCCGAGCAATCGCCACTTTCGGCATTGCGCCTGGCCGAACTGGCCGCCGAGGCCGGTGTCCCGGACGGGGTCTTCAACGTCGTGCCGGGCTATGGCGCGACGGCCGGTCACGCGCTGGGTCTGCATATGGATGTGGATTGCCTGGCCTTCACAGGCTCGACCGCCATCGGCAAGATGTTCATGCAGTATTCGGGGCAGTCGAACCTGAAACAGGTCTGGCCGGAAACCGGCGGCAAAAGCCCCAATCTCGTCTTTGCAGATTGCGAGGATCTGGACACCGCCGCCGACATGGCCGCCTTTGGAATATTCTTCAATCAGGGCGAGGTCTGCTCGGCCAACTCGCGGCTTTATGTCGAACGCTCGATCAAGGATGCCTTCGTCGAAAAGCTGATCGCAAGGGCGCAGGCGACGCAGCCGGGCGACCCGCTGGACCCGGCCTCGAAAATGGGTGCCATCGTCGACGAAAAGCAGACGCAAGGCATTATCCGTTTCGTCGAAGAAGGAAAGAAATCGGCCAATCTGGTTACCGGAGGCGAGCGTGTCACTGTCGACGGCAAGGGCTGCTTTGTTCAGCCCACCATCTTTGACGAGGTGAGCCACGACAACCCGCTGGCCCGCGATGAAATCTTTGGCCCCGTCCTGTCGGTCATTCCCTTTGGCAGCGAGGATGAGGTCGTCGCCATGGCGAATGACTCGATCTACGGTCTGGCGGCCTCGGTCTGGACCGACAACCTCAGCCGTGCCTGCCGGGTATCGGACAAGTTGATGGTCGGCACCGTGTCGGTCAACACCGTTGACGCCCTGTCTGCCCAAACGCCGTTTGGCGGCATGAAACAATCGGGCTTCGGACGGGATTTGTCATTGCACTCGCTTGAAAAGTATACTGCTTTGAAGACCACGTGGATCAAGTACACGGCTTGATCCGCAACCACGCGGGGATGCGCCATTGCCTTTCAGATACACGCTGCGGCAGCTGGAATACTTTGTGGCCGTTGGAAAGGCAGGCAGCATCGCCGCTGCCAGCGACAAACTGAATGTCTCGTCTCCGTCGATCTCGGCGGCAATCACCCAGCTTGAGCTTGAGTTCGGCGTCAATCTGTTCGTGCGTGAACACGCAAGGGGCCTGTCACTGACCAAGGCCGGGCACAAGTTCATGGAACGCACCGAATTCGTTCTGCGCGAGGCCGAACTTCTGGCGACGCTGGCAGGTGAAATCACCGGCAAGGTTCAGGGCATCCTTTCTGTGGGTTGTCTAATGACCTTTGCGCAGATCGTCCTGCCCGGATTGCGGCGGGAATTCGAGATCACATACCCCGACGTGCGCATCGAGCAGCGCGAACTCAATCAGGCGGAAATCTTCAGCCAGTTGCGCCGGGCAGAACTGGATATCGCGCTGACCTATGATCTGGATATCCCTGCCGATCTGGAATTCCGGCCCCTTCACAAGCTGCCGCCATATGTTGTCCTGGGTGAAGGCCACCCGCTGGCCGACCGGACAGAGCTGACGATCCCCGATCTTCAGGACAGCCCAATGGTGCTATTGGACCTGCCGTTCAGTGGTGAGTATTTCCTGTCCTTCTTCCGGGATGCCAATATCAAACCGAATATCGGGGAACGAACTGCCGACATGTCCGTGATGCGGTCCCTCGTGGCCAATGGCTTCGGATTTTCGATCGCAAATATCCGCCCCCTGAATGTGCTGTCGCCCGATGGCAAAAAGCTGATCTTCGTTCCTTTGGCAGGGGATCTCAGACCGATGCATCTTGGGTTGCTCACAGCACGGGCCGAGAATGAGACCAACACGGTGAAGGCCTTTGTCGAGCATTGTGAACAAGCCGAGAAGTCCGGCACGCTCCCGGGTCTCTGCAATCAGAAAGCGGGCTGATATCAGCTTCGTTTTATCCTAACCTCTGGTTCGCCAATCCCGGATTTATGTTTTTTGCAGGTCGTATAGGCTGTGCACAACACGGGTATTTTCATCCAAATCACAGGCACAAAGGGTATGACGTCTTCGCTGGAAATTCTGGAAAAGCTGGTCGGCTTCGATACGGTCAGCAAGAACTCGAACCTTGAGCTGGCCAGCTATGTCGAAGCGTTTCTTGAGGCGCGCGGTTTTGCTGTTCACCGCATCACCGACCCCGGCGGCGAGAAAACCGGGCTTTATGCCGAAAAGGGACCGGACGGAGATGGCGTTTTGCTGTCCGCGCACACGGATGTCGTTCCGGTCGAAGGGCAAAGCTGGACCAGGGATCCCTTCCGGCTGACCCGCGAAGGTGACCGGCTTTATGGGCGAGGCACAACGGACATGAAGGGCTATGTGGCCTCGGTCATGGCTTTGGCCGACCGCGCGGGCACCTCGAACCTGCGCGAGCCGCTCAGGATTGCATTGTCTTATGACGAAGAAGTCGGCTGCGTTGGCATTCAGCACATGCTGGACCGGCTGGCGCCGATGCTGGGTCAGCCCCGTGCCTGCTTTGTGGGCGAGCCCACCGAGATGCAGGTCGCTGTCGGACACAAGGGCAAAGCCGCATTGCGGGCCGTGTGCCACGGGCAAAGTGGTCATTCGGCGTTGGCGCCGAAATTCGTCAACGCGCTGCACCTGGCGACTGATTTCGTGAATGAGTTGCGCGCCCTGCAAAAAACCTATGCCGCAAGTGGAAACATCGACCCGGAATATTCCATTCCCTACACAACCTTTCACGTCGGCATGATGTCCGGCGGCAAGGCTTTGAACATCGTGGCGGACCGCGCCGAGCTGACTTTTGAATACCGGCATCTGGCATCGGATCGCGGCAAAGATATCCTCGACCAGATACAGGATGCGGCCCACAGAGTTGGTGCGGCGTATCAGAACCTATGCCCCGAGGCGCGCGTCGAGGTCGAACAATATAACGCCTATCCCGGTCTGGACGTGCCCGAGACGGATGCCGTCATCGGCTATGCCCTGAAGCTGTCGCAAAGCAACGCGACCACCAAGGTCGCGTTTGGCACCGAGGCCGGGTTTTTCAGCGAGTTGGGCATTCCCACCGTCGTTTGCGGGCCGGGATCTATGGAAAGGCAAGGACACAAGCCGGACGAATATCTGGACCTCGGGCAACTCAGCGCCTGTGACGCGATGATGGACCGTATCCTGGCCGATATCAGCAACTGAGACCGGATATGGAATTGCTGCAGGACCTCACTCTTGTTGACGGAATCGGCCTGTTGGGGTCGGCAGTTATCGTGTGTGTCTACTATCTGGCGACATGCAATGTCCTTCCCGCAAACAAGATACCCTTCAATGCCTGGAACATTCTGGGCGGATCACTGGTCATGATTTCCCTGATCTATCGGCCAAATCCGGGCGCAATCGTGATCGAGGTCATGTTCATTTTCATCGCCGTTCTGGCGGTCTTGCGAAACTTGCGCGGCGCACGGTAACCCGCGCCGCGCGCCTGTCATTCCGCAATCATGTAAAACTTGCGCAATGTCTGCGTGATTTCCCACGTACAGGGCGTGCCTTTGGGTACAAAAAAGGTGTCTCCTGCCCCAAAAACCTGCGCCACCCCGTCCGATCCGGTCAGCGTGACCGAACCCGAGATCACGGTCATCATCTCATCCACCGGATAAGCCTCGATATCCTCGCGACAGGGCGCGCATTCCCATACCCCTACCGAAATCTTCTCATCCCGGCTTTCGAAAAAGCTGCTTATGGTCTCGGTCTTGTCCGAGGTGGTGAAATCACCGTCAGCCACTAGGGAAGACGGGACAAAGCCGGATTCGGGGTGGCCATCGGCCAGCAAGCGGATAGGTTTGGTCATGCTTTCCTCCTTTTTTAACGCAGTGGCATCGGCAGAATTTTCGGCACCGGCCTCTCGCTGCTATCCAGGTCCCGTGCCCAGCGGTGTCCGGCATGGACGGCTGCCGCAAAGACCGACGGGGCCTCGCAATCGCCGATCCGGCTGACGGATTTGACGCCTGCGCCTCCCACTCGTCCCCGCACACAATCAGGTTCTGATAGACGTGATCTTCGGGTTTTTTTGACGTCAGCACAACAGCCGTACCCAACGGCAGCGCCGAACCTGCACCACCATGGATGCAGCGTTGCGCAAACTCAAAAAGCGCCTATCGCAAGCTGGACATCATCACCGAGCGTGCGCTTTTCCTGCTGCTGCTCAAACTCGTCGCAGTACCGATAGAGTAAAAGACCGGGCGGCCTGGCCGCCCGGTAAATTGGTGCTTATTGCACGGGGAGAGTTTACTTCTTCAGATTTGTCCAGATCTGGTCATAGACGGCCTGAACTTCCTGCGAACAAACCTCGATAAAGACACCGGGGCCGACCTTGTCGTGCGGGTTCTTTTCCGGTTGCGTCGCAAGCGCGGGGTCCAGGAACTCTTCGACGCCTGCGACCCCCGCGTTATAGCGAGCAAAGTTGGTGACAGCGGCGATGTTTTCCGGCTCCAGCAGGAAATCCATGAATTTCAGCGCGTTGTCACGGTTGGGGGCATCTTTCAGCAGAACGACATTGTCCATCCAGGCGATATAGCCCTGTGTCGGGTAGGCATATTCGACATTTGCGCCTTCCTCGCGCGCCTTGGCCGAGAACCCGTCATAGATCTGGCCGACCGCCGCATCGCCCGAGACCAGAACCTCTTTGGCGGTGTCCGAGTTGAAGGATGACCAGTGCTGCTTGGCCTCTTGCAGCATGGCGTTCAGCGCCTTGAGCTGTTCGCGGTCGGTGGAACACTGCGGGATGCCCATATGCAGCGCCGCCATGGCCATGACCTCACCCTGGCTGTCCAGCATGTTGATCCGCCCCTGCAACTCGGCCGGCGGGTTGAACAGGATGTCGGTGGTCTGGATGTCGCCGGAATAGACGTCGCGGTTCACGGCAAAGCTGGTCGAGCCCCACTGATACGGGATCGAGTGTTTGCGGCCGGGGTCAAAGCTGGGATCGGCCCATTCGGGTTCGATATTGCCCTTGTTCTTAAGTTCGCCGTCTTCGATCGTGTCCAGCATGCCCTCGCCTGCCATGATCGACACCATGTAGTCGCCCGGCACCGAAACATCATAAGTTCCGATCCCGCCAGCCTTGAGCGAGGCGAGCATCGCCTCGTTTGAATCGTAGGTGTCCATGGTCACCTCGATACCGGTTTCGTCAGAGAATTTGTCGATCAGCTCCTGCGGGATGTATTCGAACCAGTGATAGACAACCAGTTCGCCCTCGGCTGCCGCTGCATTTGCGCCCAAAGTCAGGGCCAGCGCGGCGACGCCGCTTTTCATCATATGTTTCATTGTGTTCTCCCTCTGTTGGTTATTTCGTGTTGTCAGTTTTGCTGACGAAGTAGCTGATCGTGACCATGATGACGGACACGGCCAGCAGCATGGTCGAAATCGCCATGATATTGGGTTTGAGACCCTGTTTGACCGAACCGAAGATCGCCGTCGGCAGGGTTTCGACACCCGCGCCTTTGACAAAGTTGGTGATGATGAAGTCATCCAGGCTGACGATGAAGGCCAGCAGGAAGCCCGAGATGATACCGGGCATCATCAGCGGCAGCAGAATCTTGGTAAATGCCTGCCGCTTGGTGGCATAAAGGTCCTGCGCGGCCTGTTCATAGCTGTCCTCGATCCCCTGCATCCGGGCCGAGATCGGCAAATAGGCAAAGGGAATGCAGAACGCGATATGAGCCAGCAGGATGGTCATGATGCCGCGTTCAAATCCGATCGAATTGAAAAAGATCAGGGTTGCAACGGCCGTCACGATCTCGGGCACCATCAGTGGCAGGCTGATCAGGCCGAATGACAGGGTGCGCAGCTTGAACCTGCCGCCCCGGACCATTCCGGTCGCCGCCAGTGTCGCAATTGACGTCGACACTGTGGCTGCAACGATGGCGATGATAAAACTGTTCTTGGCGGCCTGCTTGAACTTGTCGCTTTCCGGTCCGGTGAACACGTCCGCATACCAGCGTAGCGACAGACCTTCCCAGTTGGTCAGCGATTGCGAGGCATTGAAGCTGTAGATCGTCACGACCAGCAGCGGCGCATACAAAACGATCAGACACAACAGGGTGATACCTTTGAAGCCGCGATAGGACTTGATGTCGAATTGCTTGCTTGCCATCGGTCAGCCCTCCGCTTTCTCGGCTTTGGCCTGTTGCCGTGCAAACAGCATCAGCAGGATCAGAACCATGGTCAGAAGGATCATCGACGCAGCCGCCCCGAACGGCCAGTTTCCGGCATTGCCCTTGAACTGTTCCTCGATCAGCGAGCCGATCATAAAGTTCTTGGCGCCGCCCAGCAGGTCGGGGGCAAGGAAGGAACCCATCGAAGGAACGAACACAAGGATGCATCCGGCGATCACGCCGGGCTTCACCGCCGGAAGGAGAATGCGCCGCAAAGTCGTCCACTTGGTTGCATACAGATCCGCTGCCGCCTCGCTCAGCGCGAAGTTGTAGCGTTCCACCGCCGCGTAGATCGGCAGCACCATGAAGGGCAGATAGGAATAGAACAGGCCCAGTTGCACCGCGAAGTTGGTATTGACGATATGCAGGGGGCTGTCGATCAAACCGATGCTGATCAAAAAATCATTCAGCGGACCCTGGTCGCGCAGCAGGAATTTCATCGACACGGTCCGGATCAGCAGGTTCACCCAGTACGGGATCGTAATCAGGAACACCCAGACGGGCCGCATGTTTTCGGGCCGGGTGGCAATGAAATAGGCCGTCGGAAAGCCGATCACCAGGCTAAGCACCGTCGCCGCGCCCGCCTGCCAGATCGAACGCCAGAAGATGGTGAGGTAGGTCCATTCGATCTTGGGCGGTTCATCCCCGAACAGACCACGGTCAAAGAAGAACTGATCATAAGCGGCCAGCGAAAACTCCCAGATCACGCCGCCGCGGAACTCTTTCGTCAGGAACGAGTAGACCAGCATCATGAACACCGGTGCCAGGACCAAAATGCTCAGCGTCACCCATGCAGGCAACAGCAGCCAAGTGCGGGCCTCCTTATAGGTGTCGGTCGTTGCGCTGCCGCCGCTTGCTGCACCGGCGGCCATCAGTCCACCAGGAGGCGCGCGGCCCCCAGCTCCATGTTGACGAACATCTCGGTGCCCGGCTCGAAGATGCGCTTGTTGCCGCGATCAGAGTTCGACGTGCGCACCACGAAATCGGGTCCGTCCTGCAGATCCACGATCGTGGTGATGTCGGTGCCGACAAATATGTTGTCCTTCACGCGCCCCTTGAGGCTTTCGCTTTCGACCGGTTTGTCGGACATGTACAGACGCTCGGGTCGGATCGACATGTGAACCTTTGACCCCACCCCGACACCTTCGACCTGATCACAGGTCAGTTCGTGCCCGCCGCCCAGATGACAGATCGCGCGACCGTCCCGGAGCCCGTCGACGGATACTTCCAGCAGGTTCGTCTCGCCGATGAAATCGGCAACAAACATGTTGCGCGGTCGCTCATAGATATCCGTCGGCGCGCCCAGTTGCTGCATTTCACCTGCTGACATCACCGCAATGCGATCGGACATGGTCAGCGCCTCTTCCTGATCGTGCGTCACGAAGATAAAGGTAATCCCGGTTTCCCGCTGCAGGTGCTTCAGTTCAAGCTGCATGGCCTTGCGCAGTTTAAGGTCCAGGGCGGATAGCGGCTCGTCCAGCAACAGCACTTTGGGCTGTGGCGCCAATGCACGCGCCAACGCGACCCGCTGTTGCTGGCCGCCCGAAAGCTGGCTTGGTTTGCGCGCCGAAAACTGGCTGAGCTGCACCAGTTCCAGCATTTCACCGGCTTTCGTGCGCGCCTGAGACTTCGACGCACCGCGCATCTCAAGCCCAAAAGCCACGTTGTCCAGAATGGTCATATGCGGAAACAGCGCATAGTTCTGGAACACCGTATTCACCGGGCGCTTGTTCGGTGGCAGGTTTTCAATCTCATCGCCATACAGGAAAATGGCGCCTTCGGTCACGTCCTCGAACCCGGCAATCATCCGCAGCAAAGTGGTCTTGCCGCAGCCCGACGGCCCCAGAAGCGTAAAGAACTCATTGTCCATGATCGACAGTGAGATCCTTTTCAGCGCCGTAAAGTCGCCGTAGCGCTTGACCGCATCCCGCACGTCAATCGCGACATTTCCACTGTCAGACACATCCGCCTCCCTAAGCACCGCGAAATTTGGCACAGGTATATACGGAGCGGCGAAACCTCTGAAGAATTGAGTTCCTCACCAAACATTAGGCTAAACCTAATCATTTATTGTTTCCTGATGCGACGCAGGCATTTACCAATAGAATGCCTGGTCGTTGCCCCGTGGTTCGCGTGGCCCCTCACCTGCCAGAAATGCACCTTGGATTGCCGCTTGGTTTGGTACAGCCCAGGGCGGAAGACCCTGATCGCGTGTGGGGAAGATGAATTGCGACACAGCGTTGCACAAGACACCAACTAAATGGCCAAGACCGTTTTTCTCACGAGTACAAGGAACCGTTGACCACCGGGCACACGGCCATCGCCTTGAAGACAACGCCCGACATTTTCTTCGCGTAGTATCGTGACGGAAGCCGGCCATTTGGATCAACTGTAAAAAGTAGAAAAGTCCGGCGTGATTTGGCCATCTTGGACCATGTTGGCTGAGACGGGCCACGTACTACGGAACTTCCAGGTCTTTCCGGAAACATGCGTTACAGCTTCAGTCAGATACTGATACGCAAAAATCAGGCATTTTGCGCACCACCCATATTTGATTACATTTCCTCAAATGCTCAGCATCGCAACCGCGATGTTCAGAAAACCTTCGTTTGGCGCAATCACAGGCGACGCCGGTGACCCATATGGTTATCAGCCGGTCTTGCCTGCCATCGCTGACTTACTCCGCAGCGTCGATCCGCAGGGTTCGGACAGAAGGGTCCACACGCGCATACGCTGCCAAAACGCGGGTTGTCCATTTTTGCGAAATGTAATCCGCCATGAAACGGCTGGGCGCAATCAGGGTGGCCACCCCCCCTGCCCTGCCAGCCTCGACCAGATGCTGGAACCAACTGGACCAAAGCTCGGGGTCGCGTTCATACAAAAACGCCTGGACCGACCGCCAGACGTCATCGTCACCTGATTCCGGAGCCGGAGGTTTGGATTTGAACGGTATGATGTTGGTTTCTTCGGCCGGGGTGTGCCCCATCCTGTCCTGAAAATCCCTGCCAATAGTGGGCCAAATCTCCTCGGTGTCGATCATGATCTGCTTCAGATCCAGTTCATAGACCGCAACCCGCCCCCGTGCTGCCGGTCGCTTGACTGAAATCCACCCCCTGCCGCGCAGCTTGGCCATCTCGCGTTTGACGGTCCGTTCATCCACGGACCACAGGCGCGCAATTTCCTCGCGCCCGATTGACAGTTCGTTGCTGCGCCAGTTGTAGCGGGTGGTGATCAGAACCATTATGCGAAGAATGCTGCGCTGGCGATGCTTGTCGCCAGACAGCGCGTGGACAGACAGCGCCGATAGAATGTCATATTTCAGGGCCGAGGCATTGCGCCCGACCGGTTTTGCAACCTGCATTTGTCCCTCACCGCTCTATCTGCCTCACGCGGTTGCTTACCGCCTCGCGCTTTTCCAACGCTTTTCGTGATGATGGCCCAATTAGCGTCCAGCTCATCGATTCTGTCAAGAGCTGTCTTGTTTTGGGCGGCTGCGGATCCAAATCCAGCATTCAAAAAAGAAAAGAAATTGGTGAAGTATTGGTGATAGGGGACACCCTGTCTGTCTCCTTATTTGGGCATTTTGTCCCCCTAAATGCTGTATATCCGAACTTAGTGACCCCCTAATTCTGGAGCGTTCGCCCTGGCGAGCGCCTTCCCTCGTCAGCGTCGCGAATCGAATCGGCCCACGTGCCGATGGCCCTTGTTTTCTTACCCGTGGGTAAGATTGTCATCCCATCATAATTTCTTTTGCCAAAGCTGCAAATCAAGCGTAAATATGAAAACCACAAAATTTAACGTCCTAAGAAACGAGACCCGAGGCATGTACACGCACGAAGACCTGAATGCATTGCGTAATCAGTCGCTCAAATTGCAGGGCTGGATTCGCCAGCAGACCTTTAGCCCTGAGATGGAGAAGACCCTCCGCCGGTTCTCAAGCTGGGAGGTGTCGGAACTGATCTTTAAGGTCAACCAATCCACTTTTCGGGGCAAGCTGGCCTCGGACCCGACCCTGCCCAGTGGTGAGGTGGAGCCAGATGGCCGGCAGAGATGGTTCAGCCTGGAAGAAGTCAACGAGCTGCGTCGACGGTTGAAGGTGAACCGCAAGACCCTGATGCCGCCCCGCCCGGCCGGCAAGCGTGCCATCCGTGCCGCTGTAGCCAACTTCAAAGGTGGCGCGGGCAAGTCTACGGTGGCGTTGCATCTGGCCCATGCCGCGGCACTGGATGGCTACCGGGTGTTGGTGGTGGATTTCGACCCGCAGGCGACACTGAGCCATTCGATGGGCCTGACGGATGTTGCCGAAGACTTTACGGTCTGGGGCATTATGGCGCGTGATCTTATCCGCGAGACCCAACGGATGAACAACCGCCCCGCCGCCGCCGAATCCGGGACCGCCCTGCCCCGCCGCGAGTTGCCGCCATCAATCACGGACATGGGGCTCGGCGATCTGCGGATCGGTGACTTTATCAAGCAGACGTCCTGGTCCAGCATCGACGCCATCCCGTCCTGCGCCAACGCCGCTTTTGTCGAGTTTGCCTCGGCTCAGTACCGGCACTTGAATCCTGAATGGTCGTTCTTTGCGGCAGTATCGCGTTATCTGGACCAGATCCCCGATGACTCTTACGACCTGATCCTGTTCGACTGCCCGCCTGCCATTGGCTACCAGTCGATGAACGCAGTGTTCGCGGCGGACATGCTGTACGTCCCATCCGGCCCGGGTTACTGGGAATATGACTCCACGACCTCGTTCATTGGCCAGCTTGCTGAAGCTCTGGAAGACCTCGCTTATGGGTTCGACAAAACATTACCCACGGGTAAGATCGGGCTTCCCAAGACCTTCTGTGAGTTGCGCTTTCTGCTGACGCGATATGAGCCCGGCAACGCCCTGCACCACGCCATGTTCGACGCATTTCGAAAAGTGTTCGGGGAACACGTGGCCGAGCACCCGGTCGAGATGACCCGCGCGGTCGAACAATCCGGTCGTTTCCTCAGTTCGGTCTACGAGATGGATTACCGAGAGATGACCCGGGAAACCTGGCGCCGCGCACGATCGACCTTTGACAACGTATATGAAGAGTTTCGGGGCGTCATGCTGTCGGCCTGGGATAAGCTGGAGGATGACGCATGACCCGCAAACGCAGAATGTTCGACATTGATATGCCCGCCATGGAAGACATACCCGTGGGTAAGGTTCCGGACCAAGTTCTGGAGAAGCGGCGGGGTCCGATGGCCGCAGCAATCTCGGAGAATGCTGGTGCTCTGCGCGATCAGCAATCGACCGAGGATGCCATTCGCGCAGAAAACGACAGGCTTGCGCATGAGCTGGTGAGCCTGCGGGCCGAAGGGCTGGTGACGGAACGTGTAAACCTGTCAGACGTCGTTACAGAAAAACTGACGCGCGATCGCAAACCCGGTCCGGATCCGGAATTGGAGGAGTTGAAAGCGTCGATCAGGGAAATCGGTCTTTCCAACCCGATCCGGCTGGAGCGTCGCGCGGACGGGCGATTTGACCTGATTCAGGGGATGCGCCGCCTTTCTGCTTATCGTTTGTTGCTAGAAGAAACCGGCGATTCCATCTACGCAAAAATTCCGGCAGGCATTTCGGACGCCGCTGATCTGGACAGCAGCTATCGGCGTATGGTGGATGAAAACCTGATCCGAAAGGACATCTCCTTTGCGGAAATGGGTGCGTTGGCCCGGGCCTACGCAGAGGATCCGGCCAATGACTGTGCGGATGTGGACAAGGCGGTTTCGATTCTTTTCAAATCAGCAAGCTACACAAAGCGAAGTTATATTCGGGCATTCGCGAGCCTGCTGACCAGGCTGGACAAGGTTCTGAACCACCCAAATGAAATCCCGCGAAATGTGGGGGTCGAACTGAAGCGCAAGCTTGATTCCGATCCGGGTTTGATCCGCGCAGTCAGCACTGCGTTGATGAGCGAACCCGACAGGGACAACGCACGAGAGGTGGCGATTCTCCGGTCTTTTTTGGGACAGGCCTCGGAAACTGTTGCCAGGCCGAAACCGGACAGTCCCGGAAAGCCGCGCCGGGCGAAAACGACGTTTCAGGTGTCTGGCCGCGCGGGGATTGCAAAGT
Organism: Ruegeria sp. CG4; assembly: GCF_056537185.1. Lineage (NCBI taxonomy): Bacteria > Pseudomonadati > Pseudomonadota > Alphaproteobacteria > Rhodobacterales > Roseobacteraceae > Ruegeria > Ruegeria sp. CG4. The sequence goes on along the minus strand of NZ_JBQFRB010000004.1, from coordinate 67,946 downwards.
GTTCGGCCTCGAGTGGACGGTTGGAGATCAGGCACGATCTGGACTTTACGCGTGTTGATCGTGCGAGGCTGGAGGCCGCCATTGCAACGATGATTGAATACCTGCGAGAGGAGGATGATCTTACCCACGGGTAAGAATCTCCAGAAATCATGTGAAGCATCCGTGGGGTGTTGGACTAAAATCCAACACCCTTTTTCGTGTTAGCCCAAAAGGTCCGTAGCGGGATTTTCTGCGATATCGACGTCGTCGTAGTACTTCTGCGCCTGCGCGACCGAGCGGTGCAGGGACAGTCGCATGGCTGCCTGAATCGGGGCGCCGTCCAATGCGGCCTGGGTCAGAAAGCCCGAACGAAGACCGTGGGCAGAGGCAAAGTCTTCGGGCAGACCGGCCAGCTTCAATCGATGTTTGACGATCTGCGCTACCGCGTCGGGGGAAAGGCGGCGGTTCAGCACCCGATCAGCTTTCGAGATCGGGCGGAAGAGGGGGCCGTCCTTGATCTGCCCAACTTCGATCCAATGCACTAAAGCCTGCGCTGCTCGGCCTTTCAGTACCAGTCTGGGGGTTTCTCCCTTCTGGGTGGTTTTGGTTTCCAACAGGGACAGCCAGATGACGCCGCTCTTGGCGAATTCCTTGAGGGATACATCCTCGCGCATCAACGCGGTGATTTCCGAGCGGCGGCGTCCGCCGCTGGCCCAGCCGAGCATCAGGATCGCCCGGTCGCGGCAATCGCGACGACTGCCACGGCAGGTCGCCAACAGTTGCTCGAGCACACCGCGGGTGATGGGGTGGGCGGATTTTGGGGCAGGGGGGCGGGCCGCGGCGCGGCGTGCCTTGGCCCGCGCTTGCTTCACCTGCGGCGCCTCAAACGGGCTGGGAAGATTCTTCATCCGGTGGAAGGCCAGCCAGGAGGCGATACGCCGGTCCAGCGTTGAGGGGGCCGGGCAGGCCAGTGACTTGCGCAACCCTTGTGCAATCAGCGCTTCTGCCGTCTGGCGGGCGACATCCGTTTTCGGCGCGTCGTTCAGATCCCGGGCATGATCGAGGATGAAGGCGAGGGCGGTTTCTTCATTCTCGGGCCAGTTGAGGATCGAGCCCATCCGAGCGGCCTTCCAGGCCGTGATGTAGGCCAGGTCACGCTCGTACGCTCGTAACGTGTTCTCCGGCGTGCCGCGGACATAGAGATCGGTCAGCGCGTCCTGATCTGCTGAGGACAGCGCAAGAGAAGAGGCTGGGAGATATGGGGCAGGGGTACTCATAGCGCGTATTCTGCGTCAATTCAGTTCGCTTTTCAATTGACTCGATAATAGAATCTTATCGGGTATAAGTAGCGACTTAGGTTCATACTCGTAGTAGTGTGCAAAACATAAGGATTCTGCACATATGGTGAGAAGATGGAAATAGGACCAAGAAGTATTCAAAAGCCGATGTATTGGAGCGAGACGACTATTTTCCCAATCGGGTGATGCGACATGAATGACCGGAAAATTGTCGATCATCGCGCTGCCATTCCGACCGGGGCAGGGCGGGCAGATTGGCGACAAGCCCCAGCATGGACGCTAGACACGAACAGACTGGCACCTTGCCAATTCCCTAAATCACTCATCGGCTAAGTTCACGAGTGCCAGCGATCAAACAGTTTGCGATAGAAATCTGGGGTGCTCAAAAAAACAGGCTGGTAACGGGGTTCACCTGAAAATAAGGTGATCAGACAGCTTACTCGGGAGAGATGCCCAATATGACTCCATTTGCGATCGCCGGCGTTCAGATGCACGTCGCAGCGCTTCATTCGAACGTCGAGGCGATGCGCCACCGTATTGAAATCCTGATGGCCCGGTTTCCATGGACTCAGATGGTTCTGTTTTCCGAACTTGCGCCCTATGGGCCACTGGACCGTTTCGCGCAGCCCTTCCCGAATGACGCTATATTGCAGTTTCAGGAGGATGCGCGCCGCTTCGGTATTTGGCTGATCCCCGGGTCGATGTTCGAAAAGACTGAAGATGGGCGTATTCTGAACACGTCTGTCGTTATCAATCCCGACGGCGAAATTGTCGCCAAGTATTCGAAGATGTTTCCCTTCCGCCCGTATGAGGCCGGGATTTCGGCCGGGACAGATTTCTGTGTTTTTGATGTCCCGAATGTCGGGCGCTTTGGCCTTTCCATCTGCTATGACATTTGGTTTCCGGAAACGACGCGGCAACTGACCAGTCAGGGCGTCGAAGTTCTTCTTCACCCGGTCCTGACCGGGACCACTGACCGCGAAGCGGAACTTGCCATTGCAAGGGCGACCGCGGCGCAGTTTCAGTGTTACGTCATTGACGTGAATGGCCTGGGGGCCGGTGGTGTCGGTCGTTCGCTGGTGGTCGACCCATCAGCAACGGTGTTGCACCAGTCCGCCGGACAGGAAGACATGTTCCCGATCGAAATCGATCTGGATCAGGTGCGGCGTCAACGGGAAACCGGTCTCAAGGGACTTGGGCAAGTTCTCAAGAGCTTCCGGGATCGCGACGCGGATTTCACGGTTTATGATCGCACTAGCGGTGCCGATGCTTACCTGAACACGCTCGGGCCGCTGGAAATTCCCCGGCAGGGCTCGGATCGCGGTTTGCTGGCATCCGACCCCAGAACTTCGATTGAAGAAGCGGAAAGAGATTTGCTGACGCCGCCTAACCTTTCTGTCTTACACGGAAAGACAGGTTCGGATTAATCGGATCAGGAGGCGGCACTGATCCGGACGCGACAGAAAGGAGGCAGGTATTGAACTTGCACTCGCAGAAGAAGAAGTTGCCGTCCCTACGAGATTATTACAGCGCCACGCAACTTCGCGCTGATCGATGGAGCGCCTTACGAGAGGCCGCTGAAGGCCTCGCCCTTCATGGCCGGGAAAAACGCCAGAGCCAGAAGCTGATGGCGACGGCGGAGCATCTGTTTGATGTTCTGGAACCGATCGAGCTTTACTGGGCGTTCCCCGGAATCCACGCGTTTGAGCATCTGCGGCGTCTTCTGCAAAATGGCAATGTTCAGGATCTGTCGATCTGCGTTCGTCGTATTGCGCGGGCGCTGACGTCGGGCGCTTACCGGCGGCGGTCGATTCCGCTGTCTTCCGATGAAATAGACAATGAAGATTATGAAGACGAAGCCTCGCTTGCGCCAGAAGCCCGTGCATTGGGGCGGCCTTATTTCGAGGTGCTGATCGTCGACGATGTCACTGAACATCAGGAAAGATTCCTGCGGCAAAACCTGCTGCGCATGCGTCGGCTGGAAGATTCCTTCATTTATGAACCGGTCATTGTTCCGTCGCTAGAGGACGCCCTGATCGGGGTTCTGTTCAACTACAACGTTCAGGCCGTGGTGATCCGGCCGGGCTTGTCGCTCAAGTCGAAGATCGATCTTCCGATCCTGAATCAGTACCTGACGCGTGTCAGCGAGGACGAGGATGTTGACGGCCTCGACCCGCATGAATACGGACCGGAAGCCTGTCGGCTTATCGAGAAGATCCGACCCGAACTGGACGCGTATCTTGTCACAGACCGTTCTGCCGAGGATATTGCCGGGCTGGACCTGGGCCGCTGCCGACGCGTCTTTTACAATCAGGAAGACTTTCAGGAACTGCACCTCAACATCCTTCGCGGCGTCGATCGCAGATTCAAAACGCCGTTTTTCTCGGCCCTGAAGGAATATTCGAAACAGCCAACGGGTGTTTTCCACGCCATGCCCATCAGTCGCGGCAAGTCGATCAGCCGTTCGCACTGGATTCAGGACATGGGGGCATTCTACGGGTCGAACATCTTTCTGGCTGAAACATCGGCGACCTCGGGCGGGTTGGACAGCCTGCTGGAACCGCGCGGCCCGATCAAGGAAGCGCAGGACATGGCCGCCCGCGCTTTTGGGGCGAAACACACGTTCTTTGCCACTAACGGCACTTCGACGTGCAACAAGATCGTTGTTCAGTCGGTCGTTCGACCCGGCGACATCGTTCTGGTCGACCGGGATTGCCACAAATCGCACCACTACGGCATGGTTCTCGCCGGGGCGAGCGTCGTTTATATGGACAGCTATCCGCTGCACGAGCATTCGATGTACGGTGCCGTGCCGCTGAAAGAGATCAAGCACACCCTGTTGAAGCTGAAAGATGCCGGAAAGCTGGATCGCGTCCGGATGGTGCTGTTGACCAACTGCACCTTCGACGGGGTTGTCTACAACGTTCAGCGTGTCATGGAAGAGTGTCTGGCCATCAAGAAGGACCTGATCTTTCTGTGGGACGAAGCCTGGTTCGGTTTTGCGCGGTTTGACCCGACCTACCGCCAGCGTACCGCCATGGGGGTGGCCAACGTTTTGCGGCAAACGCTGCGCACGCCGGAAGCGGCCAGCGCCTGGGCGGCCCAGCAGGAAAAGCTTGAGGGTGCGAGCCATGAAAAGCTGCTCGGAACCCGGCTGGTTCCGCCACCCGATGCCCGCGTCCGCGTCTATGCCACGCAATCGACCCACAAGACCCTGACGTCATTGCGGCAGGGGTCGATGATTCACGTCAACGATCAGGATTTCAAAGGCGAGGTGGAGCAGGCTTTCCACGAGGCCTACATGACCCACACCTCGACTTCACCGAACTACCAGATCATCGCTTCCCTGGACGTGGGGCGCCGACAGGTCGAACTGGAAGGGTTCGAATTTGTGCAAAAGCAGATCGAGACAGCTATGTCGATCCGGCGCGCCATCTCGGACCATCCGGTTTTGCAGAAGTATTTCAAGGTGGTGACTGCCGGAGAAATGATCCCGGAAGAATACCGGGAAAGCGGCGTACAGGCCTATTACGATCCCGATCACGGCTGGGTCGACAAATGGACCATGTGGAGCCAGGACGAATTTGTACTGGACCCGACGCGCATAACGCTGGCCGTGGGTGGAACAGGCTGGGACGGCGACACGTTCAAGACCAAGATCCTGATGGACAAATATGGCATCCAGATCAACAAGACGTCGCGGAACACCGTGCTGTTCATGACCAATATCGGGACAACCCGATCCTCGGTCGCTTACCTGATCGAAGTACTGGTCGAAATTGCCAATGACCTGGACGAGCTTCTGGACGATGCCTCGAAAATGGAACGCAGGTCATTTGAAAACCGGGTCCAGGCTTTGGTCGAAGACGTGCCGCCGTTGCCGGATTTCAGCCGGTTCCACGATGCCTTCAGGGATGGATCAGATACGCCCGAAGGAGATATCCGGACCGCGTTTTTCCTCGCTTATGACGAGGACAACTGCGACTATATTCCGACCGATGACAAGCTGATGGCGCGGCTTGAAGCGGGTGAAGAGCTTGTCTCGTCCAGTTTCATTATTCCCTATCCGCCAGGCTTCCCGATTCTGGTGCCCGGTCAGGTCATCAGTCCGGAAATCCTGTCATTCATGCGGGCGCTGGACGTCAGTGAAATTCATGGTTTCCGCGAAGACCTGGGTCTGCGCGTGTTTACCCAAGAGGCCTTGGAGTCCGTCAAAAAATAATATCAGGGGAGAGGTTAAATGCCCAAGAAGGTACTCAAGAACATTTCGGAAATCCGTCGTTACTTTCACACGAATTCGGACCCGATCTACTTTGTCTCGGCGACCAATTTCAACCTGCTCGGTCTGGATGAATGGGTCAAGAATTTCAAGTACATCTGCTACATGGATTGCTTTGACGGACGCCATCCCAACGTTCTGGTTCCTTCCGAACTTCCCCATGACGAGTTTCAGTCGATCGAAGACATCAACAACTATCTGCTTCAGCACAAGGAAGTTGTCGATTACGTCAAGGCGCGCGGCGGCAAGCCGAAATTCGTTTTCCTGATGTTCGACGAAAAGACGGAAAAACTGGTTAAGGAACTGGGCGGCGAGGTCTGGTTCCCCAAGGCGAAGCTGCGTACCAAGATGGACAACAAAATCGAAACTGTCCGGGTCGGCAACAAAGCGGGTGTCCCGTCGGTTCCCAACACGCTGTCCAAGGTCGACAGCTATGACCAGTTGAAAAAGGTCTGCAAAAAGGCGGGGCTCGGCGATGATCTTGTCCTGCAAAGTGCGTTTGGAGACTCGGGCCACACCACCTTTTTCATCAAGTCCGAGGCCGATTTCCGCAAACACGAACATGAGATCGTGGGCCAGGGCGAAATCAAAATCATGAAACGCATCGATTGCCGGGGTTCGGCGATCGAAGCCTGCGCCACGTCCGAAGGCACGATTGTCGGCCCCCTGATGACGGAACTCGTCGGGTTCAAGGAATTGACCCCCTATCGCGGAGGCTGGTGCGGAAACGAGATTTTCTCGACTGCGTTCCCGCCGAAGACGCGCGAGAAAGCGCGGGAACTGACGTTCAAATTTGGCGAACAACTTCGCAAGGAAGGATATCGCGGCTATTTCGAACTGGATTTCCTGATCGACAAAAAGACCGGCGACATCTGGTTGGGCGAGCTCAACCCCCGGATCACGGGCGCGTCCTCGATGACCAACCACGCGGCTTTCGCGCATGCTGATGCGCCGCTGTTCCTGTTTCACCTGCTGGAGTTCTCGAAAAAGCCGTTCAACCTGGGTGTCGAAGAGCTGAACGCGCGCTGGGCCGATCCCGACATGATCGATTCCTGGTCGCAAATGGTGATCAAGCACACCGAGGACACGGTCGATATCATCACCAATGCCCCGGAATCCGGGATCTACAAGATGTTGCCGGACGGGCGGGTGGTGTTCGACCGGTTCGACTATCACCGGCGCGCGGTGGAAAGCGAAGACGAAGCGTTCTTTTTGCGGATATCGAATGTTGGCGACTACCGGTACGAAGGGGCCGATCTGGGCATCCTGGTCACACGCGGCCGGTCGATGACCAAGGGTTTTCAGCTTACGGCAAAGTCGAAGCATTGGATCAATGGCATCAAGAACGCGTTCTCGGCACGTCCGCTGCCATCGGCTCAGGCATTTGAGGATCCGGCGTTTAAGATTATGTAGAGTGCATGAAACTAACCTTTCGCGCCGTAGAAGAAAAGAAACCCGGACAGAAACTGTCCGGGATTTTCTCCGAATATCGAAATGCCTACCTTAAATGGTGGGCAAGCGAAGGGTTGTCATCACGCCCGACATATTCCGAGTGCCGTCATGCGCTGAAAACATATATGCCGGAAATGCTCGAGCCGTATGACATGCTGTGCGCCGCCTTTGGCGCCGGCGATCTGGAGGCGCGGTTCCTGAGCTTCTTTTGCCCGCCGCGCTATCTGGCGGGGTGCAGCCAGGCGATTTGGCAGGGGCCAGAACCGTTGATGGTGCGGAACTACGACTACAACCCGTCGGCCTTTGATGGAATTTTCCTGAAGACCGGATGGAACGGGCGTCCGGTCATGGGCACCTCGGATGGCTTGTTTGGATTGCTGGATGGCATGAATGATGCAGGGCTAACCGTTTCCCTGACATTCGGTGGCCGCCGCGCGGTCGGCGAAGGCTTTGGGGTTCCCCTGATCCTGCGATACCTGTTGCAGACATGTTCGACGCTGGAAGAGGCGAAAGAGGTTCTGCTACGGGTCCCGTGCCACATGAGCTACAACGTTACGGTCCTGAACCGGGACCGGCAGTTCTTTACGGCGTTTCTTGCACCGGACCGGCCAACGCTTTTCACCCATGCTGCTGTTTCCACCAACCATCAGGAGCGCGTGGAATGGAAAAGCCATGCACGCCTTACCGCCACGGTCGAGCGTGAGCGTTTCCTGCTGCATCGCCTAACTTTGCACCCAGAGACGAAAGAGGTTTTTGTCGGGTCTTTTCTGAAGCCGCCGCTGTATTCGCTGGCTTTCGATCAGGGGTTCGGAACCCTTTACACCGCAGCCTACCATCCCCACGACCTAACAGCTGAACTGCTGTGGCCGGGCCGGAGATGGAAAAAGAGCATTGGTCAATTTCACACGGACAGCCTGCAGGTCATTTACCCACGGGATCCGGTCTGAAACTTGACAGATCGGACAGGGCGGGCAGTTCCAATACGGTACCACTGATCCCATCATCTATTCAGTTTTGACCCGGTAGACGGTCACCTGTTTCGACCGGCCTTTCACATGGAAATCGCCGACATGTTCCAGCTGGAACGACGCGCTGAGACGTCGCGCAGTTGCGTCGCTGACCAGGATGTTGGTTGGCTCTTCTGTGGCAAGATCACCGGCCAAAGTCTCAATCCTCGCGCAGGTGTTAACCGTATCTCCGATCACGGTGTAATTCATCCGCTCGACCGCTCCGATATTCCCGACGATGAGCGGACCGGTGTGAATCGCAATCTTCAGTCCATAGCCAACTTTCGCCTCAGCCAGGGCGTGCTTGATGGCCACCGCTGCACGGCAGGCCCGCTCGGCGTGGTCGACTTGTTCCTGAGGAGCGCCCCAAAACGCCATCACGGCGTCGCCGATATACTTGTCGAGCGTTCCACCCTCGGCCTGGATGCAACGGTTCAAAATCGCGAAATGGCTGTTCAACATGTCGGCCGTGGCCTGCGGTGTCATCGTTTCTGACGCAGCCGTAAAGCCCACAATATCGGCGAACATGACAGTCAGCTCGACCTCGCGAGGCCTGACAACATCAGGGTCTCCGGAATTCAACAATTGCCGCACCAGAGTGCGGGGCAGATAGGTTTCAAACCAGCGCAGCCCATCGAGCATCTTGTTGAATGCCACGGCCTGCAGGTTTACCTCCTCAACGCGAGAGGGGGGAAGATAGTCGATCTGATCCAGATTGAGTTCGCTGATCTTGATGGCTTCTTCGGTTGATTTTTTGATTGGGGCCGAAAGCTTTCTGGCCAGCACAATCGCCGCAATCATTGACGCTATTAGGAACCCAATGCTGACAAAGGCAGTGTAGCTGAGGCGCTTCCATTGACTGCTCCAATCGCTTAGCGGGGAGTACTGGCCAATGACCCATGGTTCCAAACCGTACTCATCCAAAGTACTGGTCAGAACCAAGTACTCACCGGTTGCGTTCTCCACTACGTAGCCGTCAAAAGAGCTGTCGCCCCCCTGAAACTCGGGGTCTTGTTTTAGCACTTGCGAGATCACCGCGTCATCGAGCGCAGCGATTGAATGCAAAGGCGTGTCCGGACTTAAGGAACTTCCGGACAGGTTCAGCAGCTTCGGATGTGCCAGGACGCGGTTGTCGCCATAGAGAATGAAACCGGTCGCGCCGAATTTGCTGCCCAACTCATCGATGATGTCCGAGAAATGATGCACGGTTGAAGACACAAATATGGCACCCAGGAACACATCGTCCCGATAGGCCGGTACGGTGGCCGAAATATGCGTCCTGCCTTCTTCAAAAAACGGTTCGTTCCAGAACAGGTTCTCATAATTTTTGATATCTTCAAGATACCGCAATCGCCCATCCACCGGGGGCTCTGTGATGGTGACAAAGGAAATTCCGTCGGAATCGGCGATCTGACTGGTCACAAAAAGGCTGCCGTCCGGGTAAACAACGGCAAGGTCCGTCAGATAGGGGGCGGAGGCTGCGACGCCCTTGAAATATGCCTTCAGAAAGTCAGTGTTGGACAATTCGACGTCGCCCGAACTTGCATCTTTCTGGAGAGAGTTCGCCAATTCCTCGATAGGGGTCGTCAGGCTAACGACCCTGTCCTCAATTGACTCGACGATCATCGACGCTGAGGTGTTCCACAATTCAGTCGTGTTTTGAACATTGGCGTAGGTTGATACCAGAAGCACCGTACTGACCGAAAGCGCCACCAACCCGCCTATGGCCAGCGCCAGAAGCGTTGACATTCCAATTCGGACTTTTGATTGCGGGCCAGCTTTGGGCATTTGCTAAACTTGTAATGGGTAGGTGTCTGTTTTGACGAACGGTTTCTTTCAGGAATTACCGATGTCGAGCATGATCGCAAGACAGCGCAATGGATAGGGCTGTGTCGGCATCAAGGTCGAGCGTTGGCGTGAGGGCCACTTGACACGGGGCTAAAACTCTTTAATTGTCAAAAAAGACAATTTAACAGGATCTACCTAAATGGACTTCCTCAACACGTATGTCAGCGACTTCCAGATCAGCTATTGGGAGACGATGATCGACGACTGGTTTTTCGTCTTTGCGATCGGTTTTCTGGTGTTTGAACTTGCGCGTTACGCGATTGGCAAAAAGCTGACCTTCGAGATGGTGGGCGATACCGTCACCAACTTCATCACGCTGGGCTTCTTCCTTACTATCAATTTTGTTTTGATGGCCGGCTTCTACGTCGGAGCCTATGTCTGGGCGTCTCAATATGCGTTCTTTGACATCCCCACCACATGGGCTTCGTTCCTGATTGTGCTGATCCTCGCGGATTTGGCCTATTATTGGGAGCATCGTATCCTGCATCGGATAAACATCTTGTGGGCCACACATTCGGTGCACCACAGCTCACCCTTCTTCAACATTTCGGTAGCCTACCGGCATGGTCCGCTGGATGGGTTTTGGCCCTTGTTCTTTCATATTCCCCTGGTGCTTTTGGGCTTCAATCCATTTGTTGTCCTGGTCGCGGAATTGCTGGTGCAACTCTACCAGACCGCTTTGCACACCGAAGTCATCGGCAAGCTTTGGAAACCCATTGAATACATAATGAACACGCCGTCGCATCACCGTGTGCATCACGGGTCCAACCGCAAGTATCTGGACAAGAATTACGCCGGAATCTTCATCATCTGGGACCGCATGTTCGGCACGTTCGAAGAAGAAAAAGAAGAAGTCACTTACGGTCTGGTTACGCCGATCAATTCGGTCAATCCGTTTGTAGCCTTTTTTCATGGCTTTGCCCGCGCCTTTGGCGACGCCTGGCGAATGCCGGGGTTCCGAAACAAGCTGGGGGTTCTGTTTGGTCCGCCGGGCTGGCGACCCCAAAAACAAGGCGCCAACGCTTCGGCCAACCATAAACGGGGTTAACGCCATGCCTTCAAATACACAGCGAATCGCCGCGGCGCTGGTCACAACGGCCCTGTTCGTCGGCGGAGCCTGGATGGCCTCGGGATTTGGTACGGACATCCCCCGGACATCGGCATCCTCGACCGGTACGTCTTCGGACAGTGGGTTGGTTGTCAACCTGCACAGCGCGCGCAATGACAGCGGCCAGTTTGTTGTCATGGCTTTTGACAATGCGGCTTCCTTTGACGCGCTTGATTTCAGCACGGCGGTTGGCTACGTCACGCTTCCCGCCAGCACGGAACCGCAGCGCGTCGATTTCCCGGACCTGAATGACAACTACTACAGCGTGGTGGCTTTTCATGACGAAGACAGTGATTATCAGATGGGTCTCGATGAGAGTTGGACGCCAACGGAAGGCTATGCGGTTTCCGGGTTGAATGATCTCTACGATGACCCTGTATTCGAGTACTCACTGATCAGCCCGGGTATTCCGGTGGATCTGGCGTTCTTTTACTGGCCTGATCAGTATTTGACAGGTTGGTTCTGATCATCCTGCCGGTAGGTTATGGTTGTCTCGAACCGGGGCATTTCGGTGTGGTGACGCCGCTTTGCCCCGGGGTCGGGCTGCCAATCAGCGGATCAGGGCGCTACTCACTTTCCTCGGGTATCTGCGGGGCTTGCAAATGCCGAAAGGCAGGCGGCAAAATGCACATACGCCAGCTTTGCGCTTGATGAAAAATAGCTGGAAAAAGCATAGTTCCGGTATGCCAGACACTGGGCAGTTCAGAATAGTTGACGGTCTGTTTTAACGGATCCGCCCGGTTCGAAATTGAAGAGACGGAGAAATACCAATGGGGCGTCCCTCGGTTCAGAAACAGCGCAAAGCCGAAGTGCTGGATGCGTTCATGACGCTGGTGGCCCGTTTCGGGGTTGAGGGCGCAACGCTTGAGAGAATTGCGGAGGAATCCGGACTTAAGCGGCCGTTGATACGGCACCATCTTGGAAACCGGGACGAGATGGTACGCGCCTTGGCCCTGCATGTTGTGGAAGAACAACGCATCTCTTTGGAGAATTTGCGAACAGCTTTGCAGGATTATCCGGGGCTAATGAACTTTGTGGACGCCCTGTTCAGCGAGGAAAGCGAAACTGACACGCGATTGAACAACGCTTACCAGGCTTTGGTTATGGTCGTGGAACAGTACCCGGACCTCAGACAAATTCTGACGGGTGTTATGGCTGAGTTCTACGCGCTTGCCCGCCAAATCGTCCAGAAAGAGTATCCGTCGGCGGACCCGGAGGATGTCCAGACAGTGGCGCACGGAGTCGTCGACCTTTATCTTACGGCCGATGCCTTGTCGCCGCTGAACCCCCCGCCCGATTGGCGCCGATCGGCCTATCTGGGGGCTGTGAAGTTGGCGCAGTCGCTTGGAAGCCCTTGAAAGGAATAGCATCAAAATAGAGGGACGTTTTCGGGAATTCGGGTACCAGCTTACCAAAGTCAGGCACCGTATTCGTTGGTCGGGGCTGCTGATACCTGATCGTCCGATGAAGCATAAAAAATGCAAAGGCATTGCCCATTCATTTTTTGTGAGAAAACTGGGCCCGCGAACAATATATGTCAGACAGAAGAATTTGCACGAATGAGTCCCCATGCCCGAGATCAACACACCGCTGCTTAAGCAGATCCGCGATCGCTTTGCCCAGATCGACCATTGTCCGCAACAGGGACCCCGGATTTTCTTCGAAAACGCGGGCGGCGCGCTGACGTTGAACTCAGTGGTGAAAACCTCGCAGGACTATGCGGCCATTCCCGACAATCAGGGGCGCGACAATCCGGGCAGCCATGAACTGGTGCGCGTGATCAACACGGCCAAGGAAGATATGGCCGTGTTCATGAATGCGCCGGGCGGGCAGTTCTTTGTGGGCGAAAGTGGCACCGAATTGCTGTTCCGCCTGATCATGAACGCCTGTCTGGGCACCGGCGCGGGTCAGGTTCTGGGGACGACCCTGGAACACCCGGCCACCCGCAGCGCCTGTGACCGCTGGGCGCGTATCGCCGGTCAGAGCCATGTACTGGTCGCGCATGACAATGCCACCGGGACCGTGACCGCCGATGGCTATGCCGCGATGGTCACGCCCGACACCAAGGTTGCAACCATCGTTCATACCTCACCCGTCACAGGCATGGGGGTCGACGTGGCGGCCGTCGCTGCAACCATTCGGGCGGTTGCGCCCGAATGCTACATCATCGTCGACGGCATCCAGCACGCCGCGCATGGCCGGATCGACCTGACGGCCTATGACGTGGATGGTTATGTGATCTCACCCTACAAAGTATTCTCGCGCCATGGTTATGGGGTTGCCTGGATTTCGGACCGGCTGACGGCGCTGCCGCATAACAGCCTACTTGATGGCCCTGCCGACAACTGGGAGATGGGGACCCGCGATACTGGCTCTTACGCCACCATGTCCGATGTTGTCAGCTATTTTGAGTGGCTGGGCGAGCAGGTCAGCGACGCCACCGACCGGCGGGCCAAGTTCGTAGCGGCCGGTGAGGCGATTCACGCACAGGAAAAGGCGCTGACCGATGCGATGATCCACGGCACCGGCAACCTGCCGGGTCTAGCCGAGATGGAGAAGGTGACCATTCTGGGCGGCGTCGACAACCCGGCGCGCGAAGGTCTGGTGTCGCTGCGGGTCGAGGGTGTGCCTTCGGTCGATGTGGTGCGAATGCTGAACGAGCAGGGTATCCGAACGCATCTGCGCAAGGCAGATCACTACTCTGGCAACATCCTGACTCCGCTTGGCATGGACAGCTGTGTGCGCGTGTCAATGTGCCACTACAACAGCGTTGCCGAAGTCGCCCAGTTCCTGGGCGCAATGAAATCAATCGCCGCCTGAATCCGCAGGCGGGAACGCCCTTTGAAAACACATGCTTGGGCAGCAGTGATCGGTGCAGGCCTGGTTTGCGCCCGTTTGGGGCGCGGTGCGCTGGAATCAAGCCCTCAAAACGCCCGTATCTGACCTGCCTTCACCCCTTTGCGCGTTCGCTTTGTCCCATGGGCAACCGCCCGGCCACAGGACTATTTCAGTGCATTATTCGCCAGGAACCGGGCAAGGTTTGCGACGGCTCGTCCCCGGGCCTTGGCGATGTTGGTGCTGTTCAGCGGTTCGCCGATTGGCTCAACCAGTTCAAACAGCCCCGACCGTTCTCGCCCCCCGTCGAGCCGACCCAGGAAATACTGCCCTGAGACAAAAAAGGTGCCGTCGGCCCGTGCCACGAAGGATTCAAACCGCAGGTCCAGAATTCCTGCAGGCGGTTCCTCGAATGGCCACGGTGAGGATGCAATCCGAGTTCTGGTCAGGCCGGTAAGATGACGGGTCAGTTCCAGCGCAATCGCGCGTGAAGGTTTGTCCGCCCAGAGAACCGACCCTTCGGTAACCAGCAGACCGCCTTCGCCCTCGATCGAAATCTCGTCCGCCACGGCGTAACCGGGCAGTGATGGTTCTTTGATCTCAAGCGATGAAACGCCTATTCTGACACGGCCTTCCAAAGTTGGTTCATTGACTGAAACCCGGTCGTTCAGCCCGCCGCAGCCCGCCAACAGCACCAGGCTCAGGCACGTGAGGAATTTTTGTAGCGGCATGTCTATCGTCCCTTGATCAATATGCTTGGGTCGCGTTCCAGCGTTCGAAGCAGCGCCGCAAGGGCATTGGCCGCCTGCTGAATGTCGCGCAGCGCCGCTCGTGCATCGCGGCTGAGTGCTTCACCCTTGTTGAATCCACTGATGGTGGCAGATGCCTCGTCCATCAGTCTGCTGGCTCTCTCGGCCAGAGCGGGCAGTTCGCTGGTCGAGCTGGCAATCGCGTCGGCGGCATTGCGCGCCGAGGTCAGGGTTGCGTTAACGTTGTCGACCGCGCCACCCTCGCGCAAATCGACCAAAGCGGCGTTGACTTCGGCCAGTGTCGCATTCAGTTGCACAGGCAGGTCCTGAACGCCTTCGGTTTGAATGAGCTCATCCAATGTTGCGACAATCCCGGTCAGTTCGGTGACCAACTGGTCCAGGGGCAAAGCACTGGCCCTTGAAGCCAGAGTGTTCAGGCTCGACAACAGCTCTGGAAGGCCGGCAATGGATGTGTCCACGGATTCCATGGCGTTTGTCGCCGCATCCACGGCGCCGAGCAGGCGCTGTGTGACCTGCTCGGTCCTGAGTTCGGTCAACATTGCATCGACCTGATCCAGCAGTTTATTGATATTCCCCGCGACCGAGCGAACGTCGTCAGATTCAACCACGGCCGTGGCTGCCGCCAGCAGCTTACGCAGGTCTTCGGGCGTTTCCCGGATTGCGTCGCTGGCCACAAAAGCGCGGGCAGTGTCAAGAAACGCGACGGCGCTGGACATCAACTCTTCGACCGGAAGCGCCTGGATACGCGTCAGAACACGCTCGACCGAGGCTTCCCCCGACTGTATCTCGCTCTGAGTGGTGGGCAGGATTGTTATCCCTTCGGCGGTTTCATTCCAGTCGAACGGATCATCATCGGTGTTGTCGACAAATTGCACCTTCAAGCCACCGGAAAGCAGGCTGGCAGAAGCCAGTTGCGCGCGCATCCCCTCATCGGCCCGCGTTTTCAGAAACTCAAGCGCGGCAGCGGGTGAAACTTCATCTGGCAGGCCAAGACGCGTCGGTTGTATGGCCAGGACCGCATTCAGGCGCACCCGGTTGTCCCCGAAAGCTTCCTCATCAATAAGACCGATGACGCTGTTCACCGTTCCAATCCTCAGACCCGCCAGTTCAACGGGGGCGTCCACACTGAGGCCCGAGATGTTGTCGTCAAAGATCACACTGACAAACAGCTCATCGACCTGCGACTGGTTGAAGATGCTGTCCCGTGCGGCTTCGGAGTCTTCATAGACCTGGAACAATGTACCGTCAGATACGGCCGAGCCTCCTGAAACGAACGTGTCGAAGGTGATGCCTCCTGCCACGAGACTGGCTATGGAAGTGAAATCAACAGATGCCCCGGCGGCGCCGACGGAAATGCTGAAGCCGGACGTATCCCAGAACCGCGTCGTGTCATTGATGAGACGTTGGTGCGGATTGTAGATGATCGCCTCGGCCACTGCGAAATTTCCGCGCGGATCGATCGAGGCTTTGCCGACCCGCCCAACCTCGATGCCACGAAAAAGAATGGGCGCATCATCCGTCAACTGGCCACGGGCCGAGCTGCGCAAGGTCAGTTGCAACCCCGGCTTGTCTGCCCGGAACAAGGGCGGCTGCGGTCTGCCTTTGAAGAGTTTGGTCGGCTCGCCCGGATTCGCATCCCAGCTGCCTTCGATGTAGACGCCGCTTAGAACCGTTTCGAGTCCAGACACGCCTTGAGTGGTGAGTTCAGGCCGAACCACCCAGAACTGGGCAGAAGCATCGACATATGGCGAAATCTCCTTGCTCAGACGGATTTGCGCCTCGACGGCCTTAAGCCCTTCGGTCAGGCCGACTTTTTCGACCAACCCGACAGCCACGTCCCGAAAGCGCAGCTCGGTCGAATTTGCGACAAGGCCCGCGCCGTCCTCGAATGTGACATGAATTACCCGGCCCTGACTGGAAAGAGACTGCCAGGCAACCGCCAGCGCGACCGCAACCGCGGCAATCGGGATGACCCATATCAGCGATACACGGTCCCATATCCGGCGCGGTTGCTGTTCGATCGGTACATCGGGAATATCGTTCATTTGGCTTCCTGACGTTGGCGTGAATCCCAGATCAACCTTGAATCAAAGTTTTGGGCGGAGAGCATGGTGAATATCACCGAGAGTGCAAAAAAGAGACTGGCGGTGCCGGGTCTGATCGATGCCAGGCTGCTGAGCTGAACCAGAGAGGACAGGATTGCAACTACAAAAATGTCGATCATCGACCAGCGCCCCACATATTCCACGACCTCGTGCACCAGTCGGAGCTGCGTCATGGAGAGTGAAGACCGGCGGGATATGCTGAGCGCCAATAGGGCGATGGCGGCAAACTTGCCCAACGGAATGGCGACGCTGGCCAGCAGGATTATGGCCGCAATTCCGAATGCGCCGTGATGGATCAGATCCACGGCCCCACCCACTATGGTGTCTGCTTGCCGGGTGAAAAGCGTGCGTGTTTCCAGCATCGGGTACAGATTTGCCGGGATGTACGCCATGACGCCGACCAACCACCATGCCCAAACGCGCTGGATCGCCAATTCATCACGCGACCGGAGCTTTCGCCCGCATCTTTGACAGGTGCGGGTTTCGCCCAGGCGATGCACCTTTGTGCAGGATCGGCAGGCGACCAGCCCAAGCTCGCGCGCGCTGACTATTTTCTGGGATGAATCAGAGAGTTCCATACAGACCATCTACACAGAAGACTGTCCTGCACGATGACGAGCAGGACAAGTGCGGTGAACATCCAGAAGGCGGCGCCGAACTGAATTTCGGCGACGTCAGCAACTTTGGTCAGCGCAACGGCGCAGCCCAACACAAAGATCTCGGCCATGGACCAGGGGCGCAGCGCTTCGACCCATCGAAACGCGGGCTTTGCCCCGGGCAGCAAGGGGCGTTCCAGCACGATCGGCAGCAAAACATAGATGCTGAGGACTGCGCGGGCCAGCGGGATCAGAACGATCAACAGAATCATGGCCAACACGAGAGGGCCGTAAATGCCGCCCTGGAACGCCAGCGCGGTGCTCATGATCGACACCGAGTTGTGAACGCCACCCGCCCTGACGGTGAGAAACGGAAAGAACATTGCAGCGACCACAAGTACAGCGACCGAAATAGCCAGGGCAATGATCTGCATACCGGCCTTCCGCTTCGGAGTAATGAGCACAGTGTGACATCTGGCGCATCTGGCACGCTCGGCGAATTCGGGCTTAACCAGCCGAAATGCGGCATCACAGTTCGGGCACACGATCACATCCGTCGAGGTGACAGGTTCATGAGACGCGTTTGTTATTTGACCTTCTCCCCCAATGCTTGCCTTGGGACGGACCAAAAAAGGTGCACCTAGGATGTGTGCTTTAGATCATATTGATTTATCCTGACAGATGTTTTTTTGAAATCGGTCAACTTAAATCACTTGGTCAGCTTTCGCGGCGCTGACTTTGAACACGACTGCGTGGATAGGCTGATGCCTTTGCCATGAGGCCGATGTGCCTGTCTTGTCAATCGAGCGGCGTCTTCCCGCTGTTCTCTCCGGGACGACTTGCGCAGGTCCGCGGATATGACTATGCGCGCGTTTGAAAACCTTGCTGAAGTCGGCAAGAACAGTGTCTCAGAAGAATGCGGCTCGCATAGTGCCAAACTCCTCTGAGCGGTCCAGGTTCTGGTGATTGACCGGGTGCTGTTCGCTGATTTTCACAGGGTTTTTTGATTTCTCTCGCAGACCCGGTGATAGTCATCCCATGGCACGACAGCTACTTCCATTGGCGGCCCTTCTTCTGGGGTCTGGTTTTCTTCTGCTTGCAGGGGGCATGAACAGCCTGATTCTGCCCGTACGTGGAGAACAGGAGGGGTTTTCGGCCGCCTCGCTGGGTCTTCTCGGGACCGGATGGGCGATCGGTTATGTCCTTGGGTGTTTGCAGACGCCGTATTTGGTGGCGAAGGTTGGCCATGTCAGGTCCTTCGGCGTTATGTGCGCCCTGGCGGCGATCACCGTGTTGCTTTCGCTTCTTCTGATGACACCCTGGGTGTGGATTCCGCTTCGCGCGGTCTCTGGGTTCTGTTTTGCCGGCGCGGCGATGATTGTAGAAAGCTGGCTGAACGAAAGAACCGACAGCACATCGCGGGGGCGGGTTTTCGGAATATACACAATGGTGAACCTCGCCGCCTCGACCGCTGGTCAGATGCTGCTCGTGACGGGTGATACCTCGGGTTATTTCTTCTTTGTTCTGGCGGCCATCGTCTACTGCGCCGCGCTGCTGCCAACTGCCATTTCTGCCGGGGCAACACCTGCCGCGCTGGTCAGCGTATCACTTGATTTGCCGGGGCTGTGGCGAAATTCGCCCGTGGCCGTCTTTTCGGTATTCATGGTTGGTATTTCCAACGCGGCTTTCGGCACGCTGGCTGCCGTATATGCATCGCGCGTCGGGCTGGATGTTTCAGGTATCGCGTTTTTTGCCAGCATTCCGATCCTGGCGGGCGCTTTGGCTCAGATTCCTGTGGGCGCTCTTTCTGACCGTTTTGATCGACGGGTGGTACTGATTGGCGTGGCTGTCATCGCCCTGGCAGCCGATGGGCTGTTTGTTCTGTTTGCCCCAACGGAAGAATGGGCACTGCTTCTGCTGATCGCAGTTTTCGGCGCGACGGTGTTCTCGATGTATCCCGTGATCGTTGCCCATGCCAGCGATCATGCGGCACCGGGGGCTTTCATTCAGGTCAGTGGTGGCCTGCTTCTGGTCTATGGCATTGGGTCAATCGTCGGACCCACGATTGCCGGATTCGCGATGACAAACGTAGGAACAAGCAGCCTGTTTGTCACAACAGGTTCTGCGCATGTTCTGCTGATCCTGTTTGCAGTCCTGAGGATCAAGATTGCGCCACCGGTTGCCGAAAAGGATAAGGTTGCCTTCCAGCCTGCACCGCTACCCCGGGCCGCCACGCCGGAAACCGCCAACCTTGCCTCCGAAGAGAATGCCGTCGCCGGGGAAAACAGGGAACTTTAGGGTTCGAAACCGCGGCGGTGTCTCCCGCTACAACCACTTTGACATTTTGAAGACAATGTAAAGTGCGGCACCAATCGCGAGCGAAGCAAGGGTCAGCGCCCAAAAGGCCAACGGGGCGCTTTGACCCGGCATTCCCGCCACGTTCACGCCGAACAAACCTGTCAAAAACCCCAGAGGCAGAAATATGGCCGCAACAACGGACAGAAGATAGCCATTCTTGGCCATGGCATTGGCATGCGCCGCGTCCATCTGATCCTGTAGAGCCGCCAGCCGGTCCCGGCTTGCATCCAGTTCTTCCAGGATGCGGCGCGTTCGGTTCGCGGTCTCGTGCACAAGGGTTGCTGCACGCTCATCCAGAATATCGCGGTCTGATGTCGACAAGGCGTCCAGTGCATCGCGTTGCGGGCTGATATAGCGCCGAAGCTTGATCACGGTTTGGCGCAACCGCGCAATCTGGCCCGAGCTCATCGATGCCCCGTCAAGGGCGGCGTCTTCCAAGGCGTTGGTTTCGTCCTCAAGTTCCAGCGAAACGGCTTCTGCACGTTTTGTCAGACCATAGGTGAGTTCCGCCAGAAATGCGCCGACGCTGGCCGGTCCTGTTCCCAGTTCGGCGGTCACCCGAATGGCATCGGCCGCCCAAACCCTGCGAACACGCGCGGAAATGACAGTGCTTTTCGTCGCCCAAAGCCGCAACGACACCATATCTTCCGGCGAGGCTTCGGGGTTCAGGTTGACGCCCCGCAGGTTCAGGATAAGACCGTCCTCATACGGATCGCAACGTGGCCGCGTTTCCGATTGCAGCAAGGCGTGCGCAGCGATCTCGGGCAGGTGCTGAGACGCCCACTGCTCAAGGCCCTGATCCGTGAGATCGAAATGCAGCCACCGATACGCATTCTGATCCTCCGGCACAGGCTCGGGCCAGGAAGATGTGACGGGGGTTGCGCGCCCGTTTGCGATGTCAAAAGCGCAAAGCGGAGTGACGGTTCGAGATGTCATGAACCTACTTTTCCCCCGCGATCGGTAAAGTCAACGCTAATAGAACAGCGCAACGTTGGATTGCTGCACTCAGAACTGCCGGTTTACTCTATCGGTGCAAGGCTTCTGAGAAAGGCGATTGCTGTCGGCGAGGTCGCGGCCAGAAAGTGACCAGGACTGTCACCATCGTCGATGCCGGAAAGGTCCACCACCTTGATGCCCTGCGCCCGTAGCACTTCCTGATCCCGTCCGGCGCCAATCCGGGTCGCGGCCCCACCGGACAGTCGACCGGAAACCGCCAGCAGCAGATCGCTGCTGTTGACAACGACGGTCATGTTCGACGGGCGCGGTTTGATCTTTTCCAGTTGCGCCATGAAGGCGGCCTCATCCACGTCTGGCGAGATCAGGATCACACGGTTCAACCGGGCAAGCGTGCTTGCCTTTGCCGTCAGCCCCAACTGGCGCAGAGCCTCCATGACAAGGAAGCCACCCATTGAATGCCCCACAATCGTGAGTTGGCCGGGTTGGTCACTGGCCAGGTCCACGATCAGCTTGGATAGCGTGTCACGGGCCGCCAACACGCTGTCCCGGTCGTAGAGGTAGCCCGACGGCGCACCGCTTGAAGGCCAGGAGAATTGGATTTGGGTCCCCTTCAACTCGTAGTCGTGCGCGATCTGGGCATGTCGAAACACGGCTTCGGGGAAACTTGTGTTGTAACCATGCACAAAGAGCGTGACGGGCCCTGGTTGCTTTTCTACCTGCGAACGAAAACCGGCCGAGCCGGAAAACGAGGCGTGGCGGGTCACGACAAAGTGCCGGGCGGAATCAGGCTTGCGATCGGGCCATTCGATGGCGCCAACCTTGTGCGATGGTGGAATAGAAACGTCCAGTTGACCAAATGACAACGTATCGGCCCGATCGGGGCCAAAGATATCGCTGTTCTCAACCCTGTTACGCATAGTGGCGTAATAGATCCGCTCAGTCTTTGCACTGGGCACTTCGTAAGAAAGCTGCACAAAAGTGGGCTCGGCCGCGCAAGCGGCCAGAAACACAAGAAAAAGCACTGTCCAGATTGCTTTCACGGGTACCTGCCTGACTTGGTTGTGGCGGGTTTGACCGCCGAAGGATTTGCTGCTCACCCAATTGTCGCTCCATTGGGCTGTTTGTGCCAAGACCCTCGGCACGTGCCGAAGCCGTTCTACGGACCGACGGCTACTCAAATCATTGAGGATAGTCGATACGCGCGCGGTGATACCCAAGATGGTTCATTTCATGTTCCTGGTAGAACAAAGGATATCGTACTGGCGTGGAGGCAAATCGAGGGTTGTCGTGTAGTAGAGCGGCTGGTGGTAATCCGATCACCTCTCACTGTGGGCACGATTCACCTCCACGGCGCCTGTCTAGTTAAAACTCATGCATCAGAAAATCGAAAAATATATATGGATAGCATGAGAATCCCATATGCAATGCTATCTGGATCGGCGATCAGTCATCATGGGAGCGTTCCGGATTCGGCCCCTTCATCCATAAGCAAATATGTGTTTATACCTTAATGAAACTCGTTTTTCATAAGGTAATATTTTGCATACAGTCGGTCTCCCGAAGGAGATCCCATGGAAGAGCTTGAAAAATCCCTCAGCCCGGCCGTTGAGACCGTAAGCAGTTTTGCCAGTCGCGTCTGGGCTGAGTTCCTGACCCTAGTCTCGGTACCACAGGCAGTCGCAATCGGGCTGACACTGGTTTTGGCAATAATGCTGAACATCCGGGTGAGGGGGCTTTTGACGCGTCTGTTTTCGGAATTCGGTGGTCGCGCAGCGAAGCGTATCAGCCAGACCGTGTCCTCGATCGCGACGCCAATCGTTTGGGTGCTGGGACTGTGGCTGGCCCTTTTGGTGTTTGGTGAACTTGGCTGGAAGACAGCGCTGATCAGACTTGTCGCCAGCCTGATCAATGCCTGGGTTGTGATCCAGATTGCCTCGACGGTCATCCCCAGCACTTATTGGGCGCGGTGTTTCGCATGGTTCGCGTGGTCGGTCGCGGCATTGAACGCCATTGGGCAACTGGATCCGCTGATCCGATGGATGGACGGGCTGGGAATATCAAGCGGTGATCTGAATATCACTTTGTGGGGCGTGGTGCAGGGTATCTTTGTTACCGCGCTTCTGCTTTGGCTGGCGTTGCTGATCGCAAGAGTGGTGCAAATCAGGCTGGATAAGTCTGAAACCCTGAACGCATCAATGAAGGTTCTGATCGGTAAGATTTCCCGGATCGGCCTCGTGATCCTTGCGGTCATTATGGGAATGCAGGCCGTGGGTGTGAATCTGACGGCCTTTGCTTTTTTTTCCGGTGCTCTCGGCCTTGGTATCGGTCTTGGTATGCAGCGAACGGTTGGAAATCTGGTGGCCGGTTTCACCATGTTGGCTGACCGCTCCATCAAGCCCGGGGACGTGATCGAGGTTGAAACAGGGGATGGACCGACCTACGGCGAGGTCAAGACGCTGGGGTCAAGATACGTGGCAGTCAGAACCCGGGCGGGAACGGAAACTCTCATTCCCAACGAAGTTCTGATTTCGAACGCAGTTACGAACTGGTCATTTTCGGACAAGCGCGTGCGCCGCTCGATCAGTATCGGTGTTGCCTACAACACTGATGTCGAGAATGCGATGAAACTCTGCGTTGAAGCCGCAGCACGCTGCCGGCGGGTGCTCAAGCAACCAAAGCCGATGTGCCTGCTCAGGGGATTTGGAGATTCCAGTGTCGATCTGGAACTGCGGGTTTGGCTGGGGGACCCCGAAGACGGGGTGGCCAATATCAGCAGTGAGATCCTGCTGGAGGTGTGGAAGTCCTTCCAGGAGCATCAGATCGAGATTCCATTTCCGCAACGTGATTTGCACATAAAGAGCATGCCCGAGAGGATTTGAGCGGTGGCCATCTGACACCACCGGCTTTCGCCGTTTGCCGGATCAATGCAAGATGACAATCCGGACCGCCAGATCCGGCGGCCAATGGCTTGCTGCCGGAGTACCCGGTTTATCCGCGTTGCTGCCATAGAAACCGACGAGATGGATTAGGTCGAAGCAGGCTAAGGGCTGTTTCGTCATTTCATTCTGTTCGAATGAGAGCCAAAACAGGTGTGGAAGCGGACCGAGATTTGTGAGTGAGCGACGCCGGGATACCCGAACGCCATCCGGATGCCGGTAATTCCCGCTTCCACGCCGGTTAGATAGGTTTGTTGCGAATTTAAGGAAAACGAATAATAAATATACATACCATGAGAAATTAGAATGGGTGGGGCAGGTGGATATTGCGCTGATCAAGACGTTTTTGGAGGTTGCAGCCACGGGTTCCTTCGTAAACGCCAGTGAGCGGCTGTTCGTGTCTCAGTCCGCCGTGAGCCTGCGCGTTCAACGGTTGGAAGATTCCCTCGGCAAGCAACTTTTTCTTCGCTCGAAAGCGGGTGCGGAACTCACTTCGGCAGGCCGTGAGTTTGAGCGCTATGCCTTGTCTCTCATAAAGATCTGGGAAGAAGCCCGGCAACAGGTTGGCATTCCTGAAGGCTTCACCAAGTCGCTGACCATCGGTGCGCAGTATTCGCTTTGGCCGCGCCTGGGGTTTCGGTGGATTGACCAGATGCAGGAACAGATGCCAACGCTGAACATCAGGGCGGAACTTGGTATGCCGGACCGTTTGACACGATTCCTGATCGAAGGGGTCGTTCAGGTGGGGCTGATGTACAATCCACAACTGCGGCCGGGACTGACTGCGCAAAAAGTACTTGAGGAAGATCTCGTTCTGGCGGCCTCCTGGGAAGCCGAGCTGGATGAAGTGTCCGACCGGTATGTCTTTGTCGATTGGGGCCCGGAGTTTGTTCACGCCCACGCGCTTGAGCTGCCCGAACTCACCAATCCCGGATTGACGCTTTCGTTGGGCGCGATGGCGACAGACTACGTTGTAAGGCGCCGCGCAGCAGCTTACTTGCCGGCGCGATTCATCAAACGCCATCTGGACGACGGCACGCTTCATCTTGTACCGGATGCGCCTATGTTTCCCTATCCGATCTGGTCGATCTGGCGCGATGACATGGATGATGAGATTCGCGCTCATGCCGAGCAGTGTCTTGTGACTATTCGGTCACAGATTGATGAAGTGCAAAACGCCGTCATGGCAGAGCTGGCCGAGATCAGTGAGGGGCATATCGTCGAACGCCTTGGAAATCATGAATAGCCAATAGAAATGAGTAAAAATCGTTTCATCCATTATTATTTTGAATTTTACTGATCTATAATCTGCCACTATCTCCTGCCCCAGCAGAAATGCTTCCGCCTTCGAGGACGGGTCACTCTTTGTTGGGAAAGGACGAACCCATGAAAAAATGGATTTCTCTGGCCGCTACGGCTCCTGCATTGTTCGTGGCCGGGTCTGTGATTCCTCAAGGTGCGGTTGTCGGTGGCGAAAACCTCGACGACAGGATCGATGTCATTCAGGAAGACTTTGACGCTCTGCGCAACGCGGAAGTCAAACACCGGCCGAGCAACCAGTATGCTCAAAGACCGGCCAATAACTCGCTGGGTTTGTTTCTCATCCACGGCTTCTGAGCCATCCGACAAACCCTCGGGTACTTGGGGGCGGAGCGATCCGCCCTCCTTTTTCGAACATTCCGACAGGGAGGAAGCCCCCATGTTGAGGAGCGTACAAAAAGAACGTGACGTCAGCGGATATGTAGAAGTTCTGACCACGCAGAATTCCGGCGAGGTGTTTGGATACAAGTTTGTGGGTCACGCCGCGGGCCCCCAGGTTGCGGTGATCGGGGCTTGTGCCTCGGCCGCGCAGGCCTTTGACCGGCTTTTGTCCATTCCCACGCTTCCCTGGATGCGCGGCAACCTTGTTCTGATCCGCGCCGATGCATTGGAATGCATCGTCGGAGATCTGTCATCACTTACGCAAGTTGGTGCAGTGGATCGCACAATGATCCTGCCGTGGACCAATCTGGAAGAGGCTGATCCCGATTTGGTCAGGCGTTACTATCGCGATGTGTTGCGGGCCTGCGCCCGGATGGGAATGATCTCCGGCCGTGGAATTTATGAACCACTCTCAGATGGTGGCGCGTCATGAAAGGCTTTGCAAAGCGGCTTCAATGGGGCGCGTATTTTTCGGTCCTGGCTCTGATTGCATTGTTCATGGCGCAGAATGCCGCCCGGATAGATCTGCAACTTTTCGTCTGGACGATATCAACGCGCCGCGCTGTGCTGGTACTGGCCATGCTTGCAGTGGGTTTCGCGCTTGGCTGGACTGTCGGTCGTCTCAGGAAACGGTACTGAGAACGGCGCACCGGCGGTCACGTCGGCGTTCCAAACCTTCACTTGTGTCAAATTCAGGGGACGAGACCCATGCTGGACGATTTAAACGAACATCGGGAAATGCCAATCGAGCACGCGCTCAGCGAAGCCCTAGACGCCAATGATGCCGCCCGTGTTTCGTCGTTGCTTGCTGAGTTGCACCACAGCGAGGCGCTGCGTGAGTTGCTTGCGCTGTCGGCAGACGATCGCGACCGTGTACTTGGGTTCGTTCCGGTCGAACTGGCGGCGGACCTGATAGGCGCGGCCCCGAACGAGATGGCCGTCGAACTGGTCGAAAGACTGGAGCCAAATCGCGCAGCCGATATTCTCGCAGAGTTGCACAGTGACATTCAGGCCGACGTCATTGGCGAATTGGAAGCAGAAGGTGCCGAGGCGATCCTTTCCGAAATGGACGAGGAAGACGCTGCCGACATTCGCCGCCTTTCCCAATACGAGGACGACACAGCCGGCGGCCTGATGATGGCCGAAGTGTTCGAATTTCGTGAAACCGAGACCGTCGGTAAAGTTTTGCGCGGCCTAGCCTCGGAAGACGACGATTTCGAGCGCTACCGGGGTCAACACCCATACATTGTCAATGATCAGGGCATGCTTGTGGGGGTGGTTTCCTTGCGCGGTCTCCTGACAGCAAAGCGCAGCGCGGTTCTGCGCGACATTATGGTGCGTCCGCTGTCGGTCACAGTATCTGAACCGTTGGACCAGCTGGAAGATCTGTTTGACGAGCATCCGTTCCTCGGTGCACCGGTTGTGGACGAGTCCGGGCTGCTTGTGGGGGTGGTATCGCGATCAGCGGTCGCCGAAGCCGTCCTGGAACGGGTGGAAAGCGAAAGCCTGAAACGCCAGGGCGTTGTGGGCGACGAGTTGAGGTCGATGCCGACCTGGCTTCGATCGCGGCGTCGGCTTGCCTGGCTGTCCGCCAACATCGTACTGAACATTTTGGCCGCAAGTGTGATCTCGGCATATGAAGAGACCCTGGCCGCCGTGATCGCGCTTGCCGTGTTTCTTCCAATGGTCTCGGATATGAGCGGATGCTCGGGAAACCAGGCCGTCGGTGTGACCATGCGCGAGCTCAGCCTGGGCCTCGTCCGGCCGCTTGACGCGTTTCGCGTCTGGCTCAAGGAAGTTTCCGTTGGGCTGATAAACGGGATCGCCCTTGGAATTCTGATTGGGCTCGTTGCCTGGGTTTGGAAGGGCAATCCAGCGCTTGGTTTGGTAATCGGCGCGGCGTTGGCTCTCAACACGGTATTGGCGGTCTCAATCGGTGGCGTGGTGCCCCTTCTGCTCAAGCGGCTGGGACAGGATCCGGCGGCCGCGAGCGGCCCATTGTTGACTACGATCACCGACATGGCTGGGTTTTTCTTCGTGCTCAGTTTCGCAACTTTGTTGATGCCGTGGCTCCAGTGATTGTGGGGCGTGCCTCCCGAAATCTCTCGCCGTTGCGGCGCGTATGCGCCCGACATTTCTGGTCGTCGAATGACCGAACCGCAGAAGCCGAAAGGAACGAAAAATGAAGATTGCAATGCTTGCCCGCAATGCCAAGCTCTATTCTCACCAGCGCCTGAAAGAGGCTGCGGAAGAGCGTGGGCATCAGCTGGATATCATCGACACCCTGCGCTGCTACATGAATATCGCCTCTCGGCGGCCAGAGGTTTACTACAACGGTGTGAACCTCAAGGGATACGACGCGGTTATCCCGCGGATCGGTGCATCTGTTACCTTCTATGGCACTGCGGTTCTGCGGCAGTTCGAGATGATGGGGGTCTATCCACTGAATGAAAGCGTAGCGATTGGCCGGTCGCGCGACAAACTGCGTTCGATGCAACTTATGGCGCGGGACGGGATCGGTCTTCCCGTGACCACATTCGCGCACGACGCCAAGCAGACCGAGGCCGTTCTGAAGCTGGCTGGCGAGGCACCGCTGGTGATCAAACTCCTTGAAGGTACACAAGGTCTGGGCGTGGTGCTTGCGGATACGAACCGGTCGGCCAAATCCGTTTTTGAAGCGTTCCGTGCTACAAACACAAACATCCTGATTCAGGAGTTTATCAAAGAGGCCGGAGGGACGGATATTCGTGCCATTGTCGTTGGCGGTAAGGTCATCGCCGCCATGAAACGGACCGGCGCTGAAGGCGAGTTCCGTTCAAACCTGCATCGTGGCGGGTCGGCGCAGGTGGTGAAACTTTCCGCCGAAGAACGCGCAACGGCGGTTCGGGCGGCGAAGTCCATGGGTTTGAACGCGTGCGGCGTTGATATGCTGCGGGCCAACCACGGCCCCGTTATCATGGAGGTCAACTCTTCGCCGGGTCTCGAAGGTGTCGAAAAGGCCACGGGTCTGGACATCGCCGGAAAAATGATTGAGTTCCTTGAAAAGAATGCTGAAAAAGGCACAACCCGCACGCGAGGCAAGGGCTGATGGTGCAGCGCGAGAATTTCACGATTGCAGGACAGGATATCAGGCCGGGAAACCGGTTGACGGTCGACGTGCCGGTCAGCGTGCTGTCGGATCATACACCGGTGTCGATGTCCATTCATGTGGTGCACGGTAAAAAACCCGGACCCGTGGTGTTTGTCAGTGGCGGGATACACGGTGACGAGGTGATCGGGGTCGAGATCATTCGCCGTGTTCTTGCGGCGAAACAACTGAATGCGCTGTCAGGCACTTTGCTCGCAGTTCCGGTCGTGAATGCCTACGGTCTGATTAACCACTCTCGTTATCTTCCAGACCGGCGCGACCTGAACCGGGTGTTTCCAGGAAGCGAAACCGGTTCACTTGCATCCCGTCTTGCACACCGCTTTCTGAACGAAGTGGTTAAGCGGGCTGACCTGGGTATCGATCTGCATTCGGCCGCCATTCACCGCACAAACTACCCACAGGTGCGCATAACGCCAGACGATCCCGAGACGGAGGAACTGGCCAGAGTGTTCGGAGCCCCCGTCATTATGAAGTCGTCATTGCGTGAGGGTTCCTTGCGCCATGCGGCCAAGGATATCGGCAAGCCGGTCCTGCTGTTCGAAGCGGGCGAAGGGCTTCGTTTCGACGAGTTTTGCATTCGCGCCGGTGTTGCCGGAGTCCTTCGCATTTTGCAGCACAAGGGAATGATCGCCAAGCGCGGCGTATCGAAGCCGAAAGCGTCGCCGCAGTTCTGCCCGTCAAGCAAATGGGTGCGCGCGCCGATGGGCGGACTCCTGCGGATCTTCAAGGACGATGGTGCCCTTGTCCGGCAGGGTGACCAGCTTGCCGTCGTCTCCGACCCTTTCGGTGAGGCCGAGACAGAGATTGTCGCGCCATTTGCGGGGATCATTGTCGGGCGCGCAGTGATGCCAATCGTCAACGAGGGAGACGCGGTATTTCACATTGGCCGCGTCCAGTCCGTTCTGAAAGCGGAAGGTGCCGTTGAAGACCTTGAAGCCCAGCTTGAGGACGATCCGATGTTTGACGAGGATGAGATCATCTGAATTCGGGTCAACGGGTTTGTGCGGCAAGAATGCACCCGACGCCTGAATATAAAGTTCGCTGTCCAGAACGGCGAACCTTGATTTTCGATCCCAGTCGCACGGAAAAGCAGATATCGAACACGCACAACAAGCTCCGCGTTGGCGAGCAATGACTCGCGCATCCGCAGGTCAAAAGCCGAACATGGGTGCACCCCAAACGGAGTTTACGCAATTGGGCTAGCCTGTACGCCGTGCGCTCCGTCACGAAGCACCTTCAGCTCCAACTCGTTTTCCTCGTGAATCCGGGCCAGAATTTCCTTGCTGCTCACGACGGTAATGGGGTTCCCGCGGTGGGTGACAACGAGGTTTCTGATATCGTGCTTGGCCATCAGATTGAGGGCGGTTGAGAGTTTCGTGCCCGCAGCGCAAGTGACTGGCTTCTCGGTCATCCATTCGTCGACGTTTTGCTCGTAGAAGGCCGATCCGGAGTCAGCGAGACAGAGCAGCACATCATGGTCTGTGATGATCCCGACCAGATCGTCATCCTTTAGAACCGCAAGCGCGTTCACCTCGAGCAGTGCGATCGTGACAGCCGCTTCGAACACCGTTGTATCAACGTCGCAAAACGGGGGCCTTTTCAGTTTCTGCGTTTCGACAATACTTGAGATCGTCATTTATTTTTCCTTGTGACAGCGCGCGGTATCAACGTGATGATCCGGCAGGAGGGAAATATATCAAACCAGTAGTGGCATCATCGCGGTTGCAAGACTTAAGACGAGGAAGAACCCCGCCATGTCCGTGATTGTCGTCAGCAAGGGGCCGCTGGCGACCGCTGGATCCTGACCGATGCGTTTCAGAAGCAAGGGCAGAACCCCACCGATCGAAACAGCGATGACCGTGTTGAAACAAAGCGCGCCGCCGATCACCAACCCCAGAAACGGATTGCCCTTCCAGAGCCAGGCCACGACACCGATCAGTAGACCCAGAACGAGGCCGTTGATCACACCGACCGAAACCTCTTTGACCCAGACCCGCATGGCGTCGAGGGGCCGCACAAGTCCCAGGGAAAGCTCGCGCATACTGACGGCGACCGCCTGATTGCCGGAACAACCACTCATGTCGGACACCATCGGAAGGAACACCGCAAGTGCGATCACGGCAGCAAGCGTATCTTCATAAGCGGCAATCACGCTGGCTGCGATCACATTGAGAACGATGTTGGCCGAGAGCCACTGCAGCCGTCGCCGAGACCGCAAAAACAGGGGCATCGAACGCAGCTCATCGCCGAAAACACCCTGGCGTTTCAGGCTTGCCGATTCCGCGCGTTCCAGCAGAGCGGCATCGACCGCAGATCGGGAGACGACACCCACCAGATGCCCGTCTGCTTCGACAACCGGCAACCCCAGGAACGGGTGCTCGTCGAACAGATCCTGCAATTTTTCCAGCGGCATGGTGGCAGGGACGGTGACCGGTGGCACCATGATGTCGGTGAGCCGTGCACTCCGGCGGGTGGACAACAGGCCGCGCAGCGAAACCACCCCGACCGGCGCGCCATCTGCATCCAGAATGTAGGGGTGTTGACCGCGATAGCGCTCGAGATCGTATTCCTCGTCGGCAAACCGCCTGAGCACTTTGCCCACTGTGTCGGTTTCGGAAAAGGTGAAGGCCTCGGCAACCATGAGACCGCCCGCGAGATCGTCGTCATACTCGACCAGCCGCCGCACATCCGCCGCATCTTCGGGGTCCATTCGGGCGAGGATAGCTTCGGCATCCGCGTCTTCCAGCTCGCCGATGACATCCGCCTGAACATCCGAATCCAGCTCCTCGATGACTTCTGCGGCCTGCTCGGTCACCATGAGTTCCAGAAGCTCGACCGCCAGTGCGTTCGGCGCCTCTTCAACAAGTTCGGCGGCAAGTTCCGATGGCAGCAGCGACAAGGCGGTGCTTCGCTGTTCGACCGACAGGTTGAGCAACTCACGCAGCGCATCGCTGAGAGGCAGCGGATCAAGAACATCCGCGAGCGCGGCCCCGTCACCCTCGGACAGGGCATGATGCAACTGCGCTTCTATTTCCCGGGGTAAGGTGTCCGTGTCGCTCATCGTTGTTTCAATAGGTGGGGATTCCAGTCAGTGCAGGGGCATTTATCAGATATTTTTTGCCTATAGACAAAACATTTTCACCAATATAGGAGAAAATAATGCATGAAGCAGACTGGATATCCCCTACAGCCGGGCACTTGGCGGCGCTCTATGATCGCGAGTTCGGCGGAAAAGTGAGCGGCCGGTACCGCATTCCCGACAAGCTGGTGCGCCGCATAGCCGGGCGCAGACGCTTGTACGAAGCCGATATCCTGGCGTTGTCCGCCGCACTGTTTGAACTGGGGTATGTGTTGATCGATATGGACAAGTTTTACGTTGTGATGAGTGCCAACTCATTTGTGAATTACCGTCGTGCCAACGATGATTGCGCGAGTTAGCTTGTCATGGATAAACGATCCGAGAATCCCGAAATTATCGGCTGGCGTGAGCGTATCAGCCTGCCCGACTTCGGCATTGAGAATATCCCGGCCAAGATAGACACAGGAGCCCGAACCGCGGCGCTCCATGCCGTGGATCAGACTGTTTTCGAGATTGACGGCGAGAGATGGGTCGAGTTCATGATTCCGCTTCAAAACCGCCGGTCCGCCAATCGGGTGCGCACGCGGGTTGTCGATGAGCGTGAGATCAAGAACACCGGCGGTGTACCAGAGCTTCGGCTGATCGTTCGGACACTGCTTTTTCTTGGGCGACATCGCTGGCATATCGACGTTTCACTGGCCAACCGCGCGAAGATGGAGTTTGATCTCATTCTCGGCCGCACCGCGATCCGAAGGCGCGGCATCCTTGTCGATCCAGGACAGTCCTACTTGTTGGGTCCCCAAAAAGCTTCGTCCTTGATCAAGGGAAATACAAAAACCAAGAGAACAGAGAGACGCCGCAAATGAAACTGGTCATGCTTGCCCGAAATCCCAATCTCTACTCGCATCAGCGGCTCAAGGAGGCCGCCGAGCAAAGGGGGCATGAGCTTGATATCGTGAACACGCTGCGTTGTTACATGAACATCGCCTCGCGGCGGCCCGAGGTCTACTATGACGGCAGGAAGCTTGGGCGCTATGATGCGGTAATCCCGCGGATTGGTGCTTCGGTTACGTTCTACGGGCTGGCGGTGCTCCGGCAATTTGAGATCATGGGGGTCTTCCCACTCAACGAATCCGTGGCAATCGGCAGATCACGCGACAAGCTTCGCTCGATGCAGCTGATGGCGCGGGATGGCATCGGTCTGCCGGTCACCACTTTCGCCCACGACCCCAAGCAAACCGATGAAGTCCTCAAGCTGGCGGGTGATGCGCCGCTGGTGGTGAAGCTATTGGAAGGTACGCAGGGCATCGGCGTGGTGCTTGCCGATACAAACCGGTCGGCCAAATCCGTGGTCGAAGCCTTCCGGGGCGCGAAAGTCAACATTCTGGTCCAGGAGTTCATCAAAGAGGCCGGCGGCACCGATATTCGTGTGCTTGTGGTTGGTGGGCGGGTGATCGCCGCGATGCAACGAAAAGGGGCCGAGGGTGAGTTCCGATCCAACCTTCACCGCGGCGGAAGTGCGAAACCTATCAAAATCTCGCCCGAAGAGCGTTCTACCGCTTTGCGCGCGGCCAAAACCATGGGCTTGAATGTCTGCGGCGTCGACATGCTGCGCACCAATCATGGTGCCGTGGTCATGGAGGTGAATTCCTCGCCAGGCCTTGAGGGCGTGGAAAAGGCAACCGGCATTGATGTTGCGGGCAAGATCGTCGAGTTTCTGGAAAAGAATGCCGCCAAGGGAAGCACCAGGACACGCGGGCGCGGCTAGCGGTCCGGTGTTCGAAAGCGGGAACCTGGTTATCTCTCGGCTGAGGGGGCAATCAGGCGGCTAGGCCAAAGGGAAAACGCGGGGCAGTTGTCCGCCCCGCGCCGGTTTACGGGATGGGCCGCAATCTGCGGCTCGCCAGCACCTCCCAAGTGGCGAGCGCGATCAGCGCCGATCCCGTCAGCCATGCATTTGCCACTGCCACAGTATGGTCAGTGAAGCTCAGCAACTCGGGCGCAGCGATCAGAAGAACCCCGATTGCCGCTGCCGGAGCCACCCGTGCGAGAAGGTGGCTCCGGTCGCCAGCGCCAGACATGACCAGGACACCAATGCCAAAGGCCATGAAGGCGACAGATTCTTGAACAGCCATGCCCCTTAGAAGGGTTTCCTGACTGAACAGGACAAAGGGGGACAGAACCAACCAGATACCGGTTGCCGCTGGCAGCCATTTATAGGGCGGGGTTGGTTTTCTCATGACCCTGTTGACCGTTGTTTATTGATCCCCGGCAGAAGCTGGCAGAAGTTCGGCGTCGACAGCGGCAACCAATTCGTCGTCATTGATGAAGCCGTCGGCATCGGTGTCGATCTCCAGAAAGAGATCTTCTGACACTTCAGGATACTTCGTCTGAAGCTCTGCCAATGACGCCAGGCCATCACCATCGACATCAAGATCAGTGGGCATTGCGAATGCCGGAAGGGCAAGCAGCGATGAGAGCAGAGCAGCAATAGAAACTCGACTCATTTTGTTCTCCGTCAGAATATGGGCAGCAAACCCATTTTGGGGTTGGTGTAGCGCTCCGGTGTCGGCGGCATTTCCACGGGTTTCAGATTGCAACGGTTCCTCAGCTCGGGATCTCCACTACAAAATGAGAAATGTTGATTGGCGGTCCGATCTGGTGGGGGCACTTTCGCGCTACACGGGGTATATGGCACGAACGCATTGTATTGAAAAACGAATTTTTATCGCGGATAGTATCGGATAATCGAATAGATGAGTTGTGAGAACCAAGCTCTTTGTATCTTCGTGGATCCCGTTGATACGGACCCTGATTCTAAGCTGCGAACAGGGCGCTTCTCAGACAATCGACTGCGAGTTTCACGTTCCGGCTGGATCAGCCTTGAACCTAAAAGGTTAGAAGGTATGCGTGCTCGTTCATTAGGATCGGGATCGTTCGCCAATCCTCAGTTTCCTGCAAGCTGATTTACTGATTTTGCAGTCATGTTGATCGGGGGATGCGCCCAGTTGTCATCGGGCGTGAACGGAACTCAAGCTCTGCCGCTTCCCGATCTGGCAATTTCGCCTTCTGCAATCGCTGCAGGATGTCTGCCGGAATCGGTGCAGCATGAGGGCTTGGTATTTGCCGGACGTGAAGCTCCATGAACTCGCAAACGGCCGATAGCTCACCTTTGTTCAGCATCTTCATGTGCAGATGAAAGCGTTTTTCATCACAGTCCAGAACTCGGGTTTCAATGCGAAGCCGGTCCGCTTCCTTGACTTCTCGCAGGAAAAACTTGTGATCTTCCAGCAGGTAGATCGTACATCCGGTGCGCGCGCGATAATCGGCATCAAAGCCGACCTCATCCTGCATTGCATCGACGGCAAGGCTGAAGACCAGCCCGTAATAGGCATCCCGCATGTGGCCGTTGTAGTCGATCCACTCGGGCCTCACGGTAGTTTCAAAGATGAATATCATGCCGTTGGGGCCTTCAGGTCATAAAACCGCGCGGCAGTATCATGGAATACGGCCGCCTGAACCTCAGCCGGAATCAGATCACGGTAAGCCTGCACCAGCGTCGCATAATCGCTGTAGAGTTTGTCGACCGGGAAGTTCGAGCCGAACATGACCCGCTCTGGTCCGAATTGTTCAAGACAGACTTCCACGATGGGGCGAATACTGTCGGTGGTCCAGGTGTGATCGAACATGCCCAGACCGGACAGCTTGCAGGTTACATGTGGCAAGTCGGACAGGACGCGCAATTGTATGGCCCAGTCTTTCAGGCCTGTTGGGCTGCGGTCATGGGGCGATCCGGCATGGCAGAGCGCAATCGGCGTCTCCGGCGCCTGCGCAAGAACACGGGCGGTCTTCTCCATCAATTCAGGAATAAGTTGCAGATCGAAGCTGAGCCTACGTTGTCCGGCTTCCTGCAAGCCAGCCAGGAAATGTGGATCGTCCAGCAAAGCACTGGTGCCGGTTTGCGCGTCCTCTCCGGGCGCGCGACCGACGATCTGGCGCACGCCACGCACAGTCGGCAGGGTCTGAAATGTGTCCAGTCGGTCGGACAGATCGGACGATGTCAGGTCGCAGAAAACTACCTGCGCCATCGGCCAGTCCGGGGAGGCGTCGGCGACGGATTGAACCCATCTGGCTTCGTCCAGACCGTTCCCGGCCCCCACCTGGATATGCACCGAAGCGCGGATGCCGCAGGCTGCGGCGTCTGCGTGAAATTCGTTCAACTGGTAATCCCGCTGAATGGGTGTCGGGTCACCGAAGAACCTGTCCACCCCGCGCGCCATCAGCCATGGGTAAAGCACCGCGGTAAGATCCCAAAGGTGGTGATGCGCGTCGATCCAGCCGGTCATGTTCGCGGCACCTTTGCCATGCGCCCCAGAATGTCGACACCCTGTTGTTTCCAGAAATGCAGAAGGTCGATGAAAATCCAGTTCTCGGCAAGTTTGTCACCCTTACGGCGATAGATGTCGATCACCCGGAACTCGGCAGCTTTGTCGGTGGCAGGCATCCCCATAAACCCGCCGGTGGGACGGGCCGTGAAATTCGGCCAGCCGAAAAATCCGCCATAACACCCTTCCGCCATCCTGCAAATGTGCTTGGTTTTCGACCGGTCCGTAAATCCTGCGCGGAAGGGGCCGGAATGCTGCCGTGCGTAGCGCTCGATTGTGTAGGTTGCACCGATACCGGACGGACCCCACCAGATCATGTCTTCGCACCATGTGCGCCTCAGCTCGTCCTCAAGGCTGAGACCGCTATCCCATTGGCCCAGATCGGAAATCATGGCGTTGATGGCCGCCAGGGTCCGTTCTCCTTCCTCGGCGGGTTGGGGTCCGAACATCAGACCGTCGTGAGTCATCGGCCCGGGCTGGACAAGCTGCGCCGCGGTCTGCGGCGGGAATGGCTGCAACCCGGCCTGCATCATGAGATGAGGAATGTCGAAATACATCGCCGTCTCGGTGATCTTGCCGTTCTCGACCTTGTTGAACTCGCAATATCGCAGAAACGCCATCTTGCCTGTGGGGGCGATGCCCAGCCACGCATTGTCGAACAGCCCCATCAGATGGCCCATGGAAACAACCCAAACCGAGGAAAATCCGTCCATCTCGTTTCGGCCGGCCATGAACACGTCCATCCGGCGCTGCATATGCCGCAGGCTGTGCCTTAGAGGTTGCCAGAATCTCTGCGCCACTGCGTCCGAGCCATGCAATTCATCAAACGGATGAAATCCGCGCCACAGGTAGTCTTCTGCGCAGAACTCGGACATCGCGTCAGCGGCGGCCGATTCTCCGTTCTTGCTGAGTGCTTCGTAGTACTCGACGACGACGGCTTTTTGGGCTTCGTAGGACATTTTCAATTTCTTTCAGTGCTCTAAGCGCTGGGATGGGGCTGTATGCCACGGATGGCAAGGGGTGATTTTGCATGCGCATGCAAAAAAAACTTGCCAGATGTTTCTTTTGCTGTCTATGCTTTTTGCAAACGTATGCACGCTAGGTCCAGCTGGGAGGGCAGAATGGCCGAAATTCAACTTCGCAATGTTGGAAAGCGTTGGGGTTCTTTTGTGGGGGTTGATAATTTTGACCTGACGATTTCCGACAAGGAGTTTCTGGTTCTTCTTGGCCCGTCAGGCTGCGGCAAGACGACAACCATGCGCATGATCGCCGGTCTGGAAGATGCCAGCGAGGGTGACATTCTGATCGACGGGACTCGCGTGAACGACATGGAGCCCAAGGATCGTGACGTGGCGATGGTGTTCCAGTCCTATGCACTGTACCCGAACATGAACGTCTACGAGAACATCCGGTTCCCGCTGAAGGTCCGCGGAATCGACCCGTCCACGCATGACGAAAAAGTACGCCGTGCATCGGCAATGGTGGAACTGGACGACTTCCTGCATCGCAAGCCTGCGGAATTGTCAGGTGGTCAGCGTCAGCGCGTCGCGCTTGCTCGCGCCATCGTGCGCGAGCCGAACGTATTCCTGATGGACGAGCCGCTGTCCAACCTTGACGCCAAGCTGCGCGTGTCTACCCGGGCACAGATCAAGAACCTCAGCCACGAACTGGCGGTGACCACGATCTATGTGACCCACGACCAGATCGAAGCGATGACGCTGGCCGATCGTGTTGTGGTCATGAAACAGGGCGTGGTGCAGCAGGTTGGTAGCCCGACCGACATTTACGACACTCCGGCCAACACTTTTGTCGCCAGCTTCATCGGCAACCCTGCGATGAACCTGATGGAAGGTGAGGCACGGGGCGGCACCTTCACGGCCAAAAACGTTGAAATTTCCGGGCTGAACGCTCCGGACGGCCCGCTGACATTGGGCTTCCGGGCCGAAGATGCCGGCCTTGCTGCCGAAGGGCAGGGGCAGATCAACGCCCCGATCTACACGCAGGAATTGCTGGGGGACGCCACCATGATTTCGGTTCGCGTTGGCGGTGCCCTCATATCGGTGAAGGCAGACAAGAATTTCCGGGCAGAGATCGACGACATGGTTTCAATCTCGGTTCCGGCCGAAATCTGCCATCTGTTTGATGGCAAGACCGGCGCCCGGATCTGAACAGGGCCCTGCTCAATGATCGGGGCGAACCCCGGCAACAGAACTTCATGCGCGAACGGGCCTCGCGCTCAAATTCTCAAAACAACAGGGAGACAGAAATGTTCCTAAGAAAAATCGCTACAGCAACCGCCTTTGTGGGCCTGATGAGCTCGGCAGCTTATGCCGCCAATTGCGGCCCCGAGGGGCAATCGATCCGCATTCTGGCCAGTGACTTTCCGGCGATCCACGCCGTCGCGGGAGCCGCCGAAGCCAATTGTGGTGGGGCAGCGGCTGAATTCAACACCAACCACACCACCGAAGCGCGCTCGATCATGAACGCCGCTCTGACCCCGAACCCGTCGGAATATACATCGGTGATCCTGGCCAACTCGACGTTGACCCAGCTGATGAACGACGGTCTGGTGCGGCCGCTGAACGATCTGGTCGAAAAATACAAAGACAGCATCCCGCCGAACCTGCTGATCACCATCGATGGCAATGTCATGGCTGTCGCCTTCATGGCGAACTCGCAGCACCTGTTCTCGCGCAAGGATATCCTGGAACAAGCTGGTTTCGACGGCATCCCGGCCACCTATGAAGAGGTTCTTGAAGCCGCTGAGAAAATCCGTGCTGCCGGTATCATGGAACATCCGATCGCAATGAACCTTCAGACCGGATGGAACCTGGCCGAGGTGTTCAACATGATCTATCTCGGTCATGGCGGTGAGTTCTTTGTACCCGGGTCGGCCGAGCCGTCGATCAACAACGAAAAAGGCGTGGCCGCACTGGAAGTCATGAAGGCTCTGGCGGAATACGCCCACCCCGACCACCTGACCCACGCGTCAAACGAAACGCAGGGTCTCTGGGAATCCGGTCAGGCGGCTCTGGCCGTCATGTGGGGTTCGCGCGGCGCGCCAATTCTGGATGATGAAGGGTCCACCGAAGAGGTGACCTCGAATACTGTTTTGTCGGCTGCACCAACTGTTGGCGGCGGATCGATCCCATCTGCCACGCTGTGGTGGGACGGTATAACGATCGCATCCAACGTGTCGGATGAAGAGGCCGAGGCATCCTTTGCTGCACTGATCAGCGCCCTGACCCCGGAAATGGTTGCAGCAAACAACGATGATGCCGTCTGGCTGATTGACGGCTTCCAGCCCGGACCGGCTGCAGCAGGGGTTGCAGAGACCGTTAGCGGTGGTGCGAAACCCTATCCGATGATCCCGCAAATAGGCCTTCTGCATGCGGCACTTGGTGCGGAGCTGGCGGATTTTCTGAAGGGTGACGAAAGCGCTGAACAGGCGTTGGCGGATGTTGAAGCCGCCTACCGGACGTCGGCCAAAGAAGCCGGCTTTCTCAAGTAACACTCCCCGACTTGAGGGGGCGCAATCTGCCCCCCCTCATCTTTTTCCGGACTAAAGACTGGGACGTACGCCATGAAGCACCGCACCTTTTTCTGGTTCATTCTGCCCACGCTTTCCGCGATGATCCTTTTCATCGCTCTGCCGATCGTCTCGGTTTTCGTCCAATCGCTCTTTGTCGAGCATGAGCAGGTTCTGCTGGTTTCTGAAAGCTGCGGGCCATTTGGGTGTACCCCGACCACCACGGTCGACACCGAGGCCACTGCAAAGCTGCGCGCAGAACAACCCCTTGGGCGGTTCAACGGTCTGGGCACATACATCAACCGTTCACACCTGGCTTTTGCCGAGATCGGAGAAGCGTGGGCGAGCTCTGAAAGCCTGGGTGATTTTTGGGCTAAGGTGTATAACCTGCCGTTCTACAGCGCCCTGACATTCACCCTGGCCTATACCTTTATTGTCACGCCGTTGGTGTTGGCCCTTGGGCTGGCCATTGCCGTAGGCGTCAATAACCTGCCCCGCGCGCTCAAAGGGGTTGCGATCTTCATTTCGCTTCTGCCGTTTCTTGTCACACCGCTTGTCGGCTCGCTGATCCTGTTCTGGATGGTCGATGGTGATGGTGTTATCGGCGCCACCATTCAACGCATATTCAATGATCCGACACTCAGCCTGAAGGCGTCGACGGCGCTGACATGGACCATGCTGATGGTTTACGGCGTGTGGCATACCCTGCCGTTCAGTTTCATCACCTTCTACGCGGGTTTGCAAACCGTCCCCGATGATACGATGGAAGCGGCACAGATCGATGGCGCGACGAAGTGGCAGCGCTTGATCCATGTGATCGTTCCTCACCTGATGCCGCTGGTTTCGTTTGTGACGCTCATGCTGATCATGGATAACTTCCGCGTTTTTGAGCCGATCGTCAGCTTCAAAGCCGAG
Organism: Ruegeria sp. CG4; assembly: GCF_056537185.1. Lineage (NCBI taxonomy): Bacteria > Pseudomonadati > Pseudomonadota > Alphaproteobacteria > Rhodobacterales > Roseobacteraceae > Ruegeria > Ruegeria sp. CG4. Next base: position 27,661 of record NZ_JBQFRB010000004.1, on the reverse strand, counting down.
GCCCACGCACAGTCGCTCAGCTGGATCATCTACAATGATCTGCGCGAAAGCGGCAATCCGCTCTATGCCTCAGCAGGTGCGACTTCGCTGATAACTATCATCCTTGCGGTCATCCTGATGTCACCGGTGCTTGTTCGCACCTGGCGCGACTTCACCCGTAAATCTCACTGAGGACACGACATGGCGACCAAAGCACAATCCCGCATGACCCCGCTAAAGCTGTTCTCTTACGGTTTCGTGGCCCTCTGGCTGCTGATCGCTGCCTTCCCGTTCTTCTGGACCTTCTGGGGCAGCTTCAAGGTACAGGCCGACTTCTTGTCCAAGGCCAACTGGATGAACGCCCTGACGGGTGCCAACACGATTGAGCAAACCGGCAGCGCCTTTACCGGTGCCGGCTATCACGGGGCGTGGGTTCTGGAAGATTTCTGGTTCAACTTCAAGAACACCGGCATTGTGGTCTTCTTCACCGTGCTGATCTCGCTGACCTTCGGAACGCTGGGGGGATATGCGTTGGCGCGGTCCGGTTTCCGCTATGCGTTCTGGATCCTGATGGCTGCGCTGGTCTTCCGCGCGATGCCGCATATGACGCTGGTCTCGGGTTACCTGCTGTGGTTCTTCGAGTGGAATGTCTGGGGCATCCTGCCGACCACCATCATCGTGCTTGTGGCGATCAACCAGCCCTTTACTCTGTGGATGCTGCACTCGTTCTTCAAGAACATTCCCAAGGACATGGACGAAAGCGCCATGGTTGATGGCTGCACCCGGTTTCAGGCCTTCCGGCATGTTATTGTCCCGGTCATGTGGCCCGGCGTGATCACCACAGGCCTGTTCAGCTTCCTGCTGGCCTATAACGACTTTACCGTCGCCGTAATGCTGCTGAGTGAAGAGAACGAGACCATCATTCCCGCCATCAACAGCTTCATGGGCACCACGCAGGTTGAAGGCAAGGTCATGTACGCCGTCGCAGCCGTGGTTTCGGCCACCGCCCCGCTGTTCGTACTGATCCTGTTTTTCCAGCGTCAGATTGTCAGCGGTCTGACAGCAGGGGCGGTCAAGGGCTGATGAGCGCATCTGCAAGACATAATGCCATTGCGCGCCACCCGGCGCTCAACCGGATGCCAAGGGATTTTCTGACGGCCGACTAACCCTCCCCGTCCACACAGAAAACCTCTTGGCAACCAGATAAGGAATAGAGACATGAAGGGTTCCCGCCCTGAACAGGCCGTGCTGACACGTGACACGGACATGAGCAAAACCGAACAAACCCGGGCCGTGATCGAGGGTATGGTCGACGGTTTGAACGACCACCGCATCGACGATATCGGCGAGTTTTTCGCGGAAGGGTTCCGTTGGCTGGGCAACCAGGGCTGTGGCACCAAGACCGGGTTGAAGGAATTTCAGGAAAACTGGCAGCGCCCGTTTCAGGCGGCGTTTTCCGACAAGACCTGCATCGACGAAGCGCGCCTCTACATGGGCGAGTGGGCCGCCGCCTTTGGCCGGCAGGAGGCGACACATTCGGGCGAGTTTCTGGGCATCGCCCCCACCGGCAAGCGGGTCGAGATCCGCTACATGGACTTCTGGAAAGTCGTTGACGGCAAGATCGTCGACAATTGGGTGAATGTCGATTTTGCCCACGTTGCCGCGCAGCTGGGCGTTGATCTGTTCAATGGCGAAGGCTGGGAAGCATTTGACCGGGGAGAGAAGGTTCCGCCCCGGCCCGAAAACTGAGGATTAGGACAATGGCAATTGAACACCTGAAACGCGGCAAACCCGAGGCTGACCGGGCCGACGACGATGCCAAAACCCGCGCCGTTGTCGAGGCAACGCTGAAGGATATCGAAACCCGAGGCGATACCGCGGTTCGCGAGTTGTCGGAGAAATTCGACAGCTACTCGCCCGAAAGCTTTCGCCTGAGCCAGCAACAGATCGACGATCTGATTGCGTCTTTGTCCGAGCGTGAACTGGCCGATATCAAGTTCGCCCAGAAGCAGGTGATGAATTTCGCACAGGCGCAGCGCGACTCGATGCTGGACATCGAGATTGAAACCCTCCCCGGCGTGATCCTGGGGCACAAGAATATCCCGGTGCAGTCCGTGGGCTGCTACGTGCCCGGTGGCAAGTTCCCGATGGTCGCTTCGGCGCATATGTCGGTAGCAACGGCAAAGGTTGCGGGTGTTCCCCGGATCATCGCCTGCACGCCGCCATTTCAGGGTAAGCCGAACGCGGCCGTAATCGCGGCGATGCATCTGGGCGGTGCGCATGAGATTTATGTCATGGGCGGCATTCAGGCGATTGGCGCCATGGCGATCGGTACGGAAACCATCGATCCGGTTCACATGCTGGTTGGACCCGGCAATGCCTTTGTTGCCGAAGCCAAGCGCCAGCTGTTTGGCCGCGTCGGTATCGATCTTTTCGCGGGTCCGACCGAGACGATGGTCATCGCCGATGAAACCGCAGCCGATGCCGAGCTTTGCGCCACCGATCTGCTGGGACAGGCCGAGCATGGCTATAACAGCCCCTGCGTTCTGGTCACCAACTCGCGCAAGCTGGCCGAAGACACGCTGAGCGAGATCGACCGTATCCTCGGCATCCTGCCCACCGCCGGTACCGCCAAGGTCAGTTGGGAGGAATATGGCGAGGTTATCGTCTGCGATACCTATGACGAGATGCTGCAAGTGGCTGATGACATCGCGTCCGAGCATGTTCAGGTCATGACCGACCGCGATGACTGGTTCCTGGAAAACATGACCTGCTACGGCGCGCTTTTCCTCGGGCCACGCACCAACGTTGCCAATGGCGACAAGGTAATCGGCACCAACCACACGCTGCCGACCAAGAAAGCCGGGCGTTACACTGGCGGCCTCTGGGTGGGCAAGTTCCTGAAAACCCACAGCTATCAGAAGGTTCTGACGGACGAGGCCGCAACAATGGTCGGCGAATATGGTTCACGGCTTTGCATGCTGGAAGGTTTTGTGGGCCACGCCGAACAGTGCAACATCCGCGTCCGCCGTTATGGCGGCATCAACGTGCCATATGGCGAGGGTGCTGTGTATCGCGAGACGGCCGAGGCCTCCTGACAGGCGCGGCGGAAATCGCTGTGAAACCAGCGCCCGGGGTTGGCCCGGGCGCCACGGAATTTCTGAAGTAAGCAGTAATAGCAATGCGAGATTTCGCAATGGACAAACACTCTACCCACAAGGCCCTGATCGCGCCTCTGCGCGAGGCCATGTACAACTTCGATGAAACCGGCGTTCGCGCGGCATTGGGTGCGGTGATCGCGCCGGATGCCATCGTTCACATGCCGCACCCGTTTGGTGACCTAACCGGACCGCAGGAACTCTATGACACTTGCTACGCGCCGCTGCTGAGATCCATGCCCGATCTGGAGCGTCGTGACTGGATCGTCATGGGTGGCCGGACCGAACAGGGCAATGATTGGGTCGGCTGTGGCGGCCACTACGTTGGTACCTTCGTCGCCCCCTGGCTGGACATCCCGCCGACGGGGCATCTGACCCATATGCGGTTCCACGAATTCTACCGCTTCGAAGGCGACAAGGTTGTGGAAATCCAGACGCTCTGGGACATCCCCGAAGTGATGATGCAGGCCAAGGCCTGGCCGATGGTTCCGTCACTGGGGCTGGAGTTCTGTATTCCCGGCCCAGTGACGCTGGACGGGATGGTGCCAGGTCCGTGGGATGAAGCGAAGTCAAACACCTCATGCGCCCATATCGTCGACATGTTGGACCATCTGAAAAAACACCCCAGCCAGGGTGGACCCGAAGTGATGGAGATGGAGAAGTTCTGGCATCCGCGCATGAACTGGTACGGCCCCGCCGGGATTGGAACCGGGCGCGGCATCGCGGGTTTCCGCAACTGGCACCAGATCCCCTTTCTGAACGGTATGCCCGACCGCGGCAAATACGTCGATGAAATCACCTACCATTTCTTTGGCGACGGCGACTATGCCGCCGTGACCGGTTGGCCGGACATGATCCAGACCGTCACGCATGATGGCTGGATGGGCATTGCGCCGTCCGGCAAGCGGATCACCATGCGCAGCCTTGATTTCTGGCGGCTCGAGGATGGCCTGATCCGCGAAAACTGGGTGATGGTCGATCTGCTGGACGCCTACCGCCAACTGGGCGTAGATGTCTTTGCGCGCCTGCGCGAGTTCAACAAGGCACGTGTTCCGGGCACAATTCCGTTCCCGGTCGGCGAGGTCTGATATGTCCCAATTCCCCAGCACCCCAAGTTTCAGTCTGAGCGGCAAGCGCGCTCTGGTCGCCGGCGCCTCATCTGGCATCGGCATGGCCTGCGCTGTAGCCCTTGCGGAACATGGTGCTGAGGTCACATTGGCAGCGCGCCGCGTTGGCGCGTTGCAAGACATCGCGAATGAGATGTCAGCGCGCGGATGGTCAGCCAAGACACTTGAGCTGGACGTCTCGGACGTTGCAGCCACAGCCGCGGCCGTGGCGCAAAACGGACCTTTCGACATTTTGCTGAACTCGGCGGGCCTTGCCCGCCACAGCAAGGCTGTGGACACGCAACCGGATGATTTTGACGCCGTCATGGGCGTTAATGTCAAAGGGGCCTATTTCCTGACCCAAGCCGTTGCCAAAGGGTTGTTAGAAGCCGGCCGCCCCGGTTCGCTGATCAACATCTCAAGCCAGATGGGTCATGTCGGGGGCCGCGAACGCGCCGTGTACTGCGCGTCGAAATTCGCGGTCGAGGGGTTTTCCAAGGCGATGGCACTGGAGTTCGGGGCCGCAAAAATCCGCGTTAACACCATCTGCCCCACATTCATACTGACCGACCTGACCAGGTCCACGTTCGACGATCCGGACAAACGAACCTGGATTCTGGACAAGATCAAGCTGGGCCGCCCGGGTGAGATTGAGGACATTATGGGGGCGGTGGTCTACCTGGCGTCGGAGGCATCGGCCTTGGTGACCGGCACGGCGCTGATGGTTGACGGGGGTTGGACGGCGGACTGATGGCGACACACAAGGTTACATCACTGGAAGTCGCCCGCCTCGCAGGGGTCAGCCAGTCTGCGGTCAGCCGGGTTTTCACCCCTGGTGCATCGGCATCAAAGAAAACCGTGGAAAAGGTGCGCAAGGCCGCCAAGGAACTGGGGTATCGCCCGAACGTTCTGGCCCGCGCCGTGGTGTCTGGGAAAAGCCGGATCATCGGGCTTGTTGTCGCCTATCTGAACAATCAGTTCTACCCCGAAGCGCTTGAAAAACTGACAAACACGCTGCAGGAGCGTGGGTACCACGTGCTGATTTTCATGGCCTCGCATCAGGCTGGAAATATCGACAACGTGGTCGAGGAAATACTCGACTTTCAGGTCGACGGGATCATCGCGGCCTCGGTTGCACTGTCGTCGGATCTGTCCGACCGCTGCCGAACCGCAGGCGTACCGATGGTGCTTTTCAATCGGGCGCAAGACGATACTGCCATGTCGTCAGTTACGTCCGACAACGTGGCCGGAGGACGAAAGGCCGCCGAGTTCCTGTTGGCCGGCGGGCACCAAAAGATTGGTTACATCGCCGGATGGGAAGGTGCTTCGACCCAGAGGGATCGCGAAGCAGGGTTCGTGGCGGCCTTGAAGGAGGCTGGGGTCACGCTGCACGCCCGCGAAGTCGGGAATTTTGTGGCCGAAGAAGCCCGGCAAGCGACGCTTAAGATGTTCAACTCCGATGCGCCTGATGCGGTGTTTGTCGCCAACGATCACATGGCCATTTCCGTGATGGACACGCTGCGGTTCGAGTTGGGTTTGAATGTTCCGGGCGACGTTTCGGTCATCGGATATGACGATGTCGCCGTGGCGTCATGGCCGGCGTACAACCTGACCACCATTCGCCAACCCGCCAACCGCATGGTCGCTGAGACCGTCGATATTCTGCTCAGCAAAATCGAAGATCCTGATGTCAGTCCGCGCCGGGTCGAGATTGACGGACCTCTTATTGTTCGCGGCTCGGCCCGCATACCTGAAGGATGGAAGACATGAAGGGGTTTGATCCCAAATTCAAAGACTTTCCCGATTACATCATTGGCATCACCAAGGAGATTTGGGAGGATCGCGGCATAGCCACGCTGCATCACTATTACGCGCCGGACATCGTGGTACGCTCGCCGGGATCGGTCGTGGTTGGCAATCAGGGTGTTATCGCGGCCACGATGGCCACCCTTGCCGAGTTTCCCGACCGTACGCTTCTGGGCGAGGATGTGATCTGGTCCGGAACCCCGGAAGAAGGGATGCTGTCCTCGCACCGGTTGCTGTCAACGGCGACCCATCTGGGCGATGGCGTTTACGGTAAAGCGACCGGGAAAAAGCTGGTTTACCGAATTCTTGCCGATTGCCACGCCATCAACAACCAGATCAACGACGAATGGCTGATCCGCGACCAGAGCGCGATTGTCCAGCAGATGGGCTGGGATCCCAAGGAATACGCCCGAGACCTGATCGCCCGTGAAGGTGGGCCAGACGCCTGCGTGCAACCCTACACGCCCTCAAACGACAAGCCCGGCCCTTACAAAGGGCGTGGAAATGACAACGAGTGGGGTCAGAAATATGCTGATATCCTGAACCGTATCATGAATGCCGACATGGGTGTGATCGAAGCAGAGTATGACCGCGCCGTCCTGTCGGAATATCCCGGCGGCACCACAGGACATAGCTGGGGTCCGGTGGACCGGTTCTGGATGGGCCTGCGCGCCTCGTTCCCGAATGCAGAATTCAAGATTCACCATCAGATTGGCCGCGACGATCCGATGATGCCGCCGCGCGCCGCGATCCGCTGGACGCTGCACGGTAAGCACGACGGCTGGGGTGTCTTTGGCGTTCCAACCGGGGCCGAGGTCTTTGTTCTGGGTATCAGCCAGGCCGAGTTCGGCCCCTGGGGTCTGCGCAGGGAATACACCCTTTTTGACGAAACATCGATCTGGAAACAGATCCTTTTGAAAACCGGCGATCTCTAGCATGCCGTGCCGTATCTCAAATCTGGATGCCGGGCAGGCGATGCGGCGTTACCACGCCCACCGCGCCAGCCTGCGCGCCCGGCGGCTGAACAATCGCCCGCCGGGTGGAACGGTTTGATCCGATCAAACCCACCGCAAAAGGAACAAAGATATGAGTACCATCGAAAGCCGCATTGTCCGCTATGGCGAGCTGAAACCCTGTAAAACCGCGTTCATCGACGCCCATACGCCGGGCTCGGACCAGAAAGAGAACTTTACCATCATCGGCGGCGGGGTCAGCGAAAGCCCGGACCAGCACGTCCACATAACCGACAAGATCGGGTTCAACATCGGCGCGGCTGGGCAGCCCCCGAAATGCCGCAACTCGTTGCACAGTCACACCACCGCCGAGGTTTTCTTTGTTGCCAAAGGCCGGTGGCGGTTCTTCTGGGGCCGTTATGGCACTGCAGGCGAATTCATCGCCGAGGAAGGTGACATCTTCAACATCCCGACGGGCATCTTCCGCGGCTTCGAGAATGTGGGCCAGGACTATGGGATGATCATGTCGATGCTGGGTGGCGACGATGCCGGTGGCGGCGTGACCTGGGCACCGCAGGTGATCGAGGACGCGCAGGCACACGGTTTGATGCTGGGCAATAACGGTGTTCTGTACGACCGCAAGAAGGGCGAGGACCTGCCGCACAACGTCCAGCCTATGCCGCTGCTGACCGAAGAAGAACTGAAAGCGTACCCCGAGGTTCCCGTCGACGCGGTGATCGGCAAGTATGTCGCCCGCTACTGGGACCTGATGGCACTGGCGGCGCACAAGCCGGCGGTTGTGATCGGCGAAAAGGGTCTGATCAAGGACAAGCCCGGGTTCGAGGTTGATTTTCTGACACGCGGCTCGGCCGTGACCGAGGCGGTCGTGGCTGAAAAACCGGTCGTATTGATGCCCGCAAGCGGTCACTGGCGCATCCGGATCAACGATGTTGAGACCACCCTGTCGAACGGCGACACTGCCTTGGCCTTGCCTGGCGAAAGCTACAGCGCCGAGCCTTCGATGACCGGCGAAGCGGGCCTGTACCGGATCACTGCAACCGATGATCCGGCCGGGGCGACCTGGACGGGTGCTTAATGGTGCCAGCGCGCGTTCCCCTTCCGGTTGGGGCGCGCCAAATAGAACCTGCGTCGGGCATCCGTCCCGGCGCGGGACGGAGTTTCGAAGGGAGATGAACAAATGACCCGCATATTGACCACCCACGTGGGAAGCCTGCCGCGTAGTCAGGAGGTCGTGGACTTCATCTTCGCACGCGAGCGGGAGGAGCCGTTCGATCAGACCGAATTTGACACCTGCATGACCGCAGCCGTGTCCGATACCGTGCGCAAACAGGCGGCGGCCGGGATTGATATCGTATCGGACGGTGAAACCTCGAAAATCTCGTACGCCACCTATGTCAAGGACCGCTACACCGGCTTTGCCGGTGACAGCCCGCGCAACGCGCCAGCGGACCTCAAGATGTTTCCGGGCTTTCTGCAGCGGCTGGCGAATGACGGCGGAACCCCGCAATATGCCCGGCCCATGTGTGTGGGCGAGGTGCGTTCAAAAGGCCAGGATGAGTTGCAGAAGGATATTGCCAATCTCAAGGCGGCGATGGCCGAACACGGGGTGGCGCGCGGCTTCATGAACGCGGCCAGCCCCGGGGTGATATCCCTGTTCCTGCAAAACGACTTTTATCCAACGCGCGAGGCCTATCTGGCAGCGCTGGCCGACGCGATGAAGGCGGAATACGAAACCATAGTTGGTGCCGGTCTTGATCTGCAACTGGATTGCCCCGATCTTGCGCTGTCGCGGCATATGCTGTTCACCGGTCTGTCCGACGATGAGTTCCTGAAAATCGCCAACATGCATGTCGAGGCGCTGAACCACGCGTTGCAAGATGTGCCGGCCGACAAGGTGCGTGTTCACATTTGCTGGGGCAATTACGAAGGTCCGCATTGCTGCGATATCGGCATGGACAAGGTGTTTTCGACACTGATGTCGACAAAGTCGCGCTATGTGCTGTTCGAAACCTCGAACCCGCGCCATGCCCACGAATGGACCGTGTTTCGTGACCGCAAAGCCGAAATTCCAGCCGACAAGATTCTGGTGCCGGGCGTCGTCGACACCACGACGAACTTTGTCGAACATCCCGAACTGATCGCGCAGCGGGTTGAACGCTTTGCGGATATCGTAGGGGGCGACCGGGTGATTGCGGGATCGGATTGCGGCTTTGGCACTTTTGCCGGCTTCGGTGCGGTCGACCCGGACATCGCCTATGCCAAGCTGGGCGCGCTTGCCGAAGGGGCCGCATTGGTCAAATGACACCGCTTGTTCTGTTGCCCGGAATGATGTGTGACGCGCGACTTTTCAGCGCCCAAATCGCGGCTTTGTCGGGCAGGGTTCCAATTCTGACTGCGCCAATCGGGGGCCGTGACACGATGGCAGCTCTTGCCAAAGACGTGCTGGCCTGCTCGCCGCAACGGTTTGCTGTGGCGGGGCTCTCAATGGGCGGTATCGTGGCTATGGAAATCCTGCGGCAGGCACCGGACCGAGTGGTGGGCCTGGCGCTGATGGACACCAACCATTTGGCCGAAACGGATGAGGTTAAAGCCAGGCGCGGTCCGCAGATAGCCGCTGTCGAACGAGGAGACCTGCGCATCGTGATGGCGGACGAGATGAAACCCAATTATCTGACCGATGGCCCGGACAAAGCTGCAATTCTGAACCTTTGCATGGATATGGCAGAGGGTCTTGGTCCCGATGTCTTTGTCAATCAATCCAAAGCGTTGCGAGATCGGCCAGACCAAAGCGAAACGCTGCAAAACTTCAACGGTGAAGCCCTTGTTCTGTGTGGGCGCGACGATGCCTTATGTCCAGTATCGCGGCACGAAATGATGCACGCGCTGATGCCGCAGAGCCGGCTCGAGGTTATCGAACGGGCTGGTCACCTGCCGACTTTGGAACAACCGCAACAAACCACGGCGGCTCTGACCCGCTGGCTGGAGGCGATATGAAGAAGTCCCTGCCGGACCTGCTGAAAAAGGTCGATACCCCCACGGTTTGCAACGCCATCGAAGTGGCGCAGGGCAAACGTGGGTTCAATGATTTCACCCGGGGCACGATGTTGTGCTCTGATCCCGGTGCGGGCGCGATGGTGGGATATGCACGCACCGCGAAGATTGCCGCCGTGAACCCGCCGACCGAGGCTCCGGAGGTGATCCGAAAGCGCCGGATGGACTACTACCGGCACATGGCTTCAGGGACCGGTCCGGTCGTGACCGTGGTCGAGGATACGGATTACCCGCATTGCATCGGCGCCTATTGGGGTGAGATCAACACCACGATCCACAAGGGTTTTGGCATCAGTGGCGCATTAACCAACGGGGTTATGCGCGACCTCGGCGATTTGCCCGACGGGTTTCCGGTTGTGGCGGGTTCGGTCGGGCCAAGCCACGGTTTCGTGCACGTGAAAGAGGTTGGAACGGAGGTGTCGATCTTCGGACTTTCAATCAGGGACGGGGACCTTGTGCATGCAGACCGGCATGGCGCATTGGTTGTTCCGCCCGAGGTGGTGGACGTGCTTGAACAGGCGATCATCAAGTTGCTTGAAACCGAAAAGCTGATCCTGGAGCCCGCGCGTCAATCAGGGTTCGATTTCGACGCCTTTGAAAAGGCGTGGGCGGCGTTTGAAGCCTCTCGAACCTAGGAGGCGCATGGGGCGAGTTACCCGTCCGTGTCACCTTGAGCAGATGTGCGTTAGCCGACGGTTGTTTCATCAAGCCATTTCAACGCATCGCTCACGTCAATTGTATGCTCTCCGCCCGTGACCGTTTGCAAAACGGCACGAAGATCGGAAGTGGGAATGGCAACTCGACCGTATTTTTGGCAGTGCTTGACATAGTCCAATGCCGTTCGAAGTTCGAACATCTTTGCATTCTGTTGTCGCGCGACCTCCAAAGCCACACGAAACTCGTTTTCAGCGACCCCATTCTCTGAAGATGCGAGGGCATAGACCCGTTCCGTCTCAGCTTGGGCCCATCCCTCATTGGTCAGTCCGTGGTGTTTGCGTGCTTCGGCGAGGCAATCCAGCGCACCTTCCCGGTCGCCGGATTTCAGCGTGAGCTCCGCAATCAAGGTAAGAAAGAACGGCTTGTAGTTTCCCGCGCCGCTGGCCCACCATGCTTCTGATGCCTTGCGTAATGCGCGGATCGTTTCCGGCTGGGGTGAAACATGGGCATCCACCCAGCTTCGCCAGAGGGATGCCGTCAAAGTCATGAATGTGAAGGAGTGCTTGGAGGAAAGCTGCTCAAGTTGATCAGTAACCTCGATAACCTGTTCCGGTTCGCGGCGCAGAAGATGAAGCATGCACAGGTAGGTCAGCGACTGCGCGATGCTGTGGGCGTGCTGAAGGTCCTTTGCGGCAGCGACCGCTTTTTTCTGGACTTCAAGCGCCTTGTCCGGCGCACCACGCATCCAGATCGCAAGGCTCAGGAAACATGAGGTAATCGCGGCGTGGTCCGATCCGTAAATGAATGCCAGATGCCCATCGCGTTCCCGGCTGTAGAGTTCCAGCGCCTTGCTCAGATGCGTGTAGGCCGGGTCCAGTTCCCCGATATGGAACAGCACCGCGCCCATCGCCCGGTGCGCCACCATTTGATGTTGCGTCTGGCCAGTCGAATGCGCCAGATCCAGCAATTGCCCGGCAACATTTCTGGCCAAATCATACTCGGCACGCACCAAATGAAAGGAATACAAACCGTTCAAAACCGGGAACAAGTGTTCTGTCTCTTCAACGCGTTCACAAAGGTCGCGTATTCTTGAGTAGACAGAACCGGTTTCATCAGCGGCAATACCAGCCGTTGATCGCAAAACACCTGCCCTGAGAACCTGTATCTCGATTTCTTTTCGGTCCCGATCGGTGCTTTGGCTCAGTTCCGCCAACTGCTCAATCGCCAGGGACAATTGTGTACCTGCCTCGATGTTGGCGGATCGTTGAACCGCGCGCTGGCCCGCAAGATGCCGGTAGTCGATTGCTTCCTTGTTCATGCCCGCCATCGTGTAGTGGTGTGCCAGAATTTCCGGGCTGGCATCACCCGAATGAACCTCCTTGTCTTCCAGTCTTCGGGCAACACGAGCGTGCAAAACACGGCGTTCGCTTTTCAGAAGACTGTTGTAGGCGGTGTCGCGAATAAGCGCGTGACGGTAGCTGAAGGTTTCATGATCATCGGCATCAGAAACCGTAACGATCCCTGCATCCAGCAGAAGCTCCAATCCCGCGCGCAACGCTGTATCTTCAATGCGGGCCACCTTGGCGATCAACGGATACGAAAACTGAGGTCCGATGACAGCTCCGATCTGGGCCACTTCCTTGGCCGAACTCAACCGGTCAAGGCGCGCCATCAACGCATCGTGCAAGGCACTGGGAACCGAGTTCGCCGGAGAAACCAGACCCATTGAATACGTGTCTGTTCCTTCGGGCAAACCGCCGGATTCCAGAAGGTCTTTGGTTACTTCTTCCACGTATAGAGGCACACCGTCGGATCTGGCCGCAACCACCTCATACATCTCGTCCGAGATCGGCTGGCCTTTGGCGACTTCATCCACAATGTTCTTGACCTGATGGAAATCCAACTGCTTCAAAACCACTTTCGAAAGATTTGATTGCAGCGCCCAGCCCGGGTCGAACTCGGGTCTGAATGTCATGACAACCAGCACCGGAAGGTCATGAATCCGGTCCACGATCCGATCCAGCAACAGCTTGGTCGTCGGATCAATCCAATGCGCATCCTCGAACAGGAACAGCAGCGGTTTTTCCCCGGCCACTGCCGTCAGATTGCTCAGCAGCATTTCCAGCGTCTGCTCCATGAGATGCTGCGGAGTCAGATTCAACGGGCCCAATTGATCTTCAAATGGAACGGACAGAAGCGACGCTGCCAACTTCAAGGCATGGTCAGACTGATCGCCAAGAACGGCAGAGATTTTTTTGAGTTTTACGTCGCTTGAATCGTCGGAACGGAGTCCCGCCGCAATTTTGAGTTGGCGAATGAGGGGATAAAATGCACTTGCGTAATGGTAAGGCGAACACTGGTATCGAGTTTGAGTGTGCGGCACCCCCGCGATACTCTGTCGTAATTCCTCAACCAATCGCGACTTGCCAATTCCAGGCTCGCCTGACACCAGCACAACCTGTCCCTGACCGTTCCTGGCCAACTGCCACTTTTCGTTCAGGGTCTCAAACTCTGCGGTGCGGCCGACCAAAGGCTTGAGCAACTCGTCATCCAAGGCCAAAAAGCGGCTGACGGTTTCCCGCGTTCCGGTAACCTGCCAGGCTTCAACCTCCCTGGCGAAACCCTTGAGTTTGAATGCGCCGCGCAGAACGTAGTTGAAAGCGTCGCCGGCTAGCTGTTGCGTGCTAGGAGCAACGATCAGCGTTCCCGGGTCCGCCATAGTCTGCAGACGGGCGGCCAGATTGGGCGTCTCGCCCATGGCGGTTCCATCCTCAAACATTTTTTCGCCGCGCAAATCACCAACGACGACCAATCCGGTCGCTATCCCAATTCTGACATTCAGTTTCGCGTGAGTGCGAATAGCCGGTACTTCCTGGATAATGCGAAGCCCCGCACGAACGGCACGCTCTGCATCATCTTCATGGGCGTGAGGAAACCCGAAAAAGACCATGATTCCATCGCCATAATAACTTGCAATATGGCCATCAAAGGCTGCAATGGACGCGGCGCATGTTTCCTTGAAAAGCCGAAGTACCTCCGCCAGATCTTCAGGATCGACGCGCTGGGCAATTTCAGTTGACCCGACCAGATCGATGAACATTACGGTAAGTTGCCGGCGCTCGGCCACGATTGTCGGGCCGTCAGGACCCTTGGGCTGGCTTTGCCCGGCCTCTGCATCGACACGAACCGCTTTCAGGAAACGCCGTCTCGGACCAAGGGGAAGTCCGATCGTGACAAGATCCTGGTCCGTTAATTCGGATAGATCGCTTAGCTCGATTTCATGCTCGGCAAAGGCCTTGGCGTACTTGGTCAAACCGTGTTTCTCAAGCCAAAGCGCAATATCGGACATTCGGTGGTTTCACATGCCGTCGTGGCAGAGCGCAATGTCTGCGCTCCAACAACAGGCATCTCCCTGTTAGCTTAGCTTTCAATACACTCGGTACAATTTACGATGACATCCTAGGAAATATTCTTTCAATGAAGAAGCCCACTTTGTTAACGGGTCAAGGGCTTCGATGCGCCTTTTTAACCCGGCCCAACATAAACTTCTCGGCGGCACGCTTTGACGGCCCTTGTAATGGTTGCCGTAATCATTGGATGTCTGCGCTTCATCCGGAAGCGTTTCATAGGCTTGACGTATCACCAGTATAAGATCGGCGTAACAATGCCGCCGTTCAAATCATGTGCTTGAACACAGCCTTCCGTATCAGAACTCCCGGCGTGCAAGGTTGGTCCAAAACGCAATTCCATGGCGGATAGCATCATCGTTGAAATCATATGACGGGTTGTGAAGCGGCATCGCATTGTTCCCCTCAACCCCGTTACCCATCAGGATGAATGCCCCCGGACGATGTGCAAGAAACTCGGCAAAGTCTTCCGAAAAACCGACCCGGCCATAAGTATCGTTTATTCTACCAACGTCACGGGCCGCGCCTGAAATACAATCGGTTGCCCTGTCGTCGTTCACCAGTGGTCGGAAGGAAGTCGAGTAATCAACTTGCGCCTCTGCTGCGTGCGCTGCGCATAAACCGGCCACAATCGCGCGCATTCTGCGTTCTATGCTTTCAGACACATCCCCCGTGAAACCTCGGCAGTCCCCGCGCAGTGTTACATTGCTGGGCAGGATATTGCGCGCACCGTCCGTCAGGAATTCGGTGATGGAAACCACTGCGTGTTCGCTGGCTGGAAGCGAGCGAGAGACGATCGATTGCAATTGCTGCACAATCGCGGCACCGACCACAATCGGATCGATGCCTTTTTCGGGCATGGAAGCGTGCCCGCCCCGACCCTGAATATGGATCTCGAAATTATCCTCAAACGCGCAGAATGGCCCTGCCTGCGTGGCGAAATGACCAAGCTCCATTCCCGGCATGTTGTGAAGACCGAAGATTGCGGCCATGGGGAAGCGGTCGAACAAACCATCCGCGATCATCGCGGCGGCTCCATTTCCGTTTTCTTCGTCCGGCTGAAAGATGAAGTGAATGGTCCGTTTCAATGATGGATCCGCCGCAAGTTCCAGCGCGGCCCCAAGCAGCATGGTGCTGTGACCATCGTGCCCGCATCCATGAAACTTGCTTTCCGTTTTAGAGCGATAGGGCAAGTTTGTCGCCTCATGTATCGGCAGGGCGTCCATATCGGCACGAAAGCCGATCGCAGTTTCATCGGGACCCCGTCGCAGGGTCGCGACGAGACCAGTCCGGCCAACCCCACGGGTGACTTCAAGCCCTGCGTCTTCCAACGCTGCTGCGATCTGTCCAGAGGTCCGGTCAAGATCGAAACCGGTTTCCGGGTTGGCATGCAAATCCCGACGAAATGCGGTGAGGTCAAGCATCGGCCACACTTCCTTCGGACAGGATGATCAGCGGCAGGTCGGTTTCAACCATCAAGCAGGCTGCCAAACCTGCCGCACCGGAAGGTGTCGTGGAGAAACCCAGGTCCTGGGCCTGTTTTACGGCATCCAAAGCCTGTTGGTCGCTGACCGTAACCCAATCATCGGCGCACTGTTTCAAAATATCCAGGGCCAACATGGACGGTGTCTTGCAATCGAGCCGCCCCATGTTTGACACGGGTCCTTCTACAGTGACGATCTCACCCGCCATGGCGCTTTCCTTGAGGCAAGGCGCGGCATCCGGTTCGACGACTATGATCTTTGGCTGAACCGGCCAATTGGACCGGATCATGTAAGCGACCCCTGCGGCCAGGCCGCCAACGCCGGCCTGCAAAAATACATGGCTGGGCCAGGTTCCGGCGGTCTCCAACGCCTGCCGAATTTCTTCGGCAATGACGGTATATCCTTCCATAACCAGCCGGGGTGGTTCGGTGTATCCGGGCCAGGAGCCGTCGGCGAGGTGGATGGCGCCGGTTGCCTCGGCATCGGCAATGGCTTCTGCAACACTTTCCTCGTAGTCGTCGCCGGACCGAACTACCTCTGCGCCCTTGTCCCGCAGACGAATGGCGAAGTCCTCGGGCACCGTTTTGGCGAGGTGAATGCGGGCCGTTGCTCCGAACAGACGCGCGCCAGCGGCCACAGCCATGCCGTGATTACCTGCGCTGGCACAAACAAAAGTCATCGAGCGTGCGATGTCCTTTACAATGTCGTCCAGAAAGGCGTTTGCTTCTACGGGGTGGCCAACGCGCGCTTCGATCAGCTTGGCGACAGCATAAACACCACCGAGCGCTTTGAATGCGCCCAAGCCCATTCTGCCGGTTTCGTCCTTGATCAGCATCGGTCTTCCCTGGAAACTGCGGGTCTCCAAGGGGCTTGGCCTGTAGGCAGGGCATGCAGCAAGCAGAGCCAGCGGTTTTGCGACGTCGAGTATCTTTGAGTTTTTCATGGAGAGAGTTGTACGCGCAAATGATGATCTATTATGGTCAAATTTACCGAAGTTGTGGGAAATTTTCTCTAAATGATGAGGGTGTCGCGTGAAACTCGATCAGTTTGACCGAAAGCTGCTTCAACTGATGCAGGCCGATGCAAAGATGGGCCTCGAAGCCCTTGCGTCAGAGACGGGCTTGTCTGTCGCATCCGTACAAAGGCGTCTGAAAGCGCTCAGAACCTCGGGGGCTATTCTGTCCGAAGTGGCGATTGTTGACGCTAAAAAACTTGGCGTCGCGATGAGCTTCATCGTCATGGTTGAACTGGAGCGGGAACGTCAGGATCAGATAGACGCGTTCTCGCGTCAGGTGCAGTCCGAGCCCATGGTCCAGCAGTGCTATTACATCACAGGAGACGCCGACTTCTGTCTGGTCTGCACTGCAAAGGACATGGATGATTTTCAAGAACTTACGAAGCGGCTGTTTTTCGACAATTCAAACGTCCGTCGCTTTCGAACATCTGTGGTCATGGGACGGAAAAAAATCGGATTAGGTATTCCGGTTGATGGGGACGGGCTGGGGTGACGAAAACCCTCGTGAAGTCGTTCACTCTGTACGGCACGGCTTTGGGCAACTTTTTTTGAAATCTCTTGCCATATTGACGCGTTAGTCGCACCAAAGCTCGGAAGCGAACTCGGTCTTCATCGCCGGCTTCGATCAGCCACCGCAAATGCCGCTTGTATCGCCGTCGTTTTGCTTTGGATGATGAATGGAGTGGCTTGCGACCCTGTTGCAGACTGGCGGTTCGAATACGCCGCTTGCCAAGTGTACAGTGGACAACGTTGCAAAGGACGGTGTCCGGCTGGGCAATCCCTGCGACTTCCAGACGTTCAACCGGGCAATTAGCACGACGGCCTGAACGCTGACCAACGGCGGTTGTTATGTCGGATTTGGCCACAGAAAACCCGACAGCCATTCCTTCATGACTGCCAGGGATGCGCGTCCGCCTTGATCGGCATGGGTAAACAGCCAGACATCCAGGAATATCGGTGCGGTTTCCGGTGTCTCGTCTGTGTCAGACGACAGCCTTTGCGACCTAACCATCAGTGCGAGAACGTGTGGCAAGTCAGGTTTGGTGAAGACGGTTGAAACCAGTCCAAGTCAAAACAGTACTAACTGGTTTTTGCCGCATAGAACGAACAACCGTTTGAATCGCGCCCGCTGATTGCCAGTTTTTGGTCCGCGACAACCCCGTTGCTGCGAACACGCCCCAGCAGGAAGCCATAATTAATCTCACCCGACATTCGACGCCCCGACAACCGACCGTTGAATCGCCCAGTAAACCCTTGCGAGGTTTTCACCTGGCCCGTGTAATTGCCGCCACCGACATGTCTGACCTTCATAGCGCCCGTAATTTTCTGCTGTCCGATTTTGCTGCGGGATCCGCAGGTTGTTGTGAAACGCCAGTTCCCCGACATTTCCGTTGGCCCAATCGGAATCGGGGGCGGAGGGTTGTAGAGGTTGCTGTTGTCGGGAAACGCAAGCCAGGATTGCAACGGCGCTTCCGACTGGATCCTGAGTGCTGCCAGTTGGTTGGCTGAAAGGTAACCCGTTGCCGGAAAGCCCCGGCTGGCCTGCCACGCCTGTATTGCCCCTCTGGTCCCGCGACCCATAACACCGTCTATTCCATTCGGATCATGGCCCAGAACAATCAGCCGGGCCTGTATGTCGCGGATCGCCTGTTTGTCCAGCGCCAAGGCAGCTTCCGATTCTGCAGTGCCATTTTCCGGCACCGGTTTCAGCGGTGGGAGCGGTCTTAGCGGCGGAAGCTGTTTCAACGCAGGCGGAGCTTCCCGGAGCAATGCGGACTGTGCGGCTGGCGCACCGGTTATGGTCAGGTTGCCCTGGCTGTACTTGGCTTTGTATCTCTGGCGCTCAAGGCCATCCCGAAACGGCGCGCAACCCTCCAGCGCAGACGCGAAGAAAAAGTAGAACTGGCGATGCGCGGACCGGGCGGCCGCCGGCGCGGTCATCACCGGTAGCCCCACGATGTCGCCGGCTGGACCAACTTCAAATTCAATCTCAACGTCGATCTGAGGATTCCCTGAGATCGCTTTTCGGATGCAATCCGCGGCGGCCGCCAACTGCGCGGGGTCAGCAACCTGAGCGGTGGATACCCCATGAAAGCAAACCCAAAGCAGCAGGGCATAGGCCAGAGTTGAAACTCGTCTTTGCAGGGTCTTGTCGCACGTCAGATTTGGCATTCGTCTCCGCAAGAAGGTCTCCAAGGTTCAGCAGCTTTGCGTTCAGAGTAGCCGATTGTTCCCCTTCCAGCGATGCAAATCCGCTCTGTGGGACACTCTGACTTCGATCTTCTCTGCCGGGCCCGGGTGTCATTGCGGTGTTGGGCAACCCTTCAAGACCGGACTTGTTTCCGAGGGCCTGCCGCAAACGCGAAAACAGGTTTTGCCCATCTGTCAGGATCATAACCGTTGGGATGCGCGCGTCTTTTTTAGTGTGCCGGCGAAAGCCGCCGACATTTGTAACGTCGCCGGCTCGTGCTTTTGGGCACGTCCAACAGCGTGCCTTTTGACTTTTAAGACCAGGGCATGATCCCTGAATACGAACTGCGCGTGCTTACGGAATGCGCCATCTGCGCCAGTGTCGTCAGGTCAAAAACGGGAAGCTGCAGTTCTTCCTGAATCCGCGCGGCATAGGGTGGCAGATCGGTGCATTCAAGAACCAATGACCGGATGCCCGGGTCCCTCCGCTTCAGGCTGCGAACCGCTTGCATGACTTCAACTTCGATAAGATCAGTGTCCATACGCGTTCGCGTGTTGCGCAGGATCACTTCGGCAAATTCGGTACTGTCCTCCAGCCCTTGTACCGCGACGGGGATGCCCGCGGCACCTACACCTTCGAAATGTTTCGGCGTTAGTGCCGACGCATCTGCGGTCAGCACGCCCACTGGGGCATTTGCGCCGGTCATGTGAAACGCCAAAGGCACCTGTATCAGACTGGATGCAAAGACCGGGACGGACACAGCAGCCGCCAGTTCCTTTTGGAAGAGCGCCAGAAAACCGCAACTGCCGGTGATGGCCCGTACACCCTCGGCCTCAAGGCGCCGTGCCCCGGCGATAAAGGGGCCCAGCAGTTCCGGGGTCGGGTTCTTCAACAGGGTCGGGACGGTAACGCCATCTATCATTTCGTATAGCACCGAAAACGGCAGGCTGGACGGGTTCTTGATATGACCCGGAGGTTTGGGGAAATAGCTCTCAAGGCATAAAACCCCTATCGAGGCACCACAGATGTTCTGGCCGCCTTCGTAAATTGGCATGGTCGTCAGCTCCTTTCAGATCAGAGGTTCAAAACCGGGCCAGTGAAAACGGGTCCAGGTCGATATTTGGGCTGCGGTCGGAGATGATGTCGGCCACAAGCTCGCCGGTTTTCGGAGCCATCATCAACCCATAGTGGGAATGGCCAAACGCCGTGTAGAGACCATCTTTTCCGTTCAAAGGTCCGATTGCGGGAAGGCTGTCCGGAAAGGACGGACGCCGCCCCATCCAGAACCTTGCGCCGCTTGTATCAAGGTCCGGAACCATGGACTTGGCTTGCGCGGTCAGTGTCTTTTGCTTTCCGGGATCGGCGGGCGCGTCGACGCTTGCGAACTCGGCTGTTCCCGCGACACGAAGGCCACCCTGCATCGAGCTTGCGACAACTTTTGCGTCCACATCCATGACCGAATTGTTCAGACTGGCGGAAGGCGTTGGAAACTCGACATGATATCCGCGCTCGGCGACCAGCGGGATCGACAAGCCAAGGGGTTTCAGGATTTCGGCTGACCAGACCCCGGCGGCCAGAACGACCTTGTCGGCATGAAGGAGCCCTTGCGCGGTGGCAAGCTGCCAGCCGCCATCCTGCGCACGGCTCAGCCCTTTTAGCTCGGTTTGGACGATTTCTGCGCCCTGTATTCTGGCCTTGTCGGCCAGAACCGCAGCCAACCGCCCCGGAGATGTGACGCGTGCCTGACCCTTGATCACAATGGCAGCCTTGAAATCACGGCTCAGCGCAGGTTCGATACGCCGCAATTCGACGCCATCGATGCGGTCGAGGTCGCCGCCCTTTTCCCGCCGAATGAGGTAGTCCAGCCCATCCAGGTTGGCCTGTTCCGGATGGCGGAACGCGTGGACATAGAAGCTGTCGGTGATCAGATCCTCGTGACCGGTGCCCTGCAGATGCCGCCGGTACAGATCAATGGAAGGACGGCACAACAGCTCCATTGCATCCGAAATCTCACGCACCGTCTTTTCGCCGGAGTTACCCAGAAAGCGCATCCCCCAGGGAACCATCTTTGGCCAAAACGAAAGCCGGACAGACAGCGCGCTTTTTGGGTTCAGCAGCATTGCCGGAAGCTTTTTCCAGATCCCCGGCACGGCTTGCGGGATGATCGACCACGGAGAGACAACGCCTGCGTTTCCGAACGAGGTTTCCTGCCCCGGTTCGCTTCTGTCCAAAAGTCGGACGGGAATGCCGCGCTCCTGCAGGGACAACGCGCAACAGATGCCGACGATGCCAGCGCCGATGATGGTGACTTGCTCCGCCATGGTGTTATGCCGGGGAATGACTGCGGTTGCGGGCGATCATCTGGGTGACAATGACCGGAGAGGCCACGGCCAGCGCGATCAGATCAGCGGTCAGGCTGGGCGCGACAAAGATAACGCCTGCCAATGCCATCAAGATACGCGAGGCTATGTTCAGAGGTTTTAGCCAATATCCTACCACGGCGGCGGACAGGGCGATGACCCCTGCAATGCAGCTGGCGGCAGTGTACGTGAACTCCCACAGATTGAACCCGGTTGACGACACGAACAGCAGAACCGGTGCATAGACAAAGGCCATGGGCGCGATGACTTTGCCAAGCCCAAGCGTAAAGGCGGACAGCCCGGTTCGGAACGGGTTGGAATTGGCAATGGCCGCGGCCGCATAGGCCGAGGTGCAGACCGGCGGCGTGATCTCGGACACGACACCGTAGTAGAGCACGAATAGGTGGCTGGCGATGGGCGGCACGCCCAATTGCGCCAGCGCGGGCTGTGCGACCGAAACCAGCATGATGTATAACGCTGTGGTCGGGATGCCTGCGCCCATCAGGATGCAGACGATGGCGATGAACACCAGCGAGATGAACAGCTGCAGGTCTTCCATAGCAAACAGTTGGAAGCTGCCGAACGAGATCATGTTATACAAATCCGCCGCCAGGTTGCCCGCGCCCTGCGTCACCATGAAACCGATGCGGAACCCGATGCCGGTCGTGTTGATCACGCCTACGACGATGCCAACGGCGGCGGCAGCGGCACCAACGGCCAGCGAGTATTTGACACCCAGTTCCACCGCAGCCAGCATCTCGGGTACTTCGATCCGTTTCTGGGGGTTGAGGGTCGCGATTACCGACAGCGCGCACAGGATCACCGTCATGGTCAGATCGAAGCCGCCATCCGAGAACTTCCAGAGGACAAAGGCTAGGAATGCGGCTGCGTAGATCAGCGTCGGAGGTTGCTTCAGGCGCGACATGCCCGCGATCACGGCAAGCGAGATACCGCAAAAGGCGGACATGAACGGCGTGTAGCCCGTGAACAGCACTACCAACAGGCCGATCAGAGGCACGATGTTGGCCCAGCCTTCGGCCCAGACAGCCTTGAGCTGCGGCAGTTGCTCTTTCGCCAGACCCTTCAGGTTCAGCTTGCGCGCCATCAGGTGCACGACAGCAAAGACACCGACATAGTGCAGGATGGCCGGGAAGATCGCCGCGATCACGATGGTTGTATAGGGAACCTCGAGGAACTCGGCCATGATGAAGGCGGCCGCCCCCATGATCGGCGGAGTGATCTGGCCACCGGCCGAGGACGCGGCCTCGACCCCGCCTGCAAAATGGCCGGGGTATCCCAGGCGCTTCATGTTGGGAATTGTCAGCGCGCCGGTCGAAACGGTGTTGGCCACCGAAGAACCCGAAATCGTGCCGAAGAACGCCGAGGATACCACCGACACTTTTGCCGGACCGCCGGTATAACGGCCCGCCAAAATGGTTGCGTTGTCGATGAAAAGCTGCCCCAGCCCTGTGCGCTGGGCGATGACGCCAAACAGCACAAAGTGGAACACAATTGTGGAAACAACCCAAAGGGTGACGCCGTAGATACCTTCCTGTGGGAAGTACATCGACGACACGAAAGTTTTGAAGTTCACACCGGGATGTTGCAGCAAGCCGGGGAAATACGGACCCAACAGAGCGTATGAGATAAAGACACAGATGATCAGCGGCAGCACCCAGCCCAAAGTACGGCGCGCGATGTCCAGAACCAGCAGGATGATGATTACGCCCAAAATCACGTCGTACGTGTTGGGGTTGCCCATGCGGAACGTCTGTTCCTCGATCCCGAGAAACGGAATGCCGCGCCATGCGAGTCCGACATACAGCGCAGCGATGATCCCCAACGCCATGAAGACCAAGTCGTAGAGTGGAATGTTACCGATGCGGAAGCGGCTTACTTTAAGCGCATAGAGGCTTTTGGCCCCGATAATCGGTATTGTCGCATAAACCAGAATGAACAGCAGGGCCAGATAGATGCCCATGTGCCAGTGATCGGCGGGCAGGCCGAACCCGGCGGTGAAGAATTCATAGAATGCAAAGATCAGAGCGACGACTCGCAGAACCTTGCCGGTTGCGGGCGACACTTGCCGGACGGCGGCGCCTTCGTCGAATTGTTCTTCGATGGCAGCCAGTTCCTCGGCTGTCAGCTCGTGGTCATCAAGTTTCAGTGTCTCGGACATGATGGCCCCCTGATTGCGCGTATTTCGAGAACCCGGTGCCCCAGGCGGGGCACCGGGTGTTTGAGTTTCCTGAGATCGGATTACTGAAGAAGTCCGGCTTCTTTATAGAACTTCTCAGCACCTGGATGCAGCGGAACACCCAGCGCCTCGACACCGTCCAGCGCTGTCTCAGCAGTGATCTGCTTGCCCTTAGCATGGCCGTTATCCAGCAGCTTGCGGGTGTTGTCGTTCCACAGGGCCTTGGTCAGTTGATAGACCAGATCTTCAGACAGGTCCGAGGATACAACCAGCATCGCGCTGACGGCCGGTGTCTTAGTCTCACCGTCGATACCTTCGTACACACCACCCGGAATGGCCGAGGGGATATAAGCCGGAATGATCTCATTGATCTTCGCCAGATCCTCGTCCGAGAAGGAATGCAGGTTCATGCCCTTGGTCGAGGACAGCTGAACCATCGCGGCGACCGGCCAGCCCGCAGCATAGAAATAGGCGTCCAGTTGACCGTCGGCCAGACGCTCCGCGCTCTGGCTGTTGTTCAGTTCGGCCTCGTCCATGTTGTCGCGGTTGACGCCCCAGGCGTCCAGCATCTGCAGAACGGCCACCTGAGTGCCCGAACCCGCCTGCGCGATACCAACACGTTTGCCTTCCAGATCGCTCAGGTCGTTGATGGTCTGACCGGCAGGCAGCACCAGATGCAGGTCTTCCGGGAACAGATTAGCAACGATGCGCAGGTTAGGATGCGGTTTGCCTTCGAATTTGCCCTCACCCAGATACATCGAGCGCGTGACGTCGGCGGCGGCCAGACCGGCCTCCAACTCGCCGTTTTGAACGGCCGCATTGTTAAAGACAGACGCAGTGGTGGATTGCGCAATCGCGATCAGACCGGGCACGCCGCACTGGCCGCCTTCTTCACACGGGCGCGAACCCGGAGGGGCAGAAATCCCGTTTGCGATTGTGCCGCCGATGGGGAAGTAGGTTCCGCCAGCCCCGCCGGTACCGATGCGGAAAAAGGTCGGGTCCTGTGCCAGCGCCGGTGCGGCCAGCGCGCCAGCCAGAGCGATGCCTGCCAGGCATTTCGATAGTCTCATCGTTTCCTCCAAGTTGTGGATCATCGGATTCGGTTTGCCCGAAATTTGATCCCGCCAGCGTAGAGGGAATTCACATAAATACAAATTTGTTATATTTCACAAAACTAAAATTTAGCTTATATATAGCGCATGAATCTTACCCAACTGGCCGTATTTCGCGAAGTGATGGAAACCGGTTCCATTTCTCAGACGGCGAAAAAACTGAACCGCACGCAACCAGCGATCAGCCTGGCATTGAAGAACCTTGAAAAGAACTTGGGTCTTACGTTGTTCGAACGCAAAGGGCGGCGTCTGGTGCCGGTTCCGGAAGCGCATTACCTTCTGGCGGAAACTACGGGTATCCTGGATCGGCTTTCGACGATTTCCAGTACCATGGAAGGGCTGATCAAAGGGCATTCCGGCAGTTTGAACATCGCCACAATGCCTGGTCCTTCGGCGTTTCTGTTCCCGCGGTTCATCAGCCAGTCGGTCGGGGAAAACCCCAATATACGCATCACGCTGTCCACACGCAGTTCGCCCCAGATCATGGAGCTTGCAGGTACCCAGAATATCGATTTTGGTTTCGCTGATTTTGAACACTCTGCCGGCAGAAAGCCGCAATATTCAGCCGAACTCATCGGGGCTGACTGTTTTTGCGCCATAGACAGCGCACACCCTCTGGCGTCCCGGAAAAGCATAACGATTTCTGATCTGGATGGGATCCCCATGGGCGGGTTGCACGAAACCCATCCGTTCCAGCGTAAGATCCGGCAAGAGTTTCAGGACGAATCTGCAAACTACAAACCGACTGTCACCTGCCAGTACTTTCTTCCGTTGATCCCCTTTGTAAGTTCGGGTCAGTGCTGCACCATCGTTGATCCGCTGACCTTTGCCACCGAACGTGAATTGGGGCTGTCTCAGGGGAAGGTTGCGTTTTTGCCGTTCGAAAACCCGCTCAGATATGAATACGCGATCCTTCAGCCTGACCACCGACCGGCGTCACAGCTCGCGCTCAACATCAAGGCAGGCTGGAAAGCCGAAGTTTTGAAGAAACTGGAGGAAGTGGGGGCCAATCCCCGTGCAGAATGGGTTGATGAAACCGAAGGCAAGCAAGACTGAATAATCGTGATCATCAAAGGCGGGCGTCGAGATACCTTGCGACGATCACGCCGGTTTTCTCTTCATCGTGCTCTGCCGGTCCAGGCGACAAGCTGTCATGTTCAGGAGTTAGGAAAGGCATTACTGAAGGCACATAACGGGTTCTGATCGGCCGCTGAGGCCGCTAGGCTGATGTGCAGACGAGACTTTTCGAACGGTGAGAGCGAGAATGAATGGTGCAGAAAGCCTGGTCAGAACACTTCTTGGGGCGGGTGTGGACACTTGTTTTGCCAATCCCGGCACCAGCGAGATGCATTTCGTGGCGGCTCTGGATCAGATCCCGGGGATGCACTGCGTTCTTGGCCTGCAGGAGAACGTCGTCACTGGCATGGCAGACGGCTATTTCCGGATAGCGCGCAAGCCAGCCTCGACCTTGCTGCATTGCGGTCCGGGATTGGCCAATGGAATGGGCAACCTGCATAATGCCCGCAGGGCGCGGTCGGGGATAGTCAATATCGTGGGCGATCAGGCCACCTATCATGCCAGGCACGATGCTCCGTTACAGGCCGACACGGACAGTATGGCGCGCACGGTGTCGAACTGGGTGCATACCAGTTCGCGATCCGATCAGGTCGGGGCCGATGCGGCCCGTGCCATTCAGGCAGCAAAAACTATGCCGGGGCAGATCGCCACACTGATCCTGCCTTCGGATGTCAGCTGGGATAAGGGCGGCAGGGTTGCCCATCCGCTGCCGGTTCCAGTCCCGGCAAAGATCGATCCTGCGGCTGTCGCTCAGGCCGCCCGCACCCTGCGGGATGACGAAAATGTCCTGATCCTGATGGCAGGCCACGGTGTGCTGACCCCCGCGCAGAGCCTGGCCTGGCGGGTGGCGCAGGCGACCGGCGCGGCGCTGATGGCAGATTTCGTCACGCCGCATCTGGCGCGGGGACGCGGGCGTCTGCCGTTGGTGCGGGTGCCCTATGACACCGACCTGGCGCGCGAAACGCTTGCGAATTTCAAGACCATCATTCTGGTCGGTGCCAAACCTCCGGTGGGGTTTTTTGCGTATCCGGGGAAATCCTCGACCCAATATGCCGACGACGCACGTTTCATTCGTCTGTCGCGCCCGGATCAGGACGCCGAAGCCGCGCTTCAGGCACTGGTGGATGAACTGAACGCGCCCGCCGTCGCGATCCCTGATCCTGGCCCTCGACCCGAGGCCCCTTCGGGCGCTTGCAGCCCGGAAGGTCTGGCGCAGGCAGTTGCGGCTTTGATGCCCGAGAATGCGATCATTTCGGATGAAAGCGTGTCCTATGGACGGGCTTTCTATCCGCACACCTTCGCGGCCCCAGCCCATGACTGGCTGCATCTGGCCGGAGGGGCCATTGGCGATGGCCTGCCGGTGGCCACCGGGGCCGCCATCGCGGCTAAAGGTGAACGCCGGGTGATCAGCTTGCAGGCCGACGGCTCGGCGATGTATTCGCTTCAGTCGCTCTGGACACAGGCGCGCGAAGGGCTGCCCTGCACGACGATCATCATCTCGAACCGCAAGTACCAGATATTGATCGGCGAATACGGCAATGTCGGTGCAACGCCGGGCCCTACGGCGATGGACATGCTGGACCTTGGCAAACCGGATCTGAACTGGGCCAATCTGGCCAACGGCATGGGGGTCGAGGCCGCAGTGGCCACCGATCTGGACCAGCTTGGCGATCTGATGCAGGCCAGTTTCGCAAGACTCGGTCCATTCTTGATCGAGCTGATCGTCTGATGGTGCCCGATACGTCGCCGCGCCTCGGGAGAGCAATAAGAATACGACACCTTAGAGCGCGGTGTTTGACCCTGTTGGGTCTAAGGCGTGTTAGGCGAGGGTAGAACAGAGCGAGAAGAACCGGTGGCGAACAGCGGTTTCGAACCTCAAAAACATACCCCTCGGGACATGCCAGATATGCTGCAACCACCGTGGCAGAACGGCAGGCTGCAATGCGCGCCCCGATTGCAATCGAAGTATTAATGAACTAGTGACGCGCCATCTGTAGACATGGTGGATAGCTTAATGAAGATTCTGATCACGGGGGGCGCGGGTTTTATCGGGTCGCGGCTGAGCGCTGAACTTGTTCAGCAAGGGC